>NZ_JBXAQT010000001.1:1177549-1884592 GCF_058807515.1 Ferrovibrio sp. GW821-FHT12B10 | reverse complement strand
ACAGGCCTGCCGCTGTAAGCGGCGAAGACAGGCCTGCCGCTGTAAGCGGCGAAGACAGGCCTGCCGCTGTAAGCGGCGAAGACAGGCCTGCCGCTGTAAGCGGCTTACTCGCGCGCCAAGCGGCGCAGATAGGCGATCACATCCTCGGTCTGCTGGGTGCTCAGGCTGAGGCCCTGCATCGGCGGATGCGGCGCGGCGAGCCAAGTGCGCAGGCGGGTTTCATCCGCGCCTTTGCCGCGCAACATCTGCGCCAATGGCGGCGCCGCATCGCTACCGCGCGTCGCCGAGCCATGACAGGATGTGCACCAGCGATCCGCCAGCGTCGCACCGAGCGCGGCATCGCCGGTGCCGTCGGCGGCACAGGCTGAACCGGCGATCAACAGCGACAGCGCAACGGCAAGACCATGGCGGCGTGCTGTCATGCTGGTCATTTGTTCAGGAAGTCCGGCGTCGCCGAGGCAATGAGAAGTTCGGTCAGGCCGGTCATCGCCTTCTGCACGCGATCGAAGCCGACCGATTTCACGATCTGGGTTTCATCCATGTAGAGATCGCGGTTGATCTCGAGCTGCAGCGTGTGGATGCCTTTTTCGCGGCGTGCGTAATGCTGGGTGATATAGCCGCCGGCATAGGGCTTGTTGCGCGCGACGCTGAAACCGCGCGATTTCAGATAGTCTTCCACGCGATCGACCAGCCTTGTGGGGCAGGACACGCCGTGGAAATCGCCCAGCACCATGTCGGCGCGGCGCATGCCGGCATCGGGCATGTTGTTGCCGCCGACCGACGGCATCGAATGGCAGTCGAGCAGCAGGGCGACGCCATGATGCTTGCGCGCCTCGGTCAACAGCGCATCGAGCGCATCGTGATACGGACGCCAGCAGGTCTCGACCCGGCGCTCGGCCTCGGTGAAGGGAATCTTGCTCTTGTAGATTTCCATGCCGCCGGCAACGACGCGCGCAATCGTACCGAGCCCGGCGCCGATCTTGCTGCTGTCGGTGACGCAATGCGCCGGCAGCGGCGCATCGAACATGCCGGGGTCGAGTTCATAGGCGGCGCGGTTCGGATCGCAGTAGGCGCGCGGGAACAGCGCTTCCAGGAGCGGCGCGCCCAGCGTGGGGCCAGCCTTGTAGAGTTCGTGGATGAAGGCGTCTTCGGAGCGGCGCAGGGTGAGCGCGTCGAGCTGGCTGAAGGCCTTGAAGCTGGCGGGGTAGATATCGCCTGAATGGGGCGAGGACAGCACCAGTGCGGAACGGCCGGCAGCCGGCAGCGTGACCCGGATCGGCGGGTCATTGGGGAATTCCGGATCGGGCTGGAACCGGCGGGTTTTGAGCGTGGCGCTGCTTGTCATGGAAACCTGGAAAGCTGGCCGGACGGGGGCGGAACCCCGGCGGCCTGGAACTGGGGCAACTGGTAAGAGAATATGGGGCATCCGGGCGGGGCTTGCCAACCGGCGTCGCAGCCATTAAAAGCCAGCCGTCCGGTCGACCCCCGGACATCCGGCCCCTCCCGGGGCGGATTTGTGCGAATGGGCGGTTAGCTCAGCGGTAGAGCACTACCTTGACATGGTAGGGGTCACAAGTTCGATCCTTGTACCGCCCACCACGCACTCCCCCACTTACTGTTTAGACAGTCCGGCCAGGAACGGTGCCACCACCGGTCCCCATGTCTTCGCGCCATCGCGCCCGAAGAAGAGGCCATGGCCATCCTTGCCCCAGGGGCCGAGCAGGTGGAACTCGGCCTTGCCGCCGGCCGCCGTGAAAGCGGCATGCATACCGCGCGACATCTCGGGCGCGAAGAAGGTGTCGTTCTCGGTGTAGATCCACAGCATCGGCAGGCGCGCGCCGGCGCCGAATTTTCCCGCCGCCTCGATCAGCGCCGGCGGCGAGCAGTTGGTGTTGGGCTTGTCTTCGGCCCAGCCGCCGCGGCCGCCGGCAAAATTGATCAGTCCGACCACACCGGCGGGATTGCGACTGGCATAGGCGATGGTGCCCCAGCCACCGGCGGACTGACCGACAATCAGCGTGCGGCCTTGCAGCACATAGGGCTGCGCGCTCATGTAGCGCACGGCCGCATCGATATCGTCAGCGGTCGCAAGGCCGCCACGCGCGAAATTCGGACGCGTGCAGCTGCCGTAGTTTTCCGCCCAGTCACCACCGCTCTCGCCATAGCCGCGCCGCTGCGGGAAGGCGACGACATAGCCCTGCTGCAGGAACCAGCGCGCCGCCTCACCATCGCAGGCACTCGGTTTCATCGTCGGACGTTGCGCTGCATTGGAGGGCGAGCCGTGATTGATCACCGCAAGCGGCGCCGGCGCATCGCCGGTTGGACGACAGCTGCGCAGCAACAACACAGCTTCGCGTTTTGCACCGTCGACATAGGACCAGATCCAGTGGAGCTGCATGCGCGCTGGACCTTCAGGCGCGGCTTGCGGACCGATGGTGAGGCTCTGGGCCGGCAGGTCTGGACTGACAGCCAGCAGCAGCGCCGCCAGGATGATCCGGGATGCAACAGGCCGCATGCATTCCATCCTTGTATCCCCCCGATCCCCGCGCGATCAGCGATAGTAAATCTAGCAGACATCGACCGTGGCGCGTATTGCCTGACCGCGTATTCGCTGAAAAAGCCAGAAAACCCTGCTTTTTCATTTAGATAAAATTAAGCATACTGCTCCGAGATTAGGGGCAGGCAACAGGCCGGTTCCAAGAGAACCGGTCGGGCCCATTGGTGGGGAAGGTGCGGATCATGACGGTGGAAATTGCAACCGTTCCAGTCGGCAGCGTGTTCATCGAGCACTCGCGGTTTCTACCCGAACCGGCACGGACACGCTGGCGCGTCGAGCGCATCGTCGCCCTGCCCAATCTTCCCGAGCATGCCGCCATCCGGAAACTGGAATCCGGCGGCGAGGAACGCCTGATCACCCTGCAGGCCCTGATGCAAAGCGGCAAATACACCCGCGAGAACTGACCGCTCCACCGGGCCGACTGGGCCCGGGAATACCCGGCATTATCAAGAATTTAGATTCTCGCCCGCCGGAACAAGAATAGCATACAGACCAATTCTCAGAGCACGGGTCTGCCCACGGCAGATCTACGGGGGGTCTGCATGTTCCGTCACTCGCTCAATCGCCTGCTGCTGGCGATCATCCTGCTGCTCAGCGTGGTTGGCCTCGCGGTCACCCTGGTGCAGATGCGCACGGCCTACATTGCCGTCGCCGAGAAGGGCAAGATTCTCGCACTGGCCCGCGCCGACCGCCTGCTGTTCGACGGCGTTGCCAATTTCCGCGTGCAGCGCGGCCAGGCCCAGGCCGACATCCTGTCGCTGGATAACGGCCGCGCCGCGATGGAAGCCATCAAGGTGGATTACGACAAGCGCTACGCCAATGTGCAGCTCGCCTTCAAAGGCCTCGACCTTCCCGACCAGGCCAAGCTGAAGGCTGCCATCGAAGAGCAATGGGGCAACGTCGGCGGCAAATTTCCCGGCCTGATCGCCGAGGGCGACAAGCCCAAGGCCAACCGCCAGATCGCCAATACCAATGACTGGTACAACTCCACCACCGGGCTGATCAACGCCGTGAACGCCACCTCCGCCGTGGTGAGCAACGAGGTTCGCATTCTCGATCCGATGATCGCCGAGCTGGTGCAGGTGCGCCGCTTCGCCTGGCAGATCCGCGACCGCTACGGCATCCAGTGCTCAATCCAGCGCCAGAACATCAACACCAACAAGCCGCTGGACGACAGCCAGCGCGCCACGCTGACACGCAACCGCGGCATCACCATCGCCGGCTGGGAAGGCCTGGAGGAACTGGTCACGCGCAATGGCGTCTCCCCCACGGTGCTGAAGGCCGTGCGCGACGCCAAGGCGGCGCATGACAAGGCGCAGGCCGGCATCGATGCCGTGATCCCGAAGCTGGACGGCAGCGGCAATCCGGCGATGAGCCCGGCCGAGTGGAATGCGCTCTGCCAGGGCCCGTTCGACCTGATCGTCGGCCTGGCCTATGTCGCGCTGGATGAAGTGATTGCCTATGCCGACCGCGAGCAGGATGCGGCCGAATACCGCCTGATGATCGCCGGTGGCGCCGTTGCCGTGGCGCTGTTGCTGGCACTGATCGGCATCGTGGTGCTGCGCCGCCGCTTTGCCGGACCCGTGCATCGTCTGCTGGTCGCCGTGGACAGCCTGCGCCAGCGCGATTACACCACGCCGGTGCCGGCGGCGGAGAATCCCGACGAACTGGGCCGCATCACCGCCGCACTGGAAGGCCTGCGCGAAAGCGCCGGCCAGGCCCAACGCATGGAGGCTGAAGAGCGCGACCGCACCGCCGCACAGCAGCGTGCCCAGGAAGACGAGATCGCACGCAACAATGCCATCAGTCGCGAAATAGCCGCCTTCTGCACGGCGATTGCGGCGGGCAAAATCGACAGCCGCATCGACGAGCAGGGCAAGAGCGGTGTCTTCCTCGACCTGTCGAAGCAGATGAACGGCCTGGCCGGCACGCTGGACGGCGTGGTGGGCGAATTCACCGCGGTGATGAGCGGCATGGCGGACGGCGATGTGACCCGTCAGGTCAGCGGCGCCTATGATGGTGCTTTCGGCCGTCTGAAAGACGCCGCCAACAGCATGGCGCAGCGCCTGCGCGAGATCGCCGCCCAGTTGGGCGAGAGCACCAATGCGGTGCACAGCGCTTCGTCCGAACTGATGGCCGGCAACCAGGACCTGGCGCAGCGCACGGAAAGCCAGGCGGCCTCGATCGAAGAGACGGCGGCCTCGATGCACGAGATCACGGTGACCGTGAAGCAGAATGCCGACAACGCCCAGGC
This sequence comes from Ferrovibrio sp. GW821-FHT12B10, assembly GCF_058807515.1. Lineage (NCBI taxonomy): Bacteria > Pseudomonadati > Pseudomonadota > Alphaproteobacteria > Rhodospirillales > Rhodospirillaceae > Ferrovibrio > Ferrovibrio sp. GW821-FHT12B10. The sequence goes on along the minus strand of NZ_JBXAQT010000001.1, from coordinate 1,879,781 downwards.
GGCAAGCCAGCTCGCCGTGATGGCGCGCGACACCGCCTCCAAGGGCGGCGGCGTGGTGGCCGAGGCGGTGACCGCCGTGACGCAGATCGAAAGCAGCGCGCAGAAAATCGCCGACATCGTCTCGCTGATCGACGAGATCGCCTTCCAGACCAACCTGCTGGCCCTGAATGCCTCGGTGGAAGCCGCGCGCGCTGGCGAAGCTGGCAAGGGCTTCGCCGTCGTGGCGCAGGAAGTGCGCGCGCTGGCGCAACGCTCGGCCAACGCCAGCAAGGACATCAAAACTCTGATCAGCGAATCAAATGCACAGGTGAAGACCGGCGCGGCGCTGGTGAACCAGGCCGGCGGCTCGCTGACCGATATCGTCAATGCGGTAAAGAAGGTGACCGACATCGTGGCCGAGATCGCCGCCGCCTCGCGTGAGCAGGCCACCGGCCTCGACCAGATCAATACCGCGGTCAGCCAGATGGATGAGATGACCCAGCGCAACGCGGCCCTAGTGGAGGAAAATACCGCCGTGACGCAGTCGATGGCGAACCAGGCCTCCCGCCTGGCCGAGCTGGTGCGCTTCTTCCGCACCTGACTCTAATACTTCTGTGCTATGGCCGCGTGCGCGCGGCTGTCCGCGACTCGGCGTGGGGAAATCCTCCGCGTGCGGACCAGCACGATAGGGTGATGGATTCACCCTATCGCTTTGAAAAAAATCCATATCAACGAATTTGATTTGCTGTTTTGATAATCAATGCTCGTCCAGCGGGCATGCATGGCTATGCAAAACACAAGCTCGTTGCCCTGGGGGGAAACATGCTAATCGGCCGCCTGCCGCTCGTCACCAAGATCACACTGATCGTTGCGACACTTATCGTCCTGACCGCCGTATCGCTTGGCGGCGCCGCACTCTGGCGTATCCGCATCGAGATCGCGCAGCAGGTGATCCAGCAACAGAACAACAGCCTGCGTACGCTTGCCGTGCTGGTACGCAAGAGTTTTCCCGATACCAAATTCGAGATCGATGCCAATGGCACGGTCGGCCGTGTCACCATGGCCGCGATCCCCGACTTCACCAGCCATGAAATGATCGACGAGGTCGGCAAGGTGACCGGCGAGACCGCCACGCTGTTTCGCTGGCAGGAAGCCGAGCAGGACTTCTTCCGCAAGACCACCAACATCATCCGCGACGACGGCCAGCGCGCCGTTGGCACGCCGCTGGGCAAGGGCAGCGCGGCCTATGGCCCGGTCACGCAGGGTCGCACCTATCTGGGCGAGGCCGTGATCTTGGGCAAGCCCTACTACACCATCTATCACCCGGTCCATGACCCGGCGGGCAAGGTCATCGGCATTCTGTATGCCGGTGTTCTGAAGCTGCATATCGAGGCCTTTGCCGACCGCATCGCGACGAACATGCTGGTAGTCGGTATCATCGCCGTGCTGATCGGCGGCATCATTGCCGTGATCATGACGCGGCTGCTGCTGCGGCCGCTGCCCAAAATCGCCGGCTGGACCGAGCAACTGGCCAACAGCAACCTGCGCGTCGATATCGGCTATCGCGACCGCGGCGATGAGGTAGGCGTCCTGGCGCGCGCCGTGGAGGCTCTGAAGCAGACATCCATCGGCGCCGCCCGCGCCAGCAGCGGCCTGGATAATGTCAGCGCCAATGTGATGGTAGCCGATGAGGACAATGTCATCATCTATTGCAACAAAGCCGTTCGGACGACCCTGAAGGCAGCAGAGGCGGACCTGCAGCGCGATCTGCCGCATTTCAACGCCGATGACCTGATCGGCAAGAAGATCGATGTCTTCCACAAGGACCCTGCCCATCAGACCGCCTTGCTGGCCAAGCTGAAGGATACCTATCGCGCGCGCATCGTGATTGGTGGCCGCACCTTCGACCTGATCGCCAATCCCGCCCTCAATCCGCGCGGCGAACGTGTCGGCACCGTGGTGGAATGGGCCGACCGCACCGAGGAGATTCGGCTCGGAAACGACGTGGTCGCCCTGATCGAAGGCGCCACTGAAAAGGGCTTCTCCGAACGCGTTGATGTGGCCGACAAGACCGGCTTCATCAAGGCGCTGGGCGAGGCCATCAACACGATGTCCGACAAGTGCCAGGCAATGACCGGCGAGATCGCCACCACGATCAGCGCCATGGCGCAGGGTGACCTGACGCAGAATCTGACCAGGGACTATCCGGGCATCTTCGGACAGCTCAAGATCGGCGCCAACGCGCTGGTGGAACGCCTGCGCGATTTCGCCAGCCGGCTGAACGATACCGCGCGCACGGTGCGCGATGCCTCGGGCGAGATCTCGTCCGGCAGCCAGGATCTGGCGAGCCGCACGGAATCGCAGGCCGCCTCGATCGAAGAGACGGCCGCTTCGATGCACGAGATCACCACCACCGTGCGCCAGAATGCCGATAACGCGCAGGCGGCCAATCAGCTCGCCACGGCAGCCCGCGACACCGCTGAAAAGGGCGGCAGCGTGGTGGCCGATGCCGTCACCGCCGTGACGCAGATCGAAGCCAGCGCGCAGAAGATCAGCGACATTGTTGGCCTGATCGATGAAATCGCCTTCCAGACCAACCTGCTGGCGCTGAATGCCTCGGTGGAAGCCGCCCGCGCCGGCGAGGCCGGCAAGGGCTTTGCCGTGGTGGCCCAGGAAGTGCGGGCGCTGGCCCAGCGCTCGGCCAATGCCAGCAAGGACATCAAGGCATTGATTGCGGAATCGAATGCGCAGGTGAAGACCGGCGCGGCCCTGGTGAACCAGACCGGATCGTCGCTCACCGACATCGTCGGCGCGATCAAGAAGGTGTCGGACATTGTGGCCGAGATCGCCGCCGCGAGCCGTGAACAGGCCACCGGGCTTGAACAGGTCAACACCGCCGTCGGTTCGATGGATGAGATGACCCAGCGCAACGGCGCGCTGGTGGAGGAAACCTCGGCCTCGGCGCAGGCGCTCGCCAACCAGGGCCGCGAGCTCGCCGAACTGGTCGGCTTCTTCAAGCTCGGCGGCATGGCTGCGCCGCCGGCCGTGAAACCAGCACCCGCCGCGCCTGCGCATCCTGTAGCTGTACAGGCGCCGTCGACAAAACCGGCGGCAGCAAAACCTGCAGCCGCATCGCCGCCGAAACCTGCCCCGGCTGCCCCTGCAAAGCCCACAGCCGCCGCACCGAAGCCTGCGCCGGCTGCACCAAAGCCGGCTCCCGCGCCGGCGCCCGCACCAAAGGCGGCGGCCGACGACGACTGGCAGGAATTCTGATCCGTCATCATTCCGTCTGACGCAACGCCCAGTTTCAACGCCCTGTCTGCATACAACAGACAGGGCGTTTTTTATGGGCGCGTTATGGCGGACTTAATGGCTGTGAAAGACTTTCGTCGTATACAGAGTACGACATGCATTCCCCGGGATAAAAAATCATGCGTATTAAAAGCAGCTTCTTGCTATTTGTCGTTGCCATCGCCGTGGTGGTACTCGGTCTGGCCGGCGCCCTGATCCGCGATGCCTATGAGGACCGCGACAGTGCCGTGGTCGCCCGCAGCCTGGCCGCCGTGCAGGGCGAGATCATGCGCCTGAACGAGATCATCGGCATTGAACGCGGCGTCGACAATGGCGCGCTGCTCGACAACAAGACCTACGATCCCAAGAGCGACGGCATCGCCAAGCCGCGTGCCAATACCGATGCCGCCTTCGACCGCGTGCTGGTGCTGGCGCGACAGAGCCGTCATCCGGCCGTCGATGTCGGCCAGATCGAAAAGACACGCAGCAGCGTGACCGACTGGCGCCGCCGCGTCGACGAAGCATTGCCCCGGCCGCTGGCCGACCGGCCGCGCGATGTGCTGCAGGGCTATTCGCCGGCCCTGGTCGCGCTGATCACCGGCATGACGCCGTTGTTGAACGCGATTGATGCCGGCATTGCGCGCGCTGACAGCGATGTCGCCGCGCCGATGACCATTGCGCGTCTGGCCGCCGACATGCGCGCCGATGCCGGCGCACGCGGCACTGTGATGGTGAATGTGATCGTCTCTGGCAAGCCGATCACGCCCGAGACCGAGGCGCGCTATGCCGATTATACCGGCCGCATGAATGCGCTCTGGGCCCGCATCGGCATGACGCTGGGTATGATTGATGCCTCGCAGGATTTAAAGGCCGTGGTGGCCAAGACCGAGACCGGCTACTTCACCCCAGGCAGCGGCCTGCCCGCACTTTATGCCGAAATCCGCGCCGGCAGCGACAAGGGCGGCCAATGGCCCTTCACCGCGCCGGAATTCCGCACCCGCCATAACCCGGCGCTTTATGTGGCCGGCGAATTGCGCGACGCCGCCATCACCGAAGCCCTGCGCGTCGCCGACAAGCTGATCGCCGAGCGCAGCCAGACCCTGTGGATGGTGAGCGCCATCACCGTCGTCGTCGTGCTGCTGCTGCTGGCCGGTGCTGTCTTCTTCCTGCGTCGCGTGATCAGCCCGCTGGGCGGCATGACGGTGACGATGACGCGGATCGCGGAGGGCCAGTCCGCCGAGATCGGCCATGGCGAGCGCCAGGACGAGGTCGGCGACATGGCGCGCGCGCTGGGCATCTTCCAACGCAACGCCGAAGAAAAAACCCGCATGGAGGCCGAGGAGCGCAGTCGCGCCGAAGCCGAACGCAACCGCATGGCCGAGCAACGCTCGACCGAGGAAGCCGTCAGCCGCGAGATCGCGCAGTTCTGCGCCGCCGTCGGCAATGGCGACTTCTCGCGTCGCATCGATCTGGCCAACAAGGATGGCGTCTTCCGCGAACTGTCGCAGCAGATGAACGGCCTGGCCGACACCATGCAGAGCGTGCTCGACGATCTGGGCCGGGTGCTGAAAGGCCTGTCGCAGGGCGATCTCACCACCAATACTGCCGGCAGCTACCAGGGCGCCTTCGGCACGCTCGCCGATGCCGCCCGCGAGACGGTGACGCGCCTGCGCGATGTTGCCAGCCGTCTGGCCGAAAGCGCCAGTGCCGTGCGCGATGCCTCGGGCGAAATCTCCACCGGCAGCCAGGATCTGGCGAGCCGCACGGAATCGCAGGCCGCCTCGATCGAAGAGACGGCCGCTTCGATGCACGAGATTACCACCACCGTGCGCCAGAATGCCGATAACGCGCAGGCGGCCAATCAGCTCGCCACGGCCGCCCGCGACACCGCTGAAAAGGGCGGCAGCGTGGTGGCCGATGCCGTCACCGCCGTGACGCAGATCGAGGCGAGCGCGCAGAAGATCAGCGACATTGTTGGCCTGATCGACGAGATCGCCTTCCAGACCAACCTGCTGGCACTCAATGCCTCGGTGGAAGCCGCCCGTGCCGGCGAGGCCGGCAAGGGCTTTGCCGTGGTGGCGCAGGAAGTCCGCGCACTGGCCCAGCGCTCGGCCAATGCCAGCAAGGACATCAAGGCGCTGATCAGCGAGTCCAACGCCCAGGTGAAGACCGGCGCGGCCCTGGTGAACCAGACCGGATCGTCGCTGGCGGAAATCGTCAGCGCGGTGAAGAAGGTGACAGACATCGTGGCCGAGATTGCGGCGGCCTCGCGCGAGCAGGCCACCGGCCTCGACCAGATCAATACCGCGGTCGGCAGCATGGATGAAACCACCCAGCGCAATGGCGCGTTGGTGGAGGAAACCTCGGCCTCGGCGCAGGCGCTCGCCAACCAGGGCCGCGAGATCGCCGAACTGGTCGGCTTCTTCAAACTTGGCAATATGGCGGCGGCCAAGGCCGCGCCACCTGCCATGGTAGCGAAACCAGCCGTGACTGCAGAGACCAAGGCGCCAGCCAGCAAGCCGCCCGTCATCAAAGCGCCTGTCGTCAAACTGTCCGTCGACAAGCCGCAGGCCACAGCGAAGCCGGCACCGAAGCCCGCCCCCGCCGCCGCGCCGGCAGCACCGAAGCCCGCGCCAAAGCCGGCCGCGCCGGTCGTTGACGACGACTGGCAGGAATTCTGACATGACGCATGCGACGGGTGCCGGCCGGAAAGAATTCGGAAGATTCCGGCAAGCCCTGTCGCATCGTATAACCTCTTGGAGTTATCCGCCGCACGCTGCCGCATCGATGTGATGCGATGAAACCCCTGGCTGTGCCCGAAACATAGGCGCGGTCCATACCCCGCGCGGCTTTAACCATGTTTTGAGGAAGCTGCGACACTCTGGCTGTAATGGAGGGTTGCATGCGCAATTATCCAGGCGCAGTCTGTAGTCTGGGGTAAGTTAGGGGGAGCGCAAGAATGCGTTTCGGCATCCGTCAGAAGTTGTTCCTGGCCGTCGGTATCATCGCCGCCATGGCCGTGGTTTCCAGTCTCATCTCATTCGCCTTCTTCGGTCAGGTCCGCGGCGCGCTGGGCCTCGTCACCGAGCGCAGCCTGCCGGCGGTGAGCGCCGCACTGACCCTGTCGGCGCAGAGCGCCGATCTCGCCGCCTCCGCGCCGGCGTTGGCCTATGCGAGCAACGACGCCGAACGCAGCACCGCCGGTTCGGTGGTGAAGGGCAAGCTGGCCAGGATCACCCAGACGCTGGCCCAGGTGAAGGCCACCGACGCACCGGCCGAACTGCGTCAGGAAGCTGAAGACGCCTTCACCCGCCTGTCGGATGCGATGGAGCGCATCGACTCTTCGGTGAAGGAGCGCCTTGCGCTCAACGCCAAGCGTCAGGCCCTGACCAAGACGATGACCGACAATCATGCCAACTTCCTGTTCATCGCCCAGCCGGCGGTCGACCAGGCGGTGATGGACATGACCATGGAATTCGAACTGGTCTCGCGCGCCACCGGCAAAGGCGCGGCGGAAATGATCCAGAGCATTCTCGACAAACAGGTCGCTGGCGCGCGCGCCATGCAGGACCTGGTCGCCAAGACCAACCTGAGCGTCGGCATGCTGGCCGTCGCGGCACAGGCCGAAAGCCCGGAAGCCGTCGAACTGATCCAGGTCGACAACATCAATACCAAGGCCGAGATGCTGCGGACCCTCGACACGGTCGAGTCGACTTTCCCGAACAAGGAAATCTCGGACATGGTCAACAGCATCGCCAGGGTCAGCGAAGGCGAGAACGGCCTGTTCAGCGTCCGTCGCTCCGAACTGGCCGCCGCCAGCCAGGCGTTGTCGGCGCTCAGCGAAGGCCGCTCGGCCACGCTGGCGCTGTCGGATGCGGTCGACCAGCTGGTTTCGGCCGCACGCAGCGACGCCACCAAGTCAGCCTCGGCTTCGATGACCGCCATCAACTTCGCCCAGATCACCATGGCGATCATCGCCGTGATCTGCCTGGTCTCCGCCGTGGTGATCGGCTGGCTCTATATCGGCCGCCGCGTGATCGACCCGATCGTCGCCACCACCGGCACCATGGACCGCTTGGCCAAGCGCGACTGGGCCGCCGACGTGGTGGGCACCGAACGCAGCGACGAGATCGGCGACATGGCGCGCGCCGTGCAGGTGTTCAAGGACCAGGGCCAGGAAGCGCAGCGGCTGCAGACGCAGATCGAGTCCGACCGCGAGCGCTTCGAAACCGAACGCCAGGCGCAGGAAGCGCTGCTGAAGAGCGCGGTGGGTGACATCGTCAATGCGGCCAATGCCGGCCGCCTGAGCGAACGCATCGACACCAGCCGCATCGCCGGCGTGATGCAGGAACTGGGCGGTGGCGTGAACCAGCTGCTTGGCACCGTCGAGCGGGCGTTGGGCGACCTTGGCACCATGCTGCATAAGCTGGCCGAGGGCGACCTCACCCATCGCATCCGCAGCAACTACCAGGGCCTGTTCGCCCAGCTGACCGGCGACGCCAACAAGGTGAGCGAGCAGCTCGCCAGCACCATGACGCAGCTCAACACCGCGGCCGCGGCCGTGCGCGACGCTTCGGCCGAGATCTCGACGGGGAGCCAGGATCTGGCGAGCCGCACGGAATCCCAGGCGGCGGCGCTGGAGCAGACGGCGGCCTCCATGCACCAGGTGACGGCGACGGTGAAGCAGAATGCCGACAACGCCCAGGCCGCCAACCAGCTCGCTGGATCGGCGCGCAACACGGCGGAAGCCGGCGGCAGCATCGTGGCGAAAGCCGTGTCGGCCATGGGCGAGATCGAAGGCAGCGCGCAGAAGATCAGCGACATCGTGGGCCTGATCGACGAGATCGCCTTCCAGACCAACCTGCTGGCTTTGAATGCTTCGGTGGAAGCGGCCCGTGCCGGCGAAGCCGGCAAGGGCTTTGCCGTGGTGGCGCAGGAAGTCCGCGCGCTCGCACAGCGCTCGGCCAATGCGTCGAAGGAGATCAAGACGCTGATCGCGGCCTCGAACAGCCAGGTCAAGTCGGGCGCAGCGCTGGTCAATCAGGCCGGCAGCTCGCTCACCGAAATCGTCAACTCGGTGAAGAAGGTGTCGGACATCGTGGCCGAGATCGCGGCCGCCAGCACCGAACAGGCGCGTGGCCTGGAGGAAGTGAACGGTGCCGTGGTCAACATGGACGAGATGACCCAGCGCAACGGCGCGCTGGTCGAGGAGACCAATGCCTCGGCCCAGGCGATGGCCAATCAGGCGCGTCAGCTGGCCGAACTGGTCGGTCATTTCCGCGTCGACGGCAACGCGGCAACGGCAGCCAACGATGAGGACGAGCAAGGCCACGAGATGAAGGACGCCGCCGACTGACGGCTGGTCTCAGGATCTGGAAAAGCCCGGTAGCGATACCGGGCTTTTTTATGTGCCGCGCGTTTTCTCGGCGCTCCGCTTTATTTCAGCAATGGGCGCCATGGCATCGGCCAGCGCCAGATTGCCTTCGCCGCCCAGACGCCGCAGGTTGGCGATGACGCCGTCGATGTCGGCGAGCGGGCGGTTCTGGCTTAGCTTGAACTTGCCTTCCAGTTTGGTCACCGGAATCTCGATGCCGACGATGCCGCGCGCCATGCCCTCGAAGAAGCTCGGCGGCTCATCGTCGAGCTGCCAGCCATCCGGGCCTTCGTAGACCTTCGACAGCCGGTCGACGATGCCGCGCAGCACCGCCGGATCGCGCGACACGGTCGCCGTACCATAGGCATGCACCGCCTGGTAGTTCCAGGTCGGCACGGCGGGTTTCTTGGCATACCAGTTCGGCGACACATAGCCATGCACGCCCTGGAAGATGCACAGCACCTCCTGCCCGTCGAGCAGCGCAGCCTGCGGATTGGCGGCGGCGAGATGACAGACCAGCGTGCCGTGGTCGCCACGCCCGCGGTCGAGCAGGAAGGGCACATGGCTGCCGATGACGCCTCCGGATGTGGACAGCAGCAGGCCGAAGGCATTGGCCTCGATCAGGTCGAACAGAGGCGCAGAATCGCGCTGGGCGAAATGGGCGGGCACATACATGGGGCTGGTCCGGCGTTGCGAAGCTCGGCGCATCAGACTGTCCGGCGCGCCGGATCGCAACAGCAGAATTGCCGCGAAATTGTCTCCCTGCGCCGTCACCCGCGCGGGTGAGACAGCGATGGCCGCTATTCGCACAAAGACGCTAATGGAGGGCATAACTGCCCGGTATTTCACATATTTTTACCGATCCGGGTATCTGGGCATGCTACAAGCGAACAGCGTCGATCCTTCGGACCTGTGCCATCGTGACTGTGTTAGCCGAGACCGATCTCCCTCAGGACCTGCAGCCGTTGCTGGCGCTCTGGCGCCAGCGCGCCGACACACGCCGTTTTCCCGCCTGGAACTCCTTCTCCGCCGACGACCTCGCGCCTTGGATCAGCCGCATCCATGTGATCGAGAATCTGAGCGATGGCGATTTCTTTTTCCACCGCTTCTCGGCGATCAGCGCCGCGCGGCTGGGCTTCGATATGACCGGGCGGCGGTTGTCGGAAATCATCCTGACGCCACGGGCCATCGCCAGCACATCGAGCTATCGTCGCTGCCTGAGTCTGGCGCGCCCCGTGAACGATTTCGTGCCGGCGGATTTCTACGACGGCGCCCAGCACACGGCCTATGACCGGTTGCTGCTGCCCTTCGGCAGCGCCGAGAAACCCAACCTGCTGCTGGCCGCCTTGTCCTTCAGGATATAATGGCCTTCAGACTGTAGCATACGCCTGCAAAGACGCACTTACATCGTGCGGATATGCGTCAGGAAGCCCTGCACCTGGCGATTGAGCATGCCGGCCTGCTCATGCAGGCCTTCTACCGTGGCGCCGACCTGCCCCGCCGCATCGCCAGCCGTACCGGCCGCATCGCCGATCTGGCCGACATGACCCGACACGCTTTCGATGCCGGATGCCGCTTCCTGGATATTGTCATTGATATCCGCGGTAGCGCTGGCCTGCTCCTTGATCGATTCCGCCATCACGCCGACACGATCATTCAGCGTATCGGCTTGGGCGCGGATCACTTCGATGGCGGCAATGGTATTATCGGAGGCACGCTGGATCGCCGCGATCTGGCCGGCGATGCTGCGCGCGGCTTCATCGGTCTTCTGCGCCAGATTGCGCACTTCCTGCGCCACGACGGCGAAGCCCTTACCGGCCTCGCCGGCACGCGCTGCCTCAACACTCGCATTGAGGGCAAGCAAGTTGGTCTGGAAGGCGACCGACTTGATGAACTCCACCACCTCGTCAATCTTGCGATTGGCTACCGCGAGATCCTGTACGGCATTGCCGGCGCGCGTGACTTCCTGCGCCACCGCCTGGCTGGCGCCGCGCGACTCCTGAACCTGCCGGTCGATCTCGGCCAGCGAAGCGTTGAGCTGCTCGGCCGCCGAGGCCACCGCCTGCGCATTGGCGCTGGACTGTTCGGCCGACTGCGCGACTGAAGCCGCCTTCTCCTGCACGGCGTGCACTTCCGCCGTCATGGTTCCGGCATTGTCATGCAGCGTCGCGGCAGACTTCTCCACCGCCTTCACCACGGACATCACATCATGTTCGAACTGGTCGGCCAGCCGCCCACGCTCTTCCCGCGCGCGCGCCTCGTTCGCCGCCCGTTCGGCCGCGATCTGCTGTTCCAGCGCGACAGCAGTTTTAGCCTTGTCGTGCATCGCTTCGCGCGCCGTGTTGATGATCTGGGCGCCGCGCCGGAAGTCGCCGGGCATGCCGCGTAACAGAAAGGGACGATAAAACTTGCCTTCGGCAGCATGGGTCAGAGACGCCCCCGACTCACGGATGAAGGCATCGGTGCGATCGAGCAGGCGATTCAGTGCCTGCAGGACCGGCGTCAGTTCACGGTGACCTTCAGTTTCGACCACGCGCGCCGACAGATCGCCGGCAGCCGCGCGGTTGCAGACACTGGCCAGAATCTCAAGAGCGGCGCGCTGGCGTCCACCGGAAAAAAACGACATAGGAGAAGCCTCCGGGTTCAGGCAGCAAGCGAGAAAACAAATTCATCATACCCTTGGCCGCTGTCGGCCAGGGTTTTCTGCAGCAGGGCATAGCCGGCCGCCTGGCCCTGCTTGCGATCGGCATGGCGCGCCTCCTCCGCCAGCAACGCGGCATAGATCGGCGCAATCCGCTGCACGGCGGCAGGATCGGGCCGTCGGCGATTGGAGTGATAGCCATCAATGACACCCTGCGCATTGTAGCTCGGCGTGACATGGGCGAAGACCCAATAGAAGTCACCATTCTTCGCCAGGTTCTTCACATAGGCGAAAATCTCGCGGCCATCGGCAATGGTCTCCCAGAGCAGCTGAAACACGCAGCGTGGCATGTCCGGATGACGCAGGATGCTGTGCGGCTGACCAACCAATTCGTGTTCGCTATACAGTCCGACGCGGCAAAAAACCTCGTTGGCATAAGTGATGCGACCCTTGAGGTCGGTCTTGGACACAATGATCTCGTCTTCGCCGAAGGTGCGTTCGGTCTTGGTCGGGGAGGGACGCTGCATGATGCGACTTTCGCTAACTTCGAGGCGACACAATATCCGCTCTATGCCTGCGCCGGGCAACAGCATGCTCTTGCATGCGACGATCTGTCGGAACCCCAGCGAGTCGAAACCGTATACAGATCAGTGATGCGCCTTGAGGTGGGCATCCAGCTGACGCTGAACATCCTCCAACGCGAGCCGGGTGCCGATCTGACTGAGATGGCCGTCCGTATAGGCTTCCGGGTTGCGCCGGATATGGTCGTAAGTTGGGATATTCATGTCCCAGACCACGTCGCCGGGCCGGAAGGCCGTCTCGATGGTGGCGCGGAACTGCGACCAGACCGGCTGGTAGAGGTCGTCGAAGGATTTGCGGTCGGTCGGGAAATAAAAGGCGAAGACCTGCATGCCGGCGTCATGCGCAACAGCGACCAGTGCGCGCAGGTCGGCCAGCGCGCCGGGATCAATCGGGATCGGGCGCACATCCGGCGATGGCGATGCCGGAGCATTCAGCCGCTCGGTATTGAACATCGTGACCTGACGCGTCTTGTAGAGATCGAAGTTGTGCCAGCCCGCTTCGCTTTCCGCGAAAATCGGCTCGACCTTGCCGCGCAGCAACCGCCAGGTGGCGCGCCGCGAGGGCGCAGCCAGCAGCGCCGCCTCCCAGGGCGAGGACCAGCGCAGCGTCTCGTCCTTGAAGCCGCTGTTGGCGACGATATAGGGATTGAGGCAGATCACCATGTAGCGCAAATGGCCCTGCTGGGCGCGCGCCGCCGGCGTGAAGATCTGGCGCAGCTCGGTGATGTTGGCGCCGTTGACCGACAGGTTGTAAAGCCGGCTGCCGGTGATCTGCCGCGTGTCCATATTGGCGGAGAAGGACGGCCCGATTAGCACGCCGTCGAAATTCATCGGGACATAGCGCTGCGCCAGCAGGTATTTGCTCAGGCGTTCGTTGGTCAGGATGCGGCGCGGGCCGGTATCGCGCCACAGGCCGAAAGGATCGAGCGCCAGGCTGAAGGGAATATGTGCATTGACCCCGGCAAAGGTCACCGCCGCCAGCAGTGCCAGCGCGGCAGCAAAGCGGCGGGGCGAAACCCTAGAAGTCAAAATAGAGAAATTCAGACGGCGCATTGTTCAGCAGGGTGGCAAGAGACAGGCCGAGCAGGACGGCAAGAGCAAGCAGATCGACCAGGCGGCGGTCGAAGCGTAGCATAACGGCCGGCGGCACCAGCGTGATGCCGCGCACCGGGATGCCGAACAGCTGATTGGTGTTGGGCGCGATGACACAGAGCAGGATGCCGGCGAGCAGCAGCAGGTAGCGACGCACCGGCAGGCCGGTGGCGACCGCATCTGCCGGGCCGAGGCCGATCATCGCGGCATAGAATTTCAACGCCGTATCGATGCTGCCGGCGCGGAAGCAGACCCAGCAGCCGACCACGAAGAGCATGGTCACCAGCCAGGCCGTCACGGTTATGAGCGGCCGGCCCGCACGGCTGCGCCAGGCGGCCGGGGCGACGCTGCGCCAGAGATGGTTGATCGCCAGGCCGATGCCATGCAGGCCGCCCCAGAGCAGGAAGGTCCAGTTGGCGCCATGCCACAGGCCGCCCAGCACCATGGTGATCAGCAGGTTGGCGTAGCGGCGCCAGGCCCCGTGCCGGCTGCCGCCCAGCGGGATGTAGAGATAGTCGCGCAGGAACAGCGACAGCGTGATGTGCCAGCGGCGCCAGAACTCGATCAGGCTGGTCGACTTGTAGGGTGAATGGAAATTGGCAGGGAAGCGGATGCCGAACATCATCGCCAGGCCGACGGCCATGTCGCTGTAGCCCGAGAAATCGAAATAGAGCTGCAGCGTGTAAGCGATGGCGCCGGTCCAGGCGGTGGCCGGCGACAGGCCGGCCATGCCATCGGCGGCGGCGAAGATCGGCGAGGCGATGGCGCCGAAGCGGTCGGCCAGCACAATCTTCTTGAACAGGCCCACAATGAAGATAGCGCCGCCGAGCGTGAGATTATCAGCCGTGATGCGGAAGCGCGCGCGGTCGGCGAGCTGTGGCCCGATATCGTGATAATGCACGATCGGGCCGGCGATCAGATGCGGGAAGAAGACCACGAACAGCGCATAGCGCAGCGGATCGCGGTCGCGCACCTGACCGCGCCAGGCATCGACCAGGAAGGCGATCTGCGTGAAGGTAAAGAAGGAGATTGCCAGCGGCAGATCGCGGCCCAGCGTCTTGCAGCTGGCGGCATCGCCCAGCAGCGCGCTGCAGAAGAAACCAGCATATTTGAAATAGCCGAGCAGCAGCAGGTTGGCGGCGATGCCGGCCGCCAGGATCAGGCCGCGCCCTCCCATGCGCTGCTGCAGCAGCCAGCCACAGACGAAATTCAGCAAGATCGAGCCGAGCAGCAGCGGCAGGTCGTCGATCTTCCAGTAGCCGTAGAAGACCAGCGAGGCCGCCACCAGCCAGACCGCGGCCGAGATCATGCCGATATGGCGCGACAACAGGTGGTAGCCCAGCAGCGTCAGCGGCAGGAAACCGTACAGGAATGGAATGGAACTGAAGAGCAAACCCGCGCCCCGTGGCTGAATGCAGCCCGCGCGCCATATCGGGCAGAAGCGAGAATGGTGCCGGCGGAGGGAATTGAACCCCCGACCTCGACTTTACGAAAGTCTTGCTCTACCCCTGAGCTACGCCGGCACACGGGCCGCCCCCGAGAAACCCTTGGCGGGTTGACCCCGATGGACAGCGCGCGGAAAATACGGCCCGACCGGCCGGTTGGCAAGCCGCCAATGGCCTCAAAACGACTACGGACTGCCAGATATTTGTCCAGAATATCCGGCACTTGACGCGATTTCCGGGGGGATTGCCGCATCATGGCCGCCGCTTACACGCTTTACGGCAGTTTCCTGTCCTCGCCGACCTACAAGGTCGGCCTGATGCTCAGCCTCTGCGGCCTGCCCTTCGACTACCGCCATGTCGACCTGGCCAAGGGTCAGCACAAGGCCCCCGACTTCCTCGCCATCAACCGTTACGGCCAGGTGCCGGCGATCGTGCATGACGGCTTCAATATGTGCCAGGCCAACACCATCCTGGAATACATCGCCGAGAAGACCGGCAAGTTTCACGGCCAGACGGCGGAACAGCGCCAGCGCATCCGTGAATGGCTGGTCTGGGAAACCGACCGACTGGAGCCGGGTATCAACCGCACGCGCTTTTTCGAGCGCTTCGCCAAGGCTGATCCGGCGGTGATGGACTACACGCGCCAGGGCGCCGACAGGGGCCTCGCGGTGCTGAACGACCTTTTGCAGGACACGCGTTTCCTGGTCGGCGAACAGCCGACCATCGCCGATATCGGCGTCTACTGCATCGTCGCCTATATGGAAGAAGGCAAGTTCGACATCACCACTTGGCCGCATGTGAAAGCCTGGGCCGACCGCATCACAGCGATGCCTGGCTTCAAGCCGCCCTACGAACTGCTGCCGCGCGCCGACCAGGATGCCGGGTAACGCGGCGGCGGATTACTCCGCCGCCTGCAGATAGCGCTGCTGCTCCGACGGCGTGTTGTTCTGCACATCGCCGCGCAGCGAGTCCACCACGCGCTCCAGTTCCTGCGCCTGTTCCTGCAGCCGGTGCGCACCGGCACGGCTCTCTTCCACCATGGCGGCGTTGCGCTGGGTCATCTCGTCGATATTGGTGACGGCGGCATTGATCTGTTCCAGCGCCGAGGACTGCTGACGGCTGGCGGCGGCAATCTCGCCGATGATATCGCCCACACCCGAGATACCGCCGACGATCTTTTCCAGAGCACCGGCGGCCTGAGCCACCAGATCGGCGCCGTGACGCACCTCGCCGTTCGATTTCTGGATCAGTGCCTTGATCTCCTTCGACGCATTGGCCGAACGTTGGGCCAATGCGCGTACTTCCTGCGCCACGACAGCGAAGCCCTTGCCGGCTTCACCGGCGCGCGCCGCTTCCACCGAAGCATTCAGCGCCAGCAGGTTGGTCTGGAAGGCGATCTCGTCGATCATCGCCATGATCGTGCCGATCTGCTCGGCCGAGCCCTGCATCGCCGTCATCGCATCGGTCACCTGCGCCATGATGCGGCCGCCCTCGTTGGCGGCCTCGGTGGCATCATGGGCGCGCCTGCTGGCGCTGCCGGCATTCTCGGCATTCTGCTTCACCGTCGCCGTCACCTCATGCATGGTAGCAGCGGTTTCCTCCACTGTGGCGGCTTGGTGTTCCGTGCGCTGCGCCAGGTCCTGGCTCGCTTCGATGATTTCACCGGATGCGGATGTCACCGTGTCGGAGACCGACATGATCGCGCGGATCGCCAGTGCCTGCGTGGTGATGTCGGTGGCGAACTTCACCACCTTGTAGGGCCGGCCATTGAGGTCGAGAATCGGATTGTAGCTGGCCTGAATCCACACCTCGCGGCCGCCGCGACCGAGCCGCTTGTACTGGCCGGCATCGTAATCGCCGCGCCGCAGCTTGGCCCAGAAGTCGCGATAGGCCGGCGCCGCGGCATCGGCGGGATCTAGGAACATGCGGTGATGCTGGCCCTGTACCTCGGCCAGCGTGTAGCCCATGGCGGTGAGGAAATTCGGATTGGCGGTGAGAATCTTGCCGTCGAGATCGAACTCGATCACCGCCATCGCCTTGTCGATGGCCGCGATCTGGCCCGAGGCATTGGCCTCCTGCATCTTCTGCTGCGTGATGTCGGTGGCGAATTTCACCACCTTGAACGGGCGGCCGTTCATGTCGCGGATCGGATTGTAGCTGGCCTGGATCCAGATTTCGCGCCCGCCCTTGGCGATGCGCTTGTACTGGCCGGCGTCGTATTCGCCGCGCCCGAGCTTGGCCCAGAAGTCGCGATAGGCGGGATTTGCGGCATCGGCCGGGTCGACGAAGATGCTGTGATGCTTGCCCTGCACATCGGCCAGCGTGTAGCCCATCGCGGCGAGGAAGTTGCTGTTGGCCGTGAGAATCGTACCGTCGAGATTGAACTCGATCACCGCCATCGCCTTATCGATGGCCGCGATCTGACCCTGGTAATTGGCGTCTTCCAGCTTCTGCCGCGTGATGTCGGTGGCGAACTTCACCACTTTCGACACCTTGCCGAAGCTGTTGATGATCGGATTGTAGCTGGCCTGGATCCAGATCTCGCGCCCACCCTTGCCAAGACGCCTGTATTGGGCGGCGTCGTATTCGCCGCGCCCGAGCTTGGCCCAGAAGTCGCGATAGGCCGGCGATGCGGCTTCGGCCGGATCGACGAAGATGCGATGATGCTTGCCTTTCACTTCGGCCAGCGTATAGCCCATCGCGTTGAGGAAATTCTCGTTCGCATCGAGGATGATGCCGGTGACGTCGAACTCGATCACTGCCATCGATTTGTGGATGGCGATTTCAGTGCCGCTACGTCCGAACATGCCGCTGGCTCCATGCGTTAGATCAGAGATCAGGAACACTCGGCCATGCTGCATACATACAGCTTCAAGCCGAATGGGATGCACCACAACTTATGCGGCACTCTCCCATGAATCGACAGCAATGATGTTAAGATAATTATGTGGATGTAAAGTTTGTAAGGACGAGCGGCCGTGCCGGCGCAGCCAGCGGCGCGACACTGCCAAGCTCTGTTGGATCGAGCGTGTCGAAGCTGCCGCAAGCACTGCATAACGGTGTCCACACTGCTGCGCCCGCACCGCAATGGCCACACTGCCACAAGGCCGCCGCGCCAGCCTGCTGCCGCCAGTGATCGGCCGCTGCCGCATCACCATCGCCATGTTCCGACAGCTGCGCGAGGAGACGCGCCGCCCAGGCTCCACCCATAATGGCGCCGCCAGCGGGGCCCGCCTTGACCAGAAACCCGCGGGCCGCCGCGAAATCCCGGTTCTGCAACGCCGTCGCGGCGAGCAGCAACTGACTGGCGGTTTCGCGCCGGCGCTCAGCGACGAAATCCTCCGCCGCCTGCATGCGCTCGGCCGGCGCCGTCTCCTGCTGCAGGGCCAGCCAGCTTTCAGCAAAGGCCTCGGCCGGCCGACGCGCAAAGGCGCGGCGCAGATGGAAGCTGGCGGCTTCACGCGCGGCGTGATGATCCGCCGCCTGCGCCATCAGTACCGGCGGGGCCGGATGCTCGGGCAGCGCCTTGGCCGCGCGTTCGGCCCAGTGCCGCGCCATGCGCGCATCCTCGCGCGACAGCGCCGCGCGCGCTTCCGCCATGTCGAGGCGCGCCGCCAAGGCGACCTGCGCCTCCTTGGTGACGGCTTTTTTCTTGCGCGCCTGATCGAGGCGCCGGCGTGCGGCATCCCAGTCGCCGGTCTCCACCAGCAGACGCAGTTCGGCCTCGGCGGCGAAGGGCGAGGACGGGCGCAGGCGCGAGGCGCGCTGCGCCTGCTCGAGCGCTTCGGCGGGATCGTGGCGGCGACGCGCATCGGCAAGCAGGCCGCGCGTACCGAGGAACGCCGTGCCTGGATCCTGGCTGAGCAGGCGATACGCCTTCAGCGCCAATGCATCGTCGCCCTTGAGCTGCGCCGCATGGGCGATCAGCAGGCGCGTCAGCGCGGGATCGTCGAGCTGCTTCTCGGCCTTGGCGGCCAGCGCCATGGCGCGGTCTGCTTCTCCGGCCGCCACCGCCACCATGCCGGCGGCGAAATTGGCGTAGCCTTTTGCCTGCTTTTTCAGGCGGCGGCGCTGCGGCAACGCCGCGGCCCAGGCCAGCGCCCAGGTGATCAGGAAACCGAGCAGCAGGATGAGGCCGAGCAGCAGCACCAGCAACGGCGCGGGCGCCTCGATGACATGATCAAACCAGGCAATGCGGATACGGCCGGGCTGGTCGGCGATCCAGGCGGCGAAACCCGCCGCCGCCATCAGCACGCCAAGAACAAGACCGCCACGCACCAAACGCAGCATGTCAGCGCACCGACAGGTGACCGCGCAGGGCCGCGCCGTAAGCGTCCAGCGCCGCATCCAGCTTCAGCCGCGCCTCGGCCTGCGCGCGCCAGTCTTTCAGGCCGGCGACCGGCGTCATGCCTTCCAGCGCTGTGACCGCCGCCGCCAGATCGTCCTGGCCAAGCGCGGCCTGCGCGATATCGAGGCGGCCTTCCACCGTGGCGCTGTCGAGCGTGCCGACGCGGCGGATGCTGATCAGGCCGGTGATCTTGTCGAGGCTGCGCTGCCACCAGCTTTTCTCGGATGCGCCAGCCGCGTCCTGGCCTTGCGGCGCAGCGCGCTGCTGTTCAGCAACGGCCGTGAAGCGTGTGATCAGCGCGGCCGCCGAGGGCGCGGGCTGTTCGGCGAAAGGCTGCAATGCCGCAAAGGCGGTTTTCAGGTTGCCGCCCTGGGCCTCGGCATACTGGCCGAGCTGGGTGGCCTCGTTGACGAATTTCTCGCCGCGGCCGGCCTTCTCGCGCAGCTCGCTCCAGACAATCGCCTGCAGCACCGGCTCACGTACCAGCTCGCGCAAAGCGGCGCTGCGTGCCTCCGTCAGTTCCGCGACACGCGCCTGCAAGTCGCCAACCTGGCTTTGCAAAGCCGTGCGCTGCGCCGCCGTGGTCTCGCTGCTCTGGCGCAGGGCTGCGATTTGCTGCTCCAGCTCGTTGAGCCGGCGCGGATCGGTGGCATTGGCGGCCGGCAGTTGCTGCAGGCGCTCGATACTGGCGGTGAGCGCGGCCAGCCGCTGCTCCAGCGCCTCGACGCGCGAATCCGCAGCGGGTGAAGATGCAGCCGCCATGGTGGGGGGCGGCGATGCGACCGGCGTCGATGCCGGCCGTGACGGCGCCGGAGTCGAAGAGGTCGGCGTGATGCCGCGACCGGCGAGCAGATCGTCGAGACGGCCGGTGACCGCGAGCTGGTAGCCGACAGCGACCGCAACGCTGAGCACGATGGCGCCGAGCGTGTAGAGGATGAGCGTGGTGCGCCGGCCGCGGCCGGCCTTCTCCAGCGGCTCGACATCAGCGTCGATGATCTTTTCCTGTCCGGGCTTGTCGTTCATTTAAAAATCCCGTCCTAGAGCAGGGCCAGCCTATAACAGAGCCAAGAGGTCATCTTCCGACGGCGTGGCCGCCACCGCAATGTGGCCCCAGCCCATATCCTGCACTTCCGCCGCCACATTGGCGCTGAGGCAGAAGGCCGCACTGCGGGCCGCACCGGCCGAAACACCGGCCGCCGCAGCCAAGGTAACAAATGTCGCCGCCGTGCGGGGAGAGAAAAACAGCACGCCGTTATACTCACCGGCGCCGAACCGCGCCGTCACATCCGCCGGCAGTGCGATCGCCGTCTCGGCATCGTACAGCACGCTGCGCCGCACGTCATAGCCATCCCGCTGCAGCATGGCCTGCAGATCGCCGGCCCGCGCCGAACCCGCCGCATGCAGTAACGCTCCAGACGCGGCCGCGTGCCGGTCGCGCACCAGCGCCGCCAGCAGCTCGACATTGCCGCCAGCCGCCTCCACCTGCGCAAAGCCGGCGGCCCGGGCGGCCAGCGCACTGGCCGGGCCGACGGCATAGACGTTGAAATCGCGGCGCGGCGTGGCCTCGCAGAACGCCCGCAGCCCGTTGGCCGAGGTGAACAGCAGCGCCGTCACGCCATCCAGCGGCAAGTCCACATCATGCTTTTTCCGGATCGCCAGCAGCGGCGCGACATCCACGCTGTGGCCGCGCGCGACCAACTGTTGTCGCAGCGCCTGCGAGTCCGCCTCGGGCCGGGTGAGCAGCAGCCGCACGGCTTATATCTGCTCAGACATCGAAGAACCCAGGCCCCATGCGGCCCTTGAGCTGCTCGCCCAGTGCTTCGCCCAGCGCCACGCCGTCGCGCGCATTGCCACGCTGCTCCAGCTCGATCAGCTCGCTGCCATCGGGCCGCGCGATCGCACCGCGCAGGCGCAGGCCCACACCATCGAGTTCGGCCAAGGCTGCGATCGGCGTGCGGCAGGAGCCGTCGAGCACCGCCAGCAGCGCACGTTCGGCTTCCACCCGCATGCGGGTCGGCGCGTCATCGAGCGGCGTCAGGAATTCCATCACGCGCGTGTCATTCTCGCGGCATTCGATGCCGATGGCGCCCTGCGCTACGGCAGGCAGCATCTCGTCGGTCTGCAGCACACGCATGCCGGCGGGCGCGATCTTCAGACGGTTAAGGCCGGCCATGGCGAGGAAGGTGGCGGCGACCAGGCCTTCCTCCAGGCGGCGGATGCGCGTCTGCACATTGCCGCGGAAGTTGACGACATTCAGATCGGGCCGGCGCGCCAGCACAAAAGCCTTGCGGCGCAGCGACGAGGTGCCGACGGTGGCGCCCTGCGGCAGATCGGCCAGACCGATCGGCGCGATACTGAGCAGCACGTCGCGCACATCTTCCCGTGGCAGATAGACGGCCATCATCAGGCCGGCGGGAAGCTGCGTCGGCATGTCCTTCATCGAATGCACGGCCAGGTCGATCTCGCCGGCCAGCAGCGCTTCCTCGATCTCCTTGGTGAACAGGCCCTTGCCGCCGGCTTCGGACAGGGGCCGGTCCTGGATCTGGTCGCCGGTGGTCTTGATGATGCGGATGGCGATCTCGGCCTCGCGCAGGCCCGGATGGGCCTTGAGCAGTCGCTCGCGGGTTTCCTGCGCCTGGGCCAGCGCCAGCGGCGAGCCGCGCGTGCCGATGGTGAGGACGGGGATGCCGGGGTTCACTTGCCGCTCTGGTGCCATAATGCTAAGGCCTACTCACTTGTGGATACACACCTCGGGACGGACCACCGGCGATGCTTGTCCTTGGCATCGAAACCAGCTGCGATGAGACCGCCTGCGCGATTGTGCGGGACACGGATGACCGCGTCTCGCGCATCGTCAGTCATAGCCTGTTCTCGCAGACGAGGGAACACGCGCCCTATGGCGGCGTGGTGCCGGAAATCGCCTCCCGCGCCCATATCGAACACCTGGACGGGCTGGTGGCCGAGAGCCTGAAAAACGCCGGGGTCACACTGGCCGACCTGGACGCCATTGCCGCCACCGCCGGGCCCGGCCTGATCGGCGGCGTCATGGTCGGCCTGATGACGGCCAAGACGCTGGCCTATGCCGCCGGCAAACCTCTCATTGCCGTGAACCATCTGGAGGGCCATGCGCTCTCGGTGCGGCTCAGCGACGACGTGCCCTTCCCTTACCTGCTCTTGCTGGTCTCGGGCGGCCATTGCCAGTTCCTGATGGTCGAGGGCGTCGGGCAGTATAAGCGCCTGGGCACCACCATCGACGACGCCGCCGGCGAGGCGTTTGACAAGACCGCCAAGCTGCTGGGCCTGGGCTATCCCGGCGGCCCGGCGATCGAGCGGCTGGCGAAGAGCGGCGATGCGACGCGCTTTTCGCTGCCCAAGCCGCTCAAGGGCAAGCCCGGCTGCGATTTCAGCTTCTCCGGCCTGAAGACCGCCGTGCGGCTCGCCCTGGAAAGCTGCGGCGACATGCCCTCTGATAAAGACAAAGCCGATCTGGCGGCGAGCTTCCAGCAGACCGTGATGGATGTGATCCTCGACCGCAGCAGCAACGCGATTCACATGTTCGATGCGGCGCATGGTGAGGCCGGGAAACATTTCGTCGTGGCCGGCGGCGTCGCCGCCAACACGGCGCTGCGCGAGAGCCTGATCGGACTGAGCACACAGCGCGGCATGACCTTCACGGCACCGCCGATGAATCTCTGCACCGACAATGGCGCGATGATCGCCTGGGCCGGGCTGGAACGGTTTCGCTTAGGGTTGATCGATGACCTTGAAGCGCCGGCGCGCGCGCGCTGGCCACTCGATGCCATGGCGGCCGCGAAGCCCTATGCAGGTGTGAAAGCATGATGAAGATCGGGGTCATCGGCGGCGGCGCCTGGGGCACGGCGCTGGCCGCACTCTCGGCCGAACAAGGCGACACGCTGCTCTGGGCGCGCAATGCCGATGTGGTGACGATGATCAATCGCGACCATGCCAATGCCGCCTATCTTCCGGATGTCGTTCTGCCGGCCGCATTGAGAGCCACCGGCAATCTGAGCGACCTGCACGATTGCGGCGCGCTGGTGCTGGCCGTACCGGCGCAAAGTTTACGCGATTTCGCCGCGCAGATCGGCAAGCAGCTTCCCGGCCATGCGCCGCTGGTGGTCGCCTCCAAGGGCGTGGAAATGGCGAGCGGGCTGCTCCCATCAGAAGTCATTGCGTCTGTATTGCCAAACCGGCCCATCGCCATCCTGACCGGGCCGAATTTCGCGTCCGAGGTCGCGCGCGGCCTGCCAGCGGCCGCCACGCTGGCCTGCGCGGATGCGGCGCTGGGCGAACGGCTGATGCAGCGGCTGGGCCGGCCGACCTTCCGGCCATATCTGTCCGACGACGTGATCGGCGCGCAGATCGGCGGCGCGGTGAAGAACGTGCTGGCGATCGCCTGCGGCATCGTGATCGGCAAGAGGCTGGGCGACAATGCGCGCGCCGCGCTGATCACGCGCGGCCTGGCCGAGATGACACGGCTTGGCCTGGCCATGGGCGCCAAGCGCGAGACGCTGATGGGCCTGTCCGGCCTGGGCGATCTGGTGCTGACCTGCTCCGGCCCGCAGTCGCGCAATCTGTCGCTGGGCATCGCGCTGGGTGAAGGCAAAGCGCTGGCCGATATCATGGCCGGCCGCCGCACCGTGGCGGAAGGCGTGCATACCGCGCGCGCCCTGCAGGTGCTGGCGAAAGCGAAAGCCGTCGAACTGCCGATCTGCGCCGCGGTCGATGCCGTGCTGCATCAGGGCGCGGGGATCGAGGAAATGCTGTTCGCCCTGCTGGCCAGGCCGTTCAAGGCGGAAGCATAACGTGATGCGCTTCCTGCTTCTTGCATGCGTCCTTGTAACCTTACAGGCCTGCGCGAGTGCCTCACCATTCGGCATTGATGCCAAACCGCCTTATGATTCAGCTAGGGATGAGGCACGATTCATAACAGCGCATCCAGGACACGCTGTCAGAGATGGCGAACGCCTGAAGCTCTATTTTCACAATGGGTATATTTTCGATTTTGAAGATGTCGACCCCGATAGTGATGCTTGTCTGTCCGGTTCGTGCGAATCTGCGCGTGTCATAGGTTACTGGCCTGCAAAAGATGCCTTCCTCCTCGATTTATCTTTCTTCGAAGGGACGGGAGCTCTCATTGTGAGCAACGATGGAAACATAACCACACTCGGGGATCGCCCTGTCTTTTCCAGTAATGATGACCACTTTTTTACATATAACGATGGCCTTAGCGCTGTGATGTCAGCGATTGAGGTGTGGAACTATTCCGGGCCTCATCCTGTGCGAGTCTACGAAGATCCAGGAAATGGAGTTTGCGATATCGTCTGGGAGACCGACTTAAAGCTCCGAATAAGGACTGGATACTTGGATGTGGACACAGGATGTTTGCAGAAGGGTATGCGGACCATTGTGATGAATACCGATGGGATTTGGTATTCAGGCGCTTCAATAGGCCGTTAGCTTATAAGGAAAAAGCAATGAACTACTGGCTGATGAAATCCGAACCTTCCGCCTGGTCCTGGGACAGCCAGGTGAAGAAGAAGGTCGAGAGCTGGAACGGCGTGCGCAACTACCAGGCCGCCAACAACATGAAGGCCATGAAGCTGGGCGACCGCGCCTTCTTCTATCACTCAGTCGATGAGAAGCAGATCGTCGGCATCGTCGAGGTCTGCAAACTCTATCACCCCGATCCGACCGACGAGACCGGCAAGTTTGGCATGGTCAGCGTCAAGGCGCTGCTTCCGTTAAAGACCCCGGTCTCGCTCGCTCAAATCAAGGCCGAGCCGAAGCTGAAGGAGCTGGCGCTGCTGCGGCAGTCGCGGCTGTCGGTCTCGCCTGTCGATGCAGCATCGTGGAAGCTGATCTGTAAAATGGGCGGCGTGAGCGCGTAGCCGCATCATGACCGACCGCCCCAATCCGCCGCGCCCCAATCAGCCCGGACCCGGCACGCAGCTGATGCGGTTCGACGCGCTGGACGAGACCGATGCGAAAGGCTTCAGCTTCGGCGAGGGCAAGGAGCGCTTCCAGTGCTTTGTCGTGCGCTGGCAGGGCGGCGTGTTCGGCTATATCAACGAATGCCCGCATGTGCGCACGCCGCTGGACTGGCAGCCTGACAAATTCTTCAACATGAAGAAGACCGCACTGCAATGCGGCACCCATGGCGCGCTGTTCACCATCCATGACGGACTTTGCTATATCGGCCCGTGCAAGAACAAGGCGATCGAGAACTTTCCGGTCAAGCTGGTGGACGGCTGGGTCGTCGTCGCCTGATCTTTCAGTCCTGAAAAGATTTGCGGCCGGGATGCGCGAGGGACGCATCGCCGGCCGCGTGGCGACCGCAGGCAGGGTGGGAGGAGCTGCGGCAGCCGTCTTCTGAATGCTGTCGCGCCTATGCGGCGCGGTCTTCTCTGGGCGCCTATCCGGCGCGGGAAATCCGCCGGATATCCTGGCAGGCATCGCAGACGCTGAGCAGCGCGCTGCCCAGCAATGACAATCTCAACACCGAAGATCTGACCTGCATGAGGTTCGTCTCCTTCTGGCGGGGCAATCTACTTGGTCAGGATCAGCTTGCCGGCGGCGGTCATGCGCAGACGGTATTCCTCGCCGTTATGAACGATTTCCACTTCCCGGCCGCCGCGGAAAATGCAGCGGCTGTCGTAGCGCGCGTTGCCGCCCCGCCCCTGATTGCTGGCGCGCAGCTCGGTGACCGTTGCGCTCTTGGACTGCTGGGTCCGTGGACACTTGCTCTCGCTGCTCTGGTTTTCCTGCATGGGATCCACATCCTTCCGGCGCGGATATCCACCGCCGCGCCCGATGCCTGTCATAGTATCGAAGGACGTTTGAGAATGCAAGTGAGAATAAGTCGCATATTTTGACAAGCTGCTGATTTTGCTGACCCCGATCAGTCCAGCCCGTCAATGAAACCCTGCCCAGACGGAAAAAGCCCGCAGCCGGGCGGGCCGCGGGCTTTCTCAGCCTGACAGAATCAGGGGCGTCTTTACGCCGGCAGGGCCTCGCCGGCCGACTTGTCTGCGGCGCGCTGGCGCAGGCGCGCGGCCAGGCGGCGGATCTCCGCTTCCTGCACGCCATCGCGGCGCATCAGCAGCTGGGTCATCGGATCGGCCAGCATCTCGTTGAGACCGGGCTCGTTGGTGTTCCAGCAGACCTGGCTGCTGCGGATCAGGTGGATCGCAGTCGTGCGCGTGTCTTGCATGGGCCCCTCCTCGGTTTTGAAAAACGAATGCCGGTTACGACGTGAACTATGGCAGTGACATTAGCCGGACAAGCATGCCAGTGGTGTGACGAGAATGCGGTTTTTGTGTGATGTGGTGTTTGTGTGCGCACGATTACAAACGCAGGCAGAACGCGGCTCTTTGCACTGCAGCATTCGTGTCCGTCCTGCTCTAACCTGCGTGAATGTTCTGGCCGTCACAGACTGAAGACTATGCAGTGGCTGAGTGTTCGCTCCGCATGGCATGCTCCTGTATCCGCGCCGGAGGTGACTGTGGCCGAGACTGAAAACCCCGACTCTTCCGCACCGCGGTACGGTGTCTTCGCCACTCTGCTCCGAGGCCGACACCCCCCGCGCACCGCGCAGGGCCAGCGAATCAGCCGCGCCCTCGCCGACGAGGAGCAGCGCGGCCTGGTCTTCGCCTTCCGCGCCCGCATCGTCGCCGTCGCCGCGGTGATGATCTGGCTGGTGCTGGCGATCGAATCGCAGCGCCAGGTCTATTACCTCAGCGTCACGGCGGTGTTTTTCCTGCTTGGCCTGGTGCCGCATCTGCTGCGCCGCCACCGCCTGGCCGTGCCGATCCGCCTGGGCTTCATTGCACTTGATGCCGCGCTGATCACGGCCATCGTGATCCTGCCGCCACCCGGCGGCCTGGATTTCGGATTCCCGATCCAGATGCGCGTGCGCGGCCCGGAATTCCTCTACCTCGTGCTGCTGATCGTCGGCGCGGCGCTGTCCTATTCGCCGCTGCAGGTGATCTGGACCGGCTTCTGCGCCATCGCGGCCTGGTCGACCGGCGTGCTGCTGGTGATGATGCGGGCCGACACGCTGGTCTATACGCCAGATTCCGTGGTGGAGCCGCAGGCGCTGCTGCGGGTGATCATGGATCCGTATTACGTTGGCCTGTTCATGCTGGTCAATCAGGTGGTGCTGACCGCCATTGCCACCGCGCTGCTGGCCGCCGCCGTCTATCGCTCGCGCGCCCTGCTGCTGCGCCAAAGCCGGGCCGAAATCGCGCGCGCCGACCTGTCGCGCTACGTCTCGCCCGATGTCGCCGATGCGATCATCTCCAGCGAGGCTGCCTTCGGCACGCCGACCAACCGCCGCGTCGCCGTGCTGTTCGCCGATATCGTCGGCTTCACCGGCATGTCGGAGCAGCTGGCGCCCGACCGCGTGGTGCGACTCCTGCGCAGCTTCCATGAACGCGGCAGCAGCGTGGTGTTCCGCCATGACGGCTCACTCGACAAGTATCTGGGCGACGGTTTTCTCGCCACCTTCGGCGGCATTCGCGAGCGGCCCGACGCGGCGGCCTGCGCCATCCGCTGCGCCGTGGCGCTGCAGGCCGAGGTCGACCGCTGGAACGCCAAGCGCCAGCGGCGCGGCGCCGCCACGGTGAAGCTGTCGGTCGGCGTGCATTACGGCCCGGTGGTGATCGGCAATATCGGCAGCGCGCAGCGGCTGGAATTCACCGTGGTGGGCGACGTGGTCAACATCGCCAGCCGGCTGGAGACGCTGACCCGCGAGCTCGACTGCCGCATCGCGGTTTCCGACGACGCGCTGACCGAGGCAGCATTACATGACCAGGCGCTGCCGCGTTTCGACTCTGCCGGCGACCGCCGCCTGGACGGGCGCGCGCAGCCGGTCTCCGTGCAGGTCTGGCCGCCGAAGTCCTAAGTTGCGTCGTGGAAGATAATGCCGAGCGTATAGCGCGATCCGCTGCGGATGCGACTGACGCCATGGCGCAAGGTCACGCGGTATGAGCCGCGCGTGCCATCGACAGGCCTGTGGTTGACGGCGAAGATCACCGCCTCGCCGGCCTGCAGCGGCACCACCTCGGCGCGGCTCTGGCTGCGCGGCTTCTGCTCGACCAGCACGAACTCGCCGCCTTCAAAGCCATCGTTGAGCAGGATGGTGAGCTGCAGCGGGAAGACCAGCTCGCCATAGAGATCCTGATGCAGGCGGTTGTAATCGCCCGGCCCGTATTTCAGCAGCAGCGGCGTCGGGCGCTGCTGGCCGGCGGCGTGACAGAGCCTGATGTAATCGGCATGCGCGGCGGGAAAGCGCGTGGCCAGGCCCATGCTCTCCTGCCAGCGGTTGGCCAGCGGGGCGAGATGCGGATAGAGCTGCTGCCGCAGGGTGGCGATCGCTTTGGGCAACGGATAGCGGAAATACTGGTACTCGCCCTGGCCGAAACCATGCCGCGCCATCACCACGCGGCTGCGGAACAGCGCCTCTTTTTCATAGGAGGCGATCAGCGCCGCACAGGTCTCGGGCGACAGCAGCGGCCCGGTGGTGGCATAGCCATCGGTGTCCAGGGATTGCAGCAGGGCCGGCCAGTCGAGCGTGGCGATGCGCTTTTCAAGATCACTCATGCCGCACCCTAGCAATCACACGCGGGCGACGCTTCCCGCTTCTTGCGATCAGGTGAGCGCGGCGGCAAAGCCGGCCGTATCGGTATAGACGCGATATTCAGCAATGCGGCCGCCTTCAAAGCGGAAGGCATTGGTCATGTTGGCGGTGATGTCGCGGCCGGTGCGCTTGACGCGCCATTGGCCACGGCCCAGCACCACCACCCAGTCGTTTTCCGAGATCACCGCCTCCTGCGTCACGGCGATGATCTCGAGCGCATCGCGCACCGTGTCGAGGAAACGCTTGTAGGCCTCGAAGCCTTCATGCACGCCGATCCAGGGCAGCAGGCCCGGCGGCCCGAAATAGCGCACGGTGATGCCGGGGCTGAGCAGACCTTCCAGCGTCGCGAAATCGCCGGCGCGCAGAGCGGCGTAATAGCTGTCGAGGACGGCACGGCTCATGCAGCAACAAAAGCCCTGTAGCTTTCGGCCAGCTCGGGCACGATGGCATCCACAATGGTCTTGCCATGCTCTTTGGTCGCCAGCGCCGGATTGGAGCCGATGCGGCCATCGGGGAAACGGCTGCGGTAATCCTCGGCATCGGTGAAGCCGCCCTGCGGCGCGACGCGCGGCGACATCTCGGCGGTCTTCACGGCGTCCGGGTAGGCGTGGAAGGTGACCGAGACTTCGCTCGGCGTGGCATGGCTGCCCTCTTCACCAGGGAAAAGACTGTTCGACAACCGCCGCGCGCTCGGCGCCTCCCACCAGTTCTTGATCGTGCAACGCAGGGACGGCGTGTTGGTGACGCCCGTCTTGGCAGAGGGATGCGCCATGCTGCTGCCGGCATAGATCTCGGAAAATGCTGCCGTCACGGTGGCGACATTGCCGCCATGGCCGTTGAGAAAGAAGAAGCGGTTGAAGCCATGGCGACTGAGCGAGGCCACCGTGTCGCTGATCACCGCGATCAGCGTGGAGGGCTTCAGCGTCATCGAGCCGGGAAAGCCCAGATGATGCTGCGCCATGCCGACATTGATGGTGGGGGCGACCAGGGCATCGGCGGCCTTGCCGACCTCACGGGCGAAGACCTCGGCGCAGATCGCATCGGTGCCGATCAGGCCGTTGGGGCCATGCTGCTCGGTCGAGCCGATCGGGATGATGATCCCGGTCGAGCGCTTCAGATAGGTCTCGACCTCGGCCCAGGTACTCAGGTGCAACTGCATGCTTCCGCCCCTTTGGTGTTAAGTCCTTGAATAAGAAGGGCAGGGCGACCGGATGTCCAGCCGCCGGCCAGCACTGATCCTGCCCGTTACAGCCCACTGGCGCCCGTTACGGTCCATTGGCGCCCGCTGGGGCCGGTTACGGTCCGCTGGGGCCCATTGGCGCCCGTTGGCGACCGCTGGAGCCCAGATTTATAAAATATGTAATCTGTTCAATAAGATAGAGCGGCGCAACGACACTTCAAGCCCCCGCTTCGGCTGGCTGGGCGGTGAGCGGCTTCCAGCCTGGCCAAACCGGCAAAAAGCCGAGGATATTCAGGCGGCTGACTCCGCTTGACGGAGGGGCCCTTATCCCTATGATGCGCCCGCCCTCTCCGGTTCCTCACCGGAGAGATCGGCATTCCCTGCATGAAACGGGTCGTCGTGGCTGCCGTCCGTCCATGCGCCGAATAGGACTACCAAATGAGCAAGCGTCAAGAATCCAAGTACAAGATCAACCGCCGCCTCAATGAGAATCTCTGGGGTCGTGCGAAGAGCCCGCTGAACAAGCGCGAATATCCGCCGGGCCAGCATGGTCAGAAGCGCAAGAAGCCGACCGACTACGGCATCCAGTTGATGGCCAAGCAGCGTCTGAAGGGCTACTACGGCAACATCACCGAGAAGCAGTTCCGTCGCGCCTTCGCTGAAGCCGACCGTCGTCGTGGCGATACCTCGGAAAACCTCATCGGTCTGCTGGAGCGTCGTCTCGACGCCGTGGTCTATCGCATGAAGGTCGTGGCGACCCCGTTCGCCGCCCGTCAGTTCATCAACCACGGCCATATCGCCGTGAACGGCAAGCGCGTCACCATCGCCAGCTATCAGGTTCGCGTCGGCGACGTGATCGAAGTGCGTGGCGCCGCCAAGCAGTACACCTTCGTGCTGGAAGCTCTGAAGTCGAGCGAGCGCGAAATTCCTGACTACATCGAGATGGACGAAGGCAAGCTGAAGGCGACGTTCAAGCGCGTCCCGCTGCTGGCCGATGTGCCGTATCCGGTGAAGATGGACCCGGCCGTGGTCGTCGAGTTCTACTCGCGCTAATCGTTCGGGGCACCTGCCCAATACAGAAAGGCCGCTCTCACGAGCGGCCTTTTTTGTTGCCTGAGGTATATGTAAAAATGGAAGGGAGGCATAAACCCGATAAAGAAAAGTTCAGATGGCGTCCGATAATCTTCCAGCCGCAATCTATCATTATTGCAGCACGCTCTCTTTCAAATCGATCATTGAGTCGAAATCGATCTGGCTAACGGATTTCTCACAGACCAATGATTCTGCCGAAGGCAAGGAGATCAGCGTTGTCATCGCTGACATCCTGGGAGAGCTCGGGCTTGATAAGCCAAAGATCGACGCCTGGAAAAAGATATTTGATTCTTCCCTCGGCTCCGTCAGGGCTTTCGGATTCTGCGCGTCCGAGGAAAACGACCTGCTGAGCCAGTGGCGGGGCTATGCCGATGATGGAGCCGGCTTCGCGATAGGATTCAAAAGAGATCATCTCAAATCCGTCATCGAGGCTTTCGCGGCAAAAGGCCAGAGACCTGCCCTCATTCTAGACAGGGTTAAATACAGTCGGGCGGAGCAGAAGAAATATCTGCTCGACAACGTCAAGTTCCTGATGAGGTGCATCACGGATGGAGCCCTGATGCATGGCACACCCAGTCTCCTGATTTTTGATGATCCGGAGGGCGCAGAAGAAAAAAGAAAAGCGGCCTGGATGCGTATGCACGCCATACATGGTCAGTTTGCGATACTGAAGCGTTTCCAGATAAAACACCCCTCATTCCGCGAAGAACAAGAATGGCGGCTCTTCGCCCTGGAGCTGGAAACCAGCGAAGTTGCAGATGACGACCTTAGGAACCATCTTGGCTTCATGGCGAAACGCGACACGCTGGTGCCATACTTCAAAATAGATCTCGACCTTGCATCTGCTTTGGACGAAATCGTGGTCGGACCAAAAAACAGAACTCCAGACAGCGTTCTAAGCGCATTACTGCACATCAACAGACTGAGCCACATTAAAATCCGCCGCTCCGCTTCATCCTATCTGTAATCGGAGCCCGTTCGGACTAATCCGCCGCCACCAGTTTCAGTTGCCGCATCGATGGCGTCGCTACATCGCCGCCGCCATCGACGCGGAAGAAACCGATCACCTTGGTCAGCGCGCCGGCCTGGTCGGCCAGGCTGCGCGCGGCCGCCGCGGTTTCCTCGACCAGCGCGGCATTGCGCTGGGTCATCGCATCCATCTGCGCCACCGCGCCATTGATCTGCTCCAGCCCGCCGGCCTGTTCGCGGCTGGCACCGGCGATCTCGTCGGTCAATGCCGCGACACGGCGAATGCCGCCAAATACGTCTTCCAGCACGCCGCCGGCCTCGTGCGCGCAGGCCGCGCCATCCTTCACCTGCGCGTTCGACGTCGCGATCAGGCTTTTGATGTCCTTTGAGGCATTGGCCGAGCGCTGGG
Source organism: Ferrovibrio sp. GW821-FHT12B10 (assembly GCF_058807515.1). Classification (NCBI taxonomy): domain Bacteria; kingdom Pseudomonadati; phylum Pseudomonadota; class Alphaproteobacteria; order Rhodospirillales; family Rhodospirillaceae; genus Ferrovibrio; species Ferrovibrio sp. GW821-FHT12B10. The sequence goes on along the minus strand of NZ_JBXAQT010000001.1, from coordinate 1,847,722 downwards.
CCAGCGCACGCACTTCCTGCGCCACCACCGCAAAGCCCTTGCCGGCCTCGCCGGCGCGCGCGGCCTCCACCGACGCATTCAAGGCGAGAAGATTGGTCTGGAAGGCGATCTCGTCGATCAGGCCGACGATGTCGCCGATGCGTGCCGCGCTGTCTTCGATGCGCTGCATGGCGCTGAGCGTGTTGGCGACAATGGTGCCGCCGCGTTCAGCCGTGCCGCTGGCCTGGGCCGCATCACGGCTGGCGGCTTGCGCGCCGTCGGCGGTCTTGCGCACGATCTCCGCCATCTCCTGCATCGAGGCGGCGGTCTGCTCCAGGCTGGCGGCCTGCGATTCCGTGCGCTGCGCCAGATCCTGGCTGCCCCCGGCGATCTCGCCCGAAGCGACATGCAGCTGGCGCGCGATGCCGTCGAGCTGGCGGATGATGCCGGTGAGCGTTTCCGCCATGCTGTTGGCATCGGTCCTGATCTGGCCGAAGACCCCGTCGTAATCGCCGGTCATGCGCCGGCTGAGATCGCCACGCGCCAGCGCGTTCAGCATGCCGCCGGCCTCCTGCAGCACGGTCTCGACCGCCATGGACAGGCTGTTGATGCCTTCGGCGATGGTGCGGAACACGCCTTCCTTGTTGTCCAGCGCCAGACGGCCCGAGACATTGCCACGCGAGACGGCCGCGACCAGATCGGCGATTTCGCCGGCGGCCTGACGTTCGCGCTGGCGCTGGCGCTCGTCGGCCATGCGGATCTCGGCCTCGCGCTGCTGCTGCTCGGTGGTCAGGCGCTTCTTCTCGATGGCATTGCTGCGGAAGACCTCGACGCTGCGCGCCATGTCGCCGATCTCGTCGCGGAAGGTCAGCCCGGGGATCGCCAGATCGGTGCGGTCCTCGGCCAGGATATGCATGGCCTGGCCGAGGCGGCGGATCGGACGCGCCAAGGTGACGATGGAGATGAAGAAGCCAAGCCCCAGGCAGACCACGATGATGGCGGCCGACAGCCCGATCAGCAGCGGCAGGCGCTGGCGCACAAAGGCGGCGAGCTCGGCAGCGATGGCGTCGCGCTGCATCCGGTCGTCATCGGCGGCCTGCTCGAGCGCATTGCTCAGCCGCGTGCGCACCGAACGGTTGGCATCGTTGTCGCCGAAGGCCTGCGCCGCCGGCTGGCTGTCCTGCTGCGCCAGCCGCACGAGTTCGCGGCGGAAGCCGACGAACTGCATGATCTGCTGCTCCATCGTGGCAAAGGCGGCGGCCTGTTCGGGCTGCTGCAGCGCGCGATAATCGGGGATGGCGGCCTCGAGCCCGGCCAGCACTTTCAGCAGCGCCTTGGAAAACCGCTCCAGCGCCGCGGCATCGCGCGCGATGTAAATGCCGCGCGATTCCATCACCGCCTCGATCACCCCCTCATGCAGACGGGCGGCATAGAGCGCGCGTTCGTTGGCGCGCTGCAGCTCGGCGACCCGGCGGTCGTAGGTCTGCACGGCGCTGACGCCGAGCCAGCTGACGGCGGTGAGGCCGACCGAAAAAACGGCCAGAACGAGGATGATGCGGGTGAGAATACCGACGCGGTGCATGCGATAGGACCTCTCCGAACAGGCCGCCGGTTAGCGGCAGGGTTGTAGAGGCCTTACATGCAAGACGCATGTTGCTCCATGACTAAAGCATTAGAGCACGAACAAATATCAGTTATTACAACCTACTGTTTTACTGGAGCGAAGGATGTCCGCGTCACTCCGCCGCCTGGCGGGCCGGCGTGGCATCCTCGTCGCGCCAGCGCAGCGCGATGTCTTTCAGGGCATCGAGCATCGGATTGAGTTCGGCGCCGCGCGCCGCCAGGCTGTAGGTCACCTGCGGCGGGATGGTCGCCTGATAGTCGCGATGCACCAGCCGCGCCTCTTCCAGCATGCGCAGGCGCTCGGTCAGCACCTTGGCCGAGATGCCGCCGACCTCGCGCTTCAGCTCGCCGAAGCGGCGCGGACCCTGCGTGCGCAGGATGTAGAGGATGTAGGTGGTCCACGGGCCCATCAGCAGCCGCAGCACGGCGTCGATCGGGCATTCATGGGCGTCGGTCTTCTTGGCGGGGGATTTGGCGAGCTGGGACATGGGCGAAGACATGGAGCGACCTGGGGCTTGGGGGCGGGTAGATAGCGCAAACTTGAACAGGAAAAGTGTGGTTACTTTTAAGTACCTACTTTACTCAGGAAATCAAGGGGGCATATTCATGGTCACCTGAAGTAACTTATGATCTTCAGGTGACCATGAAATTCTTATTCCTGACAAGGACTTAATCTATGACCCAGGTTGCGATTGTCTACCACAGCGGCTACGGCCACACCCAGAAGCAGGCCGAAGCGGTCGCCGCCGGCGCCGCCAGCGTGGGGGGCGTGAAGGCCCTGCTGATCCCCGTCGCCGAGGCCGAAGCCCGCATCGAGGAGATCAATGCGGCCGATGCCATCATCTTCGGCGCTCCGACCTACATGGGCAGCGTCTCGGCGCCCTTCAAAGCCTTCATGGATTACACCGGCGGCATCTGGCACGGCCGCGGCTGGAAGGACAAGATCGGCGCGGCCTTCACCAATTCCGCGTCGCAGTCCGGCGACAAGCTCAACACGTTGCAGCAGCTCAGCATCTTCGCGGCCCAGCATGCGATGATCTGGGTCGGCCTCGATCTGCTGCCCGGCAACAACAATTCCAAGGGCAGCGTCAACGACCTCAATCGCCTGGGCAGCTTCCTCGGCGCGATGGCGCAGTCGAACAATGACCAGGGTCCGGAAGAGGGCCCGATCCAGAGCGATCTGGATACCGCCAAGCATCTGGGCAAGCGCGTCGCCACCGTGGCCAAGCAGTATGCCGGTGCCAAGCGCGAGCTGGTGAGCGCGTAAGTTCAAACTGAAAACGGGATGCCGGGGCAAACCCGGCATGACGATCTGAAAACGGTGTCATCCCCGCGAAAGCGGGGATCCCATTTCATGTCAGATCCACCACCGCCACATCCAGCGACGGCAAACTCTGCGTCGGCCAGTCGCGGCGCGTGAAGACCTGCGCTTCGTCACGCGCGGCGCGCAGCAGATCGAAATCCAGCGCCGCAAAGACCCAGCCGGGTTCGCTGAGATGGCCCTGCGCCACCACACCGTCATCGGGCAGGCCGCGATCGGGCGCGGCATAGACACCGCCCCAGCCGACATTCACATCGACGGCCGGCGACCATTCCGCCATGCCCACCGTGGGCGCCAGCGCGACATAGACCTGGTTCTCCAGCGCCCGCGCCTTGGCGCCGGTCAGCACGCGATGCGCGCCGGCCAGCGTATCCGTGCAGGTGGGGCTGAGAATGAGGTCGGCGCCCGCCGCCGCCTGCGCCTGCGCGATGAGCGGGAATTCGATGTCGTAGCAGACATTGACGCCGAAGCGTAAAGCCGCGCCGTTGATCACTGCGTCAAAGACCTTCAGCGCGGCCCCGCCGTCGATGATCCAGGCCTCGCGCTCGAAGCGCGTCATCTGGCGCTTGTCCTGGAACTCCACGCGGCCATCGGGCGCCAGCACATAGGCGCGGTTCCTGAACACCGGTTTTGATTCTTTTGGGCCGACGCGCACCGGGAAGCTCGGCGCGACGATATGCACGTCATGGGTCTTTGCCAGCGCCACCCATGTGGCGACAAAGGCCTCGTGATAATCCTGCAGTGCCGCGATCTGCCCGGTGAGATCCTGCTGCAGCGCGGCGGAGAGCAGCGAAGTCAGCTCCATCGCGCCATATTCGGGGAACAGCAGGATGCGCGCGTCCGCCTGCACGGCGCGGTCGACCCAGCCGGCGGCATGGGCCTGCCAGGCGGCGAAGCTTTCAAAATGCCCGATGGGATATTGCGCGCAGGCCAGCGTGATCATGAAACCGTTCTACAGCCGCTTCATCCAGTAGACCATCGGTTTGGCGGTCGGTTCCGCCGCGCCGATATCGAGCCAGGTGAAGCTGGAGACCAGATCGGCGCGCCGCTCGTAGCCGCGCTTGCGCCAGAAGCCGTCCAGCGGCTGGTAATCCTGCGGCTTCAGCGGATGATCGTCCGGCCGCTGCACCGCGCAGAAACAGCAGACCGCACGGCCGAAGGCGCGGGCGGCCGCCTCGCGTTGGCGGAAGAACTCCACGCCGATGCCATGGCCGCGATAGGCGGGCAGCAGCACGGATTCGCCGAAATAGAAAATCTCCGCCAACGGCATGCCGGCCTGCACGAATGGCGCGCGCACGTAATCGGCTTCCTCGTTCAGCGCCAGCGCCGTGGCGGCGCCGACAATAGTGTCGCCATCGACGGCGGCAATGATGGTGCCGGTCTCGGCCTCGGCGTAACGCTGCAGGTAGGCACGCTCATAGGCCATGTCGCCCTTGTAGAGATAGGGCCAGGCGCGGAAGACCTCGATGCGCAGGCGGGCAAGGTCATCGAGGCGGTCGCGCAGCTCGTCGCCGGCGAAGCGGTGGACGCCCAGACTGGCGTAACAGACCGGCGACGCCGCCTCTGTCATCCCGTCACATCCATCATGCGCCGACCTGCTTGATCCAGTCGGTCATGTTGTAGGTGTTGGAGATGCGGGCGATGCGGTCGCCCTGGATCTCGAAAAAGGCGCCGGCGGGCAGGGAGTAGCGCTGGCCCTCGGCCTGCGGCAGGCCGTCGTCGGTTTCCAGATAGACGCCGAGCACGGTGAACTCGGCCGCGGCGCGGCTGCCGTCCTGGTTGGTCATGACGAAAAGGTCGACGATCTTTTCCTCGTAGCAGCGATTCATGCGCGCCAGGAACGCGCGGAACGCGGCCTTGCCGGTCTCGCGGCTGCCCTGGTTGATGTCATGCACGACATCGTCACTGAGCAGGCTGAGGAAACCATCGACATCACGGGCATTGAAAGCCTCGTAGTAGCGCTGGATCAGCTGTTCGGCGGCAGGATTGGTCATGGCGGGTCCGGATACGAAAAAGGCGCGGCCAGTGTAGCTGGCCGCGCCCGGATTTTCTACGTCGCGTTGACGATCAGGCCGCCTGGACGGCGATGCCCTTCTCGGTCAGGTACTGCTGCAGCTCGCCGCTCTGGTACATCTCGCGCACGATGTCGCAGCCGCCGACGAACTCACCCTTCACATAGAGCTGGGGGAAGGTCGGCCACTCGGAATATTCCTTCAGGTGGGTGCGGATGGCCGGATCGGCCAGGATGTCGACGCCCTTGAACTTCAGGCCAAGGCGCGACAGCACCTGCACGACGGTTGCCGAGAAGCCGCATTGCGGGAACACCGGGGTGCCCTTCATGAACAGCACGACATCGTTGCTGCCCACTTCCTCGCGGATACGCTCGAATGTCTGTTCCTTCTCGCTCATGGCGATCGTCCCTCTGGTCGTGAATTACGGAGTTTGCGTGGTGAGCGCCAGCGCATGCAGCTGGCCGCCCATGCGACCCTTCAGCGCCGCATAGACCATCTGGTGCTGCTGCACCCGGGTCTTGCCGGCGAAGGCGGTCGACACCACGGTGGCGGCATAATGGTCGCCGTCGCCGCGCAGGTCCTGGATTTCGACCTGCGCATCCGGCAGGGCGTCCTTGATCATCTTTTCGATCTCGACGGCATCCATCGCCATAATCGTCGTTCCTTCTGGCCGTCCTACTGAACCGATATCCTACTTCTTACCGGCCATATAGCCCGGCAGCCAGCCCTCATGGGCCGACTTCAGCGCCGCGACCGATATGGTGCCCTGGCCGGTAAAGGTCAACGCATCCCCGCCGGTCAGGCCGAGCTGGGCCACCGGTGCGCCGGCGGCCTCGGCAGCGGCCAGCACGGCCCCGGCCTTGGCCGCAGGGCAGGTGATGACATAGCGGGCCTGGTCCTCGCCGAAGCCAATCTCGAAGGCGTCGCCGGATGGCAGCTTGACCTCGGCGCCGATGCCCGAGGCCATGGCCATTTCAGCCAGCGCGATGGCGAGGCCGCCGTCCGAGCAGTCATGCACGGCCGAAACCATGCCCTTGTCGATCAGCATGCGCACGGCATCGCCGTTGGTACGCTCGACCTTGAGGTCGACCGGCGGCGGCGGACCGTCTTCCTGGCCGCAGATGTCGCGCAGGTACACCGACTGGCCGAGATGGCCATTGGTCTTGCCGATGAGCAGAATGGCTTCGCCCGGCAGCTTGAAGGCGAGCGTCGCCATCTTGGCCACGTCGTCGAGTACGCCCACGCCACCGATGGCCGGTGTCGGCAGGATGCCCTTGCCGTTGGTCTCGTTGTAGAGCGACACGTTGCCCGAGACGACCGGATAGTCGAGCGCCAGGCAGGCTTCGCGGATGCCTTCGACGGCACCGACGAACTGGCCCATGATCTCGGGCCGCTCGGGGTTGCCGAAGTTCATGTTGTCGGTGATCGCCAGCGGACGGCCGCCGACGGCGGTGATGTTGCGCCAGGTCTCGGCCACCGCCTGCTTGCCGCCCTCGACCGGATCGGCGAACACATAACGCGGCGTGCAGTCGGTGGTCATGGCCAGCGCCTTGGTGGCATGGCCCTCGACGCGCACGACGGCGGCATCGCCACCCGGAATCTGCGCGGTGTCGCCGCGCACCAGGTGATCATACTGTTCCCAGATCCAGCGGCGTGAGGCCATGTCGGGCATGGCGACCAGACGGCCGAGCGCTTCCACGAAGGGCAGCGGATGATTGACGCGGCCGAGCGGCTTCTGCGGCGGGGTCTTGACCCAGGGACGGTCATATTCGGGCGAAGCCTGCGCCAGAGGATCGATCGGCAGGTCGCCGACCTGCTCGCCGTTGAAGCGCAGCACCATGCGGCCGGTATCGGTGAGATGGCCGATGACGGCGAAATCGAGTTCCCACTTCTTGAAGATCGCCTCGGCCTGCGGCTCGGAGCCGGGCTTGAGGATGATCAGCATGCGCTCCTGGCTTTCGGACAGCATGAACTCGAAGGGCGTCATGCCGCTTTCGCGCGCCGGCACCTTGTCGAGGTCGATCACGATGCCCATGCCGCCCTTGGACGCCATCTCAAACGATGACGAGGTCAGGCCCGCCGCGCCCATGTCCTGGATGGCGACGATGGTGTCAGTGTTCATCAGTTCGAGGCAGGCCTCGATCAGCAGCTTTTCGGTGAAGGGATCGCCAACCTGCACGGTGGGGCGCTTTTCTTCCGAGTCATCGGTGAATTCGGCCGAGGCCATGGTCGCGCCATGGATGCCGTCGCGGCCGGTCTTGGAGCCGACATAGACGACCGGATTGCCGAGGCCAGCAGCGGCCGAATAGAAAATCTTGTCAGCCTTGGCCAGACCCACGGTCATCGCGTTGACCAGGATGTTGCCGTTGTAGCTCGGGTGGAAATTCACTTCGCCGGCCACGGTCGGCACGCCGACGCAGTTGCCATAGCCACCGATGCCATGCACCACGCCCGATACCAGATGACGGGTCTTGGGATGATCGGGCGAGCCGAAGCGCAGCGCGTTCAGATTGGCGACCGGACGCGCGCCCATGGTGAAGACGTCGCGCAGGATGCCGCCGACGCCGGTGGCCGCGCCCTGGTAGGGCTCGATGAAGGACGGGTGGTTGTGGCTTTCCATCTTGAAGATGACGGCATCGCCATCGCCGATGTCGATGACGCCGGCATTCTCGCCGGGGCCGCAGATCACCCACGGCGCCTTGGTCGGTAGCGTCTTGAGCCACTTCTTCGACGACTTGTAGGAGCAGTGCTCCGACCACATCACCGAGAAGATGCCGAGTTCGACCTGGTTGGGCACGCGGCCCATGATCTCCAGCACCAGATCGTATTCGGCCTTGCTCAGGCCCATCAGGTCAGCCGGATACTGCACGGCCTTTTTGACTTCGCTCACTTCAGCGACTCCGCAATCGATTCAAACAGGCCAAGGCCGTCGGTGCCGCCACAGACCGGGTCGGTGGCGTTTTCCGGATGCGGCATCAGGCCGAGCACGGTCTTTTTGGCATTGTAGATGCCGGCGATATTGGCGACCGAACCGTTGAGGTTGGTCTCCGGCGCCACGTTGCCCAGGCTGTCGGCATAGCGGAAGGCGATACGATCCTCGTCTTCAAGCTTCTTCACGCTGTCGGCATCCAGCGTGTAGTTGCCGTCATGATGGGCGACGGCGACACGGATGGTCTGGCCCTGGCGATACTTCTTGGTGAATTCGCTGGCGGTGGTTTCGACGCGCAGGTCGACCTGGCGGCAGATGAACTGCAGGCCGGCATTGGTCATCAGCGCGCCCGGGAGAAGGCCTGCTTCACAAGCAATTTGAAAACCGTTGCACACGGCCAGCACGCGGGTGCCGGCATCGGCGCGCTTCTTCACCTCGCGCATGATCGGCGAATTCGCCGCCATGGCGCCGCAGCGCAGATAGTCACCGTAGGAGAAACCGCCCGGCAGCACGATCAGGTCGATGTCTTTCGGCAGCTCGGAGTCGCCGTGCCAGACGTCGATCGGCGGCTTGCCGTTGTTGACCTTGGTGAGCGCCATGCGCATGTCGCGCTCACGGTTCGATCCGGGGAAGGTGATCAGCGCGGCTTTCATGGGTTCAACCCACCAGTTCGACGGCGAAATTCTCGATCACGGTATTGGCCAGCAGTTTCTGCGCCATCTCTTTGACGGCGGCCTCGATCTCGGCCTTCGGCTTCGACGCCAGCGCGCCAGTGAGTTCGAGTTCGATCAGCTTGCCCTGCCGCACTTCGCCGACGTCATTGAAACCGAGCGAATGCAGCGCCTGTCCGATGGCCTTGCCCTGGGGATCAAGGACGCCGTTCTTCAGGCTGACGTGAACGCGGGCTTTCATCTGGTCGTATATCCTTTATCTCGAAGCCGGCCTTGGCAGGCCGGTGGCTCAAAAAGCTGCGGCGGCCCTTGCTCTGGCCGCCGCTTTATTTCACGGCGCTTGTTGGCTGCGCCTCACTGCATCGTATCGGGACCCTTGATGTCACGCGGGCCGCCTTCGGGCAGAATGCCCAGGCGCCGCGCGACTTCTTGATAGGCTTCCGCGACATTGCCGAGATCGCGGCGGAAGCGGTCCTTGTCCATCTTTTCGTTGGTCTTCAGGTCCCAGAGGCGGGCGCTGTCCGGGCTGATCTCGTCGGCCAGGATGATGCGCATCTCGTCATTCTGCCACCAGCGGCCGAATTCGAGCTTGAAGTCGACCAGGCGGATGCCGATACCGAGGAACAGGCCCGACAGGAAATCGTTGATGCGCAGCGCCAGATGCATCAGCTCGTCCACTTCCTGGGGCGTGGCCCAGCCGAAGCAGGTGATGTGCTCTTCCGAGACCAGCGGATCGCCCAGCTCGTCGTTCTTGTAATAGAATTCGACGATGGAACGCGGCAGCATGGTGCCCTCGGCGACGCCCAGCCGGGTGGCCAGCGAGCCAGCAGCGACATTGCGCACGACGACCTCGAGCGGAATGATCTCGACTTCCTTGATCAGCTGCTCGCGCATGTTGAGGCGGCGGACGAAATGGGTCGGGATACCGACCTCGCCCAGACGCGTCATCAGATACTCGGAAATGCGGTTGTTCAGGACACCCTTGCCGGTGATGGTGCCCTTCTTCTTGTTATTGAACGCGGTCGCGTCGTCTTTGAAATACTGTACCAGAGTGCCCGGCTCGGGACCCTCGAAGAGGACCTTCGCCTTGCCCTCGTAAACCTGTCTGCGGCGCGTCATGGCACACCTGTCCGGCTATAGGGAAAGCTCGGCCCCTAGATACCGCAAGGGGGCCTGCGCCGCAATCCGCCGGGGCGGGTTTTCCGACGGGAAAATGACAGCGGGAATGACCGGGAAAGCGCGGATTTCCGAATTTAAAACTCTAGGTGAATCCCCGGATGCCGCCGGCCCTTGCGGCCATGGCCCCGGCTCCACAATATAACGGTGTCGCTTACCGTCCGTGCACGAGGATTCCATGACCACTTTCGACGACCGCAAAGATGCCTTCGAGAAAAAGCATGCCCATGACGAGGAGCTGGCTTTCAAGGCGGTCGCCCGGCGCAACAAGCTGCTGGGCCAGTGGGTCGCGGGTCAGCTGGGCTTAAGCGGCGCCGATGCCGATGCCTATGCGAAGACCGTGGTGGAGGCCGATTTCGAGGAAGCCGGCGACGCCGACGTGATCCGCAAGGTGCAGGCCGACCTGAAGGCCAAGGGCGTTGAGATGTCGGACCATCGCCTGATGATCAAGCTGGCCGAGCTCCTGATCGAGGCGCAGAAGCAGGTTTCAGCCTAAGCTTCTGATTTTCCTTATTATTTTACACTGCCTAATTGACGCTGCCTAATTGACGCTGACGGTCGCCATCATCCCGGCGACCTGATGCTCCAGGATATGGCAGTGGAGCATCCAGTGGCCTTTGTTGTCGGCCACCAGGGCAAGCTGCGCCTTTTCCTGCGGCTGCAGCAGCACGGTGTCGCGCCAGGCCCGGTCGGGCGGGGTCAGCACCCGGAAGACATGGCCGTGCAGATGCACCGGATGCGGCCAGGCGGTGTCGTTGTGAACCTCAAAAATATAGCTTTTTCCATAACTTAGGCTGAAAAGCGGGTTATGGCCGAGATGGTCGGAATGATCCGCCATGGCCTGGCCGTTCAGGCTCCAGGCGATCCGGTGTTTCTGGAAGGCGTCGCGCATGTCCATCGCCTTGCCGCCATCGACCTGCATGCTGGACGGCACGCCCATGCCGCCACCCAGCACCAGCGGCAGGCGTTCGGCAGTTTTCAGATCGGGCTCGCGCACCGGATTGGCCTTGAGCGCCTCCAGCGGCGGGGCCGCCAGATCCCCGGGTCGACGCGGCTGCGGGCGGGCATTGTCATAGGCCAGATCGGTGAGCCGGTGTTCGCGACCCTGCAGGTCGCGGTCGAACACCGGATAGCGCGTGTCGGCATTGCCGCTCATGTCGAGGATCAGATCGGCACGCATGCCGGGTCCGAGGATAACACGATCCTGCGGCCCGAGCCGGCGCGGCGTGTCGAGCGGATGACCGTCGAGCGCGATCAGCCAGGGGGCATGGTCGGCGAAGCGCAGATCGAAGATGCGCGCATTCGCGGTGTTGACCAGGCGCAGGCGGATGCGTTCGCCGCTCGTCACCGCGAAGGGCTGCGCCAGCCGGCCGTTCATCAGCGCGACATTACCCAGACGCCCGGCATGGGTGAGGTCCATCGGATGGCGGAAATCCTCCGTGATCTGCGCCTCCGGCGTCAGGCGCAGATCGCCCAGCACCCAGGCGATGTCGCGATCCACCGCCGGCGGGGCGGGCTCGTCGACAATGAGCAGGCCATACAGGCCGCGACCGACCTGTTCCGGATTGCCGGCATGCGGGTGATACCAGAAGGTGCCGGCATCCTGGCAGACGAAGTCATAGGTGAAACTGCCGCCGGGCTTCACCGGCTTCTGCGTCAGGCCCGGCACGCCATCCATCGCATTGGGCAGGCGGATACCATGCCAGTGCACGGTGGTGTCCTGCGGCAGCCTGTTGTCGAGCCGCACGCGCAGGCGATCCATCTGCGCCACGCGCAGCACCGGTCCGGGGAGTTCGCCGTTATAGGCCCAGATCGCGGTTTCCGGTTTGCCCGGCAGCACCGGCGCCTTCGCCAGCGCCGGCGTGAGACGGAAGTCTTTGGTAGCAGCGCGGCCCGCACGCGGCAGTGTGATCGCCGTGAGCGTGGCGGAAGCGGCCGAGAGGAAGGTGCGGCGCGTGATCATGCGGTGATGGTAGCGCGGGAAAACCACCCGCGCACCTTACTACATGGCAGGGTCAGGCTTTCGGTGGCCGCAACGCCAGCCAGAGACCGAGCAGCAGCACGGCCAGGCCGGCCAGTAGCGGCGGGGTGAGCGGTTCGGCCAGGAAAGCCGCGCCCAGGAAGGCCGCGGTGATCGGGCTCAAACCCAGGAATACCGTCACCTGGGTCGGCGGCGCATGACGCAGCGCCCAGAGCCAGCCGTAATAGCCGATGCCGCTGCTCAGCCCGATGAAGATCACCGCGGCCCAGCCGCCGGCGCTGTAGCCGCTCCACTGGGTGAAGGCGCCTTCGTAAGCCGCGAGCAGGACCAGGAAGGCCACGCTGGCCAGCATGGAATAGGCGCCGACGCTGAGCGTGGGATAGCGCTGCAGATAGGGCTTGAACAGCACGCTGCAGAGCGCGCCGCAGAAGGCCGCCAGCAGCACGGCGGCCTCACCGATCCAGTGTTCGGCGCTGGAGGCATCGAAGACCTTTTCGCCCAGCGTGATGCCGACGCCCAGCATGGTGAGCAGCACGCCGATGGTCTTGAGCGCCGCCATCCGTTCGCGCCCCAGCGCGGCGGCGATGATCATGGTGAGCAGCGGGAAGCTGGCGAACAGCAGGGCGGCACGCGCCGCCGTGATATGCGACAGGCCGTAATTGATCAGCACGATCAGGATGCCGAACTGCAGGATGCCAAAGACGGCGATCGGCAGCAGGTCGCGACGGGCAAACCGCATCGGCATGCGCAGATGAACCATCACCGGCAGCAGGCAGAGCGCGCCGATGGCATAGCGGAACATGGCGAGCGTCGCCGGCCCGCTTTCGCCCACGACATAGCGCGTGGCCACCAGCGCCAGCCCGACCTGCACGCCGACACCGGCAGCGACTGCAATCGGCTGCCAGCTCTTCACAGCTTGAGGTCCCAGGTCTCGCCGATGAGAGTCTTGCCAAAGCTGCGATGCTTTTCGCTGGCCACCCTGGTGAAGCCGGCCTTCACATAGACCGCGCGCGCCGCCGTCAATACGCTGTTGGTCCATAGCGTCATCTTGCGGTAGCCACGCGCCCGGGCAAAGGCGATGCATTCGGCGATCAACTGATGACCCAGCCCGCGGCCGCGCGCTTTCGGATCGATGAGCACCAGCCGCAGCTTGGCCACGGTGGCGGATTTGCGCACCACGAAGGCCGAGCCGACCGGTTCGCCATCCATCTCGGCGATGAAGCAGGCCTCGGCCTGGGGATCGAAATTTTTCAGGAACTGCGCGGCGATCTCAGCCACCAGCGCCTCGAAACTGATGTCCCAGCCATATTCTTCCGCATAGAGGCGGCCATGGGCGGCGATCACCCAGCCCATGTCGCCGGGCCGGTGTGGCCGCAGGGTGATCGCCGGCTTTTCAGTCGCGCCACCACCGAGCAGTTGCTCGATGCGGTTCATCGCCGCGATCAGGCTGCTGCGCCCGGCACCATCCAGCGCCTGCAGCAGCGGTCGCAGGATCCTGCGCGAGGCCTCTTCCTGCGGCGCGAAGCTTTTCGCGCCCAAGGCTGTCAGGGTCAGCAGGCTCTGGCGCGCATCTTCCGGCGCGGGCCTGCGTGTCACCAGCCCCTTCTTCTCGAAGCCGCGCAGCAGGCGGCTGAGATAGCCGGCATCAAGGCCCAGATCCCGTACCAGATCGCTGGCGGTGACGCGGTCGCGATGGGCCAGCTCGTAAAGGACGCGGGTTTCAGCCAGCGAAAACGGCGCGTAGAGCCTGCCATCCTCCAGCACGCCGATCTTGTGGGTGTAGAAGCGGTTGAAGCGGCGGATGGCTTCGACCTGGCCTGCGACCTCGGCGGCGATCTCGGATTTTTTCGGATGCGCCGCTTTCGGCGCGGATCTGGAGACAGGCATCGGACCCGGCTCCCCGCCCGGGCCCGGCCAGTCTGCCGGCGATAGTTGACTAAGTCAACTATCGAGCTGGCGCTCCGCCATCAAGGCGCCGAGATAGCTTTCGCGCCAATGCGTGATGGTGTTGGCGCGCAGCACGCCGATCATCGATTCCCAGCGCTGGCGCCGTTCGTCCAGCGGCATGGTCAGCGCCCGGTGCAGGGCATCGGCGATATGCTCGGTGTCGTAGGGGTTCACCACCAGAGCGCCCTTCAGCTCGCGCGCCGCGCCGGCGAAACGCGACAGCACCAGCACGCCGGGATCGGCGGGGTCCTGCGAGGCGACATACTCCTTGGCCACCAGGTTCATGCCATCGCGCAGCGGCGTGATCAGCCCGACCTTGGCATGGCGATAGAAGCCGGCCAGCGAGTTGCGCGAGAACGAGCGGTTCAGGTACCGCACCGGCACCCAGTCGAATTCGGCGAACTTGCCGTTGATACGGCCGGTGAGGCCGTCGAGCTCATTGCGCAGCTTGCGATACTGCGCCACCTCGCCGCGCGAGATCGGCGCGATCTGCATGAAGGTGACCTTGCCACGATGCTCGGCGCGGCTGGCCAGCAGGTGATGAAAGGCCTCGAAGCGCTGCGGGATGCCCTTGGAGTAATCCAGGCGGTCGACGCCGACCACCAGGCTGCGGCCGACCAGGCTGTCGGTCAGGCGCCGGGTCTCCTCGCTGTCGGCCTCTTTCGCGGCCAGCGATTCAAAGTCCTGGGTATCGATGCCGATGGGGAAGGCGCCGACGCGCAGCTCGCGGCCATAGGCGGCCACGCGGCCGTCATCGCCGACCGTGCCGCCGGCCTCGTGCAGGATGTATTCGGTGAGCGCCCGCATGTCGGTCTTGGTCTGGAAACCGACCAGGTCATAGGCGCAGAGGTCGCGCACCAGCCGTTCATGGCCGGGCAACGCCGCCAGCACCTCGGGCGCCGGGAAGGGGATATGCAGGAAGAAGCCGATGCGGTTGGTGACGCCGCGACGGCGCAGCTCGGCGGCCAGCGGGATGAAGTGGTAGTCGTGAATCCAGATCACGTCGTCAGGTTTCAGCAGCGGCACCAACTGCTCGGCGAAGCGCGCATTCACCGCCAGATAGGTGTCCCAGGACGAGCGGTGAAAGTCGATCAGGCCGAGGCGGTAATGGCACAGCGGCCACAGCGTCGCGTTGGCGAATTCGAGATAGAAGCCCTTATGCTCGTCCGGCGAAAGATCGAGCGTGGCGTAGTTGACCCGGCCCTGACTGGCGCGATGCGGCGTTTCCGGCGGCTGGTCGACGACCTCGCCGCTCCAGCCGAACCACAGGCCGCCATGCTGGTTGAGGGATTCTTTCAGGGCGACGGCCAGACCACCGGCCCGGCTCAGGCGTTCGCGCGGCATCGCCACGCGGTTGGACACGATTACGAGCCGCGCCAAAACGCCTCCTCCCAGCTTTTGGAAAGTCGCATTGCGCAGACGATCAATCCAACCATCGAGTAGGTCTGCGGGAAATTGCCCCATAGCTCACCTGTCTTCGTATCAAGGTCTTCGGACAGAAGACCAAGGTGGTTGCGGGAGGCCAGCAGGCCCTCGAAAATCTCGCGCGCCTCGTCGCGGCGACCAATGGCCGCCAGCGCATCGACATACCAGAAGGTACAGATCGAAAAAGCGTTGTGCGGCAGGCCGAAATCATCGGCCGCGACGTAGCGCATCAAATGGCTGCCACGCTTGAGATGCTTGCCGACCGCCTCGACCGTGCCAAGAAAGCGCGGATCGTCGGCGGCGACGAAGCCGATCTCCTGCAGCAACAGGAGCGAGGCATCCAGATCCTGGCCATTGAAACTCTCGACGAAGCTGTTGAGTTCCGGATTCCAGGCCTGCTCCAGGATCGCCTTGCGGATGCGGTCGGCATGGTCGCGCCAGTAGGCGACCTTCTGCTCCAGCCCCAGCGTGCCGGCGATCCGCGCCAGCCGCCGGCAGGCGGCCCAGCACATGGCGGCGGAATGGGTGTGGACGCGGGCGCGTCCGCGGAATTCCCACAATCCCGCATCGGGCGTGAGCGCCAATCGAGCGGCCTGCTCGCCCAGGCCCTCGAGCTGCTCGAACAGCGCCACATCGCCCTGGCGCGGCAGGCGGCGGTCGAAGAACATCTGCGCCACCGCCAGCACGATGGAACCGTAGGTGTCGTTCTGGCGCTGCGCGAAGGCCGCATTTCCCAGCCGCACCGGACCCATGCCGCGATAGCCGTGGAAGCCGGGCATCACGCGCTCTTCCAGCGAGGCGGCGGGGTTGAGTGCATAGACCGGCTGCAGCTCGGCGCCGGGGTTGAGCGCCACGGTGGTGGTGATGTAGCGCAGGAAGTCTTCCATCGTCTTGGTGGCGCCCAGGCGATTGAGCGCCTGCACGACGAAATAGGAATCGCGCAGCCAGCAATAGCGGTAATCCCAGTTGCGCGGCGTGTCGGCAGCTTCGGGGATCGAGGTGGTGAGCGCCGCGAGAATGGCACCGGTCTCTTCATAAGCACAGAGCTTCAACGTGATGGCGGCGCGGATCACCGCCTCCTGCCATTCAAACGGCACCGAGAGATAGCGCACCCATTCGACCCAGTATTCCACCGTGCGCTCCTGGAACTCGCGCGCCATATGGGTAAGCGAGGCAGTGAAGCTTTCATCGGCGCCGAGCAGCAGCGTCACCGGATTGGTCAGCACGAATTCGCTTTCCGCATCGATGAAGGCGATCGGCGCATCGGTGGTGAGGCGCAGGGCCGCGCCCGGCGCGGTGAAGCGGATATGGTTGGAGCCGAGCGTGCGGCTGGGCTGGGTCACGCCGTAATCGAACAGCGGCCGGCAGCGGATGCGGATCACCGGCGTGCCGCTGACCGGCTCGATGCGGCGGAACAGCATGGCCGGCCGATAGGTGCGGTCATACTGCTTGAAGCGCGGGCAGAAGTCGGTGATGCGGATCGACGCGCCGTTCGCGTCGGTCAGCGTGGTGACCAGCACGGCGGTGTTCTCGATGTATCTTTGATCGCTGGCGGCGAGGTTGCGCAGGGTGACGCTGAAAATGCCGTCGCCGTCCAGTTTGGGCTGCAGCAGGTCGCAGAAGACCGGATCGGCATCCAGCCGTGGCGCGCAATGCCAGACGATGCGCCCGATCGGATCGATCAGCGCCGCGATCACCGAATTGCCGATCACACCGAGATCGAGGCCGCGCTGCTTGGGGTCGTAGCGCTTGGCGGTGCTGATGGTGCTGCTGTCGACAGTGCTGCCGGACGTGCTGCTCCCTGAGGTCATGCCGAGCGCCTTGTCGCCTGCGATTTCACATAGTCCGCCAGCCAGCCACGTACGGCGGCCGGCGCGATGAAGCCGGGGCGGTCGGCGCGGCGCAGGGCCAGCGGCCCGACGGCGAAGGCCATGCCGCCATGGTTCTCCACGGCACGGAAGCCGTCTTCGTCGGTGCGGTCGTCGCCGATGAAGACCGGCAGGCGGTTGGCGAAGGCCGGCTGCTGCAGGAAGCGTTCGACCGCCGAACCTTTCGACTGTGTCGCATCCTTGATCTCCCAGACATACTTGCCCGGCATCAGCATCAGGCCGTCGAGACCGGCCATGGCGCGCGCCAGCTGCGATCCGATGGCCGGGCCGATCTCGGGTGCATGGCGGTAATGCACGGCGAGCGCATGGCTCTTGCGTTCGACCACCACGCCGGGATGCAGCGCGCCCAGGCGGGCGGCGGCCTCATGCAGGCCCTCGGGCAGCGGCATCTCGACCACGGGCTGCGCATTGGCACTCGCCGTCGGCCGCCATTCGCTGCCATGCTGGCCGCTGGCGGCGAGCCGCAGCGGATCGAACAGCCTGTCGATATTGTCGATGGTACGGCCCGAGACCAGCGCCAGCGCGCCGTTCAACAACTGCGCCGCGGTCTGCAGGTCGGCCCGCAGCGCATCGGACACCGCGACATTCTCGGGCGAGTCGGCGATATCCAGCAGGGTGCCGTCGATATCGAGGAACAGCGCCCAGTTCGATTGCGGCGGGGGCGGTGCAGGCAATGGCACAGCCTCCTGCGCCTCTGCAGGCATGATCTGGTCGGTCATCGCTCCGGCTCCCCCGCCCACGCTGTGTCTGCGCCGGGCGAGCAGAAATGAAATCTCTCGGTTTTCCGAGAATACTTACGGAGTGGAACGACTCATGGGGGGTGGGGTTCCCTTAAACGGCCCTCTGCCGGGGTGCCAGCGCGCTTTGCGGATTGGCGCAAAGCACTGCTGTCTCAAGGAAACCCAGCAGGGCGGCATTGACCGGCGCGGGCTGTGTGAGCGGCGCCATGTGACCCAGCCCCGGCATTTCCAGATAGCGCGGCGCGGGCAGACGCTGGCGCAGCTCGGCCACGACGCCGCGCGCCGCCAGGGTCGTCTCGCCGCTGCAGAGCAGCAGCACCGGCATGGTCAGTGCCTGATAGTCGTGCGGATCGGGATCGGCGCGGAACATCATGCGCCATTCCGCCGCGATCTTTTCCATGCAACCGATAATGTATTGTTGCTGCGGTACGGGCATCGCCCGCAACGCACCCTTGCCGACCCAGTAATCCAGGAAGGCATGGGCCGCGCCTTCGGAATCGCCCTGCTCGACCAGCTCGACATGGCGCTTGCCCACCTGGGCAATCTCACGCCAGGCATCCTGGCGCTTGCTGTCACGCAGGACAGCGAAGGTGACCGGCTCATAGAGTGCCAGTGAGGCGATCCGGTCGGGCCGGGCGCGCGCCAGTTCCAGCGCTATGGCGCCGCCATAGGAATGGCCGATGACATGCACCGGACCGTCGAGCGTATTGAGCAGGCTGGACAGTAGTGCCACCTCATCGGCCGTCGTCGGCATTTTGGCCGTCATGGGTGTATCGCCATAGCCGATCATGTCGGGTGCCAGCACACGCCAGCGCGTCCCCATCTCGCCGATCAGCTGTTTCCACTGGCGATGCGAGGCGCCGCCGGAATGCAGCAGCAGAACCTGCGGCGCGCCCGGGTCGACGGAAGGGGCATTGTCGAAATAGGACAGACGGCCAAGGGCCGTATCGAGTATCGGCATGACGAACCTCAGATTTTGGATTTGAAACCGGGAATGAGCGCCGGCACGCGCGCGCGGTAGTCGCGATAGCGCTGGCCGAACATCGCGACGAGATCGCGCTCTTCATAGGCGATGCCGACCAGGATGTAGGCGGTCATGCCGGCGGCGAACAGCAGATGCCCGAACGACATCTGTGGCGTCGCCCAGAAAGCGAGCATCAGTCCGAAATACAGCGGATGCCGCACATACCGGTAGAGATAGGGCGTGCGGAAATCATCGGCCGGCGCAGCCTGACCGGTTCGTGGGCCGCGCCAGTGCCGGATCGCCTGGCTGAGGCCGAGGAGTTCGTAATGATCGATCATATAGGTGCTGGCCACGGCGATGAGCCAGCCCAGACCGAACACCGCCCAGAGTGGGCCGGCGACGAGCGGATTCTCCAGCTGCCACACCATGGCCGGCAGCGGCTGCCAGCAGACCACCAGCAACGCCAGCACCAGGCAGGTAGCCAGCACATAGACGCTGCGCTGCAAATGTGCCGGCACCACGGCGAGGCGGCGCTTGAAGGACGAGCGCGCCATGATGCTGTGTTGCAGTCCGAACAGCGCAATGAGGCCGAGATCGACCACGACGGCGGGGCCGAACGGCAGCGTCGGCCATGGCATCCTGTCGATGCCGTGCGGCAGCCAGAGATTGGTCAGGAACAGCGCCAGCACCACGGAGATGGCGTTGAAGCACAGATAGGCAAAACCGGCGAACAGCAATCCGGTCATGATTTCGGTCTCCTTATGAGGCGCCGGCAGCGAATGACTGCAGGAAAACGAGATAGTCAGCGGCCACCGTTTGTGTCGCCTCGATCATCGGCAGATGACCAATACCGGGCAGCAGCAGCAGCGAGGCGCAGGGCAGGCGATGCAGCAGACGTTGCGCACCGGACGGATGCCAGATGCGATCGCGATCACCCCAGACGATGCGGGTTGGAATCCGAAGGCCGTCAAGCGCATGTTCCAGCGATACCGTCTCAGTCGCTGCCGCTTCGAAGATGCGACGATGGAATGGCGCCTTCGCCAAGGCACGGCGGGCCATGGCATGCTTCACCGGCGCCGGGATGGCAGGCGGGTCGGCCATCAACCAGTGCAGATAGGCGTCGTAATCCTCAAGCCTGCGGATGAACAGCGGATTGTCCCCGCCGGCCTGCAGATGTCGCAGTAGCTCGCTCAGCTCCGCCGAGAGCACGCCGCTCGGACCCGGCAGCCACAGGCTCAACACCTGGTCGGGATGGGCGGCTGCATAGAGTGCTGCGACGCGGGCGCCGAGCGAGTTGCCACCAAGATGAAAGCGGTCGAGCTTCAGCGCCGTGACGATGGCGCCCAGCGCCGCGACCTGATCCGGCAGGCCGTCGCCATATCCCTGCAGCGGCTCGCTATCGCCGAAGCCGGGCAGATCGATGGCGATGACGCGATGATGCGGCGTCAGATGGCGGGCGATGCGATTCCAGTTGTCCCTGTCTCCACTGCTGCCATGCACCAGCAGGATCGGCGGACCGGCTTTGGTCATGCCGCTGTCGAGATATGCAATGCGGCTGCCCGCCACCATGACGGCCTTTTCGCTCAGACCCGCGCGCCAGCGCTCGATCCCGGCCACCACGGACAGCAACGGCAGACGCGGCAACAGCAGCCAGACCAGCACGACCGCGGCGGACAGAAGGATCAGACAAGACAGCACAAGGGACATGGATCGACGCATGGATATCTCGGAGCGCCAGTCATATATCAATAACATTGATATTATCAATACTATTGATATGTTATAAGCTAAGGCCGATATCACAGTCGCGTGTATGAGCCCTAGCCCTTTGAAATCCCTCGTGTATGCTCCCCGGACGCAATTCCTCCCCTGTATCCGGGACCTCCCGCCATGCCGGCAGCCAAGAAAAGCACCATCACGCGCAAAGACATGCTCGAAGGCCTGCGCGGCGGCATCGACGAGACCATCACGCTGTTCTACCTGGGCTATCGCGCCGGCACGGATGCGCCGAACAAGCTGCTCGACAAGCTGGGCTTCGGCCGCCCGCATCACCGCGTGCTGTTCCTGGTGGCGCGGCAGCCGGGCATCACCATCACCAACCTGATCGATCTGCTCGCGGTTTCGCGTCAGGCCCTGCACCGGCCGATGCGCGAGCTGGTCGCGCAGGGCTACATGAGCCAGAAGCCGGCGCCGGCCAATCGGCGCCTGGCCGTGCTGACGCTGACGCCCAAGGGCACGGCGCTGGAAGCCAAGCTGTCCGGCGCGCAATACGAGACCTTCGCCAAAGCCTTCGCGGCCGCCGGTCCGGATGCTGAGAAACACTGGAAAGCCGTGATGCGCGCACTCGCCGCCCAGGTTCGCCCAGGTAGCGTCTAACCCGGTCCTGCCCGACATCCCCTTTGCCGCGCGTTACGCCGCGAGGCGCGCCGTCGCCGTGGTCATGTAGCGCAGGGCCAGCGGGCTGCTCGGCCGCGCATGCAGGCGTTCGGCGCTGAGCGCGCGCAGCAGGGCATGATCGCCGGCGCGGCTGGCCGCCTCAAGCAGGGTGAGATCCAGCAGGTCGCGTTGCGCATGGCTGCCGCCGAAACGCGCCGCGATGTTGCGCACCGGGCGCAGGCGGTCGATGCAGTCGCGATAGCGGCCCTCATGGAAAGCAACCAGCGCTTCGCCCACCGGCAGACCGATTTGCGCCGTCATCGCCCCATTGCCGGCGATGGCGTGACTGCCGCTGTTACCACCGGCCGCCACGCGCTGCAGCGTGCCGATCTGTTGTTCGATCAGATCGCTGCGGCCGGCCCCGATGAAGCTGAGCAGACCATGCATGTCGTTGAAGGCGTAGAGTCCATCCATGCTGAGCGGCGCCCAGGCCTCGGCCAACTCGGCCCAGCGCGCAGCGCCGATATCGACGCCACGCAGATGCAGGCGCCACAACATGGCCGAGGCGTCGATCATGTCGAGAATGACCGGCGAGCGGCTGCCGCGGATCATCGTGTCGTAGAGGTCCAGAACCTCCGCATGCTCGTCGCGTTCCAGATGCATCAGAGTCATGTGCCATCCGTTGTGAATGGCGATCATGTTGTCGATGGCCCAGAGCGGCTGACGCTCGCGCGCCCAGCGGATGCCGTCATCGACGCGTGCCTGCATCTCCATCACATGGGCGACGGCATGATGGGCCCAGCCATCGCGCGGCTCCAGCATGCAGGCCTGGCGACCGATATCTTCGGCGCGGCCATATTCGCCGCATTCCTCAAGGCCGAAGGCAAGCATGCCGAGCACGGCGTGATAGCCGGGCACCGTTTCGCTCCAGGCCGGCATGACACGCAGCACGCGGTCGCGCAGGTTGCGCGCATCGCCGCGGTAGTAATCGAGCAGATGGCCCATCTGCAGCGCGACGATATCGCGCGGATGTTCGAGCAGGATGGCATCAAACAGGTCGGAGGCGGTGGCAAAGCGTCCCTCGGCCCAGGCATCGGCAGCGGCGATATGCCCGGCCTCACGCGTCGTGGTCGCAGACTGGCGCGCCGCGGCGAGGCTCTCGCGCGCCGGCGCCAGGCCGGCGGCCTCCATGCCGGAGAGAAACAGATGGGCGCGCAGGATATGGGCCATGGCGCAGCCCGGCGCCGCGGCGATGGCCGCTTCAACGGTTTCCAGTGGATTACCCCGGTAACCGTTGAACTGGCTGACCGCCTGGTCATAAAGCGCCAGTACCGCCGGATTCGCACCGCTAACCACCTGACCCTGTTGATCTTTCAGCATTTCCACTCCGACCCTAGCTTGATTTTTTGAAACAGACTGGTCGGTATAATTATCAGGGGCTAATCCCGTCAAGGTATGCATGATGAGTCTAGAGCAACTCTAAATCGACCCTCTTTTTGTTGATTTTATTGGATTATTCTGGTTACCGCGCAGAAACCTCACAGACAAGTGAACCGACTGTATGGTCTGATAGGTAGATCATAGGTCCAGGGAGACCCTCATGCCTCGTGACGGCGCCGCCACCCGGATGGCGATACTCGATTCAGCCCAGGCCCTGGTCCTGGAGCATGGCTTCTCGGCCACCTCGATCGATGCGGTGATCGCGCGCACCGGCATCACCAAGGGCGCCTTCTTCTACCACTTCAAGAGCAAGGCCGATCTGGGCGAGGCGCTGGTGCGCCGCTATGCCGAACTCGACGCCGCGCATCTGGAGACCATCGGCGTCCGGGCGAAAAAGCTGAGCAACGATCCGCTGCAGCAGCTGCTGATCTGCATCGCGCTGTTCGAGGAAGAAGCCACGGTGATCAACAGCTCGCCCTATCCGGGCTGCATCTACGCCTCCTATTGCTATGAGACCCAGCTGTTTGACGAGCGCACCATGGCGATCGTGCGCGAGGCCTTTGCCATGTGGCGCAGGCGCATCGGCAACCGGCTGCGCGCCATCGCCGAGCTCTATCCGCCGCGCGTGCCCGTCGATATCGACAGCCTGGCCGACATGCTGCTGGGCATCGCCGAGGGCGCCTTCATCCTCGGCCGGATCAACCGCGACACCGAAGCCACCACGGCGCAGTTCCGGCATTACCGCAATTACATCGAACTGCTGTTCGCTCCCAACCTGGCCGCGCTGAAATCCGGTGGGCATCCCGCCGCCGGAAAGACAGAGCCGCTGGACGTTGGCGTTCCAGCCGCCTAGGCTTGCCAGTCATGGCAGGGGGAATCGCAGGCCGCGCGCGCGTCGAGGAGATCTACAACCGGACCAAGCTGGCGACCGGCCTGATCCTCTTCACTTTCCTCGGCATGCACCTGATCAACCACATGCTCGGCATCGTGTCGCTGCAGGCGATGGATGCTGGCGCGGTGCTGTTCAAGTTCATCTGGCGCAGCTGGCCCGGCACCATCCTGCTCTATACCGCCGCCCTGCTGCATCCGATCCTGGCGATCTACAACTGGCTGCGGCGCGGCCATTACCGCGGCATTCCCTGGCAGGGCTGGGTGCAGATCGCGCTCGGCGTAGCCGTGCCGCCGCTGGTGATCGACCACATCATCGGCACGCGCGCGCTGAGTGCGATGTTCGATATCCGCGACTCTTATGCCTATGTGCTGATCGTGCAGTTCGTGCAGGAGCCGCTGATCGGCCTGCGCCAGAATATCCTGATCCTGATCGCCTGGGGCCATGGCTGTATTGGCGTCTATTACTGGCTGCGCATGAAACCCTTCTTCGAGAAGGTGTCGCCGCTGCTCTACGCCGTCGCGCTGGTGCTGCCGATGCTGGCTACCATGGGCTATCTCTCAGGCGGCCGCGCTGTGCTGCTGGCCATGCAGGAGCCGCAATGGCTGGAGCAGTTCCGCGCGAGCCTCAACTGGCCCGGCCAGGTCGCCA
Organism: Ferrovibrio sp. GW821-FHT12B10; assembly: GCF_058807515.1. Taxonomy (NCBI): domain Bacteria; kingdom Pseudomonadati; phylum Pseudomonadota; class Alphaproteobacteria; order Rhodospirillales; family Rhodospirillaceae; genus Ferrovibrio; species Ferrovibrio sp. GW821-FHT12B10. The sequence continues at coordinate 1,823,709 of NZ_JBXAQT010000001.1, read as the reverse complement.
ACGACTTCGGCCTGCGCGCCGTCGAATTCGCCTATACGACGATGATCGCCCTGCTGGGCGCAGGCCTGATCGGCCGCGTGCTGGTCGCGCTGATGCTGCGCCGGCGCGGCCGTATCACCATCAGCTATCCCGACGGCCGCCGGTTCCGCGGCCTGGCCGGCAGCCTTACCGTGCTGGAAAGCAGCCGCGCGATCGGCTATCCGCATGCCTCGGTCTGCGGCGGACAGGGCCGCTGCTCGACCTGCCGCGTGCGTCTGAGCGGCCCCGGCACCGAAAGCCTGCCGGCGCCCGAGGCGCATGAACTGAAGGTGCTGCAGCGCATCCAGGCCGCGCCTGGCGTGCGGCTCGCCTGCCAGATCCGTCCCACCGGCGACCTCAGCGTGATGCCCTTGCTGCCGGCTGGCGTACAGGCGCGCGTCGTCTACGGCGCCGCCAGCCATGCCCATGGCGCCGAGCGCCGCATCGCCATCCTGTTCGCCGATCTGCGCGGCTTCACCAAGCTGTCGGAGAGCAAGCTGCCCTACGATGTCGTCTTCGTGCTGAACCAGTATTTCAAGGCGATGGGCGAGGCGGTGGAGAAATCCGGCGGCAAGCTCGACAAATTCATCGGCGACGGCGTTATGGCGCTGTTCGGCATCGACGAAGACCCCGAGGAAGGCTGCCGCCGCGCGCTCGACTGCGCCAAGCGCATGGCCGCAGCGCTGGTACAGCTCAACGACGCGCTGAAGATGGATCTCGACCAGATGCTGAAGATTGGCATCGGCATCCATTGCGGCCCCGCCATCGTCGGCGAGATGGGCCATGGCAGCGCCATGCATCTCACCGCGGTGGGCGACGCGGTCAACACGGCCAGCCGGCTGGAAAGCGCCACGAAAGACTTCGGCGCGCAGCTGGTAATCTCGGCGGAAGTGGCCGAGCGCGCCGGCAAGGCCGCCATGGACGGCCTCGACTGGCAGCATGAAACAGTGTCGCTGCGCGGAAAATCCGAACCGCTGATGGTGCTGGTGGCGAAAAAGCTGGTGGTGGCAGAGCCGGCTGTTTGACGTCGATCAACCAGGACGGCAGCGATCTGCGCTACTGGATTGTCCTGCCCGCATGGAGCCCGTCATGACCACGACCCATCACGCCCTGACCGAACAGGAAACCAAGCTGTTGCGCGATCTGCGCCAGCATAGCGCGCGCCGTCGCCATGCCCGGATCCCGCAGCCGGTTCCGGTGCCGGCCGCCGTCTTGCTGCCGCCAACCCTGGGCGCCCGGATCGCAGACCGCGTCGCCAATGCCGTCGGCTCCTGGCGCTTCATCCTGATCCAGACCAGCCTGCTGGTGGCCTGGCTGATCGGCAATGTCCTGGCGGGCGGCGGCGCCTGGGATCCCTATCCCTTCATCCTGCTCAACCTGCTGCTCTCCTTCCAGGCCGCCTATACCGCGCCGGTGATCATGATGAGCCAGAACCGGCTGTCGGAAATCGACCGCCGCCATGCCGAGGAGGATTATCAGGTCAACGTGAAGGCCGAGCTGGAGATCGAGCTGCTGCACCAGAAGATCGACCTGCTGCGCGAACAGGAAATCCTGGCGCTGACCAAGGCGGTCACCGCACTGACGGCGCGGCTGGATGCCGGGCGCATCTAGAACGTCGCCGCCAGGCCCAGCCGGACTTCGCGGCCACGGATCGGGGCGACATCCTTCAGCAGCGATGTGTGATTGCGGCCTTCCTCGTCGGTGAGGTTGCGGCCCTGCAACTGCACGGCAAGATTCCTGTTTTCAGAGAACGGCCGCCAGGTCAGCGCGGTGTTGATCACGGCATAGCCGTCGGTGCGGCTTTCATTGGCGCCGACATGATCCTGGTCCATGCGGCCGGCCAGTTCGAGCCGCCAGCCCAGCGCGGCGCTGTCGGCATTGAAGCCCAGGCGATAGCCGACCGGCGGGAGGCGCGGTAGCGAGCTTCCCGTGTTGCGCGCCTCGCCGCGCACATAATCGGCGCTGCCATCCAGACCGAGCGTATAGCCCTGTCCGCGGAAGAAGGTCCAGGCCGCCTCGATTTCGCCGCCGCGGAAATCGGCATCGGTCTGGCTGTATTGCAGCTCGTTCAGGTCGTCCTGCTGGTTTCCGGTGAAGGCACCGAAGATGTAATCCTGAAAGCGCGTGGCAAAGACATGCACCGCGCCGGTGACGTCGCCGGCGGTCTTGCGCAAACTGAGCTCGCCATGCCAGGCGGTTTCCTTGTCGAGCCCGGCGCTGCCGATCTCGAAACTCTGCGTCGCCACATGGGCGCCGTTGGAGAACAGTTCCTCGGCCGAGGGCGCGCGTTCGGTTCTGGAGAGAGACAGCCCGGCCACATAGCTGTCATTGAGTTTATACGTCGTGCTGCCCGAGAGGCCGAGCGGCGTGAAATCCTTCTTCTGGCCCCGCGTGGTGGCGTCGACCGTGACGCGCTCGGCGCGGCCGCCGAATGAGAAACCCCAGCGGCCGGCCTCGAATGTCTCCAGCAGGAACAGCGCATGGCTGTCGGTCACCGTCGGGCTGATGAAGGCTTCCGCGCCGGTCGCGGTCAGGTCGCGACGGCCGCCCTGCAGGCCGATGACGCCGCTGTTGCCGTCGACCAGCGGCTTATGCGTGGCCTCCAGCCGGCCCTCCCAGCTTTCGGAATCGAACCGTGTGGCGGGCTGACCGCTCGGCTCGATCTCGTCATGCAGGTAATCGGCATAGCCGAATTTCAGCTTCAGCTCGTCGAGGCCGCGCAGCGGTTCATACAGGCCGATTTTCGTATCGAGCCGGCGCTGTGTCATGTCGATATGCACCGGATCGCTGCCCGGCACGCCGTAATAGCTGCTGAACTGCGAGACGCTGGCGCCCGCATAGCCGGTGTCGCTTAAGTAAGACGCGCCGACCGCGCCATTCTGGTTATGCATCGCCGTGTTGTTGACGCGGCCCTTGATGCCGGCTTCACGCGCAGCCGTGCTGGCATAACCATTGATGCGATAGTCATCGGCGGTGAGCGCGCCGGCCTCGCCATGCACCACGAAGCGATCGGTCACCGCCTGATCGACGGATGCGAAGCCGCTTTTCTCCTTCGCGCCGCTGCCATAGTCGAAGCGCGCACTGCCCGCCACGCCATCCTTCGGCACAGAGTCTGGGATGCGGCCGTCGATCACATTGACCACGCCGCCGATGGCCGAGCTGCCATAGAGCAGCGTCGCCGGGCCGCGCAGCACCTCGATCTTCTGCGCGCCGCCGAGCGGCGCGACCACCGCATGATCGGGGCTGACGGTGGAGGCATCGAAGGTGTCGACGCCGTTATCCAGCACGCGCACGCGCGGGCCGCCCTGGCCGCGGATGACCGGCCGGCCGGCGCCAGGGCCGAACTGCGTCGAACTCACACCCGGCGTGCCGTCCAGCGTTTCGCCGAGCGTGGTCGCGCGCCGGCGGTCGAGCGCGGCACCCTCCAGGACAGTGGTCGCCTCGGCCAGATCGTCCTGGCTCTGCTGCAGCGGCGCGGTGACGACGATGGGCGACAACTGGGTCTGCTGGGCAAAGGCGGCGGCAGGCAGCAGCACGACCAGGCTGACGCCGGCAAGCAGGACAGAACGCGACATGGAAACCCCCGAGAATCGTTACTCTATAACGTTATTATATAACATTCAGAGATAACAAGCCTCAGGATTTCCCGGTATTCCGATAAAATGGAACGTTAGTCGCCGTCCTTCTTCAGCATGCGGCCGAGCACGCGGCCGCCGAAGATATGGACATGCAGATGCGGCACTTCCTGGTTGGCGTTGGCGCCGCAGTTGCTGAGCAGGCGGTAGCCATCGGCATCCACGCCGGTCAGGCGCGCGGTATCACCGATCGCCTTCACGTAGTCGGCGATCTCCTCGACCGGGGCCTTGGCCGAGAAATCATCGAAATCAACATAGGCGCCCTTGGGGATCACCAGCACATGCACCGGCGAGAGAGGGTTAATGTCGTGGAAAGCAAGACTATGCGCGGTCTCGTGCACCTTCTTGCAGGGAATCTCGCCGCGCAGGATGCGAGCGAAGATGTTGGTGCTGTCGTAGGTCTTGGCCATATGCGTCGTGTCCCTGCTTACGTGAGCTGGCGCGCCTTCTTTTCCTCGATGCCCGACATGCCTTCGCGGCGCGTCAGCTCGGCGCGCACGTCGTCGATGGTGACGCCGCAATCGGCCCAGAGCACCAGCAGATGGAAGACCAGGTCAGCGCTTTCCGACACCACCTCGTCGCGCGTCTCGGCCACGGCGGCAATCGCCAGTTCGACAGCTTCCTCACCCATCTTCTGGGCGATCTTGGCGCGGCCCTTGGCGAAGAGCTTGGCGGTATGCGACACCGCCGGATCGCCACCCTTGCGGCTGGCGATCACGTCATACAGTCGTTCCAGCGTATCGCGGTTTTCACCCATCGCGTCGCGCTCCCCTTGATTTATGACAACCGGACAGGAATGCCGGCGGCAGCCATATGCTGCTTTGCTTCGCCGATGCTATGCCGGCCGAAGTGGAAAATCGAGGCCGCAAGCACGGCCGAGGCATGGCCTTTGGTTACACCTTCGACCAGGTGGTCCAGATTGCCGACGCCGCCAGACGCCACGACCGGGATCGTGATGCTGTCAGCCACCTTGCGGGTGAGGTCAAGATCGAAGCCCTTCTCGGACCCGTCCCGGTCCATCGAGGTGAGCAGGATCTCGCCGGCGCCATAGCTGGCCATGCGCTGGGCCCATGCGATGGCATCCAACCCGGTGCCGTTGCGGCCGCCATGGGTGAAGACTTCCCATTTCCCAGGCGAGACCTGCTTGGCATCGATCGCCACCACCACACACTGGCTGCCGAACTTCTCGGCCGCCTCGCGCACGAATTCGGGGCGGTTGACGGCGGCGGTGTTGATCGAGGTCTTGTCGGCGCCGGCCAGCAGCAGCTTGCGCACGTCTTCCACCACGCGCACGCCGCCACCGACGGTGAGCGGCATGAAGCAGCGCTCGGCCGTGCGCGCCACCACGTCGAACAGCGTGTCGCGCGCATCCGACGATGCCGTGATGTCAAGGAAGGTCAGTTCGTCGGCGCCAGCCGCGTCATAGACGGCGGCCTGTTCGACCGGATCGCCGGCATCGCGCAGGTTGACGAAGTTGACGCCCTTGACGACGCGGCCGTCCTTCACGTCGAGGCAGGGGATGATGCGGACCTTGAGCGACATGACGGATATCTCCTACAGCAGCAGCGTCGCCAGGCGGCGCGCCAGCGGATGGCTGTCCTGCAGATCCGCCAGTTCGGCATTGATCACATCCAGCAGGCCGAAAGCCTCGATCGCGCCGTCCATCCAGGGCCGCGAGAAATTCAGCGACAGGATGACGATGCGGCCCTCGCGTTCCTCGTAAGTGCCGCGCAGTTCGAGCGGATGGTCTTCGCCGGCCAGCAGCAGCGTGGCGGATATGGCGTGCGTGCGGCGGTCGATCGCCACGCGGTCGACCTTGGCCCAGTCGAGGGCTGCCCGCTTGTCCAGCACCAGCCGCGCCACCTGCGTCGCCATCCAGCCTACCGCCTTATCGAGGATCGCCATGGGACATGGCCAAGCCGCTTTGCATCAGACCGCTTCCTTGAGCGCAGCGGCAGGATCGATGCGGCCATCATAGAGCGCGCGGCCGAGAATGGCGCCGTCGATGCCGGCGCCGTTGGCGGCTTCTTTCTTCAGCGCGATGATATCCTCGATGCCGGCCAGGCCGCCGGACGCGATCACCGGGATCGACACGGCCCGCGCCATGGCAGCAGTGGCCGTGATATTGACGCCCTTGAGCAACCCGTCGCGATCGATATCGGTGTAGACGATGGCGGCGACGCCGGCATCCACGAATTTTTTCGCCAGGTCGATGGCGTCGAGGTCGCTCGCCTCGGCCCAGCCTTCGACGGCGACGCGGCCCGAGCGCGCATCGATGCCGACCACGACGCGGCCCGGCCAGCGCCTGGCCGCCGCCTTGACCAGATCAGGATTGCGCACAGCAATGGTGCCGAGGATGACACGGCTGATGCCGGCGTCCAACCAGCCTTCGATGGTGGCTTCGTCGCGGATGCCGCCGCCGAGCTGGATCGGCAGGGCAATCGCCTTGCGGATCGCGGTGACGGCGGCGACATTGGCCGGCTTGCCGGCGAAGGCGCCATCGAGATCGACGAGATGCAAATATTTGAATCCTGCATCTTCCCAGGCTTTCGCCTGCGCAGCGGGATCGCTGTTGAAGACAGTGACGCGATCCATGTCGCCCTGCTGCAGGCGCACGCATTCGCCGTTCTTCAGGTCGATGGCGGGATAGAGGTTGAGCGCGCTCATGATCGTCACAGGCCCAGAAGGTTCTTGCTGTAGAAATAACCCTCGACGAAACGGCCATCGACAAAGGCGTATTGCGGCTTCACGCCCCAGCGGCGATAGCCCGCGCCCTCGGCGAGCTGGATCGCCGCCGCCTGCGTGGCGCGCATATCGAGATCGATCTGGCGATAGCCGGCATCGCGCGCGGTTTCCTCGGCCAGCGCCATCAGGCCGCGCGCCAGGCCATGGCCGCGCGCCCAGGGCGCGATGAAGAAGGTCGTCACCTGAACACTGTGGCCCTGCGCTTCGTTGTTGGGCGAGGGCCGCAGGATCTGGTTGGAGCCGACGATGGCGCCGTCGAGCCGGGCCACGAACAGATCGCGCTGCGGCATCAGCAGCACGCCGCGCCAGTAGCTTTCCAGCACGCGGCGCGGCGGCACTTTCAACCAGCCAAAGCCGTTGCCGTCGATGATCGCCTTTTCGGCGGCATCGGACAGTTCGTCGATCTCGTCGTCGGTCAGGCTGATGACCTTCTCGACCAGCGCGTTCGGCGTGATGCTTTTCAGTCCGGCGCTCATGCTGCGATATCTCTGGTCATAACTGTCACGGGCGCCAGCGCAGGAAATTCGCCAGCAGGCGCAGGCCAGTGGCCTGACTCTTCTCGGGATGGAACTGCGTCCCCACCATGTTGTCGCGCCCCAGCGCCGCCAGCACCGAACCGCCGTAGTCGGCATCGGCTAGCATCACATCACCTGGCTTTGACGGCACCATGTGGTAGCTGTGCACGAAATAGGCATGCACGCCGCTGTCGAGGCCGGCGAGCACCGGATGGGATTTCAGCAGCCGGAGCTGGTTCCAGCCCATATGCGGCACCTTCAGAGAAGCGTCGGCAGGCTTCAGCAGTTCCACCGCGCCATCGATCCAGCCCAGCCCCTTGTGTTCGCCATGTTCGCGGCCGACGCTGGCCATCAGCTGCATGCCGACGCAGATCCCGAGGAAGGGTTTGGCGCGCGTGATCACCTGATCGTTCAGTGCATCGATCATGCCATCGAGCGCCGAGAGGCCGCGGTAGCAGTCGGCAAAGGCGCCGACGCCGGGCAGCACGATGGCATCGGCCGCCGTCACATCGCCGGTTTTCGCCGTCACCTTCAGGTCAATAGCAATCGTATTCTCGTCGGCAGCGCGTTGGATCGCCTTGGCGGCGGAGCGCAGGTTGCCCGATCCGTAATCGATCAGCGCGACTTTCATCATGACAGCAACCGGGGAAAGGCATCGGGGCCGCCGCGCATCGGATAGGTCACGGTGACGCCAGCTGGGATTGAGGCCGGCGTCGCCTTGCGTTGCGCAGGCGGCAAACCATCGCGGTAGTAGCGGATTTCGGCCTCTTCGGCGTCGTCGGCGCGCAGCACGCCAGCGAGGCGCCAGCCATGACGGCCGAGCGTCCAGCGCCGGTAGTCATGCGCCATCGCGCCGATCAGCAGGCTGAGCGCGATGCCGATGGCGGTGGCCGCCGGATCGGCGACGTCGAGCAGTTCGAGCGCGATGCCGAACACCGTGCTGAACAGCATATAGGCGATCAGCCCAAGCCAGAGGCGATGGCGCAGCAGCCAGAGCGGCGGCACAACGGCAGCCCACCAGCTGAAACCGGTCTTCACGGCCAGCAGGTCTGCGTCGCCGCCGGCTTTGCCGGGACGCTCATGCAGGGTGAAAAATCGCATGAGAGCCCCTTACAGCTTGCCCTTGGTCGACGGCACCGCATGGGGGCTGCGCGGATCGACCGTGACGGCCGTACGCAGCGCGCGGGCGAGGCCCTTGTAGCAGGACTCGACGATATGATGGTTGTTCTCGCCGTACAGATTCTCGACATGCAGGGTGATGCCGGCATTCTGCGCAAAGGCCTGGAACCATTCCTTGAACAGTTCGGTGTCCATGTCGCCCAGCTTGGGCTTGGTGAAATTCACCTTCCAGATCAGATACGGACGGTTCGACACATCCATGGCGACGCGGGTCAGCGTCTCGTCCATCGGGATCAGCGCATCGGCATAACGGGTGATGCCCTTGCGATCGCCCAAGGCCTTGGCGACGGCTTCACCGATGGCGATGCCGGTATCTTCGGTCAGGTGGTGGTAATCGATATGGATGTCGCCCTTCGCCTGGACCTCGAGATCCATCAGGCTGTGGCGCGACAGCTGCTCCAGCATGTGATCGAGGAAGCCGACACCGGTCGACACCTTGTAGGTGCCGCTGCCATCAAGATCGAGGCTGACCGAGATCTCGGTTTCGTTGGTTTTCCGGGCAACGCTGGCCGTACGGGCCATGGGACGCTCTCCTTACCACTGTCCCGCCGGGAGGGGTTGGGCGGGATCGGGCGCGGTATAGCAGGAACCGACAGGAGCCGCTACCGGGTTTAAGCGGGCGAAGCCCCCTCTGAAGCGTTTGGCCCGGCAGGGATTTCGGCCGGCCGGCGCATCCGCCCGGACGGCTCGTCGGGGGCGGCATGGCGGGCTGCCATGGTGGCCGCCGCCGTGCGGTATTGCGTCAGTTTGGCGGTAAACGCGCTCATCTCGGCCAGCGGCGCACCGAGGATGCGGCGCTCGATGCTTTCCAGATCGGTCAGCAGCGGCCAGATCAGCCCGAGCTTGATCACCGGCGACAGGCCGCTCAGGCAGGCCTGCGGCAACCCCTCGATCATGGCCAGAAAGGCGCGGATCACGCGGTCGCCGCGGGTTTCGAGCGGCATGCCGCGCGGGGTGCGCATTTCGCCATGCAGGGTGACCAACGCCTGGCGCAGATTGCCGAGCGTGGCGAGCCATTGCCCGGTGCGGGCGGGATTGTCGATCAGATCAGCCGGCAGGGGGGTCGCCTGCAACAGAACCAGCGCCTTGCCGAGCCGTTCGCGCATACGCGGTCAGGCCTCAGCCAGAAAAACAGTGGCGGGACAACCGCCTCTTTGAATAAGGGTGAAATCAGTCTGGGAGCGGATCATTCGGCCATTCGCAGTTTCGCTGCCAGACTAGCCAGCGATTTCGTCCATGGCGAGCAGAAATGCTCCGGGGCATCGCCTATTACGGATAGGCTTCGCATAAAGTCGTAGGCGAAGGCCCCGGAGCCCGATTCCCGGCCGGTCAGCGGCTGGCAGCATCCCGGAAGGCTTGTGGCGCCTGGCTGCCCCATTGCGAGCGCAACCCCTTGCTCTTGGGGTGACGCCGGTATTCGTGCTGGTTGTTCAGCATATCGGTATCGGTCCAGTGCTCGTGCACCCGGCCCCAGGGGTCGCGCCAGTAGTCGAAGATCTGGCTGCCCAGCGTATGCCGGCCCAGGCCCCAGAGATGCAGGTCGGCGTATTTCTGCATCAGCGCCTCATGCCCGACGGCGAGGTCGTCGAAATCCTGGACCTCGAAGGAGACATGGTTGAGGCCGGCATTCTGGTGGCGGCCGAACATCATCACATGATGGTCGACATACGCGTCACCGGCATCCACGCGGTTGAAGCTGGCCAGCATCATGTCCTGGTCATCCTCGGCATGCACCTCGTCGGAGGCGACGATGCCGAGGTGATGCTGCGCCCAGGCCACCGACTTCTCGACCTCGGGCGTGCTGATCACCGCATGGCCGATGCGCTTGACCTGCGAGGGACGGTTGTCGACGCGCAGCAGGGTGCCGGCGCGCTGTTGCTTGTCGTGGCCGAAGTTGAACGCGTTGGCCTGCACCGGCAAAGCCGGCGCATCGGCGACGCCCCAGACCACTTCCAGCGGCATGCCGTTATGCTCGGCCAGCCGCACGCGCTTGCCGCCGCCGGGCTCGTCCAGCGATTCCACGGCCGATGCGCCGACACCCTCGCGCGACAACTTGTGCAGGTCGTCGAGCGAACGGGCCCAGAAAGCGATGCCGAGCACGGCCGGATCGCCTTTCTCGGTGATATGGATGTGATGGACCGGATCGGTGCCGCGCATATAGAGCGCCGTGGCGGTGCGCTCGGCGCGGACCAGACCGAAGGTGCGCAGGTATTCCTCCTGCTGATCCAGATCGGGCGAACGCAGCCTGATCCAGGCGATGTCTTTTATGCGGATGATCGGGTCGGCCATGACGGTCCTCAAGACTTACGGTACCAGCAGAATTTTACCAAGCGAATCGCCGCGCTCGATCATGCGATGGGCCTCGGCGGCCTCGGTGAGTTTCAGGCGCTGGCCGATCGCAGGCCGGATCGCGCCAGCCGCCAGCAGGTCGATCACCTCGGTCATGATCTGGCGGCGCAGCGGCAGATCGTTATCCAGCGTATGCATCGAGAAGCAGCGCAGGGTCAGGCTTTTCGACAGCAGCGCGCGCATCTCGCCGAAGATGTCGGTGCCGGGCAGGCCGGCGATGGCGTTGAAGGAGATCAGCGTGCCCCAGGGCGCCAGCATCTTCAGGCAATCGACAAGCCCGGGTCCGCCGACATGGTCCAGCACCAGATCAACGCCGCGGCCCTCGGTGAGCGCCAGCACGCGCGGCAGCACGGCTTCGGTCTTGTAATCGATGACATGATCGGCGCCCTGCGCGCGCGCGAAGGCGGCCTTCTGCGCCGAGCTGACGCTGCCGATCACCGCCAGGCCCGCATGTTTGGCCAGTTGCACAGCGGCGCTGCCGACACCGCCGGCCGCGCCGGCGATATAGACGCTGCGCGGCTGGATGGCGCCGCTCAGCACCGGGCGCAACATGGCCCAGGCAACCTGGTAGTTGGGCAGGCAAGCGGCGGATTCCAGATCGACATGATCGGGTAGCGCAAACGGCGCGGTCGCCGGCACGGCCAGGGCTTCGGTGTAGCAGCCGCCGCGCTGCGACAGTTCGCGCGCGGTCAGCAGCACTTTCTGTCCGACCTTCAACGCCGTGACGCCCTTGCCCAACACCGCAATGCGTCCACTCAGGTCACTGCCCGGACTGGTGGGCAACGGCGGCATCCATTTGTAGGTGCCGGTGCGGATCAGCACATCGGGCCAGCCGACGCCGATGGCGGCGGCCTGCACGACGACTTCGCCGGCAGCGGGCGCGGGCGACGGGCCGTCGAGGATCTGCAGGACCTCGGGCCCGCCGGTCTGATGAAGGACAACGCTTTTCAATCGATCATTCCTGCCAAAATTAGTCCTGCCCGAATTATTCCTGCTGCGGGATGTTGGCCTTCTTGATCACATCGGTCCAGCGCGCGGCTTCCGACGCCACCATGGTCTTCATCGCCGCCGGCGTGCTGCCCTGCACGTCGCCGCCGACCACTTCCTCCAGACGCGCCTTCACCTCGGGGCGGGACAGCGCCTGCTGCACGGCGGCATTGAGCTGGGCGATGATCGGCGCGGGTGTTCCTTTAGGCGCAAAGAGCCCGGCCCAGGTGCGCACGTCGAAACCGGGCAGCGCGCTTTCGGCAATCGTCGGCACAGTCGGCATGCCGGAAAAACGCTTGGGCGAGCTGACGGCCAGCGCCTTCAGCTTGCCGGCGGCCAGCTGCGGCTGCACCGTGACGGTGGTGGCGATGATGACCGGCAGTTCGCCGCTGAGCAGGCCGGTGAAGGCGGCGGCCTCGCCGCGATAGGGCACATGGTTCCACTGGATGCCCGCGACCGAGGCCAGCAGCTCGCCGGTCAGGTGATGGGTCGAGCCGATGCCGGCCGAGCCGTAATCGAGTTTGCCCGGATTGGCCTTCGCATAGGCGAGCAGCTCGCTCATCGTGTTGGCCGGGAAGTCGGGCTTCGCGGCAACGGCGAAGGCGTAGAAGACCACGGTCGAAATCATGTCGAAGCTGTCGACCGGATGGAACGGCAGGCTTTTATACAGGCCGGCCGAAACCGCATGGCCGCCGGTCGGCAGGCCGATGGTGTAGCCGTCGGGCGCGGCATTGGCGACGACGCGCGAGGCATTGTTGCCGCCGGCCCCCGGACGCTGCTCGACAATCACCGGCTGCTTCAGGATTTCCGACAGCGGCTGCGCGACGATGCGCGAGATCGCATCCGCCGTGCCGCCGGCGGCAAAGCCGTGGATCAGGGTGATCGGGCGGGTCGGGTAATCGGCAGCCAGACCCTGGCTGGCCAGAAGGGCGGCGGTCAGTAAGACGGCGAGGCCGCCTGCGATTGTCTTCATCGGTGCTTCTCCCAGGTTTTTTCAGCTGACGGCCCGAAAACAGCGAGATTTCCGGCTTCGACGCTCATGTATTATTTGCATTAAGACTCCTTTTATGCATAATGTCTACAAGAATGCACAAAACCTGAGGATGTGCCGGGATACCCGCACAGGCCGCGCCCATGACCACCGCCCCTGCAAACCGCACCGATGCCGCCGAGCCCACCCTGGCCGAGAAGGCCTATCTGCTGCTGCGCCAGGCCATCGTGCGCGGCGAGCTGCTGCCCGGCGACAAACTGAAGATCGACGTGCTGCAGCGGGAATACGAATTGTCCAGCAGCCCGCTGCGCGAGGCGCTGAACCGCCTGACCGCGGAAGGCCTGGTGGTGGCGGAGCTCAATCGCGGTTTCCGCGTGGCGCCGGTCTCGCTGGAAGATCTGCAGGACATCGCAGCCTTGCGCGTGGTGCTGGAGCGCGAAGCCGTCGAAGCCTCGATCGCCGAGGGCGGCGACGACTGGGAGGCGCGCATCGTCGCCGCCTTCTACCGGCTGGAGCGCGAGGAAAAGCGCCTGTTCGACGAGACGCTGCCGCTGAACGAGGAATGGAGCCAGCGCCATCGCGACTTCCACATGGCGCTGCTGTCAGGTGGCAAGTCGCAGCGCCTGATCAACATGTGCACCAGCCTGTTCGACCAGGCCGAACGCTATCGCCGTCTCTCCGCCATCTATCGCACGGCCAAGCGCAACAAGAGCGACGAACATCGCAAACTGATGGACGCCGTGCTGTCGCGCGACCCGGCGCGCGCGGCGCAGCATCTGCGCGAGCATGTGATGAAGACCGCCGCCAATGTCGCCAACGCCATGCAGGCGCTGCAGCCCGGCGAAACCGTGACCTCGTAACACAGATCATCCGTCATTGCCGCGCGGCCCCGCACTGACGGGATGGCCGCGCCCATCACCAGGGAGATACCGCGTATGAAACTGGCATCCTTCACCCATCAGGGCCGCGAATCCTGGGGCGCCGTCCAGGGCGACACGATCGTCGACCTGGGCAAGCATTTCGGCGCCGCCTGCCCCACGCTGGCCGATTTCCTCGGCAGCAAGGACTACGACAAACGCGACAGCATCGTGCAGGGGCTGAAGGCCGAGCTGGCGCTGAAGGATGTGACGCTGCTGCCGGTGATTCCGCGCCCCGAGAAAATCGTCTGCCTGGTGCGCAACTACATGGATCATCACCAGGAGGTACTGGCCGCCGGCATGCATCGCGAGCTGTCGGAGTTTCCGCCGATCTTCCTGCGCATCTGGCGTTCACAGGTGGCGCATGGCCAGCCGATCATCCGTCCCAAAGTGTCGGAGCAGCTCGACTGGGAAGGCGAGATGGCGCTGATCATCGGCAAGGGCGGCCGCCATATCGCCGAGGCCGATGCCTTCAAGCATATCGCCGGCTATGCCTGCTACAACGATGCCAGCATCCGCGAATGGCAGTTCCACGCCAAGCAGATCGCCGCCGGCAAGAATTTCCAGGGCACTGGCGCCTTCGGCCCCTGGATGGTGACGGCCGATGAGGTTCCGGAACCCGAGAACCTGAAACTGGAACTGCGCCTGAACGGCAAGACCGAGCAGTCGTCAAACACCAGCAACCTGATCTTCAAGATTCCGCGTATCATCAATTACTGCTCCACCATCTTCGACCTGGTGCCCGGCGACGTCATCGTCACCGGCACGCCGGCTGGCGTGGGCTGGAGCCGCAAGCCGCCGCATTTCATGAAGCATGGCGACACGGTGGAAGTGGAGATCGAGAAACTCGGCATCCTGCGCAATCCCGTCGTCAACGAAGCCTGAGAGGCGCGGTTATGTGGAAGGTCCGCAAGTTCGTCACCAATGTTGAGGAAGTGCTCCACGACCGTGGACCGGACCTTCCGAAACCGCTGCGCATCGGCACGGCCGCTGTCGTGGTGCAGAATCCCTATGCCGGAAGATATGTCGAAGACCTCATGCCTGGCATGGAAGCGCTGAACGCGCTCGGGCGCGAGGTCGCCCAGCGTCTGCTCAAGGCGCTGGAGGCCCAGCCGGCGGAGATCGAGGCTTATGGCAAGGGCGCCATCGTCGGCGCCGATGGCGAACTGGAGCATGGTGCCATGTGGCATCCCTCGGGCGGCTGGGGCATGCGCGCCATCCTCGGCGACACCAAGGCCATCGTGCCGGCCGGCAAGATGGTCGGTCCGGTCGGCGTGCGCCTGATGATGCCGCTCGGCCATGTCAATGCGGCCTATGTGCGCTCGCATTTCCACACCGTCGGCGTCAGCATTGACGACGCACCGCGCGGCGATGAAATCGTCTATGCGCTCGGCATGGCCACCGGCGGCCGCCCTCATGCACGTCTGGGCGGCCTGACTGCTGCCGAGATCAAGGGCGTCGACGGCCTCCGCTAGGATGCAGCCGTCAGGCGACCCGGAACCGCTGCAGCAACTGGGTCAGCTCAGCGGCCTGGGTTGCCATTGCCTGGGCCGAGGCATTGGTCTCCTCGACCAGCGCGCCGTTGCGCTGGGTCATCTCGTCCATGTTGACCACGGCGCCGTTCACCTCCTCCAGGCCGCGCGCCTGTTCGGTGCTGGCGGCCGCGATCTCGGCCACGATGTCCGACACCTTCTTGATGGCGCCGACGATCTCGGTCAGCGCACCGCCGGCCTGATTGACCAGCGCCGCACCCGACTTGACCTGGCTGTTCGAGGTCGAGATCAGCGCCTTGATGTCCTTGGACGCATCGGCCGAGCGCTGTGCGAGCGAACGGACTTCCTGCGCCACCACGGCAAAGCCCTTGCCCGCTTCGCCCGCCCGCGCCGCCTCGACGCTGGCGTTGAGGGCAAGAAGATTGGTCTGGAAAGCGATCTCGTCGATCAGGCCCACGATGTCGCTGATCTTCTGTGCGCTGCCTTCGATCTCGCCCATGGCCGACACGGCTTTCGCCACGATGCTGCCGCCGGCTTCCGCCGTGTTGCGCGCCGATCCAGCGAGCTGGTTGGCGGCCTGGGCGTTGTCGGCATTTTGCTTCACCGTCGCCGTCACCTCGTGCATGGAGGCCGCCGTCTGCTCCAGCGCCGCCGCCTGGGATTCCGTGCGGCTCGCCAGATCCTGGCTCCCCGTCGAGATCTCGGCCGAAGCGTCCCGCACGGTGCTCGCGCTTTGCGCGATCTGGCGCATGGTGTCGGCCAGCGTTTCACCAGCCATGTTGACATCGCCCTGCAGCTTGGCGAAGACGCCGTTGTAATCACCATCCATCCGGCGCGTGAGATCGCCGGCCGCCAGACCGGCCAGCACGCCGCCCACGGCATTGACGGCGCCGCCGATCGCATCAAGCAGCTGGTTGATGCCGCTGCCCAGCCGCACGGCCACGCCGTTCAGCGGCGCGGTATCGATGCGGCGCGCCAGATCGCCGGCGGCCGCCGCAGTGACGATCTCGCCCACGGCGCGATCGAGCAGCGCTTCCTGCTCGGCGCGCACCTGTTCAGCCGAACGGCGCTCGACCTCGACTTCGCCACGCAGGCGCTCATTCTCGGCGCCGTTCGCCTTGAACACCGCAACGGCCGAGGCCATGCGGCCGATTTCGTCGCCGCGCTGCAATCCCGGCACATCAGTGCCATAGTCGCCCTCGGCAAGCCGGCCCATGGCATCGGTCAGTGCGGTGATCGGATTGGCGATGTTGCGGCCGATCAGCCAGGCGAAGACAATGCCGGTGGCCAGCGCCGCCAGAGACATCACCAGCACGGTGATGAAGGTGGCCTCAAAAGCGGCCGAAGCCGAACTGCGTTCGCTGACCAGGTTCTCGTCCTGGCCGGCGCGGATCTGGTCGATGCGCTCGACGATCTGCGCGATGTCCTGCTCCATCTCCTGATAGACCAGACGGTTCATGGTGCCGGCTGCGGTCGCGGCATTGAGAATGCCGGTTTCATACTGCTTGGCGAAATTCTCCGCATCCGCGACCAGCTTCTTGGTGTCGTCGCTGTCGAGTTCGGGCTTCAGGTCCTCCACCATGTCGACGAAGGTGCCGACCTTGCCGCGCGCCTCGTTGGCCAGCGCCATGTCGCCGGTGCTGACGAAACCAGTGGCGGCGACGCGGATTTCGGAAAAGGCATCGAGCACCAGGCCGGCTTCGGTGGCCAGCACGAAATTCTTCTCCCGGATCGCCAGCTTGACCAGTTGATTCAGCGTGTCGCGCGTGCGCGGGCCGTAGACATCAAGCTGGCGCACGATTTCCTTCAGCCGGTTGCGTGCCTCGATCGCCTGCGCCAGCTTGCCGAAAGCGGCCTTGAGCACAGGCGTGATTTCGGTCAGCGCCGCCTGGCGCTGCGGGTGACTCACGCTGGACACCAGACCGTCGAGCGTTTCAGTCATGCGCGGTTCGAGCCGGCGCACCGCCAGCAGGCCGCGCGGATCGTCGCGTTCGACATACAGCAGCAGACTGCGGCGCAGATCGACCAGATCGCGTTCGAACTGCGACAGGCGCTGGTTGTTGGTGGAGATGCGGTCGTAGTTGCTGAAGGCCACGCCGCCGCACTGCACGCCATAGATGGCGGCGATGGCGACAATGGTCAGCAGCGCCAGCGCCGCGGCAAAGCCGATGGCGATGCGCAGCTTGATGCCCAGCCGGCCAAACCAGGCAACCAGCGGCGGCACGCGGCGGACGGGCCTGTCGTCCTGCGGCAGCTCGTCAGCCGGCAGCGCATCGGAAAGGTCGGAAACAGCCATAGGATTCTCCATGGACGGCAAAGCGGTCCGGCAAGGACGACGGTGATGACGAGATCAGGATGGTGGGGTCAGGCTGGCAGGCGGGCGATGCGGGGACGGCGGACCGAAAGGAAAAAGCACATCGAAAGCATCGCGAACTCCTGCAGCACCGGAACGATATGCGCGGTCATGCGTATAATGACCACGCGGCTCTTGCCGATCCGGTGCTCCCCCCAAGGAACGTTTTTCAGGCCTCGTACGAAGCCTCAGACGGGCTCTGGTCCCATTCTGCGCAACCATGTTATCAAAATTTTACGGCGCTGCGAGATCAGTCCGCGTGTTGCACCCATACCCCGACGTCATGGTTGCTTCTTGCTTAAGCCATTCTCGCAGCAGGCGGATTTGGATTTAGAGTATCAAGTATAAGTCGCGGAAATCGCGGTGCTTTGCTCCGAACTGCAAAATGCAACCGGGTAGCAGGCGCGAGCAAGTGGTGGTAAAAACGCTACATCTTATTCAGAGCGGAGACTCACTAGTGATGGAGAAGTCGATGCGTAAACCGAACCCGTACGACGCACATGTCGGGGCTCGGCTGCGGGCCTGCCGAACCCTTGCGGGCTTCAGCCAAGAACGGCTGGGTACCTCTGTGGGCCTCAGCTTCCAGCAGATCCAGAAATACGAAAAGGGCCTGAACCGCATCGGCGCCAGTCGCCTGCAGCAGTTCGCCCAGATCCTGAACGTGCCGCCGTCCTACTTCTTTGAGGACATGCCCGGCATCGAGCAGCAGCCCACCGCCCGGCCCGAGCATGCCGTGGTATCGGAGATCGAGCAGGATAAAAGCCCGGTTTCCCGGCGTCAGGCGCTCGAACTGGTGCGCAACTTCGGCAAGATCACCGATCCGATGGTGCGGGACCGCATCTTCCAGCTGATCAAGGCGGCTGCGACCTCCTACAGCGGCAAGGATGAAGGCGAAGAGCCGACCCCCGCCGTCGAGGCCTGATCGCCCCCGCGATCTAAAAAACACCATCCAAGGAACCGGGCCCCACGTGGCCCGGTTTTTTTGTGCCCGCAACTCTCCGGCACACACCCCACTAAATCCAGCCATTACCATATATATGCGAACATACAGAGAACTTTAACTATATAGGGGTATAATCCGAAGAGTCCCACCAACTCAACGGAGGTCACGATGACCATACATTCCCGCCCCATGATCCCCAGCCGCCTCGCCACCACCCTGGCGATGCCATCCAGCCCGGTTCGTCTTCCCGACCAGATCACCCTGCAGCATGGCCCGCTCGCCGAGCTTGGCCGCTTCTTCCTCGCCGCCGACAAGGCGGCGCGCGACCGCGGCGTCTATCTCAGCCTCAGCACCGATTTCGAACTGCTGCGCGAGGTCAACCGCATGAACCTCAAGCACTGGCATGGACTGGCGCCAAGCTTCGATGCCGGCTTCGGCGGCATCAATGCCGACTGCGGCTACTGGCTGATCGGCCGCAGCGCCGAAGGCGAGATCGTCAGCACGCAGGCGGCGCATTTCTACGACATGGGTGATGAAACGCTGCAGAGCTACCTGACCAGCCTGCGCCTGTTCTATCCCGATCCCGAGCGGCAGAAGAATGTGGACGAGTCTTGCAGCGTCTCCTCGCCGAGCGCGGCGAGCATCGGCGGCCGCGTGGTGTTTTCAGGCTCGACCTGGATTCATCCCGACTATCGCGGACGCGCACTGCCGAAGATTCTGCCGCGCCTGTCGCGCGCGCTGGCACTGACCAACTGGAACACCGACTACACCATCAGCCTGGTGACCCAGGCGTTGGTCGAGAAGGGTGTGGCGAAGGCTTACGGCTATACCCGCGTCGAGCCGGGTGTACAGTGGCTGGGCTCGACGGTCAGTCCGCGCTACATGGGCTGCCTGGTGTGGATGCCGCGCAGCGAACTGCTCGAGGATATCGCCCGCTTTGAATCGGATATCGCAGGCGACGCGCGAACCGGCAGTCAGGTCACGCTGGATCAACGCGCACTGGCGTCGTAACCGTCAGCGTTCCGTATTGGACTCTACGGTGTCCAGCGGAATGGAAATATTCTGATTGATCATCGACGTGCCGGTCAGAATGATCTCGCCGCCCGGACGC
Organism: Ferrovibrio sp. GW821-FHT12B10; assembly: GCF_058807515.1. NCBI lineage: Bacteria > Pseudomonadati > Pseudomonadota > Alphaproteobacteria > Rhodospirillales > Rhodospirillaceae > Ferrovibrio > Ferrovibrio sp. GW821-FHT12B10. Next base: position 1,804,473 of record NZ_JBXAQT010000001.1, on the reverse strand, counting down.
TTCCAGCGCAGAATCAGGCGCTGGTAGCGACGGCGGCGCGGATCGTGGCCGGGCTCCTCGATGATCGCATCGATATCGTCGATCTGCGGTTCGCCGCTGTGCCGGCAGGCCAGATAGGCCTCCGCCACCCACTTGCCGTAAGCCTTGTCAGGCTGGTCGGCAATGCTGCGGCCGACCGTGTCGCGGAACGAGAAATTGTCATAGACGGAAATGCCGGCGCCGCCATGGGTGACGGTGAGATCGTTGCCCTGGCTGCTTTCCAGCAGCACGGTGCGGTTGACCAGGCCGCTGCTCTGCAGGAACCGCTGCACCGGTTCCGAATAGACGCCGTCGACAAAGCGCCAGAGTTCGAACAGGCCGCTGAGATTCTTGTGGCCGTAGGCCAGCCAGTCGCGTGGGCGGTGGGCGCGACGGATGAACTGGTCCCGCATGCGCGGCTCGCGCAGCGCCGCCAGTTCGTCCATGCGCGCCAGCAGCGGCTCGGCCTGCGCATAGACTTCCTCGAGCCAGCCGCTGGCATAGAAGGCGATGCCGACCGGCTTCTTGGCGACGGCCTTGGCAAGATAGGGCTTGAGGGTGGCGAGTGCTGCCGTGCTGACCATGCCGGCGCGGAACTGCAGGAAGGTCGCTTCTTCTTCGATGAAGAGGGAGACGAAGCCGAGATTGCGCGTGGCATAGCCGGCGAAATCGAAGTCGGGATCACGATAGCCGTATTCTTCCGTCAGCGTGGCTGACGGCCAACGATACCATTGACCCTTCGGATCGATGAGGTAGTTCATTCTGCACCCCAACCAGCACTGCCTGCGCCGATATGCGTGGATTTTATGCGAGGGTCGGATAAGAGTCGAGTGGACCTTCCATCAGGGCCACCCTGTCGGAAAAGTTGCATAGACCGACGGTTGTAGATGCCGTGAGCACTTGCGATAGCGGCCAGGTGGGCTAGCGTCGCATGCACATTTGAGGTAGCCGCAGTGTGACGGCCGTCAGTTTGCCGGCATCTTGCACCCATGCCGACGCTTTCCTACATGAAGCACAGTTCAAGGTTGAGGTTTCCCATCATGAGCAGTGAAGACCGCGTGCCGACCTGGCACGGCACCACCATTCTCGCTGTCCGTAAGGGCAACCAGGTTGTCCTCGCCGGCGATGGCCAGGTCAGCCTGGGCCAGACCGTGATCAAGTCGAATGCGCGCAAGGTGCGCCGCATCGGCGACGGCTCAATCCTCGCCGGTTTCGCCGGCGCCACCGCCGACGCTTTCACCCTGTTCGAGCGTCTGGAAAACAAACTGGAGCGCCATTCGGGTCAGCTGGCGCGCGCCTGCGTCGAGCTGGCAAAGGACTGGCGCACCGACCGCTATCTGCGTCGGCTCGAGGCGATGATGGCGGTGGCCGACCGCTCGGTCTCGCTGGTGCTGACCGGCACCGGCGATGTGCTGGAACCCGAAGACGGCCTGATCGGCATCGGCTCGGGTGGCAACTACGCGCTCGCCGCCGCGCGCGCGCTGATCGACCGCGACGACATGGACGCCGAGGCGATCGCCCGCAAGAGCCTGGGTATCGCCGCCGATATCTGTGTCTACACCAATCGCAACGTCATTGTAGAAAAGCTGTCATGACCTCCTTCTCGCCTCGCGAAATCGTTTCCGAACTCGACCGCTACATCGTCGGTCAGAAAGACGCCAAGAAGGCCGTCGCCGTTGCGCTGCGCAACCGCTGGCGCCGCCAGCAGCTGCCGGATGCCTTGCGCGATGAGGTGCTGCCCAAGAACATCCTGATGATCGGGCCGACCGGTGTGGGCAAGACCGAGATTTCGCGCCGGCTGGCCAAGCTGGCCAACGCGCCCTTCCTGAAGGTGGAGGCGACCAAATTCACCGAAGTGGGCTATGTCGGCCGCGATGTCGAGCAGATCGTGCGCGACCTGCTGGAAGGCGCGCTCACCATGATCCGCGAGGCCAAGCGCAAGGACGTCACCGCGCGCGCCGAACTGGCCGCCGAGGAACGCCTGCTCAATGCGCTGGTCGGCGACAAGGCCAGCGTCGAGACCCGGCAGAAATTCCGCAAGCTGCTGCGCGAGGGCGAGATCGACCAGCGCGAGGTCGAGATCGAACTCAAGGACGGTGGCGCCGGCGGCATGCCGCTGTTCGAGATCCCCGGCATGCCGGGCGCCCAGATGGGCGTGGCCAATCTGCAGGACATGCTGGGCAAGGCCTTCGGCGGCATGCGCGGCAAGCCGCGCAAGACCAGCGTGGGCGAAGCGATGAAGGCGCTGACCCAGGAAGAAAGCGACAAGCTGGTCGACCAGGACGGCCTGGTGAAGGACGCGATCACCGCAGTGGAGCAGAACGGCATCGTCTTCATCGACGAGATCGACAAGATCTGCGCCCGCAGCGAATATCGCGGTGGCGGCGATGTGTCGCGTGAAGGCGTGCAGCGCGACCTGCTGCCGCTGATCGAGGGCACAACCGTCAACACCAAGCATGGCGCGGTGAAGACGGACCACATCCTGTTCATCGCCTCAGGCGCCTTCTCGGTGGCCAAGCCGAGCGACCTGCTGCCCGAGCTGCAGGGCCGCCTGCCGATCCGCGTCGAGCTGAAAGGCCTGACGCGCGAGGATTTCAAGCGCATCCTGACCGAGCCGGAAGCCAGCCTGCTGAAGCAGTATACCGCGCTGCTGGGCACCGAGCAGGTGACGCTCAGCTTCACCGAGGATGCGGTCGAGGCGCTGGCACAAATCGCCTTCGACGTGAATGAAGGCGTGGAGAATATCGGCGCGCGCCGGCTGCACACCATCCTTGAGCGCGTGCTGGAGGAAGTGAGCTATGCCGCCACCGACCATGCCGGCCAGACAGTGACGGTGGATGCCGCCTATGTGCAGCAGCGCATCGGCGACCTCGCCAAGGACAGCGACCTCAGCAAGTACATCCTGTAAGGCCCCGCCCCTATAAGGCAGCGCGCTTTAAAGCGCGCTGCCGGGCGGTGGCGCGGTCACGCCGCAGCCGTGACCAGTACATCCAGGCCCCACTGAACACCAGTGTGGTCAGGCCGGCGCCGAAGACGAACCAGACCAGGCGCGACCACAGGCCGGCGAAATCGCCGAAATGCAGCGGATTGGCGGTTTCGTTCCAGCGCCGCCAGAAACCGGCTTGGGCAATACGCTCCACCGCCAGCACCGTGCCGCTTTTCGGATCGAGATAAACCTTGTTGGCGCGGTCGCGCACCAGAATGTCGCCGGCCTGGCCGTCCAGCCGCAGTGCATCGCCGTTGCGGCGCGGAAAATACACGCCGCTCACCTGCAGCTCGGGATAGGCGGCGCGTGCGCTGGCGATCAGCTCGTCCAGTGGCAGCGATGGCGCCGAAGAGACCGCAGCTTTCGGCGCGACCGGCTCCAGCCGCGCGCCGGTGTCGAGCAGCAGCCGCTCGGCGAAATACCACATCGCGGTCAGAGAGATCGCAGCGAGGAACCAGACCGACCAGCCCGCCACCAGGCGATGCAGGTCGTTGAGCAGGATATGGCTGCCCTGGCCCAGCCGCAGGCGGAACAACCCGCGCCAGAACCGCGGATAGATCACCAGGCCGCTCAGCAGCATCAGCAGCAGCACCAGGCCAAAGGGTGTGGCGAGATAGACGCCGATATTGAGGCCGCCGATGGTGGGCAGAAAGAACTGGCGATGAATCTGCCGCAGCGTCGCCTGCACCGTGTCGCGCGGACCTTCGCCGGTGATGGTCGCCCGATAGGGATCGACATAGAGCAGACGTGGCTGGCCTGGCCCCGTCGAACTTGGCGCCGTGACCACCCGCAGCTCGGCGGCGAAGCGGCTGCCCTGAGGCGCCATCATGCGCTGGATCGTCCAGTCGGGATGCTGGGCGCGCACCGCAGCTTCGATGCGACCCCAGCTTGCCGGCGCGGCCTGCTCGGCCGCTTGCTCTATCGGCGGCGTGACGCGCAGGGCGGGATCGAGCACCCAGTCGATGTAATGCCCGACGCTGGTCAGCGTGCCGAACAGGCAGAGGAAACCCAGCACCAGGCAGAGATAGAAGCCGAGCCAGCCGTGCAGCCAGCGCATGGCGCGCGGGCCGGACCAAGATCGCAGGAGAATCGTCAGGGACATGCTTTCTTGCCGGCCTGCAGATCGGCCATAGTCCAGGCCACGGCAGCGTCGAACAGCTTCAGGCCGTCGGCGTTCAGCTTGGTGAAGGTGTCGTTGTCGAGCAGGAAGAAGCTGCGACGCGCCGGTGCAAGAAAATCGTAATCCATGGTGGCGCCGCGCTCATAGGCGAAGATTGCCGCCCTCTCCGGCTGGCCCGGCAAGGTGGCGATGATGCTGGCGCCCAGGCCAGGCTTGCCCCAACCCATCGCTGCATTGCCAATATAAACATTGAGTGGACCGGCCGACAGGCCAGCAGCCAGCGGATGCGGCGCATTGACCATCCAGAGTTCATGCTCGCGCTCGACCGTGCCGAAATCGGTGCCATTACGCCGACCGACCATGCGCAGGTCATCGAGCTCGTCATCCTCCCAAGTCAACAGCGGGACAGTGATGGCCCGATAGGCATCCATCAGGTCGCGCGAGCGCACGCTGGCCGAGATCGCCACCAGATCATGCCGGCAGGCTTCCGTCGCCGGCAAATATTGGTCGTGATAGGTGACAGTGTAACCCTTCTGCTCCAGATAAGCCTTCACCGCATCATCTGTCTTGCGGCTATCGCTGTCGGCCTTGTGCACCATCAGGATGCGGCCTTTGTCGGCGGCGATAGCGTCGCAGCCGGCGAGCAGCAGCAAGGCGAGGGCAAGCGTGATCCGCGCCCGCATGGTCAGAACTTCGCCGTGATGCCGGCCACCACGGTAAGCGGCTGGCCGGGCAGGTTTTCCAGGTTGTTGACGGTCTGCTCGATATATTCCTGGTCGGTCAGGTTGCGGCCACTGAGCGAAACGCGCACACGATCGTTCAGGTCGTAGAAGACTGTGGCGTCGAGCCGGGCATAGCCATCGACACCATAGCTGTTGGCGTTGTCGCCCGAACGCTGGCCGACATAGGTGACGCCGGCGCCAAAGCCCAGGCCGCGCAGATCGCCGGTGCGAAACTGATAGGTACTCCAGAAGCCGCCACTGAAATCCGGCGTGCCGCCGAGACGGTTGCCGACCGGGATGGTGCGGTCGCTGGTCACTTCGGCATTCAGCAGTCCGATGCCGGCGATCAGGTTCCAGCCTGGCGCCAGTTCGCCGCTGATGTCGAATTCGACGCCGCGCGAGCGCTGTTCGCCGGTTAGCACCGAGAAGCCGTTGACGCCCGACGCCGTCGCCACATTTTCCTTGGTGATCTGGAACACCGCCATGCCGACCGACAGCTTGTTCGGCACCAGATCGTATTTCGCGCCGACTTCATACTGCACGCCGGTTTCCGGCTCGGGCGGAACATCGCCGAGAATGCGGCTGGTCTGCGGGCTGAAGCTGGTGGAATAGCTGCCATAGAGCGACAGCGGCGGCACCGGCTTGTAGACCAGGCCGGCGCGCGGCGAGGTGTTGCGGCGGTCGATGAAGGTCGGGCGATTACTGGTGATCGAGGTCTGGTCCAGCATGTCGTGGCGCATGCCAAGCAGCGCTTCCCACTGTTCGTTGAATCTGACCTGATCCTGCACATACAGGCTGTTCATGAGGATGCGGGTGAGCGGGCGATTGGCCGAGGCAAAGGTGGTCGGGAAGGCGCCATGGCTCGGGTTGAACAGGTTGACGCCGGTCAGGTTGAAATTGGTCTGCGTGATGTCACGGTCGGCGTTGACGTATTCATAGCCGGTCAGCACCGTATGGCCGATGCTGCCGGTGTCGAATTTCATCACGGCTTCGCTCTGCGAGTCGAACGCCGTCATTTCCTCGAGCTGCCGCAGCGCCTGACGGTTCAGGGTGTTGCCGGTGATGCTCTGGGCATTCGCCACCAGGCGATAGGTGTCGCCCCAGGTGTAGTTGAAGAGCTGGCGCACCGTCAGCCAGTCCCTCACGTCATGCTCGGCCCGGAAGGTGGCGTTATCGACGGTGGCAACATAGCGCGACCAGTCTTCGGCATAGTAGTTGTCGATCGGCAGGGTGACGCGGTTGCCGATCGCCGGAATGCCGCGGTCGAACTGGCTGTTCTGCTGGGTATGCTCGTAGTTCAGCGCGAAGCGCGTATCCTCGCGCGGCGTCCAGTGCAGCACTGGCGCGAGATATTCGCGCGTATCGTCGTTGTCATAACGGAAGCTGCCTTCGGTCTGGTAGGCGACCGTCATACGCGCGGTCAAGGTACCCTTGGCATCCAGCGGCCCGGTGACCGTGGCTTCGCCGCGATAGAAGTCGTAACTGCCGCCCTGCAGGGTGGCGCTGCCGCCGAAGGTATCCGACGGTTTGCGGGTGACGATGTTGATGGTGCCGCCCGGTTCACCGCGACCATACAGCACCGAGGCAGGGCCCTTGAGCACCTCGACGCGCTCGGCCGAGGACAGGTCACGCGAAACCAGCGGGAAATTCAGCGCCGGACTCTGCATCACGCCATCGATCGCCATCGTCTGCGTCTGGAATCCGCGCAGGAAGAAGTTCTGGCCACGACCGCCATTGGTGCCGGCGGGCTGCACATTCGGCGCGACGAACAGCACATCGGCCAGCCGCGAAATCTGGCGATCCTCGATCACCTCGCGCGGCACGACGTTGACGGCCTGCGGCACATCCTTGATCGGGGTATCGGTCTTGGTCGCCGTCCCGGTGCGCGTGGCGCGATAGCCTTCAACCGGCCCGTCGGCGCGTTCCGGCACCGTCGCGCCCTCGACCTGGATCGAGGGCAACTGTACCGAACCGGCCTGTGTGGGTTCGGCCTGGCCGGTCGTCTGGGCGGCAGACTGGCCCGCCCAGAGTGCGGCGGACAAAAGCAGGAGCGAGCGGGAAAGGGTCATGGCGAGACTCCGCAGAGATCGGGTCTGGCTGCCCACCTTCCCCCTTGGTCGGCGCGGTCCGGCTATCACCCATCTAGAATGGCCGTCGGTAACACCGGTATGCAGAGGAAGTCAATGATAATCAGTCGCAATTTGAGGATAAATCGTTGAGTTTATGACGTTTTTATGGGCAACCGCGCACCGATCCTTGCGCGTCGGCCCGCCCCGGCGTTTGCTTGTACCCAAAGATCAGGAGGGAACGAGAATGAGCGATCTGAATGGCCGCGTGGCCCTGGTGACCGGCGGCTCAAGCGGCATTGGCGCCGCCACCGTGCTGCAGCTGGCAGCACGTGGCTGCAGCCTGGCCATCAACTTCTCCCGCAATCGTGTCGCCGCCGAGCGCATCGCCAAGGATGCGGAGACAGCCGGCGGCAAGGCGCTGCTGGTGCAGGGCAATGTGGCCGAGGATGCCGATTGCCGCCGCGTCGTCGATGAAACCGTGCAGCATTTCGGCCGGCTCGACTATCTGGTCAACAATGCCGGCACCACAAAGTTCGTGGCGCATCGCGATCTCGCCGGCCTGTCGGCGCAGGACTTCCAGGACATCTTCGCCGTCAATACCATCGGCCCGTTCCAGATGGTGCGTGCGGCTGAAGCGCATCTGCGCAGCAGCCGTGGATCCGTGGTCAACGTCTCGTCCATTGCCGGCGTCTACGGCACCGGATCGTCGCTCGCCTATGTCGCATCAAAAGCGGCGCTGAACGGCCTGACGCTCAGCCTGGCGCGCGTGCTGGGACCGGAAGTGCGGATCAATGCGGTCTGCCCCGGCTTCGTCGAGGGTGAATGGCTGCAGCAGGGCATGGGCGAGGCCGCCTACAAGGCGGCACAGGCGAACTGGCAGAGTTTCGCGCCGCTCGGCACCACCAACAAGCCTGACGACATCGCCGCCAGCATCCTGTTCTTCCTGACGGCCGCGCCCAATGTCACCGGCGAAACGCTGCTGATCGACAGCGGCATGCGGCTTGCCCAGCCGCGCATGCCGCACAAGTCATAATCAGCGTCAGCGCATGAAGGGCGGCGGCGCGATATCCGCCACCGCCGTGGCCGCCGGCAGCAACATGGCTTCTTCGGCCAGCGTCTCCGGCAGGCTGAAGGGCTGCGGACCGGGTGCGGCCTGCTCAAGCCGGATATCGGCGATCACCGGCAAATGGTCGGAGACGCGCCGGCCCAACGGATCGACCCAGCAGCTCACCAGCGCCTGGCGCGGGCGGCAATAGATCCGGTCGAGCATGAGCAGCGGATAGCGCGCGGGGAAACTGCGCAGCTTGGTGCGGCCGGGCAGGATGGTGGCGAGCGCCCGGCGCACGCCGCCATAGACGAACCAGTCGTTGAAATCGCCCAGCATGATCGTGGTGCCGCGCGCCGAGCCGGCGATGGCGGACAGGATCGCCGCCTGCTTGCGGCGCTCGCGGATGCTCAAGCCCAGATGCACCGAGGACAGATGCAGCGGCCCGGTCGGCGTGAGGATGGTCGTCTCGATGGCGCGGCGCGGCTCGCGTCTGGAAACCGAGAGATCATGCACGGCGGTTTCGGTCATTGGCCAGCGGCTGATCAGTACATGACCGTAATACCCATCCGGCGCCACGATGGTCTTGGCCTCGGCGGCATGGCTGCCCAACGCCTGCGCCAGATACTGGAATGGCGAGGTCTCGCCGCGGCCGCGCGAGTCCAGTTCCTGCAGGGCGACGATGTCAGGCTGGTGCCGGCGCACCAGCGCCACGATGCGCGGCAGATCGTAGCGTCCGTCCGGGCCGATACCCGCATGAACATTCCAGGTCAGGACCCGCACGACAGGCAATGCGGGCGGCCGTTCATGCGGATGGCCGGGCAGGCGGTCGACGATCAAAGGCTCACGACTCCCCGAACTTGTCCCGCAGCCGCGCGACGATCAGCTGCAGGCCATAGGACAGGCCCGCCCAGACCAAGAGGAACCCGGCGATCAGCGCCAGATCGATCAGCGAGGGATGCGTCATCATGTCGAGCAGGCGACCGCCCAGCACCGACATGATGATAATGCCGGGCGCCAGGCCGAGCAGTGTGCCGATGGCGTAGTCGGTGAGACGGATTCTGGTCGCGCCGGCCACCAGATTGACCAGCATGAAGGGCGCCGTCGGCATCACCCGCATGGTGGTGACCGCCAGGATGCCGTTGCTTTTCACCTTGCGCGCGACCCGGTTGATGCGCGGACCCATCACGCGGCGCAGGATATCCGCGCCGAGCCAGCGCCCGGCGCCATAGGTGGCCATGGCGCTGCTCATCGAGCCGGTCAGCGCGACGCTCAGGCCCTCCCAGGTCCCGAATGTAATGGCGGTGGCGGCGATCAACAGCGTGACCGGGAAAGCGATGAATCCCGCCAGCACATAGATGGCGACCACGATGGGGAAGGACAGCGGGCTGGCGGCGATGGCGCGGAAGGCGGCCGCGAGCTTCGACGGCGACGCCCATTCCGACAGCGGCGTGTAGCGCCAGGCCAGCACCAGCGCCACCACGGCCAGGATGGTGCAGCCAATCAGCAGCATGGCCGAGACGCGGCGCTGGCTCGGCGGTTCGTTACTGGGATCTGGCAGGTAGAAATCGGCGCTCAAGGGCCGGATCGGATCGGCCACCGCCTCGATCTGCGCGGTGAGGTCAAGGCCTTTCAGGGCGCCATCCACAATCGGGCAGAGCAGATGCTCGGAGTCCCGTTCGGCCAGCGCGTCCAGCGTGGCGAACAACGAGTTCGTCTCCTGCATCAGGGCGGCGACGTCGGCGGGCGAAGCACCGCAATGTTCGGCAATCAGGCGATCACGCGCCGCCGCGATCGCGGCGCGGTCGGCCGGATCGGCGGCCACGATCACCAGGTCGCATTCGGTGTCAACGGCGATCGAGCGGTTGCACAGGTTGGCCGAACCGATGCGCAGATGGCGGTCGTCGACGATCATTACCTTGGAATGCACCATGACCTCGGCGCGGCGGTCGTCGGGATCGCCGCCCTCCATGCGCAGGCAGGGATAGACGAACCGCACGCGGTCTTTCAGACCGGCCTGCTCGACCAGTCGCATGAAGCGGATGCGGCCGGCCAGCATGCCCTGTTGCTCGAGCCAGGTGTGATGCGTCTTCGGCGCCACGATCACGGCTTCCAGTGCCGGCTGTTCCCGCAGGCGCTCGACCAGCTTCCCGGCCAGTGCGGTGCAGGTGAGGAACTGGTTCTCGATATACAGATGGCGCTCGGCCGAGGCGATCATGTCATGGAACAGCGCCTCCACCTCGCGCACCTCCGGCTCGGGGCCGTAATGCGGCTCGGTGCGGGCGATGCCGACGGCGACCGAACGGAAGTCCGGCGCGCGGTCCGTGGGCCAGGGATCGCTGCCGGCCGGGGCCGGCGGCAGCAGTTCATGGGTGACACGGTGCCAGCGGTTGCGCACCAGCTGGCCGAGCGCGGCGGCGGCTGGGCCGTCGACCAGCATCTGCACGTCATGGAAAGGCGTGTAGGGTTTGCCGGCCGGATCGACACGCAGCGGATTGTCGAGCAGGTGCTCGCTGGTATCCCAGCGGCGGATGGTGATGTCGAGGCCGCCGGAGAAAGCCACGGCGTCGTCGATCACCACGATCTTCTGGTGATGCGAGGCGCCAATCGGCAGTACGTCGTCCAGGCAGAGCTCGATCTGGCGCGGCGTGTTCCACTGCAGCGCCAGCGCCGGCATGAGTTCGCGTTCCAGCGAATAGACGGCGGAGTAATAGTCCCAGAGCAGCAGCTTGATATGAAGCTGCGGCCGACGGCGCACCAGTTCGGTGAGAAATGCGCCGAAGGCAACGGGCAGGTCGTCGCCGGTCTCGCCATCAGGCCCGACCAGCGGCGTGCGGCTGTCGATATCCCAGCCGGTGATAATGACGGAATGGCGCGCATTGCGGAGCGCCTGGCGCAGCACGCCGAAATACTCGGCCGCATCGACCAGCATACAGGCGCGCGCGGCGCGTTCGGCGCGCCAGACATTGCGGCCCGGTTCCAGCAGATCGCCCGCATAAACGGGCGCCGGGCTGCCGGGACGTACATCCCTGGCCCCATACCCGGCAATCACTTCAAGATGGTCACGTAATATCCGGGCGGCCTGCACTGCAGCCTCCTGAGCGAGCGGTTATCAAATGAACGCCGCAGGGGAGATTTGGTGCCCGCCGGTGTGCGGCCTGGTTCGGACGATTTTGGGGCAGGATTTCGCGCTTTGTCGCGCCAATCTCACAGGCGGAGCGGTCGCCCCGCGTCAGCCGCGCAGCAACTTGAGCATCTGCTCCAAGCGCGCGTCATCCAGATTGCCGATGCGGCGGCCAAGTTCATTGGCGAGCAGCGTTGCCTTGGGCGTGAGGCCGGCGGTGTCGATGGTGATGCGTGGATGCGACAGCTTGGCCAGTTCGGCCAGGTCTTCGGCATCGTCCCAGATGATGTTGAGATAGCCGCAGATGCGTTGCAACAACAGCCAGGACGGGCGACCGCGATGGCCGTGCTCCAGCGCCGAGAGGTAGGCCGAGGACACGCCGATATCGGCCGCCATCTGCTTCAGCGCGATGCCGCGCGCCTGGCGCAGGGCGCGGATGCGGGCGCCGAAGGGGGTCATGGCCAAGCCTTCAGGGGACAGACCGTCATGGGGGTGCGGGGGATAGGCTCGCATTGCCGGAACATGGCGGGCATCCTAATATTCCCCCGTGCGGTTACGCCAGATATTCATCCTTCGGGTTCTCATCCTGCTGACGACAGGCCTGTTCGCCATGCCGCTGCAGGCCCAGACCATCATCGTCACCGGTTTCCGCCCGACGGCGCCCTATGTGCTGCAGAATCCCGATGGCAGCCTGACCGGACTGGAATACGACCTGGTGATGGCGGCGGCGCAGGCCGGCGGCTTGGCGCTGAAAGCCGAGCTGGCGCCGTTTGGCCGGCTGCCCGAGGATTTCCGGCGCGGCGGCCTTGGCGCGATCGCACCGGCCAGCGCCGCCATGGGCCTGCCCGGCTGCCTGAGCGACACGGTGCTGATCTATCACAACATAGCCTTCTCGCTGGCGCAGCGCGGCCTGAGCATCACGCAGGTCCCCGACCTCGCCTATTACGATGTCATCGCCTTCCAGAATGCGCAGGTGCTGCTCGGCTCCGAGATGACCGCCGTGCAGCAGGGCAATGCGAAATACCGCGAGGTGGCCAACCAGATGCTGCAGGTGCGGGCGCTGTTTTCCGGCCGCACCGATGTGGTGATCATGGAGCGGCGCATCTTCCGCCATCTGATGCGCAGCAGCGAGGTCGGCATCGACACCAGCATGCCAGTCGCCGAGCACAACCTCTTCGCGCCGGTGCCCTATGCGGTGGCCTTCCACATCCCTGAACAATGCGCCGCCTTCAATCGCGGCCTGGCGGCACTGAAGCGCAGCGGCAGCTACGACGCCATCGTCAACCGTTGGGACGGCCCGCTGCAGGCGCGCAGCGGCGGGTTGCCGGGATATCTACCTGGCCGCGTACGCCCGACGGGTCAGCCGGGTTAGGCAGCCGCCAGGCCCGCCAGTGCCTGCTTCTGGATTTCGACGGCGCGCGGATAGCACAGGCCGCGCCATTCGTCATTATCGGGATAGAAAGCGGCGCGGATCTGCGCCTTGATCTGCTTGCCCTGGGCCGAGAAGACATCGCCGCGCAGATGCAGCCAGTTGTCGGCCACCACCGATAGCCGCACCTCTTCCGAACTCAGCGTGCCGACCTCGATGGCGCTGGCCACCACGACGGCCTGGCTGGCGAACCGCGCGATGCCCATGCGCAGGTTGCCCTCGATCACCGGCGAGTCCGACTGGCCCATCGCCGGCGAGGTGACGGCATCGCCGAACCACAGCCGCGCCAGTTTCAGCGATTCAGACTCCGGCGCATGGCGGCAGATCATTTCCGAATAGCCGAACGGGCCAAGCCCGGTGTGATAGTCGAGCACGCAGATGCGCTGCGCCTTGCTCAGATAGGCCGCCACGATGCCCTTGATGGTCTTGTGCGACCAGCAGGCCTGCACGCCGCCGTAGAAGATGCCATCGGCATGGCTGTGCTGGCCGCCAACAATGGCGGCGGTCGCCGCCTTCGCGCCGACACGGGCATAGTATTCTGCAATCTTTTTCTGGATATCCGCGGCAACGGCATCGCTCCACTGCGCCGGCACCAACCAGGCATGCACCTCGGCATAGGCCGGGTTGGCCGGCGGCTTGGTCTTGTCGAAATCGATGAAGTTCCGGTTGATGTCCATGTTGTCTTCATTGACGCGACGACCCCAGGAGAAGCCGTAGGGGTTGCTGCCATGGATGCTGAGCATCGCCGTATTGGGCGGCAACTTGGCGACATGGCCTTCGCTCAACCAGCCGACCTGGCAACCAGAACCATAATAGCCTTCGATGCCATGCGTGCCCGACACCGTGACCAGCACGGCCTTGGCATCGCGCGGGCCGACCCAGGCGATGTCGGTGAACAGGTCTTCGCCGGCAATGCCCTTCAACGGATGGGCGAAGCTTTCGATCTCGGCTTTCGCGGCCTTGGCGGCCGCGAGGAATTTCTGGCGGGCGGTGGCGTAATCGGGCGAGAAATGCTGATGGATGCTCATTGCTGCGATCTTCTGGGGCTGGTCGTGAAAGGGATCGGCAATTCTCCGCCGCGCCCCTGCCGATGACAAGCATGATGCCGGTGATTTAACTAGGCGGTTATGTCACTGGTCCCATTGGTCCTCGTACTGGGATGGCAGAAAGGATTTGGTTACCCGCGCCAGCGTAGAACAATTCCCAAAGATCAGCCGGGCGACAGGAGATTACCGTGAAGGACCCGACAGCAATCGCCTACCTGAAATGGTTCCATGACGCCAATGTCTGGAAGCAGATGCACTACAAAGGCATCCGCACGCTGAAGCTGCCCAGCGACATGTGGAACTACCAGGAGATCATCCACGAGCGCAACATCCGCTATGTGGTGGAAACCGGGACGCGCCATGGCGGCTCGGCCCTGTTCTTTGCCGATCATGTCGCGCAGCGCGATGGCCTGGTGATCAGCTTCGACAAGGAGCCGACCCTGATCGAGGTGCATGACCATCCGCGCATCCGCTATGTCAGCGGCAACTCCGCCTCTGCCGAAGCCATCGCGGCACTGCAGACCCATCTGCCGGCCGACCGCAAGCCGGGCGAAACCTTTTTCATTTTCGATTCAGACCATGCGGCGCTGCATGTCTTCAGCGAGCTGGAGCATTTCCATCGCATGTTCCTGCCCGGCGACACGGTGATCGTCGAGGATACCGCCGTGAACGGCCATCCGGTGCGGCCCGACCATGGCCCCGGGCCGATGGAGGCGATCGAGGATTTCCTGAAATACTATCCGGGCATCCTGGAGCACGACCCCGAACGCGAGCTGAAATTCGGCGCAACGCTGGCGCCCAGGGGCTATTACCGCGTGCGCGGCTGATCCTCGCGCTGCCGGCGCAGCAGCACGTAGAAAGCGCCGGCGCCGCCCATTTCCTGCCGCGCCGGCGTGATGCCCAGGATCTGCTCGCGCCAGGGCCCGCGCTTCAGGTAGTCAGGCAACCAGCTCCGCAGCACGCCACGGCCCTGCTGCAAAGTCTCACCCTCACCGCGCGGCGTTCCCTTGCCGGTGATCACCAGCAGACAGCGCTTGTTCTGCGCGATGCTGTCGCGGATCAGCTTGCTCATGGCGCGTTCGGCATTGGCCAGCGTCAGACCATGCAGGTCGAGCCTGCCTTCGATGGGCAGCTCGCCGCGCTGGAAGCGCTGCTTCAGCCGCTTGTCCATCTGCGGGGCCGGTTTCCCGGAATGCTTGCCCAATGGAGCATGGGCGGGCAGGGGCGTCTTCTGTTTGGTCTCGGCCTTGGCATAGGCGGCCGCGCCCACGCCTTCGGGCCGGTAGATTTTCGGCATCGGCGCCAGTGGCGCGGGCACGACATTCACCGCCTTTTTCAGCGGGCGCGCCGATTGCGCCACCTGCTGCCAGGCGTCGTGATCCGGAACCAGGGGCGCCGGCTTTATGGAAGCCTTACGGGGTGCCATCCGCGATCAGTACGATATGAAGCCGCCGCGGTCCATGGGCGCCGAGCACCGGCACGCCTTCGATATCGGCGGTGCGCGACGGCCCGGTGACGAAATTCACCGTGCGCGGCCAGTTGTCCGCCCAGTCTTTATCGGAAGATTGGCCGAGCTTGTCGCGCAGGCGCTCGAACACCTCTTCCAGTGTGCCGGTGATCTGGCTTTCCTTCAGCACCACCACATGATGATCCGGCACGAAATGCAGCGTGGTCGGGGTGGTCGATGACGAATGCAGCATCAGGGTGCCAGTCTCGGCAATGGCGGCAAAGGCCGGCGTTACGCTGACCAGGTCCTGGCTGCGGCCGCCGCCGTAATCCACCTGCAGCATCGGCCGCTCGCCCCAGGGCAGATTCTGCAGCAGCGGGTCGGGCGAAACACGCAGGGTTGTCGGCAGGTTATGCTGCGCCAGGTAATCGGCGATCTTGCCCGGCACGTCCTTCTCGGACGCCACGCTGTCGACCGTGACGGTCAGCGCCTGCACTTTCGCGGTGAACAGCGCCACCTGCTCGGCATGCGGAATCTGCGCGCGCTTGGGCATCAGGTTGCGCGGATGACTCTTGATGCGGTCGAGCACGGCGGCGCGGCGGCCGGGATCGTTCACCGTATCCTTCAGGCCGGCACGCAGGGTAGAGAAGATGCGGTCGCGGGAGCTGCTGCTCATGTCAGGCGCTCCGCTTCTGCTTTTTATACTGCGCCATGAAGGTCTCGGACGATTGCGGCGCCGGCAGGTCGCGCCCGTCGGTCCAGCCCGTGGCCAGTGGCATCGACGCGAAGCGCCCCCCCTTGCGCTGGCCCAGCATGTTCAGCGCGGCAATCGCGATCCGCGTGCCAAGGCGGTAGAGCCAGGGCGTACGGGCGGCAAAGGCCCAGAGCTCGACGCCCCAGCGCTGCAGCGGCGGCGTGATCTGCTTTTCATGCGCCTGTTCGCGCCAGTAGCGCATGATGTCAGGCAGCGGAATGCGCATCGGGCAGACTTCCTCGCATTTGCCGCAAAAGGTGGAGGCGTTGGGCAGATGCCGCGCTGTCTCCAGGCCGATCATATGCGGGTCGAGGGCCGCACCAATGGGACCAGGATAGACCCAGCCATAGGCATGGCCACCAACCGAATGGTAGACCGGACAGTTGTTCATGCAGGCGCCGCAGCGGATGCAGCGCATCAGCGGCTCAAGCTCGGTGCCCAGCATTTCGCTGCGGCCGTTATCGACCAGCACGACATGGAATTCTTCCGGCCCGTCGATGTCTTCGGGCCGTTTCGGGCCACAAGAGAGTGTCGTGTAGCAGCTCATCTCCTGCCCCGTCGCCGAGCGCGCGAGAATACGGAGAATGGTGGAGAGGTCTTCCAGAGTGGGGATGACCTTCTCGATGCTGCTGACCGCGATATGCATCTTGGGCAGCGACTGCGTGAGGTCGCCGTTGCCCTCGTTGGTGACGATCACGGTGGCACCGGTTTCGGCGATCAGGAAATTCGCGCCGGTGATGCCGACATCGGCCTTGAAGTAGGTGTCGCGCAGCACACTGCGCGCTTCTGTCACAAGGACCTGAGGCTCCGTCGACCGCGTGCCGGCCTTTTTTCCGTTCAGCTCGTAATCGGGATGATGATCCTCGAACAGTTCGGCGATCTGCTCGCGCGTCTTGTGCAGGGCCGGGCCGATGATGTGGCTGGGCGGCTCATGCGCAAGCTGGATGATGTATTCGCCCAGATCGGTCTCCACCGGCGTGATGCCGTGTTCGACCAGAAAATCGTTCAGGCCGATTTCCTCGGTCACCATCGACTTGCCCTTGGTGACCAGCTTGGCGTCGCGCGAGCGGCAGAGCGCCAGGATGGTCTCGCGCGCCTCGCGCGGCGTGCGGCACCAGTGCAGCTTGCCGCCGCGCGCCGTCAGTTGTTGCTCAAAGCGCTCGAGATAGAGATCAATATGGCGCAAAACGTGGTTGCGGATCTTCACGCCTTCGTCGCGCAGGGCCTCGAATTCCGGCAACTCGCGCGCGGTTTCGACGCGGCGGCTCGCCATCGGCCCGCTGATGATGCCCATGGCCTTGCGCAGGTTGGGGTCGCGCAGGGCCTTGGCGGCATTGTTTTCAAAATTCTGCGAGGTGATTTCCATGCTCATGGGGCAGGCCTCACTTGCTCTCGCCAATGGCAGGCGTGTCGGTCATGCCAGCCAGCACCTCGGCCACATGGCGCACCTGCATGCTGCTGCCCTCGCGCTTCAGCTTGCCCGCCATGTTGAGCAGGCAGCCCATGTCGCCGGCCAGCAGCATATCGGCGCCGGTCGCCTTGATGTCAGTGGTCTTGCGTTCGACGATGTCGGTCGAGACCTCGCCATATTTTACACAGAAGGTGCCGCCGAAGCCGCAGCAGGTTTCCGGCGTCTGCATTTCCACCAGCTCGACGCCGTCGACGCTGTTCAGAAGGCTGCGCGGCTGCGCCTTCACGCCAAGCTCGCGCAGACCCGAACAGGAATCGTGATAGGTGACCTTGGCATTCAGCGTCGCTGCGACCGGATCGGTCTTCAGCACATCGACCAGAAAACTGGTGAGCTCGAACATGCGCGCTGAAAGATCCTCGGCGCGGCGCTGCCAGTCAGGCTCAGCGGCGAACAGTGCCGGATAGTGGTCCTTGATCATGCCACTGCAGGAGCCGCTGGGCGCAACGACATAATCGTAATCTTCGAACGCCTCGATCACCTGGCGCGCGATTGCCACCGTGTCCTTGCGGTCGCCCGAGTTATAAGCCGGCTGGCCGCAGCAGACCTGGGCTTCGGGCACATCCACCACGCAGCCGGCATCCTCCAGCAGCTTGATGGTGGCGAAACCGACGCTGGGCCGGAACAGGTCGACCAGGCAGGTCACAAAGAGGGCGACGCGGGGCTTGGTATCAATGGTGGAGGACATATGGGCTGGTCTCCGGGGTAAGCGACTGCAATCATTACCGGCTGCAGCAGTGGGGCAAAAGCCTTAATCCGGCTTGACCTGCGCATTGGGGAGGATGCTGTCGCCGGGGCCGAGTGGACGCTGCATGAACACGCTGTCGACCCAGCGGCCATGCTTGAAGCCGATCGAGGGCAGAGTGCCGACGACGCGGAAGCCCAGCGCCGCATGCAATCCAATCGAACCCAGATTCTGCGTGTCGCCGATCACCGCCACCATCTGGCGATAGCCCAGTGCGCTGCACCGCGCGATCAGGTTTTCCAGCAGCGCGCGGCCGATGCCTTTGCGCGGCGCGTCGGGCGACACATAGATCGAGTCCTCTGCCGAGAAGCGATAGGCGATGCGCGGCCGGTAGTTGCTGGCATAGGCATAACCGACCACGCGGCCGTCCAGCTCCGCCACCAGATAGGGAAAATCCTTGGCCAGGATGTCGGCGCGGCGGCGTGCCATCTCGGTCACGTCAGGCGGCACTTCCTCGAAACTGCCGAAACCATGCAGCACGTGGTGAGCATAGATTCCGGCGATGGCCGAAAGGTCGCGGTCTTCGGAAGGACGGATGATCAGGGGCTGGGCGGACATGCGAAGCCTGCAAAAGGTCAACACGGCTGTCCGAGTATGACACAACGGCCCCGGGCCGCGACAGCGTGACGGGCCGGTAGGAGCAGAATTCCTTGGCCCCGCCAGAGGGTTACCGGATTTATGCTTGTTCAGCCCCGGACCGCGCACCACAGTCACGGCATGACGGACGAGGCAGCCCCCGCGCAGGCCAATGCGGCTTTTGACCTCCGCGCCACCGGCGCGGCGGATCGCAGCATGCCGCAATCGCCGGTGCTGCAGAAGCTGCTGGCCTATTGGCGCTCGAAATGCCGCGACGACCGGCTGCCGGGCCGCGTCGATATCGATCCGCTCGATCTGCGCGACCTGCTGCCTTTCATCTATCTGATCGATGTGCTGCCGGAGAACCGTTTCCGCATCCGTCTGCTGGGCGAGGAGCATGTCGCCGTTTATGGCCACGGCCTGGTCGGCCGCACCATCGACGAGGTGTTCAAACCCGAGGCAGCGGCGGAATTCAATCGCCTGTATTCAGCGGTGGTGCGGCGGCGCGAGCCGGTGCTCAATCGCGGCCAGGTGACCTGGCTGCCGCACCGCGCCTGGATTCACTATGAAGGCCTGCATGCACCGCTGGCCTCTGACGGCGTCACCATCGACACCATCTTCGGCGCCGGCGATTTCGCCGGATCATGACTTAAGATGTGGCGGCGATTTTAGCCGCCACGGATTTCGGCAGCAGCAGCCAGAAACGGCCCGGATGCTTCATGCGGCCGGCTACGCTTTCGGCCCGCGCGCCCGCGCCCCAGAACACATCGCCGCGCACCGCGCCGCGGATCGCGCCGCCGGTATCCTGCGCCACCATCAGGCGCTGCAGCGGCACGTCTCCGCTGCCAGTCTCTACCGGCTGTTTCGCATCGAGCCACAACGGCAGGCCCAGCGCATGATGGCTGCGGTCGACGGCCAGGCTGCGGCCCGGCACCAGCGCCACGCCCTGGGCGCCCGGCGGGCCGTCGAGATCATCCTTGGGCGGCGGCAATTCGCGGAAGAACACGTAGGAGGGATTCTGCCGCAGCAGTTCGGGCGCGGCCTGCGGATTGGCGCGCAGCCAGCCGCGGATCGCCTGCATCGAGACATCCTCGCGCGGCAGCGTGCCGCGATCGATCATCACCCGGCCGATGGCCACATAGGGATGGCCGTTCTGCGCGGCGAAGCCGACGCGGGTTTTGGCGCCGGTATCGAGCTGCACCAGGCCTGAGCCCTGCACCTGCAGGAAGAAGGCGTCAGAGGCATCGTCGAGCCAGACCATTTCCAGATTCTTGTTGGCCAGCGCGCCGGCATCGATGGCGCCGCGATCCTCGTAGGGGCGCAGGCGGCCGTCACGCACACGGCCGGCAATGCGCTGGCCCTTCAGGCTGTCGCGGAATTCGCCCAGATCGACCTGCACCAGATCGGGCGGCTGGCGATAAAGGGGTACAGTATAGATACCTTGCTGGGTGCGGCTGCCGCGCACCAACGGTTCATAATAGCCGGTGAACAGCCCTTCGGGCTTGCCGTCGCCGATCACCAGCACCGGCTGCAGCTCGGCTTCGATCAGGCGGCGCAGGCCCGGATCGTCGCCCTGCGGCAGGGCGGCAAGGGCGGCGCAGAATGGCTGCCAGTCATTGCCGGTGCCGTAACGGTCGTAATTGTCGAGCGCGCGCGTACCGCGCGGCACCATGCGGGCGCAGCTGCGGCTGAGCGCCGGCAAGGCGTCGGAAATGCGGTCGGCGCCGTAGCCGGGCAGATCGTTGAAGCTGGCGGCCTGGAAGGTGAGCGCCGGCGGCTTCTGCGGTTCGGGCGGCGCTTTCGGCCCGCAGGCGGCAAGCGCGGCGACAGCCAGAAGCGCGAGGAAACGCAACACGGGTTTACTGAGCGACAGTTTCAGAGGGGGCGGAGGTCGCGATCAGTGTCCAGTTCGGATCACGCGACCGCATGTCGCGGGCGAAGGTCCAGATATCGGTGACCTCCTCCACGGCATTGCCATGGCCGCCGATGGTGTGGCCCTGCGCATCCTTGGTGACGCTGATCAGTTCGGACTGGAACTTCACTGTCACTTCGGCGATGCGGTTGTTCACCTGGGTATCGACGATCTCGGTGCCGCGCAGGCCCACGAAGGTGGCCTGCATGGTTTCGCCGCGGCTGGCGCGATCGTCGATGGCGGCGGCAAAATCGTTGAACACCTCGCGCGACAGCAGCGGCCGCAGGGCCTCCTTGTCGCCGGCGGCAAAGGCCGTCACCACCATCTCGTAGGCGGCCTTGGCGCCATTGAGGAAATCGGGCGCATCAAAATTGGGATCGACCGAGCGGATGGCGGCAAGCTTGCGATCGGTTTCGGGATCGACGGGCGGCGCCGGGGCATCGCGACGCGGCAGGGTGATCACCTTGTCGTCAACGCCTTCGGCCCTGTTCTCGGCCTCGCTTTCGCCGGTAACGGGCGGCCGGCGTTTCTGCTCATGACCGGTGCGCTGGCCCAGCACCGCGCGCAGGCGCAACGCAATGAAGCCGGCAATCGCGCCGAGCAGAAGAATGTCGAGAAACTGGAAGCCGTCGCCCATTATCGTTGCCTGTTTTTCCCCGCCACGTCTTTATCGTGGGCGAATCTACCCCTGTCGCCGCCATCGGTCCAGCATGGGGGCCGCCCGGGCGGCCCCGCTTATGGTTGGGAAATAAGGACAAATCGTGGCATTGCAAGAGGCCTCGACGCATGGCCGGCGCGCCCCGGCAGCGGGTTGCCGCCTTGTTCGGCCAAGGCAAACCATGCTAGGGACAGCCGGCCCAGCGACATCCTATCCGCAGAGACGAAAGAGACGACCGGTCATGACCGACACTGCCAATCCGCCGCCCGGTTTCAATCCCGACAACGCGCCCCGGTTTTCGCTGAGCGCGCAGTACACCAAGGATCTCTCTTTCGAGCATCCGATGGCACCGCGCACCTTCAGCATGCAGAGCGCGCCGCAGATTTCGGTCAATGTCGGCACCCAGGCGGAGCGCGTCAACGACACCCTGTTCGAGGTGACGCTGCGCATCCTGTGCGAGGCCAAGCATGGCGAGGAGGTCGCCTTCGTCGTCGACCTGCATTACGCCGGCCTGTTCGCCCTGGTGAATATCCCGGCCGAGCATATGGAGCCGCTGCTGCTGGTCGAAGCGCCGCGCCTGATCTTCCCCTTCGCGCGCCGCATCGTGGCCGACACCACCCGCGACGGCGGCATGCCGCCGCTGATGCTGGATCCGATCGACTTCATGCAGCAGTACCAGCGCGGCAAGGAAGCCCAGGCCCAGCAGGGCACGGCCTGACAGCCCACCTCGCCCTTCCGGGCGAGGTCGCATGCGATTGTCCACACTTCGCCCTTGCCGTTGCGACGGAGCAACGGCAAGCTGAATGTGATGAACCGCTGTTCAGGCATGCAGAGAGGTGACGGCCGGTGACCGCGTCGATTGACGATGTCATCCGCGAGTCAAAGCATCCGCGCCTGTTCGGCACGGCCTTCCTCGATCAGTGCTCACCCCCGATCCGCCGCATCTGGGAATACTGGGACAGCCGCCGCCGGGGCCGGCTGATGCCGGCGCGGCAGGATATCGATCCGCTCGACATTCCCGCCGATCTGCTGCCAGCCATCGTGCTCACCGAAGTGCTGACCGAAGAACCATGGCTGCGCTACCGGCTGGTCGGCACGGCGCAGGTGGCGTTGCGTGGCCGCGACCCCACCGGCTTGCCGGTTCAGGGCAATTACATGGGCGCCCATCTGGGCCTGCCCGCCGACAATGTGATCCTGAACTATCGCATCGTCATTGAGAAGAAGACGACCGTCTATGTCTACAATCCGATTGTGGGTGCGCGTCCCGATGGCGGCTCGATGCGCCAATTCCCGGTGCATGCCAGCAGCACGGTGCTGATGCCGCTATCGAATGACGGCGAGCGCGTCGACATGGTGCTGAGCTTCAGCGACCTGGACGCATATTAGGCCTGTGGCGGCAGGCCGAGAACAGTGAGCAGCTTGTCGAGCTCGATCGGCTTGGCAACCACGGCATTGAAGCCCGCCATCTCGTAACGCGCGAGGGCTTCCGGCACCACATCGGCGGTCAGCGCCACGATATATGCGTTGCGCTTGCCCGGCAGTGCACGCAGACGATGCTGGGTCTCGACGCCATCCATGCCGGGCATATGGATATCCAGCAGGATCGCATCGAAGGATTGGCTGCGCGCCAGCTCGATGGCTTCGGCGCCGCTGCCGACCGTCACCAGCGTCTCGCAGAATCGCTTGAGCAGAGTTTCGATGATACGGCGGTTGACGTGATTGTCGTCGACGCAGAGCACCCGCGGCGGCCGACCGGCGGTATTCAGCACCGGAATCTGGCTGCCGTTCTGCACATCCTCTTCATCGGGCATCTCGACTGGCAGCAACACCCAGAAGGTCGAACCAACACCCTTCTCGCTTTCGCAGCCGATATCCCCGCCCAATACTGACGAAAGCCGGCGGCAGATCGCCAGGCCCAGGCCGGTACCGCCATACTGGCGGGCGGTGGAGGCGTCTTCCTGGGCAAAACGTTCGAAGATCGTGTCCAGCGCCGCGGCTGAAATACCCGTGCCGGTATCCTGGACTTCGAAACGAATGCCCGGGCGGCCATCAGGCAGCGCCGCCCTGCGGGCACGCAACACGATGCTGCCTTGCGCTGTGAACTTGACGGCGTTGCCAACAAGATTGACCAGAATCTGGCGCAGGCGCATGGCATCGGTCTGGATGCTGGGCGCAACGTCGGGGGCGATCTCGGTTCGGAAGCTCAGCTTCTTCTGCGCACAGGCCGGCGAGAACAGCGCCGACATCGATTCCATCAGCGCAAACAGACGCACGGTGCCGGGGGAAACCTTCAGGCGGCCGGCCTCCAACCGCGAGAAATCCAGGATATCGTTGATGATACCCAGCAGGCCTTCGGCGGATTCCCGGATGATGGCGACATATTCGCGCGCGGTGGAATCCAGCGGCAGGCTTTCCAGCGCCTGCGCCATGCCCAACACGCCGTTCATCGGCGTGCGGATTTCGTGGCTCATGGTGGCGAGGAACTCGCTTTTCGCCGTGGCCAACCGCTCTGCGCGGCCGGTCTGCTCCTGCAGTTCGTGATTGACCCGCGCCAAGTCCCCGGCGCGGCGATCGCGCTCGGCCAGCATGCGCGCCAACATGGCGATGGCGGCGGCGCCAAGCAGCAGGATCATCGCCGAAACCAAGCTGACGATCGTCGCCTGCGAGCGCCAGCCGGCGATGGCGACGTCCTGCCAGCGCGAGCTGGAAATCACCAGGCGATTGTCGAGCAGACGGCGCACGGCAGCGATGCGCGGCGCACCGGAAAAGGGATTCTCGAAAACGCCGCTGATCGCCGGTGCCTCGCTTTTGGCCATCGCCTGGTAGGCCGTGCTGCGGATCAGCGAGTTGCCCATCTCCGTTTCCAGCCAGGGCGAGCGGGCGATCAGTTTAAAATCCGCATTCAGCAGCGTGACGTAATCGCCGGCTTCCACGGCGCTCTGGAAGGCCCTGGAATAGGCTCGCGGGTCGATGACGGCAACGACAACGCCGGTCAGGCGGCCCTGGGCGTCATACATGCCGATGCTGCAGGGGAGCTGCCAATCGTCGTCGAGGGAATTCTTGCTCGGCGGTCCGATGTGAAAAGTTTCTCGACCGCCATCCAGGTAATAGGCGACCGCCTCGCGGCGCGCGACATTGACCGATGAAACGGGAAAACTGCGGGAGCTGTGCAGCGGTGTGCCGTCCGCCCCGACGAGGGTGATGGCGCGGACGTAGGCGAGCTGGCGCTCCAGCCTCTTCAGGTGGTCGTGCATGCGCTGCGGATCGTGGCCGTCGATCTGCAAGAGCAGTTGCGCTTTTTCCAGGGCAAAGCGGATGCTCTGCATCGAGTTCTCGATTTCCTGGGCACGCAGTTCGGCCTGACGCTCCATATCCTGGATTTCATCGCGGATGGCGGCGTTGCGCAGTGTCACATGCACATAGAAATTCAGGCCTGCCAGCAGCAGGGTCATGGCGCCAAACAGGATGGCGCTGTAGGTGAGCATGCGGCGCATGGTGGTCCGGGAAGTCTGGCGTTTCGACCGGAACAGCCTAAGGGTGCGGAACTCTGAGAACTGAATGCGTTTACAATAAGGTTATCAGAAAATAATCCCTATGCGTCCTTGAGCCACAAAGGGTTTTTCAGCTTGCCCACAAAGGCGGCATGCGCGGCAAGCTCGGCCTCGCTGGGCGTATGCGGACGGGCCGGACGGGCCGGGCCGCGCGGCACCGGCGTGGTGACCAGCGCCTGGCCACCGGTTTCGATGCCGGCCAGCCCCAGACCCTGCTGCCGGCCGCCGATCAGTTCGAGATAGACCTCCGCCAGCAACTCGGAATCGAGCAGCGCGCCATGCTTGGTGCGCGCCGAGAGATCGATGTTGAAGCGGCGGCAGAGTGCATCCAGGTTGACCTGGGCGCCGGGGAATTTCGCCCGCGCCAGCCGCACCGTGTCGATGGCGCGTTCCATGGCGATATGCGGCATGTCGGGCAGGCGCGCCAGCTCGGCGTTCAGGAATCCGATATCGAAGGTGGCGTTGTGGATCACCAGCGGGTCCTCGCCGATGAAATCGCAGAATTCGCGGGCCACGGCGGCGAACAGCGGCTTGTCCTTCAGGAACTCGTCCGACAGGCCGTGCACCTTGAAGGCATCCTCGGGCATCGAGCGTTCCGGATTGAGGTAGACATGGAAATGGCTGCCGGTCGGAATGTGGTTGATCAGCTCGATGCAGCCGATTTCCACGATGCGGTCGCCTTCATTGGCCTTGAAGCCGGTGGTTTCAGTATCGAGTACGATTTCGCGGGTCATGGTGTATCCGTGTTCAGGGCTGCTGGGCGCGGTTGCGCAGCAATACGACGAGGTCGCGCACCTGCGCCTCTGTATCCGCCAAGCTTGTACCCGTATCGATGACGTGATGGGCGAGCCGGCGCTTTTCCGCA
This sequence comes from Ferrovibrio sp. GW821-FHT12B10, assembly GCF_058807515.1. NCBI lineage: Bacteria > Pseudomonadati > Pseudomonadota > Alphaproteobacteria > Rhodospirillales > Rhodospirillaceae > Ferrovibrio > Ferrovibrio sp. GW821-FHT12B10. Next base: position 1,778,938 of record NZ_JBXAQT010000001.1, on the reverse strand, counting down.
TCCGGCACCTGGCGGCCAAGGATGGCGGCGAATTTTTCCGCACTCATGCCCGGCCGGGCCATCACGCGCTCGCGCTGCATCTCGGCCGGCGCGCTCACCACCACGATGGCGTCGACATGCTTATGGCCGCTGCCTTCGAACAGCAGCGGGATGTCGAGCAGCACGAACGGCTCGCCGCGCGCCCGGGCGTCGTCCAGGAACTGCTGACGCAGCTGCCCCACCAGCGGATGCACGATGCTTTCGAGCTGCTTGATCTTCCCGGCATCGTTCAGCACCAGCCGCGACAGCACGGTGCGGTCAACCGCGTCATTCACCACCGCTTCGGGGAAGACGGCACGGATCGGCGCGACAGCGGCACCGCCATGATCGTAGAGCGCATGAACGGCGGCATCGGCATCGAACAGCGGCACGCCCTGGGCGGTGAACATCTTGCCCACGGTGGACTTGCCCATGCCGATGGAACCGGTGAGCGCGACGATCATCATGCCGGCATCACCGTGACGTCGTAGTCGGCCAGCTGGCGATCGCCGGTGACCAGAATCAGATTTTCCACCTGGGCCTGCGAGACCAGCATGCGGTCGAAAGGATCGCGATGCAGCAGAGGCAGGTTCCGGTAGGCCGCGATATGCGCCCGGTCCAGGGGCAGGCCGACCATGCCGAGCTGGGCCATCTGCTCATCCAGATCCTCGGGCGTCCTCAGCTTGCCTAGACCGACCTTGATGGCAACCTCCCATAGCGATACGTCACTGACGAAAAGGTCGTTCTCGGGATCGGCCAACAAGTCGATCATTTCCGGGCGCAGGCTGCTTTCGATCGCCCGGATCAGCACGTTGGTGTCGAGCAGGAGCCTCACAGCTCACCGTCCGGGAAAATCTTGCTGCTCAGGAAGTCCTGTTCGATCTCGGCATCGGCCTGATCATAGTCGGGGGCGAACCAGACCTTGCCCTTCCAGGCCCCGAACTGGCGCCGCTTCGCCTTAGGCGCGGCGGCCTCGGCCATCACCAGGCGCACTTCCGGCTTGCCGGCGCGGGCGATCACGACATCCTCGCCGCGCTTCACCGCCTCGATCAGCTTGGACAGGCTGGTCTTGGCTTGGTGAATATTCACCTGAATTACCATTGGCTTAGCCTTAGCTTAGCTAACCTAAAAATATAGCTTAGCTAACTTAGCTAACCCCGTCAAGCCAGCACGGCCTCGCGCAGCGCCGGGGTCACCGCCGGCGCAACCCCGAACCAGGCCTCGAAGCCCGGCCGGCCCTGGTGCAGCAGCATGCCCAGCCCGTCGACCACGGCATTGCCGCGGGCCCGAGCCCGGGCGAGCAACTGGGTTTCCAGCGGGCTGTAGATGATGTCGTTGACCAGGGCGCCCTTAGGCAAATCGTCCAAGCTGATCTCCAGCGCTGGCTGGCCACTCATCCCCAGACTGGTCGTGTTGACCAGCAGGCCGGCCCCCGCCAGAGCCGCGCTGCGGTCATCCCAGTCCGTCACGATGATCGACCCGCCGGTCCCGCTGCCCAGGTCTGCCGCGAGAGCCTCGGCCTTGTCGCGGCTGCGGTTCAGCAGGCGGATTTCCGGCGCGCCGGCATCCTGCAGCGCCACCAGGATGGCGCGCGCCGCGCCGCCGGCCCCCAGCACCACGGCCGGGCCGTCAGCTGCCGCCCAGCCGGCCGGCGCTTCGGTCTTCAGGTTTTCCAGGAAGCCGAAGCCGTCGGTATTGCTGCCATGCAGGCTGCCATCGGGCTGCACCACGATGGTGTTGACCGCGCCGATGCGCTTGGCCACGGCGTCGATCCGCGCCAGATGCGGCAGCACCGCGATCTTGTGCGGGATGGTGACATTGATGCCGCGAAAGCCCGGCTCCCTGGGCAGCGCTTCGAGGAAAGCACCGAGTTCCTCCGGCGGCACCGGCAGGCGGTCGTAACGCCCGCTGATGCCGTGTTCCTTCAGCCAGAAGCCATGCAGCTTGGGCGAACGCGAATGATCGACCGGCCAGCCGATCACGCCGGCGCGCGGGATGATGTCATCCCGGTCTTCGTGAAGATTGGCGTCACTCATGCGCGCAGCACCTTGTTCTCGCGCAGGATGTCCAGCAGCGGCAGCAGCGGCAGGCCGAGGATGGTGAAATGGTCGCCCTGGATCTTGGCGAACAGCTGCGCACCCAGGCCTTCGAGCTGATAGCAGCCGACGCTCGACAGCACCGCATCGCCGGCCTGCGCCAGATAGGCATCGAGAAAGCCGTCGCTGAAATCGCGCATGGTCAGCTTCGCCGCATCGACATGACGCCAGATCACGCTGCCGCCGCGCGCCAGCACCACGGCGCTGACCAGCTCATGCGTCTTGCCGCGCAAGGATTGCAGATGATCGCGCGCCGCCTCCTGACTCTCGGGCTTGTCGTACCAGCGGCCCTCGCAGGCCAGCATGCTGTCGGCGGCGATGACAAAATCGGCTGGCTCGGCATGGCTGACGCGATGGGCTTTCAACTCGGCTAATGCGGTTGCGGCCTCACGGATGCTGGCCTTTTCAGCCTTCAGGCCCAGCTTGATCTCGTCTTCATCGACGCGTGCAGGAATGACGCGGAAATCAAGGCCCGCGGCGCGCAGCATGGCCGCGCGCGTGTTGCTGGCCGAGGCAAGAACCAGACTCACGGCTTCGGCTCCTCCAGACCCAGATCCTGCTGCTTGCGCTGTTCGGCGCGGCGTGCATGCAGGTTGAGGATCGAAGCCGCGGTCTCCTCGATCGAACGGCGCGTCACATCGATCATCGGCCAGTTATGTTTGGCGCAGAGCTTGCGCGCAATGGTGAGTTCTTCCTTCACGCGCTCGTCGTCCACATAGGCCGTCTCGGTATGCTGGTTCATCGACAGCAGGCGATTCTTGCGGATCGATACCAGGCGGTCGGGCGATGTGGTCAGCCCGACGACCAGCGGATTTTTCAGCGCCTCGACTTCCGACGGAATCATCAGCCCGGGCACGATCGGCACATTGGCGGTCTTCAGGCCGCGGTTGGCCAGGTAAATGGATGTCGGGGTTTTCGAGGTGCGCGACACGCCCACCAGCACGATATCGGCTTTCTCCAAGTCTTCGAGATGCTGGCCGTCGTCATGGGCGATGGTGAAATGCATGGCGTCGATGCGATGGAAATATTCCGCATCCAGTTCGTGCTGGCGGCCGGGCAGGTTCACCGCCTTCTCGCCCAGGTATTTGCCAAAGGCCATGATCACCGGATCCAGCACCGGCACGATCGGCAGTTTGGCCTTGGCGCAGCCCTTGATCAGGATCTCCCGCAATTCCTGGTCGACGATGGTGAACAGCACCAGCCCGCCCATGGCGGCGATCGCCTCGACCACACGCTCCATCTGCAGCGGCTTGCGCACCAGCGCCCAGGTATGGGTTTCCACCTCTTCCTGGGATTTCTGGAACTGCACCAGCGCCGCCTTGGCGACCGATTTCAGGGTTTCGCCGGTCGCGTCCGATACCAGGTGAATATGCGGCCGGGTGGTTTTCTGCATCGGGAATCCGGCTGTGGAATTATGGGGATAATATGGATAAGGCGGGGTTTATCCCCATGGCTCGTCTTTTCATGCCCGGAACGCCTTTTTCATGCAACCAGCCTGTCACCGGAGGATCAAATTTCGACAGCCCCTGTGGAAAGTGGGGATGAGACATAATGCCGCCGCAATGCAGGGGCGATCCCCGTTATCCCCATAATCCTCAGCATGAAACCGCTGCGAGTCGACGCGATTTCAGCGCGCTTATCCTCACAGGCGACGATTTTATCCGCTGTCGGTCATGGCCGGGATGAAACCGGGGGCCGGGCCTGAATCCGTGATGATCCCCAGGACTCACCGTACTACTGCAACCACTACCTCTTTAAATTATATATAAAATAGGAAAGGAATAAGGGATGACCCTTGTTCCCAGCGCTCCGTTCCCAGGGCAAATGCCTGTTGGGCAAAAAGCCCAGCAGCCCAGCAAGCCTTTGCTGCGTACCCTTGCCGGCCTGCCCAGTGTGCGCCCGCCGCTCTGGCTGATGCGGCAGGCAGGCAGGTACCTGCCTGAGTATCGCGCCACCCGCGCCCAGGCCGGCAGTTTCCTCGATCTGTGTTACGATCCCGAACTGGCCTGCGAAGTCACATTGCAGCCGATCCGGCGCTTCAACTTCGATGCGGCCATCCTGTTCGCCGATATTCTGCTGATTTGCCAGGCGCTGGGCCAGAACCTGGCCTTCAAGGAAAACGAGGGTCCGGTGCTGGATGCGATCCGCACCTCGGGCGAACTGGCCCGCCTGAACCCCAATGGCATCCACAAGACGCTGGAGCCGGTCTACGAGGCCGTCGCGCGTATCAAGGTGGGGCTACCCGCCAGTTGCACCCTGATCGGCTTTGCCGGGGCTCCTTGGACCGTGGCGACCTATATGCTGGAAGGACGAGGCTCGAAGGATTACCCGGCCGCCAAGACCTGGGCCTTTGGCAATCCGCTCGGCCTGCAGACCCTGATGGAAATCCTGATCGAGGCGACGGTGAGCTATCTGGATCGCCAGATCCAGGCCGGGGCCGAGGTTGTGCAGTTGTTCGATACCTGGGCTGGCGTGCTGCCGGAAAACGAATTCCGCCGCTATTGCGTCGAACCGGTGCGCCGGATCACTGCCGCGTTGAAGGACAAGCATCCCCATGTTCCGGTGATCGCCTTCCCGCGCGGCGCCGGCGCGATGTACGAGGGTTATGCGGCCGCCACCGGCGCCGATGCGCTGGGGCTGGATTACACCATGCCGCTGGGCTGGTCGAAGGACCATCTGTGGAGCAAGCATGTCGTGCAGGGCAATCTCGACCCGCGCCTGCTGGTCGTTGGCGGCGCCGCCCTGGCGGAAGGCGTGCATCGCCTGCTGAAGACCTTCGAGGGCCGCAATCACATCTTCAATCTCGGTCACGGCATCGTGCCGGAAACGCCGATCCTGCATGTGGAGCAGCTTGTGCGGCTGGTCAAAGGCAGCGAGACGGCGGCATGAGATTTTTTCTCCCACACGGGCCTGTCGAACAGATCCCGCAACGCTAGGTCTTCACCATGCCTCAGAAGACCGCCGTCATCCTGTTCAATCTCGGAGGCCCCGATAGCCAGAGCGCTGTCGAGCCTTTCCTGTTCAACCTGTTCAACGATCCGGCGATCATCCGGCTGCCTAATCCGTTCCGCTGGCTGCTGGCGAAGCTGATCTCGTCGCGGCGCGCGCCCAAGGCGGCGGGTATTTATGCACAGATGGGCGGTCGTTCGCCGATCCTGCCGCAGACCGAAGCGCAGGCTGCGGCCTTGAAAGTATCGCTGGGCAGCGACGACTATCGCGTCTTCATCGCCATGCGCTACTGGCATCCGTTCAGCGATGAAACGGTGAAGGCCGTGAAGGACTGGGGCGCCGAGCGCATCGTGCTGCTGCCGCTCTATCCGCAATTCTCGACCACGACGACAGGGTCATCGCTGCAGGACTGGCATCGCGCGGCGCGCAAGGCCGGCCTTGCTTTGCCCACCGCGATGATCGGCTGCTATCCCGAAGAGGGTGGCTTCATCACCGCGCAGACCGAGCTGCTGCGCAGTGCATTGCCGCAGGCGGAATCCGCAGGTCCGGTGCGTATTCTTTTCTCGGCGCATGGCCTGCCGAAAAAGATCGTGACCGATGGCGATCCCTATCAGACGCAGGTGGAAAAGGGCGTCGCCGCGATCCTGCGCCTGCTGAACCGCCCTGAGTTTGAGAGCCGTATCTGCTATCAGAGCCGCGTCGGCCCGCTCGAATGGATCGGACCATCGACCGATGCAGAGATTGTGCAGGCGGCGAAAGACGGATGCTCGATCGTGGTCGTGCCGGTGGCTTTTGTCTCGGAGCATTCCGAAACGCTGGTCGAACTCGATATCGAATATGCCGAACTGGCGCAGCATAACGGCGCGAAGAAATATACCCGCGTGCCGACGGTGGGTGTGCAGCCTGATTTCATTGCCGGCCTGGCAGGCCTGGTGCGCCGGGCGCAGTATGATGCCCAAGGAGATATACAGCCGCGTTGCGGCAGCGGTGCGCGCAGTTGCGGCAATGCCTGGCGGCGCTGTATCTGCAAGGCATGACGGGAAGAGGCTGATGCTCTACGACTGGATCAAGGCGCTGCATGTCATTTCCGTCATCGCCTGGATGGCGGGCATGCTCTATCTGCCGCGGTTGTTCGTCTATCATGCCGTGGCCGAGATCGGATCCAAAGAATCCGAGACCTTCAAGGTGATGGAGCGCCGCCTGCTGAAGGCGATCATCAATCCGGCGATGATGGTGGCTTGGGTTTTTGGCGGCCTCATGGTCTGGCTTGGCCATCACTGGGACCAGCCCTGGTTCTGGGGCAAGTTCGCCTTGCTGATGGGCATGCAGGCGGTGCATGGCATCCTGGTCAGCCGCCAGCGCGCGTTCGAGCAGGACCGCAACACCCACGGCCAGCGCTACTACCGGATTGTGAACGAGGTCCCGACCGTACTGCTGATCGGCATCGTGATCCTGGTGATCGTGAAGCCCTTCTGAAGCGGGTCTTTGCCTGACATGGAACGTCAGGTATTCAACAGAAATTTCTGTTGAAACACAATGTTCATGTTGTGTGCCTGCCAGGTTTGTGCTATTTCCGCACATCCTGAACCAGCGACGTAATCACGGCGCTGACGGGTGCAACAGAGCCAGAGCGGCGGTTTCACGGTTGCGCTAAGCTGCCGTAACGCAAGCTTTTGGTGGCGGTGATCACAGGAGCGTTACGGTCCGCTTCCCGGATCGACGCTGCCGCCATACACCTTGCACCGGTCAAATCGCGTGTTCTTCGCGCATGCAAAAAAGGCGGGGTCCCCCATGTCATTCGGTTTTCGTAACGGCGGTCTGTTTGCCGCTGCCCTGGTCGGTTTCGGCCTGCTCTCCTCCACGGCTGTGCTGGCCCAGATGGGCCCGCCGCCGGTGACGGTGGCCAAGCCGGTATCCAAGCCGATTGTCGAGATGGACGAATATACCGGCCGCTTCGAACCCGTCGGCTCCGTCGAGATTCGCGCCCGCGTGAACGGCTATCTGGAAAGCGTGCATTTCACCGACGGCGCCACCGTGAACGCCGGTGACCTGCTGTTCACCATCGACCGCCGCACTTATCAGGCGACGCTGAACCAGGCGCAGGCGACACTGAACAGCCGCCAGACCGAGCTTGATCTGGCCAAGGTGGAATTCGAGCGCTACCAGAAGCTGACGCAGACCGGCGCCGCCGCCGCCGCCACGCTGGACCAGCGCCGCCAGGCTTTCCTCAGCGCGCAGGCCAACATCGCCGGCGCCCGCGCCGCTGTGGAAACCGCCCGCCTGAACTACAGCTTCACCGAAGTGCGCGCGCCGATCGCCGGCCGCATCTCGCGCAAGCTGGTCACCGAGGGCAATCTTGTTCGCGAGAACGAGACGCTGCTGACCACCATCGTGCAGCTCGATCCGGTGTATTTCTATTTCGACATCGATGAGCGCTCGTACCTGAGCTATCAGCGCATCGCCAAGCAGAGCGGCAACACCACCAACGGCAAGGGCCTGCCCGTGCAGGTGCAGCTGACCGACGAGAAGGTGTTCACCCATAAGGGCGCGCTCGACTTCGCCGACAACCGCCTGGATACCGCCACCGGCACCATGCGTCTGCGCGCGGTCTTCGATAACAAGGAGCTGTTCCTGACGCCGGGCCTGTTCGGCCGCATCGCCGTGCCCGGCAGCCCGGAATATCCCGGCCTGCTGATTCCCGATGAAGCGATCCTGACCGATCTCGACCGCCGCTATGTCTATGTGGTGGGCGAGGGCGGCGCGGTGCAGCAGCGTCCGGTGAAACTTGGCTCGCGCACCGACAGCTACCGCATCGTGCGCGAAGGCCTGACCAAGGACGATGTCGTGGTCATCAACGGCCTGCAGCGCGTGCGTCTGGGTGGCGGCAAGGTGACGCCGATGCCGGTCGAGCTGCCGCCGGTGTGGCAGGGCCTGATGGCGCTGCCGCAGCCGCAGGCTCCGCAGCAGCCCGCCAAGAAGTAAGTCAGTTCCTTTTCGCCGCGAGGCAGTCATGAAATTCGGACATTTCTTCGTCGACCGGCCGATCTTCGCCGCGGTGGTCTCCATCGTCATGGTGATCATCGGCGGGATCGCCTTCCTCAACCTGCCGGTCTCGGAATACCCCGAGATCGCGCCGCCGCAGATCAACGTCACCGCAGCCTATCCCGGCGCCGATGCCGAGACGCTGGCCCGCACGGTGGCGACGCCGATCGAGCAGGAAATCAACGGCATCGAGAATCTGCTCTACATGTCGTCGTATTCGACCGCCGACGGCGTGATGGCGCTGACCGTCACCTTCAAGCCGGGCACCGATCTAGACACCGCCCAGGTGCAGGTGCAGAACCGCGTCACCATCGCCGAACCGCGTCTGCCTGAAGAAGTGCGCCGTCAGGGCATCACCACCCGCAAGCAGGCCGGCGACTTCCTCATGGTCGTGCATCTGCTCTCGCCCGACAAAACCTACGACCAGCTCTACATCGCCAACTACATGCAGCTGCGCATCCGCGATCAGCTGCTGCGCCTGGACGGCGTGGGCAACATCCAGATCTTCGGCGGCAGCGAATACGCCATCCGCATCTGGCTCGACCCCAACCGCCTCTCGGCCTACGGCCTGTCGGGCGCCGATGTGGTCAATTCGCTGCAGGCGCAGAACGTGCAGGTTTCCGGCGGTGGCCTCGGCCAGCAGCCGGCGCCTGATTACAACGCGCTGCAGGCGATCGTGACGACGCAGGGCCGCTTCGAGGACGTGCGCCAGTTCCGCAACGTGATCATCAAGAACACCCCCGATGGCCGACTGGTGAAGCTGGAAGACGTGGCCCGCGTCGAGCTCGGCGCCAAGGATTACAACAGCCGCTCCTATCTCGATGGCCAGACCGCCATCGCGCTCGGCGTGTTCCAGCGCCCGGGCACCAACGCGCTGGAAACCTCGGAAGCCGTCATCAAGCGCATGGACGAGCTGAAGGCGGATTTCCCGCCGGGCCTGGAATACACCATCATCTACAACCCGACCGAATTCATCGCGGAATCGATCAACGAGGTCTACAAGACCCTGATCGAGGCGATCATCCTGGTCGCGCTGGTGGTGCTGGTCTTCCTGCAGAACTGGCGTGCGGCGCTGATCCCGATCCTGGCCATCCCGGTCTCGATGATCGGCACCTTTGCCGTCATGCTGGCCTTCGGCTTCAACTTGAATGTGCTCAGCCTGTTCGGCCTGGTGCTCGCCATCGGCATCGTGGTCGATGACGCCATCGTCGTGGTGGAGAATATCGAGCGCAACATCGCGCTCGGCATGAGCCCCCGCGATGCCGCGCACGAAACCATGGACGAGGTCGGCACCGCGGTGGTCGCTATCGCCGTGGTGCTGTCGGCGGTGTTCATCCCCACCGCCTTCATCCCCGGCATCACCGGGCAGTTCTACAAGCAGTTCGCGCTCACCATCTCGGTGGCGACGATCCTGTCGGCCTTCAACTCGCTGACCCTGTCGCCCGCCCTGGGCGCCATTCTGCTGCGCAAGCACGAGGCCAGTCACGGTGAATCGCGTTTCGCTGTCATGCGCTGGGTCAAGACGGCGGCCGACAAGTTCAATACCGGTTTCGACAAGACCAGCAACAGTTATGCAAAGAGCGTTGGGGGCATCGTCAACCGGCGCGTATTGATGCTGGGCGGCTACCTGCTGCTGGTGGCGGCGACCGTCTTCATGTTCCGCACCGTGCCGCCGGGCTTCATCCCGCCGCTGGATCGCGGTTACGCCATCGTCGTCATCCAGCTGCCCGACGGCGCGGCCCTTGGCCGCACCGACGCGGTGACACAGAAGGCGACCCAGCTGGCCCAGAGCGTGCCGGGCATCACCCATGTGGTGGCCATTCCGGGTTTCAACGGCGCCACCTTCACCAACAACGCCAATGCGGCGGTGATGTTCACCACCTTCGCGCCCTTCCACGAGCGCCTGTCGCAGGGTCTGACCTCTGACGTCATCATCGGGCAGATGATCGGCAAGCTGCAGAGCATCGAGGAGGCCTTCGTGATCGCGGTGCCGCCGCCGGCGGTGCCGGGCATCGGGTCTGGCGGCGGCTTCAAGATGCAGCTGCAGAACCGCACTGGTGATGACGTGCGTCCGATCCTGGCCAAGGCTTACCAGATCATGGGCATGGCCATGCAGACGCCGGGCGTGACGGGCGTGTTCACCACCTTCTCGGCGTCGTCGCCGCAGGTGTTCCTGAACATCGACCGCACCAAGGCGCAGATGCTGAACGTGCCGATGTCGAATGTCTTCGAGGCCCTGCAGGTCAACCTGGGTTCGGCCTATGTGAACGACTTCAACGCCTTTGGCCGCATCTTCCAGGTGCGTGCCCAGGCCGATGCGCAGTTCCGCCTCAACAAGGAGGACATTGCACGTCTGAAGGTTCGCTCGGCCACCGGCGACCTCGTGCCGATGGGCACGCTGGTCGAGATCAAGGAAGCGTCGGGCCCCGACCTGCTGCAGCGCTACAACACCTATGTGTCGGTGCCGCTGCAGGGCAACACGCCGCCCGGCGTGTCGACGGGCCAGTCGCTGGCGATCATGGAGGGCCTGGCCAAGCAGGTGCTGGAACCGGGCCAGGGTTTCGAATGGACCGAGATCGCCCTGCAGGAGCGTTCGACCGGTAACACCGCCACTTACATCTTCATCCTGGCGGTGGTGTTCGTCTTCCTGGCGCTGTCGGCCCAGTATGAAAGTTGGGTGCTGCCGCTGGCGATCATGCTGATCGTGCCGATGAGCGTGCTGTTTGCGCTACTCGGCGTCTGGATGGTTGGCATCGACAACAACGTGCTGGTGCAGATCGGCCTTGTGGTGCTGATCGGCCTGGCGGCGAAGAACGCGATCCTGATCGTGGAATTCGCGCGCCAGCTGGAAGCCGAAGGCAAGACGCCGTCGGAAGCGGTGATCGAGGCCTGCCGCCTGCGTCTGCGCCCCATCCTGATGACGGCGCTGGCCTTCATCCTGGGCGTGGTGCCGCTGGTCACCTCCTCGGGCGCGGGCGCGGAAATGCGTCGCGCGCTCGGCACTGCGGTGTTCTCGGGGATGATCGGCGTCACCCTGGTCGGTTTGTTCCTCACCCCGGTCTTTTATGTGGTGCTGCGCGGCCTGATCATCGGGCGCAGCAAACCGAAGGCGGGCGCTGCGGCGCAGCAGCCGGGCGAATAAAACCATCCGGGCTTTTCCGCGAAAAACGGAATCGCAAAAGTCACAATGGCCGGGGAGCAATCCCCGGCCATTATCGTTTTATGGCAGGCGGTATCGCCCCGTTGAAACCTGCCATCCGGCGCTTATGTCAGCCGGGCTTCCAACAATCCGATGAGGGGAAACACCGATGGCCCAGCAACCGACCATGGTTCAGAAGACCAGCGCGATCCCGTCGCGTCTCGCGCCGACCCAGGCCAGCACGCATATCCTGATGGTGACGACCTCGCACAGCCTGATGGACAGCGGCGATGTCACCGGCGTTTGGGCCGAGGAACTGGCGACGCCCTATTACCTGTTCCGCGATGCCGGCGCCAAGGTGACGGTGGCCTCGATCAAAGGCGGTCCGGTGCCATTCGATCCGCGCAGCATCAGCGGCAGCGAGCCGCAGCCTGACAGCGTGCAGCGCCTGCTGGCCGACAAGCCGGTGATGGATGCGCTGCAGAGCACGCCCGCCATCGCGGCGCTCGATAGCCTGCTCTATGACGCGATCTTCCTGCCCGGCGGCCATGGCACCATGTGGGATCTGGCGAAAAGCGAAGCGCTGGCCCAGCGCATTGCCGATCTGGATGCGCGCGGCAAGCCGATCGCGGCGGTCTGTCACGGCCCGGCCGGCCTCACGCATGTGAAGCGCAAGGACGGATCGTGGCTGGTGTCAGGCCGCAAGGTCACCGGCTTCACCAATGCGGAAGAGCACAAGGTCGGCCTGGCGCGTGCCGTGCCCTTTCTGCTGCAGGACCGCCTGGTCGAACGGGGCGCGGATTTCGTCGAGGTGGATGTGTTCCAGCCGCATGCGATCCGCGACGGCAACCTGATCACCGGCCAGAATCCGGCCTCCAGCGAACAGACCGCACGGCTGATGTTGCGCACGCTGCATGAGCGTCACGTCATGGCGGCGTAAGCCGCCTGGCGCAGCCGGTCTTTATCGTAAGAGGGCGGGATCCAGCGTGAACAGCTCGGACGGGCTTTCGACGCCACGCAGCGCATAGCGGCCGAGCGACACGGCTTCGTCCTTCAGGCCGCCGGCGACCGAACGGAAGGCGGCCGAGAGAATGGCACGCTGGTCGACCGAGCGGCTGAGGCCCGAGATGCGCGACAGCTCGTTCACGGCCGGGCCTACGACGGTGAAGTCGAGGCGATCCTCGCCGCCGAAATTGCCATACAGCACTTCGCCGACGTGCAGGGCGACCGACATGTCAGTGACCGGCAGTCCCGCATTGGCGCGGCGGTTGCGCACCTGCCGCAGGTCCTTCATGCAATGCTTCAGCGCGGCCAGCGCCTGCTGGCAGGCATTCTGCAGGTTGCCGTCATCGCGGAAGATGGCGAGCACGCCGTCGCCGACGAATTTCAGCACCTCGCCGCCATGGGCATGCACGGCGGCCACGGCCGCGCCGGCATAGTCGTTCAACAGCGGCATGATCAGTTCCGGCGTGACGGTATCGACCAGGCGGGTGAAGCCGCGCAGGTCGCTGAACCAGAGCGCGGCCGAAATGCGCTCGGCATCGCCGCGGCCGATGGTGCCCGACAGCACGCGACGCGCGGCATCGCGGCCTAGATAGGTTTCCGCCAGCGTCTCGGCGATGCGACGTACGCTGGCCGAACGCACGGCGGCGGCCGCGAAGGGGATCAGCGCGTTCAGCGTTTCGACCTGCTTGTCGGAATAGCCATCGCCATGCGCCGTGGTCCAGGAGGCATAGATCGAGTCGAGCTGGCCAATGATCGCCTTCTCGCCGAAGCGCGTCATGGTCACCAGATAATCGGTATAGCCCTCGCCGGCCAGTTCGGTGACGATGGGGAAGCGGTGCTCGCCGTTCAGGCCCTTCATCTGCACCCGCACATGCGGATCGCCGCTTTCCTCCAGATGATAGAAGGGGCTGGCGCGCCACTTGCGCTCGCCCTCTTCCGTGACCGAGCGGCCGAACTCATGCAGCGTCACCTCCGCATGGTCCTGGTGCCAGGCGAAAATGCGGCCGGCCAGCACCGGATGCAGGGTGTCGGCGCCCAGCACGGCGCGTTTGACCGGAATGCCCGCCTCGTTCAGCCCGGTGCAGAACTGGCCGAGGATTTCACCCTCATCCAGGCCATTGAGGGAGGCGTCGGCGATGCAGCGGGCGATGCGGGTAAAGACGAGCGGATCCATGCGCGCAAGATAGGGCGGGTTTCGGCGAAAGACACGTCGTAATCGGAGGCTTTTTTGCCGCAGGCGCCTCGGGGTTACGCCTGCCACCGTACCCAGCGGCCATGGAAGTCGCCGACCGCCAGATGTTGCGTGCGCCCGCCGTCGCCGGCGCCATCCCACAGGGTCAGGGTCAGGTCGGCGCCGTCCTTCGACGTGCCGGGTTCCAGCCGCAGCCAGGCCAGCGGCGTCCTGCGCGTGGCGGTTTTCCCCGCCGCCTGCATCAGCGCGGTGATCCGCGCCTGCTCGGGCGCCGCGATATACTGCCAGACGATGGAATGATAGAGCACGAAGACGCCCGGGGTGTTGGCTGTGCCGCGCTGCGCCAGCTCGCGCGCGACGAACTCCCCGGCATTGATCTGTTCCACCCGGATGCCCCGGCGCACCGCATGGTCGAGCGCGGCGCTGACACGCTGCAGCCGCTGCGGCTGGTCGGCCCAGATATAGGACAGCAGGCGCTGGCGGTGCCCGGCATCGGTGGCGTCGAGCGGCGCGACATCGCAGCCGGCGCGACTCTGGACGGTGATGGCAGTGGCCTGTCGTGGCGCATGGCCGTTCCAGTCAGCGGCGAGACGCAGCGGCGCGCCAGTGGCTGCATCGCCATGACGCCAGGCCGTGAAATCGTAGGTGTAAGAATCCCAGCTCAGGTTGAGGCCGGCGCTGGCGCCGATCTCGCGGCACTGCAGCGGCAGGCCGGGACAGGCGGCGGCGATGCTGTGGAAGCCGCCGATCAGCACGGCCGAGCGCTGCGGGTCGTTGGTCTGCGGCGGGCTTTGCAGATAGAGCGCCAGCAGCGCCGCGTGCCGGCGCAGCGCATCATCCAGCGTGGCGGCATCGATCCGCCGTGCGTCATAGGCAGCGGTCAGCGGCGCGTCACCCTGCAGCACCGCGCGATGAAGCGCGCCGGCCACCCGCAGCGCCAGCGCATCGGCGCGCGGATCGCCCGGCCAGGCGAGGATCGCCGCCGCCCAGTCGGGCGAGGCGGCCAGTAAATCGGCGACGCTGTCGAGGATCGCGCCGGTGAAGGGCGAGCCCAGTGCGCGGCAATAGCCGGCCTGGTCACGGAAATGCTGGATGATCCCGGCGGTATCGGTCATGCCGCATTGTGTTTTGCCGGCCCCCGCCGCGTCCAGTCCGGGATTGCCCCGGTACAATCCATGGGACAATTGACCGGATGGCGGCCCGCCGCGTAGACAGGATGCGTGCCTGCCCGCTTGGCGGAATTGGTAGACGCACGGGACTTAAAATCCCGAGGCCGCAAGGCCGTGCCGGTTCGAGTCCGGCAGCGGGCACCAGCCTTGCCTTTACATCGTGATCTTCACATCGGCGGCACGAGGCCGTTGCGGCCGATGGTGATGCGCTCGGCGCGATAGGCGCCGTCGGCGGCCTTCGTCGCCGTCACCAGCACATGGTTGCCGGGCTTGATCAGGCTGCGGTCGCCGGGCTCGAAGGCCACGACCGGCACGCTGTCGGGCACCAGCACCTGCTTCTCGCCGCCGGGAAAGCTGAGCGTCAGCATGCGGCCGCGCGCATCGGCCTTGGATGCCATCATCTGGCTGACCGTCGCATTGGTCATCGTGCTGTTGGGGCCGCCGGTATCCCAGGGGCGATGGCTTTCGCCGACGGCGGCGCGCATGGAGTCCATGAAGATATGCACCTCCAGCGCCACCAGGCTGCCATCGGGCTGCGGCAGCGCCGCCGTGCCGATGTAGCTGCCGGCCTTGATCGTATCCAGCTGCGCCGGTGCCAATGCGGTGACCGCGGCATTGGACGCGAGGTTCAGCATCAGCGCCTCGCCTTCGCGCGTGGTCAGGGACAGGCGCTGCTGGTCCATCGGACCCTCCATCACCATGTCGATCTTGGCGCGGATGCGGCGCGGCGCCTCCTGGGCGGCGGCATCTTCATGAACGACGATGGCGAGCAGGCTGGCGAGCGCGGCAGCGGCGACGGCGGCAATAATGGCAAGGCGCATGAGGATGGAATCCGTTTCAGGGTCAGGGGATGCAGACATCCGTGGAGTGTGGATCGCGGCCGCGCCCCGGCAACACACGTTGGCTTGACCTCACGGTGGCTTGAGCGCGTGACCCCGGAATTTCAGGCGGCGGCTATATCCCTGTGGAAAACCTCTTGACGGCAGATATCGCTCACTATATCTTACGATATGTCAGATGAGATATCTGATGGACTATCCGATGAGGTATCGAATGAGTGAACACCTGTTTAACACCTGTATTATCAAAGGCTTCCGAGAGCATCACGCCATGCACCGGGGCCGCCGCCATTTCCGTGGCAAGCTGGCCGCCGCGCTGTTCAGCAGCGGCGACGACAGCCTGGGCGGCCATGGTTTCCGCGCCAGCCGCGTGGTCTCGGCCGCCGACCTTCAGCTTTTGATTCTCGTCCTGCTCGAAGAGCGCCCGCGCCACGGCTACGAGATCATCAAGGCGCTGGAGGAACACACCTCGGGCTTCTATGCGCCCAGCCCCGGCGTGATCTATCCCGCGCTCACCTATCTGGAAGAGATCGGCCATACCAGCGTCGTCTCGGAAGGCGCGAAGAAGCTGTACAGCCTGACGCAGGCCGGCCGCGATTATCTGGCCGAGCATCGCGTGCATGCCGACACGATGATGGCGCAGCTCGCCAAGATCGGCGGACGCATCGCCCGCGCCAAACGCTTCTTCAGCGGCGGCGAGGCGGCCGAGGATGACGAGCCGCATTACGGCAGCCGCAACACGGCGCCGGATGCCTCGTCCACCATGCGCGCCGCGCGCCACAACCTGAAAGCCGCGCTGACGGAAAAGGACGATGCCTCGCCCGAGGAGCAGCGCCGCATCATCGACATCCTGGTGCGCGCCGCGCGCGAGATTCGTGGCCAGTGACGGGGGCGAAGATGGGAAGCATCTGCAGCAGCGACATCAGCTCCTGGAAGGGACACAGCATGAAGGGTCACCGATACCGCGTCACCATCGAGCATGTCGGCACGCCGAAGCCGGGTGACCTTTTACGCGATCCGCTGAGTTTCGAGGCTGTCAATCACGATGAAATCCTGGCCATCGTCGAACGCCTGCGCGCCAGTGCGCAATACGAGGCTGACGAGGCCGCGGCGCTCGCTATCGGGCTGAAGCTGTTTTCCGAAGTGATGCTGAAGCGGCGCGACGACCCGCTGTTCGCAGCCGTGCGGCCCGCGATCCGCGCCTTCATCGGCGGCCTGAAGGATCGCAACAAGGCGGCGGCACTGCCGGCTTGAGATAGCGGCAGCCGGGGGCGCCGCGCTTGCGATTGCGCGCAAACAGCGGCGCCGCCCCAGCGCCCCCCACAGCTCTAAAATTTTGTTATTCAGCCGCCATGGCCGGCGGCGGAGCGGTCCACAATTCGATCGGGCTGTAGGGCATGCTGATGCCCAGCAGCGTATCGGTCTCGATGCCGTTATCCGACAGCGGCAGCATCAGGTTTTCCAGCGCATTCCAGCCGCGCACCTCGAAGACATCGTCTTCCTGCGGCACCGGGCCGCGGCGCCAGGTCGGCATGCCATCGCGCGCCGTGGTGATCAGGCGCAGGCGGTTGGTCGACCAGGCATGCGGCCGCACTTCGTCATACCATTGGCTGGTGACATCCTGGCCGACAAAGGCGGTGAAGGCAGGGCCGGCCATGCGGTAGCGGAAGCGCCAGGGTGCGCGATGCACCTCCAGCATCCAGGTATAGGGCAGCAGTTCGCCGAGTAAGGTGCGGTCGATGGCGTTGCGCGCCGGCAGACGGCCGTCGGCGCTGCACAGCGTGAGCCAGTGCACCAGCATCTGGCGCACCTGCGGATGCCAGCCCAGGCCGCGGTCGGCGGCGCGCACCACATGCCAGCCTTCGCCGAAGACGGCGGGCAGACCAGGTGCGGCGGTGGGGATCGGCTGCATGATCATGCATGCAAGCTAGACAAATCCTCCGGGGACGGCGCGTTACTTTCCGATTACCCGGATGCCGCGATTGTAACGGTCACGGCAGCATCAGCCAGTGCAGGCTGAACAGCTCGTCTTTGTCGGTCCAGACGGCGGCGGGCTGGAAACCGGCCTTTTCGGCGAGCTGGCGGAAGCTGGCGGCCGAGTATTTGTAGGAATTCTCCGTATGGATGGATTCCCCGGCGCTGAATTCATAGACCTGCCCACCGATCTGCACGCGCTGGCTCTTGCGACTGACCAGGTGCATCTCGATGCGGTGCAGATGCGGCTGGTAGAGGGCGTAATGGTCGAAGCTGTCGAGGTCGAAATCGGCGCCAAGCTCGGCATTGGCGCGGCGCAGCAGGTTGAGGTTGAAGGCCGCGGTCACGCCGGCACTGTCGTTATAGGCGGCATGCAGCAGGGCGGGGTCCTTCACCAGATCGACGCCGATCAGCAGGCTGGCGTTACAGGGCTGGGCCAGCGCCTGCGACTGGGCCACTGCTTCGCCGCGGGCGCAGCCCAGCATCTGCGCGGCATTGCGCAGGAAGCGCAACGCATCTTCCGGGGTGAAGTTGCCGATGGTCGAGCCGGGGAAGAAGCCGACGCGGCTGCGCGCGAAGCGGTCGCGCTTGGGCAGCGGCAGCACCTGGGTGAAATCGCCCACCACCGGCCGCACGGCCAGTCCCGGGTAGTCGCGGGCGAGCGCGGCGGCGGCGCGGCTCAGATGCGCACCGGAAATGTCGATCGGCAGATAGGCGCGCGGATTTTTCAGCGCATCGAGCACCACGCGCACCTTGTCCAATGCGCCAGCGCCGAATTCCACCAGCTCGGCATCCGGCCCGATGATGGCGGCGATCTCGGAGGCGTTGTCGCGCAGCATCTGCATCTCGGTGCGCGTCGGATAATATTCCGGCAGCCTGCAGATCTGCTCGAAGAGTTCAGAGCCTTTCTGGTCGTAGAAGTATTTCGACGGGATCGATTTCGGCCAGCCGCGCAGGCCGGCATGGATGTCGCGCGCGAAATCGGAATCCTGGCCGGGCGCCTTGACGACCTGGGGACGGAAGCCGGTGCGGTGCGGGCGGTCGAAATTCAGGACAGCAATCTTGTTCATAGATCCTCCGCGAGACGGATACCGGAAAACTGCCAGCGCGCGGCCGGCGGGAAGAAGTTGCGATAGCTGGCGCGCACATGGCCCGGCGGCGTGACGCAGGAGCCGCCGCGCAGCACCTGCTGCCCGATCATGAATTTGCCGTTGTATTCGCCGACCGCGCCGGCGGCGGGCCGGAAGCCGGGATAGGGCTCGTAGGCTGAGCGCGTCCACTCCCAGACCTCGCCAAACATCTGCAGCTCGCCGCTCGGCGCATGGCAGGCGCGCGGATGCGGATGGCTGCGATCCAGCATGCCGCCGGCATGCAGGCGGCGCGCCGAGACTGCGGCGTTTTCCCATTCGGCTTCGGTCGGCAACCGCCTACCGGCCCATTCGGCAAAGGCGGCGGCCTCGTAGAAGGAGACATGGCAGACCGGCTCGGCCGGATCGAGCGCGCGCCGGCCCTGCAGGGTGAAGATCTGCCAGCCGTCGCCGAAACGGCGCGCGTCCTGCTGCCAGTAGGCCGGCGCCTGCCAGCCTTCCTTCTGCAGCAGCGCCCAGCCCTCGGAGAGCCAGAGTTCGGGTCGGCTGTAGCCGCCATCGGCCATGAAGTCGAGATACTCGCCGCAGGTGACGGTCCGCGTGGCGAGGCGATAGGGATGCAGCAGCACGCGATGGCGCGGGCCTTCGTTATCGAAGGCGAAGCCATGGCCATCATGGCCGATCTCGGTGATGCCGCCGGCGAAGCTGATGAACTCCATCGGCGCAGCGGCTTCGCGCATATGACTCTGCGGCGGCACATAGGCCGGCGCGAAAGACGGCTGCCGCGAGAAGGCATGCTTGATGTCGGTGAGCAGCAGTTCCTGATGCTGCTGTTCATGCGCCAGGCCCAGCGCCACCAGCGGCGCGATCTGCACCAGCAGGTGATCGTCGGCGCGGCTGACCAGCTCTTCCATCGCGCCATCGACATAACGGCGATACTGCGTGATCGTGTCGACCGGCGGCCGGCTCAGGATGCCGCGCTCGGGCCGCGGATGACGCTCGCCGATGGCTTCGTAATAGGAATTGAACATGTAGTTGAAGTGTTCGTCGAAGACGCAGTAGCCCGGTTGGTGCGGCTGCAGCAGGAAGGTCTCGAAGAACCAGGTGGTATGGGCGCGATGCCATTTGGTCGGGCTGGCGTCATCCATCGACTGGATGCACTGGTCTTCGGGCGACAGCGGCTCGGCCAGTTTTTCCGTCAGCTCGCGCACGGCGTGATAGGCGCGCAGCAGGTCGTCGCGCGCCGCCGCGTTGCGCAGGTCTTCCGCCGCCGGCGCCTCGGCCGTGGCAGACAAGGTATCCATCTCGTAGATGCTGCTGCCATCATCGGGAGGCAGCACAGTCCCGGTCTTGCCGTCGTCCAGGGCAAAGGTCTGGCTCATCATTGCACTCCCCAGCCGCGCTGCGATCCGGTCATCGCCACGGGCGGACCCTAAACGGGCGGCCGATCCAGCGGTTCCGGTCTGCGTTAACGTTTGTCGACACTATAGACAGGGTAGGGCGAAACCATGACACCTGATGTCATGATTGGGTGATCCGTCTCCGGTGTTTTTCGCCGTTTTGCGCTTTCGGGACGGCGTAACGGCTGGCTTTGTGACCCGGATCACGCATCGGCTTTTAGCCCGCGTCATCCTGCCGTATTCTCTGCGGCGATGAGTGACGGGCAGAAACCCTGGCGCGATGGCGTGATCATCCGGCGGGCGGCAGTCCTGGCGGCGGAACGGCAGGCCAGCGGCCGCACGACGGTGTTCGATTTCCTTGGCATCGGCGGCGGCGACAAGACCTGGATCGGCAGCGTGAACGTGCTGCCGCAGTCCAGCACCGGCGCGCATGACCACGGCCGCCATGAGGTGATGCTCTATGTGGTGAAGGGCCGCAGCGAGATTCGTTGGGGCGAGAGCCTGGACTATGCCGCCGAGATCGGGCCGGGCGACTGCGTCTATTTCACGCCCGGCGTGCCGCATCAGGAGCGCAGCCTGGAAGCCGAGGACATCGTGGAATATCTGGTGGTGCGCAGCGACAACGAGAAGATTGCGGTGAAGCGCGCCGATGTCGTGCCGGTGGAGCGGCCAGAAACGCTGCCGGAAACGCTATAGGCGTCAGCCCTTCAGATGGCTGTCGATCAGCCGTTCGGCGGCATCGACCAGCGCGCGCGCGGGCCCGCCGCCAGTGCGGAAAATCTGTCCCGTCACGAAGGCGCCTTCGATCAGCAGCATCAGACTGTCGCCCAGCGCGCCGGGATCATCGGCGCCCATATCGGCGGCGAGTTCGGCCAGCTTGCGGCGCAGCTTCTCCTTGTGATCCTCCGACACTTTCCGCGCCGGATGGCTGCTGTCTGGATATTCGACGGCCGTGTTGGACAGCCCGCAGCCGCGATAGTCGGGATTGGCAGCGCGGCGGCCGAGATTGTCGAGATAGCTGAGCAGGCCCGCGCGCGGGTCGTCGCGGCCGGCCTGGTCGAGATAGGCGGCGAAGCGCTGCCAGAATTCGGCGTCATAGTCGCGCAGGTAAGCCGCCGCCAGCTCGTCCTTGGAGGGGAAGCTGCGATACAGGCTCGGCTTGGTGACGCCGGCCTTGGTGACGATCTCGTCCACCCCGATGGCGCGGATGCCGTCGCGGTAGAACAGCTCGCGCGCCGTGCGGCGGATCTTGTCGGCAGCCCGAGGCGGCCCTCCATTGGGCCCAGCCGGCAGCGCCGGCCTGGCCCCAAAGGGCATCAGCGCGTCGGGGGTTTGGGCGGCTTTGTCCTGATTTTTCCGGGTCATGGCAGCCAGTACAGTTTCGTGACTTGACAATGTTACCGATCGGTACGCATAAAGGGGTCCCGCAACACGTACCGGTCAGTCACATGAGCCTAGCACGTCCCGCCTTTCTTGGCCAGAAATATGCGTTTGTCGTCGTCGCCGTCATTTTCCTCAGCCTGCTGGTGGCGGCCGGCCTGCGCTCCACCCCCAGCGTGCTGCTGGTGCCCTGGGAAAAAGCGTTCGGCTGGAGCCGCGATACCACCTCGCTGGCCGCTGCCATCGGCATCTTCCTCTATGGCCTGATCGGGCCGTTTGCGGCTGCGCTGATGCAGAGCTTCGGCATCCGCCGCACGCTGCTCACCGCGCTGGTGATCATGTCGGCCTCGACCGCGCTGTCGACCCAGATGAGCGAGTCCTGGCACCTGATCGCCACCTGGGGCGTGATGTCGGGCGTCGGTTCGGGCGCCGTGGCGCTGGTGATGGGTGCGACCATCACCAACCGCTGGTTCGCCACCAATCGCGGCCTGGTCATGGGGCTGCTCACCGCCAGCACCGCCACCGGCACGCTGATCTTCATTCCGGTTCTCTCGGCCATTGCCGAAGCCGGCGGCTGGAGTTCGGTGGTATGGACGGTATCGATCGCCTGCGCCGCGCTGATCCCGCTGGTGCTGTGGCTGTTGCCCGAGCGCCCCAGCGACATGGGTCTGATCCCCTATGGCGCCACCGAGGCGCCGCCGGCCGCCGGTCCGGCGCAGAACCCGCTGGTCTTCGCCGTCAGCGCGCTCGGCCGCGCGTCCAAGAAGCGCGACTTCTGGTTCCTGTTCCTCACCTTCTGGATCTGCGGCTTCACCACCAACGGCCTGGTCGGCACGCATATGCTGTCGTTTTGCGGCGACATGGGCATTGCGCTGACCACGGCGTCGGGCGTGCTGGCGCTGATGGGCTTCTTCGACCTGTTCGGCACCACCGCCTCGGGCTGGCTCACCGACCGCTACGACCCGCGCAAGCTGCTGTTCATGTATTACGGGCTGCGCGGGCTGTCGCTGATCTACCTGCCCTATACCGATTTCTCGCTGGTCAGCCTCTCGGTCTTCGCCGTCTTCTACGGGCTGGACTGGATCGCCACAGTGCCGCCGACCGTCAAGCTGGCGGTGGAAGCCTTTGGCGAACGCGACGGCCCGGTGGTGTTCGGCTGGATCGCGGCGGGGCATCAGCTCGGCGCGGCGAGTGCGGCCTTCTTCGCCGGCTGGATGCGCGTGCAGCAGGGCGACTACCTGCAGGCCTTCATCATCGCCGGCATGACCGGCGTGGTGGCGGCGGTGGCGTCGCTGATGATCCGCGGCAAGAAAAAGGAAATGGCGCTGGCGGCGGCGTAATGCACCACCTCTTTCGTCATCCCCGCGAAAGCGGGGATCCCATTTTCTTTTTCATCGCAAAAAAGAATGGGACCCCGGGTCAAGCCCGGGGTGACGCATTGAATGGTGCATTTAAACCGCGCGCGTCGCCTTTAGCGAGGACACCAGTTCCGCTGGCGTCGTCACCGGCAGGCCGCAGGTGGGACCCACGCAGACATAAGCCGTCGGCTTGCCGTCGATCTGCGTCTTGCCGATGGCCGGATGGGTTTCCGGCAGCGTCGCGCCGGGCGCGCTGACCAGCAGCACGCGGTTGGGCACCGACACCGTATAGGCGGCCGCCAGCAGCGCCTCGGTCGCCGCCTCGCCGCGCCGGCCGATCACCGCCACCTGCACGGCATTGGCGAAGAAGTCGGCGTTGTTGAGGAAGCTGCCCATCGGGAAGAAGTTGCGGCCCACCTCGGCCGAGAAGGCATCCATCAGCATCTGCGCGCGCTCGCGCCAGACCAGCTCGCCCGTCAGATACCACAGCCGCGCGAACACGCCGAGCAGCGTGCCGTTGCCGGCCGGCGTGGCGTTGTCGGCGGCATGGCGCGTGCGTGCGATCAGGTTCTCGGCGTCTTTCGAGGTGAGGAAATAGCCGCCGTTGACGGTGTCGAGATAGTCGCTCTCGACCACCTCGGCCCAGTCCTTGGCGCGCGCCAGGTAATCGGGATTGCCGGTGGCTTCATACAGGCTGAGCGCCGCGCGCATCATGTTGGCGTAATCCTCCAGCATGCCGGGCGCGACCAGAATGTCGTTACGCCAGCTATGGCCCAGGCGATGCTCGCCAAACGACATGGTAGAGACGACGAAGCCGAAGGCGCGTTCGGCCGCCTGCAGCCAGGCTGTCTGCGCATATTGCTGCGACAGGTCGGCGAGGCTGGCGATCATCAGGCCGTTCCAGTCGGCCAGCACCTTGTCGTCCCAGCCCGGCTTGATGCGTTTCTCGCGGATGGCGAACAGCTTCTCGCGCGCCGCCTTCAGCTTCTTTTCCGAGGCTGCATCGAGCAGATCGGGCTCCAGCGAGCGGCGCAGGATGTTCTTGTGCTCCCAGTTGCCGTCCTCGGTGACGTCATAGGCCGCGCAGAAGGCTTCGGCATTGGCGCCCAGCGCATCCTCGATCTCGCCCATATACCAGATGTAGAACTTGCCTTCCTCGCCTTCGGAATCCGCGTCCTGCGTGGCCGCGAAAGCCCCGCCGTCTGCTATCATCTCGCGCAGCACCCAGCCGACCGTCTCCTCGATGCGCTGGCGCAGGATCGGATCGCCGGTCTCGGCCTCCACCATGCTCATGTGAGAAAGAAGCTGCGCATTATCGTAGAGCATCTTCTCGAAATGCGGCGCCAGCCATTCGGCATCGGTCGAGTAGCGCGCGAAGCCGCCGCCCAGATGATCGTAGATGCCGCCCTGCGCCATGCGGGTGATGGTGTTGATCACCGCGATGGAATAATCGGGAATCCCGGTGCGCAGGTAGCCGCGCCACAATAGGTCGAACAGGCCCACTTGCGGGAATTTCGGCGCGCTGCCGATGCCGCCATGCTCGGGGTCGACATGGCCCAGCACCTGGGCGGCCACCTGGTCGAGCACGTCGTTGTTGAGCGGCATGCGGTCGCGGCTCTGCGGCTTGGCCAGGTTGCGCAGTGCACCGACCAGCATCTTGGTGTTCTGGGCGATGGCGTCGCGCTTCTGGTGATAGGCCTCGGAGACCTTGTTCAGCACCTCGACGAAGCCGGGCCGGCCGAAGCGCGGCTCGGGCGGAAAATACGTCCCGCCCCAGAAGGGTTCGCCCTTGGGCGTCAGGAACATGGTGAGCGGCCAGCCGCCCTGCTCGCCCAGCACATGCAGCGCGTTCATGTAGAGCGTGTCGATATCGGGCCGCTCCTCGCGGTCGACCTTGATGTTGACGAACAGCTCGTTCATCACGCCGGCGATGGCCGGGTTCTCGAAGCTTTCATGGGCCATGACATGGCACCAGTGGCAGGCGGCATAGCCGACGCTGAGCAGGATCGGCTTGTCGGCGGCCTGGGCTGCCGCCAGCGCCTCGGGACCCCAGACCTGCCAGTGCACCGGATTGTCGCGATGCTGCTGCAGATAGGGTGAAGCGGCCTTATCCAGATTGTTTCTGTTCATCCCTGACAACGCGCCGTCGGTCATGCTAGGTATTTGTCCTGCTTCTCAATTTAGGCAATTTCCTCAGAGCAGTATGGTGCAGCGATGAAGGTCACTGTCAATGTGGATTGCACGCCGGAAGAGGCCCGCGCCTTTCTCGGCCTGCCCGATGTGCAGCCCATCCAGGAGGCCGTGATGGCCCAGATGCAGGAGCGCATGCTGAATTCCCTCAAATCCATGGACCCCGAGGTCCTGCTCAAGACCTGGGGCCCGATGGGGCTGCAGAATTTCGAGCAGATGCAGAAGTTCTTTTTCAGCCAATTCCCCAATATGGCGTCTGGGGGCGCCGGCGGTTCCGAAAAGAAGAAGTAATCCGTCATGACCGCCCTTCCGAGCGATCCCGCGCAGTTCTACAAGGCCCATATCTTCGCCTGCACCAACGAGCGGCCGGAGAACCATCCGCGCGGCTCCTGCGCGCGCAAGGGGGCCGAGAAGCTGCGCAATTACATGAAGACCCGCGCCAAGGAGATGGGTCTTGGCCTGGAAGAGGGCGTGCGCGTCAACAATGCCGGCTGCCTGGAGCGCTGTGAGCTCGGCCCCGTGCTGGTGATCTATCCCGACGGGGTGTGGTATCGCGCCGAGAGCTTCGCCGATATCGACGAGATCCTCGACGTGCATGTGAAACAGGGCGGCCGGGTGCAGCGCCTGATGCTGAAACCCGAAGACGGCCCGGATCATTCCGCCAAGAAGAAATGATGACGGCGGCAGGCTGAGCCATGTCTCCGGACACCATCTACGCGCTGTCCTCTGCGCCGGGCCGGGCCGGCGTCGCGGTGATCCGCTTGAGCGGCCCGCAGGCGGCGGCCACGCTGGAGACGCTGATCGGCGGCGAGTTGCCGCGACCGCGCGCGGCCAGTTTACGCAAACTGAAAGACGCCGACGGCGCGCTGCTCGATGAGGGCATGGTGCTGTGGTTTCCGCGCCCGCACAGCTTCACCGGCGAGGATGTGGTCGAGCTGCAGGTGCATGGCGGCCGCGCCGTCCTGAGCGCGATCTTTGCCACGCTGGCCAGCATGTCCGGCCTGCGCATGGCCGAGCCGGGCGAGTTCAGCCGGCGCGCCTTCGAGCATGGCAAACTTGATCTGACATCGGCGGAAGGCCTCGGCGATCTGATCAATGCCGAGACCGAAGCCCAGCGCCGGCAGGCGCTGCGGCAGATGCAGGGTGCGCTGGGCGAGCTTTACGAGGGTTGGCGCAAGCAGCTGACGCGCGCGCTGGCGCATCTGGAAGCCGACATCGATTTCCCCGACGAGGACCTGCCCGAAGGCGTGGCGGCCGAGGTGAAGCCGCAGATCGCCAGGTTGCGTGAAGAAATTGCCGGGCATCTCAATGACCGCCAGCGCGGCGAGCGCTTACGCGACGGCCTGATGGTGGCGATCCTCGGCGCGCCCAATGTGGGCAAGTCCTCGCTGCTGAATGCGCTCAGCAAACGCGAGGCGGCGATTGTCTCGGATATCCCGGGCACCACGCGCGACGTGATCGAGGTGCATCTCGATCTCGGCGGCTATCCGGTGATCCTGGCCGATACGGCGGGCCTGCGCGAGACGGCCGACAGCATCGAGCATGAAGGCGTGGCGCGGGCCTTGAAGCGCGCCGAATCCGCCGATCTCAAGCTGGTCGTGCTGGATGCCACGGCGACGACCGTACCGAAGGAAACCGAGGCGCTGATCGATTCTGACGCCATCGTGGTCGCCAACAAGATGGATGCGGCCAGCACGCCAAGCGGCTGGGCGATCAACGGGCGGACTGTCCTGCCGATCTCGGTGCGCGGCAATACCGGCATGGCGGCCCTGCTCGATATGCTGGAAACCGAAGTCACGGCGCGCATCGGCCTGACAGGAAACGCGACGCTGACCCGCGCGCGCCACCGCGAGGCGCTGACCGATTGCATTGCGGCTTTGGACAGGTTTCTGCGTGGCTCTGAGCGCAACAACACCAGCGCCGAACTGGCCGCCGAGGATGTGCGTCTGGCGGCGCGCGCCTTGGGCCGCATCACCGGGCGCATCGATGTGGAAGATCTGCTGGATGTGATCTTCCGAGATTTTTGTATCGGGAAGTGAGGAGCTATGAGTTGGCGGACTCTAGAGTAGCGCCTTCTTGGATCTTGCCATTCTCGACGGAAAGGTAGCGGGACTCTTCATCCCGGATGAACATCACCCAAGCGGGCTGCCCGTCGCAGGTCATGAAAGATGTAACGTAACGATCATTCGACAGCGTGATCTGTAATTCTGGAAGCCGCCCATATATTGAAACATCCTTGACCTTGCAGCCGATCAATGAGTTGAAGACGGGCTCCCAGATATCCTCTTCACTCCAGCTTCCGCAAAGTACAGAAGTTTCGCCTTCGACACGCCAACTCCATTCAATCATGACGGTGCATTCGCCCTGTGGATTGGCAGATGAACCATCGCGTTTTACGCGGTGAGACAGCAGGCCGAATTCCAGAAAAATGGCCGATCCGTATCCGCGCCAGATTGCGGAGAGCGGCTTAGATTGCAGAGCGGACCTGTATTTCTCGAAAAGCGCTGAAGACATCATAGTGCATTCTATTGGTGATATTCTGACCTGTCTTTATGATTTTCTTAAACAGGCCGCGCCATAACAGGGTATGAGCGATTCACCCATGACCGACGCCGCCTTGCCCGTCTTCCCGAGCTTCCGCACCCAGCGCCTGATCCTGCGCGCCTTCACGCCCGAGGACGAGGCCGCGTTCCAGAGCTTCGCCGTGAAGGAAGAGTTCTGGAAATTCCTGCCCGGCCCGGCGCTGACGTCGGAGCTGGTCACGCGCTTCATCGCGGCCCGTTTGCTGGAGGCGCAGAATCCGTCGGGACGTGACTGGCTGTTTGCGGTGGAAGAGAAGCAGATGCGGCGCGCCATCGGCATGGTGCGGCTCAGCATCGCCGCCGGCGAGCACCGCCAGGGCAATATCGGCTTTTCCTTCGATGGCAGCATTCGCGGCAAGGGCTATGCATCGGAAGCCATGCAAGCGGCCTTGCGCTTCGGCTTTGCCGAACTGGGCCTGCATCGCATGACGGCGCTGGCTGATATCGAGAATGAGCGCAGCCACGCGGTGTTGAAGAAACTTGGCTTCCGCCATGAAGGCCGGCTGCGGCAGAATTTCATGGTGCGCGGGCAATGGCGCGACAGCGACCTCTTCGCGCTGTTGCGCGCCGAATGGCCGGTGCAGGATTCGCACCTGCCGCCGGATGAGACGGCTTTAGCCTAGCCCTTCGTGAACCACTGCGGCAGCGGCAGGCTGCCTTCCTGCGGGCGGCCGGTGCGCGGATCGATCTTCAGGTCGCGGTCGCGGCCGTCGCGGGTGCGGTAGACCACCTGGTAGCGGCCGTCCTCCCAGTCGATGTCCTTGATATAGGCGCAGTCGGGCCGGCTCTCGATCTGGCTGATGATCTGCGACAGCGACAGCGCGCCGGCCGGCGGACCATCCGGCGGTTCGACCTGGGCCGCTGGGTCGGCGGTCACATTGCTCTGGCTGGGCGCCGCAATGCCGGGCGCCGCGAGAGTCTGGCTCTGGGTATAGGTGATCGGCGCGGTGCCCCCCGCAGGCTGGGGGACAGGCTCCATGGCGCGGGCAGGGACGGCGCTGGTGCCGAGAGCACCGAATAAAATCAGGGCGGCGAGATTGTTCATGGCGGTCACTCCGGGTCGCTGTTCCCAAGGCCGCCCCTTAAGGGGTCTGGTTCCTAGGGCTCCAACCCATACCCGGAATGTGGCGTCACAAGGGCAACTGCAGGGCGATTCCACGAACTCGCGGTTCTCGCAGCCGCGAAGGGGCGGTCGGCCCCCCGGTCAGAGCGCGACTTTGCCGTTGAACAGCACCAGCGGTTCGCCGCAGCAGGGGCAGGCCATGTCGACCAGGCTGCTCAGCACATTCTGGCCGGCCATGGCCACGGTGCGCGACAGGCGGGCGTATTTGGCGGTGGCGGCGGCATGGACCGCCTCGCAGGCCAGCGCGGCCTGCGGCGCGATGGCAATGCCGGTGCCGGCAGCGGCGGCAACACCGACAGAGGCGAGCAGCATCTTGCGACGGGTGATCATGGCAGCAGTCCTCCGAGACACGGCGCGACCCTGCGCCTGTTCACGGCGGCTGTCCAGCGGCACGTCGTCGCAGCAGCGGCTGAAAACCCGCATAAAACCTGCGTAAACGCGACCTCGATGATCGGTCTTAGAAGATCCGGCCGACCGCATCGCCCGGGCGGATGGTGCCGCCCTCGACCACGCGGGCATAGACGCCGCATTTGTTATGGCCGTAGTCGCGGTTCAGCAGGCCGACCAGATCGGTGTCGGACACGCCGGTATCGGGGTTCACATGCGTGGCGGCGCAGCGCCCGATGACGGCCTCGACCTGCAGCACGGCGGCGCCGATCTGGATCTGCGATCCGACCCATTTCATCTCATCCCAGGCATTGAAGCCGTCGACCAGCAGGTTGCCGCGCAGGCGGCGATGATCCAGCGGCGCAGGACCGCCGAGCTTGCGGCCGAGCTCGAGCAACGTGGCGGTATTCTGGATCGAGATATAGGGATCGGGCACGTCGGCGAACCAGGCGCCGGGCGCTTCCGCCACCCGCACGCTGCCGCGCGTGGCCTCGTCGCCCAGATGCGCGAGCATGATCGTCTCGATCTCGATGGCGCTCAGCGGCGAGGTGAGGTCGGCATCCTTCAGCAGAACCTTGCCATCCTTGGCGATGGTGATCTTGCTGCCGGTGCCATCGAAGCTGCAATCCAAGGCTGCCAGCGGCGGGTTGCGGATCCAGGTGAGGAAATGCGCCTTCTTCTGGAAGGCCGGCGCGCTCATGTCGAAGGCCGATGCACCATGGGCCAGCGCGAAGCGGCGGTCGCCGGCAAGCGGCTGGTCGGGCACGAGCTGCGCGTCATCCAGTATCTGAGGGGAGAGTCCCTTCACAGGAAAACGGCGGATCGAGAGGAGGGAAGCCATGGCATCGCGTGTCATGGCTTCTCTATGGCCAAAGGCTCGAATCCCGTCAACGGCGGAATTGTATCGAACATGTCTGCCTGCGAGACTGCCCCTAAGACGACGATGCGGTTTTGAAAAGGATGCAGATATGTTGATGGCTCTGGCGCTCTATGCGACCGCGCTGCTGACCGGTGCGATGGCCTTCTTCTCCTTCGTGGTCGCGCCGCTCACCTTCATCAAGCTGGAAGCCGCCACCGCATCGCTGTTCATCCGCGCGCTGTTTCCGGTCTACTACCTGGTCATCATGCTCTGCGGCGCTGTGGCTGCCTTATCCTTTGCCACCATCGAGCGTCCGATTGCGGCGACGGCCATGGCGATTGTCGCGGCGCTGGCCGTGCTGACGCGGCAGGGGATGATCCCGCGCCTCGATGCGCTGCGCGCAGCGAAGGACGCCGGCGACGCGAAAGCTGCCCGCGGGTTCAAGGCGCTGCATCGTGTCAGCGTCGTCATCAACCTGCTGCAGCTCGTCACCGCGACCTGCGTGCTGTTCACCTTCGTTCTGTAAAAGGCGAAGATCGGACCACTGCCCCATATTGGACTGAACAAAGAACGAACGTAAAGCTTGACAGGGGGGTTTCACGTGAAACCCCTGCCTGTGGACGAATCCCTTTGACGACCTGTGCCTGACCGCTTAGAACCCGCGCCCATGCAGGACAAATTCGATGTCATCGTGATCGGCGGCGGCCATGCTGGCTGTGAAGCCGCGGCCGCTTCGGCGCGGCTCGGTGCACGCACGCTGCTGCTGACGCACAAGCTTGAGACCATCGGCGAGATGTCGTGCAACCCCGCCATCGGCGGCCTGGCCAAGGGCCATCTGGTGCGCGAGATCGATGCGCTGGATGGCGTGATGGGCCGCGTCGCCGATGCCGCTGGCATCCAGTTCCGTTTGCTCAATCGCTCCAAGGGGCCGGCCGTGCGCGGGCCGCGCGCCCAGGCGGATCGCAAGCTCTATCGCCAGGCCATGCAGGCGATCTTGTTCGCGCAGACCAATCTCACCATCCATGCGGCGGCGGCGGAAGACATCCGCATCGAAGCCGGCGAGGTGCGCGGCGTGGTCTGCGGCGATGGCTCTTTCTTCGCTGCACCCAAAGTCATTCTCACCACCGGCACGTTTTTGCGCGGCCTCATTCATATCGGCGAAGAGAAGATTCCGGCCGGCCGCGTCGGTGAAGCGCCATCGCTCGGCCTTTCGAAAACCCTTGAAACATGCGGGTTTTCGCTAGGTCGCCTGAAGACCGGCACGCCGCCGCGTTTGGATGGCAAGACCATCGACTGGTCATCGCTCGAGATGCAGAAGGGCGACGATCCGCCGGTGCCCTTCAGCTTCATGACGCGTGAGATCGCCACGCCGCAGATCGAATGCGGCGTGACCTACACATCGAAAGCCGGCCACGATCTCATCCGCGCCAACCTGCATCGCGCACCGATGTATAGTGGGCAGATCGAAGGCACCGGCCCGCGCTACTGCCCCTCGATCGAGGACAAGGTGGTGCGTTTCGGCGATCGCGACCGCCATCAGATCTTCCTGGAGCCCGAAGGGCTGGATGACGACACCGTCTATCCGAACGGAATCTCGACCTCGTTGCCGAAAGACGTGCAGCTCGGGCTGCTGAAATGCATTCCGGGCCTGGAAAACGCGGTGATGCTGCGTCCGGGCTATGCCATCGAGTATGATTACGTCGATCCGCGCGAGTTGAAGCCGACACTGGAGACCAAGCGCCAGCCGGGGCTTTATCTGGCCGGCCAGATCAACGGCACCACCGGATACGAGGAAGCCGCCGCCCAGGGCCTGATTGCCGGCCTGAATGCGGCGCTCAGCGCCGGGGGCGGGGATGCCGAGGGTTTCACGTTGAACCGCGCCGATGCCTATATCGGCGTGATGATCGACGACCTGGTCAATCTGGGCACCGCGGAGCCCTATCGCATGTTCACCAGCCGGGCGGAATACCGCCTGAGCCTGCGCGCCGACAATGCCGACCAACGCCTGACGCCGCTCGGGATCGCCCTGGGCTGCGTCGATGTTTCCCGTGAAACGATCTGGAAAACCAAGGAAAACAGCCTTTTTTCGGCGCGTGCGATGGTCCAGAGCCTGAAAATGACACCGCCGGAACTGGCCAAGCGCGGCTTGAGCATCAACCAGGATGGCCAGATCCGCACGGCCGCCACCTTGCTCGGCTACCCGGACATGACCATCGACCGCCTGGCCGAGGTTTGGCCCGAACTGGCCGGCCTGGAGCCGGAGATCGTCGAGCAGCTCGAGATCGACGGACGCTATGCCGGCTATATGGAGCGCCAGGAGACCGATATCGTCGCCTTCCGGAAGGACGAAAGCCTGATCCTGCCCGACAGCCTCGACTATGACGCCGTCGGCGGCCTGTCGAACGAGGTCCGCGCCAAGCTGAAGCAGCACCGCCCCGGCACCCTGGGGCAGGCGGCGCGCATCTCCGGGGTGACGCCTGCGGCGCTCTCAGCGCTGCTGGGCCATGTGAAAAAGGCGCGCCGGACAGGGATCGAAGCCGCCGAGTAGTGATAATTCAATGACTTAACGGCCAAGGGGGATGTTTCACGTGAAACATCCCCCTTTTTCATGCGTTGTTTCCGGGTGCGGGCTAGACTTGCGGCCCAAGAAAGACTGCCTGGAGGAAGCTGCATGTCCGGTCTCCCTGTGAGCGGCCCACCCGCCCAGCATCCCGGTATGATCGTACCGGTCCTGCGCTATCGCGATGCGCCCGCCATGATCGAGTGGCTGTGCCAGACCTTCGGCTTCGAGAAACACGCCATCCACGAGGACGGCCAGGGCCGTATCGCCCATGCCCAGCTCTGCTACGGCGACGACATCCTGATGCTCAGTTCGATCATCGACACGCCGTTTTCCCGGCATATGGTGCAGCCTGACGAGGTTGGAGGGCGGGAAACCGCCACAATTTACGTCGTGGTGCCCGATGCCGATCTGCATTACGCCCGCGCCAAGGCGGCCGGCGCGGTGATTCTGCTGGACATCAAGGACGAGGATTACGGCGGCCGTGGCTATTCTTGCCGCGACCCTGAGGGCCACATCTGGTCCTTTGGCACCTACGATCCCTGGGAAGGCTGATACAGGGAAGGCTGATACGGGAAGGGCCGGGTTTCACGGGAAACCGTGACAGGGCGCGCGGCATCCGTCATAACCCGCGCCATGACGCCCGCAGACTTCCAGATGCAGACACAGTGCAGCGACGCCGCCCTGGCGCGGCTGCGGACTTACGCCGAGCGGCTGGAGAAGTGGCAGAAGGCGATCAACCTCGTGGCGCCGAAAACGCTGCCTGAGCTGTGGCAGCGCCACTTCCTCGACTCCGCGCAGCTGTTGGACCACGCCCCGCAAGACACGAAGCGCTGGCTCGATCTCGGATCGGGCGGCGGCTTCCCGGGCCTCGTCATTGCTGCACTGTCCGATGTTCATGTGCATCTGGTGGAAAGCGATCAGCGCAAGTCGGCCTTCCTGCGCGACACCGCGCATGCCATGGGTGTGGCCGCCACCGTGCACGTGAAACGCATCGAGGCCGTCGAGGCGTCGGCGCTTCATGCAGCGATGGGCGGTGTGCCGCAGGTGATCTCGGCGCGCGCGCTGGCGCCGCTGAAAGAGCTGATCGACCTGGCCCAGCCACTGGGCGGCGCGGGCACCACCTACCTGTTCCTGAAGGGGCGGCAGGCCGGGGATGAATTGACCGAGGCCCGGCGATATTGGACACTCCGCTCTCCCGATCTGCTGCCAAGCCGCACCGAGGCCGAGGCACGGATCATCCGCTTTACAGACCCGGAACCGGCGTGACCAGTACGAATCAAGAACATGAGCCGAGGCAGGCCCGCGTCCTGGCGATCGCCAACCAGAAGGGCGGCGTCGGCAAGACCACGACGGCGATCAACCTGGCCACCGCGTTGGCCGCCGTCGGCGAGCGCGTGCTCCTGATCGACTCTGATCCGCAGGGCAATGCGTCTACAGGTCTCGGCCTCACCCATGACGAGCGCGACTTCGGCACCTACGAACTGCTGATGGGCGCGGCCGAGCTGGAAGAGACCATCCGGCCCACGAAAGTCCCCAATCTCTCCATCGTGCCGGCGAATGTCGAACTGGCCGGCGCCGAGTTGGAGATGATGGATCTCGAGCATCGCACCCATCGTTTGAAAAACGCCATCGAGGGCCGGCTCGCCGGGTTCGATCACGTGCTGATCGACTGCCCGCCGTCGCTGACCCTGCTGACCGTGAACGCCATGGTCGGCGCCGATGCGGTGCTGGTGCCGCTGCAATGCGAGTTCTTCGCGCTCGAAGGTCTGAGCCAGTTGCTGCGCACGGTCGAGCGCGTGCGCACCACGCTCAACCCCACGCTGGATGTGCAGGGCGTGGTGCTGACCATGTTCGACAAGCGCAACAACCTCTCGGATCAAGTTGCCGCGGACGTGCGCGGCTTCCTCGGCGACAAGGTTTACGACACCGTGATCCCGCGCAATGTGCGGATCTCCGAAGCGCCCAGCCATGGCGTGCCGGCGCTGATCTACGATCACCGCGCACCCGGCAGCACCGCCTACATGGCGCTGGCGCGCGAGGTGATCAAACGCGAGCAGGCGCTGCGCGACGCGGCCGAGTAGTTTGTTTTTTCGTCATGCCGGCCTTGAGCCGGCATCCCATTTTTTAATGGGACCCCGGGTCAAGCCCGGGGTGACAAAGTGAGAAGGTACTGAGTAGAGATGATCGACGATCCGAAACGACGCGGCCTGGGCAGAGGTCTTGCGGCCCTGATGGGCGAGCCGGCGCCGGGCTCCGAAGCGGCCGCCGCGCGCGGCCCGGCCGGCGGCGTGCGCGAAGTGCCGATCGAACAGCTCAAGCCCAACCCGTATCAGCCGCGCAAGTCCTTCCCCAAGGAGGCGCTGGAGGAGCTGGCGCAGTCGATCAAGGCCAAGGGCATCCTGCAGCCGCTGCTGGTGCGCCGCGCCAAGGACGGGCAGGGTTACGAGATCATCGCCGGCGAGCGCCGCTGGCGCGCCTCGCAGATCGCCAAGCTGCATGCCGTGCCGGTGGTGATCAAGGAGATCTCCGACCGCGACGCGGTCGAGATCGGCCTGATCGAAAACCTGCAGCGCGAAGACCTGAACGCCATGGAAGAGGCGGGCGCGTTCCTGCAGCTCGCCGACGAGTTCGGCTACAGCCAGGACCAGATCGCCCAGGTCATCGGCAAGAGCCGCAGCCATGTCGCCAATATCACGCGCCTGCGCCAGCTGCCCAAGGCCGTCGTGCAGATGATCATCGACGGCAAGCTGTCCGCCGGCCAGGCCCGGCCGCTGATCGGCCATGCGCTGGCGGTCGAACTGGCCCAGCGCATCGTCGAGGGGCAGCTCACCGTGCGCCAGGTGGAAAAGCTGGTCGCCGTCGGCCGCGAGGTCGGCACGCCGGCCGCCGCCAAGAAAGGCGGCCGCCCGACCAACGCCACGGTGAAGAAGCCTGCCGCCGATATTGCCAAGAAGGACGCCGACACGCTGGCGTTTGAGCGCGGCATCACGGCGGCGCTTGGCCTGAAGGCCGAGATCGAAGGCGAGCCGGGCAACCCCGAAGCCGGCAAGCTGGTGCTACATTACCGGTCGCTCGAACAGCTCGACGAGCTGGCGAAGAAGCTCAGCCGGCGCTGAGCTATAAACGCCGGCTCAATACGACCACGGCATAAACGGCGAAGATTGCCAGGATGAATAGCAAGCCGTTTTCTGCCCACATCAAGGCGTGATGTTCAGGGTACGGGGTGAAGATTATCGCGTCATGCATCTGTGTCTCCTTGTGATGGGGATGCATGCGTTAGACGGCGCTGCCCCGGCGCCGGTTACAGAAATTTGAGATTTTTTTGCACGGCCACTGCTGTCCAACTACGACAGCCGACCTAGTTGAGGTCACGGAGGATTTCTCATGACCGACACCAAATCCGCCCCGACCTGTGGCTCCGTGAAGCCGCTGTCCAAGGAAGCCGAGCGCGTGCTACGCAATCATGGCACCGAGCGCGCCGGCACCTCGCCGCTCAATCACGAAAAGCGACCGGGCGACTATCACTGCGCCGGCTGCGGTGCGCTGTTGTTCAAGTCCGACACCAAATACGACAGCGGCAGCGGCTGGCCGAGCTTCTATGCGCCGGTCGAGGAGAATGTCGCGGCCAGCATCGACACCAGCCACGGCATGCGTCGCATCGAAGTGCATTGCAAAAGCTGCCAGGGCCATCTCGGCCATGTCTTCGAGGACGGCCCGCAGCCGACCGGGCTGCGCTATTGCATCAACGGCGTTTCGCTCGACTTCAAGCCGGATTAACCACCGCTGCCAGGTTGAGGGTAGCGGCTCCACAACATCTTTTCCGGATGGTTGCGCCGCGCGGATCTGTCGTGCGCATCACTTTTTATGTCGTCAGCGTCTCAAATGACGCGGGGCACTTCACGAAGACGTGACAGGCGTTTGGGATAATGCCAGATTCCCCCTGGGGTTTCGTACGGGCCGGGGGGCTGGGATGCGTGGGGTTGCTGTCGGTTTTATCGTTGCACTGGTGGGCGGACTGAGCGGCGGCGCTCTGGCGCAGCCGGCGCCGGTCCTCGACTGGTCGGGTTTATATGTCAGCGGCTTCGCGGGCGGGACCATGGGCGAGGCGCAAGCGAAGACGACGGTCGGCGTCCAAAAGTACCTGGATGCGACCGATGCCAGGCAGATTGCCCGTGCCGGCGATAACGAGATCGACCAGTGGCGCCCTTCGGCCGGCCTTGCAACCGGCTACGGCAAGCAGTTCGGGAATGTCGTCGTCGGGATCGAGGCGAGTGCCAATACCCTTTTCCTGCACGAAGAGCACTCGGTGACCGAGACGTTCATAACGGTTCCCACCGCGCAGTACACACTCAAGCAATCGGTTTCGGCCGACTGGATGGCGACGGTGCGGCCGCGGCTGGGCTGGGCGCAGGATAACTGGCTCGCCTATGTCACCGGCGGCCTTGCGGCCACGCGGCTGAAGCTGGATGTCCTGTACACCGACAATGCCTTCAGCGGTTATTCCCGCAGCTCGGAGTCCAAGCTGGTGGCCGGATGGAGCCTCGGGCTCGGCGGTGAATATGCGCTGGGCGGAGACTGGTCGCTCCGCGGCGATTATCTCTATACCCGGTTCGGACAGATAACCGCGTCGTCCGAGACGACCTCGACCAACAACTCCGGCGGCAGCCTGGACCATCTGGGCAAACTCGAGACACACGGACTCATGGTCGGCGTCACCTACCGGTTCAAGGGGCTCTAAGCCGCCTCCACCACAGCGCCCGGCTTTCCGCGCCGGGCCGTTCAGCATTTTTTAGCAGGCATTTCGGCGATCAAGCCGCGACGCGCGCAGCGTCGCGGCTTGATCGCCTCTGCCCGTGTCCCCGACCGGGCGGCGCGGTCTTGCGCTCCCCATCGTCGCCGAGACGATAGCGACAGTCTTCCGAGACGGCGAAGCAATTCCGTCTCCGGCCGGCAGCGTAGGGTTGTCATGGCATCGCAGTCGCGGTCGGCACACCGACACGCGAGGCTCGATGGCGATGGGATAGATAATCTCTAAGGGGGATCGAAATGTCGGTTTGCAGCACTGCGCGTCTGCTTGTCTTTTCATGTGTTCTCGCGGTCGGCGCTTTAGCCGCCGATGCCCGCGCGCAAGGCAGCGGCACCAGCCCGTCTTCGCAGTTTTCCATGATCTTCATGGCGGACACGCAGTTTTTCCGGAACTGCACGACCGATCCCAATGAAGACGGTCACGTCATGACGGCGTACAGCGAATACTGTTACAACACCCATTACGGAAGTGGCGACGACCAATCCCGGTCCGTGAATTGGGCCCAGATCGGGGCGATTGTTAGCGACGCCACCGCTCTCAATGCTGGTTCTTATCCGTTGAAGGGGGTGGTCATCAACGGCGACCTGACGGAAGGCGGGGCGGAGAACCAGAAGAGTGAATTCGATTCCCTTTACGTCTACGACAATCCGATCAAGTGGAATCAATTCGTATATCCGGGTCTCGGCAACCATGATTACGAAAACAATGTCGGCGTTCAGCGCATCTTTGAAACCAAAGGCACCGTGGGGTGGAATTCCCGCCCTGCCCGGATGATTCAATATATCGGCAACCGGATCCTT
Source organism: Ferrovibrio sp. GW821-FHT12B10 (assembly GCF_058807515.1). Lineage (NCBI taxonomy): Bacteria > Pseudomonadati > Pseudomonadota > Alphaproteobacteria > Rhodospirillales > Rhodospirillaceae > Ferrovibrio > Ferrovibrio sp. GW821-FHT12B10. The sequence goes on along the minus strand of NZ_JBXAQT010000001.1, from coordinate 1,740,978 downwards.
CAGCTTGGCTACTACAAACTGATCAATGAGAACTTCGACATCCGGAATTGGCAGCCCAATCCCGCCCAGGCCGGCAGCAGCCTGAACATCCAGGGAAGCATGGCATACTCCTGGGATGTGCCGCCGTTTCATTTTGTCCAGCTGAACAACTATCCCGGCTATGCAACGGAATTCACCCACGGCTTCTCCAGCGGCGTTTCCTCGTGGGACATCAGCGTAAATTCGCCGGTGGTGCCGCTGCCAGGAGACACCCATTCATGGTTACGCAAGGACCTGGACAAGGCGATCCAGAATGGGAATCCCTATATCATCCTGAATTTCCACAAGCCCCAGTTTTGTCCCGACACAGCCTGTGGGACCGCTTTACTGGCGGGATATCAGGACGTCCTGGGTAGATACGCCCAGAATATAAAAGCGATCTTCGTCGGCCATCATCACAATTCTGTCGGCTATGTTTCGGCCGAACAAAATAGTCTGTCGGTGGGTGGCGTGACCGATCCGAACGGCAATCCGGTGACATTCCCGGTCTTCTTCTCTGGCTCGCCCCTCAGCAGCAGATATCTGCGTGCGAAGTTCGAGGTCGCGAATGGCGTGGGCAAGATAAGCACTCAGCCCATCGACACTTTTCCTTTCGCCGATACCGCGCCGGCGACGGGCCGGAACACCATTACCTGCGCAAAGAATTTCCGCGGGCGGCCATATGAAAACTTTACGCCCCTCGCGGCCTGCCCGACCAATACTATTTCCGCGGCTGTGGGTACGTCAGGCGCAAGCTATCCGGTGAACGTGACCATCACCGGTGGGGCGTCTCCTATTGCAACGCAGGACATCGATACGTTCTCAGGATCGGTGGTTCTGCGCGACACCGCCACGCAGGCCAGGGGTGGTGAGGTCTTCGTGTTTTTCCAGACGGTTGCTCCGCAGCCCTAAAAGCGGCGCACGGCGACGGCGTCCGCCCCGGTCAGGAACCGGGGCGGACAACGTTTGTCTGTCCGACATGATCGAGACGCCAGGTGCGGACATCGCGCCTGGTTTCGGCATGGCCGCTGCCGGTCATGCGTCCATTAAGCCATTCCTCCCTCATCCATTCGGTTGCATGTGCCTTAATAGAGGCCGCATACGCAAAGGCCGGCTCGCTCAGGGATCGTGCGGGGCCGGTCGCCATCCCCGGAGAAGTTCAGCGTGCTTGTTGGCAGCCATGGCGGCTTCTACAGTCTGGCCGACGGGGCGGACCTGGCCGCCATCCCGTCCCTTTACACCAGCCCAAGATTTCACCGTCCCCAGGAGGGACGCGTTCTGGATGAGCGAGTCAAAGCCGCAGCCGCCAATTCCACGGGCTTCGCTTGCGCCCGGCATCGTTCCTGCGGACCAGCTTCCCCTGCTGTGGCGAAACAGCCTAGCCCCCTATTTCGATGCCCGCCCTGTCGCCCGCCCCGATGAGCCGCAGAGCGCCCCCCAGATTCACCAGTTCAATCTGGGCAGGATTCTGTTCGCCGACTCCCGTTTTTCCGCGCAGACCTACGATCGCGACCGGCAATGGATGCGGCGCTACGATGATTCCGACCATCTGCTGCTGCAGCTTTTTGTCACGGGCGAGAACCGCGCCATCAACGGGGCGGATGAATATGTGCAGCGGCCGGGCAATGTCTGCGCGGTGAATCTCGCCTATCAGGCCAAGTCCATCTCCACCGATTCTCATGTGCTGGCCCTGGTTCTGTCGCGCGACCTGATGCGCGACGACCTGCCCCATCTGATCGACCGGCGCGGCGCCTTGTTCGCCCCGGGCTCCGCCGCGGCGCAGATTTGCTCGGACTATTTTGTCTCGCTTCGCAACAGCCTTGAGTTTGCGACGGCGGACGAAGCGCCTGTGCTGACAAGGGCGACCCTGGCGCTTCTTGATTCTCTGACCCTGCGGCACGACATCGACTCAAGTGCGGCGCGGCCCGCCGTATTCCAGGCCGCCTGCCGTTATATCGACAGCCATCTCGGCGACCCGGATCTGGGCGTGGATGCCATCTGCCGCCATCTGCGGTTTTCCCGGGCGACGCTGTACCGCCTGTTCCATTCCCATGGCGGCGTGCATGAGCATATCCGTCGCCGCCGGCTGGTGGCCTGTTTCAAGGCAATCAGTTCCGCCGAGCACCGTCATCGCCGCATCTTCGACATCGCGCTCGATTTCGGCTTCACCTGGCCCAGCCATTTCAGTCATGCCTTCCGGGCCCATTTCGGCATGACGCCACGCGAGGCGCGCGACGCCGGACTGGAGGCCGCCATCCATCGCGGGCCGCCACCCGGAATCGATGACGGCGATGCGGTCGAGCAGATGTGGCGCTGGGCCAAGACCTTGACCGACCGGGCGCGTCGGCGGTGACGGGGCCGGCCCATGGCCGGCGGCCCAGCCTGCGATGCCGCGCTTGAAAGCCGGGCTATGACCCCTATATGTTCTTGTTGGTGAGCGGCGGTTCGTATCATGGCGCTGTGCGGGCGGCACCCGTTGCGCACCAGCGAAGGCTGACGAAGCCCGGCGAACGCCCGCGAAACCGAACGAACCAAAACGAACTGAAACGACGCCAAGCGAACGCAAACGAAGCATGACGAAGGCCCGCCGCTTTCGGCGACGGCTCTCAAAACAGGCAGTATGCGGCGCTTAAAAAAGCACCAAAACCCGGGCAATGGCATAAAAATTAATCACGCCAAGCACCGTTCGGCACTACAATAGCCAGCCTGGACAGCGGATTCCCCAATTCCGCCATATTTGCCGCAATGCAACCCGCTGGCACGCTTCTTGTAACTCTTTCGGGCAGAGGTATGCGCCAGGGGTGGGCCACCGGATTCTCATTGGGGGGAACCGGAACGGTCTGCCGGAGTCGGGATCTTCCCGGCACCGGACCGGAAACTGGGGTGACCTTCACCGACAGGAGGATTAAACCGTCATGCAACTCCCCACCGTCTCGATTAACACGGCGACGACCGACCGACAGGTCGGCTGGTCGGCCTATATGCTTTTCGGCCTTCTGCTGGCCGCACTGTTCGCCCTGCTGCCGTCCGTGGGCTTCGCCCAGGACGCCGCTGCCGCTGCACCCAAGCTCGACACCGGCGACACCGCCTGGATGCTCACCTCGACCGCGCTGGTCCTGATGATGACCATCCCGGGCCTCGCCCTCTTCTATGGCGGCATGGTGCGCAAGCAGAATGTGCTCGCCATCATGATGCAGAGCTTCGCCATCACCTGCCTGGTCACCGTGCTCTGGATGATCGTCGGCTATAGCCTGGCCTTCTCGGAAGGCAACGCCATCATCGGCGGCTTCGGGAACCTGTTCCTGTCCGGCCTCGCCATCGACAGCGTCAACGATCTGGCCAAGACCATCCCGGAAACGGTCTTCATGACCTTCCAGCTGACCTTCGCCATCATCACCCCGGCGCTGATCACCGGCGCCTTCGCCGACCGCATGAAGTTCTCGGCGATGCTGTGGTTCATCGGCCTCTGGCTGATCTTCGTCTACGCGCCGATCTGCCACATGGTCTGGGGCGGCGGTCTGATGGGCGAGATGGGCGTGCTCGATTTCGCCGGCGGCACCGTGGTGCACATCAATGCTGGCGTCGCCGGTCTGGTGGCCTGCCTCGTGCTCGGCAAGCGCCAGGGCTACGGCAAGGTCAGCCATGCGCCGCATAACCTGACGCTGTCGATCATCGGCGCCGGTCTGCTGTGGGTCGGCTGGTTCGGCTTCAACGCCGGTTCGGCGGTTGGCGCCAGCGCCAATGCCGGCATGGCCATGGCCGTCACCCAGATCGCCACGGCGGCCGCTGCGCTCGCCTGGATGTTCTCGGAGTGGCTCGCCCGCGGCAAGCCGAGCGTGCTCGGCATTGTCTCCGGTGCGGTTGCCGGTCTGGTCGCGATCACCCCGGCTTCGGGCTTCGTCGATCCGATGGGCGCGCTGATCATCGGCATCGTCGCCGGTATCGTCTGCTTCGTCGCCGCCACCACGGTGAAGAATGCGCTGGGCTATGACGACAGCCTGGATGCCTTCGGCGTCCATGGCATCGGCGGCATCGTCGGTGCGGTTCTGACCGGTGTGTTCGCCAAGGCGGCGATCGCTGGCAAGGACGCACCGCTCGGCCTGCTCGACGGCAATGCCGGTCAGGTCCTGACCCAGGTCTACGGTGTTCTGATCACCATCGTGTTCACCGCGGTTGTGACCCTGATCATCCTGAAGATCATCGACTGGACCATCGGTCTGCGCGTCGACGAGGCCACCGAGCGCGATGGTCTCGACCTGAACCTGCACGGCGAGACGGTGCAGTAACAGGCAACGCGAAGAGACCCGGGCCGGCCTTCCCACCCGCCGGCCCGGGTTGCTTCTTCTCTCCCTGAAAGGTGGGCGCGGCTGCGCGGGTCGTCTGTTCGCCGCTTTTGTCTCTTCCCCCGCGCTATCTGCTTTTCTCTCCGCCTTTTTTCCGATTAAATCGAACGGAACCCGTTTCTGTTCGTTCTCGTCGCGGAGAACCTGATCCCTTGACCGCTTTTGACGAGATGGATACCGGCCCGGCTGCCGGTCAGAGCCAGTCCCAGGCTGGCCAGTCACAGTCCCAGAGTGCGGGGGTCCGTGCCCCCTATCAGGATTACAAGCGCTGGCTCGATGCCGCGCCCGGCGACATGCTGGCGCGCCGCCGCCAGGAAGCCGACCTGCTGTTCCGCCGCCTTGGCATCACCTTTGCCGTCTATGGCGAGGGCGGTGACACCGAACGCCTGATCCCCTTCGACATCGTGCCGCGCATCATCGCCGCCAAGGAATGGCGCAAACTGCGTCGCGGCCTGAAGCAGCGCGTGCGCGCGCTCAACGCTTTCCTCGACGATATCTATCACAAGCGCGAGATCCTGCGCGCCGGCACGATCCCCGAGGATCTGATCCTCAAGAACGCCGCCTACGTGAACCACATGCGCGACGTCAAGATCGCGCGCCAGACCTATACCCATATCGCCGGCATCGACGTGGTGCGCACCGGCGAAAATGATTTCTACGTGCTGGAAGACAACTGCCGCACGCCGTCGGGCGTCTCCTACATGCTGGAGAACCGCGAGGCGATGATGCGTCTCTTCCCCGATCTCTTCGCCGCCGTGCGCGTGGCACCGGTCGGCCATTATCCCGATGCGCTGCTGCAGACGCTGCGTGAGAGCGCGCCGCCGACCTGCGAGGGCGAGCCCACGGTGGCCCTGCTCACGCCCGGCGTCTACAACTCGGCTTACTTCGAGCATGTCTTCCTGGCAGAGCAGATGGGCATCGAGCTGGTGGAAGGCGGCGATCTCGTCGTCAAGGACGACATCGTCTACATGCGCACCGTCGGCGGGCTCAAGCGCGTCGACGTGATCTATCGCCGCCTGGATGACGACTTCCTCGATCCCAAGGTCTTCCGCAAGGATTCGATGATCGGCGTGCCCGGCATCTTCAATGCCTACAAGGCCGGCAACGTGACATTGTCCAATGCCGTCGGCACCGGCGTCGCCGATGACAAGTCGATCTATCCGTATGTGCCCGACATGGTGCGCTTCTATCTCGGCGAGGAGCCGCTGCTGGCCAATGTGCCCACCTATGTGCTGCGCCGGCCCGACGACCTGAAATACACGCTGGAGCATCTGGCCGAGCTGGTGGTGAAGGAAGTGCATGGCTCGGGCGGCTACGGCATGCTGGTGGGGCCGCGCTCCTCCAAGGCCGAGATCGAGGCCTTCCGTGCCAAGATCGTGGCCAAGCCGGAAGCCTATATCGCACAGCCCACATTGGCGCTCAGCACCTGCCCCACCTTTGTGGAAAGCGGCATCGCGCCGCGCCATGTCGACCTACGGCCTTTCGTGCTCAGCGGCGAGACCATGCGCGTCGTTCCAGGTGGCTTGACCCGTGTTGCATTGAGGGAAGGTTCGCTGGTGGTGAATTCCAGCCAGGGCGGCGGCACCAAGGACACCTGGGTGCTGGAAGACGCGCCTGACATCACCGAGGGCGAGGACTGATATGCTCAGCCGCGCCGCCGATAACCTCTACTGGATGACGCGCTATATCGAGCGCACCGAAGCCATGGCCCGCATCCTGGGCGTGGCGCATCGCATGAGCATGCAGTCGACCCATGGTGGCGTCGGCCGCAATGACGAATGGGAAGCCGCCCTGATCATCGCCGGCTGCGACAAATCCTTCGCCCTGCATGGCGGGCCGGCGACGCGGCGTGCGGTGATCGATTTCCTGGCCTTCGCGCCGGACAACCCGTCCTCCATCCATGCCTGCCTCAAGGCCGGCCGCGAGAATGCGCGCGCCATGCGGGCGCAGATCACCTCGGAAGCCTGGGAAAGCATCAATGCCTCCTGGCTCGAGATGCGCACCTTCAGCATGGCCAAGGTGGAGGCCGACGGCTTCTCGACTTTCTTCGACTGGGTGCGCGAGCGCAGCCAGCTGTTCCGCGGCGTGGCCGAGGGCACCATGCAGCGCGACGACGCCTACCGGTTCATGCGGCTGGGCACGCTGCTGGAGCGCGCCGATTCAACCGCGCGCATCCTGGATGTGAAGTATCATGTGCTGCTGCCCTCGCCCGGCGATATCGGCGGCGCGGTCGACTATTACCAGTGGGGCGCGCTGCTGCGCTCGGTCTCGGCCTTCCGCATCTACCGCCAGATCTATCGTGACTCGATCCGGCCGTTGAAGGTGGCCGAGCTGCTGGTGCTGCGCGAGGACTTCCCGCGCTCACTGCATGCCTGCTTCGCCGAGATCGTGCAGATCCTGCAATACCTGCGCGAAAGCTATCGCCGCGACTACCCCTCCGTGCGCCTGGCCGAGAGCATGCTGCTCAAACTGCGCTACGACAATATCGATACGATCTTCACCGATGGCCTGCACGAATACCTGACCAACCTGATCGATACCAATATCGAGCTCGGCGCGGCGATCGCCCGCGATTTCATGCAGCCGAACTAAAAGCGCAGCCAGACCGTTAGGGTGGCAGGAGACCTGCCATCATGATCGACTTCATCAAACGCTTCGCTTTTGCCGCCTTCGCCGTCTTCGGCCTCAGCTTCGCCGGCTGGGTGACGCATCTCTACACCTGCTTCACCCAGAATGAATGGGGCTTCCTGATCGCCGGGGCGATCTTCTTCCCCATCGGCGTGATCCATGGCTGGGGTGTCTGGTTCGGCATCTGGTAAGGCCGGATTATTGCTTGAATACCTTGACCCGGGCTGAACGGGCTTGCTTTGATGCAGGCAGGATTTCAGTCTGGGGATGGGTATTCAAAAATGACCTACTGCGTCGGCCTTCTGCTGCACGACGGCATCGTGATGCTGTCCGACAGCCGCACCAATGCCGGCGTGGATTCGATCTCCACCTTCGGCAAGATGCATACTTGGGAAAAGCCGGGCGACCGCGCCCTGGCGCTGATGACGGCGGGCAACCTATCGCTCAGCCAGTCGGTCGTCACCCTGCTGAAGGAAGGCTTCACCGACGAGGACGGCAAGCCCTGCGACCTGTCGCAGGCGGTCAGCATGTTCGAGGCCGCCGGCATGGTCGGCGCCGCTATCCGCGAGGTGGCGCGCCGTGATGGCGAAGGGCTGAAGCAGCAGGGCGTCGAACCCAACCTCGCCATGCTGCTGGGCGGGCAGATCGGCCAGAAGCCGCATGAGCTGTACATGCTCTACTATGCCGGCAATTTCATCCGCGCGACCGAAGAAACGCCCTTCCTGCAGATCGGCGAGATCAAATACGGCAAGCCGATCCTCGACCGCGTCATCACGCCGGACACGCCGCTGCTACAGGCGGCGAAATGCGCGCTGGTCTCGATGGACAGCACGCTACGCTCCAACATCTCGGTCGGGCTGCCGCTCGATCTAGCGGTACTGCGCAAGGGCGCGCTGCAATTTGCGCTCCGCAAGCGCATCACCGATCAGGATGCCTACTTCGCCAGTATCCGAGGCCTGTGGGGCGAAGGCCTGCGCAAGGTCTTCCTCACCATCCCCGATCCGGACTGGTCGCTTTAACTGAGCCGGCTAGTTGAGGCCGCCCTTGCGGCCGGCTTCGGCAGCGCGCGCCCGGTCATTGGCGAAATTGCCGCCGCTTTCCGAACCGCCCTTGCGGCCAGCCGCCGCCGCGCGCTCCGGGTCGTTGCGGAAATTGCCGCCGCTTTCCTGGCCACCCTTGCGGCCGGCCTGGGCCGCCAATGTGCGGTTCTGCGAGAAGCTGCGCTTGGAATCCGGCACGCTCTGACCGCCTTTCGACGCAATGGCGCGTTGCCGCTCGGGGTCCATCGCGGCAAAGCCGCGCGGCGCCTTGCGGGGGGCTTCCGGTTTGGTGTCGTCCCGGTTCTCGAACGGAGGCTTGGTCTCGAACTGCTGGGACCCGGATTTGAACTCGGACATGCCGTCTCTCCCTGTACTGACTGAAGGATGACGCGGCCAGACAAGGCGGGCGTCACTCAGTCAACACAAGCAGGACGGGCCTGTTCCCAAAAAAGCGGGGCCGCAGACATGTTCCTGCGGCCCCATCTCAATCTCCCGGAATACCGGCGTTTTTAAATCAGCCGGGCAGATGCGCCAGCGCTGCGGCCGGCACCGTCATCAGCCCGCCTGCCCCCGGCGGCTGCCACTGGAAGCGCAGCGCAGCGGTGCCGCGCTTCTGGAAGAACTGCACGGTGATCTGATACCAGCCGTTTTCCGGCACCTGCAATTCGGTCGACGGCGACATCTGGGTGGAATGGATATAGGGGTCGTCGACCACGCGGGTCTGGTCGATGGTGATGCGCAGGCCGTCGTTGGACAGCGCGGCGAAGCGATAGATGCCGGCTTCCAGTTGGATCAGGCCGGTCATGTGGATGTAGTACAGCTCGTTGCGCTGCGAGTCCCACATGGCGCCGCTGCCCGAATTCAAGTCGAGCTGCAGGATCGGCTGGCCCGGCCGGCCCTTCGCCAGTTCGGCCGCGGTGCGCGGCATGTTGTTCACATGCTCCAACTCACCGGCGAAATACAGCGGCTTGAGACCGGGGCTGAGCTGGGTGGCGGTCGGCTGCGGCGCCACCGGCTTGGGCGGCGCAGACGGCGCCTGATAGCCGGTGGTGCAGGCCGCGAGCCCAAAGGCCAGGGCCAAGCCCAGAAGGTGTGCAGAAAAGCGCATGATATCCCCCGTTTGTGCGGCCTGAAGCCTAACAAGCGGAGGGTCATGCCGACAAGTCACGTTCAGGACAGGATGTCAGCCGCGTTCCAGCAGCGCCGTCATTGACTGGCGTGCGCGCGCCACGCGGCTTTTCACGGTGCCGATATTGCAGCGCCAGCGCCGCGCCACCTGCTTGTAGGACTTGCCCTCGCCCGCCACCATGATCAGCGCCTCACGATGGCGCGGCGGCAGATCCTGCATCAGGTCGGCCACTTCCTTCAGCTCCAGCTTGCTCTGCTGCGCCGGCGGCACCGGCACCTGCTCGGCGATCAGGCCTTCTGAATCGCGTACCTCGCGTTTGCGGCTGCGCAGGTAATTGAAATAGACGTTGCGCAGGATGACATGCAGCCAGGCGCGCAGGTTGGTGCCGGGTTCAAAACTGTCGCGCCGCGCCCAGGCCTTGGTCAGCGTCTCCTGCGTCAGGTCCTCGGCCAGGCTGCGATTGCGGCTGAGCACGCGGGCGCGCCGCTGCAGCAGCGGAATCTCGCGCAGGAAGGCGGCACGGAATCCGCGTTCCGGTGTTTTGGCTTTCTGGCTGCCTGTGTGGCTGCCCATTTGGCTGGTGGTCTCGGCGCGGTCTTTGAGATCGACATCGGACATCGGCCTACTCCGGATACGAAAAGCACATGGACGGCAGGCTGCCGGCCGTGACACGGCGTGGGCACCCTGGGTTCGGCATGAGCGAATCCGGCCTGCAGTCGACAAAAGGCCTGACCGGAAGCGCTTAACAAAACTGCTGCGCTTCCAATCGGTTCCCCCCGGCGTGCAACCGCTGGGTGGGGGAATTCCGGGGTTTTTACTTGGCGAGCTCGATGGTCACAATGATCGGCGCGTGATCGGAGGCTTTCTCCATGCCGCGCATGGCCTTGATCACTTCTGCCTTGCGCAGCTGGGGCTGCAGATTGGGGCTGATCCAGACATGATCGAGGCGCCGGCCCTTGTCGGCGGCTTCCCAGTTGGCCGAGCGATAGCTCCACCAGGAATACAGTTTCTGGTCATCGGGCACGAAATGCCGCACGGCATCGACCCAGCCGCGCGCCGCCTGCATCTTCAGCATGCCCTCGGTCTCGATGGGCGTATGGCTGACGATCTTGAGCAGCTGCTTGTGCGACCAGACGTCATGCTCCAGCGGCGCGATGTTGAGATCGCCGACCAGGATTTCCTTGCCGCCCTTCTTCTTCAGCGCGGCCGACCATTTGGTCATGCCAGCCAGCACATCCAGCTTGTGCTGGAACTTGTCGTTGGCGACAGGATCGGGGATGTCTCCGCCTGCAGGTACGTAATAATTATGAAGAATGGTGCCGTCGCTGAGTTCGGCGGCGATATGGCGGCGGTCGTCGCGGCCGGCGAGGTTCAGCTTTTCCTTCAGCTTGATCGCCGCCTTGGCAAAGATCGCCACACCGTTATAGCCGGGCTGGCCATGGATCAGGCGATGGGCATAGCCGCGCTGCTCGAACAGCTCGTGCGGAAACTCGTCGTCGCGCACCTTGGTTTCCTGCAGGCACAGGATGTCCGGATCGTGCTGCTTGAGGAAGGCGCCCATCAGATCGAGGCGTGCGCGCACCGAGTTGATGTTCCAGGTGGCGAGCTTGATGGTCGTGGCGGCGGGTTTTTTCGGCATGGTGATATTTTAGCGCAATCCGGTTGGGCAGACTAGTTGGCCAGACTGGGCGGCGACTATTGCGCTGCCGGCTGGCGGCGCAAGGTCAGCAGGGCGACGACCAGGGTGGCGGCGGCGCATGCCGCGATGCCCGCCGTCATGCCGAGGCTGGTGCCGCCGACGATCTTGCCGCTGACGCCGATCGCCACCGCGCCGACGGCAAGCTGCAGCGTCGCCATCAGCGACGAGGCCATGCCGGCCGCCTCGCCATAGGATTCCAGCGCCAGCACCGAAGCCGTGGGTAGCATGATGCCGAGGCAGCCATAGCCCAGGAACAGTACCGCCATCATCAGGTACAGGCTGTTGAAGCCGGCGAGCTTCAGGCCATAGGCCGCCGCCATCGCCACGGTGAAGCCGATGATCGAGGGCATGATCAGGCGGTCCAGGCCATAGCGCGCGCCGAGCCAGCCGCAGAACTGCGCGGCGAAGAAGAAGGCGGCGGCGTTCAGCGAGAAGGTGATGCTGAAGCCGCTGGGCGACAGGCCGTATTCGCCGATCATCACGAAGGGCGCATTCCCCAGGAAAATGAAGAAGGCCGAGATCGCAAAGCTGCCAGCCATGGTCAGCCCCATGAAGCTGCGGTCGGTCAGCAGCTGGCCGGCAGTGACAAACATGCCGCGCACGCTGCTCTGCTTGCGCTGTTCGGCCGAGCGCGTCTCGGGCACCATGATCAGGCCGAGGATGCCGGCGACCACGGCGATGCCGGCGACGAACCAGAAGACGGTGCGCCAGCCGGTGGCCTCGATGATCAGGCTGCCGAAAAAGGGCGCCAGCAACGGCGACACGCTGAACACCAGCATCAGCAGGCCGAGCAGTTTGGCCTCCTCCACGCCGCTATGCATGTCGCGCACGATGGCGCGCGGAATCACGATGCCAGCTGCGCCGCCCAGGCCCTGAAGCAGCCGGAAGGCGATCAGGGTCTCGACGGTTTCGGCGAGCGCGCAGCCGATGCTGGCGATGATGAACAGCACCACGCCGAAATACAGCGGCCGCCGGCGGCCGGTCATGTCCGAAATCGGGCCGAAGACCAGCTGGCCGAAAGCGAAGGTGATGAAGAAGGCCGTCAGGCTCATCAGCACCGCATCCGGATTGGCGTTCAGCGCGGCGCCGATCGAGGGCAGCGCCGGCAGGTACATGTCGATGGCGAACGGCCCGATGGCGGTGAGCAGGCCGAGGATCAGCGCATTGCGCAGGAAGCCTTGGCCAGTCTGGGCGGGGCGGGTCTGGGGGGAAATCTGGTTCATGAAAATGCTCTGGTCTGTCTGGGATTCTTGTTTTTACGATTTTGGACTGTGCCATATACCGTCAGGACGGCGGCTTGGCCACCCGCGATTTGTCATGAGACAATCGGTGTCACATTTATGCACCAGCCGTTATGTCAGAACCTGTCAGCTATTATCCGAGAGGGAATGCCATGCCGATGCATCTGGATGGATCCTGCCGGTGCGGCGCCGTCGTCTTCGGTCTCGACACCCACACGCCCGTCCCCTATCAGCTTTGCTATTGCACGATCTGCCGCAAGACGGCGGGCGGCGGCGGTTTCGCCATCAATCTGGGCGGCCGGTCTGCCAGCCTGAACATCACAAAAGGGAAACGCAGCATCGGCGTCTATCGCGCGGAAATCTGCGATGACGATGGCGACACTTGCGAGATCAGCACCGGTGAACGCAATTTCTGTAAAAAATGCGCCACCGCGCTGTGGCTCTACGATCCGACCTGGCCCGACCTGATCCATCCTTTCGCGTCCGCCATCGACACGCCGCTGCCGAAGCCAAAATCAAAGGTGCATCTGATGCTGCGCTACAAGGCATCCTGGGTGAAGCCGCAGATCGGCCGCAACGACGAGATTTACGACTTGTATCCCAAGCTGTCGCTCGACGACTGGCACAGGAAGCACAAGGTGTGGGTGACGTGACAGCATTGCTGTCATCCCGGGCTTGACCCGGGATCCCATTTTTGACGGACGTTTTAAATGGGACCCCGGCCCGCGCTACGCTTGGCCGGGGTGACGACATGGAGTGTCACGCCAGGTTGGTCTTCATCTGCACCGGATCGTAGTAGAAGCGCTCGCGCCAGACCTTGTCGCCCTTCCAGGTCTGGTGCGCCAGTTCCTCGATGCGGCGTTTGCTGCCGTCCTTGAACTCGAAGTGGAAGATCCAGTGGATCACCACGGTGTCGCCCTCGATCAGCACCGGACGCACGCATTCGGTCTGCACGGTCTTGGCGCGATCCAGCACGGCGCGCTCATGCGCCACTAAAGTATCGCGGCCCTGGCGCGGCGGTGTGTTGAGGTTTTCCTGCATCGTGGCGTCATCGGCGTAATAGCGTTCGATGGCCAGATCATGCTGGTTGGATTCCACCAGCGCCACAAAGGCGTCGACCGTTTCCCGGCTCGGCATCGTTCTCTCTCCCCACAATGATGTGACACCAGACTAAGACAGAATGCCGCAGTCGGGCTGCCCTTTGGTAGCGAGGCGCGGCCATTCGTCACATCGGATATGAAAAAGTTATGGCGCATTATATGGACGTTCCGTAAGGACAACCGCGCCGTCAGGACAGATCATGCAAACCATTACCCCAATGCACAGCCGCAGCGACAAGATCTTCGCCATCGTCATCACCCTCGCGCTGCTTGGCGCGCTGGTCGGCGCGATCTACATGGCGCTGCGCTTCTGGCATGGCATGTCGGGCGACTTCGATCCCTCTGCCAGCTGGCCGCTCTTCTGGGGCGTCAGCCTCAGCCTGGTGCTGGGCGGTCTGGTGGTGGGGATTTTCCTCTACGGCCGCAGCCGTGAGATCAAGGGCGAAGAACGCAGCGCCGCCCGCCTGAAAGATTAAATCCTGAAAGACTAACGCTTCAGAACAGGTTCAGCGTATTGCCGACCACGCCCAGCGGCAGGCGGCCCATCTCGAACAGCTTGAACTTCATCGCGAATGGATGGTCGGCCTCGGCATTGGCCGCCAGCACCAGCGCCGCCTGATAGGCGGCCTGGGTCGCAGCGCCGGCCGCCACCTTCAGAAGTTCCGGATCGCTCACGCCATGGCGGGCGGCCGCTTTCATGGCGCGCTCATGCGCCACTTCGCCGGCCCGCGTCGAGACATGCTGCAGCGCGACTTCCAGGTCATGCTCGTCGTTGAACTGCAGCGCTTCGTCGAACAGCGCGCGGCGCATCTGCTCCTCGGCCTGCCACCAGTCGTCGTCCCAGTCGGGCGCCTGCGCCGCATCGGAGGCCGCCAGCCAGTTCTCCACACCGGCGATCTGCATGCCGTCGAAACCCACACCGGCGACATAGCTTTCGGCGATCTGCAGTTCCTGCTGCGTCAGCGGCCGGCCGACGGCGCTGAACCAGGTGAGGCTGCCGACCAGACGTGCCAGCCGCGCGACAGCGCGCAGGCCGTCGAGATCGTCGCCTTCACGGAAATCCTGCGCGCCGAGGGCGATGAAGTCGTCTTCATCTTCCTCATCGTCATTGGCGACTTCGACCAGCTTGTGAATCTTGGCCATGCGCTTGTTACCGGTTACCGCGGCTTTCGCGCCACAGGCCGAGCTTCTTCTGCACCGGACGGTCGGAGAAGCTGAACAGCACGGCGTCGGTTTTCGGCGCGTGATGGCGATGCGGCACCCAGCTCGGGATCACGAAGGTGTCGCGCTTGCGCCATTCGAATGTCTGCTGCTCGGCGCCTTCGCCGACCAGCGTATGGCCTTCGCCTTCCACCACGCTGAACACGGTGGCATCCGACGAGCGGTAGCCCTCGCCGGCAAAGCCCTTGGGCAGCAGCTGCATGAAGGTGCCAATCGTCGGCATGGCGCTCTCGCCGGTCGCCGGATTCACATACTGCACCTTGAGGCCGTGGCAGGGGTCCCATTCGTTGGTGCGGCGCATGGTCTCCAGCGCCTCGCGCGTGCGTGCGTAAGGATAGTTGAAGACCGGCGAGGTCGGCACGCGCACCTCGTGATCGACGGGCAGAAGCCCGGAGCCGTAGCGCGCGAGGCTGTCGCCGGTCGGGCGCGACAGCGGCTGGCTGTCCTCGGGATATTTCTCGGAGAAGGAGCAATCGAGCGCCTGCACCAGCGGAATGTCGAGGCCGTCCATCCACACCATCGGCTTGTCGCTGTCATTGCCATGGTCGTGCCAGGTCCAGCTCGGCGTGATGACGAAGTCGCCCTCGCGCATGATGGTTTTCTCGCCGTCGACCGCAGTGTAGGCGCCGTCGCCTTCGACGATGAAGCGCAGCGCCGACTGGGTGTGGCGGTGCGAGGGCGCCACTTCGCCAGGAAGGATGAGCTGCAGGCCGGCATAGAGCGAGGTGGTGATGCGCGACTGGCCCGGCATGCCGGGGTTCTCGAGAATCAGCACCCGCCGCTCGGCTTCCTTGGCCGTGATCAGGCGGCCGGCTTCCATCACGTCGTCGCGGATATCGTCGTAATGCCACAGCGCCGGCTGGCAGGCGCTCTTGGGCTGCGGGATCACCAGGCCATGCAGCACTTCCCACAGCGGCGCCAGCTTGCGGGTGCCGATCTTGTCGTAATAGGCCTTGCGCTGCTGCATGACAGCGGGGTCGATGCTGGGATGCTGGGTCATGGTGTCCTCATCTCCGCCTCTCCAGGGCAGATGCCGCATACACTATCAGACGACTGATTAATCGCGAACCGGTCTGGTGATGGAAAATCGGTGGCGATGAAAGCGGGGCAAAAGAAAACGCCCGGTCGGGGGGCGAGCCGGGCGTTTCGCGCATATGAACTACTGCGCCATAGAGGCATCAAAGGGGGGGATCTTCGATGCCGGCAACGGCAAGGCGCCGATGCCATGCCTTCGATATGGGGTATCGCGCGCGGATTTCAAAGGGTGAGACGGAATTTCCGGGATCGCATTTGCGTGAAGGCCGCAGCCCTGCATGGCTGCGGTTGCAGGTCTCGTGCGCAATCGCCTGATATTCCACGGCTTCCGTTTTCCGCCATGCAGTCATCGCATGGCAGCCACACGGCTGTTGCAGTGAAAAATCAGTGCGCCGCCGGCGTTTCCGGATCGATCAGACGATAGCCCAGCCGTGGCTCGGTCAACAGGAAGCGCGGCTCGTCCGGATCCTTTTCCAGCTTGCAGCGCACCTTGCGCGCCAGCACCCGCAGGGCCTGGCGCATCTCGGCATTGTCATTGCCCCAGAGCGTGATGGTCAGCTGCTTGGTGCCGACCGGCTGGCCGCTTTTCTGCGCCAGCATTTTCACGAAGCGGGCTTCCATCGGCGACAGGCGCACCGGACGGTCGTCGCGCCGTGTATCCCCGGTCAGCGGATCGATCAGGAACGGGCCGACGGTGACGATCTTGGTGCCGTTCATCGTGCCGGTGTCCTGGCCGCGGCGCAGGGCGGCGCGCACGCGCGCCAGCAGCTCGCCGGCATCGAAGGGCTTGGTGACATAATCGTCGGCGCCGAGGTCGAGCGCGCGAATCTTGGCGTCCACTTCTTCCTGGCCCGATAGAATGATGACGGGCATGGGCGACGACTGGCGCAGGCGCTCCAGCACCTCGAAACCGCTGATGCCGGGCAGGCCCAGATCAAGCAGCAGCAGGTCAGCCTCGCCCGTCTTGCCCAGGCCATCCTCGCCATTGACGGTTTCCAGCACGTCATAGCTGGCCGCTTCCAGGGCGGCGCGGAGGGCGGCGCGCACGGGGGTTGAATCTTCAATCAGTAGAATGCTGTGCCGTTCTGGCTTGCGCGGGGATCCCAGAGTCGCCTCCCTCTTGTCTGCACGCCGGTTTATCCGGCGGTCCTAACCCATAAGGAATAGGTTACCGAAAAATAATCTCTTCGCCCAGCGGTTAAACAACCGCGACGAAACAGGCAGAAATTGCGGGCTATGGGGTGATTTTAGCGGTTTTCCAATATTTTCATTTGTATGACAAGCTCCAGATGATTGGGCATCCGGCCAAGGGACCCGCCGGGCATCAGCCGGAGATTGGCCAGAACCGGGTGGCCGGCCTGAACCCGCACCGGCACCGGGCCGTAAGCAGGCCCCAAGGCGCGTCAGGGGCCGGCCATGTCCGGCATATCCAAACAGTAGCGTCATCAACTGGTGACTCGGAACAAGCGGGCAAGAGGGGCAAGTAAGCGTGGGGAAACGGCAGGAAATCCTGCTCGACCCGCCCATCCATGAAAAGGCCCGTCATGTCCATGACACCCGCATTCCGGCGCACCCTCACCATCAAAGCGAAGATCGTTTTCGCCCTGATCAGCTTTGCCCTTGTGCCACTGCTTCTGCTGGCATCGGTGCTCTGGCTGGAAGTGCGCGACATCAAGCAGGCGCAGGCCGCGCGCGTGGCCATGGCGGCCCACGCGATCAACGATGTGATCGACCGCAACCTGTTTGAGCGCTATGGCGATGTGCAGGCTTTCGGCTACAACGCCGTGGCCGTCGATCCGGCCAACTGGGGGTCGCCTGGCGAGACCAACCCGCTGGTCGTGGCCATGGATCGCTACATGGCCAATTACGGCATCTACAAACTGATGCTGCTGGTCAGCCCCGATGGCAAGGTACTGGCCGTCAATTCGAAATCAGCCGCCGGCAAGCCGCTTGCCACCACGGCGCTTTATGAGCGCAATTACGCCGCCGCCAGCTGGCTGCGCGCCGCGCTGGATGGAAAATTCCTGAACGGCGCCAACGGTTTTACCGGCAGCGTGGTCGAACAGCCGGCCCGCCATGCGGAACTGACCGGTCTCTATGACGGCAACGACTATGCGATGATCTTTGCCGCGCCGGTCACTGACGCGATGGGCAAGACGATTGCCGTCTGGGTGAACTTCGCCGGTTTCGATCTGGTGGAACAGATCATTGAACAGTCTGGCGCCAACCTTTCGGTCAGCGGCCTGCAGGATGCTGAAATCACGCTGCTGGATTCACGGGGCGTGGTTCTTGTCGATTACGATCCGGCCCGCCAGAAGGGTGGCGCTTATGCGCGCGACTGGGCGGTTCTTGGAAAACTCAATCTGGCCGAGGCGGGCGTTGAAGCGGCGAAGCTGGCTGTCGCCGGCAAGGCGGGCGGCATCGAATCGATGCATGCGCGCAAGGCCATTGCACAGGTTGCGGGCTATCATCGCAGTCAGGGTGCCTACGACTATCCGGGCCTCGGCTGGTCCATCCTCACCCGCGTGTCCACCGACTATGCCTATGCGGTTGTCAATTCCGCCACGCTCCAGGTGCTGATCGTCCTGCTGCTGGCGACTGTCGCCGCCGTTGCCATCGGCCTGTGGTTCGGCAACGCCCTCGCCCGGCCGATCCGTCGCGTGACGGGGGCGCTGACCGATCTGGTTGCCGGCAAGGTCGATATTGATACGACCGGCAAGGAGCGCGGCGATGAAATCGGCGCCGCGCTGCGCGGTGCCGAGGAAATCCGCGATCGCATTGTCACTGGACTGCAGACCGGAGAGACGCTGCGCAGCATCACCGCCTGCGTCATGCTGGCAGACGCAAACAACAACATCATCTTCGTGAACCGTGCCGCGGTGGAAATGTTCGATGTAGCGCAGCATGACATCCGCAAGGATCTGCCGGCCTTCGATCCCGCCACCATGATCGGGAAATCGATCGACATCTTCCATAAGAACCCCGCGCATCAGCGCAGCATGCTGACGGCGCTGGAAAAGCCGCACCAGACCGCGATCGCGGTCGGCGGGCGGCGTTTCGACCTGACGGCTGTTCCGGTGTTTGATGCCACCGGCAAACGCCTGGGCACGGCTGTCGAGTGGCGGGACATGACCCAGCAGCATGCCATCCAGATCGAGGTTGCGGGCCTGGTCGAGGCCGCGCAGCAGGGCGATCTGGCGCGCCGCGTCGCGCTGGAAGGCAAGAGCGGCTTCATGCGGGAGATTGCCGCCGGCATCAATGGCCTGGTGCAGACCATATCGCAGGCCGTGAATGAAGTTGACACCGTCCTTAACGCCATGGCTACCGGCGACCTCAGCAATACCATGCAGGGCAGTTACGGTGGCCAGCTCAAGAACCTGCAGGACAACTGCAACGCCACGATCCACAAGCTGCGCGACATCACCGGCAAGATCAGCAAGACGGCGCTCAACGTGAATGCCGCCTCCGACGAAATCGCCGGTGGCGCCCATGATCTGTCGCAGCGCACCGAAAGCCAGGCGGCCAGTCTGGAGCAGACCGCTGCCGCCATGCACGAGGTGACGGAAACCGTGCGGCAGAATGCCGCCAACGCCCAGTCCGCCACCCAGCGCGCCACCATTGCCCGCGATACCGCCGCCAACGGCAGTGCGGTCGTCGAGCGGGCGGTGATGGCCGTGACGGAGATCGAGGCAAGTGCACAGAAGATTTCCGACATCATCGGACTGATCGACGAGATCGCCTTCCAGACCAACCTGCTGGCGCTGAATGCCTCGGTCGAGGCTGCGCGTGCAGGTGAAGCCGGCAAGGGCTTTGCCGTGGTGGCGCAGGAAGTGCGGGCGCTGGCCGGACGCTCGGCCGAGGCCTCGAAGGACATCAAGGCGCTCATCACCGCATCGAACACGCAGGTGCGGTCCGGCGTGCAGCTGGTCAATCAGACCGGCACGGCATTGCAGGATATCCTTGTTGCGGTGAAGGAAGTAAACGACATCGTTGCCGAGATCGCCACGGCAAGCGGGGAACAGGCGCGCGCCATGCAGGAAATCAATACGGCCGTCGGCCAGATGGATGAACTCACCCAGCGCAATGGCGCACTGGTGGAGGAAACCAGCGCGTCGGCACAGACCCTGGCCGGGCAGTCGCGCGAGCTGTCGACCCTGATTGGCTTCTTCCGCGACACGAAAGCCAGCGCGCAGGATGGTCAGGCGGCCCGCTACCCCGAGGCGGCGTAATAACCCGCCACCCGTTCGTGCCGGCCGCAGGAAGGATCATGCGGCACGGCGCGCGCTGCTGCGCAGGCGTCGTTACGGAAGTGCTGGCAGGCCGGCGCCCAGATCGACAAAATACCGGACCGTGCCGCGATGGCGCAGGGGATCCGTGCTGGTGCCGCCTTTCGGGTGCGGCAGGTTGCCGGTGACGACAAGGAGCTGTACCGGCGCGCTCGTGTCGTCCGGCAGGATCGGCAGGGCAAAACTCTGCAGGCGGTGCTGACTGCCATCGCTCTGGGTGATGACGTGAATGCTGACGGCGGCGCAGGGCTGGGTCGCGGCCGCCCAGAACATGGCGCCGCGTCCGGTCTGCAGCATCGGCTCCGCCATGGTCACGAAATTCCGTCCGGTCAGACGCTGGCCCACCAGGCGTTCGATATCGCTGCCGGCAAGGCGGAAAACAGCGCGCTCGGGGCTGATCACGTCGAGTAGCGAGAGCGCCGGCATCAGGCGGGCGATGGAAACCAAATTCATGTCGCGCCGCCGGGGCAGCAGCCGTTCGCCGCGCCAGCTTTTCCAGGCGGCGAGCAGATGCAGGCTTTCCGCTGACAGGTCATGTCCGCTCGCGGTCTGTGGCGCCACTTGCGGCAACACGCCATCGTGACGTTTTTCGAGCAGGGCGCGCAGTGCCACGAAATCCGTGGTGTTTTGCGGGCTCATGATTCAGCGCGTCCGTTGGCGTGAATCGTGGCGGCGGCCGGTGTACCGGCGCCGATATCGATGAACTGCAGGCCCTCGCCCTCCGCATAGGACCGTGGCGCCATGCGCAGCTCGCCTTCGGCAGGCATCAGCGGCGAGGCGCAGGCCAGCACCAGCGAGGGTGTGGTGCTGCCGGGGCGACAGAGCGGCGCGGAGACTAGTTCGACCGGTAGTACCCCGCCGGCATTGGTTTCCAGCCAGTAGTAGATGACCGCGGCACAGGGCTGGGTCACTTCGGCCAGCAGCAGCGCGGCGCGCTGGCGTCGGTTGTTGGCCGTGGTGAGATCGAGATAGTTGCGGCCGCCCAGGTTGGTGCCCAGCAGGTCGCCGATGACCGTGCCGGCAAAATGGATCGGCATGTCATCGGGGCTGCGGATTTCCAGCAGCAGGCAGCGCGTCAGCAACTCGCCGAGCCGGCCGGTATCCATGGCGCTGCGCTGCGGCACTAGACCGCCGCCGCGCCAGCGGTGCCATTCTGCGAAGAAGCGGCGGCTGGGCTCGGTCAGCGGGTCGGGGAGGCTGGCCACGAAATCCATGCGCGACATCCTAGCAAAGGACAGCCCTGCTGACGTGATTATGAATCGATAATCCCCTGAAAACTTGGGGAAAAACAGAATTGATCAGAATCCCGTCCCGGTAGCTGCACGGCGCGCGCTAAACCCCCTCTTGACCTTCCCATGATGGGAACCCTTATCTAGAGAGGCAGATATGTCCTGCCGGAAGGTTTCCCCGATGTCCGCTGTTTCCCAATCCGTCCCCTCCCAGCCCGGTCTTTCCCAGCCCGGTCTTTCCCTGGCGATTTCCGGCATGACCTGCGCCTCCTGCGCCGGCCGGGTCGAGAAGGCGCTGTCCCATGTGCCGGGCGTGACCGCAGCCAGCGTCAACCTCGCTGGCGAAAGCGCGCGCATCCTGGGCTCGGCCACCGTCGACGCGCTGGTCGAGGCGGTGCGCAAGGCCGGCTATGACGCGCGTCCGCTGGCGGCGGTGACCGTGCAGGATGACAGCAAGGCAGATGCCGCGCTGGCGCGCGAAGGGCAGCTGGCCGCGCTGGCGCTGTTGCTGGCCCTGCCGCTGCTCGGCGGCATGCTGGCCGAAGTGCTGGGCATTCATAACCGCATGCTGCCGCCCTGGCTGCAGTTCGCCATCGCTACGCCGGTGCAGTTCCTGCTGGGCTGGCGGTTCTATCGCGGCGCCTTTGCGGCGCTGCGTGCGCGCAGCGGCAATATGGATCTGCTGGTGGCGCTGGGCACCACGGCGGCCTGGTGTTTGAGCGTATGGAACTGGTATGTCGCCGCGCCGCATCTGGCGCATGGTGTGATGCCGCATCTGTATTTCGAGGCTTCTGTCGCCATCATCGCCTTCGTGCGTCTGGGCAAGTGGCTGGAGCTGCGCGCCAAGCGCCAGACAGTGTCGGCGCTGCGCGCGCTGATGCGCCTGCATCCGGCCAAAGCGCGCCGCCGCCTGGCTGACGGCACCGAAGAAGATATCGACAGCGTGCTGCTGCGCCGCGGCGACATAATCCTGGTGCGCGCCGGCGAAGCCTTCGCCGCCGATGGCGATGTGCTGGAGGGACGCGGCAGCGTCGATGAATCGATGCTGACCGGTGAAAGCCTGCCGGTGGAAAAAAGTGTCGGCGCCGCCGTGCATGCCGGCACCATCAATCGCGATGGCTTGCTGATCGTGCAGGTGGCGGCGACCGGGCAGGAGACCATGCTGGGCCGCATCGTGCGCCTGATCGAAACCGCGCAAGGGTCAAAAGCGCCGGTGCAGAAGCGTGTCGACCAGATCAGCGCCATCTTCGTGCCGGCCGTGCTGTTCCTCGCGCTGATCACCTTCACACTGACGCTGTCGCTGACCGATGGCGATGTCGAACGTGCGGTGCTGCAGGCTGTCGCCGTGCTGGTGATCGCCTGCCCCTGCGCGCTCGGCCTGGCCACACCGGCCGCGCTGATGGTCGGCACCGGTTTGGCGGCAAGGCATGGCATCCTGGTGCGAGACGCCGAGGCGTTGGAGGCGGCGCGTGACGTCACCATGGTGGCCTTCGACAAGACCGGCACGCTGACCAAGGGCCGCCCGGCCGTGACCGAGATTGTGGCCGCGGATGGCGGGGACACCGCACCGCTTCTGCATCTGGCCGCCAGCCTGCAGGCCGGGTCGCAGCATCCGCTGGCGCAGGCGCTGCGTCGCCACGCCGGCACGCAGGTCCTGCTGCCGGTCGGGGATTTCCGCGACATCGCCGGCTATGGCGTCAGCGGCCTGGTCGATGGCCAACCGATGCTGCTGGGTCGCGAGGCGCTGATGACCATGCAGGGCATCGATACGGCAGCCCTGCATGACAAGGCCGAAGCGCTGGCATCACAGGGCTACACGGTTTCCTGGCTCGCCAGCCTGCCGGGGCGTCGTGCGCTCGGCCTGATCGCCTTCGGCGATACGCTGAAGGACACGGCGCCGGCCGCCGTCGCACGCCTGCATGCCATGGGTATCCGCACCCTGCTGCTGTCGGGCGACAATGCGGGCGCGGCGCGCGCCGTGGCTGCCCAGCTTGGCATCGATACGGTGGAAGCGCGGTTGTTGCCGCAGGACAAGGCGGTGCGCATTGCCGCCCTGCAGAAACAGGGCGAGATCGTCGCCATGGTCGGTGACGGCATCAATGATGCGCCGGCGCTGACTGCTGCCCATATCGGTATTGCCATCGGTCCGGACGAACATGGCGCCGGCGGCACCGATGTGGCCATGCAGGCGGCGGGCATCACGCTGATGCGCGGCAATCCGGCGCTGGTCGCCGATGCGATCGCGATTGCGCGCGCGACCGATGCGCGCATCCGCCAGAATCTCGGCTGGGCCTTCGCCTATAATGTGATTGGCATTCCGCTGGCCGCCTTCGGCCTGCTCAGCCCGATGCTGGCCGGCGCGGCCATGGCGCTGTCCAGCGTCAGCGTGCTGGCCAATGCCCTGCTGCTCAAGCGCTGGAAACCTGCTGGAGAAGAGGTGTCGCGATGAATATCGGTCAGGCCAGCGCCGCCTCGGGCGTTACCGCCAAGATGATCCGCTATTACGAAAGCATCGGCCTGATGCCGGCAGCCGGCCGCACCGGCGGCGGCTACCGCGTCTATGCCGATCGCGACGTGCATCTGCTGCGCTTCATCCGCCGCGCCCGCGATCTGGGCTTCGCCCTGGAGGATATCCGCATGCTGCTGGGCCTGTGGCAGGACGGCGAGCGGCCCTCGGCGGCGGTGAAGGACATCGCGCTGCGCCATATCGACGAGCTGACGCGCAAGATTGCAGAGTTGCAGGCGATGAAGCGCAGCCTGCGCCATCTGGCCGAGGCCTGCCATGGCGACGACCGGCCCGACTGCCCCATCCTTGATGATCTGGGCGGTTTAGATGATGGGGGACATGAAAAAGGCGGCGAGGCCGAAGCCTCGCCGCCGCATTGCCGATCCTGATTCTGAACTGGCTTAAAACCAGCTGCGCAAGCCGATGCGGGCCACATGCTGGGTGGTGTCGTCCAGGCCCTGCTCGCCATCATTGATCCACTGGTAGCGATAGCTCGGCACGATCTCCAGGCTCTTCGACACCTGGTAGGCCAGACCGGCTTCGCCAAACGCGGTGAAGTCGGTGCTGTTGCCGTCGTTGCCGCCCAGCGTCGCGCCGCCGGCGCTGGCGGTGTTGCGATCGAGGCGCTGATGCACGATACCGGCGCCCGCACCGAGATACGGGGTCATCGGCGAGCGCGTGTTGAAGTCGTAATAGGCTGCGCCTGTCGCCGAATACTGGTCGACGTCATCGCTGACCGCGCTGCTGCTGCCGCCGCGACGCAACCGGTCGAATTCATAGTTGCCGTAACCGAGTTCGCCTTCCAGGCGGAGCTGGTTGGGGAAGCGGTAACCGTACTGGCCGAACAGGCTGTAGCCGGTGTTGCTCTGCAGCTCGAGGCTGCTGTTGCCGTCGCGATCCTGCGGGATGAGCGCGCCGCCGCTGATACCGCCATAGCTGCCGGTGCGCAGCGCAGTATTGTCCTGGGCCATGGCCGGAACGACAGCGGTGGCGGTGAGAAGGGCGGCCGCGAAAGCGGCGGAGGCGATACGGGGAGCGATGCGTGACATGCGATGCAATCCTTTACACAAGTGGCGAGGGGCGCGAGCTCTGCCTTTTTTGCACGGGCAGTTGCCGCTGATGTGGGGTTCTCAACGCGCCGCACAAGGATATGCACCGTCATTTCCGTAAAACGGTTGGCGGCGTTGTAGTTGTGCAACAGTGTGGAACCGGAGACGGGGGCGAGACGTTTTATCTCTCTTGTGCCCAAGCCAAGCTTGCGCTTCGCTGCGCGTCGCCCTATCTCGGTACAGGCAGTCTTATCCGAAAACGCGTGTTCTGAAAACTCCCATGTCGCATCCAGAAAAGCCGGTTCTCGAAGTCGTTGACGCGCCATGGTCGACGGCGCTGGTGCTGGTCTGCTCGGAATGCGAGGGCGGCAAAGGCGTTGAACTGACCCAGGCGCTGAAGGACGAGATCAAGGCGCGTGACCATAAGAAGGATGTGCGCGTCGCCCGCGTGCGCTGTCTCGGCATTTGCCCCAAGCGCGGCGTGGCCGTCACGGTGACGGGTGTGGCCCGCAGTACCGAAAGCTTTGTGGTGCATGGTAGGGACAAGGCGGCGGTGCCCGCGCTCTGCGCCGCCATCCTGCCCGTCAAGGCATGATGCGGTAGAGCTGCACGCCGTAAGCATCGATGCGGTCGCGGAACAGGCCGCGCTCGGAATCCTGCTCCACCGGCGCCTCGTCATCCATCCGCGCCACCCTGGTGAAGGACAGCGCGATGCGATAGGCCTCGCTGCGCGGCGCCGGATTGACCACGATCAGCAGATAGCCGCCGTCATGGCGCTTCATCATCGTGCGCAGCAGCGGCGCGGCCTCGCGCCTGGCGTCGCTGCGGATGCCGACGCTGTAGCCGCTGGCGTCGGGCTGCAGCAGCGCCGGCGCGATGCGGGCGAAGCGCCGGTTCATCTGCGCCACCGCATCCCACAGACGGCGCGCCGAGGATGCGGCTTCCGGCGTCACCACCAGCGGCGCGATGCTGCCGGTGCGGATGCCGTAATCCAGCCGCGGCTGCGCGGTGATGCCCAGCGCGCCGGCGTTGCGTGCGGCGTAATTGTCCTCGCCCTGCCAGATCAGGCCGCTGGCGCCGGCGACAATGGCGCTCCAGGCCAGCACCCGCGCCTCCTGCGGTTCGAGCAGGCGCTCCTGCGCCTTGGCATAGGCGGGCAGCAGCGCCCAGACCGGACGGGTCGGGGTCTGTCGCGCGGCGGCGGCGAAGCGGTCGGCCAGCGCGGGATCGCGTGGCATGGGAACGACGGATGCGGTTGAGGCATCCAGCAGTGCGGCATGCGGCAAGTCCTGCGAGGGTCGCAGCAACTGCACCCGCGATCCTTCCGCCGCCGCCAGCATGCCATCCAGCGGCTGCTCCGGATCGGCGACGACCGCGTTGAAGTCGGCGAGGAAGGCTGTGTGGAAGCCGCGATTGAGGCCGAGATTGTAATCCACCAGTGCGCCGCTCAAGGCCAGCGGAAAGAAGGAGCGACCGGGATCCAAGCCGGTGAGCACCGCACCGGCACGGTCGGTATGCGGCACGGCCTGGAATTGCGGCGCCGGATGCGGGCGCTGGATCGCTTCCGGATAGGGATCGTAGTCACGATAGGGATCGCCCGCGCAGGCGGCCAGCAGGATGGGCAGCAGCAGGAGCGACAGCAGTGCAAGCGCCGTCCGCCGCGCGCCCCACCGCTGCCGCATCATGACGCCGTCAGTGCTCGCTTTTCTTCTTCGGCGCCGGCTTGGCCTTGGCATCGCCGTTGTCGATGGTGCCGTCGGCGACGGTCTCGTCATCGGGGATATGCGGATCCTTGCCATGGCCCTCGGCATGCTCGGTCAGGCGGTCCATCCAGGCCAGCAGCACGCCGGAGATGACGAAGGTGAGGTGGATGCCGACCAGCCAGGCCAGCTCGATATTGTTGCGCTCCTCGATATTCATGAAGGCACGCAGCAGCTGGATCGCCGAGATGGCCACGATGCTGGCCACCAGTTTCAGCTTCATGCCCGAGTAATCGATCTTGCCCATCCAGCTCGGACGGTCCTTGTTGTCGCCGGTATCGATCTTGGAGACGAAGTTTTCGTAGCCCGAGAAGATCACCAGCAGCAGCAGGTTGCCGGCCAGCGACAGGTCGATCAGCGACAGGATCGACAGCACGAGCTGGGATTCGCTCATCGTGAAGACGACGGGGATGGTGTGGAACAGCTCCTGCAGGAACTTGATCAGCAGCAGCAGCAGCGCGACGGCCAGGCCCATATAGAAGGGCGCCATGATCCAGCGGCTGGCAAACAGTGCACGCTCGACGAAATGTTCCAGATGGTGACGCATGAAACTCCCCAAAAAACCGCTGCACGCTAACCGATGCGGTCACACCGGACCAGCGGGACCAGACGAACCATTTACGCACCATATATATGACGGCGCGGCGTAGCGAAATGCGTCTTGCCAGCCCGGCGCTGCGGGTCTAGTAGAACGTATACGACGTTTTCCCCTGCGACGCAGCCTCCTTTGCCCGCGCCGCGCAGCTCCCCGTCGATCATGACCAGCCAGACGCCCGCCACCGACCCGCATTCGGGTCCCGTCTATTTCAGCCATCAGGAAAAGATCGTCATCCTGTTCGGGCTGATGCTCGGCATGTTCCTGGCCGCCCTTGAGCAGACCATCGTCGCCACCGCGCTGCCCGGCATCGCCGCCGACCTGCGCGACGCCGAACACTTGAGCTGGGTGGTCTCGGCCTATCTGCTCACCTCCACGGCGGCGACGCCGATCTACGGCAAGCTCTCCGATCTCTATGGCCGCAAACGCATGCTGCAGGTGGCCATCGCCATCTTCCTGATCACCTCGCTGCTCTGTGGCTTGGCGACGACGATGAAGGAGCTGGTGCTCTATCGGGCGCTGCAGGGCCTGGGCGGCGGCGGCCTGCTGGCGATGGCGCATGCCACCATCGCCGATGTGGTCAGCCCGCGCGAACGCGGCCGCTACCAGGGCTACATCGCCAGCGTGTTTGCGGTGGCCAGCGTTGCCGGCCCGGTGCTGGGCGGCCTGTTCACCGAACACTGGGGTTGGGCCTGGATCTTCTGGATCAACCTGCCGTTTGGCCTGGGCGCGCTGCTGATGGCGCAGAAGACGCTGAAGCGTCTGCCGGTGAAGCGGCTGCGCCACAAGATCGACTATGCCGGCGCGGTGCTGATCGTTTCGGCCGTCTGCTGCATTCTGTTGATCACCACCATGGGCGGCAACGAAGTCGAATGGACCTCGCCGGTGATCGTCGGCCTTGGCATCGCGGCGCTGCTGCTGTTCGCCGCCAGCGTCTGGCAGGAGCATCACGCGCCCGAGCCGATCCTGCCGCCGCGCCTGTTCCGCAACGCCAACTATGTCATTGCCATGGGTGCCAGCACCCTGCTGGCCATGGTGATGATCGGCAGCCTGGTCTACATGCCGCTGCTGCTGCAGATGGTCTACCAGATGACGTCGGGCGATGCCGGCCTGATGCTGATTCCGCTCACCTGCACCTCAGTTGCAGGGGCCATCACGGCGGGCCAGATCGCCAGCCGCACCGGCCGCTACAAGCGCTTTCCGCTGATCGGCTTAGGATTCGTGCTGATGGCCATGCTGCTGCTCAGCACCGTCAGCGCCACCACCCCGCTCTGGCTCACCGGGCTTTTCATGGCGATGTCGGGCTATGGCGTCGGCCTGTTCATGCCGATCATGCTGATGGCGGTGCAGAACACAGTCGAGCATCGCGACCTGGGCGTCGGCACGGCCTCGGTCTCTTTCTTCCGCTCGATGGGTGGCTCCTTCGGTGTGGCGCTGTTCGGCGCGGTGCTGATCGGCCGCATGAACCAGCTGATCGCTGCTGTGCCGGGGCACGAGCTGCTGGGTGCCGCGCCCGCCGTCCACCTGCTGCGTGCGGGCACGAGTGCACTCGTCACCACGCCGCTACCCCTGCGCGAAGGCGTGGCCGCCGCCATGACCGGCGCCTTCCAGACCGTGTTCCTGATCGGCGCCGCGGTGGCCGCCTTGGCGCTGGCCGTCATTATCCGCCTGCGCGAAACCCCGCTGCGCTCCGGTCCGGCTGAAGCGGCCAAGGCCGATCCCGTCGCCGCCGCCAGCAACAGCGTCGGTGCGCCGGCCGATTGAGGCCGTCAGCCGGGAAACCGGGGTTTTATCCACTGTCACCGCGAAGGCGCTTGCATGCGGCGGCGCATCTGGGCATGAGTCTCGGCCATGCTGTTGTTCCGCCCCTTTGCCTTCATTGGCCTGACCGCTGCCCTGCTGGGCGCCGCCGGTCTTGCCGTTCCCGCCGCGCAGGCTGCCAATGTGGTGGTCGAGCGCGACGCCATCCTGGTCGACGGCAAGCCCTTCGTGGCCGTGGGCGCCGCCGGCCAGAGCCGCTTCGGCCTGCTCAAGCAGTTGGGCGCCACCACGGTGCGCACCTATGGCGACGAGACCGGCTTCGTGCTGGACGAGGCGCAGAAGGCCGGCCTGATGGTGATCGCCGGCTTCTGGATGGAGCATCCGCGCCGGGGCTTCAGCTATCGCGATCTCTCGCAGGTCGGGCCGCAGCTGCAGAAGCTCACCGAGTTCGTCAACCGCTACAAGAACCATCCCGCCCTGCTGATGTGGGGCATCGGCAACGAGATCGAGTCCGATCTCAAGGACGACAGCGATGTCTGGCCGGCCATCGAGGAAGCCGCGCGCCTGGTCCGCCGCCTCGATCCCAACCATCCCACCATGGCGATCCTGGCCGAGACCGGCGCCGACAAGATCGTCAAGCTGCGCAAGCATGCCCCCAGCATCCAGGTGCTGGGTGTCAACTCCTATGGCGATGCGCTGCCCTCGCTGCCGTCGCGCGTGCATGCGCAGGGCTGGCGTGGCCCGCTGATCGTCACCGAGATGGGCCCGCTCGGCCAGTGGCAGGCGCGGCGCACCAGCTGGGGCGCGGCGATCGAACCCAGCAGCGACGAAAAGGCGGCGATGATGTCGCGCTGGTTCACTGCGTTGCAGCCGCAGGTGCAGGGTCAGATCGTCTTCTATTGGGGCCAGAAGCAGGAAGTGACGCCGACCTGGCACAGCCTGCTGCTGCAGGGTGGAGAGTATGGCCGCGTGGCCGAGGCGATGGCGGCGGCTTGGGGCGGCAACACCCCGCAGGGCAACCGCGCGCCGCGCATCGCGCTGTTCCGCTTCACGCAGGGTGGCGATGAGTGGAACAAGGACCAGGTCGGTCGTGCCGAACTGGCCGTCGAGGATCCGGACGGCGACCAGTATGGCGTGGTCTGGCAGGTGATGGCGGAAAGCACCGACCTGAAAACCGCCGGCGATGCTGAAGCCGTGCCGCCGGTCTTCCCGCAGGCGGTGCGCGAGCCCGGCCCGAAGGGCGCGGCGATCGCGGGGCTGCAGCCCGGCAACTACCGCCTGTTCGTCACCGTGCGTGACGGCAAGGGCGCGGCGGCCACGGCGAACCTGCCCTTCCGCATCAGATAAAAGCGGACGACATCAGATACAAAAAGGCGGGCGCTTGCGCGACCCGCCTTTTTCATGGGCGTCTGGGGAACGCACGGTATGTCAGGCCGCGTTTTCCAGCAGCGGCGTATCGGTGATCTGGCCGGCTTCCACCAGGCGATCGAGATCGATCAGCGAGACCATGCGTTTCGTGCAAGCTGGAGTTACCCCCTGCTCGCACTGGCCCATTTGGTCCGCTGTAGTCAAACCGCCAGCCATTCCTATAATGCGCGGCATTTTCATTCAGGGGTCAGTCAGCCATGTCGGCAGTTCGTCTGGGCATTATCGGATACGGCATCATGGGCGAGCGCCTGCTGCGCGCCGCCATCAACCACGATCCGGCCGTGCTGACGGTCGCCGGCGTCTGGGATCCTTCCGAGGTGGCGATGCAGCGTCTGGCCGCCGATCTGCCCCAGATATCGCGACTGGCCTCGGCGGCCGATACCATCGCTGCCTGCGACTGCCTGTATATCGCCTCGCCGCCGGCTTCCCATCTGGGCTATGCGCGCTCGGCTTTCGCAGCAAACAAGGCGGTCTTCTGTGAAAAGCCGCTGGCCGTCGATATCGCCGATGCCGATGCTTTCGTGAAGCAGGCCGCGACCGCGGCCGGTCGCAGCGGCGTCAATTTCCCCTTCGCCTCGTCCTTTGCGGTCGACCAGCTGCGTGCCTGGATGAAGGAGGGCGCGACGGGTCCGGTCGAGCGCATCGAGATCGAGATCGGCTTCGCCGCCTGGCCGCGGCCCTGGCAGGTCGATGCGGTGAACTGGCTGGATGCGCGCGCCCAGGGCGGCTTTGCGCGCGAGGTCGGCTCACATTTCCTGTTCCTGGCGCGCCGCCTGTTCGGGCCTCTTCAGTTGAAGTCCCATAGCGTCGCCTATCCCGAAGCCGGCAAATCCGAACGCGCCATCGCCGGTGCGCTGCTGGCCGGCACCTTGCCGGTGACGCTGGATGGCAGTGTCGGCAAGACCGACAAGCCCGACCACAATCTCTTCACCATCATCGGGCCGCAGGGCCGCATCCGCCTGCGCGACTGGTCGATTGCCGAAAAGCTGGAGGCCGATGGTGTCTGGCGCGAAGCCCCCGATGCGCTGCCCAATGAAAAGATGCGGCCGCTGGTTTTGAAGCGGCAGCTCGACAAGGTGGCCGCCCTGACCCGCAATGAGCCGCAGGATCTGGCGACCTTGAGCGAGGCAGCCGAGGTCCAGCGCGTGGTGGAAACCCTGCTGCTCGGCTAAAAATAGCGATAAATCGGCAAATACTGTAAAAACAGGGATGCGATGCTGTGACCGCCCGGTCACAGCTTTCTCCCGGTTTTCTCCCGTGTCTTGGTGAAACCAAAGGCGCGAGATCCCGTTTCTCTTGCGACTGCCCGCCGCGATATGCCTGCCCTGTTTTAGGACGGCCTGCGGAGGGCGCAAAAGAGGAGTAGCCACCATGCTCTATTGGGCCCTGATCTTCTTCATCCTTGCGCTGGTCGCAGGCCTGTTCGGTTTCGGCGGCATTGCCGCTGCCTCGGCCAGTATCGCGCAAATCCTGTTCTTCATCTTCCTGGTGATCTTCGTGGTCAGCCTGATCGCGCATCTCATCACCGGGCGCCGTCCCCCGCTGGCCTAGTGCGTCCCCCCGCCTAGCCACATCGCCGGCCTCGGGTTGACTCTCCCCCCGGCCCGGGGCCGGCAGACTTTCTACAGTCCGTTCTTTCCTCTGTAGGTCCTTCCCCCCAACTCGGCGGATGCCTCGGCATCCGCTATTTTTTTGCCGACGTGGCGGAATATGAAAACGCCCGCTTTTTACGGCGGGCGTTTTCTCTAGAGCTTTTCCGGAATGGGCGGATTGAGGGGCGGCAGCCGCTCCGGCGGTTCTTCCGGCTCGCGCAACGGCGGCGGCTCCTTCAAGGGCGGCGGGATGCCAGGCTCCATCGGCGGATCGACGGGAACCTGCTGCCCCTGCAGCATGCCGCTCGTCATCACCAGCGCTTGTAATGCCTGCCGGCGACGGCGGCGGCAAACAAGGCCCCGGCCACGACGGCAATGCCGGTCACCAGCATCGGTCGCTGTTTCGCCGCCGCGATCACGCCATTCACCGTGGTGGCGAGACCATGCCGTAGATCATCCGGCGCGCTGCCGGCCAGACTGGCGTAATAGTCGCGGGCGCGCTTGGCCGAGCGATGCTGGCCCTGCAACATGCGACGCAGATCGTAGGACAAATCCATCACCAGCACCTCGTCATAGGTTTCCTCGAACGCGCTTTCGCCACGCGCCACTTCCTCCAGGATCGCCTTGCGGTCGTTGCGCGACAGCATGGATTTGGCGCCGACGAACAGCCTGTGCAGTGCACCGAGCGACGAACTGCCGCTGGGTGGTTCCTTGCCCAGTCCGCGCAAGGCGTTATCGATATCCGCCGCCATGGCGCGACGCTCCTCGGCCATCTGCTCGAATTCATAGGCCAAGTCGTCGTCGCAGGTCTGTTCCGCTGCCTTGCGGTAGCCTTCATGGGAATCGTGACAGCGCTGACTCAGCAACGTGATCAGGTCAACCACGCGTTTGTCGGCTGGCGTCAGCGGGCCGAGATTGCCGCCGCGCGCCTCATGGCGGGATTCAATGGACCGTACCTCTGCCATCGAGGCCTCCTTTCCGTTTTCCGTTGTGGGTAGATGAAGGTAAACCCGGGCGCAGGCCCGCTGTTCCCCGGAACTGAGGGGTTTCTGCAGGGTTCGAGTCCCTACAACTGCAGGGAGGGCATGGACATGAACCTCACCGAAGCCCGGGACAAGCAGGTGATCGAGGGCGACGTGTTGCCGCCTGAAACAGCCGAAGAATCCCGCCAGACCACCGGTCTGTGGGTCTATATCGGGATGGCCTTCGTCATCGCCGCTATCTTGGTGGCGCTGTTCAGCGTCTAGGTCGTTTTTGGCGGCTTGCCGGCCATGCCGGGCTGCGCTAGATGCGGTGCATGCCCGATCTCAAGCTGTCCGTCCTCGACCAATCCACCGTTTCCGTCGGCAAGACTGAAGATGCCGCCATCCGCGATACCGTCGCGCTGGCGCAGCATTGCGAGGCGCTGGGCTACAGCCGCTTCTGGGTCTCCGAACATCATAATCATGCCAGTATCGTCGGCACGGCACCTGAAGTGCTGCTGGCCGCGCTGGCCATGCGCACCGAGCGTATCCGCCTGGGGTCTGCCGGTGTGATGCTGCCGCATTATTCCGCGCTGCATGTGGCCGAGCAGTTCCGCATTCTCGATGCGCTGGCGCCTGGTCGCATTGATCTGGGTGTCGGCCGCGCCCCGGGTTCGGATGGCCGCACGGCTTACGCGCTCAATCCCCATAGCGATGGCGGCGACGGCTTCCCCGCCCAGGTGCGCGACCTGCTGCACTGGATGCACGGGCTGGAGCTGCCCGAAGGTCACAGCTTCCGCAGTGTGGCCGCCCATCCGATGACCGAGGCCACGGCGCCCGAGATGTGGATGCTGGGCTCGTCGGATTACGGTGCGCAGCTCGCCGCGCATTTTGGCTTGCCGTATTCATTTGCGCATTTCATCACCGACGGGCGCGGCGCCGACCAGGCGTTGAAGCTCTATCGCCGCAATTTCAAGCCGTCTGCCTTTGGGCAGTCGCCGCGCGCCAATCTCTGTATCTGGGCGCTCGCCGCCGACACGGAAGACGAGGCGCGGCATCTGTTCCGCACCCGCGCGCGCTGGCGGCTCGACCGCAACCAGGGCAAGCTCGGTCCTTTGCTGGCACCCGACGACGTGCCGGCCTTCACGCCGGCCGAAGAGACCGAAGTCGCGGCGCTGTGGCAGCGCAGTTTCGCCGGCGCGGCCAGTCAGGTGGCGCAGAAGCTGCGTCTCTATGCTGCGCAGATGCAGCTGGATGAAGTGGTGATCCTGACCTGGACCCACAGCCAGGATGTGAAGCGGCGTTCCTATGAGCTGCTGGCGCAGGAATTCGGTCTGGCGGAAAAAGCCGCCGCGGCTTAAGCCAAAAAGGAACGGCCGCCCTGAAGGCGGCCCAGTCTGCCGCATAAAAGAAACGGCCGCCCTGAAGGCGGCCGTTGGCAGGTCTTCCACGGAGAAACTTGAATCAGCGGCCGCGCATAGCCAATGTGAAGGCGACGCGGGCTTCGCGCATCGCGGTGGCGCGGGTCGCGCGCTCGACAGCATCGGACTGCAGGCGCTTGGCGCGGATATAGGCAACGTCATAGTCGCCTTCGGCATTGTCATACATCGACACGATATAATCGTCGTTCTCGACGATCTTGGCGGCGGCGTCGACAGTCCAGTCGAGAACGTGAATCTGGGTCTGCATGGGGCACTCCTTTTTTATCCGGCGACCTGAATGACGTTTCAGGCCTACGGCCTATGACGCGGAAGTCTGGGGTGCTGAAGGATATAGTCGTCCGTTGGATAAACGCTGTGATCGCGGTGTAGTTCCGCTGCGATTATTTTTGGTGCGTTTTTCAGTTTTGCGCGGTTTACCACAAATGTGACGCAGCACCGCCCATTCTTCCGGTCGCAGGCCGGCAGCATCGGCCGGCGTGATCGCGGGAATGGCGATGCGGTGACGACCGCTCAGGTAGCGCTCGATCACCACTGGATGGATGTAGCATTTGCGGCAGATCGCCACCGTGTTGCCGAGCTTGGCGCTCACCTGCGTCAGCGCCGCGCGCAGGTTGCGGTTGGCGACGCGCTGGCTGGAGGGCGCGGGAAAGGCCTGCAGGGTCAGCGCCGCCAGCACGGTGCCCGCCCAGGTGCGGAAGTCCTTGGCCGTGATCTCGCTGCCCTGGCTGATCTGGCGCAGGTAATCGTTCACATCGGCCGAACTGACGCTGGCCACGCCGCCGTCATCATCGCGATAGAGGAACAGCTCCTGCCCCGGCAACTCCTGGCAGGCGCGAATGACTTTCAGCACGCGACGGTCATGCAGCTGCAGGTCCCAGCTCTTGCCGCTCTTGCCCATGAAGCGGAAGCGCAACACGCCGCGCTCGATCTTTACGTGTTTGCGGTTCAGCGTGGTCAGGCCATGGCTGCCGTTCTGGGCCGCGTAATTGGCATTGCCGATGCGGATCAGCGTGGTTTCCAGCAGGTGCACGATGGTGGCCAGCACCTTGTCGCGCGGCAGGCCGGGCAGCGCCATGTCGGCGGCGACGCGGGCGCGGATGCCGGGCAGCAGTTTGGCAAATGCCGGCAGCGCCTCGTATTTGCCGGTCTCGCGTAAAGAGCGGAAATCCGGGTGGTAGATATACTGCTTGCGGCCGCGCGCATCGCGCCCCGTCGCCTGGATATGGCCGGTGTCGCGCGGGCAGATCCACACCTGCGTCCAGGTGGGTGGAATCACCAGCGACCGGATCCGCTGCAACGTGATGGCGCAGCGCAGGCTTTCGCCCCCGGGTGTGCGATAGGCAAAGCCCTTGCCAACGCGACGGCGCGCGATGCCGGGCATGGCGTCGCTGACATAGCGCAGGCCGGCCTCGGCGGCGGCATCCTGGGGCGTGAGCGGCGACAGCATGCGTCACTCCCCGCCCGCAGCGATCGGCTTGGTCTTGCGCGCGCGTTCAGCCAGCTTTTCATAGGCGCTGCGGAATTTCTCCAGCTCGTCCTCGGTCAGCTCCTCCAGGTCGAGCAGCGAATTATGCGCTTTTGCATTGGCCCGGATCAGCTCGTCCAGCTTGACCTGCATGGCGGCGGAATCACGGTTCTGCGTGTTCTGGATCAGGAAGACCATCAGGAAGGTGATGATGGTGGTGCCGGTGTTGACGGTGAGCTGCCAGACGTCGGAGAAGCCCAGCATCGGCCCGAGCGCTGCCCAGACTGCGATGCTCAGCACCGCGATGGCGAAGACCCAGGGTGTTCCGGTGATATGGGCGGCGCGGCTGGCGAAGCGGGTGAACCACTGGCCAGCGCTGCCTTTGCCGGGCTGGCGTTTCCTGGATGTGTCGGCCATGCAAACCTCCGGCGAGCAGAGGGTCAGGAAACGCCGCCGCTCCGGCGCAGTTCCGGATGGCTGATTTTCGCCTTATTTCCAGCAGGGATTGCTGTGCGCCAGCTTGGCCGCCTCGCCCTGCAGGGTTGGAACTGGCAATTCGGGAAGCCGTGCGGTGCGCAGCGGCGTGGCGCTCAGCCCTTCACCGTTCAGCGGGCCATGCAGGCGGATCGGGATGTCGAGCGCGAAGGCGCCGGTGGTTTTCGGGTCGGACTGGATCAGCAGGTCGATCTGCGGGTCGACCAAGTTGAAGCCGCCGGCGCCGCGCACCGTGCCGCCGGCGCTGCGCAAAACGAGCGGCGACAAACGCCCCTTGCCGTCCTTCACATCACTCACCGCCAGCAGGCAGACCAGACGGCTGGCCTCATCCTTCTGGCGGAACAGCGTGCGCAGGTCGGCCGCGGCCAGTTCGACCAGGCCGCGTGCGATGCGGCCCTCCTGCATGGCGATCACGCTCTGGCCCTGCGCGGTGCGCACTGCCTGCCCCAACGTCGCGCCCTGCATGGTCAGCGTGCTACGCAGATCGAGCGTGCCGGCCAACTGTCCCGCCGGCAGGCCCAGCATCGGCAACAGGCGGTCGGCATTGGCATGATCGATCTTCACGTTCATCGCCAGCTTGCCGACATCTTTCTCGACGGCCGTCATGGTGCCGCGCAGCTCGATATCGCCCTCGGCGAGCTTCGCCGCCAGGCGTTCGATGCGGATATCGCCGGGCACCATCGTGGCGGCCATGGTCAGCTCTTCCGCCTGCCAGGGCGCATAGATAAACCGCTGCGCGCTCACCTGCAGATCGACCTCGGCCGTATCGCGCGCCGCCGGCGGCTGCAGTTTCACGCCGCGCCAGCCGGCCGCCTGTTTTGCGGCCTTGGGATCGGCGGGGAACAGCGCCGCCAGATCGAGTTTGGCGAAATCCAGCACCACGCGAATCTGGTCACTGCGGCCGCGCGGGCCTTCCTGCAGGGTCAGGCTGCCCTCGAAGGCATTGCCGGCCAGATCGCCGTTAAGGCCGTCGAAATGCCACAGATCGCCGTTGCGGGTGAAGGCACCGGCCATGCGCAGCGGCACACGCTCCAGTCCGATGGCGCTTTTGAAGATGCTGAGCAGCGCATCCAGCCGCGGTGCATTCAGCGCCAGCCGGCCCTGCACGCCCTCGAAATCCAGTGGCTCGGCCATCAGGCCCTTGAAGTCGATGCGCGCCGCCGGTGTGACGATGTTGAAGCCGACATCGAAGGGCGTGTCGCCATCGCGCAGCGTGTTGAACGAGGCTGTCGTGGCGCTCAGTTGTGCATCCGTGTCGTTATAGCCGCCGTCCAATGTCAACGTGACCGGCGCGTCCTCGGTCTGCGCCTGGATGCGCAGATCGTCCAGCGGGATCGAGATCCACTGGCCCGAGGAGGCGCGATACCGCACCATGCCCTGCGTGGCGCTCATGTCGAGCAGGCTGGGGAACTGCGTGCGGTTCTTTGGCACCAGTGCCAGACCGCCGTCCGGGTGGCTGCCGCTGTTGTCGCCGCCGAAGCTCCAGTTGCCGCGGCCTTTCGCATCGCGCTCCAGCACCACGATGGGCCTGTCGACGTGCAGGCGGCGATAGACCACGCGGCCGTCGAACAGCGCCTTGCGGTCGATCTCGGCATCCAGGCCGGCGATGGTGATCATATCGGGGGCATCAAGGCCGGGCGCATTGCCGAGTTTGAAGTCGCGCATGCTCACGCGCAGCGGATCGCCCCAGCCGATCTGCAGCGCGGCGATGCTGACCGGCCGCTGCAGCAGCCGGCTGGCCAGCGTCTCAGCGGCGGCGCGCGGCCATACCCCGATGATGGCGGCGGCCAGAAACAGCAGCAGCACCGCAAGGGCAAAGCCGACGAGGGCAATCTTCAGCCAAAAACGCATCACTGGTGAACGTCGGGGCTTTCCACATGTTCCCGGCGCGGCCCGAGTGCGATGAATCGCGGCAGCAGGCCGCGTAAGCCGGGCAGCCGGGTGACCAGCTTGAGGAACCAGGGCGCGCGCAACGGCCCGGTCTGTGACAGCACGCGCTCGAACAGGAAGGCCTGGGCGCGGACCTGGAAGCCCTGGATCGTCTTGGTCGGCTTGTCGCGGCGCGCCTGCACCTGTTCTAGCAGGCGATCGGAAACAGTGCCTTTCTTCAGGGCCGCATGCAGGATATTGGCGGCGGCCACCGCATCCTGGATGGCGAGGTTGATGCCGACGCCGCCGACCGGCGACATCGCATGGGCGGCATCGCCGATGCAAAGCAGACCCGGCGCATGCCAGCGATGCAGGCGGTTGACCTGCACCGACAGCAGCTTGAGGTCATCCCAGCTTTTCAGGGCATCCTGCAGGCGCGCGGCGGCAAAGGGCACAAGGCGCGCCAGCTCGGCATGCAGGGCCGGCAGGCCGCGCGACTTCAGGCTCTCCAGGCTATCCTTCGGAATCACATAGGCACATTGCCAGTAATCGCCGCGATCGATCATCGCCAGCAACTGGCCGCGATCGAGACGACCGATCAGTTCATGCGGATCATCCGTGCCGCGCGGCAGACGGAACCACAGCGCATCGATGGGCGAGCCGAGATCGATCACCGGCAGGCCGCTCTGGTGCCGCAATTCGGAATCGCGGCCGTCGCAGGCCACCACCAGCGCGGCGTGAATCTCTTCGTAACCCTGCGGCGTCTTCACGCGCAGGCCGCTGACGCGCCCATGCTCACGCAGCAGCGCGTTGGCCTTGGCTTCCATGCGCAGGGTGAATTCCGGATAGCGGCTCGCCTGCGTCTTCAGGAAGTCGAGGAAATCCCATTGCGGCATGAAAGCGACGTATTTGCACGGCGTCGGCAGATATTTGAATTCCGCCAGCGTGAGGCTGTCGGCGCCGAAGCTGCCACTCAAGGTGTAGGCTTTCTGATGCGGCACTTGCAGGAAGGCGTCGAGCAGCCCGAGCTCGCGCAGCACTTCCAGGGTTGAGGTGTGGATAGTGTCGCCGCGGAAGTCGCGGAAGAAATCCTTGTGCTTCTCTAATACTGTGACCGTGATGCCGGCTCTGGCCAGCAGCAGGCCCAGCATCATCCCGGCCGGCCCGCCACCGGCGATCACGCAGGTGGTGCGGCTGGTGGGCAAGGGGCTGGCGGACTCGGACGGGACGGCCGACATACCGGCAGTCTAGCCGGGCAACCATGGTGGAAATATGGCGGTTGCCCGGCTTTTTGTGCCGGTTCAGCTGTGTTGGTTCAGGCGCTGACCATCGTGGTGAAGCCGCCATAGGCCATGCGCTTCATGTCAAAGGGCGCCTTCTTCGGGTCCGGGCACATCGCCTGCATGCGCGGATCCTTCATGATCTTGGCGTTCACCGCGTCGCGCTGCTTGCGCGACTTGTAGACGATATAGGCGAAGATCACGGTTTCGCCGGCCTTGGCCTTGGCCAGCTTGGGCATGGGAAGACCCATCATGACCTTGTCATCTTCCAGCACGCATTCGCGATATTCCAGCGCGCCGAATTCGCGCCAGACCTTGCTCGCCTTGGTGGCCATCTTCTTGTACTCGGCCAGCTTCTTCTTAGGCACCACCAGCACGAAACCATCCACGTAGCTCATGAGTTGCTCCCTTGCGTTTCCATCCGTCTTGACGAATAAGTTGATATCAACATAATACGGGCA
Organism: Ferrovibrio sp. GW821-FHT12B10; assembly: GCF_058807515.1. Lineage (NCBI taxonomy): Bacteria > Pseudomonadati > Pseudomonadota > Alphaproteobacteria > Rhodospirillales > Rhodospirillaceae > Ferrovibrio > Ferrovibrio sp. GW821-FHT12B10. The sequence continues at coordinate 1,701,344 of NZ_JBXAQT010000001.1, read as the reverse complement.
TGTCAAAAGCGGCTACCGCCAAACGTGTGCCTCATCACAGGTCCCCGCAGAGGACCGGCGCGCGGCAGCCGAAATCCGGCCTGCCGTTCGAGGCCACCGTCATGGTGCGCGACAGTTGCCTCTGCCTGCATGTGCAGCGCGCCGCGCGTAGTCTGGCGCGGCGCTTCGACGACGCTTTGCGGCCGCTTGAGATCACGCATGGGCAGTTCTCGCTGCTGATGTCGCTCAACCGTCCTGAACCCCCGACGATGGCGCAGGTTTCATCACTGCTGGCGATGGACCGCACCACGCTGACCGCCAATCTCAAGCCGCTGGAGCGGCGCGGCTTGCTGGCTATCGATGTGGACGAGGCCGACCGGCGTAGCCGGCGGCTATCGCTGACGCGGGCTGGGCGCAAGATCCTGGTGACGGCCTTGCCGATCTGGAAGCGGACCCACAAGGCGATCGACCGCCTGGTCACTGCCACCGGGCCCGATGATCTGCGCGCCGATCTGCGCGCGCTGTCGTGAAAGGAGCAGCGTCATGCAGTTCAGCCCTTATCTGAATTTTGACGGCCGGTGCGAAGAGGCGTTCCGTTTCTACGCGTCCTGTTTCAATGCCAAGATCGGCGACAAGATGACGTTCGGCACGGCGCCGGGCTGCGAAGGCATGCCGCCGGAGTTCAAGGACAAGATCGTCCATATGAACATGCAGGTCGGCAATATCATGCTGATGGGCAGCGATGCGCCGCCGGGCATGTACGAACCGACCAAGGGCATGTCGGTCGCCATCGCCGTCGACAGCACGGCCGAGGCCGAGCGCGTTTTCAACGCACTGGTCGATGGCGGCACCGTCATCATGGCGCTGCAGGAAACCTTCTGGTCGCCGCGGTTCGGCATGCTGACCGACCGGTTCGGCATTCCCTGGATGGTCAACACCGTCCTGCCGGCATGATGCGCTAGGTCTCGGGCGGTCCTTCCCATGCTTTGAACGGCCCCGGCGTAAGCCGGGGCCGTTTGCATGACGGCCTCTGTTTTGGTCGGTCTGCCGCCAAATAAAGACATCCTAGAGCATTAGTTCCAACTCATTAATGCATCCTTGAATATATGTAATCCAGAAAGGCTATCGGGTTTTGGCATTTTCCTCCCGCTATAAGGGAGAAAATATGGGTGGTGTTCCCGGCAGGGGAAAATGAGGGAGGTAGCGCGGAGGGGCAGCCACGCGCACCGGTGGTCCAGTTCACCACCGCGGGGATGCCGCGCCCGGATTGCTTCCGGGCTTGGCAGCAGATGGTCGCCGCCCTGTTCGACGTGCGGCCTTTGCGGCACCGGCCCGTGGGAGGCTTCACGGCGGCGCTGACCGCCTATCACTTCGGCGGCTTCCTGCTCTGCCACAGCCGCAGCGACGCGGCGCGCTACACCCGTTCGGTGCAGAAGGGCCGGTTCGACGATCTCGATCACTACCTGATCCACATGCCGCTGCAGCAGAGCGGTATCCTAGGCACCCGTAGTGGTGCCGGCGCAGCGCAGCGCCGCCTGCGCCCGATGGATGTCGGCATCTTCGACATGGCGCAGCCGGCCAGCATGATCGCGGGCGCCGGCGAAGCGATCAGCCTGGTGCTGCCGCGCGCGGCGCTGGCGGCGCGGCTTAAACATCCCAATCACCAGCATGGCCGCGTATTGGGCCGCGACACGCCGATGGGCAGCATACTCGGCCGTCATATCAGTGGCCTCTACATGGAAGCGTCGCGCTTCGGCCTGCATGAAGCCTCCGTGCTGGCGGATGCCGCGATCAATCTGATCGCCATCACGCTCGGCTTCGATCTTGGCACCGCGATGCCGCCGGCGGCCGGCGCGAAGGAAAGTCTGGCGCAGCGCGTGCGCACCCATATCGAGCAGAACCTGCATCGTGAGAGCCTCACGCCCGAGACCATCGTGAAGGACCTGCTGATCTCGCGCAGCCAGCTCTATCGCCAGTTCGAGCGCTATGGCGGCGTGCGGCACTATCTGCGTCGCCGCCGTCTGCGTCAGTGCCTGATCCTGATCTGCAATCCGACGCGTGCCGGTGAACGCATCGCCGATATCGCCTATGAGCAGGGCTTCAGCGACGAGGCGCATTTCAGCCGCGTCTTCCGCGAGGCCTATGGCATGTCGCCGCGCGAAGCACGGCAGGCGGCGCAGCGCGGCGATGGCGCAGTGCTGGCGGCGCTGATGCCGGCAGCGACGGGAACGGCGCCCTTCACGCAATGGATTCATGGCCTGATGGCAGGTTGAGTCAGCGGTTGTGCATACGCCGGTATCATTTTCATTTTGGGACGCCTGTCCAAGTTATCGGGACGCCGCTCCCAAGACGGCCGAGGGCGAATCGCTACACTCCCGACAAAGTTGAGCAGGCGCGATCACACAGTTGCAGCCGATCTGCAGCGGGAGCGCCAGGAAACGGGGGACGTGCGTGGCCAACCTATCGCTCCATCACCTGATCCAGAGCATCGCCGGCGCGGTGGCCGAAGCGCAGGACAAGATCCATCGCTACCAGATCACGGCCATCCGTCAGTATTTCGACACCGACAACCGCCCGGTCGGCGTCGATGTGCGTCTACCCTCGCTGGCGCATGACGCGCAGGAGGGCGACGAGCGGCTGGTGCGTGTGCCGCTGTTGTCGCTGGTCGGCCTGCGGCCGCTCGCCGTCAAGGACATGGAGATCAGCTTCGATGTCGGGCTCGGCGGACAGGAAGCGCCGGCCAAACCCAAAGACGCGCCGCAGGACGGCGCCGCTGAGTCCGCCGCCCCCGCAGGCGACGATGCCTGGCCGAGTGAGGCCCATACACCGCTGAGCGTCGACATGGGCGCTTCCAAGAATCGTGATGGCGGGCCGATGGCCCGCATCACCCTCCGGGTCGAGAGTCAGCCGCCATCCGAAGGCATGGCGCGTCTGATCCACCACCTCGACAAGTCCATCTAACCACCAACAGAGGGAGTGCGAGCTATGCCTAATTTCACTATGGCAGACCAGTTCCGTGGCCTGCCGATGGGCGATCTGATCGGCGGTCCGCTGACTGCGGCCTGCGACGCTCAGATCCGCCTGGCCAATGCCACGGCCAACTTCATCAAGGTGATCGGCTTCCTGCCGCCGCCGGCTCCTGCCCAGGGCGCCGTCGCCGACCCGAACGCCGTGGGTGACGTGCGTAACGTCACCTTCAAGTTCGACCGGCCCTCGCAGACCGTGCCGACGGAAAACGATCCGAACGGCAACCTCGTCTCCAAAATGGAGACGGTGGAATTGACCGTGCCGTTGCTGGCCGTCGTCAAGGTCCCGAACCTGTCGATCAACAAGGTCGATATCACCTTCGACATGGAGGTGAAGAACTCGGAGACCTCGAAGGACTCCCAGGACATGCAGGCGGCGATGTCGGCGGAAGCCAAGATCGGTTGGGGCCCGATCAGCGCCACCGTCAAGATCTCGGGTTCTGTCGCATCGCACAAGGAAAACACGCGCTCGACCGACCAGTCGGCGAAGTACCACGTCGAAGTGCATGCCACCGACGACGGCATGCCCGAAGGCCTGGCGCGCGTGCTCGACATGATCGCCACGTCGGTCGGCCCGAAGGCGATCACGCAGCACTAAACCGCTGACGAGACGCAGGTAAAGGCTTTTCCGGGGAGGTGCTTTCCAGATGTTCGATTTGACAGACGTCAAATACGTGAAGCGCATAGCGGTCGGCAGTACCGACCCGGAAAGGTTGTCGTCGGAAGACGAGATTCAGAAACAGGCCGATCTGCTCAACAAATGCCTGTCGCCCACGGGGCGCGGCCACATCATCGGCATCGAGAAGACGTTCAGCCTGCTCAATATCGGTGAGCACCAGGTGGTGCTGCAGGTGCAGATCTATCACATCGGGTTCGCGCGCAAGCCGTACTGGATCGAGGACGAGGAGAAAAAGGAATGACCGTCAAACGCCTGGAGGATTTCGCCCTCTCGATCGGTGCCGCCGTCGGCTTCGCACAGAAGGAAACGCGCAGCAGCAGCCGGGCCGAGGCGCGGGTGACATCGATGGATGTCGACCTCGCCGCCACGGTGGAGCGGCTGCGGCCGGGCGATGGCGACGGCGCGCTGGCGCTGCGCATCGGCCGGCCCAAGAAGAACCCGGACAATTTCATGCGGCTGTCGATCGGCGTGCGCGGCGAACGCGGCGAGGAGATCGAGGTGCGGCTGGATGGACAGCTGCTCAGCCGCTATGGCGCGGCCACCATGGGGGAGACCGCCACGCATGGCAAAAAGTCCTGACGACACACTGCTGCTGGTTCTTTCGCAAAAGGAGGCTTCCATGTTGCACAACATCACCAAGGCGCCCGAAGAGGGCGTGATGCTCACCAAGGGCCGGATCATCCAGATCGTCATCGCGGTGCTTCTGCTCACCGGCTGCGCGATCCTCGGCCTGGCCCATCCCGAACTCGCGCGCGCGCTGGTCGAATCCGTGATGCTGCTGGTGCTGTAGCCGCCCATTCCGACACCGACAAAGGAGAGAGAGCGCCATGACCAATTTCTCATTCCCTCTGCTGCTCGCCGGATTGCTGACAGCGGCGGCCCCCGCCAGCCCGGCGGAACCCGTCGGTGCGTACACCGGCACGATCGAAGACCGCGGTCCGGTACCCTTCACGCTGACCCTGGACAAGGAGCCGACCATCGGCCGGAAAGCCGGCACGATCCGTTTCCATAGTCCATGGACCTGCGGGCTCGATATTGAATATTCCGGTGAGTACCGGAACACGCAGGCCTATGCCTTCCTGGGCGCAGGCCTCGGCCGCTGCGTGACACTGGCCGGACGGCGCATGAATGTCCGCGAGGTCAGCGCCGGTTTCGAGCTTGAACTCGACAGCACTGAAGCATCGCTGAACAAGGCCGTGACGCTGAAGCCCAGCGGCAAGCCCAACTGAAAGCACCGGCGGCGGGCGGCTTTGCCGCCGCCGCTATCGATCCATTGCACAAGCCGAGTCATGGCACGGGCCTGCCCGCCGCCAGCGGGACCGGCTGTGCCTGCACCGCGAGGATACCTGATCATGTGCATCAAGAATTCCGTCGGCAATGGCGGCGTCAACACCGCAAACGATGTGAAGTCGCTGCAGCTGCTGATGAATATGAACCGCGACCGCTGCGGCCTGAAAACCGACCTTGCGGTCGACGGCGGCTGGGGGCCAGCCAGCCGCACAGCGCTCAGCACCTTCTGCACCGCCATCGGCGCGCGTTCCGATACGCCGGTCACCGCCGGTGACGAGATCCTGACCGAGCTGCGGCGCGGCCTGCCGCCCAGCCTGGTGAAGCAGAAGCTGTGGCTGATCATGATCAACGCGCTCGGCGGCCGCATCGACACCTATTTCGACGCCATCCTCGCCGCGCTCGACCGTCACCAGATCACCACGCCGCTGCGCATGGTGCATTTTCTGGCGCAGATCGCGCATGAGAGCGGCTGCCTCACCTATGCCCAGGAGATTGCCAGCGGCAATGCCTATGAAAACCGCGCCGATCTGGGCAACACCCAGCCGGGCGACGGGCCGCGCTTCAAGGGCCGCGGCCTGATCCAGCTCACCGGGCGTAACAACTACCGCGACTATGGCAGCGCCATCGGCCGTGACCTGGTGAATGGCGATCCCACGGTGGTCGCCACCGATCCGGGCTTGGCGGTCGATGTCGCCGGCTGGTTCTGGAGCAAGCACGAGCTGAACGATCTGGCCGACAAGGACGACCTGAACGGCATCACGCGCCGCATCAACGGCGGCCTGAACGGTCTGGCTGACCGCGCCGATTTCCTGACGCGCGGCAAATGGCTGCTGCTGGCGCAGACGCCGTGACATCGGAATCCGGAGCCGCAGGCTTCGGCTGAACGCCGGCAGGTCCGGCATCGCAACACGGGAGACGAAACCATGCCGTTCAACACTTATATCGATCCGGCCGATCGCGGCCGGCAGTCCGATCTCATCGCGCAGATCGACGTGCTCAACAACGACAAGGTCAACGCGCCGAAATATCGCGGCGGCTTCTGCTTCATGCTCAGCGTGAACTGGGCGATCCGCTGCACCCAGGCGCCGGACACCGCGCCCAATCTGGTCTGGCGTGCCATGCAGCGGGAAAACATCTACTACTTCCGGCAGATCGCGCAGCAGCAGATCGGGCTGATCGATCACTTCTGGTCCGGCGAGTGGTACGGCACGGCCAGCGACGTGGTCGAGCTCGGCTCGCGCAACGCCCGCCACGTGAAGAAGCTGGCGCCGACCGACGAGACCAAGGGCGACATCGCCGCCCTGGCCGCGTTGATCAAGGCCGGCCTGGTGACGTCGACCACCAAGCCCAAGCTGGTGCTGATCTTCTTCGTCTGCAACGGCGGGTCGCATTGCATCGCCGCCGCGCGGCCGGCGGGCGGCGGGCCGATCTATCTCTACGATCCCAATGCCGGCGTCGCCATCATTGACGAGGCCCAGGGCCATAACCTGGCCACGGTGCTGGGCAACATGAACACCGACTTCAACTACCAGATCGACACGGTCGCCCATGCCCGGGCGCAGGTCGTGCCGATCATCTGATCGCCTCCGCTGGGTGACTGGGCCGCGCGTTGGCTACCGGCTGGCGCGCGGCCATTTTTTCATGACCGCGCTAATCAATCACGCCCATCGAGCGCGAACATCAGGGCGTAAAGCGGCAGCTCGCCGACGACGGTGCCGTCCGGCAAAACAGACGGGAACCGGGACAGGGCCTGCCGGATCGCGGCCTGGTCCAGGCCCTCGACCAGCAGCAGGCGGTCGAAGGACTGGTCCTTGGGCCGTAGGTTTTTCTCGCTGGTCTGGATCGATGTCTTTTCCCGGTCGGTTTCCAGGAGATGGACGGCGGCGATGCGATCCTGCGCGATCAGGCCGGACAGGACGCTGTCGTCATCCAGGGTCTTTCCGATGGATGGCAGCGCGGCCAGGTAGCCGCCGCAGCCGATGCCTTCGGACCGCACGCGTCGGCCGCCGCCGCGCACGAAATTCTGCAGGATCGGCATGATGCGCTGTGACCACGGCGTCGGCGCATTCAGCCGGTCCAGATACGATTGCCCCGACAGGACGGCCGGCGTCCCCAGCTCGTAGATGATCAGGAAGCGGTTGACCTGGGTGCTTACGGCCCGGAACACCCGCACGGCAATGAAACCCTCGACGCCCATCCGTTCGGATGTGTGCTCGCGGGTGAGCCAGTGCAGGTAGTCGGTTTCCTGCGCCGCTTCGACATCGCTCCAGATCGCCAGGAAGCCATCGCCCTGCATGACGGCCCCGGCTACTGGAGCTGGAACTTGGCCGGCAGCCTGCCGAGAATCTGCAGGGTTGCCTGCAGGGCGACGATGTAGCCGTAAGGGCCAAGGCCACAGATCACCGCCTTGGCGGCGGCCGACAGCTTGGAATGCCGGTGCATTTCGTCGCGGGCATGAATGTTCGAGATATGCACCTCGATGATCGGACCCTCGAAGGTCTTCAGCGCATCGAAGAGCGCGACGGAGGTAAAGGAATAGCCGGCTGGGTTGAAGATGATGGCATCGGCGGTGTTCCGCGCCTCCTGGATGGCATCGACCAATACGCCTTCATGGTTTGACTGCCGGAAATCCACCGCTGCGCCGGCGGACCTGGCAAAGGCCTCGCAGCTCTGCCGGACCTCATCCAGTGTGGTCGTGCCATAGATATGCGGCTCGCGGATGCCCAGCATGTTGAGGTTGGGGCCATTGAGGATGAGGATCGGCTTGGGCTTGGCCATGGGATGTCCTTTGATCAGCCCTGATATCCCATCTGGCGCGGCAGCCAGAGGACGAGCTCGGGGAAGAAGGTGATCAGCGCCAGCGAGGCGATCATCGCCCAGAGGAAGGGCAGCGAGTCCTTCACGATGTCGCGGATCGGCACTTCGGCGATGCGCGTCATCACGAACAGCAGCAGCCCGTAGGGTGGCGTGATCAGGCCGAGCATTATGTTGACCACCACCATGACGCCGAAATGCACCATGTCGATCCCCAGCGCCTGGGCGGTCGGGATCAGCACCGGAATGACGACCAGCAGGATGGTCGTGCCTTCCAGCAGGCAGCCCAGCAGAAGCAGCAGGATGTTGACCAGGATCAGGAAGCCGATGGGCGACAGCTCCCAGCCCGCGAGCAGCAGTTTGATGCCCTCGGGGATATTCTCGACGGTGACGACATAGTTGAACACCAGCGCGCCGGCGATCAGCATGCCGATCGAGGCCGAGGTGCGCGCACTGGACAATACCGATCTGTAGAAGTCGCGCAGGCTGACACTGCGATACAACAGCACGGAAATGATCAGCGCATAGGCGGCGGCCACGGCGGCGGCCTCTGTCGGCGTGGTGATGCCGCTGTAGATGCCGCCCAGCAGAACCACCGGCATCATCAGGCTGGGGAAGGCCCGCCAGGTGATGCCCGGCAGTTCACGCAGCGGCGTCGGCGGCTCGACCGGGAAGTTCTCGCGCCGCGCGCCCCAGGCGACGATCAGCATCTGCGCCCCGGCCATCAGCAGGCCGGGAATCACGCCGCCGAGGAACAGGTAGCCGATCGATGCATCGGAGACCAGCGCATAGAGGATCATCGGAATCGAGGGCGGAATGATCGGGCCGATGACGGCGGTCACGGCGGTCAGCGCCGCCGCATAGCTGGCGCGGTACTTGCCGTTGGCGGTCATCATGTTCTGCATCATCTTGCCGGTGCCGGCCGCATCGGCGATGGCCGAGCCGGACATGCCGGCGAAGATGATGCTCTGCAGCACGTTCACCTGGGCCAGGCCGCCGCGGAAACGGCCGACGATGGCGTCGCAGAAACGCAGCAGGCGCTCGGTCATCGAACCGATATTCATCAGCTCGGCGGCCAGGATGAACAGCGGCACGGCCAGGATGATATAGTTGCTGTACATGCCGTTGAGCAGTTGCTCGGCGGCCGTGCCCATGTCGAGGCCGGCCATCAGCAGGTACAGGATCGAACCGGCGATCATGGCATGGCCGATTGGCAGGCCGAAGAAAGCCAGCGCCGTCATCACGACGATGGAGATGGAAAACGGGCTCGCGAAGTTCATACGCCGGATGCCACTTTTGTTGGATCGATGTCCTGTGGGGCGCCATGGCGCATGGCCTGCCAGAACAGCCAGAGATACCGGATCAGCACCGCCACCACGAAGATGATGTAGATGGAGAAGAGCCAGTCCATGCGGATTTTCAGATAGGCGGCTTTTTCCACCTTCATGAAGGTCACGTAGTCGACCGTGGCCGGGAAGGAAACGCCATAGAGGGCGATCAGCGATGCGGTCGCGACCAGCATCATGATGCGTCGCGCGCCCGGGCCGACCGCGCTGTAGATCAGGTCGAAGCGGATTTCCTCTTCCTCGCGGATCACGAAGGCGGCGCCGAAGAGCACCAGCCAGACCCACAGCACCACGCTGACCTCGTTGGTCCAGCCGATCGGCAGATTGAGCAGATAACGAAAGACGATCTGCAGGATGAAGACGGCGAACATCACCGTCATCATCGCCGCCAGGATATTCTCGCCGCGGCGGTAGAGCCATCCGCCCCAGAATGTGAAGGCCTGCTGCACGGATCCCCCGTTATGGCAGTTGTACGTGAAGGCTGTGGCGGGAGTCCTTGCGGGCTCCCGCCATCGGTCATCAGAGCGCGTTGATCTTCTCGACCATGCCCTTCGGCCAGTCCTTGGCCAGATCCGAGGCCAGGTATTTCTGCTGGGCGAACTTGCGGAACGCGGCCTGGTCAGGCTCGTAGATGTTCAGGCCCTTGCTCTTGAACAGGTCGAGCAGTTCCTTCTCGCGGGCCTGATGCTTCTTGGCCGAGAAGTCGATGGCGGAATCGGCCGCCGCCTGGAAGCGCTTCTGCTGATCGGCGGACATGCCCTTCCAGGTCTTGCTCGACACGGTGAGCAGGTCGAAGCCGACGAGATGCGAGGTCAGCACGATCTGCGACATCACCTCGTAGAACTTCATGTTCTCGACGTTGGGCAGCGGATTGTCCTGGCCGTCGATCGCGCCGGTCTGCAGGCCGGTATAGACCTCGGCATAGGCCATCGCGGTCGGGTTGGCGCCGATCGATTCACCCAGGAACTGCCAGGCCTCGCCCGGCGGCATGCGCAGCTTGATGCCGGCCATGTCGGCGGGGGTGTTGATCTTCTTGTTCGGCTTCAGGCCGACCTGGCGTGCACCGAAATAGGTCGGGCCGAGGATATGGATGCCAAGCTGGTCGTCGGCCAGCTTCTTCATTTCGGCGCCGGCCGGGCTGGCAAAGAATTTGGCAAGATGATCGGCATCGCGGAACAGATAGGCGGCGGTCAGGATCGACCAGGCCGGAATCTGCTTGGAAATGTCCTGCGGCGCGATGTTGCCCATTTCCAGGTTGCTGCGCTGGATCGCCACCAGCTCGGTGCCCTGCTTGAACAGGTTGCCGCCGTAATAGCCCTCGAACGTGAAGTCATTGGCGATGCCGTCGGCGAATTTCTTCATCATCTCGGCGCGGATATCCTGCTCCGAGAAGACAGCCGAGAAGCGCAGCTTCGGCTTGGCCTGCGCCAGGGCCGAAGAGGTCAAGGCCGGAAGGCCCATGGCTGCGGCGGCCAGGCCGGTGCCAGCCAGGAAGCGGCGACGTGTGGTATGCGTTTTCATTTTTATTTCCTCCCGATGGATGTTTTTACACCAAGATGCTTGATGGGTACGCGACTGCTTTCAATCCTTATGCGGCGGCCTCGAAATGCGTGGCCATGGATGCCATGTCGGACTTGCGTCCGGTGAACAGCTCGAAGGCGCGGACTGCCTGGCCGATCGCCATGCCGGTGCCGGCCAGCGTCCGGCAGCCCAGGGTACGCGCCACGCGCAGCAATTCCGTCTCTTCCGGGAAATAGATGATCTCGGCGACCCAGTGGCTGGGCCGCAGGCGTTCGGCCGGGAACGGCATGCCGGGGTATTTCGCCATGCCGACCGGCGTGGTGTTGACCACGCCATCAGCCCAGGCCAGCGTTTCCGCCACTTTATCGGTGGCGCGCACCCGCTCGCCCCAGTCCTTGCGCATCCGGTTGGCCAGGGCATGGGCGCGCGCATGATCGTTGTCGATGATATCGAGATACTCGACGCCGGCCTGCATCAGGGTGTGGGCCACCGCCGCGCCGGCGCCACCGGCGCCGAACTGCACCACTTGGCGCAACGGCACATTGGCCAGCCCGGTGCGGAAGCTCTCGGCAAAACCCCAGCTGTCGGTGTTATGCCCCGTGGTGCGGCCGTCAGTGCCATACACCACGGTGTTCACAGCGCCGATGGCGGCAGATTCGGGCGACAGCGTGCCGAGCAGCGGGATGATCTGCTGCTTGAACGGATGGGTGACGTTGAAGCCCTGGAAGCCCAGCGCCGCGCCGGCCGCCAGTATCTGCGGCAGGGCTTCGGCGGGCAGCCCCATATGGTCGAAATCGGCCAGTACATAGGCGCAGCGCAGGCCCAACCGCGCGGCCTCGCGCTCATGCATCATGGGCGTACGGGACTGCTGGATGCCGCGGCCGATCAGGCCGACCAGCAGCGGCGGCGTAGCCGTCGCCCCTGACATCGCCGGATGCGCCGCGACGACCGCGCGCAGCAGGTCCTCGCATGTGTCGTGCTTTGGATGCACGGTTCCTCCCGAAATCTCTTCGCCGCACAATGTACGAAACAGTTAGTATAGTCAAACACGCAGGCTTGGCGCGATCACCGGAGTCTGGAAAATCTGTTTGTTTCTGCTGCCTTAGGTATTTGCAACACGGCGATCCGAGGGCGTATGCTGCATCGGTCACCAGCCCGATCACGAACCAGGCGCCTGCGAGAAGCCCCGACGCGATGACAGTCTCCACCAAATCCGGCCCCGGCAGATCCGGCCGCACGAAATCCGCCAGCGCCCCATCCGCCCGCAAGACGGCCGGGGCGAAGGCGCGCAGCCCCGAGGCGACGCGGCAGGACATCATCGAGGTCGCGACGCGGGAATTTGCGCAGAACGGCCTGTCGGGCGCGCGCGTGGACGAGATCGCCGCCAAGACCGGCTCCAGCAAGCGGATGATCTATTACTATTTCGGCGACAAGAACGGCCTGTATCTGGCGGTGCTGGAAGACGCCTATCGCCGTGTGCGCACCACGGAGGCGCAGCTCGATCTCGAGCATCTGCGGCCCACGGATGCGCTGCGCAAGCTGGTCGAATTCACCTTCGATCATCACAATTCCCACGAGGCTTTCATCCGCCTGGTGATGATCGAGAATATCCATCACGGCGAATATCTCGGCCGCTCGAAGACCATTCAGGAACTGAATGTCTCGGCGATTGGCGAGCTGGAGCGCATCTACCAGCGCGGCCTGCAGGAGGGCGTGTTCCGCAAGGGGCTTAGCGCCATCGACCTGCACTGGGAGATCAGCGCGCTCTGCTTTTTCAATGTCTCGAACCGCGCGACTTTCTCGCAGATTTTCCGCGTCGACCTGGCCTCGAAAAAGGCGCTCGCCGCATTGCGCGGCCGCGTGGTCGACATGGTGCTGCGCAACGTCCTGAAATCCCCCGCCTGACCGAACCGGCCCGATTCCCGGGCGTTTAGACCGTAATTTGACCCTTTCTCCTTGCGGTTCTACAATGTACTAACTGGTTCGCTCATTTCCCAGACCGGAAGCTCGGAAGGCGCCATACCATGAAAACCTCCATCGCCACGGTGACGATCAGCGGCACGCTGGTCGAGAAACTGCAGGCCATTGCCGCCGCCGGCTTCGATGGCGTCGAGATTTTCGAGAATGATTTCCTCGCCTTCGACGGCAGCCCGCGCGAGGTTGGCCGCATCGTGCGCGATGCCGGTCTGCAGATCACGCTGTTCCAGCCATTCCGCGATTTCGAGGGCATGCCAGAGCCGCAGCGCAGCCGGACTTTCGACCGCGTCGAGCGCAAGTTCGACATCATGCAGGAACTCGGCACCGACCTGATGCTGATCTGCTCCAATGTCTCACCGGTGTCCCTGGGTGGCATCGACCGCGCCGCCGATGATTTCCGCGCACTGGGGGAGCGCGCGGCGAAACGCGGCCTGCGCGTCGGCTACGAGGCGCTCGCCTGGGGCCGGCATATCAATGACCACCGCGATGCCTGGGAGATCGTGCGCCGCGCCGACCATCCCAATATCGGGCTGATTCTGGACAGCTTCCACACGCTGGCGCGCAAGATCGACGTTTCCTCGATCCGCGCCATCCCGAAAGACAAGATCTTCATCGTGCAGCTCGCCGATGCGCCGCTGATCGAGATGGAGCTGCTGCACTGGAGCCGGCATTACCGCAACATGCCGGGCCAGGGCGATCTGCCGGTGGTGGATTTCATGCGTGCGGTGGCGGCCACCGGCTATGACGATGTGCTGTCGCTGGAAATTTTCAACGACCAATTCCGCGGCGGCTCGCCCAAGGCCATCGCCGTCGATGGCAAGCGCTCGCTGGTCAACCTGATGGACCGCGTGCGTCGCGAGGAGCCGGGCACCAGGATCGTCGTGCCCGATATCCCGGATCGCATCGCGAGCGACGGCGTCGAATTCCTGGAATTCGCCGCCAATGAACACGAGGCAGCCGAGCTGGCCGGCCTGTTCCGCATGTTCGGATTCCGCAAGGCGGCAAGGCACCGGACCAAGGACGTCACGCTCTGGCGTCAGGGCCGCATCAACCTGCTGATCAACACCGAACGCGAGGGCTTTGCCCACGCCGCCTATCTGATGCATGGAACCACGGTCTGCGACATCGGCCTGCGCGTGGACGACGCTGCCGCCACGGTGGCGCGCGCCCGCGCCTTGGGCGCCGAACCTTTTGAACAGGCGGTCGGCCCCGGCGAACTCAGCATCCCCGCCATCCGCGGCGTCGGCGGCGGCGTCATGCATTTCATCGACGCGAAAAGCGATCTGGCGCGGCTCTGGGAGATCGATTTCGAGCCGGTCGGCGATGATGGCGCCGTGCAGGATGCCGGCCTCATCGCCATCGACCATGTGGCGCAGACCATGAACTACGAGGAGATGCTGACCTGGATTCTGTTCTATACCTCGATCTTCGCGGCCCGGAAAACGCCGATGGTCGACATCGTCGACCCGGCCGGTCTGGTGCGCAGTCAGGTGATCGAGAATGAGAACGGCAGTTTACGCATCACGCTAAACGGCGCCGAGAACCGCCGCACGCTGGCTGGCCATTTCATCGCCGAAAGCTTCGGCTCGGCCGTACAGCATCTGGCCTTCCGCAGCGACGACATCTTCGCCACCGTGGCGGCGATGAAGCGGAACGGCTTCCGCCCGCTCTCCATCTCACCCAACTATTACGATGACATCGAGGCGCGCTTCGGGCTGGAGTCTGATCTGCTGGATCGCCTGCGCGGCGATAACATCCTGTATGATCGCGACGCTGACGGCGAGTATTTCCAGATTTACAGCCCGAATTACGGCGAGGGCTTCTTCTTTGAAATCGTGCAGCGTCGCCGCTATGGCGGCTATGGCGCGCCCAATGCGCCCTTCCGCATCGCCGCGCAGAAGCGCGACATCCGCCCGAAGGCGCGGGTGGAAATCTAGGGCGGCGTCAGCCCAGCTTCGTCGCGGCCTCGAACAGCGCGTAGAGATCGGTGCGCCAGGGGACTTCGTTATCCACCGCCGTGCGCACCAGGACGGTCTGCGTGCGGCGGTCGACCAGCACCACCTGGCCATGATGGCCCAGCATCATCATCCATGAGCCGTCGGCGCGCGGGTGCCAGAAAAAGCATTTGTAGCCTGTGTATGTCCCGGCCCGGCCATACCGGACCTGCTCGTCTTTCGCGGTCCAGCGCGAGCATTCGTCGATCCAGGCGCGGCTGACGATCTGCCGCCCACCCATCGCGCCGCCCTGCGCCACCATCTGACCCAGCCGCGCCCAGTCGCGCAGGCGCGCGCCAAAGCCGATGCAATTGAATTCATGATGCTGGGAATCGGTCAGCCATGTCGCATCCAGCTCCGCGCCCAGCGGTTGCCAGAGCTGTTCGGCGCAGAAGGCGGCCATCGTCTTGCCCGTCACCTGGCGGATCACCATGCCGATGGTCAGCGGGCAGAGCTCGTTGTAATTGAAGCGCTGGCCGGCGGCTTCCTGCCGTGTGTTCCAGCCGCGCACCACCGGTTCCAGATTGGCGCCGCGCGTGACGAAGGCCTGCGGGTAAATGGTGGGGTTGTCGCGGTCGTGCAGGATCTGCGCGCCGCTCGACATGTTGGCCAGGTTGCGCAGGGACGTGCCGCCATGCAGGCTGCCCTTCAGCATCTCGACATAGGCCTCGGCCGGATCGTCCAGCGATGCGATCAATCCCTGGTCGAGGCAGATGCCGAGCAGCAGCGAGGTGACGGATTTCGCCATCGACCAGCTGGTGAAGCGCATCTCGGCCCGGCGCGCGAAGCCGTAACGCTCGACCAGGATGCGGCCGTGGCGCGCGATCAGCAGTCCGGTGACCGGCCAGCTGCGCATGTAGTCATCCACGCTGCGGCCATTGCCGAAACGCAGGTCGTCGCGTGGCTCGGGGCTTAAATATGCCGTCGCGCTGCCGGCGCTGACCCGGTGCAGCGGAAACATCGTTTCGTAGCCGCCGGAATAATTGCCGACGCGATACTCCTTATGCAGAGACCAGCTCGGCCGCGTGCCCGGCCCCCAGCCCGATGGATAGCTCTGCGCCGCGCCCCAAGGATCATCGGCGGCAACGCCACCGCGCGACAGCAGCGCCGCCACCGATGCGGCGGCAGTGCCAAACAGGAAGTCGCGACGATGCATCATGGCGGTATGACGGAGGGAGACGTGGCGTCCTGAAAGACGGCGGACGCCACGTTTTAATCATGGAACCGCAGGCCGCTCCAGCGGCTTTTTGCAGGGTGCAGCGGTGCGCCGGATCGCAACCTGCCGCGATTTTCTCGGCAAGCGATTCCGCGAGGAACGGCGGCGCTTTCTGCCTGCCGGCTGAGGCCGGTCAGCCGCCCTTGGGCGTCCCGTTCAACGCAGTGATCAGGGTCTGCATCAGGTCGACGGCACCCCGGAGAGACGCCTTGGGCCATGGCCAAGTCACTGAAGTGTCGGAATGGTTGGCAACCGCCCTTGACCTTCCTACATGGGAAGCCCCTAATCTGCCTCCATGACCAGGGTTCGTCCGTATCGTTCCTCGAAGCTGCGCCGTATCGGCGTGGCTGTGGCAATGCTCGGCCTGTTGTTCGCAACGACAGTCGCTTCGGTGGCGCACAGTGTGGCCATGCCGATGATGGACTCCGCGATCCATGACATGGAATACGGCACGGATGGGATGCAGGCCGCCGAGCACGACTGCGGCGGAGCCATGGCCGCCGATGAAAAGCCCGATGCCCCATCCGGCCTATGCGAGCAGGGTTGCCTGTTGTGCAAAAGCTGCTCGTTGGTCAGCGTCCTGCTGACTGCGCCACCGTCCTTCGTGGCCCTGAGCCGGTATCATGACTACCGGTCGGGGACCTTCCTGCCGCTGACCAGCGTCACTCCCACCCTGCCGAGCGAACCTCCACGCGCCTGACCTGCAAGATAACTGCGACCGCTGACACAACCATCAGTCGCGGCGCATTCGTATTGCACAACGTGGCGAGGTTTGTTCCATGCTTTCGAAGTTTCACATCGCAGCCATTGCGCTGCTAAGCGCGGCCATCGCAACAGCGACCGCACCGGCGCAGGCCGCTGATACACGCCCCCATCCCGCCGACCCCGCTGTCGCTATCCCCACGCCTGACTATCAGTCGGTCTTCGCGGGTTATCGCAAAGCGGCCTTTGACGAAAAGATCGACTGGCGGCTGGCCAATGATGCCGTGCGTGATGCCGGGGGGCATGCCGGCGCGGTGAAAGACATGCCGGACGGACAGCAGCAGGGCGCGATGCCATCGCCGAAATCAGCCCCTCATGGTTCTCCTATGGGCCATGGAGGGCACAAGTGATGGCTGGCGGGATCAGACGGAGCATGCTTCGGCCGGTAATGCTGGCTCTTGTGACGGTCACGACAGCTTGTGCGGGTCCGGTCGCCGACCGGGCCTTCAACGATGTTGCCCAGACCGCCGAACAGCGCATTGGCCAGAAACCGGCTTGGATCAAAAGCGATGACGATGAGCGGTCGGTGCGCGAGACGCTGGATCGGCTGCTGGCCAAATCGCTGACGGCCGATGACGCCGTTCAGGTGGCGCTGCTGAACAATCGCCGTCTGCAGGGCAGCTTCGCCGAACTCGGCATCGGGGCGGCCGATCTGACGGCGTCATGGCGCCCCGCCAATCCGGGAATCAGTTTCGCCCGCCTGCGCCGGGGAGGCGAAACAGAGATAGAGCGTGGCATCACCATCGATGCATTCAGCGTGTTGCTCCTGCCATTGATCGCCAGCATCGAGGACCGGCGATTCGAGCAGACCAAACTGCGCACAGCGACCGAAATCCTTGTGCTGGCGGCGCAGACCAAGAAGGCGTGGTACGAGGCCGTCGCCGCCGAGCAGACAGCCAAGTATGTTGGCCAGATACGGGACGCCGCCGAGACGCAGGCTGAACTTGCACGCCGCATGAAGCAGGTCGGCAATACCAGCGCATTGGGCTATCTGCGCGAGCAGATATTCTACGCCGATGCGACGGCGCGGCTGGCGAAAAGTCGCGTGCTGGCCGTGGCGGCGCGCGAGCGCCTGACCCGTCTCATGGGTCTGTGGGGTCGTGATGCGGGATTCCAGTTGCCAGATCGCCTGCCCGATGTGCCATCCGCACCACGTGCCATCGAGAATATCGAGGCCAAGGCCATCTCCGAACGCCTCGACGTCCAGATGGCCAAGGCCAGCCTCGACGGAACGCGAAAAGCCTACAACCTCACGACTGCGACCCGCTTCATCAACGTTCTGGAGGTTGGATATCAGCGCAACAGCGAGACGGCGAAGCCGGACCAGAAGGGCTATGACGTGTCACTCGAAGTGCCGCTCTTCGATTTCGGTGACGCCAAGGCCACCCGTGCCGAACACACCTACCTGCAGGCGGTCAACCGCCTCGCCGACACGGCCGTCCAAGCGCGCTCGGCCGCGCGGGAAACCTATCTGACCTATCGCGCCGCCTACGACCTGTCGCGGCATTACCAGTATGAGGTCATTCCGCTGCGGCAGAAGGCCAGCGAAGAAATGGTGCTGCGCTACAACGGCATGCTGATTAGCACCTTCGAGCTTCTGGCCGATGCCCGTGAGCAGATCGCCGATGTCAGCATGGCTCTTGAAGCCCAGCGCGACTTCTGGCTGGCGGATACCGACCTGACCTTCGTGACCATTGCTCCCGTCGACAGCGGATGGGCACCGGGCAGTGGTGGCCTGGTGTCCACCCGCGCCGCTTCGGCAGCCCATTAAGGAGACCGCCATGTTTACCCGACGCAACCTGATCGCCGCCGTGACGGGCGTTGCCGCTGCCGCCGTGGGCCGTTCGGCGCTCGCCGCCTTGCCGGACCCGGCCATGTCGCCCGGCCCGAAGATGGCACCGCCACCACCGCCCAGCACCGGACGGCCGTTCAACCCGGTCGTCACCCTGAACGGATGGTCGACGCCATGGCGCATGAACGGACAATGGAAGGAATTCCATCTGGTCGCCGAGCCGGTGGTGCGGGAACTCGCGCCAGGCATGAAGGCCAACCTCTGGGGCTACAACGGCAGCAGCCCGGGCCCGACCATCGAGGCCGTGGAAGGCGATTACGTCCGTCTGTTCGTGACCAATCGTCTGCCGGAGCACACCACGATCCACTGGCATGGGATGCTGCTGCCCAGCGGTATGGACGGCGTCGGCGGCCTCAGTCAGCCGCAGATCAAGCCCGGCGAGACCTACGTCTACGAATTCCAACTTCGGAAATCCGGCACCTTCATGTATCACCCGCATGCCGATGAGATGGTGCAGATGGCCATGGGCATGATGGGCCTTTTCATCGTCCATCCGCGCGATCCGAACCAGCACCGCGTCGATCGCGATTTCGCCTTCCTGATGAGCGCCTATGCCATCGATCCCGGTGCGGCGACGCCCCAGGTGGCGGAGATGACGAATTTCAATCTGTGGACATGGAACAGCCGGGTGTTTCCCGGCATCGACACGCTGCCGGTGCGGCTGGGCGACCGGGTGCGCATCCGCTTCGGCAATCTCACCATGACAAACCATCCGATCCATCTGCATGGCCATGATTTCGCGGTGACTTGCACGGATGGCGGCTGGGTGCAGCCCTCGGCCCGCTGGCCGGAAGTGACCATCGATGCCCCAGTCGGCGCGATGCGGGCCTTCGAGTTCGATGCCAATGCACCGGGCGATTGGGCGTTCCATTGCCACAAGTCGCATCACACCATGAATGCCATGGGTCATGACGTGCCGACCATGATCGGCGTCGACCATCGTGGCATGACCAATCGGCTGATCTCGCTGATTCCAGATTATATGACCATGGGCGAGCGCGGCATGGCCGATATGGGCGAGATGGAAATGCCCTTGCCGGACAATACGCTGCCGATGATGAGCGGGCGCGGACCGTTCGGCCCCATCGAGATGGGCGGCATGTTCACCGTGGTGAAGGTCCGAGAGGGCCTGGCCCGCGGCGATTACCGTGATCCGGGTTGGTACAAGCATCCGGCCGGAACGGTGGCCTACAAACTTAACGGAACCCCGAATGCGGCTCTTCAGCCGTCCAAGCCCGCTCACAATCACTAAAGGATTCCACCAATGACCTCGATTTATCTCAAAGCCGCTTTTGCGATTGCCGCTGCTGCGGCCACGGCCGTTCCGGTCGCCGCGATGGCGCATGGCTCGGAAGACCATTCACCGGTCGGCGAGCCCGGCAAGGCGAACGCCGTCAACCGGACTGTTGAAGTGAAGATGAGTGACACGATGCGCTTTCATCCGGAGAAAATTTCGGTCAAGCGCGGAGAAACCATCAAGTTCGTCGTCAAGAACGACGGCATCGAGCCGCATGAATTCATGCTGGGCGAGATCAAGGCCCTGCAGGAGCATGCCGAGGTGATGCGCAAGCATCCGACGATGGTCCATGACGAACCAAACGCGATCACTGTCAACCCCAGCCAGAGCGGTGAACTGATTTGGAAATTCACCAAGACCGGTCGTGTCGATTTCGCCTGCCTGATCCCCGGCCATTTCGAGAAGGGCATGAAGGGCGATATCCAGGTGTCGCGGTGAGGAGTTCAACCATGAAGTTCAGTGCATTTGCATTCGCAGCAGCCCTGTTCATTTCTGCGGCCTGCTCCGCGCAGACCGGCAAGACCGAAGGCGAAGTGCGGAAAGTCGATAAAGAGGCGGGTAAGGTGACGCTGCGCCACGGCCCGATTGATGGTGAGCTGGACATGCCAGCCATGAGCATGGTGTTTCAGGTCAAGGATGCATCGCTGCTGGATGCCCTGCAGGTCGGAGACAAGGTTGCAGCCACTATCTCCAAGGAAAATGACATCTTCTACATCCAGTCGGCCGAGAAGAAATGAGGAGGAAATCATGAAAGCACTTATTGGAGCATTGATTGCTTTGGCTTGGTGGGCGGGTGGCGCACAGGCGCAGCACCAGCATGGCAGCAGTTACGCCACCATGGTTGCACGCCCCATCAAAGCTTTGTCGGAGGAGCAGATCACCCAGCTCAAAGAAGGCCGTGGCATGGGCCTATCGCTGCCCGCCGAGCTGAACAGCTACCCCGGGCCGATGCATGCCCTGCAGATGGCTGATTCGCTGAACCTGACGGCGGCGCAGCGTACCCGGCTGACCGCCATCGAACAGGACATGAGC
The DNA here is from genome assembly GCF_058807515.1 of Ferrovibrio sp. GW821-FHT12B10. Classification (NCBI taxonomy): domain Bacteria; kingdom Pseudomonadati; phylum Pseudomonadota; class Alphaproteobacteria; order Rhodospirillales; family Rhodospirillaceae; genus Ferrovibrio; species Ferrovibrio sp. GW821-FHT12B10. The sequence goes on along the minus strand of NZ_JBXAQT010000001.1, from coordinate 1,680,559 downwards.
GCAAGGGCCATAGCCTTGGGCCATCAGGTCATCACGGCCGAGGCCCAGCTCGACCGTGCTTTTGCCTCCGGCAAGGCCGATCAGGCGGATGTCGTTAAGCAGCTTTCCGATATTGGCCGCCTGAACGGCGAGCTGAGAGCCGCACATATCCTAGCGCATATGGAGACAAAGGCGGTGCTAACTAAGGTGCAGGTGGCACGCTATGATGTGGAGCGCGGGTATAGCCAGCCGGTTGATCAGCAACAGCCTCGACACGACGGTCACAGGAAACAGCATTGAGAGATGGGCGGCCTGAAATTCCTTGAAGGGCTGCGACAGGTGAACGTGAAGCATATCGAGGACACGCCCGTCCTCATGATCACCGGCGACAAGAGCGTCGATACGGTCAAGGAAGCACAGCGGCTGACGGTCTCCGGCTATCTGGTAAAACCTACGAACGCGAAGGACCTGCGTGCCCGCATCGAGCGTGCCATCCGCTCGACGCCTCGGCTGTTCAGCCAGGTTCGGCGCGTATAGCAAAGATTTTCGGGAAATTGGCGTCCCCGGAGAGATTCGAACTCCCGACCCGCTGCTTAGGACGCAGCCGCTCTATCCAGCTGAGCTACGGAGACGCGTGGCGGCGAAAATAGTCCGCCATCCGGTCCACCGCAACCCGCCCGGACGGTCCGGAACGCATACGACCAAATCCATCCCACGGAAATGCCATCACTTTCGGTTTTTGTAAGGCATGTAAGGCCCGTTTCCGTGGCCTTTCTGCGGGTCTGTATCATCGCGCGCGGTGTCGTATTCATATCTGAAAAGTAACTGCGTGCCGGGCGTAAACCGATGGCAGATTGATCTCGCCGGTTTCCTCCCGGGCAAGCCTCCCCAGGCAAGGGCCTCAGGTGCAGATCAACCGGCAAACAGGAGTGTGCCGCATGTCGCCGTCCTTCACCGAATTGTCCCGCAAGAATCTGCGCGACGGCGTCAACTTCCTTGGCGCCGCCATGCTGAGCCCCGCGATGGGTGCCGGCGGTGGTGTTCTGGAAGACTGGGTCGCGGCCATCGAAAACGCCTATCACGGCCTGCTCTGCCTCACCGCCGCCCAGGCCAACCTGCATGGCATCGCGCCCATGCTGCCCTCGGATGCCCAGCGCATCAGTGAATCACGCGGCATTGGCGCGCATGTGCGCGACGTGCTTGGGCCCTTCTCCATGGGCCATCGCTGCCCGCTGGACAGCATGCCGATTTCCGAACGTCTGGAATTCGCCGCCCTGCTCATTCTCGAGCTGCAGGCCGTGCAGGCCGACCTGATCGAGCAGCAGCGCGAATGGGTGGTCGATGCGGTCGCCATGAGCGAGCTCGATGCCGCCATCGGCATGATGCTGCGCGGTCTCGGCCAGTGCGAAAAGCGCGCCCAGCTCAAGCTTTGATGTGAATCATCGTCGCTGTTACGGCCGCCGCGCCGGCAGGATTACCCGACAGTCTAACGCCGACCGCCGCCACCGCTGCCTTGCGTGGGCTTTTGCTGCTGCTTCAGCTGCATCAGCGCTGCAAACGGACTGTCGGCCATCTTCGCCTCGTCCTCGCGGCGCTTTTCGGTCTCGCGCTTGCGCTTTTCGACAATCGCTTTGTGCGAGCGCAAATACAGCGTCACGTCGGCCTTCGTCTCGGGATCCCGTGCACTGAGCGACTTGTAACCCAGCGCCCAGAGCAGGCGCTGCAGCTCGTCGGCGCCGCAGCCGGCCAGGTTCATCCAGGCGGTATCGGCCTGGAAGCTGCCGAACGGCCCCAGGGGCTTCTTCCGCTTGCCGGCATCCGGCTTCGCGGCGTCGTCATGGATGACAGGCGCCGGGGCCTCGGCCACGATCTCCACCGGCTGCTCGATATGCTCACCGAGCTGTTCAGCCGGCACATCCGCCACTTCCACCGCCTCTGAAATCTCGACGGCTGGCGCGGCCTCCGGCTTCGGTGCGCCGCCTTTCTTGTCCAGCTTGCTCTGCTGGCGCGCGGCCTGTTCGGCCTGGCGCGCGCCTTCGCCGATGCGCTGCACGACATCCAGGCGGAAGGCCTGCTTGCCGGCGCGCAGGAAACCGGCTGCCAGCCACCAGCGGTCGTCGCGCCATTCCAGCACCGGCAGCGAGGTCAGGCCCGGTGTCGGCGGCGCTTCCGGCTCCTTGCCGTTATAAACAGCCCAGAGCAGCGTTTTCAGTTGCGTCGGCTTGGGCTTCAGCAGCTTGGGCACCAGGATATGGGTCTCGCCGAAGCTCACCCCCATTTTCCGGAGCGGGTGCCGCTCGGCCTGCCCCATGTTGCGCACCATGTCCGATATGTCGTCGCGTTTCAGCGCGCCAAGGTCCATGGCGAGCTGGAAGGCGATGCCGCGCGCCGAGCCTTTCAGGTCGGCGTCGCGCAGGCGATACAGGTCACCCAGATGCAGGCGCAGATGGCGCTGCAGCCAGCCGTGCAGCTTTTCTTCCACCGCACGACGCATCTCGGGCGAGAGCTGGTCATCGGCGATAAGATTGAGCTTGGGCTCCAGCATCTCGGCGCCCTTGGTCAGCGTGGCAAGTGTCACGCTTTCCTTCTCGGCCGAGACCAGCATGATGCCGCCCTCGGGCGACAGTGCGAAGCTGCCGTCCTCGAGGCCCAGCATGGCCTGGGCGCGATCCTGCAAGGCAGGGCCCAAAACCCGCAGCGCGGCCGAGCGCAGGATGTGCCGCTGCTCCACGCTGTCATGGCCGACGGGGCGGAAGCGCAGGCCGCGCAGATGGCCGATATTCTCGCCATCTACGGTCAGCGCATCATCCTCACCCAGCTTGACGTCCAGCAGCGAGATGTCTTCCTGCAGGCCACGCGTCAGCACGCTGGTGCGGCGGTCGACGAAACGTTCTGTCAGGCGCTCATGCAGCGCATCCGACAGCCGGTCCTCGATGGCGCGCGTCTTGGCCTGCCAGTCCTGCGCATTGTCCATCCAGCCGGCGCGATGGGTCACGGTTGTCCATGTTCTGATATGAGCAAGCCGTTGCGACAGGGTGTCGATATCGCCCTCGGTGCGGTCGATGTTGCGCAACTGTCCGGCGACCCAGTCGGCCGGCAGCTTGCCCTTGCCATCGACCAGATGCACGTAAAGCTGCGTCAGCAGCGTGGCATGGCGGTCCGACAGGTCCTTGGTGAAATCGGGAATGGCGCAGACCTGCCACAGCAGCTCGACGCGTTCTTTGGCGTTGGCGCGCTCGATCACAGCGGCATCGGCGCGCAGCGCCTGCAGGCTCAGCAGATCATCGGCATCGCGGCCGCGCGTCAGGCCCTCGCGCGGCGGGGCCACGTCCAGGCTGCGGGCCAGCGCGTCGATGCTGCGGAAATCCAGCTCCGGATTGCGCCAGCGCGCACTTGTCACGGCTTCAAAGCGATGGTTCTCGATGCGCTCGATCAGGTCGGGCTCCAGCGGCGCGCAATTCGCCGTGGTGCCAAAGGTGCCGTTGCGCAGATGACGGCCGGCGCGGCCGGCGATCTGGCCGATCTCGGCCGGGGTCAGCGGCCGCATGCCGATGCCGTCGAACTTGGTCAGTTCGGCAAAGGCCATGTGCTCGATATCGAGATTGAGGCCCATGCCGATGGCATCGGTCGCCACCATCACGTCGACATCGCGGTTCTGGAACAGCTCGACCTGCGCGTTCCGCGCCCGGGGCGACAGCGCGCCCAGAACGACGGCGGCGCCGCCACGCTGGCGCTTCACCTGTTCGGCGATGGCATAGACGTCGGCGGCCGAGAAGGCGACGATGGCGGAGCGCTTGGGCAGGCGCGACAGCTTCTTGGCGCCGGCATAGGTGAGTTGCGACAGGCGCGGCCGTGCCACGAATTCCGCATGGGGCACCAGGCGGCGGATCAGGCCGCGCATGGTGTCGGACCCTAAGAACATCGTTTCTTCGCTGCCGCGCGCATGCAGCAGGCGTTCGGTGAAGATATGGCCGCGATCGGCATCCTGGCAGAGCTGGATCTCGTCGACCGCGAGGAAATCGTATGTGCGGTCCATCGGCATCGCTTCGACGGTGCAGACGAACCAGGTGGCGCCGCGCGGGATGATCTTTTCCTCGCCGGTGACCAGTGCGACATGGCGGTCGCCCTTGATCTTCACGGCGCGGTCGTAGATTTCGCGGGCAAGCAGCCGCAGCGGCAGGCCGATGATTCCGGTGCGATGGCTGAGCAGGCGCTCGACGGCCAGATGCGTCTTGCCGGTATTGGTCGGGCCCAGCACGCAGAGGATGCGGCCCTTTTCGGCGGTTTTGATCTCGGTCACGGCTTCAACTCGTTTTGCTTTGAATCGTTTTTGTAATGCGTGCGGTGGTGCAGAGCTGGTCGTCGACTGTCGCCGTCACTTCGCAGAAGGCGACGGTGCGGCCGCGCTTCAGCAAAACGCCGGTCATGATCACGCGTTCGCCGCTCTGCACGGAACGGATATGCTGCAGATGCACGTCGACGGTCATGGCCGTCTCATCTTCGCGCATATCGCCGAGCATGGCGAGCAGCGCCGGGGGTTCCAGCAGGCCGTTCAGCACGCCGCCATGCACATATTTGCCGAAAACCAGCATATCGCCCTGGGCAGTGAAGCCGACCTCGGCCCGGCCGGGCGCCAGGCTCAGCAATTCCAGCCCAGCCCAGCGATGAAACGCGGTCTGGTCTATCAGGGCCTGGGCAAAAGGTCCGACCCAGCCTTCAAGGCCGGGATCGATGCGGGCGGACATGGACGGAAGCTCCGGATTTTCAGCGAGTATAGGCAGGTGGAGCCTTCCGCCTCAACGCTCCCGGATCAGCGTTCCCGCTCAGCGCTCTCTGCGCGCCGGTCCATCCAATGCCACAGTCTTGATCATGGCATGCACGGCCAGCCCCGGCTTCAGGCCCAGCCGCTCGGCCGACAGCCGGGTCACGCGCGCCAGCAGGATGTCGCCGCCGCAGTCGAGCTTCACCTCCACCTGCGGGCCGCCGCCGGCCTGCACTTCGCTGACGGTGCCGGCGAGGATGTTCAGCGCACTGGTATCGGCCGGGCGCGTCAGGGCCAGCGTCACGTCGCGGGCGCGGATGCGCAGCCGCACGGCCTCGCCCACGGCCCGGTCGTTGCGCGGCACATGCAGCGCCCCGGCGCGCGCCTGCAGCAGGGTGAGGTCATAGGCTTCCTCATGGCGCAGCACGCGCGCCTCCAGCACCGCGCCGGCCTCGTAACGGCCGGTGAGCGGGAAAAGGTCGAGCCGGCTGCTCAGGTCCATCATGCTGCCCACGGCACGCACGCGGCCATCGGACAGCAGCACGACGGTGTCGGCCAGTCGCGTGACTTCCGGGATCGCATGGCTGACATAGACGATGGGCAACTTAAGTTCGTCGCGCAGGCGTTCGAGATAGGGCAGGATCTCGTCCTTGCGCGCGGCATCCAGCGCGGCCAGCGGCTCGTCCATCAGCAATATGTCGGGCCGCGACAGCAGGGCGCGGCCGATGGCGACGCGCTGCTTCTCGCCGCCCGACAACGTGCCTGGCCGGCGCGGCAGCAAAGCGGAAATGCCCAGCAGGTCGATGATGTGGTCCATGCCGATGGAATCGTCGCGCCGCGCCAGCCAACGGCCGTAGAGCAGGTTCTGCCGCACGGTCAGATGCGGAAACAGCCGGCCTTCCTGGAAGACATAGCCGATGCGGCGCTGGTGCGGCGCCAGGAAGATGCCGGTCGCGGTATCGACCAGCACGCGGCCATTGATGCTGATGCGGCCGCCCTGGCTGGGCTTCTGCAGCCCGGCGATCAGGTTGACCAGCGTGGTCTTGCCGGCGCCCGAGCGGCCGAACAGCGCGGTCAGGCCATGGTCGCATTCAAACTGCGCCTGCAGCGTGAAATCGCCCTGGGCATGGCGGATGTCGACGCTGAGGCTCATTGCAGCACACGCTTCGCCATGCGGCGGCTGAGCAGTTCGGACGCGATCAGCGCCACGGCCGCGATCAGGATCGAGATCACGGTCAGCCGCATGGCCTGCGCATCGCCGCCCGGCACCTGGGTGAAGGTGTAGATGGCCGTGGGCAGTGTCTGCGTCTCGCCCGGGATGTTGGAGACAAAGGTGATGGTCGCGCCGAATTCCCCAAACGCGCGCGCGAAGCTCAGCACGATGCCGGCGAGGATGCCCGGCAGGCTCAATGGCAGCGTGACGGTGAGGAAAACCAGCCAGGCTGGTGCGCCTAAAGTGCTGGCGGCGGCCTCGAGTTTCGGATCGACCGCTTCCATCGAGAGGCGGATGGCGCGCACCAGCAGCGGAAAGCCCATCACTGCGCAGGCCAGCGCCGCGCCGGTCCAGCGAAACGCCAGCACGATGCCGAACACGTCAGCGAGGAAAGCGCCGAAGACACCGCGCCGGCCGAACAGCAGCAGCAGCAGATAGCCGGTGACGACCGGCGGCAGGATCAGCGGCAGGTGCACGGCGGCATCCAGCAGCGCCTTGCCGGGAAAGCTTTTGCGCGCCAATAGCCATGCAATCAGAACACCGAAGGGCAGGCTGCCCAGGGTGGCGAGGAAGGCCACCTTCAGGCTGAGTCCGATGGCCGTGAGTTCTTCGGGGGTGAGGGTCAGCACGTCAGTTGGTGGCCGCCTGCAGGGGCAGCACGGTGAAGCCGGCCTTCTCGAATACGGCTTGCGCCGCCGGGCTGCGCAGGTAGGCCAGATAGGCTGCCGCCTGCGGGTTCTTGGAGTCCGCCAGCGCGGCCGCCGGATAGACGATCGGCGGATGCGTGTTGGCGGGGAAGGCGTCCAGCACCTTCACGCCCTTTTCGGCGGCGGCATCGGTGGCATAGACGATGCCGGCCGGCGCTTCGCCGCGCGCCACCAGCATGAGTGCCGCGCGCACGTTATCGGCCTGCGCGACGCGCGACTGGACCGACGGCCAGACATTCAGCGCTTCCAGCGCCGCCTTGCCGTATTTGCCGGCCGGCACGGCGCTCACATCGGCCATGGCCAGCTTGCCGTCCTTGCCGAGCACAGCCGAAAGATCGAAGTGCTGCGCGATCTTCACAATCGCTTTGCTGTCAGCGGGCGCGACCAGCACGATGCGGTTGCCCAGCAGGCTGCTGCGCGTGCCGGGCTTCACCAGCTTTTTCTGCTCGAGGTAATCCATCCAGTCGAGATCGGCCGAGAGGAAGATATCGGCCGGCGCGCCGGCCTCGACCTGTTTGGACAGCGCCGAGGAGGCGGCATAGGAGGTCTTCACGCCCGTACCTTTGAAGCCGGCGTTGATCTCGTCCAGCGCGGTCTTCAGCGAGGCGGCGGCGAAGACCAGCAGGTCCTGCGCCTTTGCCACCACGGGCGAGAGGGCGAGGGTGGCGACGAGAGCGAGAGCGGACAGGCGGCGCATGGCGGTCTCCGTTATGTCCACAGGACTATAACGGGGAAACGGAGCGCAGCGCAATCGCGGGGAAAGACGTGGATGGCCGGGCTTGGCCCGAGCATCCAGGTGTTACTTTCTTACGGCCCGCTGCTTCTGCAAGGCCTTGATATCGGCGGCGCAGGCTTTCGCGGTGGCGACTTCCATCTTCCGGTAGCGTGCCAGCACCTCCTGCCCCAGCTTGGTGAGCTGGGCGCCGCCGCCGGCCTTGCCGCCGGTCGCCGCCGTCACCAGCGGTGTCTTGAAATAGCCGTTCAAGGTCTCGACCAGTTGCCAGGCACGCTTGTAGCTCATGCCCATGCGCCGGCCGGCGGCCGAGATCGATCCGGTCGCGGCGATGCCGTCGAGCAGGTCGCCCTTGCCGGGGCCGAGGAACACGCCGGGCGACAGCACGACGCGCAGGCGGGTTGCGGCAGCGACCACGGGTTTCTTGCTCATGCTTTTTTCTTTCTGTCTTTCGCCATGCGCTGCAGGGCGGCGACTGTCTCGCGCAGGCCCCGGCTCAGCGGCTTGTCGCGGCGCAGCGCCAGCGCCAGCTGCCGGGTCAGTTTCGGCTTCAGCACCCGCACCACCAGGTTGCGCCGGCTTTCCGGCGCGCTGAGCGCCATGCCCGGCAGTACCGAGCAGCCCAGGCCGGCGGCGACGAGCTGCTTGATCGCCTCGACGCTGTCGAGCTCCATCACCGGCTTCAGTATCGCGTCCCCCGATGCGAACCAGCCTTCGATCAGGCTGCGGGTATGGCCGCCAGGCTCGGGGATCACCAGCGGCAGCGCGCTTAAGGAAGCGGGCGTCACCGTCAGCGGCAGATCATGCGCCCCAGCCTTCTTCTGACTTGGGCCGATGGCGACGAAGTCGTCATCCAGCAGCGCCGTCACGTCCAGGCTGCGGCTGAGACTGCGCGCGCTGCCATCCGATTTACGCGGTGGCAGCGTCACCAGGCCGAGATCGAGGCTGTTGTCTTCGATGCTGCGCAGGATGTCGGGCGCGTTGCCGGTATTCACCACCAGCTCCAGATCGGGGAAGCGCCGGCGCAGGTCGCTTAACACCGGCGGCAGGATATGGATGCAGGCGGTGGCGCCGATGCCGATGCGCACCCGGCCGCTGACGCTTTTGCTGAGCTGCGCCACATTCTCTAGCGCGGCATTCACTGCGGCATCGATATGGCCGGCATGGCTGAGCAGCTCGCGGCCCGCCGCCGTCGCGGTCGCCCGGCGGCCGACGCGCTCGACCAGCCGCACGCCCAGCTTCTGTTCCAGCTGCCGCACCTGCAGGCTGATCGCCGGCTGCGTCAGGTTGAGGCGGGCGGCGGCAGCCGAGAAGCTGCCCAGCCGCACCACATCGGCGAAGGTCTGCAGGTGGTCGAGATTAAAGCCGCGCATTCCTTAGTTTTACTCATGGATCGCATAAAAAGGCAAAATTTAATTTATGGACGGATTTGCCGCATCCTGCCCGCATGACGCTGCTGCTTTCCGTTCCCCTGCCATCCCGTTCCGGCTTCGACTGGCTCGCACCGCTGCTGGCGTGGCTTGCCGGGCGCGATGCCGGCCTGCCGGAACGGCTCGACGACTGGCAGCTGCGCGACCTCAACCTGACCCGGCCACATCCCGGCCCGGGCTATGCCATCACGCCCTGGATTCCATGACCGCCCAGTCCCCCGCCATGGCCCCGACGATCCTTCTGCGCGATGCCACCATCGCCGACATGACGCAGGTGCAGCGCATCTATGCCCATCATGTGCTGCATGGCCTGGCCAGTTTCGAGGAGGAGCCGCCCACGCTGGAGGAGATGCGCAAGCGCCGCGATACCGTGCTGGGCCACGGCCTGCCGTATATCGTCGCCAGCGATGACGCGGGCCGCGTGCTCGGCTATGCCTATGCCACGCAGTATCGCCCGCGCCGCGCCTATCGCTTCACGGTGGAAGACTCTGTCTACATGGCCGAAGGCATGCAGGGTCGCGGCATCGGCAAGCGACTTCTAAACACTGTGATCGCGCGCTGCGAGGCCGCCGGCTTCCGCCAGATGATCGCCATCATCGGCAACAGCGCCAATGCCGGTTCGATCGGCCTGCACAGCGCCTGCGGGTTCCGCATGGTCGGCGTGTTCGAGACTGTCGGCTTCAAGCATGACGGCTGGCGCGACACCGTACTGATGCAGCGCAGCCTGGGACCTGGGGCGGCGGAGCCGCCAAAGATATAAGCCGGGGCGGCGGAGCCGCCAAAGACATAACCCGGGCGGCGGAGCCGCCAAAGACATAAGTTGCGCCGGGACGACGCCCTGGATATAGGCCGGCCGTAACACTCCTGTATGCGGTCGGCTTTTTTGGCTCGCCGCGCCGCCTGTTCTGCGCAACCATGATCTCGTCCGCCGTAGGATGGTGGGCCGGAGAGGATGGTTGCGATGCCGGCAGGTCAGGACCTGTACATGTTCCTGCAGGATGCAAGGCCCAACATCAGGGGCTTTGCCGCTTTCATCGGCCGGCAGTTCTTTGTCGCCCAGTTGGAATCGGACGCGGTGATGGGCGAGACTAATATCGTGGTGACGGAAGGGCCGGGCCTGGCGCGCGCCTATCCGACTGTCAGCTCCATGCTGGACTCGCAGCTCGACAACGTGCCGCGCGCCTTCGTCTATGTGCCGCTCCGCGCCTATGTGCTGCCGACAACGCTTTATCCGGCGGTGCGCGGCCAGCTTGATGCGCTGGACGGCCTGACCCTGCCGACTGGCGGCGAAGTGACCATCGCGATTTCGCGGCAGCTCTCGGGCTGTTCGATCTGCTACCGGCCCTCGGGCGGGGCGGAGAATTTGCAGGACGTCAAGATCATCCACATCCAGCCCGATGGCCTCACCCGGACACCGGGCGGCATGTCGCCCGGCGACAAGCTGCAGAATATCCTGCAGGCCACGCCAGCCACCTTCGCCGGCGATAACGGCCGCCCGACCAAGGTCTACGGCGCCATCGACATCAACAACCAGCGCGCCAACATCATCTTCCTGCGCGCCGAGGGGAAGTGGAGCATGCTGTCGCAACGCTATGTCGCTGGCAGCAGCACCCCGATCGGCGTCGATGTCGTGCCGTTGTATGAGTGAGGGTGCTCAGCGCCGCCGCGCCTTGCCCGCCGTCTTCACCGCCCGCCGCTTTTTGGTCGGCGCTGTCTTGACTGGCGCTGTCTTGACCGGTGCCGCTTTGCGCCGGTCGCCCTGCGCAGGCGGCGGCATCTGGGCCAGCCTGTAGGCGCGGCGTCCGATCAGGGCGCTGGCATCGTCGTCGGCGGGGATGTTGATATTCGCGGTCGGCTTCGGCGGCTGGCTCGGCGCCGGCGGCAGGTTGCCGGGATCGTAGGCATCGCTGATCAGCACCGGGCTCTGCGCCATCGAAACCGTGGTCAGCGGCGTCATGCCGCCGGGGCCGTTGACCGGCGTCGGCCAGATAGGGTCGGGCGCGTCGGTCGAGGATGCGATGTTCAGTGTCTGGTAGACGGTGAGAATATCGACCAACTGCCAGCGCAGGAAATACTGCGTGACGTCGGTCGTGTTGTGCAGCTCCAGCGATTCATACTGGGTCGATTCCGACGATACCGAAATCTGCTGGAAACTGCTGGAGCTGGCGCTCAGGTTGGCCGACAGGCTGGCCGAGATCGGCCCCCAGCCGAACGAGCTGCTGAGGCCGATGCTCTTCGACACGGACTCTTCATGCGACGAGGTATCCTGCATGCCAGAGACCAGCGTGGTCGAGACCGTGCGCTTGGTCTGCGGCGCCATCGTGTAGGAATCGCTGGCGCGCTGCCAGAACTGTTCACGCACGATCACATTGGGTGGCGTGGTCGAGGTGGTGCCGACGCCGACCAGCACGCGCGGCGAGTCGGTGGGCAGTGGCATGTCAGGCCATGGCACCGGGAACATGCCGATCTGGTTTGGCGGCAGCAGGTTGTTGGCATTGAGGGTGAACGGCGGCGCCAGGTCGGTGGTCGAAGCGCCGTTGGTGGTCGTATAGAGCAGGCAGACGAAGGCGCCGGAAAAGGCGGTGCGGGCGATGAAGAAGGCGTTGGTGATCATGTTGAATACCGTGGGCACGCCGGGACTGAACAGGATCGGCGTTTTGGTGTTGGTGCCTGGCGCGAAATTCAGACACAGCACCTGCTCGCCCGCCGTGGTGACGCCATAGAGATAGAGTGGCACCGGCAATTGGTTCGTCAGGGTGAAATAGCCGCCGCCGCTGTAGTTCTGTCCGAGCCAGCTTGGCGATACCAGCGAGCCGTTCAGCGCGGCGGTTGTATACGGGTCCATGCCTGTCTCCCTCATCACGATGCGCAGGATGCGTATCGCATCTCAGCATTGCGGGATGATGGCGACAAGATAATCCACGCGATGCGCCTTGCGGAGGGCATGAGTTGAATACGCGGGTGTGTTTGATGCAGGGGCGTGATAGTGCATGATGGTGGCCGTCGCCTGCCGGGATATGCCTCTCCGGGATGTGATCGGCGCCGCCCTGTGCCTGGCGGGCACCGGAATTATCTTCTTCGGACCCCAAACCCACGTTTGCATCAGGGACCCATCATGCTCACCGTGCATCACCTCGTCCGCTCGCAGTCCGAACGCATCGTCTGGCTCTGCGAGGAGCTCGGCATTGCCTACGAGCTCAAGCGCTACCAGCGCATGGCCAACAATCTCGGGCCGGCGGACTACAAGGCGCTGTCACCGATGGGCACGGCACCGGTCATTTATGACGGCGATCTGGTGCTGGGCGAGTCTGGTGCCTGCGTCGAGTATATCATCAACACCTATGGCGAGGGCCGGCTCAGCATCCGCCCGGGCCAGCCGAATTATGCCGATTATCTGCACTGGTTCCATTTCGCCAACGGCACCCTGCAGCTCGGCGCCATGCGCATGATGGTGATGCGCCGGCTCGATGCGCCGGCCGATCACCCGACGGCGGTGATGGGCGCGCAGCGTTTCGCGCTGGTGCTCTCGATCATCGATGCGCGTCTGAAAGACGTGCCCTGGCTGGCTGGCGAGCAGTTCACGGCCGCCGATATCATGACGGTGTTCTCGCTCACCACCATGCGGCTGTTCCAGCCCTATGATCTCTCGGAGTACCCCAACATCCTGGCCTACCTGCAGCGCGTGGGCGCGCGCCCAGGATACCAGCGCGCGATGCAGAAGGGCGACCCGGAGATCGAGCCGCTGTTGGGGTGAGGGTCGCCCCCCCTTCAGGTGATTGACAAGTCCGTCATGGATTTCCTAGCTGTCAGTCAGGCATCCGGTCGGGGGAAGACAATGCATAAGACTCACGTGATCATGGCAGCTGCCCTGGTGCTGGTGGCCTTGCCAGCTGCTGCGCAGATGACGCTGCCTGGCAAGTTCGAGGTCACGGATACCGGCTCGGCGTCTTACAGCATTCCGATCAGCGTGGTGCCTGGCACGGCAGGGCTGGAGCCGAAGCTGTCGCTTTCTTACGACAGCCGCGGCGGCAATGGCCTGCTCGGCATGGGCTGGTCACTCTCCGGCCTGCCGTCGATCACGCGCTGCGGCCGCACGATTGTGCAGGATGGCGCGGTGGGCGGCGTGAATTTCGATGCCAATGACCGCTTCTGCCTCGACGGCCAGCGCCTGATTGCCACCAGTGGCAGCTACGGCGCCGACCAGACCGAATACCGCACCGAGCGCGAGAGTTTCTCCAAGGTCGTGAGTTTCGGTAGTGCCGGCAGCGGCCCTGCCTGGTTCAAGGTCTGGACCAAGGCCGGCCTGATCATGGAGTTCGGCAACACCACTGACAGCCGCATCGAGGCGCAGGGCAAGGCCAGCGCGCGCGTCTGGGCCATCAACAAGACCTCGGACACCAAGGGCAATTACTTCTCGGTCAGCTACACCGAGGATAACGCCAACGGTAGCTACCAGCCGGCCCGCATCGATTACACCGGCAATGGCGCGACGGTGCCGACCAACTCGGTGAGCTTCGTCTATGAGGCACGGCCTGACGTGACGCCGCTTTATCAGGCCGGTAGTCTGATCAAGTCGACCCAACGCATGACCAAGGTACAAACCTGGCAGGCAGAGACTCTGGTGCGTGAATACCGAACGGCATATGAAACCAGCCCTAGCACGCAGCGTAGTCGAGTTACCAAGGTGGAACTCTGCGAGGCGACCTCATGCCTCGCAGCCACAAGCATGTCATGGCGCAATGGTGGCGGCGGCTTGATGACGGCGGCCAATCTGGTCGAGAGTTTCCCGGCCACCAACTGGAAGGGGACCTTCGATATCTATCCGGGCGACTACAATGGCGACGGCATTTCCGACCTGTTCGTGGCAGGCGCGAATGAAGCCTATTTCTGTCCCGGCCCCGGCGTTACCACCAGTAATAATTGCGGTGCGGCACTGCCGAACTTTGGCAGCGGCTGGCGCGCCAATTATGCCATTTATCCAGGCGACTATACCGGCGATGGGATCATTGACCTGCTGCTGGTCAGCGATACAGGAATGCATTTCTGCTCAGGCCCTGGCATTGCAGTTGGCAACAACTGCACGCCGATCACGGGCGTCGGCACCGGCTGGAAGACGTCCTACTCAATTTATTCGGCTGATTATAATGGCGACGGCAAAACTGATCTACTCATGATCGGCGACAACGGCACCTATCTATGTGCCGGCCCCGGTTTCACGACCGCGAACAACTGCATTGCTATGCCTGGATATAGCGGTTGGCGCTCTACTTACTCGGTTTCTATTGGCGACTTCGATGGCAACGGTAAATCGAAGGTCTACCTGATCGGCGAGCAGGGTAATTATCTCTGCACGCCAGCCCCGGATCTGGCGTCTCTGCCCTGCACGCAGACGACGGGCGCCAGCAACTGGCGGTCGGCCTATACGACCTATGTCGGTGATTTCAACGGTGACGGCGTGGCGGAACTGTTCTTGACCGGCCTGCAGTCAAACGTCCTGTGCAGTTTCACGCATGGCTCGGCCGCCGTGAATTGCTCAACACTGCCGACCGGCAACAACTGGAAATCGACTTATGCGGTTTATCCCGCCGATTACATAGGCGATGGTTTGACACGGCTTTACATGATCGGGGATGTCAGCGGCAATCATGCTTGTCGGATCACGATGCTACCTTCGGCGGATGTCGTCTGCCAGCAGATATCGGGCTATAGCTTCTGGTTGTCGGCCTATAATGCTTATCCGGGTGATTTCAACGGCGATGGCACCACCGACCTGATGCTGACAAGTGCAAACGGGGTTTACTTTCTGGCTGGCGGTGATCGTCAGGTGGATGTTGTTGAGCGTTTCGCCAGCGCATCCGGTGCGATGTCTGATATTGCGTCGAAGCCGATTTCCGTCGGCTCAGTAATCTATGCCAAGGATATTGCGGGGGCGACTTGCGCCTTCCCATGCCTCGACCTGCAGGGTCCGATGTATGTTGTCTCCGAGGTGAAATCCTCCAACGGCATCGGCGGCGAGTATCGCTCGACGTATCGCTATGCCGGCGCGAAAGCGCATGTGCAGGGCCGAGGCTTCCTCGGTTTCCGCCAGATGACGGTGAAGGACGAGCAGACCGGCGTCGAGCAGGTGACGACCTATCGCCAGGACCATCCCTTCACCGGACTGGTCGCATCGCGCGAGAAGAAGCTGGCGGCCCAGCTTCTGAACCGTTCGACCAACACCTATGGCAGCACCGATCTCGGCGGCACGCGGCGCTATCCCTTCCTCACCGCAAGCCTGGAGGAAAGCTGGGAGCTGACCGGCGCGGCGCTGCCGGCTGTCACCACGACCTATCAGTACGATGCCTTCGGTAACGCCACGCAGGTCGGCGTCTCCACCGGCGACGGCCATGCCAAGACGACGGTGAACACCTACAGCAACGACAGCGCCACCTGGCTGCTCGGCCGCCTGACGCGATCCGAAGTGACGAGTGCGACCCCTGAAAACTGATTGACGGCTGGCGAGCAGCGCGGAAGCCTTGGCTTGAAATTCGGCCCAATTGTTGCTATAATGTTCTAATTATAGTTGCGGATTTCCGCTATTCCCCGGCCCGGCCCCCGGATTTCAAGGACTTGGTACGCCAGATCAATCACTTAGCCGGCTTTTCGCTGGCCCGCGTTGGCTGAAATTGGTCAGAATTGGCTAAAGGTGGCGCGCATTGGCTGGAACAGGCACGCCGCTGGCTCGCATTGGCCGGATTTGGCATCGGCTGGCACCGGGTTGGCGCAACGGGAACGCGCAAGCCGTGTTAGACTGACGATACGGGACTTTGACAGCATCGGGAGCCGCGCTTCATACTGGCTGCTGCACCGCAGCAATTTGAACCAGTCTGCGGCCAAAAAAGCGCAAGTCCGGGACGAAAGTTACAGAGACCATGACCAGCAAAGACGAGATGTCATTCCCAGAAGCCTGGGCCAAGCTCGCGCAGAAAGAGCTGGGCGAGAAGCCGCTGGCCGATGCGGTCTGGCAGACCCCGGAAGGCATCGCGGTCAAGCCGCTCTACACCGCCGCCGATCTCGAAGGCCTGGAGACGGTGAATTCGCTGCCGGGCTTCGAGCCTTTCACGCGCGGCGTGCGCGGCACCATGTACACCAACCGGCCCTGGACCATCCGCCAGTATGCCGGCTTCTCGACCGCCGAAGAATCCAACGCCTTCTATCGCAAGAATCTCGCCGCCGGCCAGCAGGGCGTCAGCGTCGCCTTCGATCTCGCCACCCATCGCGGCTATGACTCTGATCATCCGCGCGTGGTCGGCGATGTCGGCAAGGCCGGCGTGGCGATCGATTCCGTTGAGGACATGAAGATCCTGTTCGACGGCATTCCGCTCGACAAGATGAGCGTGTCGATGACCATGAACGGCGCGGTGCTGCCGGTGCTCGCCTGCTACATCGTGGCCGGCGAGGAGCAGGGCGTCAGCCCTGAGCAGCTCTCAGGCACCATTCAGAATGACATTCTGAAAGAGTTCATGGTGCGCAACACCTATATCTATCCGCCCGCGCCCAGCATGCGGATCATTTCCGACATCATCGGCTTCACCGCCGCCAAGATGCCGAAATTCAATTCGATCTCGATCTCCGGCTATCACATGCAGGAGGCCGGCGCGACCGCCGTGCAGGAGCTGGCCTTCACGCTGGCCGACGGCAAGGAATATGTGCGCACCGCCATTGCAAGCGGCCTCGATGTCGATGCCTTCGCCGGGCGTCTGTCCTTCTTCTTCGCCATCGGCATGAACTTCTTCATGGAGATCGCCAAGCTGCGCGCCGCGCGCTTCCTGTGGACCAGGATCATGAAGGAGTTCAACCCGAAGAAGCCGGGTTCGCTGATGCTGCGCACGCATTGCCAGACCTCGGGCGTCTCGCTCACCGAGCAGGACCCGTATAATAACGTGGTGCGCACCGCGATCGAAGCCATGGCCGCCGTGCTGGGCGGCACTCAGTCGCTGCACACCAATGCGCTGGACGAGGCCATCGCGCTGCCGACGGAATTCTCCGCCCGTATCGCGCGCAACACCCAGCTCATCATCGCCGAAGAGTCTTATGTCACCAAGGTGGTCGATCCGCTCGCCGGTTCGTATTACGTCGAGGCGCTGACCCACGCACTGATCACGCATGCGTCGGCGCTGATCGACGAAGTGGAAGCCATGGGCGGCATGACCAAGGCAGTCGAGAGCGGCATGCCCAAGCTGAAGATCGAAGAGGCCGCGGCGCGCCGCCAGGCCCGCGTCGATCGCGGCGAGGATGTCATCGTCGGCGTCAACAAGTATCGCCCGGCGACGGACGACAAGCCCGAGACCTTGGAGGTCGACAACACCAAGGTGCGCGACAGCCAGGTGGCGCGGCTCAACACCATCCGCAACACGCGCAACAAGCCCGCCGCCGAGAAGGCGATCAAGGCGCTGGAGATCGGCGCCGCCGGCACCGCCAACCTGCTGGAGCTCTGCGTGCAGGCGGCGCGCGCGCGCGTCACCGTGGGCGAGATGTCGGATGCGATGGAGCGCGTGTTCACCCGCCACAAGGCGACCGTGCGTTCGATCGCCGGCGTCTATGGCGCGGCCTATGCCAATGACGAGGGCTTCCGGATGATCCAGAAGGAGATCGAGGCTTTCGCCGCCGAGGAGGGCCGCCGGCCGCGCATGCTGGTCGTGAAGCTCGGCCAGGACGGCCATGATCGCGGCGCGAAAGTGATCGCGACGGCGTTTGCCGATCTCGGCTTCGACGTCGATGTGGGTCCGCTGTTCCAGACGCCGGAAGAGGCCGCGAAAGACGCCATCGAGAACGACGTGCATGTGGTCGGGATTTCCAGCCAGGCGGCGGGCCACAAGACGCTGGTGCCGCAGTTGATCGACGCGCTGCGCAAGAATGGCGCGGGCGACATCCTGGTCATCACCGGCGGCGTGATCCCGCCGCAGGATTACGACTTCCTGCGCAATGCCGGCGTGGCCGGCATCTATGGCCCCGGCACCAATATTCCGCAGGCGGCGGCGGAAATCCTGAAACTGATCCGCCAGCAGCACGTTAAGGCTGCTGAGTAAACCCTAACCCCCGGGTCATTCATGCTGCCTCCCTTCGCCGTCACGCCGCTTTACGCGGCCCTTTGCGGCCTGCTGCTGCTGGCGCTGTCCCTGCGCGTCATCATCCTGCGCGGCCGTCACAAGGTGAGGATCGGCGATGGCGGGCATGACGACCTGCAGCGCGCCATCCGCGTGCATGGCAACTTCGTCGAATATGTGCCGCTGCTGCTGCTCCTGCTGTTCCTGCTGGAGCTGTCGCGCCAGGCGCCGGTCTGGGCGCTGCATATCTTGGGCGCGATGATTTTCCTTGGCCGTATCGCGCATGCCATCGGCGTGGCGACGCAGCGCGGTAACGAGGCCGCGCCGCTGCGCGTGCTCGGCATCTGCTTCACCTTCCTGCCGCTGGCTGTGACCTCGGTCTGGCTGCTGCTCGTGGTGCTGCAGCGCTATATGTGAGTCAGCCGCGCTTGCGCGCCTCGATGCTCTGCAGCGCGGTCTCGACGGCCTGCAGCAGGTCGTCGCGCCGCACCGGCTTGGTCAGCACCTGATCCGCGCCCAGCCGTTCGGCCATGCCGAGCAGCTCCTGCGCGCCGATCCAGCCGCCGCCCGAGATCGCGATCACCGGCAGGTTGGGCCAGCGCTTTTTCACCATGCGCAGCACTTCGACGCCGTCGCGATGCGGCATCAGGATGTCGGTCAGCACGATGTCGGTCTCACCGGCCTCCAGCAGGCTGAGGCCCTGATCGCCGTCGCCGGCCAGCGTGATGGCATGGCCACGGGTTTCCAGATGCGTGCGCAGGATGGTCCGGAATTCCGGATTGTCATCGATGATGAGAATGCGGGCCATTTCTCGGTCCTCCACAGGCTTCACTCAATCGAGTGAAATTGGCGTTGCAAAGCCCTGCGCTTGCCACCATTCTAGCGGTGAATATCGGGGTGGAAAGACATATTTAAGATTGCAAAAGCGCCTTAATTAATCCTGCTGCGGGCACAAGACATGAACAGCGATCTTATGAAGGCCGTTGTTGATACCGCCATCGATGGCCTGATCCTGATTGAAGCCGATGGCCGCATCATCCTGTTCAATCCCGCCTGTGAACGGCTGTTCGGCTACACCGCCGCCGAGGTGCTAGGCAAGAACGTCTCCATGCTGATGCCCGAGCCCGACCGCTCGGCCCATGACGGCTATCTGCGGCATCACCAGACCACTGGCGAGAAGCGCATCATCGGCATCGGCCGCGAGGTGATGGGCCGGCGCAAGGACGGCAGTGTTTTCCCCTTCGAGCTGGCGGTCGGCGAATATGGCGGCGGCGAACGCCCCTGTTATGTCGGCGTGATCCATGACCTCACCAAATACCGCCGCAGCCAGGAGCGCTTCCGGCAGGTGGTGGAGACCGCGATCGACGGCATGATCCTGATCGATGCCGGCGGCATCGTGAAGATGTTCAATCCCGCCTGCGAGCAGCTCTTCGGCTACAGGCCCGCCGAGGTTCTCGGACAGAATATCTCCATGCTGATGCCCGAACCCGACCACTCGGCCCATGACGGCTACCTGCGGCATCACCTGCAGACCGGCGAGAAGCGCATCATCGGTATCGGTCGCGATGTGCAGGGCCGGCGCAAGGACGGCAGCGTTTTTCCCTTCACACTGGCGGTGGGCAGCTTTGTCGAGGATGGGGCGACGATGTTCGTCGGCGTGATCCACGATCTCAGCAAGTATCGCCGTGTCGAGGCGGCCGAGCGCGAAAGCGAGGCGCGCTTTCGCATGCTGGTCGACAGCATTCCCGATTACGCGCTGTTCATGATGGATGCCGATGGCCGTATCCTGAACTGGAATGTCGGTGCAGTGAATCTCACCGGTCACACGCCTGAGGAGGTGATCGGCAGGACCCGCGACATATTCTATACCGAGTCCGACGTCGCCGCCGGCGTGCCGGCCGCAGCGCTCAAGCGCGCCCGCAAGAAGGGCCGCTACGTCAACGAGGAATGGCGGGTGCGCAAGGATGGCCGGCGCTTCTGGGTCAGCGTGGCAATCACGCCGATCCTGAGCGAGGAAGGCAAACTCACCGGCTATGTCAATGTCACGCGCGACATGACCGAACGGCGTCAGGCCGACGAACTGCGCGACCAGTTGCGGCAGGCGCAGAAGATGGAGGCGCTCGGCCAGCTCACCGGCGGCGTGGCGCATGACTTCAACAATCTGCTCGCCGTGATCGTCGGCAACCTGGAACTGCTGGGCGACCGCATCACCGACATGGAAGGCCGCCGCCTGGTGGACCAGGCTTTGCGCAATGCGATCAGCGGCGCCGATCTGACCAAGCGGCTGCTCGCCTTTAGCCGCCAGCAGAAGCTCAATCCGATCCGCCTCGACGTGAACGAGCTGATCGACAGCACCCTCGATATCTTGCGTCGTACGCTGGGCGACGCCATCGCGATCCAGGCCGCCTTGGCCCTCGACGTCTACATGGTCGAAGTCGATCCGGGACAGCTCGAGAATGCGCTGCTGAACATGGCGCTGAATGCGCGCGACGCGATGCTGAGCGTCAGCAGCAAGGGGACACTGACCATCCGCACGGCTGTAACCCACCTGGACGAACCGCGCGTCATGCCCACGCGCATCGCGCCGGTTGGCACCTATGTGATGATCTCCATGCGCGATACCGGCGCCGGCATGACGCCGGAGGTGATGGCGCGCGTCTTCGAGCCTTTCTACACCACCAAGGAGATCGGCAAGGGCAGCGGCTTGGGGCTTAGCCAGGTCTACGGATTCGTCGTGCAGTCGGGTGGCTATCTGGAAGTCGAAAGCCAGCCGGGCTTCGGCACCGAGTTCCGCATCTACCTGCCGGCGCTGGAAGGCGAGCGGCTGTCGGCGCGACGGCCGGAAAATGAACCCGACCGCAAGCTGATCCTCTGTGTTGAAGACAATCCCGACGTACGCGCCACCATCATCGCGCTGCTCGGCAATCTCGGCTTCGCCGTGCTGCCGGCCTCCAGTGCGCAGGAGGCGTTGGCCGAGCTGCGGCGCGGCCTGCCCATCGACCTGGTGCTGACCGACATGGAGATGCCGGGCGATATGGATGGGCTGGGGCTGGCCGAACGCCTGGTTGCCGACGATCCGAGCATGCCGGTGCTGTTCATGTCGGGCTCGGTCGAAAGCCAGCGGCTGCACGGCACGCGCTTCGAGCATGTGACGCAGATCCTCTCCAAGCCGGTGCGCAAGGCCGACCTCGCCGAGGCGATCAAGAAGCTGCTGGCGAAACGCGATTAGGCGATGGGAAGGCGGCCAAGCTGGCGCAGGCTGGGCGTCGCCAGCTCGGTGATCTGGTAGAGCTGCAGGATATCGGCTTCGCGCCAGTCGCGCGGGCGATCCTGTTCGGCCGAGATGATGGCCAGCGGTTCGCCATCGGCATCGGTCACCAGCGCATCGATCAGCGCGCGGATGCCGGTCGACTGCGCATAGGGCGCGCCGAGGTTGCGGGTGGCCGGATGCTGCGCATAGTCGGGGATCACCAGCAGGCGTTCCGTCCGCATAATCTCGAAATAGAGCGGCACGCCGGCCGCGGTCAGAACAGTGTCGGGCGGAAACTGCCGGCCGCGCTGGTCATAGAGACTGCGGCAGTGAATGGCGTCAGCAGCCAGGGTGAAGCGCCAGATGCTGGCCCGGGTGCAGCCCAGGCCTTCAACGATATCGCGGCAGATCGCCTGGAAAAGCTCCTGCGGCTCGGCGTCGCCGGAGATCGGGAGCGGCGCCCTGTTCTGGAGCGCGGCGCGGGTATGCTGCATTCTCGGCCAGTCCGATGACGGATGATCTGGCCACAAACCTAGGGCGAATAGCAGAAAAAGTCACCACTTTAAGCCTGTAAACCAGGCTATTCGGCCGCCTCCCGCCGGCCGTTCGCCCCTGTATCCCGTCTCCCGGCCTCGCGCGGACCGCCGGATGCCTCCTTCCAGGTGACGTTGTAGAGGTCGAAGCGGCGGTCCTTCAGGTTCTGCACCGTGCCGCTCTGCCGCGCCGCCGCCAGGCTGTCGAGATTCACGTCGGCGATCGCCACCATCTCGACATTCGGCGTGGTGTCGGCGGCGATGCCGTCACGGGCGAAGGCGAAGTCGCAGGGCGTCAGCACGCAACTCTGGGCATATTGGATGTCCATGTTCTCGACGCTGGGCAGGTTGCCCACATTGCCGGCCATCACGACGTAGCACTGGTTCTCGATGGCGCGGGCCTGGGCGCAGAAGCGGACACGCTGATAGCTCTGTCGCTCGTCCGTGCAGAAGGGCACGAACAGGATTTGCGCGCCCTGGTCGGTCAGGTGACGGGCAAGTTCGGGGAATTCGGCATCGTAGCAGATCATCACGCCGATCGGCCCGAAGTCGGTTTCGATCACATTCGAGCTGTCGGCACCGCTGATGTTCCACCAGTAGCGTTCGTTCGGCGTGGGATGGATCTTGCGCTGCTCATGCACGGCGCCGTCGCGCAGGCAGACATAGCAGATGTTGTATACATGGCCATCGACCGGATCGCGGGTCGGATGCGAGCCGCCGATGATGTTGATGTTGTAGCTGACCGCCAGTTCGCTGAACAACGCCTTCACCCGTTCGGTGTAGCGCGTCAGCGCCGCCACTGCCTCGGCGGCTGGCGCGTTACGGTTCTCGATCGACAGCAGCTGCAGCGTCAGCAACTCGGGGAACAGCACGAAATCGGCTTTGTAATCCGCCACCACATCAACGAAATACTCGACCTGCTTGGCGAAATCCTCAAACGAGGAAATCTGGCGCTGCTGGTATTGCACGGCAGCGACGCGCGCGGCGCGGGCGCGCAGCGGTGGCTTGTCTGGCGTGTGGTGTATGGCGTCGCCGAATTCGGGGTTGCGCCAGACCATATGCGTGGCGAAGCCACGCGATTCATGGTCGTTGTCCATATAGGCGCGCAGTACGCCCAGCGGCTCGAAATTGTTACGCATCTGGAAATTGATGACGGGATCGCGCAGGCGGCCGCTCAGCACCAGCTCCAGATACTTGTCGGCCGAGCGCAGCTGCATCCAGCGCCGGTTCAGGCCAGGCATGCGACCGCCAAACACGATGCCCTTCAGATGCAGGTGCTGGCAGAGCTGCTTGCGCGCGTTGTACAGGCGCTGGCCCAGGCGCAGGCCGCGATAGTCGGGATCGACGCAGACTTCCAGGCCATAGAGCCAGTCGCCATGCGCATCGTGGCGCGCGGCATAGCCGCGGCCGGTGATGCCTTCCCAGTCATGCGGCTTCAGTGCCAGCTTCTCGGTGATGCGGAAGGTGGCGCAATAGCCGACGACGGCACCGTCATAGACGGCGACGAACTGGCCTTCGGGAAAATGATGCTGATGGCCGCGCAATTGCGCCGTGGTGTAGCCGCCCTCGGTGGCGCCGTAGACTTTGTCCGACAGGGCGCGGATGCCGGGGATGTCGTGCGGTGTGGCGTTGCGCAGCATCAGCCGCGGCTTCTCGACAGCCGAGGCGGCGCCGGGTTTCCGCGTGCTCTGGCGTTTGCGGGGCGCGCTCGGCTGCACCAGCTTGATCGGGGCTTTGGGAGATTTGGCTTTGCTCATGGGACCGCTTTCTGTGTGCGGGACAGAAACGACACAGACGCAGCCAAATTCCGGCGCCATCGACGGAAGCCGGGCCGGAAGGTGAGCAAGATGCGGGAAGGATTGGGGAAATGAGGGGCCGTCCGGCGGGTCCGGGGGAAAGACCATGATGCCGGACGGCCCGGCAGGCTGCGAAAATTGCCGCCTGAAGTGTATTCAAGTCGACAAAAGGGGCGGAATTGAGGCGGCTTGGAATGCTCCGTTTCGCAGAACTGTAACAATCGTAAACGCCTGAGTTCATTGACCCTTTCAGAACCGCTCCGATAGAGTCCGCCGCCATGAGCGACTTGCCCGCGCTGCTGCGTCTCGGCCTTGCCCCGGGCTCGCTGAAATCCCTCCGCCAGCATCCGCTGCTGGCCGGGCGGCCCGTCCGTCGCATTCAGTCACAGCTTCGCCTTCTCGATACGGCCGATCGCCGATTCGCCGCAGCCGGCTGGCTTTGCCTCGGCACCGAGGATCGCGCCGGTCTGCGGCATGTGATGCTGCCGGTGTCGGGCCAGCCGCAGCCCGATGCGCCGGCGGTGGATGGCGAGCTGCAGCTGCTCGCCGATGGCAAGCTGAGCGGGCAGTCGATCAGCCTTGAGCGCGACGGCCAGACGCTGGACGTGCAGAGCCACATGATTGAATTGCAGCGCGGCAAGCAGACGGTCAGCTATGAGGCGCTGGTGCTGCAGGGCGCGGCGGATTCCGCCGCCGATGCCATGCATGCGCTGGCGGCTGAACTCAGCCTCGATCTGTCCTTGCGCTGGACCGGTGCCGCGCCGCTGGTGCAGGCGGCGGCCGATCTCGGTGTCGTCGAACCGCCTGCCTTGCGCGCCGCTGTTTTCGATACGGCGCTGAATGAAGAGTCCGATACGGCGGTGGCCTTCGTCGCCATCGCACGCCAGTGCCTGGCGCAGTTCGATGCCAATATCGCGCCGGTGCTGCGCGATCGCGATATCGAAGGCGTGCACCAGATGCGCGTGGCGCTGCGTCGCCTGCGGTCGGCCATCGGATTGTTCGCCGACATGCTGGATGGCGAGCGACTGTCGCCGCTGCTGGAAGACCTGCGCTGGCTGAACGGCCCGCTCGGCCGCAAGCGCGACCTCGATGTCTTCATCACCGAGACGCTGGTGCCGCTGCAGGGCCTGCCGCAGGCGCCCAAGGGCCTGACGCATCTGGCCACCGTGCTGGAGGACCGGCGCGTGGCGGCGCAGGAGGCCCTGCAATCCGCGCTGCTGGCGCCGCGGCTGGCCGCCTTCCGCCTCAATTTCGAAACCTTCCTCGACGCCGTGCTCGAAGGCAGCGCGGTGAAGGCGGCCGAGATCGCCGCCCTGCCGGTGCCGCGCTTTGCCGCAGGGGTGCTGCAGCGTCGCCGCAAGAAGCTGCGCAAACTGGGCAAGCAGCATGAGGCGCTGGAGACAGACGCGCTGCACGAACTGCGCATCCGCGCCAAGAAGCTGCGGTATGCGGCGGAATATTTCCGCGCCGCCTTCAGCCGCAAGGAAAGCCGCCGCTTCATCGCGGCGTTGGCGCAGCTGCAGGATTGCCTGGGCGCGCTGAATGACAATGCCGTCGGCACCACGCTGATCAGCAACATCCTGCCGCCGCCGGCGCGTGATCCAGCCGCCGCCGCCATCGCCGCCTGGTTCGCCGGGCGGCAGCAGCTGCAGCTCGCGCATCTGGGCACGGCTTGGAAGGCCTTCGACCGGATCAGGCCGTTCTGGAAGGACGCGCTGGAGGACTGAGCGCGCTCAGTCGATCAGATTGCCGTCGGGGCCGTGGAAGGGATGCGGCCCGTCGTAATCGCCGATCGCCACGGTATGGCTGACCAGCCGGTTGTCATGCCACCAGTGCAGCATGTAGCCCGGCGGCTCCATGGTGAAGCGGCTGGGCGCGTCGTTATCGATATCGAGCGCCACCTGATGTGCCGGGCTCGGACAGGTCAGCGCCGTGCGGCCACCGATATCGGCGCGGATCACGCGGTGCAGATGGCCGCAGAGGATCAGCTTGATCTGTGGATATTGGGCGACGACCTTTTCAAAACCGTCGGACCCCTTGAGGCCGATCTTGTCCATATGGCCGATGCCGGTGATGAACGGCGGATGATGCATCATCACCAGGGTTGGGGCATCGGGCTTTTTGCTGAGCGTCTCATCCAGCCAGGCCAGGCGCTTGTCGCAGAGTTCGCCGCCGCCCTGGCCGGGGATCACGGTATCCAGGCCGATGATGCGTAGCGGATACTCGTCCTCGATCGCGAACTGCAGGAAACTGCCGCGCTCGCGCGGCAGGTAGCCGCCGCCGGCAAAGGCATCGCGCATCGCGTCGCGGTCGTCATGGTTGCCGGGGATGGCGATGATGCGCTGCCGGATCGGCGCGAGGATGGCTTTCAGATGATCGTATTCGTCGGGGCGGCCGAGATCGACCAGGTCGCCGGTCAGCAGGATCAGGTCGGGCTGCTGCTTCAGCGTGGCCAGATGCGCCACGCAGCGTTCCAGCATCGTTGCCGTGTCGACCTTCCGGTAAGCCAGCTTGCCCGGCAGCTTGATATGGGTATCGGTAATCTGGGCGATCAGCATGGGGCGCTGCTCCTTACTCTTTTACAGAACCAGTATACCGCGCGGGTCGATGGCCAGGCCAACCTGTTCACCATGACTGAAATCGCGGCGCACCGTGCTTTCCACCACCAGCGGCTGCTGCTCGCCGGCATCGACGAACAGCCGCGTGCGGTCGCCGAGGAAGAAGGCGGCGGCGATGGTGCCACGTAAACCGGTCTGCTCGCCCGGTTCGGCGATGCGGATGTCCTCGGGGCGGAACAGGATTTCGGTGACATTGGCCGGTGCATCGGCCCAGGGCAGGTCGCCGGCGCGACAGGTGAAGACGCCGTTGCGGGCGCCACCGTTCAGCCGGTTCATGGTGCCGATGAAATCGGCGACAAAGCGCGTGGCAGGCTTCTGGTAGATCTCGCGCGGCGCGCCGATCTGGGCAACGCGCCCATGTTCCATGACGACAATGCGGTCGCCCAGTGCCATGGCCTCGGCCTGGTCATGCGTCACGTAGATCGCCGTGATCTTGAGCGAGCGCAGCAGCGTGTCGATCTCCAGCCGCAGAGTGTCGCGCAGCTTGGCGTCGAGTGCGGTGAGCGGTTCGTCCAGCAGCAGCGCGCGGGGCCGCACGGCCAGTGCACGCGCCAGCGCCACGCGCTGGCGCTGGCCACCGGAGAGCTGGTCGATCTTGCGGTTGGCCAGCTTCTCGATCTGCATCATTCCCAGCATCTCGCCGACGCGGGTGCGAATCTGCTCGGCCGGCATTTTGCGGATCTTCAGGCCATAGCCGATATTCTCGGCCACCGTCATGTTGGGGAAGAGCGCGTAGGACTGGAACACCATGCCGACGTTGCGCTGCTCGATCGGGATAGCGGTCACGTCCTTGCCGTCGAACAGCACCTTGCCGCCGGCGTCAGGCTCTTCCAGGCCAGCGATAATCCGCAAGGTCGTGGTCTTGCCGCAGCCCGAGGGACCGAGGAAGACGACCGTTTCGCCGGCATTGATCGACAGATCGAGCGGCTCCAGCGCGCGCGTACCGTCGGCAAAGGTTTTCGCGCAACCGGTCAGCGCGATCGACATCGGGATGAACGGATCACTCATGGGTATCGTCCTCGGCAACGAATTTCTTCAGGCGTGGCTGCGCGAAGGCCTGCAGGGCCAACAGCAGCGGCATGATCATCAGGAAGAAGACCAGGGTATAGGCGCTGCCGATCTCAAGTCGGAGCGACGCATAAGCGTCGGCCAAGCCAACAGGCAGCGTCTTGGTGAAGGGCGTGTGCAGCAGCCAGGTCATGTTGAACTCGCCCATTGACAGCGTCACCACCATCAGCGAGCCGGCAAGAATGCCGGCACGGCAGTTGGGCAGAACGATGTCGCGGAAGCGGGCGAAGAAGCCGGCGCCCAGCGAGGCCGCGCCTTCTTCCAGCGTCTTCAGGTCAATCGCCATCAGCACGGCCAGCACGCTGCGCACCATGAAAGGCAGAGTGAACAGCACATGGCCGACCAGGATGAACAGCCAGCTGGTGCGGAAGCCCGACAGGCCGCCATAGGTGACGATCAGCGCCAGCGCTGTCGCCAGCCCCGGCACGGCGACCGGCATCACCAGCAGTTCCTCGATGGCGCGGCTGAGCGCGCTCTGGCGGCGTGCCAGCACGTAGGCCGTCGGGATACCGAGGACCAGTGTGACGGCTAGGCAGGCCAGCGAGATGCCGATGGAGAGGAAGATGGTGTCGCGATAGCCGTTCCAGACCTCCATCACCCAGCGCAGGGTCAGCCCGCTTTCGATGCCGACCAGATAGTTCACGGTCAGACCGGCCATCACCGAGAGGATCACCGGCACGATCAGGAAGGCGCAGACGATCAGCGTGAAACCGAGCTGCAGGATGAAAAGCCACTTCTTATGCATGGTCCTAACCCGCCGCCGCGACGGTGCCGCCGGCGGCCGTGCGCGCCAGCGCCAGCACGATCCAGGTCACCGCGCCGAGCACGAAGCTGAGTGCTGCCGCCATGGCGATATTGGCCGACAGCGTGAACTCGGTGTAGATCACCATCGGCAGCACGTTGATGCGTGCCGCCAGCGTGAATGCCGTTCCAAACGCGCCGACAGCGGTGGCGAAGCAGATCGCGCCGGCTGAAATGAAGGCAGGCTTTAAGCCCGGGATGATCACGTCCGTGACGACGCGCAGCGGCGAGGCGCCAAGCGAGCGCGCCGCTTCCTCAAGCTTGGGGTCGAGCTTCTCGGCGGCGGCCATCACGGTGAGGATGGTGCGCGGGATCGAGAAATAGACATAGCCCATGAACAGGCCGGCCAGTGAATAGGCGAAGACGATCTTGTCGCCGGTCAGCGCCTCGGCGACGCTGCCGATCAGGCCCTGGCGGCCGGCCAGCATGATCACCATGAAGCCGATGACGACGCCGGGAAAGGCGAGCGGGAAGGTCAGCATGGCGACCAGCGCGCCGTTGCCGGGAAACTTGTGGCGCTGCAGGAACACGCCCGCAATGCCGCTGATGAGCAGGGTCACCACGGTGGTCAGCACCGCGACGACCAGCGTGGCCAGTAGGCTGTTGAAGTAATTGGCGTTGGTGATGATGGCGGCATAGGCGGCCCAACCGTCCTTGCCGCTGCCGCCGATCAGGAACAGCTCGGCCATCGGAATCAGGAAAAAGGCCGCGAAGAAAATTCCAGCCGGCAGCAGGAGCAGAATCAGGCGTCGCGTTTCGCGTTGCATTTTTTACGGTATTCCTCCCCGGAAGGAACGGGCGGCCCGGTGACAGACCGCCCGCAATGCTCAGTTCACTTCCTTGTTGTAGCGGTCGACGATCACCTTCTGGGCGGTCGCCAGCTTCTTCAGATCGATCGGCTTGGCGCGGGCATAGTCGGCCTCGGGCAGGAACTTCGCCTTGGCTTCGGCCGAGAGATGCTGTGCGAAGACCGGACGCAGATAGGCATTGCCCCACATGGTCTGGCTTTCATCCGAGAGCACGAAATCCAGCACCTTCTTGCCGTTCTCGGCATTCGGACCCTTGTTGGTCAGGCCCATCACATAGGGGAAGACCACGCTGCCTTCCTTGGGGATCACGAATTCGATCGGCGCCTTGTCGGTATACTTGCCGCGATAGGCGTTGAAGTCGTAATCGATCAGGATCGGAATCTCGCCCGAGATCACGCGGGCATAGGATGTCTGCTTCGGCACGATCGGCTGGTTCTTCTGCAGGTCCTTGAAGTACTTGATGCCGGCATCGAGATTCTCGTAGGAGCCGCCAAGCGCCAGGTTCACCGCCATCACGCCGAGCTGGCCAACGGCCGCCGAGGTCGGATCGAGGTAGCCGACCAGGCCCTTGTATTCCGGCTTCTGGAGATCGGCCCAACTCTGCGGCACCGGCTTGCTGCCCAGCGCCTGCTTGTTGATGAACAGGCCAAGCGTACCGGAGTGGATGGTGAACCAGTTGCCGTCCGGATCCTTCAGGTCGGCCGGAATCTTGTCCCAGTTCTTCGGCTTGTAGGGCGAGAGCACGCCGGCATCCTTGGCCGGATCGGCGGCGATGCCACCCAGGTAGGTCACGTCGGCGACCGGATTGGCCTTCTCGGCGATCAGGGCCGCGATGGCCTGGCCGGAATTCTTGTTGTCCGGCGGCACGGTGATGCCGAGCTTGGACTGGATCGCCTTGAGCTGCGAACCCCAGTCGGCCCATTCCGGCGGGCAGTTGTAGCAGACCGCACGCTGCTGCGCGTTCGCGTCCGCGATGCCACCGAGGGCGGCGAGGCCCAATGCGGTGGCGAGAAGAATACGTTTGAACATGATCAGCCTCTCCCGTTTGTGTGATGCTGTGTGGATGCAGCGGTGGCGGCGTCGTCGGACCAGACGACGAGACGGACGCCGGCATCGCGCAACTGGTCGGCGATGGCGGCGGGAACCGGGCGGTCGGTGAATACCGCATGCGCCTCGGTGATATGACCGCCGCGCACGGTGGCGTTGCGGCCGAATTTCGAATGGTCCAGCACCAGGAAGCGCTGGCGGCAATGCTGCGCCAGGCTCTGGCGCATATGCACCTCGTCGGGGCTGAAATCGAGCAGCGTGCCGTCATCTGCCACGCCAGCGACACCGAAGATGCCGATATCGGCGGAGTAGCGGCTGAAGAAGCCATGCGCCTCGCCGGCGATCACGTCGCGGTCGAGGTTGCGCATGCGGCCGCCGGCCAGCGTGATCTCGCAGGCGGGATTGCGCGCCAGCGCGATGGCGACGTTCACGTTGTTGGTCATGGCGCGCAGGTTGAGGTGATCGACCAGCGCGAGCGCGCATTGCTCGGGCGTGGTGCCGATGCCGAAGAACAGCGAAGCGCCCTCGGGCACCTGCTGCGCCACCAGTTCGCCGATGCGGCGTTTGGCCTGGTAGTTCAGCACCTGACGGGCGGGATAGGCGAGGTTCTCGCCTTCGGGCGGCAGCTCGACGCCACCATGTTTCCGGCGCAGCAGGCCGCGGTCGCAGAGCAGGTTGACGTCGCGGCGGATGGTCTGCGGCGTCTTGTCGAACTGCGCTGCCAGCGCATCGATGGTCTGATAGCCATCGCGCCGCACCAGCTCGATGATGGCGCGCGCGCGGTCGTCGGCCGAAAGGTCGGCGCCCATGCTGGTCGTTTCCTGTCCCATGTGGCCTGTCATGCGCGAATGAACATGCAGGCCGTTTATTTCGTTAAAATGACATTCACATGAAAATTCTGATTACGTCAAATGAACATTGTTTTGCAGTGCGAAAGGATGGCAGTTTGACTCATGACCTCGCGTCGCATGCTGCGTCTGCCTCCGGTTGTCATCCTGCTGTTTGCTGCACCGGTGCGTGCCGCTGGCATCGATGGTGCAACCCTTGATCTCCTCTGGGGCCTGCCGTTTGCCGGCATGTTGCTGTCGATCGCGCTGCTGCCGCTGATCGCGCCGGCCTTCTGGCATCATCACTACGGCAAGCTCGCTGCGCTCTGGGCGCTGGCCTTCCTGATCCCCTATGGCTTGCGCGACGGCATCGGTGCGGCCGCGCATGTCGTGGTCGATGTGGCGCTGCTGGAGTACCTGCCTTTCACCATCCTGCTGCTGGCGCTGTTCACCATCGCCGGCGGCGTGCGTATCACCGGCAATCTTCACGGCAGCCCGGCGCTCAATACCGGCCTGCTGGCGCTGGGCACGCTGCTGGCCAGCATCATGGGCACCACGGGCGCGGCGATGCTGCTGATCCGGCCGCTGATCCGCGCCAATGACAACCGCCGGCACAATGTGCATGTGGTGGTGTTCTTCATCTTCCTGGTCGCCAATATCGGCGGCGCGCTGACGCCGCTGGGTGATCCGCCGCTGTTCTTAGGCTTTCTCAATGGCGTCGACTTCTTCTGGACGCTGAAGGCGATGTTGCTGCCCACCCTGCTGCTCAGCGGGATCCTGCTGGTCGCCTTCTACCTCATCGACCGCCATTACTATGTGAAGGAGGACGTCACGCCCGATCCGACGCCTGACACCACAGGCATCGGCATGGAGGGCGCGATCAATCTTGTGCTGCTCGGTGGCGTGGTCGGCGCCGTGCTGCTCTCGGGCGCCTGGAAACCCGCTTGGGATCTGAGTGTTTTCGGCGTGCGCGTCGAAGCGCAGAACTTGGCGCGCGATGCCATCCTGCTGGCGCTGGCCGGGCTGTCGCTGCTGATCACCAACAAGGACAGCCGCAACGCCAACGGATTCAGCTGGGAGCCGATCGCCGAAGTGGCCAAGCTGTTCGCCGGCATCTTCCTCACCATCGTGCCGGTGATCGCCATCCTGCGTGCCGGGCCGGAAGGCAGCTTGCAAGGCCTGATCGCGCTCAGCACCAATGCCGATGGCGCACCACGCGACGAGATGTATTTCTGGCTGACCGGCCTGCTGTCGGCCTTCCTGGATAACGCGCCGACCTATCTGGTCTTCTTCCATATGGCCGGCGGTGATGCGGCGACCCTGATGGGGCCGCTTGGCATGACCTTGCTGGCGATCTCGATGGGCGCGGTCTACATGGGTGCGCTCACCTATATCGGCAATGCGCCAAATTTCATGGTGAAAGCCATTGCCGAACAGGCCGGCATCCGCATGCCCGGCTTTTTCGGCTACATGCTGTGGTCCTTCCCGCTGCTGCTGGTGCCCTTCGCGCTGCTGACCCTGATCTGGTTCCTGTAGGCACTAAAGTGCGCGCCGCGAGTTGCTGTCAGGTCACTGCCGCGTTCACACAGGGAAAACCGATGAAACAGCACACACACCGCCGTGCTTTGGCGACAGGCCGGCGGCAGGCCGTGAAAACCGCCACGCTTGGCATGGTTGCCGGCGAGGTGATCGCGCGGCGCGTGCTGCTGGCGGCCAACGGCGATCACGGCGAGGCCAGTCGCATGGTCAGCGAGAAGGTGGGCGCAGCAACGGCGTCCGGCGCAGTGCTGATGCAGCATGCAATGCGCCTGATGCTCGGCATGGGCAGCTTCGGGTTGGCGGAATCCGTCCGCCTGGCGCGTGGTATGCAGGCCATGGCCGTGGCGCCCAGTGTCGATGCGATCTGGCGCGCCCAGATGGCGATGCTGCAGGCGGCCTGGCCGCGGTGGCAGGATCAGTCGGTGGCGGTCGGCACCGCGCTGGCAGCTTCGGGCACCGCCGCCATGGCGCCGGTCCATCGCACAGCGGCCGCCAATGCGCGGCGGCTGAGCTGTTAGGCTGCCAATCTCAAATACGGGGTCGCCGCAGCGCCAGGCCCAGGCAGATCACCCAGCCGATCACGGTCCAGCCGACCGCCAGGTTGGCGAGCAGGATTTTCTGCCGCCACGGATGCCCGCGCCGCCAGGCCAGCAGGCTGGGCAGGAAATAGACGGCTGCGATCAGCAGCCCCATGACAACAGTGGGGAATCCGGCGCCCATAGGGGCAGGATAGGGTCTGCCTGCGGCGCTGCAAACCATTGGCTGGGGCGGTAAAATCGCTATAGTCCGGCCAGATCAGTGCTTTTCGCAGGGGAAGAACCTCATGTCGCTGCGCAACCAGCTTGTCACCGTCTTCGGCGGTTCCGGTTTCATCGGCCGCTATGTCGTCCAGAAGCTGGCGCAGCAGGGCGCGCGCGTGAAGGTGGCGATCCGCCGCCCCGAAGAGGGCCTGTTCCTCAAGCCCATGGGCGCGGTCGGCCAGATCGAGATCGTGCAGGCCAATATCCGCGTGGCGCCGTCGGTGCAGGCCGCGGTGCGCGGCTCCGATGCGGTGATCAACTGCGTCGGCATCCTGTTCGAGCGCGGCGCGCAGAAGTTCGGCGTGGTGCAGGGCCGTGGCGCTGAACTCGTCGCCGCTGCTGCTGCCGAGGCCGGCGTGAAGAAACTGGTGCAGGTTTCCGCCATCGGCGCCAATGCCGACAGTGCGTCTGACTATGCCAAGAGCAAGGCGGCCGGCGAGGCCGGCGTGCGTCGCCGCATGCCCAACGCCACCATTATCCGCCCCAGCGTCGTGTTCGGCCCGGAAGACGATTTCTTCAACCGCTTCGCCTCGATGGCGGCGCTGGCCCCGGCGCTACCGCTGGTCGATGGCGGCCATACCAAGCTGCAGCCGGTCTATGCCGGCGATGTGGCCGAAGCGATCGTGCGCGCGCTGACCAATGACGCCGCCGCCGGCCAGACCTACGAACTCGGCGGGCCGAAGGTCTACAGCATGAAAGAGATCATGCAGCTCACGCTTGCCGCCATCCACAAGAAGCGCCTGCTGGTGCCGGTGCCCGGTGCACTGCTCAAGCCGCTGGCCTTTGCACTGGAACTGCAGCCGATCTTCGCGCCGCCGATCACGCGCGACCAGATCGAACTGCTGAAAGCCGACAATGTGGTGAGCGCAGGCGCCAAGGGCCTGAAGGATCTCGGTATCGACCAGCCGACGCCGGTCGAAGGCATGATCGAGACTTACCTCTATCGCTACCGTCGCGGCGGCGGCAAGTTCGAGCCGCGCTTCTCGTAAGAGCCTCTTCCCTCACGCGCTTCGGCGCGGTGATCCTTCCTCTGCCCAACTTCCATGGGCCGGACCTGGGCAGCCATGTCTGGACCGAAGAAAAATGCCCAGTTTTTGACTGATTCTTTCTTTTAAGTGATTCAATAGCTTAGATAAATTAAAGTCTCAAATCGGTCCTAATTTGGAGTCATCCACAGGTAAAAGCTGTTCGCAGGCCGACAAAGTGCCCGCGCAACAATCGAAAAGGTCACTAAAGCTGTCCTATCGAACATTTTTTGCTTGATCGGCAAGGCCTCCCGCAATAAAAGTTGCGCTCCGCCCCAGAGTATCGGTGTTTCGCGTCCCCTCTGACGCCACAGACCCGCCGCCCCGGGGCATCCCTGAAGTCTGAAGTCCCTGCCCCCAGGGTGTGGTTGGAGCGTTTGTGATGGCCGAGAAGATGCTGAAGTTCGTGCAGACCGCCCAGGCGATGCCTGAGAAGCGCGCGGCCACCGAACGCGCCCATGACTTCGACGAGATCTATCGCGAATTCGCTGCCACCAAGGCTGACGAGCAGGCCTCGCGCTGCTCGCAATGCGGCGTGCCGTTCTGCCAGGTGCATTGCCCGCTGCACAACAATATCCCCGACTGGCTGCGCATGACCGCCGAAGGCCGCCTCGAAGAGGCCTACGAGATCAGCCAGGCGACCAATACCTTCCCCGAAGTCTGCGGCCGCATCTGCCCGCAGGATCGCCTGTGCGAAGGCAACTGCGTGATCGAGCAGTCGGGCCATGGCACCGTCACTATCGGCTCGATCGAGAAATACATCACCGAGAAGGCCTTCGAGGAAGGCTGGGTGCAGGCTCCGCATCCCAGCCATGGCGAACGCCCGCAGAGCATCGGCATCATCGGTGCAGGCCCTGCCGGCCTGGCCGCTGCCGACAAGCTGCGTCGTCTCGGCTATCAGGTGCATGTCTATGACCGTTACGACCGTCCCGGCGGCCTGCTGATCTACGGCATCCCGAACTTCAAGCTCGAGAAGAGCGTGGTCGAGCGCCGCTCGAAGCTGTTTGCCGATGCCGGCGTGAAGTTCCATCTCAATTTCGAAGTCGGCCGCGACGCCACGCTGGACGACCTGCGCAAGAAGCACGACGCCGTGCTGATCGCCACCGGCGTCTATGCCGCGCGCGACATGCAGGCGCCGGGGTCGGGCCTGGGCAACATCGTGCCGGCGATGACCTATCTCACGGCCAGCAACAAGCATGGTCTGGGCGACAAGGTCGCCGATTACGAGAACGGCAAGCTGAACGCCAAGGGCAAGCGCGTCGTCGTCATTGGCGGCGGCGACACCGCCATGGATTGCGTGCGCACCGCGATCCGCCAGGGCGCGACCGCCGTGCACTGCTTCTATCGCCGCGACAAGGCCAACATGCCGGGCTCGATGCGCGAAGTGAAGAATGCCGAGGAAGAGGGCGTGGAATTCGCCTGGCTGTCGCTGCCCAAGAGCTTCCGTGGCGAAGGCAATGTCACGGCCGTGCATGCCGGCCGCATGAAGCTTGGCCCGGCCGACGGCTCGGGCCGTCAGATGCCGGTCGAGATCGAGGGTGCGGATTTCGACCAGCCCGCCGATATCGTGATCAAGGCGCTGGGCTTCGATCCGGAAAACCTGCCGCAGGACTTCAAGGCGCCGAACCTGGAAGTCACGCGCTGGGGCACTGTGAAAATCTCTGCCCGCAGCAAGATGACCAGCATGCCGGGCGTGTTCGCCGCCGGCGACATCGTGCGCGGCGCCAGCCTCGTCGTCTGGGCGATCCGCGACGGCCGCGACTGCGCCGATGCGATCCATCAATATATTCAGGCCAAGGCGCAGCCCGCTGCTGCGGCCGCAGAGTAAGGGAGTCCCATCCATGAGCATCGAAAAGAGCTATGTCGAGCAGTGGCAGGACGAGACCAAGCATCTGTCGGAAACCGGCATGTACCGGCCCGAGGAAGAGCATGACGCCTGCGGCGTCGGCCTGATCGCCTCACTGGACGGCCAGCCGCATCGCAGTGTCGTTGCCGCCGGCATCATGGCGCTGAAGGCGCTGTGGCATCGCGGCGCGGTGGACGCCGATGGCAAGACCGGCGACGGTGCCGGCATTCATGTGCAGATTCCGCAGGACTTCTTCCGCGAGCATGTGCGCCGCTCGGGCTTCGAGCCGGGCGAGGGCAAGCTGGGCCTGGGGATGGTCTTCCTGCCCAAGACCGATCTCTCGGCGCAGGAAACCTGCCGCACCATCGTCGAAACGGCCATTCTCGACTTCGGTTACGGCATCTATGGCTGGCGCCAGGTGCCGGTGGATGCCACCATCATCGGCGAGAAGGCCAATGCGACGCGCCCTGAAATCGAACAGGTGCTGATCGAAAACCGGCTGAACAAGGATGACGGCGCGTTCGAGCGCGACCTCTTCCTGATCCGTCGCCGCATCGAAAAGCAGGTGCTGAACGCGCATATCAGCGACTTCTACATCTGCTCGCTGAGCTGCCGCTCGGTGATCTACAAGGGCATGTTCCTGGCCGAACAGATCGACTATTTCTATCCCGATCTGCAGGACGAGCGTTTCGTCTCGACCTTTGCCATCTATCACCAGCGCTATTCGACCAACACCTTCCCGACCTGGCGCTTGGCCCAGCCGTTCCGCATGCTTGCCCATAACGGCGAGATCAACACGCTGCGCGGCAACGTCAACTGGATGAAGAGCCACGAGATCAAGATGGCGTCGGAGGCCTTTGGCGATTTCTCCGACGATATCAAGCCGATCGTGCAATCGGGCTCGTCCGACTCTGCCGCCCTCGACAGCGTCTTCGAGGTGCTGGTGCGCGCCGGCCGCAACGCGCCGATGGTCAAGACCATCCTGATTCCGGAGCCGACTTCGAACAAGCCGCTGATGCCGCAGGCGCATCGCGACCTCTACGCCTATTGCAACTCGATCATGGAGCCCTGGGACGGCCCGGCCGCGCTCTGCGCCACCGATGGCCGCTGGGCGGTTGCCGGCCTTGACCGCAATGGCCTGCGTCCGATCCGCTACACGGTCACCACCGACAATCTTCTCATTGTCGGCTCCGAGACCGGCATGGTGCCGGTGCCGGAACAGAATGTCGTGCACAAGGGCCGCGTTGGTCCGGGCGAGATGATCGCCATCGACCTGAAGAAGGGCCGCCTGTATCTCGACCGCGAGATCAAGGACAAGCTGGCCGGCGAGCATCCGTATGGCGAGTGGGTCAAGAACATCACCACGCTGGAGAAGATCAAGGACGCCGCCCCGGTGGCCAAGAGCTTCAGCAAGGATGAGCTGCGCCGTCACCAGTTGGCCTTCGGCCTGACGCTCGAGGATATGGAGCTGATCCTGCATCCGATGGGCGAGGACGCCAAGGAAGCCATCGGCTCCATGGGCGACGACACCCCGATCGCCGTGCTGTCGGAACAGTATCGCGGCCTGCATCACTTCTTCCGCCAGCAGTTCAGCCAGGTCACTAATCCGCCGATCGACAGCCTGCGTGAAAAGCGTGTGATGAGCCTGCGCACCCGCATGGGCAACCTCACCAACGTGCTGGACGAGGATGCCAAGCAGGTCGCCATCCTGCTGCTGGAAAGCCCCTGCCTGTCGAATGCCGACCTGGCGCGCGTGCTGAAATATGCCGAGAAGACCACGGCGAAGGTCGACTGCACCTTCCCGGTCGATGCCGGCGAGGGGTCCTTGCGTGATGCGCTGAAGCGCATCCGCGCCGAGGCCGAGAATGCCGTGCGCGGCGGTGCTGCCCATATCGTGCTGACCGACGAGGGCATGAATGCCCAGCGCGCCGCCATCCCGATGATCCTGGCCACCGGCGCCGTGCACAGCCATCTGGTCCGCCAGGGCCTGCGCACCTTCACGTCTTTGACCGTGCGCTCGGGCGAATGCCTGGATGTGCATTACTTCGCCGTGCTGATCGGCGTCGGCGCCACCAGCGTCAACGCCTATCTGGCGGAGGCCTGCCTGGTCGACCGCGTCAACCGCGGCCTGCTGGGCAAGCTCAGTGCCGAGGAGGCCGTGCACCGCTTCAAGGATGCCGTCGATGGCGGCCTGCTGAAGATCATGTCCAAGATGGGCATCTCGGTGATCAGCTCCTATCGCGGCGGCTATAACTTCGAAGCGCTGGGTCTGTCGCGCTCGATGGTGGCCGATCTCTTCCCCGGCATGCCCTCGCGCATCTCAGGGATAGGCCTGATCGGCATTCAGAAGACCGTCCTGGCTCTCCATGCCAAGGCCTACAACCAGGATGTGACGGCGCTGCCCGTCGGCGGCATCTATCGCTACCGTCGCGGCGGCGAGGCTCATGCCTGGGAAGCCAATCTGATCCACATGATGCAGGAAGCGGTGGGCGGCGAGAATTACACGCTGTTCAAGAAGTATACCGCCGGCCTGCGCGAACTGCCGCCGATCTCGGTGCGCGACCTGCTTGAGATCAAGCCGGCCAGCAGCGCGATCCCCATCGAGCAGGTGGAATCGGTCACCGAAATCCGCAAGCGCTTCATCACACCGGGCATGTCGCTCGGCGCGCTCGGCCCGGAAGCCCATGAGACGCTGACCATTGCGATGAACCGCATCGGCGCCAAGTCGGATTCCGGCGAAGGCGGCGAAGCGCCCGAGAATTTCAAGCCGCGCCCCAATGGCGACAACGCCAACTCGGCGATCAAGCAGGTGGCCAGCGGCCGCTTCGGCGTCACGGCGGAATATCTCAACAACTGCCGCGAGCTCGAAATCAAGGTTGCCCAGGGCGCCAAGCCCGGCGAAGGCGGCCAGTTGCCCGGCTTCAAGGTCACCGAGCTGATCGCCAAGCGCCGCATGTCGACACCGGGCGTGATGCTGATCTCGCCGCCGCCGCATCACGACATCTATTCGATCGAGGATCTGGCGCAGCTCATCTATGACCTGAAGCAGATCAACCCGGAGGCACAGGTCGCCGTCAAGCTGGTGTCGGAAGCCGGCATTGGCACGATCGCGGCGGGCGTGGCGAAGGCCAAGGCCGACGTCATCCTGGTGTCCGGCCATGTCGGCGGCACCGGCGCATCGCCGCAGACCTCGGTGAAGTATGCCGGCACGCCCTGGGAAATGGGCCTGTCGGAAGTCAACCAGGTGCTGACGCTGAACAAGCTGCGGCATCGCGTGAAGCTGCGCACCGACGGCGGCCTCAAGTCCGGCCGCGACATCGTCATCGCGGCCATGCTCGGTGCGGAAGAGTATGGCATCGGCACGGCCGCGCTGGTGGCGATGGGCTGCATCATGGTGCGCCAGTGCCATTCCAACACCTGCCCGGTCGGCGTTTGCACGCAGAATGAAGCGCTGCGCCAGAAGTTCACCGGCACGCCGGAGAAGGTGATCAATCTGTTCAGCTTCATCGCCGAAGAGGTGCGCGAGATTCTCGCCAGCCTCGGCGTGAAGTCGCTGAACGAGATCATCGGCCGCACCGACCTGCTGATGCAGGTCAGCCGCGGCGGCGCGCATCTCGACGATCTGGATCTCAACCCGATCCTGGCCCAGGCCGACAGCGGCGACCATGCGCGCTACTGCACGCTGGAAGGCCGCAACGAGGTGCCGGATACGCTGGACGCCCAGATGCTGGGCGATGCGGCACCCGTGTTCACCCATGGCGAAAAGATGCAGCTCGCCTACAACATCCGGAACACGCATCGCGCCATCGGCACGCGGCTGTCGTCGCATCTGGTGCGCAAGTTCGGCATGACGGGCCTGAAGCCCGGCCATATCACCGTGCGCCTGACCGGTTCGGCCGGCCAGTCGTTCGGGGCTTTTGCCGTGCAGGGTCTCAAGCTGGAAGTCTTTGGCGATGCCAACGACTATGTCGGCAAGGGTCTGTCGGGCGGCACCATCGTGGTGCGGCCGTCGCCGGCCTCGCCGCTGATGCCCAGGACCAACGAGAACACCATCATCGGCAATACCGTTCTCTATGGCGCGACCAGCGGCAAGCTGTTCGCGGCGGGCCAGGCGGGCGAGCGCTTCTGCGTGCGCAACTCGGGCGCCACCACGGTGATCGAGGGCTGCGGCTCGAACGGCTGCGAATACATGACCGGCGGCCGGGTGGTCGTGCTGGGCAAGGTGGGCGACAACTTCGGCGCCGGCATGACCGGCGGCATGGCCTTCGTCTACGATGCCGAGGACCAGCTCCCCATCGCCATCAACGATGAAAGCGTGGTCTACCAGCGGCTCGCCTCCAGCTACTGGGAAGGCGTGCTGCGCGGCCTGATCGACGAGCATATCCGCGAGACCCAGTCGGTCTTCGCCAGCAACCTGTTCAGCGACTGGGATATCGCCAAGACCAAGTTCTGGCAGATCTGCCCGAAGGAAATGGTGAGCCGGCTCGAACATCCGCTCGGTCCGGTGGCTGCGGCCGACAGCGCCAAGCGGGCTTAACACTTCTGGTATCCGGCCTGCCCAAACCGGCCGGAGCCCAGGGAAGCGGAAACGCCGTCGAGAGCAATCTCGGCGGCGTTTTTGCATGGTTGGAACGCAATAGTCTTGTCATGCCCGGGCTTCCCGACCATGACGGCGCGGGTTTAGGTCTGAGAATACAGCGCGGTGCTGAGGTATTTCATGCCGCTGTCGACGGCCAGCGTCACGACTGTTTTCCCCGGCCCGAGCCGCGCTGCTTCCTCCAGCGCCACCAGCACATTGGCACCCGTCGACGTGCCGGCGAAGATGCCCTCGTCCCTGGCCAGCCGGCGCGCCATTGCCATTGCATCCTGCGTGGAGACCGGCCGGATCGCATCGGCGATGCCCTCCTGCCACAGTGGCGGGATGAAGCCGGGCCCCGTACCCTCGATCTTGTGGCTACCGCTCATACCACCAGAGAGCACGGCCGATTCCGCCGGCTCGATGGCTGTCACGTGCAAGGCGCCGTTCAATGCGCGAAGCCGCGTGGCGGTGCCGCGCAAGCTGCCGGCCGTACCCACCATTTGCACGAAAGCGTCGATGCGGCCACCGGTCTGTTCCCACAGCTCATCGGCCAGTCTGCCGTAGTTGAGCATCTGGTCGGGATTGTGCAGCTGGTTGGTCCAGTGGCTGCCGGGCAGGTCGGCGGCGATCCGCTTCGCCGTCTCGATCATCTCCAGCGTCAGCGCCTTGGTGGTGCCGCCGGTATCGCTCGGCACCAGCGTCAGCGTCGCGCCCAACGCCGCCATGTGGTCGCGCTTTTCCCTGCTGAAGACCTCCGAGGTCACGATATGCAGCGGAATGCGTTTCGCCGCGCAGACGAAGGCCAGCGAGACGCCGGTGCTGCCGCCGGTATATTCCACCACCGCGCCGCCGGGCTTCAGGCGGCCGTCGGCTTCGGCGGCCTCCACCATGGCCAGCGCCATGCGGTCCTTCATGCTGCCGGTCGGGTTCTCGTATTCCAGCTTGAGCAGAATCCGGGCGCTGTTTTCCGGCACAATATGGCGCAGCGGCACCAGCCGGGTGCCGCCAATAGTGTCAAGGATACTCACGGTCTTTCACGCTCCGGTAACCTGCGGCATGCTATGCAGCCGGGTCGCTGTCAGTGAGGTCTGGATCATGCTCCGCGCAGTCATCGCCACTGTCCTTCTCTCAGGTGCCATCTTGCTGGTCTCCGCGCCGGCGGAAGCCTTCTGCGTGGTGAACGAGAG
The DNA here is from genome assembly GCF_058807515.1 of Ferrovibrio sp. GW821-FHT12B10. Lineage (NCBI taxonomy): Bacteria > Pseudomonadati > Pseudomonadota > Alphaproteobacteria > Rhodospirillales > Rhodospirillaceae > Ferrovibrio > Ferrovibrio sp. GW821-FHT12B10. The sequence goes on along the minus strand of NZ_JBXAQT010000001.1, from coordinate 1,638,924 downwards.
CAGCGTGCCGATCGACATCAAGGCCGGCGGTTCGCCGCCGATCTATGTCCGACCGCGCCTGCAGCCGGGTGATCGCGACTGCCATGTGCCGCGCAAGCCCGAGGGCATCCTGGTCGAGATCTATGACAACACCAGCGGCACCATGCGTTGCCGTCAGTCGATCCCGGCCAAGAACAGCACCATCGTTTTCGGCAACACCTGCCGTGTGAAGCTCGACTAGGCCTGTCTCAGGTGGGGAGCGTCGCTTACGCGACGATCCCATAGAGCACCAGCGCCATGCCGATCACGCCGCCGAACCAGGCGATGGTGCGCATCCACGGCACGCCCAGGATATAGACCACCGCATGCAGGATGCGGCTGTAGAAGAAGACCTGCGCGCCCAGTGCGGTCCAGGCGCCGGCCTTGCCGGCGACGGCTGCCGCCAGCACCAGGGCGGCAAACGGCACCAGATTCTCCACCATGTTCAGATGTGCACGATGGGCGCGACCCATCCAGCCGGTGCCGGGCGGGAAATCCTCGCGATTGCCCACCATCACATAGAGGCCGCGCGTAAAGATGAAGCCCATCGTATAGGGCAGGGCCAGCAGCACGGTGAGCACTGCGCTGCCGATCAGCATGGTCATGTCGGTTGTCATGGACGTCTCCTCAGTTGAGTCTTGGGGGTTGGGTCTTATGCGGGTTTGATAACGGGGCGCAGCACGGCGGCGCCGGTGCTCACCATTTCGGTCAGCGTCTCGCGGCTCGAGCCGCTTTTCGCCAGCACCATCAGGCCATGCGCCAGGCCGACCAGATAGCGGGCCAGCGCGTTCACATCTGAATCTGCCGCGATCTCGCCGCGCGCCACGGCATTGCCAAGCGCATTGCGGAAGGCGCTTTCCATATTGGCGATATGCTGCTGCACCTTGGCAGCGACGGTGTCGTCATGCGGCGCCAGCTCCAGCGTGGTGTTGGCCATCAGGCAGGCGCGGCGCTTGGGGAACTGCAGCACGAAATCGACGATGCCCAGCGCGGCATCATGCAGCGCCTGCAAGCCGGCATCAGGGGTTTTCAGCGGCCCGAGCATCGCGTCTTCCAGCATGGCGCAATAGGCATCCATGGCGGCGAGGAACAGGCGATGCTTGTCGCCAAAGGTGTCGTACAGGCTCTGGCGGCTGATCCCCATGGCGGTGACCAGCTGCTCCATCGAGGTGGCGGCATAGCCCTGTTCCCAGAACAGCTCCATCGCCCGCACCAGGGCGTCCTGCGCATCGAAGGATTTTGGCCGCGGCATGCGGCTTTCTAGCAATTATAGAACGATCAGTCAAGAATAAATCCGACTGAGCCGGAATGACCTGTGCGGAGGGCTTTTAGGCGGTACGGAAAAAGCCGACCAGACGGGCCAGTTCGCGGGCCTGTGCGGAGAGGGCCTGGGCTGAGGCCGAGGTTTCCTCTACCAGGGCACCGTTGCGCTGGGTCATCTCGTCCATATTGCTGACCGCAATATTGACCTCTTCCAAGCCGGTAGCCTGTTCGCGACTGGCAGCGGCGATCTCGGCCACGATATCAGAGACCTTCTTCACCGAGTTGACGATCTCGCTCAACGAACTGCCGGTCTGGTTCACCAGCGTTGCACCGGCCTTAACCTGCGCATTCGATTCCGTGATCAGCGCCTTGATGTCCTTGGATGCATTGGCCGAGCGTTGCGCCAGCGCACGCACTTCCTGCGCTACCACCGCGAAGCCCTTGCCGGCTTCGCCGGCGCGTGCCGCCTCGACCGAGGCATTGAGCGCCAGCAGGTTGGTCTGGAAGGCGATCTCGTCGATCAGACCGATGATATCGGCGATCTTCCGCGCGCTGGCCTCGATCTGGGTTACGGCGCTGACGGCCCCAGTCACCACATCGCCGCCTTTTTCCGCTGTGTCGCGCGCCGCCGTCGCCAGCTGGTTTGCGGCCTGGGCGTTGTCGGCATTCTGCTTCACTGTCGTCGTCACTTCATGCATGGATGCGGCAGTCTCCTCCAGTGCGGCGGCCTGCTGCTCGGTGCGCCCTGCCAGATCCTGACTGCCGGCCGAAATCTCGGCCGTTGCGCTGGTCTGGGCTTCGACGGCGGCCGCGATCTTCTGCACCACCTCGGTCAATGTATCGGCCATGGCGTTCAGATCGGTCTGCAAGGCGGCGAAAACACCGCTATATCTGCCTTCCATATGGGCGCGAAGATCGCCTCGCGCGAGACCGGACACTGTGGTCTGGATGCTGGCAATAGCCCCACTTAGCATGTCGAGCAGGGTATTGATCTGCGCACCGATTTTAGCGGTCACGCCTTCAAGGTCCGCGGTATCGATGCGGCTATTCAGGTCGCCGATGGCAGCCGCGCCGACCACCTGGCCAATGGCGCGGTCGAGCGTGGATTCCTGCGCAATCCGGCTCTCCTCGTTGCGCTGGCGTTCGGCTTCGATTTGTCCCTGTAGGCGGTCGCTCTCAATGCCGTTCTCCCTCAGAACGCTGACCGCGCGGGCGATATCGCCAATTTCATCACCGCGGTCCTGACCCGCGACTTCCGCCTGCCAGTCGCGACGGGCAAGGCGGCTCAGTGTTGCGGTCAGCGCTGCCAGCGGCCGACTGATGCCGGTGATCATGATCCAGCCCAGGCTGCCCAGCAGCGCGATGATGGTGATGATGATGCTGCCGTTGATGGCCAGTTGGCGCTGGAATATCGCTTCGATGTCGTCGACGTAAATGCCAGTACCGACAATCCAGCCCCAAGGGGCAAAGCCTTTGACGTAGGAAATCTTCGGCACGGGCTTGTCGAGGCCGGGCTTGGGCCAGAGATAATCGACAAAGCCACTACCATCCTTTCTGACCACGTTGACGAACTCCACGAACAGTCGCTTGCCATTCGGGTCCTTGTTTTCGCTGAGATCCTTGCCGATGAGCTGCTTGGAGAAGGGGTGCATCACCATCACCGGGCCCATGTCGTTGACCCAGAAATATTCCTTCTCGTCGTAGCGCAGCACTTCCAGATCCGCCAATGCTAGGCGTTTGGCGTCGGCCTCGCTCAGTTCGCCGGCCTGGGTGCGGGCGTGATAACGCAGGATGATGCTATGGGCGACCTCAGCGAGATTGCGGGTTTTTACCATGCGGTCTTCGGTCAGACTGTCGTGCAGGCGGTACAGACCAACGGCCCCAACCATAAGGAGGCCGATGACCGCGATGATCAGGATCGACCACAGGCGAGGTGCTAGACGAAGGTTCTTCATTGCTAATACTCCCTCCAGAGGGGAACTCAGCTTGGGGATGCCGGATTTGCGAGTAACGGGCGGATTTAGGTCTCTATGGTCGGCCTTGTAATGTCATTTTCCGCTGACCCCAGGGGACGTACTCGTGGGTTACTAAGAAAAAACGCCTACGGTGGCCTATTCTGCCGGCGAGAGGCATGCGGCGCTTCCCTGGGCGGGCCTGGGTTGCTATCACCGGCGCCTGATTGAAGGACTTCCATGGCCCCCCCGCTTCTTACGCTTCGCGACATCCATCTTACCTTCGGCGGCACGCCATTGCTGGACTCGGCCGATCTTTCGGTGGGTGCCGGCGACCGGCTCTGCCTGGTCGGCCGCAACGGCTCGGGCAAGTCAACCATGCTGAAGGTGGTGGCCGGCCTGGTGCAGGCCGATCGCGGTGACCGCATCATCCAGAACGGCGTCACCATGCGGTATCTGCCGCAGGAGCCGGACCTGAGCGGCTTCAAGGATGTGCTGTCCTATGTCGAGGATGGCCTCAATCCCGGCGACGACCATTACCGTGCGCTGTCGCTGCTCGGCGCGCTTGGCCTCGATGGCACCGAAGATCCGTCGCGGCTGTCGGGTGGCGAGGTGCGGCGTGCGGCGCTGGCGCGCATGCTGGCGCCCGAACCCGATATCCTGCTGCTCGACGAGCCGACCAACCATCTCGACCTGCCGGCCATCGAATGGCTGGAAGGCGAGTTGAAGACCATCCGCTCGGCGCTGGTGCTGATCAGCCATGACCGGCGGTTCTTAAGCAACCTCACGCGCGCCACCGTCTGGCTCGATCGCGGGGCCACGCGCCGCATGGAGCAGAGCTTCGCGGCGTTTGAGGATTGGCGCGACCAGTTGCTGGAGCAGGAAGAGACCGAGCGCCACAAGCTCGATCGCAAGATCGTGGCCGAGCTCGACTGGGTGCGCCATGGCGTGTCCGGCCGGCGCAAACGCAACATGGGCCGCATGCGCGCGCTGCAGGATCTGAAGTCCGAGCGCCGCGACCAGCGCAAGGTCACCGGCAATGTCACGCTGAATGTTTCCGAGGCCGAAACCTCGTCGAAGCTGATCGCCGAGGCCAAGGGCGTATCAAAAGCCTATGGCGATCTGGTCGTGCTGCAGGATGTGTCCGTGAAGATCCAGCGCGGCGACCGCCTCGGCATCATCGGGCCGAACGGCGCCGGCAAGACCACGCTGCTCAATATCCTGACCGGAAAACTGGAAGCCGATTCCGGCAGCGTGCGGCTGGGCGAGAATATCGCGCTGGTGACGCTCGACCAGAAGCGCGAGACGCTCGATCCTGAAATGACGCTGCAATACGCGCTGGCCGGCGGTAGCGACAAGGTGACGCTGAACGGCCAGCCACGCCATGTCATGAGTTACATGAAGGATTTCCTGTTCACGCCCGAACAGGCGCGCTCGCCCTTGCGCGTGCTCTCGGGCGGCGAACGCGGCCGACTGATGCTGGCGCGCGCACTGTCCAAACCGTCCAACGTGCTGGTGCTCGACGAGCCGACCAACGACCTCGATCTGGAAACGCTCGACCTGCTGCAGGAAATGCTGGCCGATTATCCCGGCACCGTGCTGCTGGTCAGCCATGACCGCGATTTCATCGACCGCGTCGCCACCTCGGTGCTGGTCGCCGAGGGCGAAGGGCGCTGGCAGGTTTATGCCGGCGGCTATTCCGACATGGTGGCACAGCGCGGCGCCGGCGTGCAGGCCAAGGCAGCCGCCGCCAAGGCCGCGAAGACGGAAAGCGCAAAGGCGGAGTCCGCGCCGCGGGCTGCGTCGAAGCGCAAGCTCAGCTTCAAGGAGAAGCACGCGCTGGAATCGCTGCCCAAGACAATTGTGAATTTGCAGGCCGAGATCGCCAAGCAGCAGCGCATCCTCGACGACCCCAAGCTGTTCTCGCGCGACCAGGCGAAATTCCAGGCCGCCACCAAGGCGCTGGAACAGGCGACCGCCGATCTTGCCAAGGCGGAAGATCAGTGGCTGGAACTGGAAATGCTGCGCGAGGAACTCGGTAACTAGACGTTAGGCAGCTAGGACCCGGCCTGGAGCGGCCCTGCATCGGGCCGCAGATCATAGAGCCCCGCGCGTTCCTCACCTTCGCCAAAAGGGGCACTGCGCCACAGGCGTGGATGCACCGCCCGGCCATGCTGCCGCACCCAGACTGCAAATTGCCGGCGCGGATCACTAGCGTCCAACTGCACCTGCCCGGCACCCGTGGGAAGACCGGTGCTCAGCATCACGAAGCGCAGTTCGCCGGCTGCGGCGCGGCGCGCAAATTCCTCCAGCGTCAGGATTGGATCTTTGCCGCTGAAGCCGCCATAGGCCATCACCGGCAGGTCCTGCAGGATCAGCGGCGCCGCCAGCCGCGTGCTGGTGGTCACCAGCGCGAAGCGTTCGTCGCCGCGGTTGGCCTGCAAAAAAGCCAGCAGTTTCGGATCGGCCACGGGTGATGGTGTCTCGGTGGCGAGCCGGCGCCAACGCCGCGTGCCGTCGGCAGTGCTGCGGCCGGTCAGATGATCGAGGTCGGCGGCCGGCAACATGGTGTAGACGCGCGCGACTACTATGCTCGCACTCCAGGCCAGCGGATTGAGCAGCAGCATGACCAGCGCTATGGCAGTGCTCACGCGATGCGGCATCAGGGCAGCGACAAAGGCGGCGATGGCCGGCAGCACCATCAGCCAGAAGGCTGGGTCGCCGGCATCCGCTTCGCCCAGGCTGCCGGCCGACAGATAGGCCTGCCATGCGACGCAGAGCGCCAGCGTGCCGAGCAGCCAGCGTCGCTGCGGCCATAATGCGATGGCGCCGATGCCGGCCAGCGCTGCGATTGCAGGGCCTAGCGCCACCAGATAATAAGCATGGAAGATGCCGCCGGCCGCGCTGAAGACGACACCGTAGCTCAGCAGCCACAGGCCCCAAAGCAGCAGATTGGTCCTGTGGGCGCCGCGCCGCCAGGCGGCGATGAGGCCGATGATGGCCAGCGGCAGCAGCCACAGCACCTGCGCGGCCAAGTGCCGGTCGGCCAGCCGCAGCGGCCCGACGGGTACGGCATCGTGAAACTGCGGCACCGGCTGGCTGTTATCAATAACGTGCAACGGCGCGCGCGGACGGAAGCGGTCGAGGCCGTTATGGACGACTGTCAGCTCCAGCATGGAGTTATGCACGCTGCTGCCCGCGTAAGGCCGCTGCTCTGGTGGCGTCAGGTCGAAGGCGATGGCCCAGCTCAGGCTGACGGCGACTAAGACGACAGCCGTGAGCGCGAGCGGCCTGATACGGTGCCGCCAGGGGATTGCCGTGCCGTGCCACCAGACCAGAACGAAAGCCGGCAGCAGGACGAAGGCCGCCAGCATCTTGGTGTTGAAGGCGAGTCCGCCGAAGACGGCACAGAGCAACAGCCAGCCCACGCGCTGTGTCTCGACGGCGCGCAAGAGCGCCCAGGCGGCCAGCAGAAGAAGCAGCACCAGCGCTGAATCGGTATTGCCCGAACGGTCGACCGCGACGCTGACCGGCGTCAGCGCGAGGCAGAGCGCGGCGATGAATGCCGCCGCCTGCCCGAAACGGCGTGCCACCAGATGATGCAGCAGCGCAATCGCACAGAGGCCCTCGATTACTTGCGGCAGCAGCAGGCTCCAGCCGCTGAAGCCAAACAGTTTCGCGCTGATCGCCTGCAGCCAGAAGGCCAGCGGCGGTTTGTCGAGCGAGACGAAGCCGACGGGATCGAAGCTTAAGAAAAAGAAGTGATGCAGACTGCCCAGCATGCTGTGCACGCCGGCGGCATAATATTCCGTGCCCAGGCCATTCTGCTGCAGGTTCCACAGCCGCAGGGCCGCGCCCAGCAGCAGGATGGCCGCCAGCGGGCCATAGTGTTTGATATGCTGAAGTCCCGGCATCGTCTCCCCCGGAGATTTTCACGTCGGGGCGGTCGGAATCCTGCGCGGAAATTACTGAACGGGTCGGGCGTCCTGGCGCTTGGCCGGCTCCAGCGGCGGGATGCCGTAGCCGATATCGATGAAGCGCATGCCTTCGCCTTCTTCATACGAGTCCGGATCGACCGGCTGGCCGCTATAGGTCATCGGATCGATCAGCCCGGTGGCGCAGCACAGGATCAGGTTGGATTCCGTCGCGCCGGTCTCCAGCAGCGGCGCGCCACAGAACTCCACCGGCAGCACATTGCCATTGGGGAAGCGCAGCCAGTAATAGATCACCACGCCGCAGGGCTGGGCGGCCTGCGCCACCGTCAGATGCGCGCGCCAGGCACGATTCTCGCGGCTGGTCAGGTCGAGGTAGTTCATGCCGGTGAGGTCGAAGCCGATCTTGGCGGTGATCTGCACGCCGACATTGTCGACGCGGATCAGGTCGGGGCCGCGGATATCCAGCAGCAGGCAGGTGGTGGCCAACTCGCCCAGATCGTCCAGGTCGATGCTGCCGCGCTCGGGCAGCCGGCGGTCCTTGCGCCAGCGCTGCCACACGGCAAAGAACTGCCGCGCGCGCGATGACAGCGGCGTGGGCAGGGTGGTGAGGAAGTCATCAGAAGTCATCGCCGAAAGTATAAACCGCTACTGCAGCGGTGCGCCATGCTGGATCGCGGCCGGGGTCATTTTTGGGACGCCGAAGCCGATATCGATGAAGCGCATGCCCTCGCCGATCATGTAGGTGTCGGGATCGGCCGGCCCGACGGGGGTCATCTGCACCAGCGGCACGGCGCTGGACAGGATCAGGCCGGTTTCCTCGCGGCCGTCCAGATTGAGCGGCGCGCCGATGCATTCCAGCGGCAGGATGCGGCCGTCGCCGAAGCGCAGCGTGTAATACAGGCTGTAGCCGCAGGGTTGGGCGAGCTGCGCCAGAGTCAGGTGCGCGCGCCAGCTGCGGTTTTCCGGCATGGTGAAATCGAGGTAATTGTAGCCGGTCGGATCGAAACCGCAGTATTGCGCGATGCGGTCACCGGCATAGGTGATGCGGATGCTATCGCGGCCGCGCACTTCCACCAGCATGGCGCTGTCGCGCAAGGGCCCGAGCGCCGCCCAGTCGATGTCGCCGCGCTCGGGCAGGCGCCGGCCGGCGCGCCAAGTTTCCCACAAGCGGAGGAAACGGCGGCTTTCCGTATGCAGGTCGGTGAGGGTCTCGAGAAAGTCCATGTGCGGGAGTATAACCCAGCCTGTTTTCAAAAAAAGAAAACGGCCGGGGTTTTTCGCCCCGGCCGCCAAAAAGTGATGCTGTCAAACCGCGATGCGCGACTGCTGCGCGAATATGACAGTTACTTCTTCACCGCCTTCACATACTTGTCGGTGAAGGTCTTGGACAGGTCGATCTTGGCCTCGGCGATTTCGGGATCGAACTGCTTCAGCATGTCATGGGCACTTTTCATGCCGTCGGCCGAGATGATGCCGGTGCGCGAATAGGTTTCCATCGACGCCTTCACCGCCTGCAGGTACAGCGGCTTGTCGCCCAGGTAATAGGCTTCCGGTACGGCACCCGCGATATCCTCGGGCTTGGCCGTGGCGATGAAGTCCAGCGCCTTGGCCAAGGCGTTGACCAGCGCCTGGGTGGTTTTGGGATTCTTCTCGGCGAATTCAGGCTTCAGATACAGCACGGCGGCTGGGTTCGAACCGCCGAAGATCGCCTTGGTGCCGGCTTCGGTGCGGCTGTCGGCCAGCACGAAGCCCAGCTTGTCGGCTTCCAGCTTGGAGATAACGGGATCGAGGTTCGACATGCCGTCGATCTCACCCTTCATCATCGCGGCCACGGCGCCCGCACCGCCGCCGACGCCGATATAAGCGGTGTCCTTGGGATTGCCGCCAGCCTTGGCGATCAGGTAGTTGACGAAGAAGTTGGTCGAGCTGCCCGGCGCGGTGACGCCGATCTTCAGGCCCTTCAGGTCGGCCGGGGTCTTCACCTTGTCCTTCAGCTCGTTCTTCACCATCAGCACGATGCCAGGGAAGCGGCCGAGTTCGATCACGGCCTGCAGCGGCTGGTTCTTGGCCTGCATGCGGATGGTGTGCTCATAGGCGCCGGTGACGACATCGACGCTGCCGCCCATCAGCGACTGCAGCGACTTGGCGCCGCCGCCAAAGTCATTGATGGTGACATCGAGGCCCTCGGCTTTGAAATAGCCCTTGGTCTCGGCAATGGTCAGCGGCAGGTAATACAGCAGCGGCTTGCCGCCGACGCCGAGTTCCAGCTTCGGCTTTTCCACCTGCGCCATGGCACTTCCGGTCATGAGGCCGAGTGCGGCCAGCGCTGCGAATGCAATCTTGATCATCATGGGTCGTTTCCTCCTGATTATATGTTTAAGCGGTCTTCGCCGCCGTGTCGGGCCGCCAGACCAGCAGCCGGTTTTCGATAAAAGTGACGCAGGTATCGATGATGATCACAAAGATCATCAGGATCAGCATGCCCGAGAAGACGCCGGTCACGTCGAAGACGCTTTCGGCCTCGTGGATCTTGTAGCCCAGCCCGGCGGACGAGCCGAGATATTCGCCCACCACCGCACCGACCAGCGCAAAGCCGACGCTGGTATGGAGCGAGGAGAACATCCAGGTTAGCGCGGCGGGCCAGTAGACATGGCGCAGCAGTTGCCGCTCGTTCATGCCCAGCATGCGCGCATTGGCCAGCACGGTGGGGCTGACTTCCTTGACGCCTTGATAGACGTTGAAGAAAACGATGAAGAAGACGAGGCTGAAGCCCAGCGCCACCTTCGACCAGATGCCAAGGCCAAACCATAGCGCGAAGATCGGCGCCAGCACCACGCGGGGCAGCGCATTGGCGGCCTTCACGTAAGGATCGAAGACGGCGGCCAGCAACTCGCGCCTCGCGAAGGCAAAGCCGATAACGATGCCGCCGCCAGCGCCGGTGGCGAAGGCCAGCACGGTTTCCAGCAGCGTGATGCCGAGATGACGCCAGATCTCGCCCGAGGCGAAATCCTTCCAGGTGCGCGCCAGCACATCCAGCGGCGTGGAGAAGAAGAAAGGCGCGAACAGCGGCTTGCCGTTGGCCATCGGTACGGTGGTGAGCAGATGCCAGATCACCAGGAAGGCGATGCCGACCAGAACCTGCAGGGCGACGAGCGTGACGCGGTTCATTGGCCATCCTCCAGGCGGGCGCGTTCTTCTTCCTGGGCATAGGCCTTCTGCACTTCGCCGCGCAAACTTGACCAGATCGCCTTGTGAATCTCGTGGAAGGCGGCTTCAGTACGGATTTCGGCAATGTCGCGCGGGCGCGGCAGGGTGATTTTGAAGTCACCGACAATCGTTGCTGCAGGGCCGGCCGACATCACCACCACGCGATCGGCCAGCGCAATCGCCTCTTCCAGATCGTGGGTGACGAACATCACCGCCTTCTTGTTGGCGGCCCACAGGTCGAGCAGCAGGTTGCCCATGATCTGGCGCGTCTGCGCATCCAGCGGGCCGAAGGGCTCGTCCATGAGAAGGATCTGCGGATCGCGGATCAGCATCTGCGCCAGCGCCACGCGCTTGCGCTGGCCGCCCGACAGCATATGCGGATAGCGCTGCGCAAAGCTTTTCAGGCCGACGCGGCCGAGCCAGTCCTTTGCGCGCATCAATGCTTCTGCGCGCGGCACGCCCTGCGGCTCCAGCGCCACGGCGACATTGTCGATCGCGGTCTTCCACGGCATCAGCGCATCGGACTGGAACAGGTAGCCGGCCTTGGCATTCAGGCCGCTGAGCGCCTCGCCCTGAATCTGCACGGTGCCGGCCGAGGGCTTCAGCAGGCCGGCGGCGGCATTGAGCAGCGTGGACTTGCCGCAGCCGGTGGGGCCGACGATGGCGACGAATTCGCCCGGCGCGACGGACAGGTCGATGGTGGTGACAGCCTTATGCTGCTCGCCGGTGTTGAGCTGGAAGGTGATGGCCAGCTGCGACAGCCGCACATCGGCCGCCTGGCCGGCAGGGGCCTGCATATAAGAAGACTCAGAAGCAACGGCTGCCGATGACACCGCCTGTTTCCCTCCCAGGAAAATTATTCTTGGCCGGCTTGAGAAATCCGGCAGGCGGGCACGATACAAAGCCGCGGGCCGCAAGGTAAAGCGCCGAACACGGATTACGGTGTTACGCGGCGCTATTTCGTCTGATCCGATGCTTATCTGCCCTTATTCAGGGCTTATCCGATCTTATTCACCTCTTATCCGCGCTTATCTGGCGCTAAACGGCGAAACCGGTGCTGTAGGCGTCGAATCTGATGCTGTAGCTGTCGAATTCCGTCAAATCCGGCTTCGGGAATTTGTAATCGACGGCTTCGCGGATGGGAACATATATAGTACATTTCAACTTGCAGGACAAGCCTGCGCTCGTCATCGCAAATATTCATGCGCGATCATCAAGTAATGAATAAATAATACTGAGGAAATGCAGGGCCTTGAATGTTTGATCTTCAATAAATTCAAATAAATCAAAGTATTATTTATTTATGGGTGGAATAAATATCAAGTAATACCCATATCAGCGGTCTGGCATATTCCTGCCAATAGAAAGCGTGATTTTCATGACGCAGACCGCAAACCAGCCCCAGAACAAATTCGCCGCGCTCGACCAGAAGGTGACCGACGCCAAGAAGGCCGAAGCCCAGCAGAGCCAGGGTCCGGTCCAGGCCAATGGCGGCGCGAAGACCGTTCAGCCCGATGCCGGCACCCCGGCGCCGGCCCAGCAGGGCAGCGCCGCGGTCGCCAAGTAACATGACCCATCCGGGCTGGCGTTGCCGCTGCTGGTTACGCACGGCGAGGCTGCCCCGGTTTCTTTGGTCCCCTGTCGCGTATCAGTTGGGCGGGCGTTGATCGAAGACGGTCAGGCCGGCGACTTGCCGCTCCATGGTCTGCTGGTCGACGAAGCCATGCAGGCCATGCTGCGCAGCGCCGGTCTGGCTGCGGCCACATTCCGGCAGCAGGTGCAGGCGCTCGCAGTTACAGCGCGCCATCTGTAACGCCGCCGTTCTCCTACAGGCCGCATCGCAGTGCCGGCGATGCCGTTGATCCTCACAGCAGCCGCGACGGCATGGCGGTGAAGGAGATTCCATCATGACCATTGCCCTTGACCGAAAGCCTACCTGGCAGGATCGCCTTGGCGATCAATGGGACACCTACAAGCTGCCGGCGATGATGCTGGCTGTCGGCCTGATCGCCGGGCCGCTGTTTTCGAATTACATGGGCTGGCAGGTGACGCGCAGTTATGCCGACCGCCAGAGCACTGCCAGCGCTGTTGAACAGCAGGCGCGAATCTGTGCTTTCAATGCGCGCGCCGACACGCCCGATACCGCAAACCTGAGCTGGGCCGTGCGTCGCGACCTGGCCGATAAGTTCGCCATCATGCCGGGCCGCGACACGGCGGATACCGGCGTGGCCAGCGCCTGCGCCCAGCAGTTGACGATGCCGTGACTTGGGCAGTGACCTGGGCCCGTGACCCGGTTCCGGGCTTTGGCCTGAAGCCATGTCAGATCACGTTTTAGCGGATTAAATGTCGTTCTGGCGGCCTGCGGAATAACTCACCGTTGGCCGCCGGAATGCTATATGGTGCCGCCCGCGGCCCGCTGCGCCTTTTCCCAAGGTGTCTTCTTGGGCGCACCGCAGAGGGTCTTCCGACATGACAGCAGGTCTTACCGCAGCCGAAACGCTGCAGCGCTCGTCCGCGCATCAGGATCGCCAGCGCCAGCTTCAGAAGGCGGCCGCCGACTCCGAGAAATTCCAGCAGGAAGCGCGCAGCGCCAGCGTCGCCAAGATGGCGCGCCTGCGCGAGCTGCGTCTGGCCCACGAGGCGACGCAGCGCGAAGCGGCTGCCTTGCGCAAGGCCGAAAAAGCCGCCAAGCCGAAGCGGCAGCGCAAGCCCAAGGCGGCTGAAGCCGCACCGGCCGCTGCACTTGACGATATCGTGGCTGCAGAAGGCTGATCTTACACCGCCTGTAAAAGAATCTGGCTGCCTGCAGCGGTCAGCCGCAGCGCGCCTTCGGTCAGGCGCACGCGTTCCATCGCATTATCGATGATACGGCCCTCGATGCGCACTTCCTCGCGCGCGATCAGCCGGCGCGCATCGTCGCGGTTGGCGGCTAGGCCGCCGAGCACCAGCAGTTCGGACAGCGAGACGCCTTCGGCCAGATGGGATTTCTGCAGGCGCAGTTGCGGCAGGGCCGCCGGTTCAAGCCCGCTTACAGCTTCGAGCCTGTTGACTGATTGAATGGTGGTTTGGATCGACATGACGGTCTCCGTTCATCCTGTGTGGATGCGGCCGTAAGGCCGGAGACCCGTTTGAACATGCAAAGCCGCCGACCTGGCGGCTGCAGTGGTTCAGACAATAACCAGCGCGCCGCCCTTATGGGAGGTCGTAAACCAATAATACTGGTGGGCGCACGTGGTCATGGCCGGAATTTAAGCCGACGGTGGCGGAGCCGTCAATCGCCACATGAGCGCTGCGCTGGCAAAGCCGCCGACCTGTGCGGGCCATCACGCAAGATTCAACGTAGAATCGGCGGCAAAACGACGGATTCAGCCGTCTTTTCGGGGGAATTACCGCCGCTTTACAGCGGGAAATGCGGTATAATGCCCGAATACGCGGCACGCGCAGCACAGGCTGGCGGCCGGACAGGAGTTCTCAGTGACAAAACAGACTATGGCCGATGAGGCGCGGCTGCGGGCGGATGTGCGGCAGGAAAAACTGCGTCTGCGCGAGCAGCTCGCGGCGGAAACCGAGCGCCAGCAGGAAGCGCAGCGTCAGGCCACCCAGGACAAGGTGTCGCGTCTGCGCGAGCTACGGCTCGCCCGCGAAGCCATGGACCGCGACACGGCCGAGCGCCTGAAGGCCGAACGCGCCGCCGAACCGCCGGCGCCCAAGCGCTCGCACAAGGCCAAGCCCAAGATCGCCCAGCAGGACGGCGACGCGGCGGAGCTTTAAGCTTCCGCAGATCGTGAAGGCCGGCGGGTTCGCCTGCCGGTTTCCTTTCATCCGGCTGCACCATACTGTGCCCGGCATGACTGGTTCTCCATCCTCCGAGCCTGACCCGCGGCGCCACGCGCCGGCGACCTTGCGCAACCGCGAGGCCATCCTGGCCGTGCTGCGCGATCTGCTGCCGAAGCAAGGCGTGTTGCTCGAGATCGCCAGCGGCAGCGGCGAGCATGCCGCCTGGATGGCGCCGCAACTCAAGCCGCTGCTCTGGCAGCCAAGCGATTACAGCGCCGAGGCGCTGCCCGGCATCGACGCCCATGCGCAAGACGCAATAGCGACGGGGGGCGCAGCCAACATTCGCCCGGCCCTGCATCTGGATGTGACACGGCACCCCTGGCCGCTCACCGCCTGCGATGCGCTGCTCTGCTGCAACATGATCCATATCGCGCCCTGGGCCGCAGCCGAGGCGCTGTTCGCGGGCGCGTCGCAGATCATGGCCAGCGGCGCGCCGTTGCTGCTTTACGGGCCCTTCCGCCGCGATGGCGCGCACACTGCGCCGTCCAACGCCGCCTTCGATGACGACCTGAAGCGGCGTGATCCGCGCTGGGGCGTGCGCTGCCTGGACACCGAGGTGCAGCCGCTGGCACAGCGCAGCGGCTTCCACCTCGACCGCATCGTCGATATGCCGGCCAACAACCTCACCGTCGTGTTCCGGAAATCCTGAATGGCCATGGCTCATGGATAGCGTCACGCAGCTTCTGTTTGGCGGCGTTGTCGCTGGTGCCGGTTTCCGCATGCGCCTGGGCCGTCGCGCGGTCGCTGCTGGCGGCCTGATCGGCACGCTGCCTGATCTGGACGTGCTGTCGAGCCTGTTCGGCCAGACGATGGTGACCGATGTCTGGCAGTATCATCGCGCCGTCAGCCATTCCTTTCCCGCCACGCTGGTCTATGGCGCCGCTATCGGCTGGATGATGTGGAAAGCGGAAACGCTGCGCCGCAAGGTGGCCGATATCAATACTGACAGCGGCCGTCGCCGCAGCTGGATGTGGCTGGGCGCGCTCAGCGCCGTCACGCATCCGCTGATCGACCTGTTCACCGCCTATGGCACGCAGCTGCTGGCCCCGTTCAGCACCGTGCGTTTCGCCGTCAACGCAATGCCGATCATCGATCCGCTGTACACGCTGCCGCTGCTGGCGGTGTTTCTGTTCAGCCTGATCACACGCGCGAAAGCGGTGACGGCGCAGCGCGCGGCCCAGCTCGCGCTGATCTATGTCGGGCTCTACACCACCATGGCCTGGGGCATCGGCCTGCATATGGAGCAGCGTGCCCGCGACGAGCTGCGCCTGCAGCAGCCGACGGCGGCGACGGCGCGCATCGATGCCTATCCGATGCTGCTGCAGCCCTGGTGGCGGCGCATCGTCGCTGATCTGCCCGACGAGATCTTGATCGGTTTTGCCTCGCCCTTCGCGGCGCAGCCGATCGGCTGGCAGCGTGTGCCGCGGCCGGATCGCAACGATGCGCTGGCCGCCGTGCAGGCGACGCGCGAGGCCACGGTCTTCCGCTGGTTTGCCGATGGCAGGCTGCATTGGCGTCTGACTGCCGATGCTGCCGCGGATAATCCTGGCGGCCTGGTGATCGAGGCGCGCGATTACCGCTATGGCATGCCGGGCGATAGCCTGCTCGGCTATTGGGGCCTGCGGTTTCGCACCGATGCGCAGAACCGGGTGCTGGGCGCGCCTGCCATGCTGTCGGAACGGCCGCCATTCAGCCGCGCCGCCCTGCAGCAGACGCTGGATGGTTTGCTTGGGCGCTGATCCGGCCCCAGTGATCAACCTGGCTTTGATCAGCAGGGTTGAATTCGCGCCGTTCCGACACCATATAGATAAGACGCCCGGAACCATCCGGGCGCCGGTGCGTTCTGATACGCCTGATTTCTGGACCTGATAAAGGCCTCGTGCCCACGGTCCTTCGCCTGTGGCTCTTGCCACTTCCCGCCCTGTCCACCGGACGCGGATCACAGCCGCCGCCGGTTCATCATGGCGATGATCGGTCTGGACAGTTTTTTTCATGCAGGTTTCTCAGGGAGCAGCCGATGTCGACCCGTCCCAGCAGTGAGGAGGCGCGCAATCGCGCCGAACAGCGTTTTCAGAAAATCTCCGAGCGCGAACGCGCCGCCGAGCAGGCGGTGAAGGAGCAGGAAAAGGAATACAAGGCGACCGCCGACAAGGTCGAGCGCCTGCGCGCCATGCGTCTGGCCAAGGAAGCGGCGCAGAGCGATGGCGAGCCGAGCGAGCTTGATCGCGAGGCCGAGGCCCAGGCGGAAGAGCAGCGCGCCGCCATCCTGGCGATCGGCAAGCCGCCAGCGCCGCCGAAGCCCAAGCGCGCATCGCGCAAGAAGGCCGTCGTCCAGCATTGACCATCGAACGGCGCGACGAATGCGCGCCGTTAACGTCGTCATGCGGCCCGGTTCTGTTCCTTCAGGGGCCTAGCCGGGCCGCGACACATCCCGTATATTGCCGGCGCTATGCCAGACCGACCTAGCGTGGGCGTCACGCCCCAAGCCGGCCGCTGCAGTCTCTGTGTTGCCGCCGCCGCTTTCATAAAATTCCCATATACCCGACAGCAGGGCGGTCATGTCGCTCGCGCTTGAACTGCTGCTGATCATTGCCCTGATCCTGCTGAACGGCCTGCTGGCCATGTCGGAGCTTGCCGTCGTCTCGGCGCGCAAGCCGCGCCTGGAGGCGATGGCGCGCAAGAAGAAGCGCGGCAGCCGCGGCGCGCGTATCGCGCTGACGCTGGCCGCCGAACCGGGTCGCTTCCTCTCTGCCGTGCAGACCGGCATCACGCTGGTCGGCATTCTCGCCGGCGCCTATTCCGGCGCGACGCTGGCCGAGCGGCTCTCGGTCTGGCTGGTCGAACGCTTCGGCATCGACATGGCGATCGCCAATCCGGCCGCATTCGGCGTGGTTGTCGGCGCCGTCACCTATCTGTCCCTGATCATCGGCGAGCTGGTGCCCAAGCAGCTCGCGCTGAAGAACCCCGAAGCCATCGCGGCAGCCGTATCGCCGCTGCTCAGCGCGGTGGCCACAATCTTCAGCCCCATCGTCTCACTGCTCGATGTGTCGTCGCAGATTTTGCTGCGCATCATCGGCGGCGGCCGCAGCAACACCGATGCGGTGACGGAAGAAGAGATCAAGCATCTGGTGGCGGAAGCCGAATCCGCCGGCACGGTGGAGCCGGCCGAGCGCCTGATGATCGCTGCGGTGATGAAGCTGGGCGATCGCACGGTGCGCAGCGTGATGACGCCGCGCCACGATCTCGACTGGCTCGATCTGTCCGAACCGCATGAGGAACTGCTGCTGCGCTTGCGCGAAACCACGCATCTGCTGCTGCCGGCGGCGCGCGGCTCGATCGACGAACCGCTGGGCAGCGTCAGCGTGAAGGATGTGTTGAACATCCTGCTCGATGGCGGTCGCGACGAGCTGGCGCGCCAGAGCATCAATTCGCTGGTGCGGCCGGTGCCGGCGCTGCATGAAAGCGCCGACCTGCTCGATGCGCTGTCGCTGCTGCAGAAGTCGCCAAGCGGCATGGCCTTCGTGGTCGATGAATTCGGCAGCCTGGAAGGCGTGGTCACCGCCAATGACATCCTTGAAAACATCGCCGGCAATTTCGCGCTCGGCGATGGCGAGGTTGCGCCCGGACTGGTCCAGCGTGCGGATGGATCATGGCTGCTCGACGGCCTGCTCGCGCGCGAGGACATGGCCGAACGGCTGAAGCTCAATCTGCCCGAGGAAGACGATCACCACACGGTGGCCGGATTCCTGCTGGCGCGGTTCGGGCGCCTGCCCGAGGCCGGCGACATGGTGGAATGGGAAGGCTGGCGCTTCGAGGTGATGGACATGGACGGCCGTCGCATCGACAAGGTGCTGGCCGTGCCGCCGCCGGCCGCCTCGGCTGCCCACGACTCTTAAGTCGACTCTTAAGTCGGCGCGCGCGTTTTTCTGCAATCCAAAGCGGGGCGGAACCGGGATTGTTCGACCGCGTTACCATCCGTAGCCGGAGGGCTGTCACCCATCCGGTGGATAAACCGCGGGCCAAGACACTATCGGCTCGATAACCCCGCCGTATACAGGACGCAGTCCTGGGCCGCCGGTCTGATCGATTTTGGGCAAAAAAAGGGGCCGCATCGAAATGCGGCCCAAGTCTAGGGAGGAAACGCCCGAGAAGGGCATGCAACAAACCGGAAGCTTGTTGCGTTGCAATATGTATCGCGGAGCCGGGTGCAGTGCAAGAGGAAAATGCGGCACAGAATGTCGCACCTTTGATTTCAATGGGTTGCACAACTTTGTGAGTCAGAATCTGTCTGTACACGACAGATTCTTAGCCGAGGCTTCATTGTGCAACAGCGAATAGTTTCAGACTGTTGCGCCTGGAACACAGGCAGTCTCATTTCTGGTCAGATTGTGAGCAGGTTACACTGGCCGCCCGAATCGGCGGCTGACCGGCCGGCACGGCCGATCACGAAGACTCAGCGCCCAGTCAGCGCCCAGTCAGCGGCTGAGCCAGCCGCCGATCCATTTCGGCAGGTCCTCGGGCAGCAGCGGCAGGGAGACAAAATAGCCCTGGCCGATATCGCAGCCCTCGGCGGCGGCGCAGTCCCAGTCACTCTGGGTCTCGATCCCCTCGGCCACCGTGATCATGCCCAGCTTCTTGGCCAGGCGGACGCTGGAGGACACGATGGCGCGCGCCGCGTTGTCTTCCGACGCCAGCGCCACGAACTGGCGGTCGATCTTCATTTCCTCGAACGGGAAACGCTGCAGCTGCTCCAGCGAGGAATAACCGGTGCCGAAATCGTCGATGGCGAGGTTGAAGCCCTTCAGCCGCAGGCGCGTCAGCACCTCGAGCGCGGCCGTCTGATCTTCAATCAGTCGGCTTTCGGTGACTTCCAGCATGATGTCGGCGGGCTGCAGTCCATTCTCGGCCGCCGCCGCCTCGATGCGCTGCGGCAGATCAAGTCTGGTGAGATTGGCCGTGGAAAGATTCACCGCCATCTGCAGGCGCAAGCCATCGGCGCGCCAACGGGCGGCGGCGCGCAGCGCCTGCGCGAGCACGCTGTAGAACAACGGCTCGGCGGCGGCGCCATTCTCGGCCAGCGGAATGAACTGCCCGGCGCCGATCATGCCGCGCTGCGGATGGCGCCAGCGCGCCAGAGATTCCACGCCAACCGGCTGGCGCGTATCCATGCGCACTTTCGGCTGCACGGCGATCTCGATCTGGCCCAGCCGGATCGCATCCAGCAGCTCTTCCTCGGTGAAGGGCGCGTCGGGGCGGCCGGGGATGCGCGCATCGCCTTCGCGCATGCGACTGAGCAGGGCGGTGATGCTGCCGCGCGTCAGCGGCTTTTCCAGCACGCCGAGAATGTTGAGGCGATGCGCGCGCGCCAGTGCCTCGGCGGTGCGCAGCACGCGGCTGGCCTCGCCGCTGAACAGCGCGATCTGGCCGGGGAAGCCGCGATCGGCCAGATGCCGCAGCACCTCAATGCCATCCATCACCGGCATGTTGAGATCGAGCAGCACCAGGTCGCAATGGGTGCCGGCCTGGGTCATGACATCCAGGGCGTCCAGCGCCTCGGCGCCATGTTCGGCCAGCGCGATGCGGCTGATGCCGGCGGTACGCAGCATGGCCGAGGCCATGTCGCGCATCAGCTTCAGATCGTCGACCACCAGCACCTGCAGGCGGGTGACATCGAGCATCCGGGCGGAATCAGTGACGGAGTCGGGAGAGGACAAGCGGGCCTCGAATCAGGGTTGGCCCACTCTCGGCTTGCCGCAGGGGCAGGTCAAGCGGCGTTATGACGGGCCATTTTCAGGGCTGTCCAGTCGTCTCGCTCTCACCCGGCTTTTCGATTTCACCACGCCGCTGCAGCAGGCGCGCCAGCAGCCAGCAGAGCGCGGCCCAGGCGCTGCCGGCGATCCACCCACCGAGCACGTCGGTGGGCCAGTGCACGCCGAGATAGACGCGGCTTGCGCCCACCAGCACCGTGAGCGCGATGGCCATCCCGATCAGGAACAGTTGCTGCCGGCGCGAGATCACGCTGCGCGCCAGCAGGGCGGCCAGCGTGAGATAGGTGACGGCGGCCATCATGGCATGGCCGCTCGGGAAGCTTTCGGTATAGACACGCATGCCATGCGGCACGAGATCGGGGCGCGTGCGGTCAAAGCCGAATTTCAGCAGGCTCGACAGCAGCTGCCCACCACCCAGCGCCAGCGCCAGGAACAGGCCGGTGCGGTATTTGCGCAGCATGAGCAGCCACCAGAATGCCGTCAGCCCGATGAAGACCAGCGGCCCGGTGCTGCCGAATGCCGTCACGTCGCGCACCATCTCCTCGAACCATGGCGGCCCGAGCGGATCGGAGAGATCGGCCGGGTTGCGCAAGCTCAGCAGCAGCGCGCGGTCGATGGCATGGGTCTCGCCTTCCAGCATCTCGTCGGCCAGGGCGATGAAGCCGAGCACCATTGCCGCCGCCACACCAAAGACGGCCAGCAGCGGCAGCTCGGTGCGGCGGATCAGGGCGATGAAGGCGGCGAGGGCGCTTTGCATGTAACAGTCACCGGAAGGCGGCGTGATATTCGTCGTTGGGCTGCATCTCGATGGCGGCCGCCATGCGGTTGCTCATGTTGAAGAAGCTCGCGGTTGCCGCGATGTCCCAGATGTCCTTGTCGCTCCAGCCCGCCTTGCGCAGCGCCTCGCGGTCGGCCTCCACGATCTTGGCCGGCGTCTCGGTCAGCTTGGCGGCGAAATCCAGGGCCGCGCGGATCTTCGGCTTCAGGTCGGCGGCGCGGTAGTTCATCACCATCAGTTCGCCCAGCTTGGGATCGCCGGAAATCTGGCGCACGGCGGCGCCATGGGCGGTGAGGCAATAGAAACAGTGATTGATGCTGCTGACCACCACGGCGATCATCTCGCGCTCGAGCTTGGTCAGGCCGCTCTCACCCAGCATCAGCTCGTTGTACATCTCGGTGAAGCCGCGCAGCTTCTTCTGGTCGAAGCTGTAGCTGAGCAGCACGTTGGGCACGAAGCCGATCTTCTCGTCGCATTTGGCGAAATAGGCCTGGGTCGCCGGATCAAGCTTTTCGCGTGCCGGCACCGGAATCTTCAGCGCATGCGGCTTCGATGCGGCCTTCTTAGGCAAGGCTTTCCCGGATTTGTTTTTCTGTTTGCTCATGACGGCATCCTCTTGGCGTTTCTCACTGTATGCGCATACTGCGTTATTCTGCGCTGCCATCGATGCTTCCGCAAGCATGGCAACTTGTCCCAGCATGCCGAATCCTGTTCTGGAATCCACCTTGCCGAGTCAGACTGCGGCGATTAAGGCAGGCAAACCGGGAGAGAGCAGATGTGGCGTCGCTTATCCATCGGCTGGAAGATTACACTGCTGGTCTGCGGGATGGCCCTGGCCGCTGTCACGGCCGTCACGGCCACCAATGACTGGTTCGTGCAGCGCCTGTTCGGCGAGACGGAGCAGAGCGCGCTGGAACAGCTTCAGGGCCGCATGGATGCCGAGATCGCGCAGAATGCAATGCGGGCGCAAACACTGGCCGCGCTGGTGGTTAGCAACGCGGAGGTCGTCCGCCTGATGGCGGAGAAAGACAAAGATGGGCTGCGCAAGCATTTCGAAGATGGCTTTGGCGCGTTGCGGCAGGGATACGGCATTGAGCAGTTCCACTTCCATGCGCCCGAAGGCGTCTCCTTCTATCGCGTGCATGCTCCGCAGCAATCGGGTGATGCGACCGCCAACCGCCGCCTGATCGCGCAGGCGTTGCGCGAGGGTAGGGCCGGCGCCGGCATCGAACAGGCGGCGACAGGGCTGAGCATCCGCGGGGCCGTGCCGGTGCAGGCCGGGCAGAAAATCGTCGGTGCGCTGGAATTCGGCGTTACCTTCGGTGCGCCGTTTTTCCAGGCCTTCACCAGGGCGACCGGCGCGCCGGCAGCACTCTATGTCCAGCGCGACGGCCGTTTCACCGCCTTCGGTTCGTCGCTGCCCGACAACTACATGCCTAGTGACGCGGTGCTGCAGCGCGGGCTGAGCAGCCCAGAGCGCTTGCCCGATGTGGAGCTGAGCGGCGTGGGTTACGCCTTGCGCATGGCGCCGATGCAGGATTTCAGCGGCACCGTTGTCGGCGTCAGCCTACTGGCTTACGAGCTGACCACGCTGCAGCGGGCGCTCAATAGTCAGCGCTGGGTCGAGCTGGGCATCGGCATCGTGATCCTGCTGCTGTTCGGCTTGCTCAGCATGCTGTTGCGACGCGCCATCGCAATCCCGGTGGCGGGACTGGCCGGCGTGGTGCGGTGCCTGACAGCAGGAGAACTGGAGATTCAGATCGCGGATCGCGAGCGCGAGGACGAGATCGGCCGGTTGGCGAATGCGCTGGAGGTGTTCAAGCAGCAGGCCATGGAGAAACGGATGCTGGAGCAGCAGCAGCGCGATGAACGCAAGCGCCATGAGGAAGAGCGCGCGGCACAGGAAGCTCTGCTCGACCGTGCCGTGGGACAGGTGGTGGAAGCGGCGGCGGCCGGAGATCTGAGTCGGCGTATCGACGCGGCCGCCCTGGATGGCGTGATGCGCACGTTGGGTGAAGGGGTCAACCGGCTGGTATCGGTGGTGGATGGCGCGCTGGGTGAGGTTGGCAGCGTGATGCATCACATGTCGGATGGCGACCTGACCCATACGGTCGAGGGGGACTATAAGGGTGTTTTCGGTACGCTTAAGGATGCAGTCAATCGCACCGGCGCGGAACTGACGGCGACGATGCGCCAGATCGCCGACAGCGCGCGCACGGTTTCCAGCGCATCGGAAGAGATATCGGAGGGCAGCAAGGATCTGGCCAAGCGCACCGAATCCCAGGCCGCGAGCCTGGAGGAGACGGCCGCCTCAATGCATCAGCTCACCACCACGGTGAAACAGAATTCGGACAGCGCCCAGGCGGCCAGCCAGCTATCCGCCGGTGCATCGCAGGCCGCTGACCAGGGCAGCCATATCGTCGAGCAGGCAGTGGCGGCAACCCAGCGGATCGAGGAGAGCGCCCGCAAGATCAACGATATCGTCGGCCTGATTGACGAGATCGCCTTCCAGACCAACCTGCTGGCGCTCAACGCATCGGTGGAGGCAGCCCGGGCCGGCGAGGCCGGAAAAGGCTTCTCCATCGTGGCACAGGAGGTGCGTGCGCTGGCGCAGCGTTCGGCCAACGCATCGAAGGACATCAAGGCGCTGATCGGGCTGTCCAATACCCAGGTGAAAAGCGGCGCCGACCTGGTGCAGCAAACCGGCACGGCGCTGGCCGAGATTGTGACGGCCGTGAAGAAGGTCTCCGCCATCGTGGCCGAGATCGCCGGGGCCAGCCGCGAGCAGTCAACCGGGCTGGAGCAGATCAATACCGCGGTGGCGACGATGGATGAGATGACGCAGCGCAACGGTGCGCTGGTGGAGGAAACATCGGCGGCGGCGGAATCTCTGGCCGGTCAGGCCCAGATGCTGTCACAGCTGGTCGGCCGCTTCAGGCTAACGGAACAAAAGCACCGGCCCCGGGTTGAGGCGGCGTAACAGCTTCTTCTCGGGAGAGTGCCATGCATGCCCAGATGATGATCCAGACCCATCCGCAGGTCGATAATGACGTGGATGGCCGGAACCAGTCCGGCCATGACAATCTTCGATATTGCTGGAAAGCAGCAAACGAAAGCGTTGTCTAGCGCTTGTCGAAGCCGTCCTTGAAGCCACCGACCTGGCCGCGATGGCGCAGCAGGTGGTCGGCCAGCGTGAGCGCCAGCATGGCTTCGCCAACCGGCACGGCACGGATGCCGACACAAGGGTCATGGCGGCCCTTGGTGGCGATCTCGGTCTCGGTGCCAAAGCGATCCACCGTGGCGCGCGGGCTGAGGATGGATGAGGTCGGCTTCACGGCGAAGCGCACCACGATCTCCTGGCCGGTCGAGATGCCGCCGAGGATGCCGCCGGCCTGGTTCGACTGGAACTCCGCCTTGCCATCCTTCAGCCGCATCTCGTCGGCATTGGCCTCGCCCGAGAGTGCGGCGGCGGCGAAGCCCGCGCCGATTTCCACGCCCTTTACGGCGTTGATGCTCATCATGTTGGCGGCGAGATCGGCATCCAGCTTGCCGTAGATCGGCTCGCCCAGGCCCGCGGGAATGCCGCTGGCGCGCAGTTCCACAACGGCGCCAACGGATGAGCCCGCCTTGCGAATCTCATCGAGATAATCTTCCCACTCCAGCGCCACTTTCGGATCAGGGCACCAGAAGGGATTCTGCGTCACGCTGTCCCAGCTCCAGGTCGAGCCGTCGATCTTCTTCTCGCCGATCTGCACCAGCGCGCCGCGGATCTGCACCTGCGGGCCGATCAGCGTCTTCAGCACCTGGCGCGCCACCGCGCCGGCGGCTACGCGGGCAGCCGTCTCGCGCGCCGAGCTGCGCCCGCCGCCGCGATAGTCGCGGATGCCGTATTTGCTCCAGTAGGTGTAGTCGGCGTGGCCGGGACGGAATTTGTCCATGATCTCGCCGTAGTCCTTGCTGCGCTGGTCGACATTGTCGATGAACAGCATGATCGGCGTACCGGTGGTCTGACCTTCAAATGTCCCGGACAGAATCTTCACGGCATCCGGTTCGCGGCGCTGGGTGACGAAGCGCGACGTGCCCGGCTTGCGCTTGTCCATCCAGTCCTGGATATCGGCTTCGGTCAGCGCGATGCGCGGCGGCGCGCCGTCGATGACACAGCCCAGCGCCGGCCCGTGGCTTTCGCCCCAGGTGGTGACGCGGAAGAGCCGGCCGAAGCTGTTATCGGACATGGGGCCTGCTTACGCGTCTTTCTTGAGCGACAGCAGCAGTTCGGCGACCTGCGCCGCCTGATCCACCGCCACCATGCCGACGCTGTGATAGCCGCTGTCGACGTGATGGGTCTCGCCTGTCACGCCGGAGCCGAGATCGCTCAGCAGATACAGGCCGGCGCCGCCGACCTGTTCGATGGTGACGTTGCGGCGCAGCGGCGCGTTCAGCTCGTTCCAGCGCAGGATGGCGCGGAAATCGCCGATGCCGCTGGCGGCCAGCGTCTTGATCGGACCGGCCGAGATGGCGTTGACGCGGATGTTCTTGCGGCCGAGATCGGCGGCGAGATAGCGCACGCTGGCTTCCAGCGCCGCCTTGGCCACACCCATCACGTTGTAATGCGGCATGACGCGCTCGGCGCCGTAATAGGTCAGCGTGATCGCCGAACCGCCGTCAGTCATCAGCTTTTCTGCGCGCTGCATCACAGCGGTGAAGCTGTAGCAGCTGACATTCATGGTCAGCGCGAAGTTGTCGAAGCTGGTGTCGATGTAGCGGCCCTTCAGCTCGTTCTTGTCGGAGAAGCCGATGGCATGGACCAGGAAGTCCAGCTTGCCCCAGGCTTTTTCCAAGGCAGCGAAGGTGCTGTCGATCGAGGCGGGATTGGTGACGTCGCATTCCAGCACATGCTGGGCGCCGATGGTGGCGGCCAGCGGCTTCACGCGCTTCTCCAGGGCTTCGCCTTGATATGTGAACGCCAATTCTGCGCCCTGATTATGCAGCGCCATGGCGATGCCCCAGGCCAGCGAACGGTCGTTGGCGACGCCCATGATCAGGCCACGCTTGCCCTGCATGAGCGGTTGCGGATTGGACATGAATCCCCTCGGTAATCAGCTTTATTTGGGCCGGACGGCCGGGGCCGCCGTGAAAAAACAGGCAGCCGGGCACGCATTCTGGTCGGGGAGACTACCCCAGTTGAGTCGCTGCGCCAAGGCGGATAACCTGTTTTTAAACAAGGACTTGGGAGAAATTTGGGGGGCTTGGCGCAGAACGGGCGAAGAAGCCGTGCTTCCCATGGATAAAGGATGGGTTTTGCCCGTTTAACGATTATACTCCACGCGTTGCATTTTTCGCCGCCCCAGCCATGTTCAGCCTCGTTGCCCTCACATTCCTGATCGTCCTGCGCGAAGGGCTCGAAGCCCTGCTGGTGGTGGCCGCGCTGGCCGCCTTCCTGATCCGGGCCGGCGAAGCCCACCGCCTGCGCGCACTCGCCATGGGCGCCGGCCTGGCGCTGCTGGCCAGCCTGGGCGCAGCCTGGGTCTTCGAGGAAGTCTTCGCCAATGTCGACGATCTGACCGAAGCCATCATCATGCTCTGCGTCGCCGTGCTGCTGTTCCATGTCAGCGCCTGGCTTTGGCGCTTCCGCAACCTGCGGGTCTGGCAGCAGCATCTGGAACACAAGATGAGCAGTGCGCTGGCGGGCGACAGTTCGCTGATGCTGGGCGCGATCGCCTTCCTGTCGGTGTTCCGCGAGGGCGCGGAGACCATCCTGTTTCTCTATGCCGCCACCGATGATGAAGTGGGCGCGTTGCCGGCCGTGGTGATGGGCTGCTCACTGGCGTTGATTGCGCTGGCGATCTGCTACTGGGCGATGACGCGCCTGGCCATGAAGCTGCCGTTGCGGCCGCTCTTTGCCGTTACGTCGCTGTTCCTGTTCGTGCTGGGCCTGCGGTTTGTCGGCGAGGCAATCGACGAATTCCAGATCGCCGGCTGGCTGCCATCGGATCAGGTGCTGCTGCCGGACTGGCTGGTCAATCTCGGCGTCAATCCCAGCCTGCAGTCGCTGGGCCTGCAACTGCTGCTGATTCTGGCCGCAGGCGCCGTGCTGTGGCTGACGCCGTCAGGCGGCAAGCTCGGCGGCCCCGACAAGGCCGCATAATCAGATGCATCATGCCGCGCGTGATGCGCGGCATGACAATCTCTGGCTTGAAGCTCAGCCCAGGATGGACTGCAGCTTCATCGCCACGCCCATGCTGCCCTTGACCTTGAGCTTGCCCATCATGAAGGCGGTGGTGGGATCGAGATCGCCGCTCGACAGCGCGACGAAATTGTCCATCGAGATGGTGATGGTGCAATCGGCCTCGGCATCCTCGTTGCTGACGGTGCCAGCATTGCCGTCGACGAAAATCTGGCCGTCGTCGCCGAAATCGAACTTCACGGTCGCGTCGAGCGCGCCCGGCTTCACACGCTGGGTCATCTGCTGGGTGATTTGTTCGAGCGACATGGCCAAGGCTCCCGGTTGTATAGCGATAGTCGCAGGGCGGAATTGACGTAACGTCAGGCGCCATGCGGGTTTTTCGCACCCTATATTGACGCTTACGTTAGCGTCAAGTAGCGTCTCCTGATAACGAAAAACAGATGACGGTTTGCTTTCAAGGACCGCATCAGGGAGCGAAACATCCGATGCCGTATCAGTCGGTCTTCCGCGATGATTTGTTCGCCGGCCAGGTCATCCTGGTCACCGGCGGCGGGTCCGGCATTGGCCGCTGCACCGCCCATGAGTTGGCGCGTCTGGGCGCGACGCTGGTGCTGATCGGCCGCAAGATCGAAAAGCTGCAGGCCGTTTCCGAAGAGCTGCGTACGGACAATGGCGGTGACGTCAAGGTCGCCTGCTTCAGCTGTGATATCCGCGAGGAAGCCGCCGTCGCCGAGACGGTGAAACTGGCGCTGAAGCAGTTCGGTCGCATCGATGGCCTGGTCAACAATGCCGGCGGGCAGTTTCCCGCGCCGCTGGCCCAGACCTCGCAGAAGGGCTGGGACGCCGTGGTGCGCAACAACCTCACCGGCGGCTTCCTGATGGCGCGGGAATGCTACACGCAATGGATGGCCGATCACGGCGGCAGCATCGTGAATATCGTCGCTGATATGTGGATGGGCATGCCCAACATGGGCCATTCGGGTGCGGCGCGTGCCGGCATGGTCAATTTCACCGAGACGGCGGCCTGCGAATGGGGCATGAGCGGCGTGCGCGTCAATGCAGTGGCGCCAGGCTGGATCGCGTCCTCGGGCATGGACACCTATCCCGACTGGATGAAGCCGCTGATCCGCGACATGCGCAACCATGTGCCGCTGCAGCGTCTGGGCACCGAAGCCGAGGTCTCGGCCGCCATCGTCTATCTGTTGTCACCGGCGGCGAATTTCATCAGCGGCACGACCTTGCGTGTCGATGGCGCGGTGCCGAATGCGCGCCGGCATTATCCGCTCACCAAGCATGCGAAGTCGAAAGCGTTTGATGGCTTCCACCGCTCGGTGCAGCCCGACGTGCTGAAGGATAGCTAACGATGGCGCTGATCCGGTCGCAGATCGAGACGCAGTCCGACAGCTACCGGCAGAACCGCGTCGATATGCTGGCGCTGGTGGAAGGTTTCCGCGCGCTGGAACAGCGCGTGCGCGACACCTCGAATGCGCGGCGGCCAGTGTTCGAGAAGCGCGGCCAGATCACGCCGCGCGACCGCATCGCGCATCTGCTGGATCGTGGCAGCGCTTTTCTGGAAATCTCGACGCTTTGCGGTTTCCAGATGCATGACGATGACGGCGCCGAGAATATCATGGGCGGCGGCTTCATCGCCGGCATCGGCAGCATCAGTGGCATCCGCTGCATGATCACGGCGTCCGATTCCGGCATCAAGGGCGGCACCATCGCGCCGATGGGTTTGCGTAAATCCTTGCGCGCACAGGAGATGGCCTATCGCAACAAGCTGCCAGTGGTGAACCTGGTTGAGTCCGGCGGCGCCAACCTCAACTATCAGGCCGAGATCTTTGTTGATGGCGGGCGCGGCTTCGCCAACCAGGCGCGGCTCTCGGCGGTTGGCATTCCGCAAGTCACCGTGGTGCATGGCTCCAGCACGGCGGGTGGCGCCTATATCCCGGGCCTCAGTGATTACGTCGTGGTGGTGAAAGGCCGCGCCAAGATTTTCCTCGCCGGGCCGCCTTTGCTCAAATCCGCCACCGGCGAGATCGCCACCGACGAGGAGCTCGGCGGCGCCGAGATGCACACGACGGTGTCGGGCGTGGCCGAATTCATGGCTGAGGATGATGCCGACGGCCTGCGGATCGCGCGCGAGATCCTGGCCAGGCTGCCCTGGAACGAGCGCGGGCCGCAACTCCAGAAGAAAAGCTGGGCCACACCGCACTACGACATCGACGAACTCTGCGGCATCGTGCCGGTGGATTACCGCAAGCCCTATGACGTGCACGAGGTGATCGCGCGGCTGGTCGATGCCAGCGACTTCACCGATTTCAAGCAAGCTTACGGCAGTCACACGGTCTGCGGCCAGGCCAGCATCGAGGGCGAGGCGGTTGGCCTGATCGGCAATAACGGCCCCATCGACACCGAAGGTGCGGTGAAGGCCGCGCAGTTCATCCAGCTCTGCGACCAGGCCGATATGCCGATTGTCTTCCTGCAGAACACCACCGGCTACATGGTCGGCAAGGAGGCCGAACGCGGCGGCATCGTCAAGCATGGCTCCAAGATGATCCAGGCCGTGACCAATGCGCGCGTGCCCAAGCTGACCCTGCATATCGGCGCCAGCTTCGGCGCCGGCAATTACGGCATGTGCGGCCGCGCCTATGATCCGCGCTTCATCTTCGCCTGGCCCAACAACCGTATCGCCGTGATGGGGCCGGAACAGGCCGCCGGCGTGCTGGGCATCGTGGCCGAGGAAAAGTTCCGTCGCGCCGGCGTCGAGCCAGACATGGCCGCGCTGGAAAAGATGAAGGCGAGCGTCGTGAAAAAGATGGAAGCCGAGTCGACCGCCTATTACGCCACGGCGCGGCTCTGGGATGATGGCCTGATCGATCCGCGCGACAGCCGCCGCGTGCTGGCCATGTGTCTCGATATCTGCCGCATGGCCGATGCCCGCGAAACCAAGCCGAATGCCTTCGGCGTCGCCAGGATGTAAGGAGGATTCATCATGGAATTCACCCAGGAACATGAAGGCCTGCGCCGCAACCTGATCAAGTTCATCGACACGGAGATCAATCCGCATGTCGATGACTGGGAGCGCGATGGCATCTTCCCGGCCCACGATCTGTTCAAGAAAATGGGCAATCTCGGTTTCCTTGGTATCAACAAGCCCACGGAATACGGCGGCCTCGGCCTCGATTACTCTTACCAGATGGTGATGATCGAGGCGCTCGGTCATATCAACTGCGGCGGCGTGCCGATGGGTCTCGGCGTGCAGACCGACATGGGCACGCCGGCACTCGCCCGCTTCGGCTCGGATGAGCTGCGCAAGGAATTCCTTGTGCCCGCCATCGCCGGCGACCAGGTGGTCTGTCTCGGCGTGTCGGAAGTCGGCGCCGGTTCGGATGTCGCCGGCATCAAGACCACCGCCAAGAAGGACGGCGGCGATTACGTCATCAATGGTGGCAAGATGTGGACTACCAACGGCACACAGGCCGACTGGATGTGCCTGCTCGCCAATACCGGCGAAGGCCCCATCCATCAGAATAAGTCGCTGCTCTGCCTGCCGATGAAGACCAAGGGCGTGCAGATCGCGCGCAAGCTCGACAAGATGGGTATGCGCAGCTCGGATACGGCGCAGATCTATCTCGATGACGTACGCATCCCGCAGCGCTACCTGATCGGCCAGGAAGGCCAGGGCTTTGTCTATCAGATGCAGCAGTTCCAGGAAGAGCGCCTGTGGTGCGCCTTCTCCAGCCTGCTGGCGTTTGACCGCCATATCGACGAGACCATCGAATACACCCGCCAGCGCAAGGCTTTCGGGCAGTCGATCCTCGACAACCAGGTCGTGCATTTCCGCATGGCCGAACTGCGCACCGAGGTCGAACTGCTGCGCTCGATCAGCTATCGCGCCGCCGATCTCATGCTCAAGGGCGAAGATGTGACCATGCTGGCCTCGATGGCCAAGCTGAAGGCCGGACGCCTGGCGCGTGAGATCACCGATGCCTGCCTGCAGTATTTCGGCGGCATGGGTTTCATGAACGAGACGCCGATCAGCCGCGCCTATCGCGACAGCCGGCTGGCCTCCATCGGCGGGGGTGCCGACGAGGTGATGCTGGGGATCATCTCGAAATACATGGGCATCCTGCCCGGCAAGAAGAAGTAATGGGCAAGCGGAAATAGTGGCGGCTTTCGACACCATCCTGATCGCCAATCGCGGCGAGATCGCCTGCCGGGTGATCCGCTCGGCCCGCGCGCTCGGATACCGGACAGTGGCGGTCTATTCCGAGGCCGATGCCGGCGCGCTGCACACGCAGATGGCCGATATGGCGGTCTGCATCGGCCCGGCAGAGGCGAAGCAGAGCTACCTGAAGATCGAGGCGATCATCGCCGCCGTAAAACAGTCCGGCGCGCAGGCCGTGCATCCGGGCTATGGCTTCCTGTCGGAGAATGCGGATTTCGCCAAAGCATGCACAGAAGCCGGGCTGGCCTTCATCGGGCCACCGGCCTCTGCCATCGCCGCCATGGGCAACAAGGCCGCGGCCAAGCAGCGCATGATCGCAGCAAACGTTCCCTGCGTGCCGGGCTATCAGGGCGGCGACCAGTCGGATGCCACGCTGATTGCCGAGGCGAAGAAAATCGGCCTGCCGGTGATGGTGAAGGCGGCTGCCGGTGGCGGCGGGCGCGGCATGCGGCTGGTGCATGACGCGGTTGACCTGCCGCATGCGATCCAGACGGCGCGCACGGAAGCCGAGAATGCCTTCGGCTCCGGCGAGTTGATCCTGGAGAAGGCCGTGGTCGATGGCCGCCATATCGAGATCCAGGTCTTTGCCGATACCCAGGGCAACACCATCCATCTGGGCGAGCGCGATTGCAGTGTGCAGCGCCGACACCAGAAGGTGATCGAGGAAGCCCCGTCACCCGCAGTCAGCGACGCTTTGCGCGCGCAGATGGGTGCGGCTGCCGTGGCTGCGGCCAAGGCGATTGGCTATGTCGGTGCCGGCACGGTGGAATTCCTGCTCGATGCCGATGGCAGCAGTTTCTATTTCCTGGAAATGAACACGCGGCTGCAGGTCGAGCATCCGGTCACCGAGATGATCACCGGGCTGGATCTGGTGGCGCTGCAGATCGCGGTGGCGGCCGGCAAGCCGCTCCCGTTGACGCAGCAGGACGTAACGCTCAACGGCCATGCCATCGAGGTGCGGCTCTATGCCGAGGCGCCGCATCAGGGCTTCCTGCCGCAGGCCGGTGAGCTGCTGTTGTGGCGGCCCTGCGATGGCGTCCGCACCGATCACGGCCTGCATGGCGCCAGCCAGACCATTACGCCGTTTTATGATCCGATGATCGCCAAGATCATCGCGCATGGCGAAACCCGCGAGGAGGCCCGTCGCAAGCTGCTGGCCGCCCTGTCGCGCACAGTGGCGCTGGGGCTGGAAACCAATCGCCACTTCCTGACCGACCTGCTGGCGCATCCGGACTTTGCCGCCGGCCGCGCCACCACGCGGTTCATCCCGCAGCATTTCGCCACGATCACCGCACCGGTGCCGGACGATGCGCTGTTGCAGGCGGCGGCACTGCTGTGGTTCGAGCGCAGTGCCACGCAGACCGGCCATGATCCTGGTCGCGGATGGTCATCGACAGGCAGCGTCATCTGGCCGGTGCTGCTTGGCTTCGATGAACGAAAACGAAAGTGTCAGGTCGCCGTGCTGGGTGCGAATCACTACAATGTGGATGGCGCAACGCTGCAGGTGACGCAGCGCAGCATGAATAGCCTGTGCCTGCTGGTTGATGGCATGGAGCGCGAGATCGCCTTCGCCTTTGCGGCGGAGACGCTGTATATCAGCAGCAGCGCTCATCATCTGGCCTGTCGCGACCTCACCTGGGCGCCGCCGGCGGAGAATGAAGCGGCGGCCGAGCGCGAGCTGCGCGCGCCAATGAATGGCAAGATTGTCGCCGTTCTCGCCGCCGAGGGCGAGCGGGTGGCGAAGGGCCAGCGGCTGGTGGTGATGGAAGCGATGAAGATGCAGCACGAGATGGTGGCACGCATCGACGGCCTGGTGGAACGCCTGCCGGTGAAGGTGGGTGACCAGGTGGCGACGCGGCAGTTGCTGGCTGCCCTGACAGACTAGAGTGGGTGGAGTAACGCCATGAGCGAAACGATCAATGCCACGGTGCGGCCGCTGAAAGAATCGGATGCAGGCTCCTACCGCGCCTGCCTCGACCAGATCGCGCGCGAGCGCCTGTTCATCGCCTTCACCGAAGCGCCCTCGGAACGCGAAGCGCTGTTCTATATCAAGGCAATGATGCAGCGCGACCTGCCTTTCGTGGTCGCAGTCGATCCGCAGGATACGGTCGTGGGCTGGTGCAACATCCATGTCGCGCCGGATAATCCGCATCGCCCCGGCTTCAATCATGTCGGCGTACTGGGCATGGGTCTGATCGAGCGCTATCGCGGCAAGGGCCTGGGCACGCAGATGATGCAGGCCTGCTTCGACTGGTCCGGCCGTGTCGGCCTCGAGCGCATCGAGCTGCAGGTCTATGCCTCCAATACCGGCGCGGTGGCGCTCTATCGCAAGTTCGGCTTCGTCACCGAAGGCACGAAAATCCGCGCCCGCAAGCTGGACGGCCATTACGACGACATCATGATCATGGCGCGGCTGCGTCCGCCGTCTCCCGGCATGCGCTGATCATGCTGGCCGCTTCGCCCTATTACACGGCCGAGCATGAGGCCTTCCGCGACCAGCTACGACGCTTCGTGGCCAAGGAGATTGCGCCCTTCGTGGATCAGTGGGACGAGGCCGGCGAGTTTCCACGCGCGCTGTATAAGAAGGCGGCTGCTGTCGGCCTGCTGGGCCTGAATTTCCCGGAAGAATTCGGCGGTATCGCGGGCGACCGCTTCTACGCCGTCATTGCAGGGCAGGAACTGGCGCGTGCGGGGTCTGGCGGTGTCGCTGCCTCGCTGATGAGCCATACTATAGGCGCGCCGCCGGTTGCCAAGCTGGGGTCGGAGGCGCTGAAAGCCAAAGTGCTGCCGGGTGTGCTCAGCGGTGACAAGATTTCTGCGCTGGCCATCACTGAACCGTCCGGCGGCTCCGATGTCGCCAATCTGAAGACCATCGCGAAGCAGGACGGCAGCCATTACGTGGTGCGCGGTGAGAAGACCTTCATCACGTCGGGGATGCGCGCCGATTATTACACGGTGGCGGTGCGTACCGGCGGCCCGGGCATGGGCGGCATCTCGTTGCTGTTGATTGAGCGTGACACGCCCGGTTTCACCCGCACGCCGCTGAAAAAGATGGGCTGGTGGGCCTCGGATACCGCGACGCTCCATTTCGACGATTGCCGCGTGCCGGTCGAGAATCTGATCGGCCAGGAGAATGCCGGTTTCATGGGTGTGATGCTGAATTTCAACGACGAGCGGCTCGGGCTTTCGGCTTCGGCTATCGGCTTTGCCCGCGCCGCCTATGACGAGGCGCTGGACTATGCCCGGCAGCGCGAGGCCTTTGGCAAAAAACTGCTCGGCCATCAGGTGCTGCGGCATAAGCTGGTCGACATGGCGCAGCGCATCGAGGCGAGTCAGGCGTTTCTGGAGCGCATCGCCTGGGCGCTCGATCAGGGTGAGAGCCCGATTGCCGAATTATGCATGCTGAAGAATCAGGCGACTCAGACCATGGCCTTCTGCGCCTCGGAAGCCGTGCAGATTCTGGGCGGCGCTGGCTTCATGCGCGGCGCGAAATCCGAGCGCATCTACCGCGAAGTGAAGGTGAACGCCATCGGCGGTGGCACCGAAGAGATCATGAAAGACCTGGCGAGCCGGCAGCTGGGATGGTAGCTCGACTGCATGGATGATCTGCTGCTTGCCCGCGTCCTGCATGTCCTGGCCATCGTCACGTGGATCGGCGGCCTAGCCTTTGTGACGCTGGTGATCCTGCCGTCTGCCCGGCGGGCCGCGACCGCGGCGCAGGCGCTGGCGATGTTCGAGGCCGCCGAGGCGCCCTTCAGCCGTGTTGCGCGTTGGGCTGTGGTTGTTGCCGGCGCGAGTGGTTTCTGGCTGCTGGATGGCCTCGACCTCCGGCATCGCTTCACGGATCCGCGCTTCTGGTGGATGCATGCCATGACGGGGCTGTGGAGCATCTTCACGCTGGTGCTGTTCGTGCTTGAGCCACTCTGGCTGCATCGCGCCTTTCATCGCTGGGCACTGCTGCAGCCCCACCGCGCTTTTGCCTGGGCGCTGGCACTGCATCGCCTGCTGCTGCTGGCGGCAACAGCGACCATTGCCGGCGCCGTGATGGGCAGTCACTGAGCGCGGGTGGCGACGTCACCCGATGACGTCGTATTGCGGATTGCTTTCCAGCCATTGCTCCGCACGTTTCACATTGGCCTGAATCTCGCTTTCCGATGCTCCACGATAGGCGGCGATCAGATCGCGCAGGGTGCGGGCGGCCTCATGCGAGGAGCCCTGGCTGTGCTGTGCCATAGCCTTGCCGTACAGCGCCGTCGACACACCCTGGCGCATAACAGGTGAAGAGTCGGCACCATAGCGGGTGATCACGGTCTGGTAGGTGGCAATGGCGTCGGCATGCGATCCGGTTCCGTATTGGGTGACAGCCTTTGCCACCAGAATCTTGATACTGTTCTGACTGCGCGCCGGCTCGGGTGTGGCCTGTTCACGCTGCAGCAGCGTGTCGAACTCCGCCAAGATATCCTGCAGCCGTTTGCGACCCTGCTTGAGTTCCAGGGCCCGCGCCTTGCCATTAGCGGCATTCGCTGCAATCTCCCGCAGATTGGTCGAGCTCTTGCCGTACTTGCCGATCACCACATCGAAGGCGGCGATGGCTTCATCGTGACGCTGCAGGCGCAGCAGGGCATGGCCGCGGTTGCCTTCCGCGGTGGCGCGCAGTTCCTCGAACTGGGCGCCTTGGCGGGTTGACAGGCGTTGCAGGGCCTGATCGAGGGCGGGCAGGCTTTCGGCAGTGCGCCCGGACATGTTCATCAAAACGCTGGCCTTGGCGACGAGGGCGCGACTGACCGTCAGCGATATACTGGGGTCGATCTCGGCATAGTATTCGGTTGTCACTTGGTCATAGCCGCTCAGTGCGGCATCCCTCCTGCCATCCCGTTCATGCAGCAGGGCACGATTGTACATGCAGGTCGCGCGCGTGTAGCGGGCGGCGGTTTCCGCCGGTCCTATCGGCAGGGCGATGGCCGCATCATAAGCGGTAATCGCCTCGACATTGCGGCCCTGCGAGGACAGCAGCGCGGCGCGGCTCCAATGGGCGAGACGGACTTCATCGCGGATGTAGCTGACGGTGGTCAGGCCATGGCGACGTGGCGCTTCTTCATAGGCGGCCATTGCCTCATCGGTGCGCTTGAGCTCGCGCAGGGCGTTGCCGGTGAGGCGGTATGCCTTGGCGCATTGCCGCTGCAGCAGGTCGTCGTTGTCGCCGCAGCGCTGGCTGCCGGCCTGGCGCAACTGCGTCACGGTTTCGTCCCAGCGCTTGTTCTGGATCAGGTATTCGGCCTGATAGACCATCGCGGTCATGTAGGTGCGGCGGATGGCCAGATCGTTTTCTCCGGCGTAGCGTTGCAGCAGATCGGCGTAACCTGCCGCTTCCTCGTTGTAGCGCTTCAGGCCCTTCAGAGTTTGGGCCCGGTTCATCATGCTGGTCGCGCGATACCGACGTATCTCTATATTTTCATCCGTAGTGTTAAGCAGCAGATCGTCATAGGCCGCCACGGCCGCCACGCCACGGTTGCCGATCGCCAGGGCATTGGCCTTCTGGAACATGCTGCGCGCCTTGGCCAGCGGATTGCTGGTCAGGCGGATTGCCTCATCGAGGGCGGCGACTTGCTGATCAAGTGCGGAATTGGGCGGCGCGCTACTGGTCGCCGGTGTGCTGGCGCCAGGGCCTCCCTGTTGCATGTTGCAGCCGGCCAGCAACAGAAGGCTGACCCAGATCAACAAACGGACTTTCATGGTTTCCCCCGAAAACACTGCATCCTACCTGACGCCAGTATTCCCCGGATGCGCACAGTCAGGCAACAGGCTTGCGTCCTATTGGTGCGGTGACGCGGATTGCCACCCTGACAATTCCGCGCTGGATTTAGGTGGAATGCCAGACTAGAAGCAGCAGACGGTTTGAGGAGCTTTATCCATGCAGATGTCCAACATTCCCTTCGGTACGACGGACTGGTCGACGATCGCGCCGACGCATCACACGGGCGAGACCGGCAGCGCCACCTGGCGCACCCAGACATTCGGCGATGTGCGTGTGCGCATGGTGGAGTACACGCCGGGCTATCTGGCCGACCACTGGTGTGTGAAGGGCCACATCCTGTTCGTGCTGGAGGGAGAGCTGGTCACTGAGCTTGAGGATGGCCGTGTCTTCATCATGAAGGCCGGGCAGTCCTATCAGGTGGCCGATAATGCCGAACCGCACCGTTCGCGCACCGCGATGGGGGCGAAGCTGTTCATTGTCGACTGATGGCGTGATATTATCGTCAAGGGTAGGAAATACATAGAATAATGACAGCGCAGACAGCGACGGCCTATCAGGGCACGGCAGCGGATATCGAGTCGTCTTACGCCTGGCTGCGTCTTGCGGCGGCGGTGGTGCTGGGCACCATCGGCGGCGTCGGCATGTGGTCGCCCGTCGTGGCGGTGCCGGCGGTGCAGGCCGAGTTCGGCATCGCGCGGGCCGAGGCCGCGCTGCCATATACATTGACCATGATCGGTTTTGTCTTCGGCAGCATCATGATGGGCCGGCTCGCCGACAAGCGTGGCATCATGTGGCCGGTGATCATCGCGGCGATGGCGCTGGGCATCGGCTATGTCGCGCTGTCGCACGCGCCGAACATCTTAGTCTTCGCCGCGATCTCAGGCGGCATCTGCGGCATGTTCGGCAGCGCCGCCATGTTCGCGCCGCTGCTGGCCGACACCTCGCAATGGTTCGACCGCCGCCGTGGCTTCGCCATCGGGCTCTGCGCCGCCGGCAACTACCTGTCCGGCGTGGTCTGGCCGCCGGTGCTGGAGCATTTCATTTCCACCATCGGCTGGCGCGACACGCATTTCTATGCGGGGCTGTTCTGCGTCGTCACCATGCTGCCGCTGGCGCTGCTGCTGCGTCGCCGTCCGCCATTGCTGGCGCCGCCGGTGCAGACGGCGGCCCAGGCCAGCGCGGCGGCGCGGCCGCTCGGCCTGCGGCCCAATATGCTGCAATTCCTGCTGATGATCATGGGGCTGGGCTGCTGCGTCGCGATGTCGATGCCGCAGGTACATCTGGTCGCCTATTGCGTCGACCTGGGCTATGGCCCGGCGCGCGGCGCCGAGATGCTGGCGCTGATGCTGGGCTGCGGCATTGTCAGCCGGCTGGCGTCGGGCTGGATTCTCGACCGCATCGGCGGGCTGGCGACATTGCTGCTTGGCTCGACCCTGCAGATGATCGCGCTGTCGCTCTATCTGCCCTTCGATGGCCTTATGTCGCTCTATATCATCTCGGCTGTCTTCGGGCTGGTGCAGGGCGGCATCGTGCCCAGCTATGCCTTCATCGTGCGCGAGCTGTTTCCCGCCGGCCAGGCCGGCCTGCGCGTCAGCCTGGCAATCTCGGCCACGCTGGCGGGTATGGCGCTGGGCGGCTGGATGTCGGGGAAGATCTACGACTTCACCGGCTCGTATCAGGCTGCCCTGCTCAACGGCATCGGCTGGAACCTGGTGAATGTGGTGATCACGGCCATCCTGCTGTGGCGGTTGACGCGGCGGCGGCCCGCGACAGTGGCGTTCCCTGCCTGACGTGGCCTGTCGCCTGCGATTGATCGGTGTGCGATCCATATAAGCGTATGCATGCGTAGCGCCTTCGCGCGTCTTTACAAAAATTCACTGCAGCGAGCCTTCAAGCCGATGCGATGATCCCGCCGGGGAATACGGGGGAACGATCATGCGCGAACAGGGCATCTTGATGCGCGGTGCGTCACGCATCGCGGCACTGGCTGTGATGCTGCTGGGGCTGGCGGCCTGCGGCAGTTCGGTGCAACGCATCGAAAGCGATGTGACCGGCCTCGATGGCATCCGGCAGAACGGCAGCAATGGCAACAAAACGCTGGTGGTCTTCACCACGCATGGCATCGGCGTGCATTGCATCGGGCACAGCCTGCGCCTGTTCGAGGCGGTCGCGCCGGAGCTGAAGCTGGTGCGCAGCCGTTTCCGCGACAATGCCTATGACATCGATGACGAATTGCTGCGCCGGGGCGGCGACAATATCTGCGCCGAATCCCTCTCTGCGACGGTGGACGCGCTGCCATCGGTGGAGGGCATGCCGGAAATACCGCCACGGGATCCACTGCGGTCGCCGCAGGACCGGTATTGCGGCAAGGTTGGTCGTCATGGTTGCCGCCCGCTGGTTTTCGAGCTGGACGGCCGCAAGGTCCTGTATGGCTATCTGCGGCATTGGGAATACCGCCCGCAGGATGCAAACCGGCTGGATCAGCCGCCAGCCGCGGTGGTTTATGAACTGACATGGTCGCCGATCACCCTGCCGCCAAAGCTGCAAATGCTGGGCGCCGACGGCCTGACCTTTGCGCGCTACCGCGATGAAGCCACGTCGAACCGGGATGCGGCGCAGTTCCAGAGCGACCGCGATCTGCTGAACCGGTCATTGAAGACCGGGCTGATCAATACGCATTTCTCGGACGCGGTAATGTATCTGGGCCGGCTGCGGCCGCATATTCAGATGGCCTTCTACGAATCGCTCTGCCTGATGGCCTTCGATCTCGAGGACCCCCAGAATCGCGATGCCGTGCAGCGTTGCCCTTATCGTCGTCAGGCCGCTGCCGATGCTGGACGGCAACAGTCCTTCACGGGCCGCATCGGCAGCCAGAACATCGCCATCATGACGCACAGTCTGGCGAGCCGCATCATCTTCGACCTGTTCGAACAGAGTCGCGGCGCGATCACCAACTATCGCATCTCCCGGCTCAATCATTATCTGCGTGAGCAGCCGATCGGCCGCAATCTGCCGGAATGGAAGAATGACGTCTTCTGGCGCCAGGGACCCTATGCGCCATCGCTGGAGGTTCTGGCCCGCCATTACAAGGTCAGTATCCAGGACGACATGACCAACCATCCCGTCAAGGTGATGGAGGAGGTGATGCGGGGGTTGGATGCCATATACATGCTTGCCAATCAGCTGCCGCTGCTGGAACTGGCGATGCTGGATGCACCAGCCCAAAGCAGAGTGGCGCCACCGCTCACCACGGCGGCGCTGAATGCCAAGATGACCGAGCTGCTGACCATGTTGCGGCAGAGCTCGCCGGCGGTCGCAGCATCGCCACGCTCGGCGCCGGCCGTGTACGATGCCAATGCGCCCAAGCGCGTGGTCGAGGCCATTGAACGGATGGACAGCGCGCCGCAGCTGGCGCAGGACGTGCGCAGGGCCGAGCAGGCGATCCGGGAGAACCAGCGCGATCTGCAATCGCTGGAACGCAGTCTCCAGACCAAACAGGCGCAGGTCGAGCGGCTGGAGCGGAATCCCCAGCGCAGCGGACCTGTGGAGCGTCAGCGCGAACGGCTACGCACGGAACAGCAGGACCTCGGCGAGCGCATCATGGAGAAGGTTACAACCGCCACCGCGAGCGAAGCGGTGCTGGTGCAGAAGCAGACTGAACTGCAGGAGGTGAAAGACCCGGCTCGCGCCCTGCTGCAGGCCGACGAATTCGAGGTCCCGAAGACCGTGATGATCTACGCCTTCTCCGATCCCAACGATCTTCTGACCTATCGCCTGGATTCGGAGGAATATCTGAACCGGCTGCCGGATGCCAAGCTGGTGTCGAACATTGTCGTGGACAATCCGGGCCTGGGGTTGCCGGGACTGTTCTCGCATCCGTTGGGGGCGCATAACGGCTTTGCCAATAATACCCAGGCCATGCATGTGGTGGCCTGCGGCAGCGAGAAGTCGCGCCTTCTGAAAGCCATGTGCAAGTGATGCCATCCCCGCCGCGGCCGGCGGGGATGTGGATCAGGCCAGGCTGGTCTTGCCGGTGGCCTTGGCGGCAGTTTCGGCACCATGGGTGGAGCTGCGGTCCAGCCGCTCCTCGGCGCGCAGACGGGTTGCCGAGAGTTCGCCATTCTGTTCCAGGATCGGATAGGCGACAGCGGTCAGATGGCTGTTGATGCGCTTGAGGTCGCGGATCAGATCGAGATGGATGGCGCTGGTCTCGATGCTTTCAGACCGGCCGTCGCGAATGCGCTGGTAATGGTTCTCGGCTGCCAGCTGTTCGGCTTCGCGCAGGTCGGCCTTTTCCTTGAGCAGCTGGCGCGCCACCTTCACATCGCCTGACATGAACAGGTTGCAGGCCATCTGCAGGTTGGCGGCGACGCGATGATGGAAGCTGGTCAGTTCGGCCAGGCCTTCCTTCGAGAAGGTCAGCTTGTTCTTGATCTTCTTCTGGGCCAGGTCCATCAGGTTCTTGTCGATGATGTCGCCGATATGCTCCAGATTGGTGGTGAAGGTCAGCACGGCGACATAACGCCGGCTTTCGGCTTCATCCATCTCGTGCTTCGACAGTTCGGTCAGATAGAGCTTGATGGCCTCGTACAGGCCGTCGACCGCATCATCGGCCTGTTCCACGGCCTTCTTCAGCTTGGCGTCATCCTGGGCGAACACCGTCATGGTGTCGTCCAGCATGCGCGCCACCGCATCGCTGAGCCGCAGCGTCTCGCGCGCCGCGCCGGCCAGCGCCACGGTGGGCGAGTCGAGCGCGGAGTGATCGAGGTAGCGCGGCTTGGCGGCATCGTCGGCCGTGGGAATATCCGGCATGATGCGACGGGCCAGCTTGTCCAGCGGTGTGGTCAGCGGCAGGAAGACCAGCGCGATGGCGATGTTGAAGGCGGTATGGGCATTCACCGCCATGCGCGACGGATCGGCGCCAAAGACGCTGAGCCAGTCCGGCATCCTGGCGATGAAGGGTAGCACGGCGACGCAGGCGATCACGCGGGTGATCAGGTTGGCGAGCTGGGCGCGGCGCGCCGCCGGCGGTTCGCCGGAAGACGCCAGCAGCGGCGAGATCGCGGTGCCGAGATTGGCGCCAACGACCAGTGCGATGGCCAGGCCCGCATCGATGGTGCCGGCCTTGGCCATGGCGGCGGCCAGCAGCACGGTGGCCAGGCTGGCATGGCTGATCCAGGTGATCACGGCAAACAGCAGGATGGCCAGGATCGGTTCGCGTTCCAGCGGCGACATCACGATGGCGAGACCGGGCGAGTCACGCAGGGGCGCAGAGGCGCCGATGATCATTTCCAGGGAGAGCAGCATCAGGCCGAGGCCGATCAGCAGGCGTCCGCCATGGCGCGGCATGCCGCCTTCGCTGGAGAGGAAACCGATGACACCGAAGACCAGGCAGAGCGGCCCGAGCCAGTGCAAGTCAAGCGAGAGATACTGCGCGGTGATGGATGTGCCGATGCCGGCGCCGAGCAGCACGGCAATCGCCGCGCCACCGACGATCAGACCGCGGCCGGCGAAGGACGACACGATCATCGCCGTCGCGGTGCTCGACTGCAGCAGCGCGGTCACGCCGATGCCGGCGAGGAAGGCCTGGAAGCGGTTGCGCATGGCGCTGCCGAGATAGCGGCGGAGCGAGGCGCCGAAGGCGCGCGTCATGCCGGTGCGCACCATGCGCACGCCCCAGAGCAGGAGCGCCACGCCGGCGGCCAGATTGAGAAGCAGTTCAGTCGCGCCCGGTGTGTTGGCAGGGTTCATCGCGCAGCCCCCCGGATATGGCGCGACAGGTGAGCGGGGGGCGCGCCAGCGTCCAGCGCAGACGAATCAGGGTCGGGGTCCGGATCGCGGAAAACAGCCATTTATTACATATACCTCGGGACAAAGTCGCATTATTACAGTTTAATTACACCCAGATGACAGCCGGGCCAAGACCTTAATACCCCACGAAAACGCAAGGTTCTGTGACCGGTCTAAGGTGCCCCTCGCGCCGTGCCATGTGTAGGTGGATATGCGGTTACCTGCAGCCAGCATGCATCGTCGCAGCCACCGTTGGGGTTGCGATTGAGAAAGACGATGTCGGAAGAGCAGGGGCGCGGCAAGCCCGAGGCAAACGCGGCTGGTGGCGGAAGGCAAAAGCTGATTGGTTGTTGGTATCGAACCGGGCCTCTCAGGTTTAACGAGAGGCCGGTCCGCATGCGAGCTGCCTGCGCCAGTCCCCCACTAGTTGGAAAGCAGAACGGGCACGGTCATGCTGTCCAGGATGCTTTTCGAAACGCCGCCCAGCACCATTTCACGGACCCTGCTGTGTCCATAGACACCCATCACCAGCAGGTCCGCCCCGACATCAGCCAATACAGAGAGCAAGGCCTCACCGTCGTTGATGTCCTTCGCGACGGTCTGCTTTGCCTTGGCCGGAATGCCGTGGTGGATCAGGTGCTGGACCAGCGACGCAGCTGATGCGGAAACATCCGCTGTGGGGTTGATGCTGAAAACGACGACGGATTTGGCATCCTGCAACAGCGGCAAGGCATCATGCACCGCACGCGCGGCCTCCCGACTGCCGTTCCACGCCACCACAACGGTTTTTG
Organism: Ferrovibrio sp. GW821-FHT12B10; assembly: GCF_058807515.1. Classification (NCBI taxonomy): domain Bacteria; kingdom Pseudomonadati; phylum Pseudomonadota; class Alphaproteobacteria; order Rhodospirillales; family Rhodospirillaceae; genus Ferrovibrio; species Ferrovibrio sp. GW821-FHT12B10. The sequence continues at coordinate 1,595,415 of NZ_JBXAQT010000001.1, read as the reverse complement.
CCTGCACTGGATACTGACCGACATAGGGAATGGCCAGGACAGGCCGGCCCAGGTCGAGCAGGAGGTCGCTGAGCACCAGATCTGCATTGGGTGATGCGAGGCTCGAGGCATCCGGATTTGTCTGACTGACAATCACAATGTCGCAGGTTCGCCCTAGTGGTGGCAGCGCGATGACGGGTGCCTGATCGCTTTTGACCCAGGCAGCAGGGACATCGGCATCGCCCGCAGCTTTCTCGAATGTCGCTTTCGTCCGGGTAGCGACGGCTTCCGCTTCGTCACTTTTCTGTTGATAGAATTCAACCGGAACATATTCGCTCATGTAATAGAGCTGGGCCGGGAATGGCATGGTGTAGAGCGCCGTGACACTGGCTTTGAAGCGCCTAGCCAAAGCCAACGCGAATTTGGTCTTCTCTGCACTCCTCGCGTCATCAGAAAGATGCAGCAGAATGTCGCTGTAGCGCATGTCGCTCTCCTGGCTCAGTGAGGCGGGGACCATGCGGGGCATTGCCGGCCGGCGCATTGAAATAGATCAAAAGTCGGCTTCCGGCCGGCCTGGCCGTTTATGGCTTTTCAATTTTGATACGGATCAAAGACGTGTGCCCGGAAATGCGTGAGGGTGCCTGGCGTCACCTGATGATGTTCCGGAGCGAGAGGAATAGAGAATGGCCTTCAAGGATATCCTGGTATATGCCGACAATGCGCAATATGCGGCGGGCCGTCTGGACATCGCCGCCAAGCTGGCGATTGCGCATGGCGCACATCTGACGGCGCTCCACGTTGATAACATCCCCTATATGCCTGTCGACGTGATGGGCCTTGGAATGGCCGGCAAGATCCAGCAATGGCAGAAGACACTTCAGAAGGAGCGGTCAGATAAAATCCGGCATCTGGTCGACGCGGCCAGCCAGCGTCATGGCATTGCCATTGAGTGGCGCGAGGCGATGGGCGAAATGGACGACGTTATCCAGATGCATGCCGCCTATGCCGACCTGATCGTGGTGGGCCAGCCGGGAAATCCGCTCGATCTGGAGCAGCCGATCGATCCTTCGCCGGGCACGCTCGCCCTATCATCTGGCCGCCCTGTCATGGTTGTGCCCAACAAGGCACAGAGCGGCCAAGAACCGGGCAATAATATTCTTGTCGCCTGGAAGCCCTGCGCCGAGTCGGTGCGCGCCGTCCATGATGCCCTGCCTCTTCTGCAGAAGGCCAAAACCGTTACCATTCTGGAGGTCAATCCGCAGCAGGCAGCAGGCGAGCGGCTCGAGGGCGCCGAGATCGCGCAGCACCTGGCGCGGCACGGCGTGCAGGTTTCGGCAGTGACCGTGAAAGAAACCTCCGCAAGTGATGGCGCTCTGATTCTGGCGCGCGCCGCCGAAATCGGGACTGACCTGATCGTGATGGGTGCATATGGCCATTCCAGACTGCGGGAGGTGGTGCTGGGCGGCGTCACAAATCACATCCTCAAGCAGCAGCATATACCTGTCTTCATGTCACATTGATCTGGATGTCCCCGCCACAGGACAATCCGGTTCATGCCATATCGGCTGATGCCGCCCTGGCGCGGTTCGGCTCCGATGGCACTGGCCTTAGCAATGAGGAGGCTGCCCGTCGCCTGCAGCAGCATGGCCTGAACCATCTGCCGATGCTGCGCGGCGCATCGCTGTTATCGATTGCGCTGCATCAGTTCCAGTCGCCTTTCATATATCTGCTGCTCGCAGCGGCGGCGCTGAGTCTGGTCATCGGTCACCTGACGGAAGGCATCTTCATTCTGTCGGTCCTGCTGATCAATGCCGTGATCGGCGGATGGCAGGAATGGCGTGCGGAACTGCGGACCCAGGGCTTGAAAGCGCTGGTGCGCGGACGCCTGCCGGTCTGGCGGAGCGGCCGGCTGGTATCCGTGGATATCGAGCATCTGGTGCCGGGTGATATCGTTCAGGTTGAAAGTGGCATCAGGGTCCCGGCGGATCTGCGTCTGATCGAGGGGCAGACACTGACGGTGGATGAAAGCCTGCTGACCGGCGAATCACTGCCGGTGGAGAAGTGGCCTGATCGCGCCGTAGCGGCAGAGGCTGTTCTTGGCGAACGGAGCAACATGCTGTTCTCCGGCGCCTCGGTACATCGAGGTCGTGGCCGTGGATTGGTCGTTGCAACCGGATGGCACAGCGAGATGGGGCGTCTGGCGCAGACTCTGCGTGCCCCGGCAGCGCCGACGCCGCTGTTGCGGCGCATGGAGGGCTTCAGTCGTCAGCTCGGTATCGTCATTATTGTTCTGATCCTGCTTATTGCCGCGTTCGAATTCACGCGTGGCAGCGATATCACCGGCATCATCCTGGTCGCCATCGCGCTGGCGGTATCGGCCATCCCGGAGGCGCTGCCGGTGGCGACCACCGTTGTCCTGTCGATCAGCGTGCACCGCATGAGCCTTCGGCAGGTGGTTGTGCGTCATTTGCCAGCAGTGGAAGGCCTGGGAGCTTGCACGGTGATCGCCACCGACAAGACCGGCACGCTAACCGTCAACCGCCTGTCGATCGATACCGTCTGGCTACCGGCTGCGGAGGCCGGTCCGGCCGCCCGGTTTGCACCTGCCGATGGCCGGGTTCGCGGCCTGTCCTTCGCGGCTGCGCGCTGCTCGGAATCGCATGGTGCAATCGCCGATCACTCTGGGGAGGAGATCGGCGATGCAGTCGATCTTGCTTTCCTGCGGCTGGCGGCGGCGGCCAATTATGATGCCGTTATAGAAGCAGTCAGCCATCGCGGTCGCATTGCCTACGAGCCTGAGCGCCGTTACGCGGCAGCTTTTCACATGGATGGCGGTGTTCTGATGGCCTATGTGAAGGGCGCCCCGGAAACGGTGCTGGCGCTCTGCGGCGCCGTGGAATGGAGCGATGAGCGGCGGCAGGAAACGGAACAGGCCGTGCAAACCCTGGCACAGGCCGGCTATCGGGTGATTGCCGTCGCTGCTGGCCCGGTGGAAACTTCGGGGCACGATGCCCTGAAGAATCTGACTCTTCTCGGCTTCGCCGGTCTGATCGATCCGCTGCGTCCGAAAGCCAAGGCTGCCGTGCAGGCTGCGCATGGCGCGGGCGTGCGCGTTGTGATGGTGACCGGCGATCATCCGGCGACGGCGCAGGCAATTGCACGAGAAGTTGGCATTCTGCGTGACGATGCCGGAGGCGCTGTCATCACCGGTACGCAGCTCCGGGTCTTGGAAAACAATCAAGCCGCCTTTGATCTGGCAGTATCCGGCGCGGCAGTTTTCGCCCGCACCGAGCCATTGCAGAAGCTGGCTATTGTCCAGAGCCTGCAGCGCCAAGGCCATGTCGTTGCCGTCACGGGAGATGGCATCAACGATGTCGCGGCCTTGCATGCTGCCGACATCGGCGTCGCCATGGGCCGCGCCGGCACCGATGTCGCGCGGGAAGCAGCAGACCTGATTCTGATCGATGATAATTTCGCCTCCATCATTGCCGGCATTGAGGAGGGACGGGCGGCTTATGCAAACCTCCGCAAGGTGGTGTTGCATTGTGTTTCGACTAGCATGGCTGGTCTGGCCTTGATGCTGCTATCCACGCTTGCGGGCATGCCATTGCCGCTCACTGCGCTACAGCTCCTGTGGCTCAATCTGGTGTCCAACGGTATCCAGGATGTTTCGCTCGGCTTCGAAAGGCCGGAGCCGGGTCTGCTGCAAAAAGCGCCGCGCCCCCCAAATAGTCCTATCTTCGACCGCGCAATGGTCGAACAGGTGGTGCTATCTGGCGGCGCGATTGGGTTGCTGTCGTTTGCGATCTACGCCTATCTGCTGCACGGCCTTGGCATCAACCTCATTGCGGCGCAGGGAGCCATGCTGTGGCTGATGTTGTGGTTTGAGAACGCGCATGTGATCAACTGCCGCTCGGAAACTCGGTCTGTATTCGGTATTCCACTATCGTCAAACTGGCTTTTGATTGGCGGTGTGATGGGTACCCAGGTCTTGCAAGTGCTGGCGGCTCATATGCCGGTCATGGGTACGATCCTGCGGCTTGAGACTATAACGTTGACTCAAGGCCTGTCCCTGGCACTCCCCGCCTTGCTGCTGACCGGCATCATGGAAGCCTATAAGGCGCTGCGCGTTATCCCCGGCCCAGGATACGCTGCATCTTCCTGAGCAGCCGGTGGCGTTCCAGATCGGTCTTGGCCGTACGCAACTGATGCTGAACCTGCAACATGATGTGCGCATAATCATTGTGCCAGTCACGGCCTGACAGGGCTTCCGCCTCGGCATAGCGGTCCAGACGCCTGATCTGCTGGGCCTGTTTCAGCAACCGCGGCTTGGCGCGGGCCAGACTGTAGGTTTCATCCAGCTTCGGGACCAGCACCGCCGGCGCACGGTCTCCCCAGAGCCTGATGGCGGCATGCAGTGCGCCCACAGCATCCGGCTCGCCATGCGTCAGCACGACGCTGCCGCGCACGGGCAGGCGACTGTTCAGCCACTCCAGCAACTCGTCATGATCGGCATGGCCGGAATAGATTTCCAGCTTGCGGATCTGCGCCCGCACCACGATCTCGTCGCCCTGGATGCGCACCGCGCGTTCGCCTCGTTCAAGCAGGGCGCCAAGCGTGCCCGGCGCCTGGTATCCGATCAACAGGATCGTCGCATTGGATCGCCAAAGGTTGTTCTTCAGGTGATGACGGATGCGGCCGGCCTCGCACATGCCCGATGCCGCGATAATGATCGCGCCGCCGGTGATCTGCTCGATCCGCATACTCTCCTGCACGGTGCGGGCGAACCGGAGGTTACCGCCCTCGAAGGGGAGCGGGCTGGCGGATTTTATGCCATTCTCCTGATGCAGGTATTTTGCGAACACGCTGGTGATGCGGGTTGCCAGCGGTGAGTCGACAAAGATCGGCACATGCTTGATCGCATCTTCGGCGATCAGTTTGCTGAGATCGGCCAGAAGCTCTTGGGTTCGCTCGACGGCGAAAGCCGGAATCACCAGATTGCCGCCGTTTGCCAGCGCCGCGGTCACCTCTTCGGCCAGGATGGCACGGCGCTGCCGGTCGTCCAGCTTCGGCCGGGGACGTCCCCCGTAGGTGGATTCCATGACCACGATATCGAGGTCCTGCGGACCCACGGCATCCTGCTGCAGGGCCTTGTGCTCCGGTCCGATATCACCGGAGAACAGCAGGCGCATCGGCTTGCCGTTGCCAGCATCCAGCTCCAGTTCGACCGAGGCCGAGCCGAGGATATGGCCGGCATTCCAGAATTTGGCGCGTAGGCCGTGCGTGACCTCGAACCAGATGCCGAAATCGCGGGTGGCGAGCAGGCGCAGGCAATCCTGCGCATCCTGCTCGGTATAGATCGGCTGCACCACGCCGCCGCCACGCCGCTGGTTGCGGCGGTTCAGGCGTTCAACCTCCATCTCCTGGATGCTGCCGGAATCGGGCAACATGAATTGCAGCAGGTCCGCCGTGCCTGGCGTAGCATAAACCGGTCCGGCATAGCCGGCCTTGACCAGCTTAGGCAGCAGGCCGCTATGGTCGATATGGGCATGGGTGACAATCACGGCCTCAATGGCGCGCGGATTAAACGGCCATGGCTGGTAGTTGAGCTGTTTAATGGTTTTGTCACCCTGGAACATGCCACAGTCGATCAGGACGTGTCGGTCACCGATATCCAGACGGTAGCAAGACCCGGTCACCGTGCCGGCGGCGCCATGGAAGGTGAGCGTGACGGGGATCATCAGTGCCTCATGTTATGCTGTAGCCGGAATCAGAGTCGGCCAGCTCGGCGGCAAAACCCAGATCGGATTCAAGGGTGGCATGAATGCGATACAAAGGTTCGCCATGTCGCACCGGATCGCCAACCTTGCGCAGCAGATCGACGCCTGCGCCCTTGAAAGCCGGAGCGCCGGCCATGCGGGCAATTCGGGCGATCCGCAGGCAGTCTATGCCTCGCACCACACCATCAGCGGGAGCCATCACCTCACGCCCCAGTGCGCTTGGCGTCAGCATGGCATTCGTAGGCCCCTGGGCCTGGATGATCTCTTCCATGGCGCGCATCGCGGCGCCACTGGCCAAGAGGGTGCGGGCGCGATGAATGCCCTGGCCGCCTTTCACTGAGATGTCGCTTTCGATCAGGGCTCCGGCCAGCAGCAGGGCGCGTTCACGCAGGTCATCCGGGGCTGCCGGATCGTTGCGCAGCACGGCCATGACATCGCGCGCTTCCAGGATCGGCCCTACGCCGCGCCCGATGGGCTGGCTGCCGTCGGTCAGGCGGATATCCAGGGTCAAGCCCAGTTTGCCACCGACATAGTCAAACATCTTGCGCAGGCTGGCGGCTTCCGTGGCGTTGCGCACCTTGGCGGTTGGACCGACCGGGATATCCAGCACCAGATGACTGGCCCCGGCGGTGAGTTTTTTCGACAGGATCGAAGCGACCATCTGTTCGCGCGTATCAATGCGGAGCGGACGCTCGACCATGATCATGACGTCGTCAGCCGGCGAGAGGTTAACGCGGCCGCCCCAGACCAGACAGCCGCCGACTTTGTCGACGATGCCCCGCATCTCGTCGATACCGATGTCGACGCGGGCCAGGACTTCCATAGTGTCCGCCGTGCCGGCTGGCGAAGTGATGGCGCGCGACGACGTCTTAGGGATAGTCAGGCCATGGGCAACGACGATCGGCACCACGATCATGGATGTCCGGTTGCCGGGGATGCCGCCGATGCAATGCTTGTCGACCACCAGGCGCCGGCCCCATTCCAGATGCCGGCCTACATTCGCCATTGCCTGGGTCAGGCTCAGAACCTCGTCGATGGTCATGAAGCCGGCGCAGCCGACCAAGAAGGCTGCCACTTCCATCTTGCTGTAGCGCAGTGCTGCAATGTCGCGAATGATCGAGACGTATTGTGCAGGATTGAGTTCCCGGCCGAGGATCTTTGCCCGCACTGCTTCCAGACTCTCGACTGGCTTGGGGTGTTGGATGGTGACTGCGGTGCCTGCCGGCTGGGCGAACATGTCGAAGGCGGTTTCGGAGAGGCCGAGTTCGTCTGGTGCCAGCAATGCCATATCGTCGACGATGTTGAGGGTTGCTGGCATGCCGGGGCCGCCGGCGCATATTTCGATTTTCCCAAGCGCCTGGAATTCCTCGGCACGGTATTGCTGACACTGCCTGCTGAGATAGGCGATGCTCTCGCGGTGGGTGTCGATTGCCATGCGCTTAAGCTTGAGCATCGTCGATGTGCTGGGCCTGATAAAATGGGGTGCTGAGTCGGACATCGGTCTGCTAAGTTTCTAGCCCGAAAAGGCGATTCCCGATTTGACCGGGATCAAGTGGCCTTTGGGATGGGGCGTATGCGGGATTTCAGTGCCGGGCTGGCTGGCTGGGGCAGAGGTCAAATGACCTGGCACTGGTCCAAGCCATTGATAATGTTGGCAATCCTTGCCGTCGGCGTGGGTTTGTCCTTCGCCGCTTATGATGAAACAGAGTCATGGATATGGGCCGGCATAGGCTTGGCCGTCACTGGCTGCCTTCTCACGGCATTCGGGCTGTCGTTCCGTGAAAGCGTGCGTGCCGAGCGTCAGGCGGCAGAGCGTTTCCGCGCTGTCATCGACAATGCGCATGATGCGATCATCGCCATTGATGCGCATGGCTCCATTGAAATGTTCAACCAGGCAGCAGAACGCATCTTCGGCTACGGACCGGCCGAGGTCCTAGGCCGCAACGTCAATATGCTGATGCCAGCCCCCTATCATGGCGAGCATGACGGTTATCTTGCCAATTATATCCGCACCGGAAAGGCCAAGATCATCGGTACTGGCCGCGAAGTCGAAGCGATGCACAAGAATGGCACGGTTTTCCCGATTGATCTGTCGATTGGTGAGATGCGAGGCGGCAATCATCGTGGCTTCATTGGCGTTATTCGCGACATCACTGAACGCCACCAGTCTGCAAGTCAGGTGCGCGAGCTGACGCGGGATCTGGTGCATATATCTCGTCTGAGTGCTATGGGGCAGTTGTCTTCCTCATTGGCGCATGAGCTGAATCAACCACTGACCGCGATCATGAATTATGCCGAAGCGGCACGACAGATGGTGGATATAGGTGGCGAGAGCGCTATGCCGAAGGTGCAGGAATTCCTTGGCAAGACCGTGGAGCAGGCAGATCGCGCCGGCCAGATTATACGCCGCTTACGCAGTTTCGTTGAAAAAGGTCCAGTAGAACGCAGCCTGGAAGAACTTAACAAGGTGGTTATAGAAGCCAGTAATCTGGCGACCATCGGTGTGCGCGTCGATGGCATTCGCGTGCAGTTCGATCTCGATGATACATTGCCGCCAATCAGTATCGACAAGATCCAGATTCAGCAGGTGGTGGTAAACCTCGTGCGGAATGCAGTCGAGGTCCTGCGGGATTCAGAGCGACGTGAACTCATCATCCAGACTGTCGGTAAGCCGGGGGCACAGGAGGTTGCCGTACGGGATACCGGTCCTGGCATTGATGCGGGGATCGCAGAGAAGTTGTTCACACCGTTCCTCACCACCAAGAAGGATGGCATGGGAATCGGTCTTTCCATCAGTCAGTCAATCATTGAATCCCATGAGGGCCGGCTTTGGGCAGAATCCAATCCCGGCGGCGGCACGGTGTTCCGCTTCCACCTGCCGATGACGGATCAGACCAAGGGCGTGTGATGGCAGCGGAAACCATATTCATTGTCGATGATGATGCAGCCGTGCGCGACTCCCTGGCCGCCATCCTGGAAGCTCAGGGGTTTACGGCCGTTGGCTTTGCATCGGCCGAAGCCTTCCTGCTGGGGTACAGTCCGGTTCCGGTTGCCTGTGCGGTGATCGATCTGCGCATGCCCGGCATGGACGGTTTGAGCCTGCTCGAGCATTTGCGCAGCAAGGGGCTGATGCTGCCGGTGGTGGTGGTGACCGGCCATGGCGATGTTCCGCTGGCCGTGCGGGCCATGAAGGCTGGGGCCATCGATTTCATAGAAAAACCCTATACCAACGCGACACTTCTCGATGCGGTCCGGCGGGGCCTCGACGCCGCCCGGGTCGGGGAACTGGGACAGGTTGATCAAGGCGATGTCCGGGAGCGTCTGGCGACGCTGACCGGGCGGGAGCGCGATGTCTTGCGTCAATTGATCATCGGTAATCCCAATAAGATTATTGCTTATCATCTGGGGATCAGCCCCCGCACCGTGGAAATCCATCGCGCCAATGTGATGAAGAAAATGGGTGCGGAAAGCCTGTCGCACCTGGTGCGGATGGGGCTTGCAGCCGGCCTTTCCACAGAGGAAAAAGACAGCCCAAAGCCGTAGGGGAAACCCCTTACTTGCCACCGGGAGAGGCGCAGAGCATTACTCAGGGATGAACGATAAACCTACCATTTACGTCATCGATGACGATGACGTGGTTCGCGATTCCCTCAAGGTCCTTCTTGAATTGCGGGGGTATCGCGTTCGAGATTTTGATTCGGGCGACCAGTTCCTGGCGGATAATCCGGTGTTGAACAACTGCTGCGTCATTGTCGACGTGCATATGCCGGGCATGACCGGGCTGGCCCTTCTCGCACTCTTGCGGGATCGCGGTGAAACCATGCCGGCGATCCTGATCACTGGCCGGCGCGACGGTTCGATCGAGAATCAGGCCGTCGGGCTGGGGAAGGTTGCCCTTCTAGACAAACCTCTCGCGCATAGTCGCCTGTTCGGCACCATCGAACAGATGCTTGCGACCACCTGACGACGGCTCTTTCCCCTGATGTCCGGATAAAAAAAGGCCGGCGAAACTGCCGGCCTAGGCGACTGCCCGAAAGAGCAGCCGGGGAGGAAGCGCAAACGGTCAGTCCGCGGCGAGGTCTTCCAGGACGTCGGGTGCGATCACCTTGATGGTGTGACTGTCGGTCAGACTGATCCAGCGTTGCGTGCGGAACTTGGTGATCAGGCGGCTGACTGTTTCGATGGTGAGGCCGAGATGATCGGCAATATCACAGCGGCTCATGGGCAGATGTATCTCTTGATCCCGCCGTACCACTGAAGTGTTGCGTGCAAACGACAGCAGAAAACTGGCCAAGCGCTCAGATGCCGTCTTTCGGCCCAGCAGAAGCAGCAGCCGATTGCTTGATTCCAAATGCCGGCACATCAGACGAAAAAGCTGGCGGCCGGCAGCGGCATCAGAATCCAGAATGGCGTCGAAGTCCTTGCGCTCATAGCGGGTCAGATCGCAGTCCGTGATCGCTTCAACACTGCTGTCCTGTTCTGCCATGTCAGAAACCCCGAAGAAATCGCCCGACTGAAGGAACCTCGCAATGTGACGACGACCATCGGGCAGAATTCTGACGACGCGCAGAACGCCCTCGGTAACCTTGTAGATATGGCTGCAGCCGCTTCCGGCTTCTATGACCGTCCGCCCCCGGGCCACCTGGAGGGGGCGCCCGATGCGCTGCAGGACATCGGCAGCGCCAGGCAGGGCAATCACGGATGCCGTTGACGGTGCCGATTTTCGGGGTGTTGCACCTGCCAGGGCGGATGCCGCATGCATCGGATGATGCTGTGCGGAGGAGGGATGAACAGTAGCTTGTGCAGTGGTCATTTTCTTTCTCCCCTGGAAGTCTTGAGTGCAGAAATACAGGAGTGCAGGGGGGAGAGAAATTTGGGTCTTATACCTAAGGAGAACTACCTAGTTCCACGCAGCCTCCCTGAGGGGTAGAACCAAAGCCGCATGGTCATCTCATTGACGTATATCAAGGTTGGCCGGCAGCTGACACAGCATATTCATGCCATCACATCCGGAATATAGGTGGCATCGTGCCGCACAAAATTCATCCTCTGACCTGGATCCTGACGGCCGATGGGCACCATGCCCGCGTATGGGAGTGGCGCAGTCGGGATGAGCCGTTGTCGCTGGTGTCAGATTTCGTTTCCTCGGCAGAAAACGTCGCAAGCTTCTCCCGTGATATGAAGAGTGACAAGCCTGGCCGAAGTTTTTCCAGTGTCGGCGACAGCAGGTCGGCCATTGAACCACGGCATGATCCCCATGAGCTGGAAAAGCATAACTTCGCGCGAAAACTCGCGGCAAACCTTGATGAAGCCTTGCGGCAACGTCGCTTCCACAAACTGGTCGTGATCGCGCCGCCGCATATGCTCGGAAGTCTGAGGGACAGCTTCAGCAAAGAGGTCATGAAAGCTGTGATTGGAGAATCCGACAAAGACTTCATGAATCTCGATGTGGGCGCGCTCTATTATCACGCGTCACGGATCGTGACGGCCGCGTAAGCATAGGTGGCATCCTGTGCCCCAGACGAGCTCTGCAGGGATAGACGAGTCACGACTGCCAATATAACAGGCGAAGTGCAGGCTCTGGCTGATCAAGCTCGTCTTGCCCTTCCGGCAGAGCTGGAGCGATGGCTAGGCCAGCAAGCCGGCCGCTTCTGTTGCAATAACTTGTTCTTCATCGGTCGGAATGACAAAAACCTGCACCCGGCTGGTGGCAGAACTGATGCAGGCCGCGTTTACCGTATTCACGGCGTCATCCAGCGCAAGGCCAAGCCAGGCCAGATGGCTGATGATTCCGGCGCGAATCTGGTGCTGGTGCTCGCCTATGCCGCCGGTGAACACGATGCCGTCCAGACCGCCGAGCACGGTTGCTTGCGCTGCCACCTCTTGGGCCACACGCAGACTAAAGGATGTAATGGCTTCCCGCGCTTCGGGTCGCGGGCTGGCCAGAAGTTCGCGCGGGTCGCCACTAAAATCCGATAGGCCGAGCAGTCCGCTGCGGTGATACAGCATGTCCTCTATCTCCTTCAGGGAGAGGCCCTGCCGAGTCATGAGATGAAGGATGATGCCTGGATCCAGACAACCGCTCCGGGTCGCCATGGGGATGCCATCCAGCGTGGAAAAGCCCATGCTGCAGCTCTGGCTCATGCCATTCCTGACGGCGCAGAGGCTGGCACCGCTACCGAGATGGGCGACCACGACGCGGCCATTGGCCAGATTGGGATGATCGCGGCGTAGGGCGTTGGCAATATGGGCATAGGACAGGCCGTGGAAACCGTAACGCTTTATTCCTGCATCAAAGAGCGAGCGGGGAAGCGGGAGGCGGCGAATCAGTTCGGGTTGATCGTGATGGAAAGCGGTGTCGAAGGAGGCGGTTTGCGGAATGCCAGGCAGCAGTTGCCGCAGGGCCTCGATTAGCCTGACGCTTTGAGGCTGATGCAGTGGCGCCAGCGGGATCAGGCCGGCGATCTTTGCCAGCACCGCATCGTCGATGAGCGCGGGTCCTCTGAAGCTGTCGCCGCCATGCACCACCCGATGGCCAACCGCGTCGATGCCTGGTGCATCGGCTGCTCTCGTCAGAATCGCCACTATTGTCGCTAGCGTCGGTACGCCAAGGTCATTGCCAATCGCATGCCCGGTGACGGTATCGTCCTGTCGCACCACCAGCATCAGCGGAGATGCGTGCAGGTCGATCATTCCCCGGCAGCGCAGGTCCACGCTGCCGTCGGTCAGCCGGTATACGACCAGCTTCAGCGTCGACGAGCCCGGATTGACGGTGAGCAGATGTTTTACCATGGCGATCGCAGCCCAGCTCCGAACAGAGGGGGGAAATCATCCCGGTGCAGCGCTAGGGGACGGTCCGGACCATCATATGCGGCGGTCGTGATCTCCATCTCCCAGGCCGAGAAGCCTGCCATGTAGAAACGGCTGCGTGAGTCGGCCCGATAGTCACTGTCGCCGGATTCAAGTCCAACGACCTGCGGGTACCAGGCGCCACCCTGCACCAGCTTTACCGGCCTGCTCCAGTTTCCAGGCATGTCCAGATGACGATTGAGGGACACGTAAATGCCTTCCTGCAGCATGTTGCCGCTGCCGCCGGCCGTGTGGTTCAGCAGCATGACATAGATATCAATGGCGCGGTTGTAATGCACAGCCGGCCCCCAGAAGGCATCAGGATCGGGATAGCGCCATCCGTGGAGAGTGGGCCAGACCGGACTTGGCAGATGAGCCGAGCTGCTTTGCCAGGCGCCATTGCTCCAGAGCTCAAGTCGCTCCGCCGGATTTTCGGGACGCGGCAGGGGCAGGCGCGCCAGGCAGATGCCCTGCGCGGCTTCTGTTGCCGTGAAGCTGGAGAATAGTATGTAGAGAAACTGCCCCTCGCGATCAGGCAGCACACACAGATCGCCATAGCCGCCGGCGCAAAAGCCGTTGCGATATTCACAGTTCGTCTCGCTTGATGGGGCGCGCAGGATTTCGCCGCGCCAGTGCCAGCGCGCGCCATCATCGTCCGAGACCAGTTCGCCGATATGCGGAATATAAAGAGATGTTGGGCAGGGCGCACGTTCTTCGGCGTGATACCAGCCGAACAGGCGACCATCCGGTGCTGGCCATACTGCCTCGATCCATTTTCCCGCGATGGGATCGGGATCGTTGTGGATGCTGACCGGTCTTGCCGGTCCCAGATTGGCGAGGGGACCCTGGCGCCGAAGGGTGTGGCCGCGCGGTTCGTAGGCGGACACGAAAACCGTTGCCGCGTCCTTCCCCATGAGCACCGGGCTGTTTCCATCAGCGCGCCAGGCGATGTCACCATGCAGTGTGATGGGCGCTGCGGCCCGCAGGACAAGCCGTCCCTGCGGAATTGCGATTGCGGCCAACGGCTGCATCGGGCGGTTACGCCTCCCAGCGCCAGTCACGGATTTCTGGCATATCCTCGCCATGCTCGCCAATATAGGCATTGTGCATGGCAAGCTGGGCCTCCATCAGGTGTTGCAGCATCTGTTCCGCCTTGCCCTGGCTGATGCGCCGGATGACGGCGAGAACCAGATGAAACCGATCCAGGCGGTTCAACACCGCCATATCGAAAGGCGTCGTGGTCGTGCCTTGTTCCATATAGCCGTGAACATGGATATTGGCGTGGTTGCGGCGGCGGTAGGTCAGGCGGTGAACCAGGGCGGGATATCCATGGAAGGCGAAGATGACCGGCCGGTCCGTGGTGAAAAGCGCGTTAAAGGCGGCATCATCGAGTCCGTGCGGATGATTGGCTAGCGGCCGCAGTCGCATCAGATCGACGACATTGACGACGCGGATGCCAAGATGCGGCAGGTGACGACGCAGGATGCTGACCGCTGCCAGCGTTTCAATGGTAGGCACATCGCCTGCACAGGCCAGCACGACATCCGGCGCGTCCTTTGTGGCATTTCCGGCCCATGACCATTCCCCGATGCCGGCGGCGCAATGCGCAACCGCGGCATCGTGATCCAGCCATTGCGGCTGACTGTGCTTGCCGGCGACAATCACATTAATGCGGTTCCGGCTGGTCAGGCAGTGATCGGCAACGACCAGCAGGGTATTGGCATCGGGCGGCAGATAGATGCGCACCACCTCGGAATCCTTGTTCGCGACCAGATCGAGAAACCCGGGATCCTGATGACTGAAACCATTGTGATCCTGCCGCCAGACATGAGAGGTGAGAAGGTAGTTCAGGGAGGCCACCGGCTTGCGCCAGGATACCTCCCTGCAGGTCTGCAGCCATTTCGCATGTTGATTGAACATGGAGGCGACGACATGAACGAAGGCTTCATAGGTAGCGAATAACCCGTGCCGGCCGCTGAGCAGATAGCCTTCCAGCCAGCCCTGGCAGGTCTGCTCGCTGAGGATTTCCATCACGCGGCCATCGGGGCTGAGATGATCGTCACCTGATTCGCGCTCTGCCATCCAGGTCCGATCAGTTGCCTCGAAAACAGCCTCAAGATGATTGGACGCCGCTTCATCCGGGGAAAAAAGGCGGAAATTGTGCCGGGCTGCATTCAGGCGGAAGACGTCGCGCAGATAGCGGCCGAGCTGCTTCGTCGCCTCCGCCTTTACAGATCCGGGCTTTGGCACTGCAATGGCATGAGCCTGAACCGCAGGCAGCTTCAGATTTATAAGGTGTAGGCCGCCATTGCCTTCAGGGGTGGCGCTCATGCGGCGTTCTGGTCGCGGCAATACCTGCTCGATCCAGGCGCGCGGCCGGCCCGCCTCGTCGAACAGCGTCTCGGGGCTGTAGCTTCGCATCCACTGTTCCAGCTGCGTGCGGTGCGCCTCATTGTCACGCACATCCGGTATTGGCACCTGATGGGCGCGCCAGGTGCCGGTATTCTTCAATCCATCCACTGTGGTTGGCCCAGTCCAGCCTTTCGGACTGCGCAGCACCAGCATGGGCCAGCGCGGCCGTGTGATGGCGGGCTGGTCTCCGCGCGCCTGCCGCTGAATCTCGGTAATCTCCATCCATATGCTGTCCAGCGCTGCAGCCATCGCGACATGCATGACCTGCGGGTCATCGCCGGCAACGGTATAAGGTTCATAGCCATAGCCCCGTAGCAACTGGTCGAGCTCGTCGGCGGGCAGGCGGGACAGCACGGTGGGGTTGGCGATTTTGTAGCCGTTCAGATGCAGGATCGGCAGCACGGCGCCGTCGCGGGCCGGGTTCAGGAATTTGTTGGAATGCCAGGCGGTGGCCAGGGCACCGGTTTCCGCTTCGCCGTCGCCGATAACGCAGGCAACCAGCAGGTCGGGATTGTCGAAAGCCGCACCAAAAGCATGAGACAGGGCGTATCCCAGCTCGCCGCCTTCATGGATCGAGCCCGGCGTCTGCGGAGAGGCATGGCTCGGTACGCCATGAGGAAAGGAAAATTGCCGAAACAGTTTCGCCATGCCTTCGGTATCCAGCGACACGTCCGGATAGGCGTCGGAATAGGTGCCATCGAGGTAGGCGCTGGCCAAGACCGCTGGCGCGCCATGCCCGGGGCCAATAACCTGCAGCACACGCATGTCGTGGCGCCGGATCAGCCGATTCAGATGCGCTGAGATAAAGTTCAGGCCAGGCGCGGTCCCCCAGTGGCCGAGCGGGCGGGGTTTCACGTGCTCCGACCGTAGAGGTGTTTGCAGCATCGGATTGTCGAGCAGGTAGATCTGACCAATGGAGAGGTAATTCGCCGCCCGCCAGTACTGGTCGCAGGCCGTCAGATCATCGGTTGTCATCAGTATGTCTCCCGTAGGCCGTGCCCGGTCAGCATCTATGGTTCTGCCATGTGGGGTGGGGTTAATCGTTGATCCCGATCAATGTTTTCAGGGTCTTTTCCCGGCACAACTGACCGATGACGGGCTCGCCCCGTTCAAGCATCGGAGTTCTGGCCTTCATGAATGAGAACACCCGTCTCAAAGCACCTCTACGGCGTGATTTCGTATGGGGGGTTTCGACGTCCAGCTATCAGATCGAAGGCGCTGCCGCAGTCGATGGCCGTGGGCTGAGCATCTGGGACCGGTTTTCCCATCAGTCGGGTCGGATTGCCAACGGCGATACTGGTGATGTCGCCTGCGATCATTATCACCGCTGGGCGGAAGACGTGGCGCTGATGCGTGACATGGGCGTCAAAGCCTATCGTTTCTCCACAGCCTGGCCGCGCCTGCTGCCGACAGGACGCGGCCGGCCCAACGAAGCAGGCCTGACTTTTTATGACCGCCTGATCGATGACTTGCTGGCATCCGGCATCGAACCCTGGCTCTGCCTGTATCACTGGGATTTGCCGCAGGCCTTGCATGACCAGGGCGGCTGGTCCAACCGCGATAGTGTTGGATGGTTTGCCGACTATGCTGCGCTGGTGGCCCGGCGCTATGGCGATCGCGTGAAGCGTTTCGCCACTTTCAACGAGCCATCGGTATTTTCACTGTTTGGCTATCTTTTCGGCTGGCAGGCGCCTGGCGTTCATGACCTGCCGACCTGCCTGAAAGTTGTTCATCATGTGAACCTTTCTCACGGTGCGGCTGTCGATGTGATCCGTAATCTGGTCTCACGTGCATCCATCGGCGCCATTCATAATCGTCAGCCTTGTCTGCCGCTGCATAATACGGATGCCGACCGGGCTGCGGCTGCGACTTTGGACAGCTTCTGGAACAGGGTTTATCCAGATCCGCAGCTGCGTGGCTTCTATCCGGAACCATTCGCTGCATTGCTCGAGCCTTATGTGAAGCCTGGCGACATGGCGGCCATCTGCCGCGGGGTCGATTGGTTCGGCGTCAATCATTATTCGCCGATCTTCGCGCGGCACGATGACAAGGCGCCATTGGGCTTTGCCTGGGCCGACCCGCCAAAGACCTCGGCGCAGACGCAGATCGGCTGGCAGGTGCGGCCTGATGCCTTCAAGACTACGTTGCTGGACATCCATAATACCTATCGCCTGCCGATATACGTCCTGGAGAACGGATGCGGTGGTATTGAGCAGCCGGATGAAACTGGGCAGATCAATGATCGCGATCGAATCGATTTTCTAACACGCTATACCGCTGCTATGCGTGAAGCTGTGGCGGAGGGAGCGGATGTGCGCGGTTACTTCGTCTGGTCCTTGCTGGACAATTTTGAATGGGGCTCTGGCTACGGACAGCGCTTTGGTCTCGTCTACGTCGATTACCCCACCCAGCGCCGCATACCCAAGGCGTCAGCCCACTGGTACGCCAATATGATTCGGCATGGAGTTCCGTCATGACCGGTCGTCCAGTCACATATCTGCTTGCAGATATCGGAGGAACCAATGCGCGGTTTGCTCTGTCGCGTGACGGTACAATATTCGGATTTAAGGCATTGCCTGTTGTCGGATTTGCCGGTTTCGGGCCTGCGCTGGAAGCGTATCTCGCGACACAGCAGCCGCACCCTTTGATTATTGACCAGGCCATTCTAGCCGTTGCGGGACCCGTTGCGGGTAACCGCTGTGCGTTGACGAATAGTCCATGGGTTATTGATGGAGGCTTGATCGAGCGTGACTTTGGCATTGGCCGGGTGACGGTTTGCAATGACCTGGAGGCTGTTGCCTGGGCGCTGTCGGCATTGCGTGCCAGCGACTACATATCCCTGGGTGATGGTCACGCCGTGTTGCAGGCGCCGCAGGCGATTGTTGCCCCTGGCACAGGCCTTGGTATTGCGGCCTGGCTCGGAGGCGGTCGCGCACTGGCCTCCGAGGGCGGTCATGCCAGCTTTGCGCCAGAAGACAGTGCTGAAGATCTTCTGCTGCAGACGTTGCGCTCGAAGTACGGTCATGTGTCGGGCGAGCGGTTGCTCTCCGGTCCGGGGCTGGTGGCGATCTATACTGTGTTGGCGGAGCAGGCGGGCCAGCCGGCCGTGCTGACGGCTGCTTCGGACATTACCGCGCAGGCCATTGCCGGCGGTTGTGCACTCAGTCATGCGGCGGTGATGCAATTCTGCGCCATTCTCGGCAGTGTCGCGGGAAATCTTGCACTAACCTTCAACACTCGCGGCGGTATCTACATTGCTGGCGGCATCGCGCCCCGGATTATTCCCCTGCTCGCGCGCTCGCCCTTCCGGCAACGTTTTGCCGCCAAGGGACGCCTGTCTGACTGGCTGGTGCATATACCGACCAAGGTTATACAGCGACCCGATGTTGCCCTTGTCGGCCTGTGGGAACGACACCGGCAAGAAAATCTCGCATGACTGATCAACCCACCAATCATTATCTAACACTGCGCCGCTTCCTGACGGTCTCGGCAGGTTACTGGCGAGGCGAGCAGAGGTGGCGGGCTTACTTCATGCTGGTTTCCATGGTGCTGCTGGGCGTCATGCAGGTCGGGTTGGTCATCCGCCTAAATCTGTGGAGTGCCGATCTGTTCAATGCGCTCGAGCGCCGTTCTGGAGACGGTTTCCTGCAACAGGTTGTGATTTTCACCCTGCTGGTGGTCAGCGTTATGTTCGTGAACATGCTGCACCTTGGCGCGAAACGCGGCCTGCAGATCGGTTGGCGCGAATGGCTGACGCAGCATATCGTGGACGGCTGGATGGCCGACGCTCGCCATTATCAGATTTCGCTTCTGCCCGGTGACCATGATAATCCCGATGGCCGGATCGCCGATGACATCCGTATCGTCACCGAGTCCGCCATAGAGTTGGTGCATTCGGGGTTATACTGCCTGATGCTGTTTGCCAGTTTCAGCACCATTCTGTGGTCCTTGTCCGGTGTTCTGCAAATAAGCATGAAAAGCATCGAGCTTTCGTTGCATGGACACATGGTTTGGCTCGCCTTGCTGTATGCCAGCGCCGGATCTGTGCTTGCGTTCATGGTTGGTGGTCGGCTGGTTGAGGCAACAAACAGGCGGCAGACGGCAGAAGCGGACTTCCGTTTCATGCTGGCGGAGGCACGCGAGAATGCCGAGGCCATTGCCCTTGTCCAGCGGGAACCGGATGAGCGTAGACGACTTCTGGGGATGCTAAGACCTATCCGCCAGTTCTGGGATGCTCAGACCACCGGCCTTCGCCAGCTTATGCTGTTTTCCTCGGCCTACAGTGTGTTGGCGACGATGTTTCCCATTCTTGTGGCCAGCCCGCGCTATCTGGCGGGCAGCATAACGCTTGGCGTGCTGATGCAGACCGGCCAGGCATTCCAGCAAATGACGGCCGCGCTATCTTGGCCGATCGACAATTTTCCGCGTCTGGCTGAGTGGCAGGCGTCGGTCGAGCGCATACTCGCACTGCATGATGCCGTGACAAATCGCAAGCTGGGTGAAGCGGCAACCGGAATCGTGGTCAATGCGACGGCCGGTCCAGCCTTGAATATTCATGACTTGGCGATTTCCAGCCCTGAGGATGGAATATTGGCTTCGGGGATCAGCGCAACCATTCAGCCGGGTGAACGGGTGCTGATTGCGGGGGACAGTCAAGTCGGCCTCATGCTGTTCAAGGCGGTGACCGGCATCTGGCTCTGGGGCGCTGGCGTCATTGAGACGCCAGACAATGCAGAGATCGTATTTATGCCGCCCAAGCCCTACTTTCCATCCGAGTCTCTGCGTGAAATCCTGACCTATCCAGATACGACAGGGGCGCATAGCGATGATGTCTGCAGTGCTGCCCTGGGCGTGGTGGGCCTTGCACGACTGCAGGACCAGCTTGATATGTCTGAGCCGTGGATGAAGGCGTTGTCCCCAGCGGACCAGCAAAGACTGGCATGTGCAAATATTCTGGTTCGCCGTCCTGATTGGGTCTTCATGGCTTATGCTACAGAAGCGCTGGATGAATCAGAAGAAACGGCGTTGCTCGAACGCGTTTTTGGCGAACTTCCTGGCGCAACGTTTCTAACGCTTAGCCATCGCCCCGACCTGGAAAAGTTGCATACACGGAAAATTCTTCTCGAACGTACGGGCGGCAAGACAGTGACGGTTCGCGAAACCGGAATCCGGGCTGAAAAGAAAACACAAAACAGCGACCGCGGATTCATCGGCGTGCGAAGGTTGCTGGAGTATATAAAAGAAGGCTTGGCGTAGCGTTCAGGACCAGCATCGGATTGACCGCTGCCTGAGCGATATGGACGCCTCAGGTCTCACGATTGGAATCCGAAACCAGCAGGGTTCGATTTCACGCACCCGTGACGAGCGAAACGCGGAAAGTATGCGGTTCCTGATTCGGCTCCGAGATCGAGATGTATTCGCCCGGCAGGATAACATGTCGGTCGAGGCGATAGATTGGCTCGTCGTCTAGATCGGTTTTGGGGTCGTATGAAAGCGCCCAGTGCCCGCCTTTTGTGTGTATGAACTCTCCATACTGATCTGGCTCACCTTCCCAGAAGCGCCGGACCGTGCAGCGTCCGCGGTTAGCCTCCCATTCCTTCCGGTCCAGGTGACCCTCGGCATCGAGCGGAGCAATGATTTCATAACCGTGACGCCCACTCCCTGCGGGATGACTCTTTTCGCGCGCCAGTTCCAGACGAATAAATGACAGAGACATGCAAGAACTCCTTTGTACTGGATTCTCCAGTTTGAAGTTCGGAGAGCCTTGATCAGAATCAAGTTGCGGCAATTTTTCTATAAACTGGGCGGGAAAGTTTGATGTAGCGCAAGGCGTGGCTGCATTGTTCTGTCCATTGTCGTCTTCAGGGAGTACAGCGGAGTCGACAATGCACTACTGCGATATTCTTCTCCATCTGACTGCGGATAACCAGTCAGCCGTTAAAACCACGGTCGCATTGGGGCTCGCGCGCAAATTCCGCGCTAAAATCACGGCGATCTATACGCTGCCATTCCCGAGTCAACTTTATTACATGGGCAGCGATGTTCCCCCCGCCTTCTATCAGCAGCAAATGGACGAAACGCGTCTGGAGGCAGCCAATGCCAAAACCGCTTTCGAAGCGGCGGCAGCCGCCGCTGATGTGGCGGTGGCATGGGTCGACAGCGAGCGGCCGCCGCTGGAAGCACTTCAGGACTGCGCTAGGATCAGTGACCTGGTGGTCGTCGGGCAGCCTGACCCGGATCGCGAGACTATCGGCATGAGCAATACTGGCGTGGGGACATTGCCCGCAGACCTTGCCCTGACGGCGGGACGACCGGTTTTGGTTGTGCCTTATGCGGGAACCTACGGGAAGGCGATGAAATCGGTGATGATCGCCTGGAACGGCAGCCGCGAAGCAGCGCGGGCCGTTCACGACGCGCTGCCGCTTTTGCAGGAAGCATCATCGGTTGTCATTCTGTGCATAGATCCGACGGCTGATCAGCTCAGCAGCGCTGCCGGCCTCACACATCATCTGCTGAAATACGGTATTACCGCAAAAGTGAGAAACACCACCGCTGTCGGCATACCAGCGGGGGATATCCTGTTGTCGGCCCTGGCCGATCACAGCATTGATCTGCTGGTGATGGGTGCCTATGGCCACAGCAGGATGCGCGAAACCGTATTTGGCGGCGTGACCGACTTCATCCTCAAGCAGATGACGGCACCTGTCTTGCTATCGAACTAGGACGTTACTGCGAGGCAGACAGGCTTTTCAGGTGGTCAATATCCTTGAGCTGAACCCGATCGGGTGCCGGCAGGCCGATAATGTCGAGCTTCTTGAGCTTGGTGAAGCAACGGCTCACCGTTTCAATGGTCAGGCCCAGATAGTCGCCGACTTCCGCCCGTGTCATTGGCAGGACGACCGGGTTATCTGCGATGCCCCGCGCCTTCATGCGGGACGACTGCAGAATTAGGAAAGATGCGATCCGTTCCATGGCGGTCTTGCGGCCCAGCAGCAGGATCTGGTCCTGCGCCATGGTGATTTCGGTTTCAGCTTGAGTGAGCAGGCGGCGCTCAAGTGTCGGAAACTCCGCAATGATCTTCTGGAAACTCTGGCGCGGGAACCGGCATACCCGTGTCGGCATCAGGGCTTCGGCACTGACCGTATAGGCCGACTGCGTATTCAGTCCGAGAAAATCTCCGGCGCCGAGGAAACCCATGATCTGACGGCGCCCGTCCGACATGGATTTAAACAGCATCATACTGCCGGAGGTGATGTTGTAGACGTAGCCGGCCTCATCGTCTTCATTGAACAGAATATCGTGTGCCCCCAGCTTTACCGTGGTCACTAGCTTGGTCAGCTTCGTCTGCTCTTCGTGGGAGAGCGATGCGCAGATGGTCAGGCTGCGGGCCGTGCAAGTATCGCAGGGCTCGGCGAGATGGGCAGGAGATGAAATAGGCAAGGGCCTTGACGGGAATGCATGAACGTCAGCCATCGACTCGGCCTTCCAAAAAGTGAGGTGTTACATTTTACCTCGGAAAATGGCCGATGGCTCAGGTTATCATGCGGTAACGTTGTCGCATCCCCGCAGCCCATTTCGCGAGGTCATCCGGTTGCAGACGGTCACGCGCCATGGGAAGAATGGTTGCATCTTCCCAGATCAGATGCCGGCGCTGCTGTTCCGCAAATGTGCATAGCGCTTCATACAGGTCGGACCAGTCGGTCTCTATGCCGTCTGCATACGCTGCGCATCGATCAGAGAGAATCCGCGCCTGCATACAATCCTGACGGTGCTCCTCGGTGAGATGACTGATCAAGAAGTCGAGTTCGTCGCCCACCATCAGGCGGGCTGTCAGGAAGACCAGCAGCCCTTCCTGCTCTTCGGCGACGATCCTGGCGAAGTCCCGCGCCAGGAAATCTGCAATGCCGGGGGCAAGGGCTTTCAACAGGGCTGGCGACGCATTGGGCAGAGAGCGCAGGATGGCGCAGAATCCCTGCAATATCATGCGCATCCCGACCAACCGGTCGATGGGCGTCAACGCCCCCTCTTCGACCGTCAGGGCTTTTTCAATCGCGACCATGGCCGAGACCGGGGCCGCGTCATCAGGAATGCGGGTCTCTGACATCATGACGTAGTCTTCCAAATCTCCACATGGGCCTCATTGATCCGGATCAACGACGACCGATGATGGCGCGTCTAGTCTCCGGGCATGTCGGAGCGATGGGCGGAAATCCTGGCTGCATGTGCGTCAACACTGCATGGCAGTGCGCTTGGCGAGTGGCTTCCGCTTTCCCACCCTGTCGGAATGCTGCTGCTGGGCCTTGTTGGCGGCGCCGTCCACTGCTCCGGCATGTGCGGGCCGTTCGTGCTTGGCCAGGTTGGCGCTCACCTGTCGACCATGCCTGCCATGCAGGTTTCCATGCTTACCCGTCTGCGCGGCATGGCCCTGCTGCCGTATCATGCTGGACGGACCACAACATATTCACTACTGGGCGCCGCCGCTGCCGGCATGGCAGGCGGCGTGCAGCGGCTGACGGCTGGGGGGTATCTGCCGGCTTTTGCGCTGCTGGCCGGTGTCGCCCTGGTGATCGCGCTGGTGACCCGGCAGTCGATGGCTGCCTCTGCCTATGCCGGTAATGCGACGGGGTTTCAGCAATGGTGGCTTGAGCGCCTGCGGCCGGCCTTCCGGCAGCCCACTGGCCTGTATGGCTATGGGCTTGGTCTTGCCCTCGGATTCCTGCCTTGCGGGCTGTTGTATTCAGCCCTGGTCATGGCCGGGGCCGCCGGCAGTTGGCAGGCGGGTGCGATCGGCATGGCCGCCTTTGCTTTGGGGACATTCCCCGCCCTGATGATTGTCGGGTTTCTCGGCGCGGCAGCCGGTCAGCGCTGGCGCCGCATGGTGCGGTTCCTGTTTATCCCGGTCATCATCCTGAATATCGGTTTGCTGTTGGCTCTCGCCTTGCGCTGGGTGGCCTAACTGACGAGGTCGCGATAGGCATGCCAGGTCGCATGGGCGACCAGCGGAAACAGCAGGGCAAGCCCGAAGAAGAACGTGGCCAGCCCGACAAAGGTGAAGCCCACGATCAGCCCGGCCCATAGCAGCATGGCCTTGGGATTCTCCAGCACGGCCCGCAGGCTGAGGAGAATGGCCGAAATGACATCGATCTCGCGATCGAGCAGCAGGGGCAGCGAAATGGCCGATATCGCGAAGGTGAGGAACGCGAAGCCGCCACCAATCGCCGTTCCGATCACCAGAAACGGCAGATTGGCCGCATCAAGCATGTAGATGGGAAGTTGGTCCAGGGGCGGCGTGCCGGCGTGGAAATACAGCACGAACCACAGGAAAGCTGCGCGAATCCAGGCAAAATGCAGCAGTAGCAATACGACCCCGAAAATGGCGATGCGCGGGTGCTTCGCAAAAGCATCAAGAGTGGCGCGCAGCGACACGGTCTGGCCGCGCTCTATCCGCCGGCTGGCCTCGTAGAGGCCGACGGCGATGAACGGTGCGATCAGCAGGAAGCCGCCGGCCATGGGCAGCACGGCCCAGGTCCAGCCCGCAATCCAGAGTGCATAAGCCAGTATCCAGCTGAGTCCCGCGATCAGGGCGCCATAGGCCAGGCTCACCGCAGGTGCGGTTGCGAGGTCGCGCCATCCGCTTTGCAACCAGATCCAGGGTTGGTCTGCTGCCACTGTCTGTATTTCGGGGCGATCCGTCCGGCTGCTGATGTCCTGAACCATGGTGGCCTCTCTGCGGCATTCGGTCACAGTGTCAAGGGCATACTGCATGGTGTCCGGTCAGCCTCCATTGACATGGGTCAATGTCGTAGTCCGTCGAAACTGCATGAATGGCCTCGCGTTGCCAGCCAGGCCGCACCAGTTCCGGGAGCCCGCATGACAGCCATTGCTGCCAATCAGACCTTCACCCCTCGCGCGGTCGAGCCGTATGTGGAGGATGTCGTCCGTGCCTTCGTGATCGCCACGATTTTCTGGGGCGTCGTCGCTTTCGCCGCTGGCGTCTATATCGCCTTGCAGCTGGCCTTCCCGGTGCTCAATCTGGGTCTCGAGTGGACGACCTTCGGCCGTCTGCGCCCCGTCCATACCTCGGCAGCGATCTTCGCCTTCGGCGGCAATGCGCTGCTGGGGTCTTCCATCTATGTCGTGCAGCGCACCTGCCGCGCCCGTCTGTTTGGCGGCGCGCCGGTCGGCTGGTTCCTGTTCTTCGGCTATCAGCTCTTCATCCTTCTCGCAGCTTCGGGCTATGTGCTCGGCGTCACCCAGGGCAAGGAATACGCCGAGCCGGAATGGTACACTGACCTGTGGCTGACTCTGGTCTGGGTGGTCTACCTGCTTGCCTTTGGCGGAACGCTGCTGCGTCGCGAAGAGCCGCATATCTACGTCGCCAACTGGTTCTATCTCGCCTTCATCATCACCGTAGCGATGCTGCATATCGTCAACAACCTGTCGATGCCGGTGTCATTCGTCGGCACCAAAAGCTACTCCGCCTTCGCCGGCGTGCAGGATGCCCTGACCCAGTGGTGGTACGGCCACAATGCGGTCGGCTTCTTCCTCACGGCGGGATTCTTGGCGATGATGTATTATTTCATCCCGAAGCAGGCAGAGCGGCCGATCTATTCCTACCGCCTGTCGATCGTGCATTTCTGGTCACTGATCTTCCTCTACATCTGGGCCGGTCCGCACCATCTTCATTACACCGCTCTGCCTGACTGGGCAGCGACGCTTGGCATGGTTTTCTCGATCATGCTCTGGATGCCGTCCTGGGGCGGCATGATCAACGGCCTGATGACGCTCTCTGGTGCCTGGGACAAATTGCGCACCGATCCGGCCCTGCGTTTCTCGGTGGCGGCTGTAGCCTTCTACGGCATGGCGACCTTTGAGGGGCCGGTGATGTCCATTCGCCAGGTGAATGCGCTCAGCCACTATACCGACTGGACCATCGGCCATGTCCATTCCGGCGCGCTCGGCTGGAACGCCTTCATCACCTTCGGCATGCTGTATTACATCGTGCCGGTCCTGTGGAAACGTGAGCGGCTCTACTCGATCCGCCTGGTCTCTCTGCATTTCTGGATCGCGACGCTGGGTATCCTGCTTTACATCACGTCGATGTGGGTCTCTGGCATCATGCAGGGCCTGATGTGGCGCGCCTATGATCATCTCGGCTTCCTGCAATATTCATTCATCGAGACGGTTCAGGCGATGCAACCCTTCTACGTTATCCGCGCCATGGGCGGGATACTGTTCCTCACCGGTGCGCTGATCATGGTTTATAACCTCTGGCGTACGGCTCGCGGCGATATCCGCAACGAGGAAAACCTGCCGCATTACACGCAGCCGCAGCCGGCGGTTTGAGCGAGGCCGTCATGTTCATCAAACACGCCACCATCGAACGCAACACCATCCTGCTGGGCGTCCTCACGTTGCTGACTGTCGCTATCGGCGGTCTGGTCGAGATCGTCCCGCTCTTCACCATTGAAACGACGATCGAACGCGTGGAGGGGATGCGCCCCTATTCGCCGCTCGAATTGACCGGCCGCAACATCTACATCCGTGAAGGCTGCTACCTCTGCCACAGCCAGCAGATTCGTCCGCTGCGCGATGAGGTCGAGCGCTACGGTCACTACAGCCTTGCCGCCGAGAGCATGTACGATCATCCCTTCCAGTGGGGATCGAAGCGCACCGGACCGGATCTTGCCCGCATCGGCGGCAAATATTCCAACGAATGGCATGTCGCGCATCTACTCGACCCGCGTGCCGTGGTGCCGCAGTCGATCATGCCGTCCTACGCGTTCCTGGCGCAAAAGCCGGTCGGCACAACCGATATCTCTGATCATCTCAAGGCGCTGCGCAACGTTGGCGTGCCTTACACCGACGAGATGATTCGCGCCGCCAAGGCCGATATTGGCGCGCAGGCTGACCCGGATGCCGACACCGACGGCCTGCTGGCCCGCTATCCCAAGGCTGCTGTCGGTGATTTCGACGGCAACCCCGGCCGTTTGACCGAGATGGATGCCCTGGTCGCCTACCTGCAGATGCTGGGCCGGCTGGTGGACTTTGATCGCACGCAGCCCGGCGGCCTGCGGCAGTGAGGACAATATGACAACGCTGCTCGAGCATTATCCCTGGCTGAAGTCACTCTGGACGGTCTGGTTCTTTGTCGTCTTCGTCGGGTTGATCGTCTGGACGATGTGGCCTTCGCGCCGTGCCGTCTGGGACAAACGCGGTGAAATCCCCCTGCATGACTCGCAGCCCTCGGCAAAGGACCGGTGACCATGGCCAAGACCCCGCATGCCAAGACGTCGCATGATGGGCCGGAGACAACCGGCCATGAATGGGATGGTATCCAGGAACTGAACAATCCGCTGCCGAAATGGTGGCTGTATGTTTTCTATGTGACAGTCCTATTCGCCATCGTCTGGTCCGTGCTGTATCCGAGCGTGCCCGGCTTTCGTTCGTATTTCGCCGGCACGCTTGGCTACAGCCAGCGTCAGGCCGTTGCCGACAGCCTGCAGCAGGCAGCCAACAGTCAATCGGTCTATCGCACACGCATCCGAGAAGCCTCGGTGGAGCAGGTGAAGGCCGATGCGGATCTGTATGGCTTCGCCATTGCCGGTGGGCGGGTGCTGTTTGCCGAGAATTGCGCGGGTTGCCATCAGTCTGGCGGCGTGGGCACCAAGGGCTATCCCAGCTTGGCCGACGATGACTGGCTCTGGGGCGGCCAGTTGGCCGACATCGAACGCACCATTCGCTTCGGCATTCGCGCCGCGCATGACGAGAGCCGGCAGTCGTTGATGCCGCGCTTCCTGGCCGACGGGATCCTGAAACAGAAGGATGTCGAAGCCGTCGCTGATTTCGTATCCGCCCTGTCGGATCTGCGGCCGATCAATCCGCATGGCGCCGCGGTGTTCAAGGAGAATTGCGCGTCCTGCCATGGCGAGACGGGCAAGGGCAATCGCGAGATGGGCGCGCCCAATCTGACCGACAAGATCTGGCTCTATGGTGGCGACCGGACCGCCCTGATCCAGACGATTGCGCAATCGCGCAATGGCATGATGCCGGCATGGACGGGTCGCCTCGATGATGCGACCATCAAGATGCTGGCAGTCTATGTTCACTCCCTTGGCGGCGGGGAATAGGGGGCGAGGGTGAATGCCGTCGCACCAGATCCGCTACCAAATCCGCCGGCTCAGGCCCGCGACGAAGCGTTGCTCGGCGTTTTTGCGCCTTCGCTTTACGCCGATCACGTCAAGGTCTATCCGCGCGCCGTTGCGGGAACATTCCGCCGGCTGAAGTGGGCTATTCTGGTTGCCTGCCTGACGATCTATTACGGCCTGCCCTGGCTGCGCTGGGATCGAGGCCCCGGCGCGCCGGATCAGGCCCTGCTAATCGATATGTCGGCGCCGCGCGCCTATCTCTTCAGCCTCGAAATCTGGCCGCAGGAAATCTACTACATCACCGGACTGCTCATCCTGGGTGCCGTGGCCCTGTTTTTGGCTACGGCTCTGTTTGGGCGGATCTGGTGCGGCTACACCTGCCCGCAGACGGTGTGGACCGACCTTTTCCTCGCCGTTGAACGCTGGGTGGAGGGCGATCGCAATGCCCGCATGCGTCTTGATGCCCAGCCGATGAGCGCGGGGAAGCTGGCGCGCAAGGGGCTGAAGCATGTCATCTGGCTGCTGGTTGCGGCGGCCACCGGTGGCGCCTGGATCATGTATTTCCAGGATGCGCCAACGGTCACGCGGGCGCTGGCAACGGGTGGCGCATCGCCGGCTACCTACTTCTTCTTTGGCCTGTTCACGCTGACCACCTATGTTCTGGCCGGCTGGGCCCGTGAACAGGTCTGCACCTATATGTGCCCCTGGCCGCGATTCCAGGCCGCGATGCAGGACGAGCATTCCCTGGTGGTCAGCTATCAGGCTTGGCGCGGGGAGACACGCGGAAAGCACAAGGCGGGAGAATCCTGGGAAGGGCGGGGCGACTGTATCGACTGCCGCGCCTGCGTGCATGTCTGCCCCACCGGCATTGATATCCGCAACGGGCCCCAGCTTGAATGCATCGGCTGTGCGCTGTGCATCGATGCCTGTGATGAGATGATGGAAAAGGTCGATCGGCCGGTGCGGCTGATCGATTTTGTCTCGTTGAACAACATGCAGCGCCGCGCCGACCGGCTTCCGGACATCCTCAAGCTCGTCCGGTCGCGCACGGTTCTGTATGCCGTCCTGCTTGTGGCTGTTAGTGCCGTTATGATGATAACGCTGCTTGGCCGCAGCGATGTGGTGGTGACGGTGCAGCAGGATCGCGCACCGCTTTATGTTGTGCTGTCAGATGGCAGCATCCGAAACGGCTACATAGTCAAGGTAACCAACCGCTCGCCTCTTTCCCTCGATCTTGTGCTGGACGCCGATGGCCTGAATGAGCCGCAGCTTCTGCAGGCCGGTCTGCCCGGCCGGCATCGGAATCTCGGTGTCACTGTTCAGCATAACAGCGTTGTATCGCAGCATGTCTTTGTCGCGAAGCCGCGCCTGCGTAGCGATGCCACGCTCCAGCAGTTCTATTTCGTTCTGCGTGACTCCGCCGGCAGGGAAGTGGCGCGGATGCAGACGCAATTCTCGGAACCCATGTGAGGCCATCATGCTGAAATCCATGATCAGGCAGCGCTGGATACCCTCGATCTTCATTCTGGGGTTCCTTGTTATTATAGCCGTCAACGGGATTCTGATCGTCGCCGCGGTCAAAACCTTCAGTGGACTGGTCGTGGCGCATCCCTATACCAAGGGCATCGAGTATAACGAAAACAAGAAAGCCCTGATCGAACAGCAGCGCCTGGACTGGAAGCACAGCGTTTCGGTTGCGTCAGGCAGGGACGGATCGATCCTGTTGCAGGTGCAATGGTCCAACAGCGCCGGCGCTGCCCTGGGAGGGTTATCGCTGACGGCAAGCCTGGAGCGGCCGGTGGAAAAACTCCCCGGCGTGACGGTCGTCTTGCAGGATCGTGGCGGCGGTGTTTACGCCGGGTCCGTGATGTTGCCGCGTGCCGGCCTGTGGGATCTGCATATGACCGCGACTCAGGGCGATCGCCGCTTCGTCGCGGCCGACCGGATTCAGGTGCCATGATGACGGCGCAGGCTGTTCGCGCACCATCATCGGTGATTGCTGTGGACGGCACATGCCTCCATTGCGGCGAACCGTCGCGCGGCGATGACCGCTTCTGCTGCACCGGTTGCGCCACGGCGCATACCTTGATCACGGGGCTGGGCCTCGAGCAGTATTACCAGCTGCGCAGCCGGGCAACGCCCGTTGCTGCCGAAACCGGAACAACTATCGACTGGCGGGAATTCTGCACACCGCTGTCTGAGAGTGGCTTGCGTCTGTCGGTGCTGGTGGATGGCCTGCATTGTGCGGCCTGCCTATGGCTGATCGAACATGCCCTGCGGGCGCAGCCGACCGTGGCGCGCGCACGCTTGTCCTCTGCAACCAGCCGTCTGACCGTGGATTGGTCCGGCAGTAACGCAGACGCGGCGCGTCTTGTCGCCGTGGTCGAGAAGCTCGGCTATCGCTGCCGCCCGGTCGACGTTTCCGCACTGGAAACAGAAACCGCGACGGAAGAGCGTGGCCTGTTGCGCGCCATGGCTGTGGCCGGGTTCGCGGCCGCCAATATCATGCTGCTGTCGGTATCCATCTGGTCGGGGCATGCGGATGGCATGGGGCCGCATACCCGCGACCTGTTCCATGTCATCTCCGGCATGCTGGCGGTCCCCGCGATCGCTTATGCCGGGCAGCCGTTCTTCCGGTCGGCTTTTCATGCGATCCGTCATCGTCGCACCAATATGGATGTCCCGATTTCCATCGGCGTTACACTCGCCGTGATCGTCAGCCTGGCGGAAGTCATGCGCTCCGGTCCGCATGCCTATTTCGACGCTGCCGTGACGCTGCTGTTCTTCCTGCTTGTCGGTCGCTATCTCGATCTTCGCGCCCGCGGTTTCGCGCGCCGGACCGCGCAGCAGCTGCTGGCCATGACGACCCGGCCCGTAACGGTCCTGACGGATTCCGGAAGCATGCAGCGCCCCGCCAGCCGTCTGGCAATCGGGGATCGGGTTCTGGTGGCGACCGGGGAGCGCATCGGGGTTGACGGACTTGTCTGCGACGGTCGGTCTTCAACGGATTCCAGCCTCCTGAGCGGCGAAAGCCTCCCGCGCGCCGTCGCACCGGGTGACGCCGTCTATGCCGGCGAAATCAATATCGATGCGCCGCTGACCGTGCGGGTCAATGCGGTGGGGCCTGATACCCGCGTTGGCGAGATGACCCGCCTGCTGGAAGCGGCGGAGCAGGGCAGGGGGCGCTTTGTCCGCCTGGCTGAGCAGGTGGCACGTTGGTATGCGCCGGTCGTCCATGTCACGGCGCTCTTGAGCCTTGCCGGCTGGATGCTGCTGGGTGATGCCGACTGGCGCGCGGCCATCCTGATTTCAGCCGCTGTTCTGATCATCACCTGCCCCTGTGCTCTGGCGCTTGCCGTTCCCGTGGTCCAGGTCGTCGCCAGCAGCCGTCTGATGCGGCACGGTATCCTGTTGAAATCCGCCACCGCGCTCGAGCGTGCCGCCGCCATCGACACAGTTGTGTTCGACAAGACCGGTACGCTGACGATGGGCAAGCCGGTCCTAGCTGCGCTGGACGGCGAGGGTATCGCCCGGCTGCCGTTGGCGGCCGCTATGGCAAGTCGCAGCCGGCATCCGCTCTGCCTGGCCTTGACCGCCGCCTATGATGGTGCGTTGTCGTCGGTGGATATGCAGGAGGTTCCCGGGCAAGGCCTGATTCTGGCAGGCGCTGATGGGGAATGCCGCCTTGGCAATGCCATGTTCACCGGTGTTGTGCCGGATGGGCGCGATGGCTGCAGTGAGTTGTGGCTGACGCAGCCTGGCCGGCCGCCATACCGTTTCCGCTTCCGCGACGATCTCCGCAGGGATGCGATCACGGTGATCGACAGCCTGCGGCGGCAGGGCCGGCGCGTCATCATGCTGTCCGGCGATCATCGCGATGCCGCTTCAGCCGTGGCGGGGAAGCTGGATATCGGGGAGTGGCAATCTGGCGTCACGCCGAAAGACAAAGTCGATTTCATCCTGGCGCTGAAACAACAGGGCCGTCGCGTGCTGATGGTGGGCGACGGGCTGAATGACGCGCCGGCGCTCGGCCATGCCGACGCTTCGCTCTCCCCGGCCAGTGGCATCGACATCGCACAGAATGCCGCTGATGCGGTTTTCCAAGGCGAAAAGCTGGTGTCGGTCCTGGAGTTTCTGGATGTGGCGGCGCGCAGTCAGGCTCTGTGCCGGCAGAACATCGCCTTCTCCCTTCTGTACAACCTTTTTGCCGTGCCTCTGGCCATTGCGGGCCTGGTCACGCCGTTGATCGCGGCCATCGCCATGTCATCATCTTCGCTGGTGGTTGTGCTCAATTCGCTCCGCCTGGAGCTCTTCAACCGGAAGGACGCACCATGACGATCCTGTTGCTGCTCATACCGGTTGCATTATTGCTTGGTGTTGCTGGAATCGCCGGATTCCTGTGGGCGATCTCGGATGGTCAATTCGACGACCTGAATGCCGCCGGCGCGCGAATCCTGTTTGACGATGCTGATGCGCGACTGCGCGAAGGAAGGCAGAAATGAAGAACAACGAATCTTTCGGCTATGCCCTTATGGCGGGCTTTCTGATCATTCTTGGCATGCTGGGCATTGTCATGGCGGCCCAGGCCGTCGACCTGACGATGCAGGTCTTTGGTCTTGCTCTGGCCGCCTTTGCGATCTTTTACAGCTTCTTTGCCATTGACCGGGCAAACAAATAGCCCAGTGGATTTTACTGCCGGGCTTATGAATGTGCGCGGGAGCGATGCCGTGCGCCCGGAAGCCGCACGTTCGGATCCAGGATTGTCTGGAATCCCAGGCCACGGAAGGCATAGGCCAGCAAATCCACAGGCTTGTCCGTTCCATCCCAGCCGGATCCGGTAAGGCATATCGTGTCATACCCCGGGCGCAGCCCGGACTTCTCGATCAAGGACTGAGCGATGGTGAGGGCTGAACTGCTCTTGTCGCGTTCGTCAATTCGGTCCGCACAGACAATCGCATGCCGTTCGGTGCGTGTCATCAATGCATGAAAAGCGGATTCGAGTGCTGGATGGTTGCTGATCTGCAGCAGATCGATATCCATGACAACGCCGCAGATTTTGCCCTTAAACTCGTTCAGGCTTTGTGTCAGGCCATCACGCAGCTTGTGCGTCAGTATTGCCCGGACGGAGGTATCTTTCTTATGAAAGATCTGGCCGGGCATAACGATGATAATGGCTGAGAAATCCCATGCGGGATACTCATGAGCATGCTTCAGGTTTGATGTCGTTCTCATGGGTGCATTCTATGTCGGGTTGGGAAAGACCCGGAAGTCACCAGATGTAAACGGCACGAATCTATGCGGAAGCTTCTTCTTTGCTTTCTATGGCAATGCGATAGCCGGCTTTGCTCGTCAGGATGATCTTCGGCGACTGAGGGTCGCGCTCGACTTTAAGGCGAAGTTTTCGTACCAGGACGCGAAGTGTGTGCCGCGAGTGCTCGTCATCACGCCCCCATAATTCAGTGGTGAGCTGTTCGGGCGTAATTGCGACGCCGTTACGGCGGGAAAGGGCCATCATCAGGATGGCTTCCATGCGCGACAGGCGGATTGGCCTGCCATTGCGCCGCACGATGCCGAGCGAGACATCCATCTCGATATTACCGTCGGTCGTTATTTTCCCTGCATCATGGGGTTTACGTAGATTGGCCCGCACGCGCGCAAGAAGCTCCGTGCCATCGAATGGCTTCTCCACATAGTCATTGGCGCCTTCATCAAGAGCGCTGACCTTGGAGCTGATCGCATCCACACCGGAAACGATGATCACGGGGCCATGCCAAAAGGTCCGCAGTTCTGCCAGCACACGCAGGCCGGACAGGCCCGGCATCTCCATGTCGAGCAGGATCAGGTCAACGGGCTTCTGGCGAAGGGTCGTGAGGGCGGTTTCCCCGTCGGCGGCCTCGTAAACGCAATAGTCCTCGGTTGACAACAATGCTGTCAGATATGAACGGATACGCGGATTGTCGTCCACGATGAGAATGGAGTGACTGCTTGACATGGATCTCCCTGTTCCCTGCGGAATTCTTTTTTCGCGAGGACTTGCCGGATGGCGTAGAGGGCACTTTAGGCCCCGTAATGCTGAGCATGTTTGACCTGAATCAATCGCCGCACGGGGTCATTATTTGCTGATCCTTGAAATACAGTAATAAATCTGCCTGCTCGGCAAATTGTCCGAGACCGGAGTGCCTGCCAAAGTTGCCACTGCAACTGATTAACAGATGTCTCTCGACCGCACCGATGCCGGCATGGGCATCATCATCTGTTGATTTCAAATATCCGTCGGTTATGGCCATCAATCCTGCCGCGTGCCCCATGATTCGATGGGGCCGGGCGTAAAGCGCGCTGAAGAATACGAATCGGAAGGATTCTTCGATGTTCCCTGCACGATCTCCCCGCGACAATGATGAAAAAAGCCGCGACCGGGCTGTTGATTTCAGCGGCGCCAGCAGCTTTCTCGCCGGCCTCAAGGTTGATGCCGGCCTATGCCAGGAGCCCTGCCGATCAGAAGAATGGCTGGCCACAGTCCAGAATCTGTTCCATGCGCTGCTGTCCATTGAACAGGAAAGCAGAGAGATAGCCCGATCCCCGACCGCGTGGTCGCATGATTCGATATTCGGCCATGAACTAGGGCAATTGATCAGGATCGCCGGTGAAGTGCCGGTGGATGCCCTGGAGGCAATCTCCGCTCAGAAGAAGATTGGCCTTCTGGCCGCGATTCTGGACGCACTTGTATTGGCATGCTGTGAGGTTGCCGGACCCGCGATAAAGCGTCCTTCCGCCGCATGAGGGCCTTGGCACACTTTATTCTTTGACGGCGCCTGTCATGGCTGAGACGTAATGCTCGACAAAGAAAGCATAAAGCACCACGAGCGGCAGTGATCCGACGAGGGCGCCGGCCATCAGCGAACCCCAGCGGTAGATATCGCCATCGACGAATTCGTTGACGATGGCCACGGGCACAGTCTTGTTCTGCGCCGACTGCAGGAAGGTGAGCGCGTAGATGAACTCGTTCCAGCACAGCGTGAAACAGAATATGAAGGCCGAGATAAGCCCCGGTACGGAAAGCGGCAGCACGATCCGGGTGAGAATCTGCCAGCGCGACGCACCGTCGATCAGGGCGCATTCCTCCAGCTCGAAGGGAATGGTCTTGAAGTAGCCCATCAGCAGCCAGGTGGAAAACGGGATCAGGATCGTCGGGTAGACCAGGATCAGCGACAGCGGGCTGTCGAAAAGACCATAGTTATAGACGACGGTCGCCAGCGGAATGAACAGAATCGATGGTGGCACGAGATAGGCGAGGAAGATCAGCCCGCCGACGGTCTGCGCCCCCTTGAAGCGCAGGCGTACGATCGCATAGGCGGCTAGCACACTGGCGAAAATCGACAAGGCCGTCGCTGCGGCGGCGACATACATGGTGTTCCACAGCCATCGCGGATAGTTCGATTCAAACAGAAGCTTCTTGATGTGCTGGAGTGTCGGCTCCCAGGTCCAGAACGGGCTGACACGATCCATATCCAGCAGCTGTTCATTCGGCTTCACGGATGTGAGCGCCATCCAGTAAAACGGGAACAGCAGAATGACCAGGAAGATGACAAGTGGCAGATACAGCGTGACCAGCCGTCGCGGGATCGATTCCAGGTAGCTCATGCCCTCGGAATGGTCGTCGCGGGGTGCGTCCATGGGTTTTGCGGTATCAGTCATTGTCAGACCCCTGCTGCCATTTGCGGCGTTGCAGACCGAACCAGGAAATCATGATCGCGCCCAGCAGGAAGGGGATCATGGCGGTGGCGATGGCTGCACCCTCGCCGAGTTGTCCGGCGATGATGCCGCGCTGATAGGACAGCGTGGCCATGAGATGCGTGGCATTCACCGGTCCGCCGCGCGTCATCGCCCAGATCAACTGGAAGTCGGTGAAGGTGAACAGCACCGAGAAGGTCATCACCACCGCGATGATCGGTGTAAGCAGCGGGTAGGTGATGTGGCGGAAACGCTGCCAAGGCGTGGCGCCGTCCAGTGTCGCCGCTTCGTAGAGCGACGGCGAGACGGTCTGCAGGCCGGCCAGCAGCGTGATCGCGACAAAAGGTACGCCGCGCCAGATATTGGCGAAGATGGTCGACCAGCGGGCGTTCCAGGGGTCACCCAGGAAATCGATGTTGGCCGTGATCAAGCCCATCTTCTTCAGCGACCATGAAATGATCGAGAACTGCGAGTCGTAGATCCACCAGAAGGCGATGGCCGAAAGCACCGTTGGCACGATGAAGGGGATCAGCACGGCAGCCCGGATCAGGGCTTTGAAGGGAATATGCTTGTTGAGCAGCAGCGCCAGATAGAGCCCGGCGACAAACTTCACGGCGCTGGCGAGGATCGTGTAGAGCAGCGTGTTGAAGACCGACAGCCAGAAGGTCGAATCACCCTGCAGCCATTCGTAATTCTCGAAACCAATGAATACGCCGCCGCGACCGATCTTGGTATCGGTGAAGGACAGCCAGACGCCCAAGCCCAGTGGATAGGCGAGAAAGAGTACGAGGATGCCGAGCGCGGGCAGCATGAACCAGTATCCAAGCCAGGTCCGGTTTGACTTGAGCTGGCTCCAGGCGCTGACCTCGATCTTCTGCGGCGGGCGCCGTACCGTGGGTTTATCGATCACATCAACCATGCTGTTCCCGTTCAATGCCGCCAGTATCAATACCGTCGATGGAAAAGCAGACGGTCACGGGCGGAAGCCGCCCGTGACCGTTAGCGTCAGCGGTAGATACGTTTTGCCTGTCGTTCTGCAACGGCGATGGCACCCTTGATGTCCTCGCGACCGGTCGCATAGTTGGCGAACATGTCGACGACGATGAAGTCGGCGATCGCAGCCGCGGCCTTCTCGCCCAGCGTACCCAGACCGCCCGGCGTAAGCGTGCGCTTGCAGACGTCACGATACGGCGTGCGCTTCGGATCGGCCATCCAGACCGGGTTCTTGTCGTATTCGTTCAGGAAGTGCGTCAGGTAGCCCTGCGCCGACTCGATCCACGGATTGAAGTTCACCGCTTCCAGCATGAAGGCGGTGAAGGCCTTGCAGGCCTGCGGAGCCTTGGTGAAGTTGAAGGTGAGGATCGGGAAGGCCAGATGCAGTTCGGTGGGTTTACCCACCGGGCCGATCGGCAGGTAGGCATGGTTCATGTCGTCGGCGACAGCCTTGTTTTCCTTTTGGGCCGCTACGTAGACCGAAATGCCGTTCGAGGTGAGGTGAAGATCGCCGGACACGAAGATCTTGTTGTTCGACGAGTCGTTCCACGACGCCGTGCCGGGGATGAAGTTCTCATAGAGAGCCTTCACGAATTCCAGCGACTTGGCCGTTTCGGGCGAGTTGATAATGACCTTGTCGTCCTTGTCGACCAGATTGCCACCATGCGACCACAGGGCCCAGTGCAGCCAGGTATTGGCGTCACCCGACGCGTGGCCGAGCGCGAAACCGGCCGGCGTGTTGTTCTTCTTCAGGGCCTTCACCAGTTCAAGCATGCCGCCCGTATCCTTGGGGAATTCCTTGAAGCCGGCCTTTTCCATCGAGGAGATGCGGTAGTTGATCAGGCCGCCGGTGCTGGCGATCGGGATGCAGATCCACTTGCCGCCCGACTTGCCATAGGCTTCGGCCGACGGCACCCAGCCACCGTATTTCTTGCCGAGATAATCGGCCACGTCGCTCACATCCAGGCATTTTGCCGGGAAGAGATGGGGCAGCGAATACAGGCCCCAGACCATGTCGAGGCCCTGGCCAGTATTGGCGACCACCGAAGCCTTCGGCTGGATGTCGTCATAAGATTCGTTGGAGACGGTGATTTCCACACCGGTCGCCGCCTTGAAGGCCTCGACCATCTTCATGAAGGCGACATCTTCGGCTTCGACGAAACGACGCCAGCGCATCAGGTTGAGTTTGGCGCCGGCTTCCGGTTTCCAGGGCGCGGTCTGCGCCCAGGCTTTGGCCCAATCAAAGAACGCGGTGCTGCTGAGCATAGCGGCAGCAGCAGAGCCCTGAACGAATGTACGGCGAGTCACATCTTTCATCAGTCGCTTCCTCCGTTGATTATCAGGCATTCAGCCTTTTTCCAGTCGAGGTATCAAACAGGTGGACAAGCC
Organism: Ferrovibrio sp. GW821-FHT12B10; assembly: GCF_058807515.1. NCBI lineage: Bacteria > Pseudomonadati > Pseudomonadota > Alphaproteobacteria > Rhodospirillales > Rhodospirillaceae > Ferrovibrio > Ferrovibrio sp. GW821-FHT12B10. Next base: position 1,557,134 of record NZ_JBXAQT010000001.1, on the reverse strand, counting down.
CCGGGTTGGGTTTGAGCCGGATCTTGTCGCCCGGCTTGAATTGGTGACGTTCATGAAACACGGCGATGACATCTTCACCGCCGAGCTTGGCGGCGACCATGATTTCCGATCCGGTCGGCTCGACCACGCGGACTTCCGCTTCCACGCCGTCAGCGGCGAGGGCGAAATGCTCGGGCCGGATGCCATAGACGGCCGGCCGGCCGGCGGATCCGCTGGGTGCCGTCGACAGGGGTAGGTGGATACCGCCCTGGCCCTCGAAGCCTCCGCCGTTGATCGTGCCACGCACGAAATTCATGGCGGGTGAACCGATGAAGCCAGCCACGAACTGGTTGTCCGGACGGTCATACAGGTCGAGCGGCGCGCCGATCTGTTCGACGCGGCCGTCATGCATGACGACGATCCGATCGGCCATGGTCATGGCTTCAACCTGATCATGCGTCACATAGACAGTGGTGGTTTTGAGGCGTTGATGGAGTTCCTTGATCTCGGTCCGCATCGCGACGCGCAGCTTGGCATCGAGGTTGGACAGCGGCTCATCGAACAGGAAGACCTGCGGATCGCGGACGATGGCGCGGCCCATCGCGACGCGCTGGCGCTGGCCACCCGAAAGTTGGCGCGGATAGCGTTCCAGCAGCGGTTTCAGGCCCAGGATATTAGCGGCCTGCTGAACGCGTTCGTCGATTTCGCTTTTCTCGGCGCCGCGCAGCATCATCGAGAAGGCCATGTTGGCCTCGACGGTCATATGGGGATAGAGCGCGTAGTTCTGGAACACCATCGCCACGTCACGCTCTTTGGGCGGAACATTGTTGACGACGCGGTCGCCGATCGAAATTTCACCGCCGGTGATGTTTTCGAGGCCTGCGATCATGCGCAGAAGGGTGGATTTGCCGCAGCCTGAAGGTCCCACAAGGACGACAAATTCGCCATCCGGGATATCGATCGAAACGCCATGCAACACATGCGTCGCGCCGAACGCCTTGCGGACGTCGCGGCAGATTACACCGGCCATTATGGCACTCCTCCCTATATCTCATATATTTGTTGAGGAGCATCCTATAGCCGGCGTGGAGACGCGAGCAAGCACAGTATGGAAGGCGCACAGAGGAGCGGCTGCGCGTGCTGACCGCAGTGCAATATCGATGAGCTGTCAGCCTGTGACTGGATGGATGGCGTGACAGATAAAGGTGTTATGTCCGATCGACTTCGGCCTGTGCACATGCAGCATGGCGTCAGGTGCGGTCTCTTCGTCGATGCGCCGGACGTTCTTATTTCTCAACGGCGCTGCAGCCAGTCCACCACGCCCTGGCCAGCCGCCAGGCCGGTGGCCAGACAGCCCTGCAACAGATAACCGCCGGTGGGCGCTTCCCAGTCGAGCATCTCGCCGGCCGCAAACACACCGGGTCTATGGCGCAACATCAGATGCGGATCCAGTTCATTGCGGGCAATGCCGCCAGCAGTCGAGATTGCTCGCGCCAGGCCAAAGGGTTCGGTCAACTGCAGTGGCAACGCCTTGATCAGATCGGCCAGCGGTGTGGCGGCGTCGCCGCCATGCAAGGCTTCCTGCACCAGGCCGATGGCGACCGGCGGCAGGTTGATGCGCTTGCGCAGGAAATTCGACAGTGATGCGCCGCGCCGTGGCTCTTTCAGGTCCTTGGTCAGGGCCGCCACAGCCAGGTCGGGACGCAGGTCGATCGTCAGCCGTGCGGCGCCATCGCGGGTGATGGCGTCGCGCAAGGGAGCGGAGAGCGCATAGACCGCGCCACCTTCGATGCCTTCTGCCGTGATCATCGCCTCGCCACGCGCGGCATGGCCGTCGACCGACAGTGCGATGTGTTTCAGCGGCGCGCCGGCATGACGCTCGCGGAACATGTCGGACCATGCGACGCGGAAACCGCAATTGGATGGCTGCAGTGGCGCAATCGCGATGCCGGGCAGCAGCGCAGTCCAGCTGCCATCGGCGCCAAGCCGGGGCCAGGAGGCGCCGCCTAGCGCCAGCACGGTTGCATCTGCGGTGAAACTTGTGCCATCGGCAAACCGCAATGCGCCATCCTCTGTCCAGCCGGCCCACTGCGCGCGCGTCACGATGCGTACGCCCAGGTCATCCAGCCGTGCCAGCCAGGCGCGCAGCAACGGGCTTGCCTTCATCGCCTTGGGGAACACGCGGCCGCTGCTGCCGGTGAAGGTCGGTTGCCCCAGTGCTTCGCACCACTGCACCAGCGCTGTCGGCGAAAAGGCATCCAGATACGGCTGCATCCAGTCGCTGGCTGCGCCATAGCGGTTGCGGAAACGCTCGATCGGTTCGGAATGGGTGATGTTGAGGCCGCCGCGTCCGGCCATCAGCAGCTTGCGCCCCAGACTAGGCATGCGGTCGAAGACGCTGACGGCGAGGCCAGCGCGGCTCATCACCTCGGCGGCCATCAATCCGGCCGGGCCGCCGCCGATGACGGCGACACGATGCTTGTGCGGGCTGCTCATGATCCTAGGCGGGTTGCTTCAGCGTCTTTTAAGCAGATAGCTGTCCATGATCCAGCCATTCGCCGTCTTGGCCGCATTGCGCCGGCGGCCGATTTCCTCCGCGACGTCGCCCAGTTTCCCTGAGATCAGGATCTCGTCGGGCGTGCCGATATAGGCGCCCCAGTAGATGTCAAAGGCCTCGCCATCCAGCGTGGCATAGGCATTGTCGGCATCCAGCATGACGAAGGCGCTGTCGGCATCGGCGGGAAAGCCCTGCGCCAGGCGACGCCCGGTGGTGATCGTGACGCCTTGCCCGATCTGGTTCAGGGTGGTGCGATGAACGGCGGTCAGGGCATGCAGGCTGCTAATGCCGGGAATCACCTCATAAGTAATGTCATGCCGGCCGGCGCGGGCGATCTCCTCCACGATGCGGATGGTGCTGTCGTAAAGCGAGGGGTCGCCCCAGACCAGGAAGCTGCCGCAGTCTCCGTCCTGCAGTTCCTCGGCGATCAGGCGCTCGAAGATTGCCCGCTTGTCGCGGTTGAGACTGTCGATCACGGCGCCATAGGCACCGGCATCGCGGCTCCAATCGGGGCTCTGTGCCTCGGCGAAACGATAGCTACGACCCTTGTCGATGAAGCGCTCGCAGATGTCGCGGCGCAGCGCGATCATCTTGTTCTTGTCGGCGCCCTTGTCGAGCAGGAAGAACACGTCGGTGCGGTTGAGCGCCTTCACCGCCTGCATGGTGATGTAATCGGGATGTCCGGCGCCAATGCCGATGATCAGAATAGTCTTCATGGGTCCTGCCGCCGTCTGACCGGCGCAGGGTAGCAGGTCTGTCCTTAAGAGGGCAGGGCCGGCGGTCTCAGGATTCGGCGCCGAGGCTACCCGAGATGCTGCGGATATCCTGCAGATGGGCCTGCACCATCGGTATGCTATCCTGCGCCGCGGCGCGCAGCGGCGGCCGGTCGCCGGCGGCTGCGTAGCCCTGATGCAGCGCCAGAGCCTTTTCATGCGCCTCGATCTGCATGGCGACATAGAGCCGGTCGAAGGCCGAGGCCGAGACGATGCGCAGCTGCTCCAGCCGGTTCAGGTGGTCGGTATCCAGACCCACCGGCTTGGCCTTCAGGCCGGATTTCTCGGCAGCTCTGGCGAAGGTGGCGGCGGCCTTCGAATGCTCATCCACCATCCGGCGCGCGAATTGCTGCACGTCTATCTTCTGGGCGCGCTGCATCGCGATTTTGCCGGCCTCGATCTCAAACTGGGTGACGATCTGCACGCGCGGCACATAGGCCGGGGTCGAGGTCTTGGTGGTCACGATCTCCTGCCGGGCGGCCACTTTGGACTGGGCATAGGTGCCGCAGGCACTGACCCCGATGGCGGCAGCCAGCGCGCAGGCGATAACGAGTGACGGCTTCATGGCCTTATCCTCCCATGATTTCCACCTCCACTAGAATGAATGGATTACCGCCAAGTTCCGTCTGTTCCAGTGGCGCCGGACATTGTCACAAGGACTCAGGCAATTCTTCCGCCCCTGGGATTTCGGCCGCGGGCTCCATGGCCGAACGGCTGGCCTGATCATGATGCCTGCGGCGGTAGGGCAGGCGGCGACAGGCGGGCCTGCGCTCACCCAGCCGTTCATCGGCGCCCATCCATTGCATCCGGGTTCGGACGGTCGAGTGTTCAGGGGTGGACGCAGACGGCGCTTCCGATGTGCGGCTCGACCAGGCGACGCGATAGCCGGCCGCAGTCTGCTGCGTCACCACATAGGTTTCATCCCGGGATTCGCGCGCCGCCGCGATGGCCTGCTGCAGGGCGTGGTCCCGGGTCAGATAGCCGCCATAGGTTTTGCCCCGCACGCGGATACGCCAGATGTCGTCTTCCTCGATGACAAAGTAGTAGACCGGCATCCATGCCTCCCGAAGTTTCTGTTTCCGGAGTCCTCTCAGTTGGCGCGACAAACGGTGTCATGCACGATGCTGTTCCGTGATCTTTTCTTAAAACAACCGTGAAGTCTTTTTGGTGCATTGCGGCGCTTCAACGTTCGCCTCACACCGCACTGTCCGTGCAATGGGGAACCAAAGAGGGGCGTTTCGGGTTGATGGTGTATGCGAGCCGCTTTCGCGCTGTGACCATCCGCGTTCACAAGCTCGCATCTGTTCCCGTCGCGACCAGCGACCTCCATTGCATACCAGGAGACGCCCCATGGCCAAACGCGCCACAAAAACCAAGGCCCGCACTGTCACGAAAGCCCGCAAGACTACGAAATCCGCCACCACCCGTCGCAAGACTGCGGCCAGCACGAAGACGGTGGCGCGCCGCAAGACCGCTGTGACCGCGCGCCGCAAGACGGCTGCGAAGACCACCGCGCGCCGTCTCACCGCTCCCGGCACGCCGGCCTCGAAGGCGCCACGCCAGGACATGACGGCGCTGGCCGATACGATCAAGACGACCGCCATGGTCGGCCGCGCCGCGCAGGAAGTGAAGACCAGCCTGGTGGTGGCTGATATTCCCGACGACGCGATCGCCCTGCTGCAGCAGGATCATCGCGAGGTTGAGGCGTTGTTCGAGGAATTCGAGAACACCCAGAGCAAGGCCGATAAAGCCAAGCTTGCCGCCAAAATCTGTCTTGAACTGCGCGTTCATACGCAGATCGAGGAAGAGCTGCTCTATCCGCCGGCCCATAAGGAAATCGAGCATGATCTGGTCGACGAGGCGGTTGTCGAACATGCCTCGGCCAAGGAGCTGATCCATCAGATTGAAGGTATGGATCCCTCGGAACACCTCTACGACGCCAAGATGAAAGTGCTGAGTGAATACATCAAGCACCACGTCAAGGAAGAGGAAGAGGAGATGTTCCCCAAGCTGCGTGGGCGCCGTATCGACATGCATGACATGGCGGCCAAGATGGCCAAGCGCAAAAGCCAGCTGGTGGCCCAATACGCCAAGACGCGCTGACCGCACGGCGATAGCGAAACGGGCTTGGCCATGCAGCCGGGCCCGTTTTTTGTTTGTAAAGTCGGCATAAAACTTGGGCAGTGCGACGAAACAAAGCCCGGCCTGCAGCGTTCGCTTCCTGCCCTGTTTATGCGGGAGACTGACGATGGCCAGTGTTGTGCCCAAGATGCTGCCGGAGCCACAGGCCTTCGCGCAGTTGTCGGCGAGGAAGCAGCGCAAATGCCTTCAGAACGCGCTCGGCACTTTCGTTGACACGCTGCAGGTAGATGGCCGCGACCCAAGGCAATATGAAACCCTGCGCTTCCAGAGCGCGATGGAGGCACTGGGCGAAGGCAATCTCGATCAGGCTTATGAGGACGCCTTGGCACTGCAGCGCCATATCCCCGCGCTTGATGACGATATTGCCATCTCGGGGCAGCCGCTCAGCCGGGATGACATGGCCGTCGGCCTGCGTAACTTGGTCGACCGGCTGCAGGAGAAGAGAGTACAGCGATAGGAGGTGGCGATGCCGCGCGGCGACAAGTCGAGTTACACAGCCAAGCAGAAGCGCAAGGCCGAGCATATCGAAGAAGGTTACGAAAAGCGCGGCGTGAAGAAAAAAGAGGCCGAGCGCAGGGCCTGGGCTACGGTGAATCAGGAAAGCGGCGGCGGCAAGAAGAGCGGGTCCGGTCGCGGCAAGACAGAGAACAAGAGTGCCTCGAAGAAGGGCGGCAAGAAAGGCGGTGCGGCCTCCGCCGCCCGACCCAAGATCGCCCGCAAGAAGGCTGCCAAGAAGGCGGCGGCCACGCGCAAGCGGCGAGGTAGCTGACAAAGCTCCTAGCCGTTGACCTTGGGCGCGCCGGCCAGGAAGTCTTTCAGTTGCACAGCCCAGAACTTCGCCATGCCGGTGGTGCCATGGCCGCGCGTTTCGGAGCTGGCCGGAATGATGTAGACCTTGCCACCCTTCACGTTTTTCATCGCCTCGGCCATCACGCCGGTCTCGGGCGGGTTGCGCTCGTCATCGGCGGCGTTGATCGCCAGCAGCGGCGCCCTGATCTTCGATAGGTTCGGCGCCGGGTTGTAGTCGCCTGACGAGGCCCATTGATAGACGAAGTCGTTTGCATCCGCATTGAACGGTGCGGCCAACCGGTCATCGACGAACTTGTCGGCCGTGGCCCGCGTTGGCGCCTGCTGCTGATAGGCCAGTGTGCCGCCATTGGTGGCGATGCCGAAGAACAGATTGGCCATCTTCATCGATTTTGGCTGCTGGGTATAATTGCCGCCCATATAGTCGGGATCGTTGCGCACCGTATCGACCAGCAGGCGGCGCAGCATCCAGTTGCGGCTCGACATTTCGGTCGGCTGCGAGGCCATTGGCACCAGCGCATCCATCATGCCGGGATATCTGGTACCCCAGATCCAGGTCTGCATGCCGCCCATGGAATTGCCCAGCACCAGGCGCAGATGTTTGATCCCTAAGCCCTCGGTGACCAGGCGATACTGCGCATCCACCATGTCGTCGTAGTTATACTGCGGGAATTTCGCCTTCAGGCCGTCCGACGGCTTGCCGGATTTTCCCGCACCGATGGCATCGGGCAGGATGATGAAATACTTCTTCGCATCCAGCGGCTGACCCTCGCCGAACAGTTCGCCCGCAAAGGCCGGGGTCAGCATGCTCTGCGCCGAACCGGCCGTACCATGCAGGATCAGCACCGGTTCGCCGGTCGGCTCGCCCACCGTCTTGTAGGCCAGCGTCAGTGCCGGCATCACCTCACCGGTATGGAACTTGAAATCCTTGGCGACAAAGCTGCCGTCCTTCGGTGCCGGATAGTCGGCGGCCATGGCAGGAATTGTCAGGAACAGGGCGGCGGCGACGGCGGTGACATGGCGAAGACTGTGCATGGTTTCCTCCTGGAAAGTCCGGTCTGCGCCGGTCTGAAGCCGAAAGCCTACGTCCGCTTTGCCGTGGAATCCACCGGAAGCTTGCAGGCCACCCGGTGACCAATGATCACAAAGCCGGTATCCATACCGGCATGACCGGGGATTCGCCGCAGGACATGCCGCAGGAGCGGATACGCAAGATCATCCATATCGACATGGATGCCTTCTACGCCTCGGTGGAGCAGCGCGACAATCCGGACCTGCGCGGCAAACCGGTGGCCGTCGGCGGTTCGCGCGAGCGCGGCGTGGTTGCGGCCGCGTCCTATGAGGCGCGCAAGTTCGGCGTGCGCTCGGCCATGCCCTCGGTGACGGCAAAACGCAAATGCCCCGAACTGATTTTCGTGCCGCACCGGTTTCCGGTTTATCGCGCGGTGTCGCAGCAGATCAGGGATATCTTTGCCGAATACACGCCGCTGATCGAGCCGCTGTCGCTCGACGAGGCCTATCTCGATGTCACCGAAAACTTGAAGGGCATCGAGTCTGCCACCCAGATCGCCGAGGAAATCCGCGCCAAGATAAAAGCCGTGACACAGCTCACCGCCTCGGCCGGCGTGTCCTACAACAAGTTCCTAGCCAAGCTGGCATCGGACCAGAACAAGCCCGATGGCTTGTTCGTGATCACGCCAAAGGCGGGTCCGGCTTTTGTTGAGACGCTGCCGGTGGGCCGTTTCCATGGCATCGGACCGGCAACGTCTGAAAAGATGAACCGGCTCGGCATCCAGACCGGGCTTGACCTGCGCGCGCAGACCATGGAGTTCCTGCAGCAGCAGTTCGGCAAGTCCGGGCGCTATTACTACTGGATCTCGCGCGGCATCGACGAACGTCAGGTGCGGCCCGATCGCATCCGCAAGTCGGTGGGGGCAGAGAATACCTTCTCGGACGATCTCTTCACCAGCGGCGAGGCCGAGATCGAGCTGCAGCCGATCATCGCCAAGGTCTGGCGCTATTGCGAGAAGTCCGACATCCGCGGTCGCACAGTGACGCTGAAAGTAAAATACGCCGACTTCCAGCAGATCACCCGCAGCCGCACCCTGCCGGCACCGGTGGCGTCAGAGGCCGAGATTGCAGAGATCGTCGAAACGCTGCTGCAACCGCTATTCCCGTCCACCAAGGGCATCCGCCTGCTCGGCGTGACGTTGTCCTCCCTGGGCGAGGACGAACAGCCAGCCGAAGATGAACCGCAGTTGAGGCTGATTTTGTAGGACCGCTCCATTCCCGCCCGGAATGGGCGTTATTGCTCCAGGCCATCTACTGGATACGAGTGCTTTCCGACATTTCTGTAGCCGCCGCCGACAGCCTTTTGCCGTCGCCCGGAACAGAAAGATCCATCATGTCCTTGCAAGCCAAGCTTGACGCCTTCCGCGAAACCATCGAATCCGGTGCGCCGCCCTACAATCTGCCGCGCGCCATCGTTGATACCATGCATCGCGCCACTGATGACTTGGTGACCTCCGGCGCCGCCGCCCGCGCCCTGAAGGCGGGCGACGCGGCCCCGCCTTTCAGCCTGAGCAATCCCGAGGGCAAGCTGGTGTCCTCCGCCGATCTGCTGGCCCGAGGTCCGCTGGCGATCAGTTTCTATCGCGGTATCTGGTGTCCGTATTGCAACATGGAGCTGCAGGCGTTGCAGGCGACGCTACCGGCTCTGCAGGCTTTGGGCGCTTCGCTGGTTGCGATCTCGCCGCAGACCCCAGTGAACAGCAGGCGTTCCATGCGCGAGAACAAGCTCGACTTTCCGATTCTGTCGGATCCTGGCAATGCTGTTGCGGCGGCCTTCGGCCTGCGCTTCACGTTGCCCGGCTATCTGGCTGAGTTGTACAAGACCACCTTCAAAAATGACCTGGCTGCGGTGAATGGCGACGATAGCTGGACGCTGCCGATGCCGTCCCGTTTCGTGATCAGTCAGGCCGGCGTCATCCTCTATGCCGAGGTGAACCCGGATTACACCCGGCGGCCGGACCCGGAAGAACTGCTGCCGGTGCTGGAAAAGGCCCGCGCGCTGGCGGCCTGATCCGGTTGGATGGCGGCCTGCTTCTATCCTGGGGCGGGCCAGTCATTCCTTCCAAATTGGAATTCAGTCAGTCACAGCCCTATTATTATTCCGCAGGAGAATGGGTATGGACCGACTGGCGGCAATGGAAACCTTTGTACGGGTGGTGGATACCGGCTCGTTTTCCGGTGCCGCCCGCCAGTTGCAGGTCGGCCAGCCGGCCGTTTCCAAGACCATCGCGCAGTTGGAGGACCGGTTGGGCGTGCAGCTTCTGCTGCGGTCTACGCGTGGCCTGACGCCCACCGAGGCTGGCCAGGGATTTTACGAACGTGCCCGCCGCGCCATTGAGGAAGCTGACGAAGCCGACCTGGCGGCGCGCGGTGCCGGAGGGGGGCTGACCGGCCGTTTGCGTGTCGGTATGGCAGTCACCTTCGCGCGTCTGCATGTCATCCCGCATCTGTCCGCCTTCCTGGCGGCACATCCGGCGCTTGATATCGAGATGGTGATGGAGGACCGCACCAGCGATCTGGTGGAGGACGGTATCGACGTCGCGCTGCGTATTGGCGTCATGCCTGATTCAGCGCTTACCGCGCGCAAGGTTGGTGAATGCCGCCGCATTATTGTCGGCTCGCCCGCGTATTTAGCACGCGCCGGCGAACCCCTGGTGCCGACGGATCTGGCCAAGCATGAGGTGATCCTGATGTCGCAATCCAGCCTGCTCGGTAACACCTGGTCCTTCCGTCATGGATCGACTGAAATCTCGGTTGCCGTGCAGGGCCGCATTCGGGTCACCTCCGGCGAGGGCGTACGCGCGGCTGTGCAGGCGGGCCTTGGTTTGACGATCGGCTCGGAATGGATGTTCAGCCCCGAACTGGCTGATGCAAGCATCACCGAAGTTCTGTCGGCGTGGACCATGCCGCCGCTGGAACTCTGGGCGGTCTTCCCCAGCGGCCGGCGCGCCAGCGCCAAGGCACGCGCCTTCACAAGCTTTGTCGAAACGACGTTGGTGGCAAATCCGGTTCAAACCGCGCGCAGGTGACGCACCGGCCGGCCGGGCACCAGCGCCTGCGCCGCCAGCGCGATGGCATCGGCATCCAGGCCGTAATGGCGATAGAGATCACTGAGGCTGCCGGTCTGGCCGAAATGCTCGATGCCGAGTGAGCGCACACGGTTGCCGTTCACTGAACCGAGCCAGGCCAGCGTCGCTGGATGACCGTCGATTGCGGTCACGATGCCGCAATGGGGCGGCAGGCTTTCGAGCAGGCGTTCGATATGGCTGCGGGCATGCACCAGGCCACGTTCGCGCGCCCGCTGCGCGGCCGTCCAGCCGGCATTCAATCGGTCGGCAGACGTAATCGCCAGCACCGCCACATCGCGGCGGTCTTCGGCAATCATGCCGGCGGCCTCGATGGCCTCGGGCGCCAGCACGCCGGTGTAGGCGATGACGATCTCGGTATTGGGCGTCGGTTCACGCAGCCAGTAGGCACCATCGATGATGCCCTGCTTGAGTGCTGGCGTCATCGCGCGCTTCTGCTGTTCCAGCGTGCGGGTGGAGAGCCGCAAGTACACCGCGCCACCGATCTCGTCGCGCAGCCAGGTGCGCTCGTCCGGCTGCCCTTCGCCGTCACGCTGCATGTAGTCGAAGGCAAAGCGCAGGATGACGGCGAGCTCATCGACATAGGCCGGCTCGAAAGAGGCCAGACCATCCTGCGCCAGGCCGATCAGCGGCGTGGAGATCGACTGATGCGCGCCGCCTTCGGGTGCCAGCGACACGCCGGACGGCGTCGCCACCGCGATAAAACGTGCATCCTGGTAGCAGGCGTAGTTCAGCGCATCCAGCCCGCGGCAGATGAAGGGATCGTACAGCGTGCCGATCGGCAGCAGCCGCGCGCCGAACAACGAATGCGACAGGCCGAGAGCAGACAGCAATGTGAACAGGTTCATCTCGGCGATGCCGAGTTCCAGGTGCTGGCCCTTGGGCGAGAAGTCCCAGGTAAACGTCGATGGAATCTTCTCCTTGCGGAACAGGTCGGCCACGGCTTCCTGCGCAAACAGCCCGCGCCGGTTGACCCAGGCTCCCAGATTGGTCGAGACAGTGACATCGGGTGCGGTGGTGACGATGCGCGTGGCCAGTTCGTCGGACGAGCGCCCGATCTCGTTCATGATTAGGCCGAAGCCCTGCTGGGTCGACATCTCGGCCTGCAATGGTGCGGGTAGGTCGGCCGGCACCGGGATCCTCGCCGAGGGCAGCCGGCGCTGCTGCAGCGCATTGAACGGCGCAGCCTTGATGAAGGCGTCCAGTTCACTGGCGGAATGATTCAGGCCTTCGAACTTGTCCCATTCATGGCCAGGACGGATGTTCATCGCAGCGCGGAACGTCTCCATCTGCGCCGGCGTCAGCATGCCGGCATGGTTGTCCTTGTGGCCAGCCAGCGGCAAGCCGAAGCCCTTCACGGTGTAGCAGAGGAAGACGACCGGCCGGTCATGGTCGATGGTATCGAAGGCCTCGACCAGCGAGGGCAGGTCATGGCCGCCGAGATTGGTCATCAGCCGGGCCAGCTCGTCGTCACTGCGCTTTTCAATGAGCTGCGTCACATCACCCTGGTCGCCGAGGTCGTCGAGCAGCCGCTTGCGCCAGGCCGCGCCGCCCTGGAAGGTCAGCGCGGAGAACAACTGGTTGGGGCAACTGTCGATCCACTGCCGCAGTTTCTCGCCGCCAGGTTCGGCAAAGGCCGCCTGCTGCAGACGGCCATGCTTCACGGTGACGATATCCCAGCCAAATGCGCGGAAGATCGCTTCCAGCCGGTCATACAGGCCTTCGCGCACCACAGCATCCAGACTCTGGCGGTTATAGTCGATCACCCACCAGGTGTTGCGCAGGCCGTGTTTCCAGCCTTCCAGCAGCGCTTCGAAGATGTTGCCTTCATCCATCTCGGCATCGCCCAGCAGCGACACCATGCGACCTTCGCCGATGCCCTCGCGCCAGCCATGGGCAGTGACGTAATCCTGCACCAAGCTGGCGAACAAAGTCTGCGCCGCGCCCAGGCCCACCGAGCCGGTGGAGAAATCGACATCGTCCATGTCCTTGGTGCGCGACGGATAAGACTGCGCACCCTTGTAGCCGCGGAAGTTTTCCATCTTCTCGCGCGTCTGCCGGTCCATCAGGTAATGGATGGCATGGAAGATCGGGCTGGCATGGGGCTTCACCGCGACGCGGTCGGCGGCCTTCAGCGCGTGGAAATACAGCGCCGTCATGATGGTGGCGAGCGAGGCGCTGGAGGCCTGGTGCCCACCCACCTTCAGGCCGTCGCTTTTCTCGCGCAGGTGATTGGCGTTGTGGATCATCCAGGTGGAGAGCCACAGCGCCTTGCGCTCCAGGTCGGTCAGAATATCGATGGTCTTTGAAGAAATCGGGGTCTGCGGCGAAACGGGCATGGGGCAAATCCTGTGGGGAATGCCCAATCATAATCCCCGAAAAGGGGCATTTTCTTGCAATCTAGCCCGCATATGGCTGGGAATTTGCAAAATTCGTCCCTAAAATTGTCACTATGAGCAAAAATCCTGCAGATCTGGACCAGATCGACCGCAATATCCTGCGCGCCCTGCAGGAAAACGCCCGGCTTTCCAGCGCCGAGCTGGCCGAGGAGGCGGGGATTTCCTCCTCCCCCTGCTGGCGCCGGGTGAAGGCATTGGAAGATGCTGGGGTGATCTCGAAATACGTCACGTTGGTCGACCCGGAAGCGCTCGGGCTATCGATCAGCATCTTCACCAGTGTCTCGCTAGACAAGCAGGTGGAATCCGCGCTGGAAACCTTCCAGAAGGCGGTGCGCAAGCGGCCCGAAGTGATGGAATGCTACCTGATGACCGGCGATTTCGATTACCTGCTGCGGGTGGTGGTCGGCAGTCTGCAGGATTACGAGCGCTTTCTGCTCGATCACCTGACTCGGGTGCCCGGCGTGGCCAGCATCAAGTCGAGCTTCGCGCTCAAGCAGGTGAAATACACCACCGCGCTGCCAGTGACAGGCTAAGGCGGTGACAGGCTGAGTGACTTGTTTTATGTAAATCCGATCGTCCTCATTGCTTCGCGAGTCCCGCCCGCATGACCGCCATCACCATCCGCCGCCCCGACGATTGGCATGTGCATCTGCGCGACGGCGATATGCTGAAAGCGGTACTGCCGCATACGGCAGCCCAGTTCGCCCGCGCCATCGTGATGCCGAACCTGAAGCCGCCGGTCACCACCGTGCAGCAGGCGACCGAATACCGCGCCCGCATCATGGCCGCACTGCCAGCAGGCATGGCGTTCGAACCGCTGATGACCTGCTATCTCACCGATACCACCGCGCCGGCCGAAATCGAGCGCGGCTTCAAGGACAAGGTCTGGGTCGCCGCCAAGCTCTATCCGGCCGGCGCCACCACCAATTCGCAGCATGGTGTGACGGATATCAAGAAGGCCTATCCGGCACTGGAGATGATGCAAAAGATCGGCATGCCGCTTCTGGTGCATGGCGAGGTGACGGATCGCGCGATCGATATCTTCGACCGCGAGAAGGTCTATATCGACCGCGTCCTGATCCCGCTGCTGAAGGATTTTCCGGCGCTGAAGATCGTGATGGAGCATATCACCACGTCGGAGGCCGCAACCTTCGTGGCCGAGACCGCCGGGCGTCTTGCCGCCACCATCACTTCGCATCACCTGATGATCAACCGCAGCTCGATCTTCGAGGGTGGCGTGCGTCCGCATCTCTATTGCCTGCCGATCGCCAAGCGCGAGGACCATCGCCTGGCGCTGCGCAAGGCGGCAACGTCTGGTAAAGCCTGCTTCTTCCTTGGCACCGATACGGCGCCGCATGCGGCCCATACCAAGGAAGCGCCCTGCGGCTGCGCCGGCATCTTCAACGCGCCGACCGCCATGCAGTCCTATGCGCAGGTCTTCCATGAAGATGGCGCGCTGGACAAGCTGGAGGCATTTGCCTCGCTGAATGGCCCGCGCTTCTACGGCCTGCCGCTGAATGAGTCGAAGCTGAAGTTGGAACTGGCGTCATCCGACGTGCCGGCCGAGATCACCGTCGGCGCCGAGCGTGTCGTGGTTTTCTCGCCCGAGGTCGCCGCCACCTGGCGCCTCACCACCCTGCCGGCCTGAGTGAAACTCTATCTCGCCGGGCCTGACGTTTTCGCGCCTGATGCCGATGCGCGTTTCACGGCCATGCGCGAGGCCTGCCGCCGTCACGGCTTCACGCCGTTGACCCCGATCGACAATGCCCTGCCCGTGCATCTGAGCGGCGCGGCGCTGGCGCGCCATATCAAGGATGCGAATGTGGCGCTGCTGCTGGCCTGCGACGCTGTGGTCGCGCATATCGCCAGCTTCCGTGGACCTAACATGGATCCGGGCACGGCCTGGGAAATCGGCTATGCCGAAGCGCTGGGCAAGCCGGTTCACTTGTGGATGCAGGACCGGCGCCTGCTGGCCGAACGCACGCCGGGGCAGGGCGGCAAGGATGAGGGGGGCTGGGTGATCGAGGATTTCGGCTTGGCCGAGAATCTGATGATCGGGGTCAGTCAGTTCCCGGTCGCCGGCAGCTTCGAGGCTGCACTGGGGCAGATCAGAAAATAGCCTTGAACACGCCGAGCACGACCAGCAGGCCGATCAGGAAAATGATCAGCACGGCCCATCCGATGAATTTGAGCATGATGCCTCCATGGGCTTGTAAGCAGCCCATGGGAAACGCCTGGACTCAGGCCGGGTTCCAGTCCGGCTCCGGGCCGTAGATTCCGCGCAGGTGCTCCACAAAAGCGCCGACGCTGGCCGGGATGAAGCTGGTGGCCGGATGTACGGCGAAGATGCTGACATCGGCGGCGCCGGGATGCTCAGGCAGGATCACGCGCAGGCGGCCGTCGCGCAGGTCGGCGCCGATATCCCAGGTCGAACGCAGGGCGATGCCTAGGCCTGCGATGGCCAGCTCGCGCACCACCTCGCTGGAGTTGGTGCGCACGGCGCTCTCGCCCGGCACCGTGACGATGGTGCCGCCCTTGCCCTGCAGACGCCAGGGCAGCTGCGCCGCCGCCGCCAGCAATTTGTGCTGCGTCAGATCGGCCAGCGTTTTCGGCATGCCATGCTGTTTCAGATAGCCGGGGCTGGCGCAGAGTACGCGATGATTGGGAGCCAGCCGATGTCCGGTCAGGCCGGGCTCGACGGCGGGTGCGATGCGGATGGCGAGATCGATGCGCTCACCCAGCAGGTCGACATATGAGTCTGTCAGATCGAGTTCGACTTGCAGACGTGGCCAGCGGTCGAGAAAGCTTTTCACATGCGGGGCGACATGCAGGCGACCAAAGGAGGTCGGCGCCGAGATGCGCAGGCGCCCCGAGGGCGCGCCGGCCACACCGGTGACAAAGCTCTCAGCCTCGCGCGAGGCGGCCAGAATCTGCACCACGCGTTCATAGAAGCGCTGCCCCGCCTCTGTTGTGGCGAGCTTGCGCGTCGTCCGGTGCAAGAGCCGCGCGCCCAGCCGCTCCTCCAGCCGCGCGATGCGCTTCGACACCATGGCGGGCGAGAGATGCAGGCTGCGGCCGGCGGCAGCCAGGCTGCCGGTCTCGATCACCCGGGCGAACAGCTCGTATTCCTTGTCCATTTACATTCGTTCTCATAAAGAACGACTGCTTTCAATTCTTTTCGTCTACAGAATGAATACGGGCTTTGCTACACTGGTCGGCAAGATTAGATAACCCTCTGTAACACTTCAGGAAACGCCATGAGCAAGACCGTGGACAAGGCTGGCCTCAAGGTCGCCGCCGAACTCGCTGATTTCATCGATGCCAAGGCCCTGCCGGGCACTGGGCTTGAGCCCAAGGCCTTCTGGGCCGGTGTTGCCGATATCTATGCCCGGTTCACGCCGGAGAACCGCGCGCTGTTGCAAAAGCGCGATGATCTCCAGGCCAAGATCGATGCCTGGCACCAGCAGCGCAAAGGCAAGCCGCATGATGCCGCCGCCTATGAAGCCTTCCTGAAGGAGATCGGCTATCTCGTGCCCGAGCCGGCGCCGTTCAAGATCGCCAGCCAGAATGTCGATCCCGAGATCGCGCGCATGGCCGGGCCGCAGCTCGTCGTGCCGGTGCTCAATGCGCGCTTCCTGCTCAATGCTGCGAACGCGCGCTGGGGCAGCCTCTATGATGCCTATTACGGCACTGATGCGATCCCGCACGATCCGGCCGAGAAGAAGGGCTACGATCCGGCGCGCGGCGCCAAGGTGATTGCCAAGGCCAAGGCTTTCCTTGATTCAGCCGTGCCGCTGGCCTCGGGCAGCCACACCGATGTGAAGGGCTGGAGCATTAAGGACGGCGCGTTGTCGCCGGCGCTGAAAGATCCGGCCGCCTTTGTCGGCTATCGCGGCGATGCCGCCAATCCGTCGTCGGTGCTGCTGCAGCATAACGGCCTGCATATCGAACTGGTGATCGACCGCGCGCATCCCATCGGCAAGGGCGATCCGTCCGGCATGGCCGATGTGATTCTGGAAGCCGCGCTTACCACCATTGTCGACCTGGAAGATTCGGTCGCTGCCGTGGACGCCGAAGACAAGGCAGCTGCCTACGCCAACTGGCTCGGCCTGATGAAAGGCGATCTGGAAGCCAGCTTCGACAAGGGCGGCAAGACCATGACCCGCGCGCTGGAGGCGGACCGCGAGTATACCGCCGCGAAGGGCGGCAGGCTCACCCTGGCTGGCCGCAGCCTGCTGTTCGTGCGCAATGTCGGCCACCTGATGACCACGCCGGCGATCCATCTGCCCGATGGCTCGGAAGCCTTCGAAGGCATTCTCGACGGAATTGTCACCAGCCTGATCGCGGTTCATGACCTGCAGAAGAAGGGCCGTTTCACCAACAGCCGCGCCGGTTCGGTCTATATCGTCAAGCCGAAGATGCACGGTCCGGAAGAGGCCGCTTTCACCAACAAGCTGTTCGATGCCATCGAGGATTTGCTGGGCCTGAAGCGCTTCACCGTCAAGGTCGGCGTGATGGACGAGGAGCGCCGCACATCGGCCAACCTCGCCGCCTGCATCAACGCCGTGAAGGATCGCATCGTCTTCATCAATACCGGATTCCTCGACCGCACCGGCGACGAGATGCATACCTCGATGCAGGCCGGCCCGATGGTGCGCAAGGCGCAGATGAAGGCCAGTGCCTGGATCAAGGCTTACGAAGAGCGCAATGTCGCCATCGGCATCGGTTGCGGTCTTTCCGGCATGGCGCAGATCGGCAAGGGTATGTGGGCCGCGCCGGATCGCATGGCTGATATGCTGGACCAGAAGATCGGCCACCCCAAGACCGGCGCTAACACCGCCTGGGTGCCGAGCCCGACGGCGGCCACGCTGCATGCCACGCATTATCACACCGTCGATGTCTTCGGCCGTCAGGCTGAAGTTGCCAAACAGGCGGTGCCGCCGCTCAGTGAGTTGCTGAGTATTCCGCTGTCGACGGGGCAGAATTTCTCCGAACAGGATGTGAAGGACGAGCTCGACAACAATGCGCAGGGCATCCTGGGCTATGTCGTGCGCTGGGTCGATCAGGGTGTGGGCTGCTCCAAGGTGCCCGATATCCACGATATCGGCCTGATGGAAGATCGCGCCACATTGCGCATCTCGTCGCAGCATATGGCAAACTGGCTGCTGCACGGCATCTGCACCAAGGAACAGGTCGATGCGGCGCTGAAGCGTATGGCCGCCAAGGTGGATGCGCAGAATGCCGGCGATCCGCTCTACAAGCCGATGGCCCCGAATCCCGATGCCAGCCTGGCCTATCAGGCCGCGCGCGCGCTGGTCTTTGAAGGCGTGGCGCAGCCCAACGGCTATACTGAACCGCTGCTCCACGCTTTCCGCCAGAAAGTGAAGGCGAGCTAGCGCCCCGCAAGAGTCATTGCGGCGAAGCTGTCGCGGATCCACTGCCGCAACAGGATCACCGCCGGCCGGGTTTCCGATTCCGGCCGTACCACCAGATAGAAGCTGTTGGCTGCGCGCGTGCTGTGCTGGATCGGACAGACCAGCCGCCCGTCGGCGAGATAGCGCGAGGTGGTGACGTTGTCGCCGATGGCGATGCCGAAGCCCGCCGCGCTCATCTCGATGGCGGTCAGCGCATTGCCCAGATAATGCCGGGGGCCTTGCGCCAGACGTGGTCGCCCGCTGCTGGCTAGCCATTTGTCCCACTCATCGCCGTTGTCTGCACACAGCAGCGGCGTGGTTTCCAGAAGTGCGAAATCGTCGCGGCGCAGGCCGTGGGTGCTCAGCAGTTCCGGGCTGCAGACCGGCATCAAATGCACGTCGCTCAAATGTTCGACGATCTGCGCGGGCCAGCGGCCGTCGCCATAGCGGATCGCCATGTCGATCGGTACGGCACGGGCCGGTCGCGCGTCACTGCCCGAGATCAGCCTCAACTGCAGCGCTGGATGCTGCGCGAGCAGGGCGCCGGCCTGCCGCACCAGCCACAATGTGGCCAATGCCGGCGGTGCGCTGATCACCACCTCGCCGCCGGTTTCGCCGGTGGTGATCTGGCGGGTGGCGTCGGTCAGCAGGTCGAAGGCTTGGCGCAACGGCTGCAGCAACGCTGTGCCGGCCGGGGTCAGGCGCAGGCGGTTGCCGCTGCGCTCGAACAGCGCCGCGCCGGTGATCGCCTCGAGCTGCCGCACATGCTGGCTCACCGCGCCATGGGTGACATTCAGCTCCTCCGCCGCCCGGGTCATCGACAGATGCCGGGCCGCCACCTCGAAGGCGCGCAGCGCATTCAGTGGCGGCAAGCGGGACGGGGAAGGGGTATTCCGAGAGTTTTTCTCACGCTGGAGCATGCCGATAAACTCGCTTGTCCTGCAGCCACCGTCCAGCGCAAAGTCGTCGGCAAGGCGGAAAACAGGGCCGCGCGATAGAAATCCTCCCATGACGGACCAAACAGGTCAGGGGTTGCCATGAACATCAGCAAGCTGCAGGCATTGCGGGCGAAATACGGAGACGCCAAGGGCGGCGATATCTTCGATCCCCATTTCGCTGCCGTCGCCACCCAGATCTTCCTCGACCCGGAACGGCGCAAATGGCCGTTCGCCGATGTCGCCACCTTCGTCAGCGCGCCCTACCGGCCGATCCAGTCGGATGCCGATTTCGCCGGCCTGGACTGTTGCCTGGTCGGCGTGCCGATGGACCTGGGTGTCACCAACCGCGCCGGCGCGCGCCTCGGCCCGCGGGCCGTGCGCGGCATCGAGCGGATCGGACCCTACGAGCATGTGCTGAAGCGCGCGCCGCTGGGCGAGATCAAGGCCGCCGATATCGGCGATGTGCCGATGCAGAGCCGATTCAGCCTCGAGCGCTGCCATGCCGATATCGAAGGTTTTTACCGTCGCATCAAAGCTGCCGGGGTGATCCCGCTCTCGGTTGGCGGCGATCATTCGATCACCCTGCCGATCATGCGCGCGCTCGGCGGCGATAAGCCGCTGGGCATGGTGCATATCGATGCTCATTGCGACACCAGCGGCGAATATGAGGGCGCCAAGTTCCATCATGGCGGCCCATTCCGCCAGGCCGTTCTGGATGGCGTGCTCGATCCGGACCGCTGTATCCAGATCGGCATCCGCGGCGCCGCCGAATATCTGTGGGAATTCTCGATCGAGAGCGGCATGACCGTGATCCACGCCGAAGAGGTGGATGCCATGGGCATTCCAGCGGTGATCGAGAAGGCCCGTGCCGTGATCGGCGATGGTCCGCTGTATGTGACTTTCGATGTGGATGGTCTAGACCCCGCCTATGCGCCGGGCACCGGCACGCCGGAAGTGGGTGGCCTGACGCCACGCGAGGCCCTGGCGATCCTGCGCGGTCTTGCCGGCCTCGATATCGTCGGCGGCGATGTGGTCGAAGTCGCGCCGCAATATGATGCCAACACGGTGACGGCTCAGACCGCCGCCCAGATGCTGTTCACCATGCTCTGTCTGGTGTCGATCAAGAAGACCGGGGGGCTGCTGGCGCCATGAGCAAGAATCATTCGGACGACACACCCCGCCTCTGGGGCGCGCGGTTCCGCTCGCCACCCGACCCGGCCCTGATGGCACTGTCGCGCTCGCCGCAGAACCATCATCGCCTGATCCCCTATGACATCATCTCTTCGATGGCGCATGCCCGCGAGCTGCAGCGTGCGTCGCTGCTGACCGATGCCGAATGCGCCAGCATCATCGAGGCGTTGCAGGTGATCCTTGCTGACCAGCAGGCTGGCCGCATTGCGCCCACCGAGGCTGATGAGGATATCCATACCTTCGTCGAGCGTGTGATGACCGAGCGGCTGGGGCCGCTGGGCGGCAAGCTGCGGGCTGGGCGCTCGCGCAACGATCAGTCTGCCAATGACCTGCGCCTGTACCTGCGCGATTACGGCCGCCGTCTGGTGCGCGGCATGCTGGAGCTGCAGGCGGCGCTGACCGGCCAGGCCGAGCATCATATCGCCACCGTGGCGCCGGGCTTCACCCATCTGCAGCCGGCGCAGCCGATCCTGTTTGCGCATCAGCTGCTGGCCCATGCGCAGGCCGTGTCGCGCGACATCGCACGCATGCAGGACTGGGACAGCCGTTTCGCCCGCTCGCCGCTCGGTGCTGCCGCGCTCGCCGGTTCGGCGATTGCCATGCATCCGGAGCTGGCGGCCGTCGAACTTGGTTACGATGCGCCGACCGAGAATTCCATCGATGCGGTCGGCAATCGGGACCATGTCGCCGAATTCCTCTTCGTGCTGGCCATGCATGGTGTGCATCTGTCGCGGCTGTCGGAGGAAATCGTGCTCTGGTGCTCGCGCCAGTTCGGCTGGATCGTGCTGGACGATGCCTTTGCCACCGGTTCGTCGATCATGCCGCAGAAGAAGAATGCGGATATTGCCGAGATTACGCGCGGGCGCTCGGCTCGCCTGATCGGTGATCTCAACACCATTCTGGTGGCGCTGAAAGGTCTGCCGCTGGCCTATAACCGCGACATGATCGAGGACAAGGCGGCCGCTTTCGATGCGATCGATGGCCTGCTGCTGGTGCAGCCGGCGCTGTCCGGTCTGGTGCGCAGCATGACCGTGCAGGTGGGCGAACTCCGCCGCCAGTCGACCCAAGGCTTCACGCTTGCCACAGAAGTGGCCGACTGGCTGTCGCGGCGCGGCGTGCCTTTCGCCCAGGCGCATGAGATCACTGGCGCCGTGGTGCGGCTCTGCGAGGAACGTGGCATTGAGCTGGAGCAGCTGACCGCCGAGGACCTGGCACTGGTCGATGCGCGCCTTGATATCTCGATCAAGGCGGCGTTGACGCCGGATGCCGCCGTGGCGGCGCGCCAGGGCTATGGTGGCACCGCGCCGGAGCGGGTGCGCGAGCAGCTCGCTCGCCTGAAGGCCGCTTGTGCCGAACAGGCGGCCTGGTGTGCGACCTACAAGGGGCCGCAGCCGTAGCTATTAGCATCGTTCTTGCATGCGAAATGACGAGAGAGTCGGGGGACCGGTCATGAATGCAGAGCCATCGAAGGATACGCCGCGAGACCGCTACGATATCGCGCGTCTGCCTATCGTCGCCCCACGCCATTATGGCCGCTGGCTCGCCGCTGCCGCGATTATCGCCATCCTGCTGTTCATCGTGAAGGCATTCGCCGATGGCCAGATCGCCTGGCGCATCGTCGGGCAGTTCTTCACTGCGCCGGCGATCCTCAGTGGTCTGGTCAACACCATCATCATGACCGCCTGCGCTATGCTGCTGGGCATCGTGCTGGGCGTGCTGTTCGCCATCATGGTGATGTCGCCCAATCCGGTTCTGAAGGGCGTTGCCGTCTTCTACATCTGGTTTTTCCGCGGCACGCCGCTGATCCTGCAACTGCTGCTGTGGTTCAACCTGGCGCTGGTCTTCCCGCGCATCGGCATCCCGGACGTGTTCTCGGTGCGCACGGTGGAAGTCATCACGCCCTTTGTGGCCACCCTGCTCGGCATGGGCATCAACCAGGGGGCTTACACCGCCGAAGTGGTGCGCTCAGGGATCCTCTCGGTGGATGCCGGCCAGACTGAAGCGGCTCAGGCCATCGGCATGACGCGGCTGACCGTGCTGCGCCGGATCATCATGCCGCAGTCGATGCGGGTGATCATCCCGCCGGTCGGCAACGAGGTGATCAGCATGGTCAAGCTGACCTCGATCGCCAGCGTGATTCAGTATTCCGAAATCCTGCGCAACGCCCAGACCATCTATTACGCCAACAACTTTGTCATCGAGATGTTGTTCGTGGCTGCCATCTGGTATCTGGCGGTGGTCACCGTGCTCAGCATCGGTCAGCATTTCCTCGAGCGCTATTTTGCCAAGGGCCATCGTCGGCCCGAGACGGCGCGCAAGGCCGCCGTGGACGCCGCGGGAGCGCCGGCATGAGCATGAGCGAGCCCATGCTGGTTGCGCGCGATGTGCGCAAGACCTTTGGCAGCTTCACGGCACTGCAGGGCGTGTCGCTGGACATCCATCATGGCGAGGTGCTTTGCATCATCGGACCATCGGGTTCGGGCAAGAGCACCTTCCTCCGTTGCCTGAACCAGCTAGAACGCGTGGATGGCGGCGGCATCTGGATCGATGGTGAACTGATCGGCTATCGCCGCAGTGGCGACAAGCTCCATCCGCTGCCCGACAGGGATGTGGCGCGTCAGCGCCTGGCCACCGGTATGGTGTTCCAGCGTTTCAACCTGTTCCAGCATATGACGGCGCTGCAGAATATCATCGAAGGCCCGGTCACCGTGCAGAAGCGCCGCAAGGCCGAGGTCATCGCGGAAGCGATGACGCTGCTCGAGCGCGTCGGCCTCGCCGACAAGCGTGATGCTTATCCGGCGCAGCTCTCGGGCGGCCAGCAGCAGCGCGTGGCGATTGCCCGTGCGCTGGCCATGAAGCCGAAGCTGATGCTGTTCGACGAGCCGACCTCCGCGCTCGATCCTGAACTGGTGGGTGAGGTGCTGCAGGTGATGCGCGGCCTGGCGGGCAGCGGCATGACCATGATCGTGGTGACCCATGAACTGGGTTTCGCCCGCGAGGTTGCCCATCGCGTCGTCTTCATGGATCGCGGCGCCATCGTCGAGGCCGGCACGCCGCAGGAGATTCTGAGCAACCCGCAGCAGGCCCGCACCCGCGAATTCATTGCCGCCGTTTTGAACTGACAGCCCCGAAGGAGACCTCACCCATGTCGCTTATGAAGCATTTCACTCTCGGCCTGCTGGCCGCTGCGATTGCGCTGCCCGCTGCCGCTGCCGACCTGCCCGACCGCATCAAGAGCGCCGGCAAGGTGGTGATCGCCACCATGCCGAATTATCCGCCGATCACCTTCAAGGACCCGGCCACCAACACGCTGAAGGGCTTCGATATCGAGCTTGGTGCCGCGTTGGCCAAGGAAATGGGCGTCGCCGTCGAATGGCAGGAAATCGCCTTTGCCCAGATGCTGCCTTCGCTGCAGACCGGTCGCGTCGATATGGTGATGGCTGGCATGACCGACCTGCCGACCCGCCGCGACCAGCAGGATTTCGTCAACTACCTGAAGACCGGCGCGCAGTTCTATACCTCGACCGCGATGTCGAAGGAGATCAAGTCGCTGAACGATCTCTGCGGCAAGAAGGTTGGCGCCAGTCGTTCGACCAACTGGCCGAAGCAGATCGAGGCTTGGAGCGAGGCCAACTGCGTCGCCAAGGGCAAGCCGGCGATCACCGTGGTCGGCACCGAGGGCTCGATCGATGCGCGCACCCAGCTCAAGACTCAGCGCATCGATGCCGGCGCCCAGGGCAACGAGACGCTGCCCTACCTGCAGACCCAGGAGCCCAACACCTATGTGATTCTGGGCGATGCCTTCACGGTCACCCTGGCCGGCATCCCGGTGCTGAAGTCTGAGCCAAAGCTGCGGGATGCCGTACTGGAGGCGCTGGCCAGCCTGCAGAAAAAGGGCGTCTATGACGAACTGCTGGCCAAGTATGACCTCAAGGCCATGACCCTGCCCGCCAGCATCAACAAGGGCGAGTAATTCGGCTGTTCACCGTGACGCGGCTTGCCCGTGTCACGGTGCCGGCCTATAAAGCCCGCCCTTCCGAGGCGGGACCATGGCCCAGCAGACAGATTACGCAATCGGCGTCGATTTCGGCACCACCAACACGGTGGTGGCGATCGCGCGTGCCGATGGTACGGTCACGCCGGTCATCTTTGACCATGTGGGTCTGGCGCATGACATCTTCCGTTCGGCGCTGTGCTTCTGGGATGAGTCCGAGGACAGGACGCGCCGCATTGGCATCGAGGCCGGCCCTTGGGCCATCGCGCAGTTCCTCGACAGCCCCTATGAACACCGCTTCGTGCAGTCGTTCAAATCCTTTGCCGCCAGCCACCTGTTCCAGTCGACGGTGATCTTCGGCAAGCGCTTTTCCTACGAAGACATTTTGTCGAACTTCCTCAGTCTGCTGCGCGGCCATGCCGGTGGCGCCCTGGCCCTCCATGGTCCGGTGATTGCCGGTCGTCCGGTGGAATTCGTCGGCGCCAGTCCAGATCCTGCGTTGGCGCTCCAGCGCATGGATGCGTCCTACGCCCGTGCCGGCTTCCCGCCGGTGCGCTATGCCTATGAACCGGTGGGCGCGGCCTATTACTTCGCCCGCCGGTTGAAGGCGGACGCGACCGTGCTGGTCGCCGATTTCGGCGGTGGCACCAGCGACTTCTCGTTGATGCGCTTCACCAGGGGCACGAACGGCTTCACGGCCCAGCCGCTCGGCCATGCCGGCGTCGGCGTGGCGGGCGATGCCTTCGATTACCGCATCATCGACAACGTGATCTCGCCGCGCCTGGGCAAGGGTGGGCATTATCGCAGCGACGGCAAGCGCCTGCCGATCCCGGGCCAGCAGTACATGCAGTTCGCCCAGTGGCACCAGCTCGCCATGCTGAAATCGCCGAAAACCATGGCCGACCTGAAGGCGCTGGCCAAGGAAGCCGAAAATCCCGAAGCCCTCGCGGATTTCATCACGGTGATCGAGAATGATCTCGGCTTCGGGCTCTATCGCGCCGTCTCGGCGGTGAAGACCGCACTGTCTTCGGTCGAAAAAGCCGATCTAGTCTTCGAGGCCGACGGCATCAGAATCCGCGAACAGGTGACACGCAAAAGCTTCGAGAGCTGGATCGCGCCGGAGCTGGCGCAGATCGATGAGGCGCTGGATCGCGTGTTTTCCGCGGCCAGAATCGGGCCAGCCGCTGTCGACCAGGTCTTCATGACCGGCGGCTCGTCCTTCGTGCCGGCCCTGCGTCGCCTGTTCGAAGCGCGGTTTTCCGCGGATCGACTCGCCACCGGCGACCAGCTTCAGTCGATTGCCTCAGGCCTTGCACTGATTGGC
Source organism: Ferrovibrio sp. GW821-FHT12B10 (assembly GCF_058807515.1). Lineage (NCBI taxonomy): Bacteria > Pseudomonadati > Pseudomonadota > Alphaproteobacteria > Rhodospirillales > Rhodospirillaceae > Ferrovibrio > Ferrovibrio sp. GW821-FHT12B10. Next base: position 1,531,459 of record NZ_JBXAQT010000001.1, on the reverse strand, counting down.
CTTGATCAAAACGCGGGCAACTGGCTCGCGCGCTGACGCTCCGTGACGACCGCGGCGAGACTGGCGTGTGCAGTTCCTCAACCCGCGCCGTGTGACCTCTGTCGCACAGGTCGAGGTGCAGTGATCACGACTCGGTGGGTTCATATACGGGTCATCGCAGCGTCACGGCCCGGTCATGCAGTCTGCTTAAGCCTTCCGCCTCAGTTTCGAAAACGGAGGGGAAGCCATGCTGGTTCATCGTCGTCATTTCCTGGCCGGAGCCGGCCTTGCTGCAGGCAGCTTGGCGCTGCCGCGGTTCGCCATCGGTCAGGCCGATAGCCGCCCGAGTATCACCATCGCGGTGCAGCAGATTGCCAATTCGGCCTCACTCGAGCCGCTGCGCGAACAGTCCAATGTAGGCACGCGCACCTTCTCATTCCTTTATGAAGGCCTGATCGGCCGCAATCTGATGAGCGAGCTGGAAGCCGTGCCCGCGCTGGCCGAAAGCTGGCGCCGCATCGATAGTCGCACAGTGGAACTCACCCTGCGCAAGGGTGTGAAGTTCCATAACGGCGACGAGCTGACCGCCGAGGATGTGGCCTATACCTATGGCCGCGAGCGCATGTTCGGCCCCGATTACGATATCACCAGCAACAAGACCGTCTTTGCCAATGTGATGGTGCGCGACGCCATGAAGGGCAAGGACCTGCCGCCGGAAGTGCCCGCGGTGGCCAAGCGCAACTGGCCGGCGCTGGAGAAGATCGAGATCGTCGACAAATACACCGTCCGCTTCGTCAACCGCACGCCGGATGTGACGATGGAAGGGCGTATCGCCCGCTCGGGCAGCGAAATCATTTCGCGTCGCGGCTTCGAGGAAGCCAAGACCTGGCTCGACTGGTCGATCAAGCCGGTCACCACCGGCCCCTACAAGGTGCGCGAATACAAGGCCGACCAGGAACTGGTCCTGGATGCCCATGATGAATACTGGGGCGGCCGACCGCCGCTGAAGAGCATCCGCATGGTGGTGGTGCCGGAAGTGGCCAGCCGCATCAACGGGCTGCTGTCGGGCCAGTTCGACTTCATCTGCGACATGCCGCCGGATCAGATTCCGGGCATCGAGAAGAATGCCAAGTTCGAGGTGAAGGGCGGCCTGATCGATAACCACCGCCTCACCGTCTTCGACAAGTTCCATCCGCAGCTGGCCGATCCGCGAATCCGTCAGGCCTTCACCCATGCTATCGACCGCCAGGCGATTGTCGACAGCCTGTGGTCGGGCCGCACCCGCGTGCCGGCCGGTCTGCAGTGGGAATTCTACGGTCCGATGTTCGTCGAGGGCTGGAAGGTGCCGGAATACAACCCGCAGAAGGCCCGGGAGCTGCTCAAGGCGGCCGGCTACAAGGGCGACCCGATCCCCTACCGCATGCTCAACAACTACTACACCAACCAGAACGCCACCTCGCAGATCCTGATCGAGATGTGGCGCCAGGTCGGCCTGAACATCCAGAGCGAGATGAAGGAGAACTGGCAGCAGATCTTCGAGAATAACGGCCAGCGCGCCGTGCGCGACTGGTCGAACAGCGCGCCGTTCAGCGACCCGATCTCTTCGATCGTCAACCAGCACGGCCCGCAGGGTCAGCAGCAGCAGGTCAAGGAGTGGATGAACGTCGAGATGAACAGTCTCTCCGAAGCGCTCGGCACCGAGATCGACATGGGCAAGCGCAAGGCGATGTTCAAGCGCATGCTGGAAATCTGCGAACGCGAAGACCCGGCCTATACGGTGCTGCATCAGAACGCCACCTTCACGGCCAAGCGCAAGGACATCCAATGGAAGGCTTCGCCCTCCTTTGCGATGGAATTCCGCAGCCATAACTTCAAGATCGGTTGAACAAGTGCCCTGCGGCGGCGGAGATGATCCGCCGCCGCTTTCCTTTTTGCCCATAAGGAGACCGGCATGGATTCTCTTGTCGAAATTCGCGGCCTCACGGTCGATTTCCCGCATGGCAAGCAAAGCACCCGTGCCTTGCATGGCGTCGACCTGAGTGTCGGCGCTGGTGAGGCGGTCGGCCTGGTGGGCGAGTCGGGCTCCGGCAAAAGCGTCACCTGGCTGGCTGCACTGGGTCTGCTGCCGGGCAAGGCGCGCGTGCATGGCAGCGTCATGCTGGGCGCGCAGCAGATGATCGGCGCGTCGCGCAACGTGCTCGAGACCATCCGCGGTCGCCGCATCGCCATGATTTTCCAGGATCCATCGTCGTCCTTAAATCCCGTCCTGCGCATCGGTCGCCAGATCGGTGAGGCGCTGGCGCTGCATCGCGGCCTGACCGGCGCCGCCGCCGAAGCCGAATCGAAACGCCTGCTCGATCGCGTCGGCATCGCCAATGCCGGGCGTCGTCTCCGCGATTATCCGCATGAACTCTCCGGCGGCATGAACCAGCGGGCGATGATCGCCATGGCGCTGGCTGGCGAGCCAGAACTGCTGATTGCCGACGAACCGACCACGGCGCTGGATGCGACAGTTCAGGCGCAGATTCTCGTTTTGCTTCAGGATATCCGCCGCGACAGCGGCATGGCCATGGTGCTGATCAGCCATGATCTTGGTGTGGTGGCGGAGAATGTCGACCGCGTCTGCGTGATGTATGCCGGCCGCCTGGTCGAGGAAGCGCCGGCGGAGACCATGTTCGACCGGCCGCGCCATCCCTATACGCGCGGACTTTTGGCCGCTTTGCCCGCATTGGAGGGGCCGCGCCGACGTCTGGCCGCCATTCCCGGCACGGTGCCAGAGCCCTGGAACCTGCCGCAGGGCTGTGCCTTCGCGCCGCGTTGCGGCGAAGCGGAAGAGAGCTGCCATCGCAACGCGCCGCCGCAACTGCATGTCAGCGCTGGCGAACGCGTGCTCTGCTTCCACGGCCGTTATCATGCCGACCCGGTTCACGATACAACCGCCCCGCAGGCAGTGCCACATGTCGCTGCATCGGGCCATGCCGTCGCGGTGATCGCCCAATGATGGCAGATAATATGAAGGATGGGGCGCTGCTCGATGCGCGTAACCTGACGCGCCATTTCAATATCCGCCAGAAGGGTGGCCCCGGTCTCGAAGGGTTGATCGGCCGTAAGGCGGTGTTGCGTGCCGTTGATGGCATCTCGCTCAGCGTGATGCCAGGCCGCACGCTTGGTCTGGTGGGCGAGTCCGGCTGCGGCAAATCCACCACCGGCCGGCTTCTGCTTGGCCTGATGGTTCCGACCGCCGGCGAGTTGCGCTTCGAGGGGGCGCCGCTGGAGAAATCCGGCAGTCGTGGCTGGCAACGGCAGCGTCAGGCCATGCAGATGGTCTATCAAGACCCGCTCGGTGCGCTTGATCGCCGGCTCACCGTCGGTCGCCAGATCGCCGAGCCGCTGGACATTCATCATCCGCGGATGCCGCAGGCCGAGAAGCAGCAGCGCTTGCGCACCGCGATGGCTGATGTCGGCCTGCAGGCGCATCACGCCGAGCGCTATCCGCATGAACTCTCGGGCGGCCAGCGCCAGCGTGTGGTGCTGGCACGCGCACTGATCCTGAATCCGAAACTGCTGGTCTGCGACGAGCCGATCTCGGCGCTGGATGTCTCGATCCAGGCGCAGGTCGTCAACCTGCTGCTCGATCTGCAGGAAAAACTGAACCTCGCTTACGTGTTCATCAGCCATGACCTCAAGGTCGTGCGCCAGATCAGCCACGAGGTCGCCGTTATGTATCTCGGTCGCATTGTCGAGTATGGCGAGGCCGAGAGTCTGTTCCGAAATCCGCAGCATCCTTATACCCGCGCGCTGCTGGCCGCGATCCCCAGCATCTCACGCCATGGCGGCGAGAAGCCGAAGCCGATCCAGGGCGATCCGCCCGATCCGGCCAATCCGCCATCGGGTTGCGCCTTCCGCACGCGTTGCCCGCGCGCCACCGGGCTCTGCGTCGAGAGTGCGCCGGTGCTGCGCCCGATGGCCGATGGGCGCCAGGTCGCCTGCCATTTCGTCGAGCCGGATGAAGCCCGTGCCGCAGCCTGATCACCGTTTCGGAGTGAATTGATGCTGGCCTTCATCGCCACCCGCCTGGCGCGCGCCGCGCTGACCATCGCCTTCGTGGTGACCTTCGCCTTCGTGGTGCTGCGGCTGTCGGGCGACCCGGCCCTGCTGATCATGTCAGTCGATGCGCCGCCCGAAGCCATCGCCGCCTTCCGCAAGTCGTGGGGCCTGGACGAGCCGATCTGGGAACAGTTTCTGACCTATGCCAGCCGTGCCGTGGTCGGCGATTTCGGTAACTCCATGCGCGATGGCCGCCCGGCCATCGACCTGGTGCTGGAGCGCGTGCCGATGACGCTGGCCATCACTATCCCGGCTTTCCTGATCAAGCTTGGTCTGGGCATTCCCGCCGGCATCTTCGCGGCCCTGCATCGCAACTCGCTGCTTGACCGCCTGACCATGACCGCTTCGGTCGCGGGCTTCACGGTGCCGAGTTTCGTGCTGGCGCTGGTGCTGGTGCTGGTCTTCTCGGTGCAGCTCGGCTGGCTGCCCTCCAGCGGCAATGACAGCTGGCGGTCGGGCATCCTGCCTGTTTTCACACTCGGTATCTCGGGCGCGGCCGTGCTGGCGCGCTTTACCCGCTCGGCCATGCTGGAAGTGCTGGGTCAGCCTTATATCCGCACGGCATCTGCCAAGGGCGTGCCGTGGCACCGCGTCATCGCCGACCATGCCCTGCCCAATGCCGCCATTCCCACCGTCACCATCATCGGCTTCATGGTCGGCACCCTGATCGCCGGCGCCGTGGTGGTGGAAAGCGTGTTCGCCTGGCCGGGCGTCGGCCGCCTGCTGGTGTCTGCCGTGGCCAACCGCGACCTCGCGGTGGTGCAGGCCATCCTGCTCGCCATCGCGCTGTCCATGGTGGCGGCCAATCTCACTGTCGACCTGGCCTATGGCTGGCTCGATCCGCGCCTGCGCCGCGGCCGCGCACATTAAGGGAGCGGCAGTACCATGACCGATATCGCCACGTCTTTGCCGGCTGAACGTCCCGATCGCGGCGCCGCGCTGAAGCGCTTCCTCGCCGCCTGGCCGCCGGGCGTGCTGCTGGCACTGTTATGGATCGCCATCATGCTGGTGCTGGCGCTGGGTGCCGACCATCTGACGCCCTACAGCTTCACGGCTTTCGACCTCAAGGCGCGGCTGCAGCCGCCGATCGGCATGGGTGGCGCGTGGAACCATGCGCTTGGCACCGATGAACTCGGCCGTGACGTGCTGTCACGCCTGATCATGTCGATCCGTATGAGTATCCTGATCGCCTTCTTCGGCACGCTGATCGCCGCCGGCATGGGCACGACGCTGGGGATTCTTGCCGCGCATCTGCGTGGCAAGGTCGAATCACTAATTCTGGTGCTGATCGACTTCCAGGCCAGCATGCCCTTCATGATCATCGCGCTGTCGGTGCTGGCCTTCTTCGGAAATTCGATCACGCTGTTTGTCGTGCTGATGGGATTCCACAGCTGGGAACGCTATGCCCGCATCGCGCGCGGCCTGGCGCTGTCAGCCAACGAGCAGGGCTATGCGTCGGCGGTGCGCAATCTCGGCGCCGGGTCTTTCCGCATTTACGGCCGTCATGTGCTGCCGAATATCGCCTCCACCCTGATCGTGTCGATGACGCTGACCTTCCCCGAGATCATCCTTCTGGAAAGTGGTCTATCCTTTCTGGGGCTCGGCGTGCAGCCGCCGTTGACTTCGCTGGGCAACATGGTCGGTTATGGCCGCGAATACATCACGCGTGCCCCCTGGATCATGCTGGCGCCCAGCGCCGTCATCGTCCTCACCACCCTCTCGATCAGCATGCTGGGCGACTGGCTGCGCGATCGTCTCGATCCCACCCTGCGTTAAGCGAAGAAGAAAGCCATGACCGACAAGGCCCGCAAGAACATCCTGCTCATCGTCGTCGATCAATGGCGCGGCGATATTCTGTCTCATCTCGGCACGCCGGGCCTGAAGACGCCGAACCTTGATTTCCTGTGCAGCCAGGGCGTCACTTTCCGCAACCATTTCACCACGGCCGTACCTTGCGGCCCGGCGCGCGCCTCGCTGCTCACTGGCCTCTACCAGATGACGCATCGCGCGGTGCAGAACACCATCCCGCTCGACAAGCGCTTCACCAATCTGGGGCATGAACTGCGCAAGGCTGGCTATGATCCGGCGCTGATCGGCTATACGACCACGACTCCAGATCCGAGGACGACAGGGCCAAACGATCCGCGATTCTTTGTGCTGGGCGATATCATGGATGGTTTCCGCCCGGTCGGCGTCTTCGAGCCTTACAAGGAAGCCTATTTCGCCTGGGTCGCCTCCAAGGGCCATCAGCTGCCCGACAACCCCGAGGATATCTGGCGTCCCAAGGAAGGCACACCGGGCGCGACGCGCAGCGCCGGCCAGCTGCACAAGGATCTGACCGATACCGCCTGGTTCACCGAACGCGCGCTTACCTATCTGAACGGCGCCAGCAACCGGAACTGGTTCCTGCATCTGGGCTATTACCGTCCGCATCCGCCCTTCATCGCGCCCGAGCCCTATAACAGCATGTACGATCCGGCCGACATGGCGCCGCCGGTGCGCGCCGCGACGCCGGAAGAGGCCGGCAAGGCGCATCCGCTGCACAAGTTCTATATCGACCATGTGAACCAGCGCGGCTTCTTCCAGGGCGCCAGCAAGCTGGGTTCGGCGATGACCGAGGAGGATGTGCGCGTCATGCGCGCGACCTATTTCGGCCTGATGAGCGAAGTGGACGATCATCTCGGCCGCGTCTTCCAGTTCCTTAAGGACAGCGGCCAGTGGGACGACACGCTGATCGTCTTCACCTGCGACCATGGCGAGCAGCTCGGTGATCACTACTTGCTGGGCAAGGTCGGCTATTTCGACGGCAGCTTCCGTATCCCGATGATCATCTACAATCCGGATGAATCAGCCGACGCCACGCGCGGCCAGATCGTCGACAGTTTCACCGAGACGGTCGACACCATGCCGACCATCCTGGAGTGGATCGGCGCGCCGGTGCCCCGCCAGTGCGACGGCCGTTCACTGCTGCCTTTCACCTATGGCGCAGCGCCGGCGGACTGGCGCACCGAGGTGCATTACGAATTCGACTTCCGCGACATTTTCTATTCCAAGCCGGAGGGCGTTCTGGGCACGGCGATGGACCAGAGTTCGCTCGCCGTGGTGCAGGATGCGGACTACAAATACGTCCACTTCGCCGCCCTGCCGCCGCTGTTCTTCGATCTGAAGCAGGATCCGGCGCAACTCGACAACCGTGCCGCTGATCCGGCCTATGCGCCGAAGATCATGGAATATGCGCAGAAGATGCTGAACTGGCGGCTGGCCCATGCCGACCGAACGCTGACCGGGTATCGCGCCAGCCCCGAGGGCCTGCAGGAACGGCGTTGACGGCTGTTATTCCGTCAACGCCTGCTTGCGCTTGCGCAGGATGGCCGGCGACAGCATCGCCAGCAGCAGCAGCGCCACGATGCCCAGCAGGGTGGCGCTGATCGGGTGGCGCAGGAAGACAGTGAAGTCGCCGTCGGCCAGCAACATGGCGCGGCGGAAGTTTTCCTCCAGCTGCGGTCCCAGCACCAGGCCGAGCAGCAGTGGCGCCGGTTCGACACCGATCTTGATGAAGAAATAGCCGATCACCGCGCAGCCCAGCATCAGCCAGACATTGAACAGGCTGTTCGAGATGCCATAAGTGCCGATGCAGCAGAATAGCACGATGGCGGGGAAGAGCAGGCGATAGGGGATCTTCAGCATCGAGACCCAGACGCCGACCAGCGGCAGGTTGATCACCAGCAGCATCAGGTTACCGACCCACATGCTGGCAATCAGGCCCCAGACGAGCGCCGGCTGCTCGGTCATCACCTGCGGGCCTGGCTGGATGCCCTGCATCATGAGCGCGCCGATCATCAGCGCCATCAGCGCATTCGAGGGAATGCCGAGCGTCAGCAGCGGGATGAAGCTGGTCTGTGCGCCGGCATTGTTGGCCGCTTCCGGCCCGGCTACGCCCTCGATGGCGCCCTTGCCGAAACGCGACGGGTCCTTCGCCAGCTTCTTCTCCAGCGCATAGGCCGTGAAGGGCGGCAGGGCCGCGCCGCCGCCGGGCAGCACGCCGAGGAAAGAGCCGACCATCGTGCCGCGCAGCATGGCGGGGAAGGCGGCCTTCATGTCGGCCATGGTTGGGATCAGGTCGCGGAAGGATTGCGTGACCACACGGCGGTCTTCCTTGCGCTCCAGGTTGGCGATGATCTCACCCAGACCGAACAGGCCCATGGCAACGGGTACGAAGTCGAGGCCGTCGGAGAGATCGGCAATTCCGAAAGTCATGCGCGTCACGCCGGAATTCACATCCATGCCCACCAGGCCGATCAGCAGGCCGAGCAGCACCATGGCCAGCGATTTCATCACCGAGCCATGCGCCATCACCACGGCGGCGATCAGGCCGAGTACCAGCAGGCTGAAGTATTCGACAGCCGTGAATTTCAAAGCGAGTGCCGCCAGCGGCAGGCTGAGTACCGCGATCACCACGGTGGCGACCGTGCCGGCGAAGAAGGAGGATATCGCCGCCGTCGCCAATGCCGCGCCGGCGCGGCCGCGCTTGGCCATCTCATGGCCGTCGATGCAGGTCACGACAGATGATGTTTCACCTGGAACATTGACCAGGATGGCAGTGGTCGAACCGCCGTATTGCGCGCCGTAGAAGATGCCGGCCAGCATGATCATGGCCGAGGCCGGATCGAGGCCGTAGGTGAACGGCAGCAGCAGCGCCACGGTGGGAATAGGCCCGATGCCGGGCAGCACGCCGATGGCTGTGCCAATCAGCGCGCCGATCAGGCAGAACATCAAATTCTTGAGCTGAAAGGCGGTGCTCAGTCCCAGCAGAAGATTGTCGATCAGCTCCATGACGCACTCACTCGAACAGGCCGGGCGGCCAGACCGGCACTGGCAGCGCCAGAACCTTGACGAACAGCAACACGGAAAGCCCGGCCATCACGCAACCGAACAGCACGGCTTCGACTGGCCGCACCTCTTTCGTTGCGACGGCGGCGGCGATGATGCAGGTCAGCGAGGCCAACACCAGGCCGGCACGTTCGGCCAGCAGGGCGAAGACGCCGACGGACAGCGCGATGCAGATCAGCGGCCGCATCTGCACGGCGGCGATGCCTTGCCAGGCCGAGAGGAAACCGCGGATCAGGAAAAAGACACCGAAGCCGATCAGGCCGAAGGCAACGACACGCGGCACGTAGCCCGGACCCATGTCCGATGCGATGCCGACGGAAAGCTTCCTGGTCGCAACGAGGGTGATCGTCGCGACCAGGATCAGGAACAGGCCGAGGAGGAGGTCCGGCCAGTCTATGCGCTTGGTCACAGGTGCTATGCTCAGTCGTTGGCGGGCTTGATGCCGGCTTCCTTGATGATGCCGCCCCAGGTCTTGATGCTGGCCGAGAGCCAGGTCTTGAAATCATCGGGCGAGCCCACCTTCACCACGCCGCCCTGCTCGGCGATCTTGGCCTGCACGTCAGGCATGGCGAGAATCTTCTTCAGCTCGGTATTCAGGCGGTTCACGGTCGCCGGCGGCGTGCCGCCGGTGGCCAGCAGGCCCTGCCAGGTGCCGGAGTCGGCGGCGGGGATGCCGGCTTCCTTGAAGGTCGGCAGGTCCTTCGCGCTGGACAGGCGCTCATCGCCGCTCACCGCGATGCCGACCAGCTGCTTGTTGGCGACAAACGGCAGCGTCGCGGTGGTGCCGTTGATGATCACGTTGCTCTCGCCCGCGACGACGGCGCGCGAGGCGGCCGCCCCGCCCTTGTAGGGTACGGCCTTCCATTCGAGGCCGAGCTGCTTGGCGATCATCACGCCGGTGATGTGGTTGACCGCGCCGACGCCGGAATTGGCCACCGCCAGCTTGCCCGGATTGGCCTTGGCGTAGGCGATCAGCTCTTTCGCGTTGGTGGCGGGGACCGAGGGATGCACGGCCAGCACATAGGGGCCGAACATCACCATGCCGACCGGCGCGAGGTCCTTCTCGACATTATAGGTGAGGTCGGGGAACAGGCTCGGCGCGGTCGAGAGCGACCCGACATCGAGCAGCAGCAGGGTATGGCCGTCCGGCTTGGCCTTGGCCACCGCATCGGCGCCGAGATTGCCGGCAGCGCCGGGCTTGTTCTCGACCACGACCGACTGGCCGATCGCCTCGGAGAGTTTCGGCCCGATCAGGCGGGCGAGAATGTCGGATGTGCCGCCGGGCGCGAACGGCACGATGATGCGCACGGGACCCTTGAAGTCCTGCGCCATAACGGGCGCGGCAAAGGCGACGGCGGCGATGGCCGTCAGGGCGACGGCCTTGATCAAGGTGTTCATCGGTGTTCCTCCAAGAACATGCATGCATGTGATGCCGGGCGGTCTGTGCCGCCTCTGCCGGGCATGGTAGTGGACAGTCCATGCGCGAGTGAGTTAATTTCAGGATGGATCAATACCTTTTTTGGATCAATGTTCGAACTCGGACAGCTCAGATGCTTCGTGGCAGTGGCCGAGGAACTGCATTTCGGCCGGGCCGCCCGTCGCCTTAACCTGACCCAGCCGCCGCTCAGCCGGCAGATCCAGTTGCTGGAACATGCTCTTGAGGTGCGGCTGTTTGATCGCACCAGTCGATCGGTCGTGCTCACCCCGGCCGGCGCCGGCTTCCTCCCGGAGGCGCGGCGGTTGCTGCGTCTGGCCGAAGCGGCGGCGCTGTCAGCTAAGCGCATGGCGCGCGGCGAGGCTGGCCGGGTCACCATCGGCTTCACGGCCGCCTCGGGCTACGACTTCCTGCCCAAGCTGCTCGCCACCTTCCGCACCGCGGTTCCCGATATCGACATCATCCTGCGCGAGATGGTCTCGGCCGATCAGCTCGAGGCGCTGGCCACCGGGCGCATCGATATCGGCTTGATCCGCCCGCCCTTCAGTCGCGTCGAGCTGGAATCGAAATGCGTGGTGCGCGAGCCGTTGATCCTGGCCGTGCCGGATGGCCATGTGCTGGCCAGGGCGGAAGAGGTCACGCTGGCCGATCTCGACGGCCAGCCGATGATCACCTATTCGCCTTACGAGGCGCGCTATTTCTATGACCTGCTGGCAGCGATCTTCGCTGAGGCCCGCGTGTCGCCCTCTTATGTGCAGCATATTGGGCAGATTCATTCGATTCTCGGCCTGGTGAAGGCGGGGCTGGGGCTGGCACTCGTGCCGCAGGCGGCCGGCAATCTGCGCTTCCGCGGCGTGGTGCTGCGGCCCATCGCCATCAACCCCAATCGCATCGCCGAGCTTTATCTCGCCTGGCGCCGCGGCACCGGTAACCCCTCGGTGCCCGTGCTGGCCGCCCTGCTGGGTTGATACGCTGCATTGCAGCAGCAGAACCAATTGAACGAACCTATAAAAACAGCGTTACAAAAGGCTGGAGTACCGTTGCCCGGTCTGCGAAATCGCAGGACGATGGCGGTCGATAAACAACAAAAACCTTGGAGGATTACCCGTGACGAAACATGCCATTCCTGCCGGCCTTGCTGCGGCGCTTGCCGTTTCGCTAGCCGTCGCCACCCCGGCTTCCGCGCAAGGTGTGAAGATCGGCGTACTCAATGACCAGTCGGGCGTCTATGCCGATTACGGCGGCAAGTTCTCGGTCGAGGCCGCTAAGATGGCGATCGAGGATTTCGGCGGCAGCGTGCTGGGCCAGAAGATCGAGCTGATCTCGGCCGATCACCAAAACAAGCCCGATCTCGGCTCCTCCATCGCGCGCCAGTGGTATGATACCGACGGCGTCGACATGATCACCGAACTCACCACCTCCTCGGTGGCGCTGGCGGTGCACGAACTGTCCAAGGCCAAGGGCAAGATCGACATTGTGGTCGGCGCGGCCACCTCGCGTATTACCGGCGATGCCTGCCATTCGCTCGGTTTCCACTGGGCGTATGACACGCGTGCCCTGGCTGTGGGCACCGGCGGCGCGTTGACCAAGGCCGGCGGCGACAGCTGGTTCTTCCTCACCGCCGACTATGCCTTCGGCTACCAGCTCGAAGAAGACACCGCCAAGATCGTCACGGCCTCCGGCGGCAAGGTGCTTGGTGCGGTCAAGCATCCGCTGAACGCCACCGACTTCGCCTCCTTCCTGCTGCAGGCCCAGAGTTCGAAGGCTAAGGTGGTCGGTTTGGCCAATGCCGGCGGCGACACCATCAACTCCATCAAGCAGGCGGCCGAATTCGGCATTGCCGCCGGCGGCCAGAAGCTCGCCGGCCTGCTCACCACGCTGGCGGAAGTGCATGGCCTCGGACTGCAGGTTGGTCAGGGCCTGGTGATCACGGAAGGCTACTACTGGGACAATGACGACAAGTCGCGGGAATTCGGCGAGCGTTTCCAGAAGCGCACCGGTCGCATGCCCAACATGATCCAGGCCGGCACCTACTCGGCCACGCTGTCCTACCTGAAGGCGGTCAAGGCGGCCAACACCAAGGACGCCGCCGCGGTGGCCAAGAAGATGAAGGAATTGCCGGTCGACGACTTCTTCGGCCAGGGCGGCAAGGTGCTGGCCAACGGTCGCATGGTGCACGACATGTATCTGTTCGAGGTGAAGAAACCCTCCGAGAGCAAGAAGCCCTTCGATTATTACAAGAAGCTGGCGACCATCCCCGGCGAGCAGGCCTTCTTTAAACTGGAAGAGAGTGGCTGCAAGATGTAACGCGCGCCATCAGCGCGGGTAACGACGGGCGGGTGGAAACACCCGCCCGTTTTCATTTGTGATCGCCATCACGCGAACCGGGAGCGCACCATATGAACCAGTAAACTGCCGGTGATCGAGAACGTCCGTGCGATCCGGTGCTGCGTAGGAAGGCCGTGACCTAGCAGGGGATTGGCCCCACCAGCATCTGGAGCCCTAATGATGTCGTTCCGCACAGTTTTATCCGCCGCAGCCTTCCTGCTGCCGGCTCTCGCTTTCATTCCGTCCGCTTCGCATGCCGATGACGGCAAGCTGCTGGCCACCGGTGGCGTCAGCCAGGTGGAAGGCGCTGGCGGCGGCGGCCTCACGCCTTGGGCATTGATCACCGGCTACGGCACCCGTGACAGCGTCGGCTTCACCGGCCATTACACCTATGTGCCGCTGCGCGATTTCACTCTGCAGACGCCCGGCGTGGCCGTCGGCCTCTATGATCGCGTCGAGCTGTCTTACGCCAAGCAGTTCTTCTCCACCGAGGATGTCGGTGCGACACTTGGCCTGGGCCAGGACTTCACCTTCGAGCAGGACATCATCGGCGTCAAAGTGAAGCTCTTCGGCGATGCTGTGTACGACCAGGACAGCTTCCTGCCGCAGGTCGCGGTCGGCGCGCAGTACAAGAAGAATGACGATGGCCGCACGGTGCGCGCGCTCGGCGCCAAGGATGACGAGGGCATCGACTACTACGTCAGCGCCACCAAACTGCTGCTGGCGCAGAGCCTGCTGCTCAACGGCACCGTGCGCATGACCAAGGCCAACCAGTTCGGCCTGCTCGGGTTCGGCGGCGACAAGAACGACGACTACAAGGCGCAGTTCGAGGGTTCGGCCGCCGTTCTGCTGTCCAAGAAGTTCGCCATCGGCGCGGAATATCGCATGAAGCCTGACAACCTGAACGTCGCCAAGGAAGACGACGCCTGGGATGTCTTCGCCTCCTACTTCTTCAACAAGAATGTCTCGGCCACGCTGGCCTTCGTCAACCTGGGAAACATCGCCGGCGTGCCGGGCGTGACGCCCACGCATGACCAGACCGGCGCCTATCTGTCCATGCAGGTCAGTTTCTGATCCCCCGTTCCAGGAGATACCCAATGATGTTCACGGATAAGGTTTTTGCCACCTCGGCCACCGTCGCCATGCTGATGGCCATGCTCGCCATGCCGGTGGCGGCGCAGACCAACGATAGCTTGTACCGCGATCTCGGCGGCAAGGAGAAGATCGAGCTCTTCACCAACGACTTCGTCGAAATCCTGCTGCAGGACGCGCGCATCAAGGATTTCTTCAAGGACACCAACATCCCGCGCCTGAAGATGCTGCTGGCTGAGCAGTTCATCTCGCTGGGTGGCGGCCCGGTGAAGTATTCTGGCGGCGACATGAAGTCGGTCCATGCCGGCTTGAATATCCGCAATGCGGATTTCAATGCCCTGGTCGAAGACCTGCAGATCGCCATGGACCGCGCCAAGGTGCCGTTCTTCACGCAGAACCGCCTGATCGCGCTGCTGGCGCCCATGCAGCGCGACGCCGTTACCAAGTAAGCGGAGCCATGGTCATGCGCTATCTGATCGCAGCCGCAGCCCTTGTCGGCATTGGTGCCGGCAGCCTTGCCTCGATGGCGGCCGATGGTATCAGCGTCTCGCAGAAGGGTCGGGCATTCAGCCCGACCCAACTCGAGGCCAAGGTCGGCACTGCGGTGATGTTCGTCAATGACGACACCATCCCGCACAACATTTCGGTGAAGACGCCGGGCGGCAAGACCGAGAACAGCGGTGCGCAGCGCCCCGGCCAGGACTATGCCGTGACGCTGGCTGAAGCCGGCACATACCAGGTCAATTGCCTGATTCATCCCAAGATGACCATGGCGATTGAGGCCAAGTAGCGGAGGTCGTCGCACCCGCATGACCATCCGCTGGAAGCTGCTGCTGGGGTTCCTGTCCGTGGCGGGAATCACGGCGCTCCTCGGGGCCTATGCCCTGGTCGTGCAGGATCGGCTGGGTGATCTGGCGGTCGATATCTACGACCGTCCGCTCATGGCGATCAACTACGCCCGCAACGCGCAGTCGGATTTCGCCCGCATGGATGCCGCCATCTTCGCGGCCCGGATGGCGACCGAGGAAGAGTCCCTCAAGCGGCATCGCGACGCCGCCACGTTGCATCTGCGCAACATGCTCGACAATCTCGAGATCGCCGAGCGTCGCGCCATCGTGCCGGACAGCGCGACGCTGATCGCCGCCGTGCGTACTGAACTGGCGGATGTCGACAAGGTTGCCGCAGGCCTGGGCGTCGGCGGGCTGGATTCAGACCGCATCCACCTTCTGTTGGACGAACTCATCGAGATCACGGTGGCGGAAGGTTTCGAGTTCCGCCAGCGCGCCGAGGAGCGCGTGATGGAGGAGCGCCTGCAGACCATCGCCATGGGCGGCGGAGGCATCCTGCTCGCCATCGTGCTGGCTGGCCTGCTGGGCAGCCGGATCAGCCGTTCTCTGCGTCGCGCCGTCGCCACCGCCGATGCGATTGCCGCCGGCCGGCTCGATACCGATATCGGCGCCGCCGGTCGCGACGAGGTGGGCCAACTGCTGCGTGCGCTCGCCATCATGCAGCAGAGCCTGCGCGACCGCATCGCCTTGCAGGAACAGGCCTATCGCGAGCGCGACGAGCAGCGCGCCGCTCACGAACGGGCCGAACGTGACCGTCAGGCGGCCGAAGAGGTGACGCGCCGGCGCGTGGAAGAGGAGCGCAAGCAGCAGATCGCCGAGGAGCGTCGTGCCGCCATGGTCGAAATGGCCGACAGTTTCGAGGCCAGTGTGCGTACGCTGCTCGAAAATGTCGCCACTGCGGCCGGTGCCTTGCGCGAGACGGCAGCCACCATGACCACGGTCTCGGAAACCTCGGCGCGTGAATCGGAAGCGGTGGCCACCGTGTTTCACCAGGCCAGTAGCAATGTACACGAGGTCGGCATCTCGGCGCACCAGATCGGTCTGGCAGTGGAGAAGGTGGCAAAGCAGGCCGACCGTTCGCGTCAGGTGGTGCGACAGACCGTCGGCGATGTGCGCCGCACCAGCGGCACCATGCAGGGCATGGAGCAGGCGGCGCGGCGCATCGATGCGGTGATCCAGATGATCAGCAGCATTGCCCAGCAGACCAACCTGCTGGCGCTGAACGCGGCCATCGAGGCGGCACGCGCCGGGCCGGCCGGGCGTGGCTTTTCCGTGGTGGCGGCAGAAGTGAAGATGCTGGCCGGCCAGACCGCCAAGGCGGCTGGTGATATCGTGCAGCAGATCGGCGAGATCCAGGAGGCGACGCGCGCCGCCGTCGAGGCCATCGGCAATATCGAGACCACGATCGGCGAGGTCGACCTGATCGCCGGTGCGGTGGCGGAAGCGGTGGCCGAGCAGCGGGTCGCGACCCAGGCGATCAATGTCAATGTCGAGCAGGCCTCCAGCGCGGCCGAAGCTGCTGCGCGCAATATCCTCGGCGTCAGCGAGGCGGCGACGGAAACCGATCGCTCGGCCGGTCAGGTGCTGGATGCGGCCGGCATTCTCTCCCAGCAGTCGGCCGCCCTGCTCGGGCGGGTGACCACCTTCGTCGGCACGCTGCGCTCGGCGTGAGGATCAGCGGCCGCGCTTGCGCTTGGCCGCTTTTTTCTTCGGTGCCGCTTTCTTGGCGGCCTTCTTCTTCACGACCGTCTTTTTCGCAGGCGCCGTCCTCGCGGCCTTCTTTTTGACCACAGCCTTCTTCTTCGCCTTGGGCTTTGCGGCTTTCTTGGCGGTCTTGGGCTTTGCCGCCTGCTTTAGCGCCGGCGGAGTGATTTCATGCGGGCGGCCGGCATTCAGCATCAGCAGCGCCATGTCGTCGAGATCGGCTGACAGGCGGCCCAGCGTCACGCCACCGGCATGCAGCAGGCAGTGCAGGCCCTGGTCGCTGATCGCCTTCACGGTGGCGGCCACCGGAGTCTCGCCGGCCAGCTTCAGCTTCACGCGGGCACCGATGGCGACATCGATCCTGGGTTCGAAGAGACAGCCCGCCAGCGACAGGTTGGTCACCGTACCGGCGATCATGGTCCCGTCATGCTCAAGCTCGGCGGCGATTCTGGTATCTCGGCGATCAAAGCGGCGGCGATTGGGGGCTGCGGCCTTCTTGGCCGGCTTGCCTGTCTTGCCTTTGGACAACGCCATTACTCCTTTGCTGAATACAACAACACTAACCATATGGTCCGATTTTTGGGAAGGGGCCAATAAGGCCTATGGGCTATGACAAAGCCATGGCGACACGGGGCGCTTTTCTTTACAGTGTCGCTGTCTGTTTCATCACTCGATTCAAAAGCATCGCCATGTCCGCGCGAATTCCGCCGGAGCCCGTTCTCTGGGCCTTGTCGCGCCATAACGCCTATCTCAACAGCCGCCCGGGCGGGACACGCCTGCAGCAGCGCGGCGGGGATTTTGCTGACCTGCGGCTCGACGGTGTCACGCTGGATGACGCGATCCTGCCTGGCTGCAGCTTCGCGGGTTCCTCGCTGATCGGGGCGCAATTTCTGCGCGCCGACCTGTTCGGCGTCGATTTCACCCGCAGCAACCTGACCAAGACCCTGTTCGACCGCGCCGATCTGCGCGGGACGAACTTCCTGATGGCAACGCTGAAGCAGACGTCTTTCCGCCAGGCCGACTTGCGACCGGGCCAGATCGTGCAGCATGTCGCCGATGTCACGGGGGATGAAAAGGAAAAGACCCAGGACGTGCCGGTCAACATGTCTGGCGCCAATCTGGAAGAGGCCAATCTGGGCCATGCCCATATGGACCAGGCCAACTTGTCCAACGCCCATGCGGTGAATGCCACTTTCGCCGGCGCCTCGCTTTTTGCGGCCAATCTCACCGGCGCTGATCTCTCGGGCGCGGATTTCTCCGGCGCCAAGCTGAAGGACACCAATTTCGTCGGCGCCAATCTCGATGGCGCCAAGCTGGCCAACTGCGATCTGCGCGGCGCCAACCTGCGCAGCGTGGACTTAAGCAACACCGATCTCAGCGGCGCGATGATGCAGGGCGCAATCTATCGCGGCGCCAAGCTGCCGGCGGAAATCGAGGAAAAGCTGGCCAGGCACGGCAAATGGATTGCCTCCAACGGCCTGTCGGGCGAGCGCGCGGTGTTTTCCAACATGAAGCTGCCCGGCCTGGATTTCTCAAGCTGCGACCTGCGCGCCGCCGTTTTCCACGAGACCAACCTGGCTGGTGCGCATTTCACCAAGAGCCAGCTTCTGTTCGCCAGCTTCGTCGGCGCCGACCTGCGCAAGGCCAATTTCGACCAGGCCAGCATGGGCGGCTCCAACATGTCGGGCAGTCTGCTGATGGGCGCGACCTTCCGCGGCGCACAACTGGTGGGCGTGGAGATTTACAACGCCCTGAACCAGCGCACCGGCAAGACCATTTTCCCCCGCTTCGACAATGCCGACCTGACAGGTGCGGATATGCGTGGCGCGGCGATCGAGGGCGTGGATTTCGCCAGCACAGTCTTCGAAAAGGTTAACATCGCGGGCACTGACCTGCGCCAATGCATTGGAATGCGAGTCACTAAACGCGGTTGAGTTGTTTGGGTTTTTCCGGAAATCCAAGGTTAATATCGATATTTCGCTTGTGAGAATTGGTAAGAATTACACTTAGCGGTTGCGCCCGAATTTGCCAGAGCTTAACGTCTAGTAACTATCCCGTTCGTGGATAGCAGCAGATGCTGGTTGAACGATGGCAGACCGTATTCTTCCTAGTCACGAGGTTCAGGTCGTCCTGTCCCGCCACGCCGCCTTCCTGGCTGGCCGTCCGGGCGGTTCGCGTCTGCAGCAGGCGGGTGGCCATTACGAAAACATGCGGCTCGACGGCGCCAAGCTGGATGATGCCATTCTTTCCCGCGCTGGTTTCGGGAACGCCTCGCTGTCAGGTGCCCATCTGCGCCGCGCCGATCTCTTCTGCGCCGATTTCCAGAATGCCGATCTGACCCGTGTGGTGCTCGACCGCGCCGATCTGCGCGGCGCAAACATGGGCCGTGCCATTCTGCGCCATGCCTCCCTCAGCCAGGTCGATCTGCGGCCGGGCCAGATCATGATCGCCGAAACCAGCGAGAACAAATCGGTCGCTGCCAATCTCGATGGCGCCAAGCTCGACGGCGCCGATTTCAAGAATGCCCAGCTGGACCAGGCCAACATGGCCGTGTCCTCGGCCTCGAACACGAATTTCTCCAATGCCAGCATGTTCGCGGTGAACCTGGCCGGCGCTGATCTCTCGGGCGCCAATATGGCTGGCGCCAAGCTGAAGGACGCCAACCTGATCGGCGCCAATCTCGCCGGGGCCAAGCTCAAGGGGGTCGATCTGCGCGGCGCCAACCTGCGCAATGTCGACATGAGCAAGGTCGATCTCGATGGCGTCTCGCTGCAGGGCGCGATCTACCGCAAGGGCGACCAGCTTCCCGAAGAGATCGAGGAGCTGCTCAAGGCGCATAGCCTGTGGATCGCCACCAATGGCGCCGAGGGCCAGCGCGCCGTGCTCAACGGCCTGAAGATGGACGGCTGCAATTTCTCGGGCTGCGACCTGCGTGGCGCCGAACTGCAGAACGCCTCGCTGGAGGGCGCGGACTTCTCCAACGCCCAGATGATGTTTGCCAGCTTTGCCGATGCCAACCTGGCCAAGGCGAGCTTCGACATGGCCGACCTGAGCGGGACCAATTTCACGCGCGCGGCGCTCGGCGGCAGCCGTTGGCGTGGCGCCCGTGTGGTCGGTGTGGATATCTTCAATGCCCGCAACCAGCGCACCGGCAAGGTGGTCTATCCCCGCTTCGAGCAGGCCGATCTGAGCGCCGCCGACCTGCGTGGGGCCACCTTCGAGGGGGTCGATTTCACGGGCGCCACCATGACCGGTGCCAATATGCAGGGTACGGACCTTCGCCAGTGCGTCGGGATTAATAACCGCTAACCTCCGGGAAATGCGCTTGGCGGGCGAATAAGGGCCTGTTTTACTCTAGCTGTATAGCTCCGTTGGCGTTCTATCCGGGGGGCGGCCCGTATTTCTGTGAGACCTGAGGCATGACCGAACTCCGATTTCCGCCGCAAGCGATCACGGTCGCCCTGTCGCGTCACGCGGCCTGGGCTGGCGGTCGGAGCGAGGGCGAGCGACTGCAGCGCCGCGGCGAAGATTTTTCTTTTCTGCGCCTGGATAACGCCAAGCTGAATGACGCCGTGCTGGCACGCTGCCTGTTCACCGGCGGGTCGCTGGTGAAGGCCGAACTGCGTCGCGCCGATCTGTTCGCTGTCGATTTCATGCGCGCCGACCTGTCGGGTGCGATTCTGGATCGCAGCGACCTGCGCGGCGCCAATATGATGAAGACGGTGCTGCGCGGCGCCTCGCTGAACCAGGCCGACCTGCGGCCGGGCCAGATCATGGTCGAAGGCGGCGAGTCCAAGACCCAGAGCGCTAACCTGACGGAAGCCAGGCTGGATGGCGCCGACCTGCGCTCGGCCCAGCTCGATGAGGCCAACCTGTCAGTTTCCTCGGCGACCGGCGCGAATTTCTCCAATGCCAGCATGTTCGCGGTGAACTTGGCCGGTGCCGATCTCTCGGGCGCCAACATGACAGCCGCACGTCTGCGCGACGTCAACCTGATCGGCGCCAAGATGGATGGCGCGTTGCTGCAGGGCGCCGATCTGCGCGGCGCCAACCTGCGCAATGTCGATCTCAGCAAGGTCAACCTGAAGGGCGTGGACCTGTCCAGCTCGGTCTACCGCAAGACCGCCACCTTGCCGACCGAGGTGGAAGTCATCCTGCATGCCCACAGCCGCTGGATCGCCACCGGCGGAGCCGAAGGCTCGCGCGCCATCTTCAACGGCAAGAAGCTCGCCGGCTGCGATTTCTCCAGCTGCGACCTGCGGGGCGCCGAGATGCATGGCTGCGACCTGAAGGGGGCAGATTTCTCCTCGGCCCAGCTGCTGTTCGCCAGCTTCCTGGGGGCGGAACTGAACAAGGCGAATTTCGACCAGTCCGATCTCGGCGGCGTCAATTTCACCAGCGCGCAGCTGGCCGAAGCCACCTTCCGCGGCGCCAAGCTGGTCGGCGCGCCGCTGTTCAGTGCCAGCCATCAGGCTACCGGCCGCACGCTCTATCCGATCCTGATCGATGCTGACCTCACCGGCGCCGACCTGCGCGGCGCGGTGCTGGATCATGTCGACCTGAGCCGCGCCAAGCTGGCGCGTGCCAATTTCGCCGGCGCCGACCTGCGCCATTGCGTCGGCCTCAGCGGCGCGGCGTAGCCGCGCCGCATTTTCATGGACTCTTCTGGGGTACGGCGTAGCCGCGCCGAGTTTAAGAGAGGCCCGAGCGTGCGGCCTGGCCGCGTCTTAACGCATCGCCTGCGGATGAACGCCTGACCGAAAGGCGTAGAGCAATTCCATTGGCGGCCGTCAGGGCAGCGGGCTAGAGTATCGGTTCATCGCTGACAGAAGGCCACGATGCCCGACCGCCATCTCCCATCCCCAGAGCTGATCCATGCGATCTCCCGGCACGCCGCCTATATAGCGCGGCGCAGCGGTGGTGAACGCCTGGTGCGGCGGGATCGCGATTTTTCCTGGCTGGTGCTGGATGGGGCGCCACTGGATGACGCTGTGCTGGCTGGCTGCCGATTCATCGGCGCAAACCTGACCAAAGCATCTTTCCGCCGCGCCGACCTGTTCGCGGCCGATTTCGCCGTCGCGGAACTGACCAATGCACAGCTCGATCGCGCCGATCTGCGCGGCGCGAATTTCAACACCGCCAAACTGCGCGGCGCCTCGCTGCGCCAGGCCGATATGCGGCCGGGCCAGATGATGATCGATGACCGGGAAAACGGCACGCGCAAGCAGGTCACCACGTTGCGCGGCGCCGATCTCGATGGCGCCGATCTGTCGCTGTCGCAGCTTGAAAGCGCGGATATGGCCGTCGCCTCGGCACGCGGTAGCAGCTTCGCCCAGGCCAATCTCTATGGCGTCAATCTTGCGGGCGCGGATCTCAGCGGCGCGGATTTCACCGAAGCCAAGATGAAGGAATGCAACCTTCTGGGCGCCAAGCTGGATGGCGCGAAGCTGCAGGGCGCTGATCTGCGCGGCGCCAACCTGCGCAATGTCGATCTCACGGCGGTGAATGTCACCGGCGCGAATCTCACCGGCGCGGCGATGCGCAACGCCAATCTGGCGTTGGCCGGCGAGATCGAGGCGATTCTGGCGGCGCATTCGCGCTGGATCGCCACCGGCGGCAGCGAAGGCACGCGCGCGCTGTTTGGCGGCCGCAAACTGTCGCGCGCGGATTTTTCCGGCTGCGATCTGCGCGCCGCGGATTTCTCCAGCGCTGATCTGGCTGGCGCCTTCTTCACGGGCAGCCAGCTTGCCTTCACCAACTTCACCACCAGCGACTTGCAGCGGGCCAATTTCGATGGCGCGGTCTGCGGCGGCACCATCTTTGCCGGTGCTGATCTTTTGGCTGCCAGCTTCTGCGGCGCGCGTCTGCTGCCGGCCGAGCTGACTGATGCCGACGGTCGCCCCACCGGCCGCATGTTTGCCCCGCAATTCGCCGGTGCGAAGCTGCAGGGGGCCGATCTGCGCGGGGCGCGGATCGAAGGCGTGGATTTCGCCAGGGTGCTCTGCGCAGGGCTCGACCTGACCGTCGCCATGCTGGTCGACTGCCTGAATGTTCCGGAACCCGAGCCGATGGTCACGGTCTCGCTCAAGAAACCGGCCGACCGGCTCAAGTCCGGCGCCTGAATGGAAAAGCCGGCGCAGATGTCTGCGCCGGCTTTGTTGTTGCCATACGAAGGTGGGCCAAGAGTGGCTGGGGCCTACTCCGCGGCAGCCTTGTCGTCACGCAGGCCGAGCCGCTGCGCCACGCCCGCGCCATAGGCCGGGTCGGCCTTGGCGAAATGTGCGATCTGGCGGCGCTGGATGAATTCGGGCACGGTCTTCATTGCACCCGCGATCGCATCCATCAGGCGACCCTGCTGCGCCGTATCCATCAGACGGAACAACTGGCCGGCCTGGCCGTAATCGTCGTTGCCGTCGCGATGGCTGTAGCGGTCGGCGTCGCCGCTGATCTTCAGGGGCGGCTCTGCAGCGTAGGAAGACTGCACAGGCCCACTGAAGCTGTTCGGTTCATAGTTTGGCCGTGATCCGCCATTGCCATCCACCCGCATTTGCCCGTCGCGCTGGTAGTTGTGATACGGGCATTTCGGCTGGTTTACCGGAATCTGGCCGTGATTGGCGCCCAGCCGATAGCGATGCGCATCGGCATAGGCGAACAACCGCGCCTGCAACATCTTGTCGGGCGAGGCACCGATGCCCGGCACCAGGTTGCCCGGCGCGAACGCGGCCTGCTCGATCTCGGCGAAATAGTTCTCGGGGTTGCGGTTCAGCTCCACCACACCCACCTCGATCAGCGGGTAGTCGCTATGCGGCCACACCTTGGTCAGGTCGAAGGGATTGTAGGATGTCTTCTCAGCATCCAGCTCCGGCATGATCTGCACCGACATTGTCCACCGGGGATGCTCCCCACGTTCGATGGCGTCATAGAGATCGGCCTGGGCGCTTTCGCGGTCGACGCCGATGATCTTCTCGGCTTCCGCACCCGTGATGCTCTTCACGCCCTGATGGCTGTGGAAGTGGAATTTGACCCAGAAACGCTCATTGGCGTCGTTGACGAAGCTCAGCGTGTGGCTGCCATAGCCGTTCACATGGCGATAGCTGAGCGGCAAGCCGCGGTCACCGAACAGGTAGGTGACCTGGTGCAGGCTTTCCGGGCTTAAGGACCAGAAGTCCCACATGGCGGTGGGATTGCGCAGGTTGGTGCGCGGATCGCGCTTCTGCGTATGGATGAAGTCGGGGAATTTCAGCGGGTCGCGCACGAAGAAGACCGGCGTGTTGTTGCCGACCAGATCGAAGTTGCCTTCACTGGTATAGAATTTCAGGGCAAAGCCGCGCACGTCGCGTTCGGCATCGGCGGCGCCGCGTTCGCCGGCGACGGTGGAGAAGCGCAGCAGCAGATCGGTTTTGCTACCCGGCTTGAACAGGGCCGCCTTGGTGTAGCGCGTGATGTCCTTGGTCACCGTCAGGGTGCCATAGGCACCCGAGCCTTTCGCATGCACCACACGCTCGGGGATGCGCTCGCGGTTGAAGGCCGCCAGCTTCTCGATCAGATGCACATCCTGCAGCAGCAGCGGGCCGCGCGGGCCGGCGCTGAGCGAGTTCTGGTTATCGGCGACCGGTGCGCCCGCGCTTGTCGTCAAAACAGGCGCAGTGGTCTGGGTGGGGGTGGTCTTGGTCATGGCGGCTCTCCTCAAGGCGGGTGGTAATGCCCGTGAGGGAAAGCTAGTCAGTCAGGCCAGATCGGGGAAATTGATTGTTTTCACCACTATGATCGATTGAATCGATCATAGACGGGTCACATCTCGACCTGGCCCCAGGGAATGCTGTGCAACGGGATGTCCTTCAACCGCTCCACGAAGGGTCGCGCACCGATATAGGTGGGCGCCAGGCTGACGCCCTTGCTCACCAGCACGATGTCGTCCTTCTTCAGGCGCGACTTGAAGGCGGCCATGGAACGCTGCGCGTTTTCAGGTGTCGCAATGCCGGCTTCAGCCACCATGATCAAAGTGACGACCTTGCCTTCGATGTTGTAGTTCGCGAACGGATACCGCTGGCCCATGCTCTTCCCCCCGGCGACTGCGTCGCCTTTGCCGCGATTACTCAAGGGTAAGACAGTTCCGTGAAAATGGCTAACAGATTATGAAACAAGGATAATTTCTAAGCGCACGTGAATTGCCGGGTGTGATGATCGCTGCAAAGTGGCGCATTTCACGCCATCATGACTTGGCCTTCCGCGCAAAAGCGCCATTTTATTTGCAGCCGTCACGAGACAGCGCCGTATACGCTAACCTGGGCACTGCATCGCAAAACAGACAGACGGCAAGGAGCATTCCCATGAATAACCGTCTTCCCTCACTCGCCGCTGCTGCTTTGGCACTCACGGTTCTTGCCAGTGGATTCAGCGGTGCGGCACAGGCCGGCAGCTTCGAGATCGCGCCGGGCGCGACCACGCAGATCGATGTCGGCGATCGCTACAACTACACCACGCTCAAGATCACCAATCGCGGTGCGGCTGCCGGCCGCCTGCAGCTGGCTGATGGCCGCAGCATCGATGTGTCCGCGAATGGCGCGGCCGAAGTCTATGATCGCCTCGGCCGCAGCGGTCGCGGCGGCAGCTATGTCACGGTCACCAACACCGGCACGACGCCGCTGCGCGTGATCAGCAGCTATCAGTGGAGCGACCCGGCTCCGTAATGAGGACGGCCGATGATTATTGATCGGCCAGCGGCGTGAAGCTGTCGCGATCCAGTGCGGCGAAAACGCCATCCTTGAATCCACCGCTGCGGCTGAGCTCGGCAATCGAGCGTGGCTGCAGCGGCATCGCTGTCGGCCAGACCTGTACGGTCAGCACAACGGCCGCCTGATCGGGATTGCCATGGCTGAGCGGCAGCATCAGCCGCCGCGTCATAGCAAAGCCCTGCGTATCCCAGCGGAACACGCTTTCGGAATAGACCGGCACGCCATCGCGCAGCGCGGTGCCGTAGATGAGCTCCATGTAATCGCGATAGCTGCCCTGCATGATGTCCGACGTCGTCTTGCCGGTGAAGTCGAAGGTGTAGCGTTCGACATGGGCCGAGCCGACGAGGCGATAGCGCATCGCGCTGCTGCCCGGCACCGGTTCGGCCAGCAGCAGGTTTGGCCACACTGCCGCCGACAGGTGCAGCGGATCGATATCGGCGCGCGCCGGCATGCGCTGCCCGCGCCGCTGCCGGGTCCAGTAGTCGGATACTTCGGTCAGGGCGGGATCGTCGGCGAAAATGGCGGGCATGGTGCCAGTCTATGACAAGACTGCGCCGGAGCGATAATCCGGAAAGCGGGTGATCACCAGGATGGGATCAGGTCGGATCGGGCTGGGGGATGGTGCTGCTGGACAGGATTGAACTGTCGACCTCCTCATTACCAATGAGGTGCTCTACCACTGAGCTACAGCAGCCCGGCTTTCGGCCCGATCAGAGACAGGCTGAAAACAACAAGCCGGCGCTTGGACCTGACGGTCCGGCCGGCGTCGGGCGCGGAAACTGCCACAGCCGGCGGGCGGGCGCAAGCCGGACATGCATGCTTTTGCAAAAGCCCGGATTCAGCGTTTTTTCATTGCGCGCCAGCGGGGTTAACCACCCCCGCTTGACGGCCGGGGGCGGGGTTGGCTATCGCTGGGGTCCCCAGAGCGGAGCCATCCCATGATCGGTGCGGAATCCCCCGTCATCGGCCCCAAGGTCGGACTGGAAATCGAGCGGAAATTCCTGCTGCGCCAGCCTGACGGCGATCCGGTCGTCGCCGGCCTGACCGGCCTGGCACTGCTGCAGGGCTATTTCCGCGATATCGATGGCTGGTCGGTGCGCCTGCGCCAGGCTGGTCATCAAGCCTGGCTGACGCTCAAGAGCCGCGACAAGAGCGCCATGCGCTGGGAAATCGAAAGTCCGGTGGCGCCCGATCTCGCTGCCCGCCTGCTCGGCCTGCTGCCGGCCGACCGCAAGATCGAGAAGATCCGCTATCGCCGGCCCGTCGATGGCGATGCCGCGCTTGTGTGGGAAATCGATCGCTTCCTCGGCCGCCATGCCGGCCTGTGGCTCGCCGAGATCGAACTGCCGCATGCCGACCATCCGGTCGTTCTGCCGGACTGGCTGGGCGAGGAAGTGACCGCCGATCCGCGCTATCGCAATGCCGCGCTTGCCAATGACGGCACTGGTGCAGATGGCGAGGACGCACCGCTGCCCGAGACGCTGGAGCAGCTGGCGCGCCGACTGCTCGCCACCAGCGGCGCGGCCACCGCGCCGCCTGAAGCAAAACACGGCCCGCGCCATGCCGGCCGCGAGGCCGAGCGGCGCCTGCGTCAGGCCCGGCTGGAGCGCGAGCTGCGCGCCAACCTGCTCCGCCGCAAGCAGCAGAATCGCGGCCGCGATGCCGGCGTTGCCGACCCCGACTCCGGGGCGGGTCTTGACCGCGAAGAGCCGGCCCAGTAAGCCCGAAGCAGGCATATTCCTGCCGTCCTGAGGGGATTATCCGATGAGCGTCATGTCCGATATCTGGATTCGCGAACAGGCGAAAACCAAAGGCATGATTGAGCCGTTCGTGGAGGCGCAGAAGCGCGAAGGCACGATCTCCTACGGCCTGTCCTCCTACGGCTACGACGCGCGCGTGGCGCGCGAGTTCAAGATCTTCACCAACGTGAACAGCGCTGTCGTCGATCCGAAGGAATTCTCGCCCGAGTCCTTTGTCGACCGCGACACCGATGTCTGCGTCATCCCGCCGAATTCCTTCGCGCTGGCGCGCACCGTGGAATATTTCCGCATCCCGCGCGACGTGCTGGTGATCTGCCTGGGCAAGAGCACCTACGCGCGCTGCGGCATCATCGTCAACGTCACGCCGCTGGAACCCGAATGGGAAGGCCATGTGACGCTGGAATTCTCCAACACCACGCCTTTGCCCGCCAAGATCTATGCGAATGAAGGCGCCTGCCAGTTCCTGTTCCTCAAGGGCGACCAGCCCTGCGAGACCTCTTACGCCGATCGCGCCGGCAAATACATGGGCCAGCGCGGCGTCACGCTGCCGAAGCTGTAAGCGATGGCGGTGCAGGCGCGGAGCAGCCTCAGGCTTCGCCTTCGCCGCGCGCTTCTGTACATCCTGCTGCTGTCCTCCGGCCTGGTGCTGCTAACGCTGTGGCCCTTCGACCGCGCGCCGCCTGCCGTGCATCTGCAGCGCGGCAATCTGCAGACCATCGCCGGGGCCTCCTTCCTCATTCCCACCGGCTACATCATCTATCCGCGGTTTCGCGGCGATGGCGAGAAAACCCTGATCACGGTTGATGCCGCCCTGCCCGATCTGTCGCCGGCGATGACCGCGCAGGACCGCTATGCATCGGTCATGGACAGCGTGCGGGTGATGCTGCTGCCCCAGGCATCGCCGCCCGAGGTGCTGGAGCGCCTGCGGCGGCTTCCATACTATGATTTTTCCGGCATCGACTGGACGCGGCCGGGATTGCAGGAGATGCCGGGCGACGATCTCCATCACCGCTATGTTTTCGTCGAAGGGGGCACCATGGCCGCCCGGATCGACTGCGTCCGCATGCCCGATCCCACGGCCCCGCAGCAGCCGCTGCCGCTCTGCAAGGCCGGCGTCATCCCGTATCTGCCCGGACTCAATGCCGAGATGTCCTTTCCTGCCGCGCTGCTGCCGGAATTTCCCGGGCTCCGGAACCGGGTCCAGGCCTTGCTGGACCATTTCCGCGTCGAGGCTGCCCGCCGCCGGTCCTGACCCGGCCGCCCTTAAATCCGCCACACTGGCGATTTAACGCACATTGCGTTAGACAAACGGGACCCTATCTCATGCCTGCCGGCCGTTTTTCCCGGTAGCTCTTTGGAATCAATGCGTTATGGATCGAATTCGGTTGCGCGGCGGCAAGCCGCTTGAGGGTAGCATCGCTATCGGCGGGGCCAAGAATGCGGCCCTGCCGCTGATGGCCGCCAGTCTGCTGACGGCCGACACGCTGTCGCTCGCCAACGTGCCGCATCTGGCCGACATCGCCACCATGGCGCATCTGCTGCAGCAGCATGGCGTCGACGTTTCGATGGACGGCGGCAACGGCACCCCTGAGGGCCGCACGATTCATCTCAATGCGTCCAAGATCACCTCCACGCTCGCGCCCTACGATCTGGTGCGCAAGATGCGCGCCAGCGTGCTGGTGCTGGGTCCGCTGCTCGCGCGCTTCGGCGAGGCTGAAGTCAGCTTACCCGGCGGCTGCGCCATCGGCACGCGGCCGGTCGATCTGCACATCATGGGCCTGAAGGCGCTGGGCGCCGATATCACCGTCGAGAACGGCTATATCAAGGCCACGGCGAAGAAGGGGCTGAAGGGCGGCGTCGTGCGCTTCCCGCAGGTCTCGGTCGGCGCGACCGAGAACCTGCTCATGGCGGCGACGCTGGCCGAAGGCACGACTGTTCTCGAAAACGCCGCGCGCGAGCCCGAGATCAGCGATCTCGCCTATTGCCTCGTCGCCATGGGCGCGATGATCGACGGCATCGGCACCGAGCATCTCACCATCCATGGCAAGACCTCGCTGCATGGCGGTACGCACAAGATCGTGCCCGACCGTATTGAAATCGGCACCTATCTCGCCGCAGTGGCCATCTGCGGCGGCAAGGTCGAGCTGACCGGCGCGCGCATGGACCTGATCGATGCGGTGGCCGAGAAGCTGCGCGAGGCCGGCTGCGTCATCGAGGAGACCACGCGCGGCATGTCGATCGCGCGCAATGGGTCGCGGCTGAAGGGCGTCGATTTCCAGACCCAGCCCTATCCCGGCTTCCCGACCGACATGCAGGCCCAGGTGATGTCGATCATGAGCGTGGCCGAAGGTGCGGCCATGATCACCGAGACGATCTTCGAGAACCGCTTCATGCATGTGCCGGAACTGGCGCGCATGGGCGCGAATATCACGGTGCATGGATCGTCGGCGCTGGTGCGCGGCGTGCCCAAGCTGACTGGCGCGCCGGTGATGGCCACCGATCTGCGCGCCTCGGTGTCGCTGGTGCTGGCGGGCCTGGCGGCCGAAGGCGAAACCGTCGTCAACCGCGTCTATCACCTGGATCGTGGCTACGAACGCCTGGAAGAGAAGCTCGCCGCCTGCGGCGCGGTGATCGAGAGGCTGAAGGACTGATGATCGAGCGTCGTGCGCAGCCGAGACTGCAGCCCCTGCGGCTGCGTGCCGAGGATGTCGAAGACATCACGGTGCTTTCGGCATGCCTGCAGGACGCGACCGTCAAGACGGTCGACATGGTGTGGCAGCCGAAACAGCGCCGCTTCGCGCTGCTGGTGAACCGCTTCCGCTGGGAAGACGAAACCAACCCCGATGCGCAGCGCCGCATGATCCGTGCCACGCCGCATATCCGCGTGCAGGCCGGCCTGCATTTCGATGGCGTGCTGGCGGTGAAATCCGCCGGCGTGGACCGCAATGATCCCAAGGCCGTGCTGGAACTGCTCTCCATCCTGGCTGATCCGGGTGAAGATGGCGCTGCGACGCTGACGCTGGTGTTTGCCGGCGGCGCGGCGGTGAAACTGGATGTCGAATGCGTGGATGCGCAGATGCAGGATATCGGCCAGCCCTGGCCGGTGCGGCGCGCCCCGCAACACAAGGACCTGTCATGACGACCGCCGATAACAACAAATTGGTGATGGCGCTGCCCAAGGGCCGCATCCTGAAAGAGGTTCTGCCGCTGCTGAAAGCCGCGGGCATCGAGCCCGAGCCGGAATTCTCCGACGAGAACAGCCGCAAGCTGCGCTTTGCCACCAGCCAGCCCGATATCGAGCTGATCCGCGTGCGCAGCTTTGATGTCGCCACCTTCGTCGCCTTTGGCGCGGCGCAGCTCGGCGTCGCCGGCAACGACGTGCTGATGGAATTCGATTTCCCCGAAATCTATGCCCCGCTCGATCTCGATATCGGGCATTGCCGGTTATCAGTTGCCGAGCCGGTGGAACTGTCGGCATCCGATGACCCCAAGCGCTGGAGCCATGTGCGCGTCGCCACCAAATATCCGCATGTGACGCAGAAGTATTTCGCCGCGCGCGGCGTGCAGGCCGAATGCATCAAGCTGAACGGCGCCATGGAACTGGCGCCGACGCTGGGCCTGTGCCGCCGCATCGTCGATCTGGTCTCGACTGGCGCGACGCTCAAGGCCAACGGCCTGGTGGAAGTGGAAGTGATTGCCCAGGTCACCTCGCGCCTGGTCGTCAATCGCGCCGCGCTGAAGACGCGCCCGATCCAGGTTGGTGGCTGGCTGGAGAAATTCCACGCCGCTGTTGATGCCGCGGCCGCCCAGAAGATCAAGAAAGTCGTGTAATGCCCGTTTCGCTCAATGCATCCGACAGGGATTTCACCCAGCGCTTTGATGCGATGGTGAAGGCCAAGCGTGATGCCGAGGCCGATGTCTCGGGCATTGTCGCGCAGATCATTGCCGATGTGCGCAAGCGCGGCGATGCCGTGCTGCATGAGCTGAACCTCAAGTTCGACAAGGTCGACTCCGCCAGGCTCGGCCTGCGCATCAGCCAGTCTGAGATCGATGCCGCCGCCGCGCAGGTCGACAAGATCACGATGGCGGCGCTCGAAACCGCCGCCGCGCGCATCCGCGACTTCCATGCGCGCCAGAAGCCAGCCGATGATTTCTATACCGATGCCCAGGGCGTGAAGCTCGGCCATCGCTGGACACCGCTGGATGCCGTGGGGTTGTACGTGCCCGGTGGCAAGGCGGCCTATCCCTCCTCGGTGCTGATGAACGCGCTGCCGGCCATTGTCGCCGGCGTGCGCCGCGTCGTCGTTGTCGTGCCGACGCCTGGCGGCGAACTCAATCCGCTGGTGATGGCGGCGCTGAAACTTGCCGGTGTGACCGAAGCCTATCGCACCGGCGGTGCGCAGGCGGTGGCGGCATTGGCCTATGGCACCGAAAGCATCAAGCCGGTCGACAAGATCACCGGCCCGGGCAACAGTTATGTCGTCACCGCCAAGCGCCAGGTCTTCGGCCAGGTCGGCATCGACAATCCGGCCGGCCCATCCGAGATTCTGGTCGTCGCCGATGCCAAGAACGATCCGGCCTGGATCGCCGCCGATCTGCTCAGCCAGGCCGAGCATGATGAAGTGGCGCAGTCGGTGCTGATCACCGACGACGCCAAATATGCCGAACAGGTCGGCGCCGCCGTGCGCCAGCAGCTCTCGACAATGCCGCGTGCCGACATTGCATCGGCGAGTTGGGAAAAGTTCGGCGCGCTGATCACGGTGAAGCAGCTCGCCGATGCCGCGCCGCTGATCGACGCCATCGCGCCCGAGCATCTGGAGCTTGCCATCGACAACCCGCAGGATCTGGCCTCGAAGGTGCGCCATGCCGGCGCGATCTTCCTCGGCCGCCATACCCCCGAGGCCATCGGCGATTATGTCGCCGGCCCGAACCATGTGCTGCCCACGGCGGGTGCCGCGCGCTTCGCCTCGGGACTCAACCTGCTCGATTTTATGAAGCGCACCACATTGGTCCAATGTGACGAAGCCTCGCTGCAGAAGATTGGTCCGGCTGCCGTCACGCTGGCCGAGGCCGAAGGCCTGCAGGGCCATGCGCTTTCGGTCGCAATAAGGCTGAATAAGGCATGACCGAGAAGGCGCCGCCGGCCAACCACCGTCTTGTCGGGATCGATCTCGACGAGCGCAGCGTGGTGCGGCGCAATGCCGATATCGAACATGAGCAGCGCGTCGCCATTTTTGACCTGCTGGAACAGAATGTCTTCTCGCCGGTCGGCGCCCACGAGGACCAGGGTCCATTCCAGCTCATACTGGCGATCGAGGACAACCGCCTGGTCTTCGACATCCGTGGCGAGGATGCCGTGGCGCTGGGCAAGATCATTCTGGCGCTGTCGCCCTTCCGCAAGATCGTGAAGGACTATTTCGAGATCTGCGACAGCTACTATCAGGCGATCAAACGCTCCTCGCCGGCGCAGATCGAGACCATCGATATGGCCCGGCGCGGCGTGCATAACGAAGGATCGGAGCTGCTGCGCGAACGGCTGAAGGGCAAGATCGACTGCGACTTCGACACCGCGCGGCGGCTGTTCACCCTCATTTGCGTCTTGCATATCCGGTAAGCCGCGATGAACGAGCGGCTTCCCGGCAGCGTGCTGTTCTGTTGCACCATGAACAGCGTCCGATCCCCGATGGCCGAGGGCATCCTCAAGGCGCTGTATCCCAAGCAGGTCTTCGTCGACTCCGCCGGCGTGCGCAAGGAGAAGGTCGATCCGCTCGCCGTGGAGGTCATGGATGAGATAGGCCTCGATATCGCCAAGCATCGCTCCAAGACTTTCGATGACCTGGAAGACAGTTCGTTCGACCTGATCATCTCGCTGTCGCCCGAGGCCCAGCACACCGCCGTCGACATGACCCGCACCATGGCCTGCGACGTCGAATTCTGGAACACCTTTGATCCCACCATCGTGGAAGGCTCCCGCGAGCAGCGGCTGGCCGCCTATCGCGAGGTGCGCGACTTCCTTCAGAAGAAAATCCGCGAACGGTTCGCGCCGGCGCGAAGCGGAAGTTTGATTTGAATCAAGACTGATCGGCCGCGGCGGCCTTACTCTGCAAGGGAACCCAGCAGGATTCTTTTTTGGAGAGGTCGCTCGTGACTCACTATCATGCCGTGGTGTGGCTGGACCATGCCGAAGCTCGCATTTTCCAGTTCAACCAGAATGCCGCCGAACGCATTCTGGTCCATGGCCACAAGCATCACCTGCATCACAAGGCGGGTTCGATCGGATCGGGCCGTGAAACCGCTGATGCGGAATTCTTTGATGATATCATGCCCACCCTTACCGACTGCGGGGAGATCCTGTTGGTTGGTCCCGGTGCGGCCAAGCTGGAATTCCTCCGTCACCTGCATCGTATGCGGCCGGCGCTGGAATCGAAGGTCGTCGGCATCGAGACCGTCGATCACCCCAGCGATGGCCAGCTGGTTGCCTATGCGCGCAAGTATTTCCATGCCCGTGATCGCATGCTGCCCCTGCGCGTCGGAGCCTGACTGCCGCAAATCCGCCAAGATTGGGCGATACTCCTTGGCCTTCTCATTGCCTGGAGTATGCCCGTCATGACCCGTCGCCTGCTGTCCGCCCGCCATCTGTCTGTCCTGGGCGCTCTTGCCCTCATCTCTGGCCTCGCCGCCTGCGACAACGCCAAGGCGCAGACTGTGCAGCGCACGCTGCCCGATGACGCCACCGTGGTGAACCTGAGCGAAAGCGCCGACCGGGACGTCACACCCGACACCATCCGCGCCCGCCTGATGGCGCAGGCCAGCTCTGAATCCGCTGCCACCGCGCAGAACAGTGTCAACCAGGCGATGGCCAAGGCGCTGGATCGCGCCAAGGCGCTGGGCCTCGAGGTCGAGACCGGCGGCTATAACACCTATCAGGAAACCCCGCCGCGCCCGGCCAGCCTGCCGCCGGGCGCCAAGCCGCCGGCGCCGCTCTGGCGCGCGCAGCAGAGCCTGATCCTGACCACCAAGGAAGATGCCAAGCTACTTGAGGCTGTCGGCGCGCTGCAGAACGAGGGCCTGCTGCTGCAGGAACTTGGCTACACCGTGTCGCGTGCCCAGCAGCGCAGCCTGCAGGACGACATGTTCGCCGAGGCGCTGCAGCGGTTGACGGCGCGCGCCGAGAAGGCCGCGCAGGCGCTGGGTATGCGCTTCGAGGGCTGGGCCCGCGTTGGCCTGAACGGCGGCATGGTGCAGCGGCCGGTGATGATGAAGACCATGGGCATGGCTGCAGAGAGCCGCGCCGCGCCGCCGGTGGCAGCGGCCGGCGAGCAGACGGTGAGCGTCACCGTCGATGGCGAGGCGATCCTGCGCCGCCGTTAAGTCAATTTGGGCTAGGTCAGTTCCTTCACACCGTGCGGGGTGTCGATCAGCGCGCGATAGCGCAGGCGCTCGCCGTGTTTCACGATGGGCGGCCTGTCGATGGCGAGCGCGTCATACAGTGCCGTCACCTTTGCCGGCTCCGGATGCTCGATGATGAAGGACTCCAGCCGCGCGCCCAGGTCGGCCATGGTGGCCACTGACGGCGGACGACCACCGCGATCGATCACCGATGGCGCGATACCGCCCGATGGCAGCGTGCCGTCATCCGGGATCGCGAAATGAAAGACAACATCGCCAGACATCATCCGGACTTTCCTGCCCAGGGCAGCTGCATGCTTTGACAGCACGGCATCGATGTCCGTCGTGCGCGTCACCCAGCCGCGCAGGCGCCGACCGTCTTCCCAGGCTGCGCGCACTGCAGCCTGGTCGTCGAGGCCGAACCAGCGCGGGCGGGCAGGGCGCGGTGCGTCGGGGTTGACCGCGATGATCTCCAGGTAGACGGCGTCGCCTGGTTTATCGCCACTCAGGCGCAGCAGGTGGTTATGCGTATCCATGCCCTCGTGGCGCCGGCCAAACGGCACGTCGAGATCCAGGCAGGCCCGCACATGCGCCACGCCGTCGGCCAGGGAGGGCGCAATGATGGTGATATGGTCGAGCTGCAGCATGGGGCCTCTTCCGCAACCTGCGGGTTCTTTTAATGATGCAGACGCGGGAAATTGCGTCCTGCGCGAGCAGACTATAAGCGGCAAATCGCCGCGGGAATCGTCATCCCAATGCCTTAACCATAACTTGCCGTGATCCGCAGCGCGACGGGGCTTGCCCGCGGGCATATCAGCCGCCTAAATACCGCCGCTGAATTTTGAGACTTCCCCCTTGCAGGCCGCACCACTTCCTCCCAATGAAGCCGCACGCCTCGACGCGCTGCGCAGCTTCGCCATTCTGGACACGCCGCCCGATCCGCGGTTTGACCGGCTGGTGAAGCTTGCCGCGCGCGTCTTTGGCGTGCAGGCGGTGGGCGTGGCGATGATGGATACCGATCGTCTGTGGTTCAAGGCCAGCGTCGGCGTCGATGTCCCCCAGGTGCCGCGCGAGAACGCCTTCTGCAGCTGGACCATCCTGGGCAATGAAGTCTTTGTCATCGAGGACACCGCCAAGGACCCGCGCTTCTGCGACCATCCCATCGTCATCGCCGGCCACGAGGCGCGTTTCTATGCCGGCGCTCCGCTGATCACCGTCGATGGCTACACCATCGGCACGCTGGCACTGATCGATACCATGCCGCGCGTCTTCGCCGAGGCGCAGCGCCAGCAGTTGCGGGATTTCGCCGGCCTGGTGATCGATGCGCTGGAGCTGCACCGGTCTCTCGCGCGCACCGAGGCCGCCCATGAGGAAGCCCAGCTTGCCTCGCGTTCCAAGGGCGAGTTCCTCGCCTTCATGAGCCACGAGCTGCGCACGCCGCTCAATGCCGTCATCGGTTTTGCCGAGATGACGGAATCCGAAGCCTTCGGTCCGCTCGGCGATATCCGCTACAAGGATTACGCCGGCCTGATCCGGCAGGCCGGCACGCATCTGCTGGAAGTGATCAATTCCATCCTCGATCTCAGCCGCATCGAAGCCGGTAAGATGACGCTGACCTTGGACCAGCTCACCATCGTCAGCGAGGCCGATGCGGTGATATCGCTGCTGCTCACGCAGGCGAGGCAGAAGGAGCAGTCGCTGGTCATGGATGCCTCGCTGCATGACCTGCCGACACTGCGCGCCGACCGCAGTGCCTTCCGCCAGGTGCTGCTCAACCTGATCTCGAACGCCATCAAGTTCACGCCGCGCGAGGGCCGCATCGTGGTGAGCGGCAGTGCCGATGCGCGCACGCTACGCATTACCGTGCGCGACGACGGGCCCGGCATCGCGCCCTCCGACCTGCAGCGCCTGGGCGAGGCTTTCTACCAGGCCGGCCCGAAGAACCAGCGCCAGCAGGGCACCGGGCTTGGCCTCACCATCAGCCATCGCCTGATGGCACTGCATGGCGGCCGCCTCAGCATCGAGAGCGAGCTCGGGCAGGGCACCGCCGCCAGCATGGTCTTCCCGCTCAGGCAGGACTGACGCCGCGCGACTGGCCGCGTATGCGAGACGCGGCATGGCCCAAAGCTCTGGCCAAAAACTCTGGCCAAAAACTCTGGACAGCCCAGCCCCGATGCGCGTAACGACAAGGCCTGTCGCTTTCTCTTCGGGGAGATTCCGCATGCTTCGCTCGCTCATTGCCATCCTGGTCGCGCTCTGCCTCGTCACGGCTGCTCAGGCTGCCGATCTGGCCAAGCCGACTGGCCCGGTCGTGCTCACCGTGCATGGCAATATCGCCAATGCCAATCGTGGCGCGCTGAACGACTTCGACGACGCCTTTTTCAAGTTCGGCAATGTCGCCTTCGACAAGGCAGCCAGCTTCGATCTCGCCATGCTGGAAAAGCTGGGCAAGAAAAAGCTGACGGTGAAATACGACACCTGGCCGAAATCCTACGTATTCGAGGGTCCGCTGCTGCGCGACGTGCTCAAGGCCGCCGGCGCCAAAGGGAAATCGATCAAGGTCTTTGCCCTTGACGGCTATGGCGCGGAAATTCCACTGGCCGAGACCCAGCAGTTTGACGTGCTGCTGGCTGTGAAGGCAGACGGCAAATATCTGGGCCTCGGTGGCCGCGGCCCGACCTGGGTGGTCTATCCGCGCGACGACAAGCATCCGGCGCTGAAAAGCCATGACGACGCCAAATGGGTCTGGTCGGCCGTCCGGGTCGAGGTTGAATAATAAAACGTGTATTAACTGTAATACTAAACACGCCAGACTAGAAACGAAGCAAAACGAGGCCTGGCGAAGCTGGATGACCCCAGGGGGCTGGCGCCGGTCCGGTCCGGTCCGTGGTCATCCCCCCATGCTATCTGTCGGGCCGGCTTGATTTTCGGCAGGTCCGCGCGCATGTTCTCGCCCGCGCCGGTCGACGGCGCCGAAGCCGCGCAACCTTATGCGCGCGGATCACCAGACAGAGGCTGAATGGCGAAGGAAGAATTGCTGGAGTTCCCCGGCGTGGTTGAGGAGTTGCTCCCCAACGCGAATTTCCGGGTCAAGCTGGACAACGGCCACGAGGTGCTGGCGCATACCTCGGGCAAGATGCGCAAGAACCGCATCCGCGTGCTGGCGGGTGACAAGGTCATGGTGGAAATGACCCCCTACGACCTGACCAAGGGCCGCGTCACCTTCCGCTTCAAATAACGTCTACCCGCGCCGATGGCCCCCTTTATCCTGGCCTCGGCCTCGCCGCGTCGCCGCGATCTGCTGCGGCAGATCGGCATCGAACCGGCGGCGATCCTGGCCGCCGACCTCGACGAAACCCCGCATAAAGCCGAGCTGCCGCGCGCCCTGGCCGAACGCCTGAGCGCGGCGAAAGCCACATTGATCGCGCAGCAGCGTCCCGATGCCATGGTGCTGGCCGCCGATACCGTGGTGGGGCTGGGCCGCCGCATCCTGCCCAAGGCCGAAACCCCCGATGACGTCCGCCACTGCCTGGAAATGCTGTCGGGCCGCCGCCATCGCGTCACCACCGGGCTTTGCCTGATCCATCCCGATGGCCGCCGGGCCAGCCGGCTGGTCGAGACCATCGTGCGCTTCCGCAATCTGAGTGCCCCCGAGATCGCGGCCTATGTCGCGACCGGGGAAGGGCAGGGCAAAGCCGGCGGCTATGCCATCCAGGGCCGGGCCGAACAGTTCGTGACCTGGCTGGGCGGGCCGTATTCGAATGTCGTGGGGCTGCCGCTGGCCGAGACCACCAAGCTGCTGCACGGCTTCGGCTATCCGCTTTGGCCCGAAACTTAGTATAGTCGATTCGATGGCCAACGAGCTTCTGATCGATGTCGGACTGACCGAGACGCGCGTCGCGCTGGTCGAGGACGACCGCCTGGTTCACCTGGATCTGGAACGGCCCGAGCGCGATTCCGCGCTGGGCGCGATCTTCCTCGGCCGCGTGCGCCGCATCGAGAAGGGTCTGCAGGCGGCCTATGTCGATATCGGCCTCAGCCGCGACGGATTCTTGGGCCGCGACGATCTCATCGATACCGGCGACAAGCCGATCGAGCAGTGCATCCATGAAGGCGAGACCATCCTGGTGCA
The DNA here is from genome assembly GCF_058807515.1 of Ferrovibrio sp. GW821-FHT12B10. NCBI lineage: Bacteria > Pseudomonadati > Pseudomonadota > Alphaproteobacteria > Rhodospirillales > Rhodospirillaceae > Ferrovibrio > Ferrovibrio sp. GW821-FHT12B10. Next base: position 1,493,060 of record NZ_JBXAQT010000001.1, on the reverse strand, counting down.
GGTGATCCGCGACCCGATCGGGGAGAAGGGCGTCAAGCTCAGCTGCCATATCGCGCTGCCTGGTCGCTTCCTCTCGTTTACGCCCTATGATGCCGCTGTGCGCGTCACCAAGCGCATCGTGCAGGATGCCGAACGCATGCGGCTCGCCGCCGTGATGCAAAGCCTGATGGCGCTGGCCGCCGATACACCGCTGGAAGTCACCGCGCGCCTCAAGCGTCGCGCCGGCGACCGCCGCAGCGTCGAGAAGGTCGTGGAGCAGGAACGCCGGGAGGGCGAGCGCCGCAAGCATATGGGCTGCGTGCTGAACGCCAATGCTGATGGTGTGTCCAAGGAAGAGCTGCATGCCGATCTGGACCGCCTGCGGTCGCGCTGGATCGCCATCGAGGAGCGCCGGGACAAGGCTTCTGACGCCGGCAATGTGCCGGCCGAGCTCTGGCGCGAGATGGGTCCGGTTGGCCGTGCGTTGCGCGACTATGTCGGCGCGCGCCTGGATGCGATCCGCGTCAATGCGGCGGCCGGCTTCGCCGAGGCCCGCGCCTGGCTGTTCGAGCATGCGCCCAATCACGTGGCGCGGCTGCAGCGTTTCGATGATCCCGCCGGCCTGTTCGAGCTGTTCGATATCGAGCAGGACATCGCGGCAGCCTTGGGGCGCCGTGTCGACCTGCCCGGCGGTGGCGCGGTTATTTTCGGAGAGACCGAAGCGCTGACCGCCGTCGATGTCGATTCCGGTCGGGCGTCGTCGCGCGGTCATGCCTTCGAGGAACAGGCGCTCAAGATCAACGAGGAAGCCGCTGTCGAGATCGCGCGCCAGCTTCGCCTGCGCGGCATCGGCGGCATCGTGGTGATCGATTTCCTGCACATGGAAAACGCCGCGTATCGCGCCCGCACCGTGAATGCGCTGCGCGAGGCGCTGAAGCGCGACCCGGCGCCGACCAAGGTGCTGGGCATGTCTTCGCTCGGCCTGGTCGAGATGACCCGCAAGCGCGTGGGCGAGCCGCTGGCTGCCCGCCTGTTCGAGAACTGCCCCACCTGCGACGGCGACGGGCGGCTGCCCTCGCTGCCCGCCGTTCTGGCCGAACTGCTGCGCCGGGCCTTCCGCGAGGCCTCGGGTAGCCCGGGCGGTAAGCTGGAAATCGCCTGCGCTCCCGACGTGGCCGCCATGTTCGACGCCGAGCTGCGGACCCGGCTGGAACGCCAGATCGGCGCCGTGGTGCATGTGAAGCCGGAAAGCGGCCGCCGTCGCGAATCGTTCTCAGTGGCCAAGTTGGGGCGCTGAGCCGTCATGACGGCGCCCGCGAAACCCTGCCCCATCTGCGGCAAGCCGGCCGGGGGAAAGACCGCGCCCTTCTGTTCGCCGCGCTGCGCCGACGTCGATCTCAACCGCTGGCTCAAGGGGTCCTATGCGATTCCGGTGGTCGAGACCGATGAGGAGGATGGCGAGGAGGGCGGCGACGGCGGCCCGTCCGAATCCGACGGCGCGCCATCCAGCCGCCTGCACTGAAACGGGCCAATCCGCCCATCATCCTGACTTGCCGGACTGACCTGGGGTTGTCATGACCGAGTCGGCTGCAGGTGGCGGCAAATACCCGGTGATGCAGTTCTGCAACACCATGGGGCAAAAACCTGCCGCCCGGGCCGGTTGTGCCGATGACGGTCACAAGTTCCGGGATTCGGCTTGCGCCTGCCGGGGGGATGCCTGATAAGGTAACCCTAAGAATTATAACGAGGTCCCAGCATCATGTCTGTTGCCCTGCGCGTCTCTGACTCGCGCCCGTCCCAGTGGAAGACCCTTGCCGCGGTTGCGCTGTTATCCACCGGACTTCTCGTCGGCTGCGCCTCCGCACCGACCGATCCTCAGGCCAAGGCCGATTACGACGCCGTGAATGACCCGCTCGAGCCGGTCAATCGCGCGATGTTCGAATTCCACAACGTGATCGACGACCTGCTGCTGAAGCCGGCCGCCTTCTTCTACTCGACCTTCGTGCCGCCGCCGCTTCAGACCGGCATCCGCAGCGCGCTGCTCAACCTGAAGGCTCCGATCTTCCTGGCGAACGACCTGCTGCAGGGCGAGACCGGCCGTGCCGGCGATACCGTGTCGCGCTTCGCCATCAACTCCACCATCGGCGTGCTCGGCTTCTATGATGCCGCCGACAAGTGGTTCGGCATCGCGCCGCATACCGAAGACTTCGGCCAGACGCTCGCTGTCTGGGGTACCGGTGAAGGCCCGTATCTCTTCGTGCCGATCCTCGGGCCGTCGAATCCGCGCGACCTGACCGGCTTCGTGGTCGACTCCGCCGCCGACCCGCTGAACTGGTATCTGCGCAACACCGATCGTGACGAGTGGATCTTCGCCCGCGCCGCCGTCACCGGCATCGACGCGCGCGCCCAGCTGCTCGAGACACTCGACAATCTGGAAAAGACCTCGCTCGACTACTACGTGACGCTGCGCACGGTCTATCGCCAGCGCCGCGCCGACGAGATCGCCAACCGCGCCTCGAAACAGCCGAACGTGTCGCCCACCTCGATCAGCCGCGCCGCCGATGCCGGCAGCCAGATCGAGACCCAGCCGATCAAGCAGTAAGCTTATCCGGCATACCGAAGATCAGACGGCGCGTCGCAAGACGCGCCGTTTTCTTTTACGGCCGTTGCGTTTTTAACGCCGCGACGAAACGCAGCTGGCGGGGAAATGCAGCGTCACCCGCGTGCCCTGCTTGGGCGTTGACGTGACACTGACGCTGCCCTGATGCAGCTCGATCAGCTTGCGGCAGATGTTGAGTCCCAAGCCGCTGCCCTCGCTGCGGCGGATGCCGGCATCCGCCTGCCAGAAGGGTTCGAATACGCGCTCCAGGTTCTCTTCCTCGATGCCGATACCGGTATCGGCCACCGTCAACGCGAAGCCGCCATCGGTCTGCATCTGGCCCTCGATGCTGATGGCGCCGCCACTGGGCGTGAACTTCACGGCATTGCCCAGCAGGTTGATCAGCATCTGCTTCACCGCGCGGGCATCCACCAGCAGCAGCGGCAGGTCCTCGGGCAGACGATTCGCCAGGGTCAGGCCGGCCTCGCGCGCACGACCCTTCACCAGCCGCATGCTGTCTTCCACCAGGTCGTAAGGATCATGCGCGCCAAGCTCGAGCGCAAAGCGGCCGCTCTCGATCTTGGAGACGTCAAGGATATCGTTGATCACGCCCAGCAGGTGATGCGCGCTGCCGCTGATGTCGCGGGCGTATTCAAAGTATTTGTCCGATCGCTCGCCCAGAAGGCGGCCAGCAATCATGTCGGAGAATCCGATAATGGCGTTCAGCGGTGTGCGCAGCTCGTGACTCATATGGGCGAGGAATTCGCTTTTCGCCCGGTTTGCGGTCTCGGCGACCTCGCGCTGTCGCGCATAATTCTCGGCCAGGCGCTCGCGCACCTCCGCCTGCTCGCGCAGAGCCGCTTCCAGTTGCTTGCGCTCCGTGATGTCGGTGGCAATGCTGCCAACTGCCAGCAGCGTCTCGCCTGCGTCGTAGATGGGAAAGCGCACGATGATGAAGTCGCGCATGTTGCGGCCCTGTCGCGCCGAGGCATCAAAGACCAGCGCCTTGCCGGCGGCCAGTGTGTCCCCGATCTGCCGCATCAGCGCGTCAGCCATATCGGGTGGATAGAAGTCATGCGGCACATGCCCGATCATCGAGGCAGGGTCGCGGCGCATCTGCTCGCCGTAATGGCGATTGACCATCAGGTAGCGGCCCTGGGCATCCTGCAGCGCCATGATCAGCGGCGGATTGTCCATCATGCCGCGCAGCAGCGCCTCGGTGGCAGCGCGCCGGCGCTGCTGCCGCCAGTTGCTCCACACCGCGGCGATGGCGCCTAGCGTCACCAGGCCGAACAGCCCGCCATAGCCCAGCGCGGCGCCCAGCCAACTGCTTTCAATGCGCGTGCGGTCAAGCCGCATGAGCAGCGTCACCGGCAGGTCGGTCAGACGCGACCAGTACAGGGTGTCATCGGCAATGGCGGCATGACCATGCGGGGCGGTGATAAAGCCGGTCATGCCAGTCAGCCGCTCGGCCTCGCTGCGCGGCCAGCCGGCGACCAAGCGACCTTCGTCATGCACCAGCGCCATGGCGGCGGGCGGTAGGGTGAAATAGGCCGGATCGATCAGATCGTCGACGCTGATGTCGAGTGTGGCGATCAGCACGCCGGCAAAGGGTTCACCCGGCTGTCCGATGCGCCTTGTCAGCCATATGCGCGCGTCCTCGGTATCTGGTGCATTGCCGAGCAGTGCGGCCGTGATTTGCTGCGGCAGTCCATTTTTGTGGGCGACGAAACCCGGATGCCAGCCGATCTCCAGCGGCATGGCGACCGAGCCGACAGCGAACCAGTATCGGCCGCGCTCGTCATAGACATGCACGGCCTTCACTTGTGGCATGCTTTCGATGCGGGTGTTAAGCAGTGAGATGATAGCATCGCTCGGCGTCAGGCCGCGGCTCATGCGCTCGCTTGTCTCTGCGGCGGCGAATTGCAGCAGCAGGTCGGCCACATCGATCTGACGCTGGGCGGAATCAGCCAGCGTGCGGGTCAGGGCTTGGGCCTGTAGGGTGATGCGCTCCTGCTCGTTGCTGCGCAGGTTCAGCACCAGCGATAGCGACACACCGCCGGTGGCCACCAGCAGCAGGACGACGGCACTGACCAGCGCGGCAAAGCCGCGCGGAATTCCGCTGCGGCCTCGTCTACCCGTCGCACTCCCGGATGTCGTCATGCGTGTCAGCCTATACGCGAATTCAGTTCTGGAATTCGTGGCCTGAAATCAGGCGGTTGACTGGCAGTTTGTCACAGACCCCGCGCCGCCTACAAAGGTTTTGCGCTGGGCTGCCGCAGAGAAAGTGATCAGGCCGGATTGACCGGGAACCAGGCCGGATCGACAGCATCGCCCAGACGGGCGAGGTCGGGTTGCGCGATGCGATAGGGCAGCCACTCGGTCTTATGGAGGATACCGAGGCGATGATAGAAATCGCGCGTCGGATTCCAGTCCAGCACGTTGAGGTCGAGGCGTTTGCAGCCACGCGCATTGGCGATGGCAGCCAGCGCGGTGATCAGCTGCCGGCCCAGGCCATGGCCGCGAGCGCGCTCCAGCACGAACAGGTCCTCGATGAACAGGCCGGCCCGGCCCTCCCAGGTCGAATAGTTATGGTAGTACAGCGCAAAGCCCACCGGCTCGCTGTCCAGCTCGGCGATCAGTGCCTCGAAGCGCGGCACCGGACCGAAACCGTCGCGCCGCACATCCTCGGCCGTTATCTTTACGCTGGTCAGCGGTTCCTTCTCATAGATCGCCAGCGCCTGCACCAGGGCCACGATGGTGTCGGCATCGGTCGCGGTGGCCGCGCGGATCAGGGTCTTGCTCATGGTCACTCAGGCTTTCTTCTTGGCGGGAGACGAATCGGTTATCGTTGAATCGGTCTGGCGCAGCGCGGCCACCAGCGCCTCGCCGAACAGCGTGAATTCCTTGGCACGCTGTGTGCCGCGGCGCCAGGCCAGGCCGATATGACGTGCAGTGCTGCCGCTGCCTGCTGTAGTGCTGAGCGGGCGGGTCACCACATCGGTGCCGCGCAAGATGCCGGCATCGAGGGCCAGTTGCGGCAGCAGGGTAATGCCAAGCCCGCTATCCACCATTTGAACCAATGTGTGCAGTGAGGTGGCGGCGAAACCGTCCCTGCGAGGCGATGGCGGCAAACGACACGCCGCCAGCGCATGGTCGCGCAGGCAATGGCCGTCTTCCAGCAGCAGCAGTGGCACGTCGGTCAGGTCGTCGAGCTTGACGCTGCCGCGTTTGGCCAGCGGGTGATCGCTGCGGCTGGCGACCTGGAAGTCGTCATCGAAGAGTTTCAGCGTATCCAGCGAGCCGCCCTCGTAGGGTAGCGCCAGCAGCAGCAGATCAAGTTTGCCAGCCTGCAACTGCTCGACCAGCCGGCCGGTCAGATCCTCGCGCAGGAACAGCCGCAGGTCGGGAAAGCGCTTGCGCAGATTGGGCAACACGCGCGGCAGCAGGAAGGGCGAGATGGTCGGGATCACGCCCAGACGTAACGGGCCGCTCAAGGGTGCCGAGGCGGCGCGCGCCAGCAGCACCATATCTTCCGCATCGGCCAGCAGCTCGCGCGCCCGGCCGGCCAGATCCTCGCCGAGCGGCGTCAGCACAACTTTCCGTTTGGTGCGGTCGACCAGGGCAGCGCCAAGCTGGGTTTCCAGTTCCTGGATGCCGGCTGAGAGCGTCGATTGGGTGACGAAACAGGCCTCGGCGGCGCGGCCGAAATGCCGGCTTTCCGCCAAAGTCACCAGATACCGCCACTGCCGCAAGGTGGGGAGATTCAGCATGAGGTTAATATAATCGTCTCAATCGATTAGTTTCAACGAAATTATCTGTTTGAACAATATTAGAAGATATCTAAGTATCACTCTCAGTGGGAACGGACCCCGCCGCCTGTCCCTCCAGGGGAGGCGACAGGGTTGCGAGACCAGCCCGCTGCCCCAGACTTTTGAAACCGTAAGAGAGGAGCATTTTCATGCTGACCATTGGCGACAAGTTTCCGCAGTTCAATCTGAAGGCCGTTGTCTCGACCGACCCGAAGAAAGCCTTCACAGACATCACTTCGACCAGCGACAAGGGAAAGTGGAAGGTCGTGTTTTTCTGGCCGAAGGACTTCACCTTCGTCTGCCCGACCGAGATCGCCGCCTTCGGCAAGATCAATGGTGACTTCAAGGATCGCGACACCGTCGTCTACGGCGTGTCGACCGACTCTGAATTCGTCCATCTGGCCTGGCGCAACAACCATGCGGATCTGAAGGATCTGCCGTTCGCCATGCTGGCCGACATCAAGCGCGAGCTGAGCCAGGAACTCGGCATCCTCGACAAGAACGAGGGCGTCTGCCTGCGCGCCACCTTCATCGTCGATCCGGAAGGCATCATCCGTTTCGTCTCGGTGAACGATCTCAGCGTCGGCCGCAACCCGGCGGAAGTGCTGCGCGTGCTCGATGCGCTGCAGACCGATGAGCTCTGCCCCTGCAACTGGCAGAAGGGCGAAGACGTCCTGAAGCCGGCCGCCTAAGCAAGACCGGGCTGCTGCACTCTCTGAGTGCGGCAGCCCATCTCGCCAGACTGAATAAGAATAACAAGGAGTGTCCCGATGAGCCTCGAAAGCCTGAAGAACCGCCTGCCCGACTACGCCCGCGACCTGAAGCTCAACCTGGGCTCGCTCGCTACCGAGCCGGGCCTGACCGAACAGCAGCGCGCCGGCACGTTCGTCGCTTCGGCGCTCGCCTCGCGCGACGCCAGCGTGATCCAGGCCGTGCTCGCCGAATTTTCGCCCAAGCTGTCGCCGGAAGCGCTGGAAGCCGCCAAGGCCGCTGCTGCGATCATGGGCATGAACAATATCTACTATCGTTTCGTCCATCTGATGGGCGAGGGCAATGCCGAGAACCAGTACAAGACGCTGTCGGCGAAGCTGCGCATGAACGTCATCGGCAAGCCCGGCGTCGACAAGGTGGATTTCGAACTCTGGTCGCTCGCTGTCTCGGCAGTGAACGGTTGCGGCATGTGCCTCACCGCGCATGAGCATGAATTGCGCAAGGGCGGGCTGTCATCGGAGCAGGTGCAGCAGGCCGTGCGCATCGCCGCGGTGGTGCACGCTGTGGCTGCCACGCTGGATGGCGAGGCGGCCATCGGGGCGGGTCTCGCCGCTGCAGCGGAGTAAATATTCGATAACATCACTGTTCTCCGCCGGGTTCCTGCCCCTCCACCCGGCGGACCATACGGGCGCCATCGCAAGATGGCGCCCGTTTTTCATGGCAGTTCAGCAGGATTCTTGCGCTGTGTGTATCGCGTGAATGCTGTTTGTGTCGTTTGGGCAGTCCAACGTGATCGCGCGCACAGAGTTGAAAATAGCGCTTGTCTGATCGCGTCCAGACTGTAAAAGCTCCGCCCGACACGTGACTTGCTGTCGTGTCGATATCGCCGCGTCGTCATGCGGTACATCCGGAATAACAACAATGCGTGCCCTGTAGGGAGGGTGAGTGAGGTGCGGTGCATGAGGCGCCGCGCCATGCCATTGCCAATTTCCGGTCTGCCGGTGCGTGCCACAGATCGCCCAACAGGAGCTTTTCATGTCAATCGGTCGTCTGTCGCTTGTCACCAAGATCGCGTTGATCGTGGTCGCGCTCATCGTCCTCACGGCAGCGGCCGTCGGCGGTGGAGCGATCTGGCAGATCCGTGGCGAACTGGCGGATCAGGTGATCCAGCGCCAGAATAACAGCCTGCGTACGCTGGCCGTGCTGGTGCAGAAAAGCTTCCCCGGCACCAAATTCGAAGTCGATGCACAGGGTCGTGTCGGCCGCGTCACCATGGCGGCCGTGCCGGACTTCGATAAGCATGACATGATCGACGAGGTCGGCGTGGTCACCGGCGAGACGGCGACACTGTTTCGTTGGCAAGAAGCCGAGCAGGATTTCGTCCGCAAAACCACCAACATCATCAATGCCGAGGGCAAGCGCGCCGTCGGTACGCCGCTGGGCAAGGCAAGCGCCGCCTATAGCCCGCTGAGCCAGGGCCGCACCTTCCTGGGTGAGGCCGTGATTCTGGGAAAACCTTATTACACTGTCTATCACCCGGTGCACGATCCGGCGGGTAAGGTGATCGGCATTCTATATGCCGGTGTGCTGAAGTCGCGCATCGAGGCCTTTGCCGACAGCATCGCGGTGAACATGCTGATCACCTCGGCCATCGCCATCCTGATCGGTGCCGGCGTCGCCGTCGCCATGATGCGCGGCATGATGAAGCCGCTACCGCGCCTGACCGATTACACCAACCGCTTGGCCCAGAATGACCTGACGGTGGAGATCGGCTTCCAGCAGCGCCAGGACGAGATCGGTGCGCTGGCCCGTGCAGTCGCCGTGTTCAAGCGTAATGCCGAGGACAAGCTGGCGATGGAAGCTGCGCAGGAGCAGGAGCGCCAGCGCTTCGCCAGAGACCGCGAGGCCCAGGAGCAGCGTTTTGAACAGGCCATTGGCCGCGTCGTGTTAGCGGCTGCTGATGGGGACCTGTCGCAGCGCGTGGAAACCGGCGATCTGGGTGGTGTGCTGCAGCGCGTCGGCAATAGCGTCAACGCTCTGCTGGACCGTACCGATGAAACCATGGGCGCGGTGATCGGCGTGACCTCGGCTATGGCCGGCGGCGATCTGAGCCGCAAGATCGAGCAGGACTTCCACGGCCGCTTCAACGAGCTGGCGCAGAACGTCAACAATATGATCGACCGCCTGCGCGATTTCGCCCATCGTCTGGCCGACAGCACCGAGACAGTGCGGACGGCCTCGGCGGAAATATCGACCGGCAGCCTCGATCTGGCCCAGCGCACTGAAAGCCAGGCGGCTTCGATCGAAGAGACGGCGGCGAGTATGCACGAGATCACGACGACCGTGCGACAGAATGCCGATAACGCCCAGGCCGCCAACCAGTTGGCGGCGGTTGCGCGGGACACTGCTGAAAAGGGCGGTGTCGTGGTGGCGGATGCGGTCGCTGCCGTGACCCAGATCGAGGCGAGCGCCCAGAAGATCAGCGACATTATCGCGATGATCGACGAAATCGCCTTCCAGACCAACCTGTTGGCGCTCAATGCCTCGGTCGAGGCGGCCCGCGCAGGCGAGGCCGGCAAGGGTTTCGCGGTGGTGGCGCAGGAAGTGCGCGCTCTGGCGCAGCGTTCGGCCAATGCGTCGAAGGACATCAAGGCATTGATCTCGGCTTCCAATGCCCAGGTCAAAAGTGGAGCCGCCCTCGTCAACCAGGCCGGCGGCTCACTGGGCGACATCGTCGCCGCCGTGAAAAAAGTGACCGACATCGTGGCTGAAATCGCCGCCGCCAGCCGCGAGCAGGCGACCGGCCTTGACCAGATCAATACGGCGGTCGGCAGTATGGACGAAATGACGCAACGTAATGGCGCCTTGGTGGAAGAGACCTCAGCCTCGGCGCAGGCACTGGCCGATCAGGGCCGTCGCCTGTCGGAGCTGGTTGCCTTCTTTAGGTTGCGGTCATAAGCGGTAGTAAGGCGAAACTTCGCCTTGCGCGAGCAGTGCGGACGCGAAGGTCAATCTGGCATGTTAATTCGCGGTAACGTGGGGAAAATCTACGTAGTGACGGTAATCCCGTTGGACTAACGTCCCCCTCATCCGGCGCCGTATGCGCCATTCGTGGGGGATTGATCCATGCGTATCCGTGCCAGCTTCATGTTGTTTGTCGCCATCATCGGCGTCATCGTCCTGAGCCTCGCCTGGCAGGTGATGCACGATGCGTATCAGGACCGCCAGAATGCAGTGGTGGCCCGGGGTCTCGCCGCCACGCAGGGCGAGTTGCTGCGGATCGTCGAACTGCTTGGCATCGAACGGGGCGCCTACAATGCGGCACTGCGCGAAGACAAGATCGCCGATCCCAAGGGCGATTTCCTTGCCAAGCCGCGTAAGGTAACGGACGACACCATCGCCGCCGCCCTAGCCGCGGGCCGGGCTTCCGGCCATCCCGCCATTGATATCCGTCGGATCGAAGGCATGAGCGCCACGCTTGCTGACTGGCGCCGTCGCGCCGAGGCCGCGGTAAGCAAGCCGATGGCCGAACGGCCGGCCGATGTGATGAACGGTTATGTTCCTGCCATGACCGAACTGGTCACCAACATCATTCCGCTGCTCAACAGCATCGGTGCAGCGATCTCGCGGTCCGATGACGATGTTGCCACCCCGATGGAAATCGCGCGCCTGGCCGCCGACATGCGGGCGGAAGCCAGCGTACGCGGTACGGCAACGGTGAATGTAGTTGCCTCGGGAAAGCCGATTCCCACCGCGACCCTGATCATGATGTCGGAGCAGGGCGGCAAGGTGGATGCGATCTGGGCCCGCATCGTCATCGGGCTAGGCGAGCTGGATCCGTCCGTCGAGTTGAAGGCGAAATTCGAGGAAACCCGCAAGGCATTTTATGAAACGCTGCCCCCTATCTATGCCGCGATCCGGGCGGCCAGCGAAAAGGGCGAAGCCTATCCCTTCACCATGGCCGAATTCCGCGGCAAGCAGAATCCACTGCTCTATACCGCCGGCTACCTGCGCGATGCCGCGATCGCCGACGCCCTGAAGGTGTCGGATAACCTGATCGAGGAGCGGACCCGGCATATGATGATCGAGGCCGGCTTCACTGCCCTGGGCATTCTGGTGTTGCTGGCGGGTGCGATATTCTTCCTGCGTCGCGTGGTCAGCCCGCTGGGTATGATGACCGGTGCGATGACCAGCATTGCCGAAGGCCGCTCAGCCGAGATCGGTCATGTCGAGCGCAAGGACGAGGTGGGTGACATGGCGCGCGCGCTGGGCATCTTCCAGCGCAACGCCGAAGAAAAAACCCGCATGGAAGCCGAGGAACGCAGCCGCGCCGAGGCCGAACGCACCCGACTGACCGAACAGCGTCAGCTTGAGGAGGCCGTCAGCCGCGAGATCGCGCAGTTCTGCGTCGCCGTCGGCAATGGCGACTTCTCGCGCCGCATCGACCTGGCCAACAAGGACGGCGTCTTCCGCGAACTGTCGCAGCAGATGAACGGCCTGGCCGACACCATGCAAGGCGTACTTGATGATCTGGGCGGCGTGCTGCGTGGCTTGAGCCATGGCGACTTGACCGTCAACACTACCGGACAGTACCAGGGTTCCTTCGGCACCCTGGCCGACGCGGCGCGCGAGACCATCGTGCGCCTGCGCGACTTCGCCGGCCGCCTTGCCGAAAGTGCCGCCACGGTGCGCGACGCCTCCAGCGAAATCTCCACCGGCAGCCAGGATCTGGCGAGCCGCACGGAATCGCAGGCTGCATCCATCGAGGAAACCGCGGCCTCGATGCATGAAATCACCAGTACGGTGCGTCAGAATGCCGATAACGCGCAGGCCGCCAATCAGCTCGCCACGGCTGCCCGCGACACCGCCGAAAAGGGCGGCAGCGTGGTGTCGGATGCCGTCACCGCCGTGACGCAGATTGAGGCGAGCGCGCAGAAGATCAGTGACATCGTTGGGCTGATCGACGAGATCGCCTTCCAGACCAACCTACTGGCGCTCAATGCTTCGGTGGAAGCGGCCCGTGCCGGTGAAGCCGGCAAGGGCTTTGCCGTGGTGGCCCAGGAAGTGCGCGCGCTGGCCCAGCGCTCGGCCAATGCGTCGAAAGACATCAAGGCGCTGATCACTGAGTCGAACGCCCAGGTGAAGACCGGGGCTGCCCTGGTGAACCAGACTGGCAGCTCGCTGAGCGATATCGTGGCAGCGATCAAGAAGGTGTCGGATATCGTCGCCGAGATCGCCGCCGCCAGCCGTGAACAGGCCACCGGCCTTGACCAGATCAACACCGCCGTCGGGACCATGGACGAGATGACCCAGCGCAACGGCGCCCTGGTCGAACAGACCTCGGCCTCGGCGCAGTCACTCGCCAACCAGGGCCGCGAGATCGCCGATCTGGTCGGCTTCTTCAAGACCGGCACGGTCACCGCACCGCGTCCGGCGATGGCCAAACCCGCCGCGATGCCGGCTCCTGCCGCCGCTGCGCCGGCTGCTGTCGTGAAGCTGTCGCCGGCCGCCAAGCCTGCACCGGCGAAGCCGGCAGCGACCAAGTCGGCCGCCAAGCCGCTGGCCACGAAAAGCGGCGGGGCGGCAACTGCGGCTGCAGCCAAACCCGCGCCTCGTCCGGCGCCCGCACCAGCGGCCAGGGCGGAGAATGACGACGACTGGCAGGAATTCTGACGCCTGAGGCACGGCGGCTGGGAACCCCCGTCTTGTCCGACCTGCAGGCAGTGAAAGAGGTGCTTCATGCGTATCCGTAGCAGCTTCATGCTTTTGATGGCGCTGATCGCCATCGTGATTCTGGGCGTAACCGGCGTAATGATCCAGGACGCCTGGCAATCGCGGCAAAGTGTCGTCACCGCTCGCGGCCTCGCCGCGGTTCAGGGCGCGCTGATGCGCACCAACGAACTGATTGGCATTGAGCGCGGTGCCGACAACGCCTTCCTGTTCGATGCCAAGCTGACCGATCCAAAATCCGATCCGGTCACCAAGCCGCGCGCCACGACGGACGAGTCTTTCAAGACGCTGTTCGAGCTGGCTCGCGCACTACAGCATCCGGCCGTTGACCTCGCTCGCATCGAAAAGGCACAGTCCACCATCGCGGATTGGCGCAAGAAGGTCGATGCGACCATCACTCGTCCGCTGGCCGATCGCCCGCAGGATGTCCTGAAGAACTATGCGCCGGCCTATATCGATCTAGTCAGCAGCATGACGCCGGCGCTGAATGCCCATGACGCAGCGATCAGCCGTGCCGATTCCGATGTCGCGGCGCCGATGGTGTTGGCCCGCCTGGCCGCCGATATCCGAGCCACTGGCAGTGCGCGCGCCACTGGCATGACCAATGTGATCGTCTCTGGAAAGCCGATGACACCCGATGTGATGCCGCGGCACAATGATTTCACCGGTCGTCTCACGGCAATGTGGGATCGCATTACCATGACGATGCAGCAGATCGATGCTTCGTCTGCCTTGAAGGCCGAGGTCGACAAGACCTATCAGGCTTATTTCAAGCTTATTCCCAGCATGTATGACGAAATCATCGCCGGCAGCGACAAGGGTGGTCAGTGGCCCTTCACGCCGGCTGAATTCCGGGCCCGTCACAATCCGCAGCTCTATACCGCCGGCTTCCTGCGTGACGCGGCGGTGACCGAGGCCCTGCGCATTGCCGATGATCTGATTGCTACCCGCACCCAGGCCCTCGCCGTGCAGGGTGGTGTCATTCTGGTGGTCCTTTTGCTGCTGCTGGGCAGTGCGGTCTTCTTCCTGCGCCGTGTGGTCAGTCCGCTGGGTGCCATGACCGGCACGATGACACGCATCGCCGAGGGCCAGCAGGCGGAAATCGGCTATCGCGACCGTACCGATGAGATCGGCGATATGGCCAAGGCGCTGGGCGTCTTCCAACGCAATGCGGACGAGAAAGTCCGCATGGAGACCGAGGAGCGCGGCCGCGCCGAGACCGAGCGCAGCCGGCAAGCCGAGCAGCGTGAGAGTGAAGCCGCGATCAGCCGGGAAATTGCTCAGTTCTGCATGGCGGTCGGCAATGGCGATTTCTCGCGCCGCATCGACATGGCAGGCAAGGATGGCGTTTTTGCCGAACTGTCCGGCCAGATGAATGGCTTGGCCGATACGCTGCAGAGCGTGCTCAATGATCTGAGCCGCGTGCTGCGTGGCCTGAGCCAGGGCGACCTCACCGCGACGGCGTCAGGTCAGTATCAGGGAGGCTTCGGTGAACTGGCCGAGGCTGCCCGGGAAACCGTGGCCCGTCTGCGCGACTTCGCCGGCAAGCTGGCGGAAAGCGCCGACACGGTGCGTGTGGCTTCGGCGGAAATCTCCACCGGCAGCCTGGATCTCGCCCAGCGCACGGAAAGCCAGGCCGCCTCGATCGAGGAGACGGCCGCCTCGATGCATGAGATCACGGCGACCGTGAAGCAGAATGCCGACAATGCTCAGGCGGCCAACCAGTTGGCGGTGGCGGCTCGCGATACGGCGGAGAAGGGCGGCAGCGTGGTGAGCCGCGCCGTGGCCGCGGTCAGCCAGATCGAAGGCAGCGCCCAGAAGATCAGCGACATCGTCGGGCTGATCGACGAGATCGCCTTCCAGACCAACCTGCTGGCGCTGAATGCCTCGGTGGAAGCGGCCCGTGCCGGCGAGGCCGGCAAGGGCTTTGCTGTCGTCGCCCAGGAAGTGCGTGCCCTGGCCCAGCGCTCGGCCAATGCCAGCAAGGACATCAAGGCGCTGATCGGCGAATCGAATGCCCAGGTGAAGACGGGTGCAGAACTGGTAAACCAGACCGGCAGCTCGCTCACCGAGATCGTCGGCGCCATCAAGAAGGTGGCCGATATCGTTGCCGAAATATCGGCCGCGAGCCGTGAGCAGGCCACAGGGCTGGAGCAGATCAACACCGCCGTCGGCAGCATGGATGAGATGACCCAGCGCAATGGCGCCCTGGTCGAACAGACCTCGGCCTCGGCGCAGTCGCTGGCCGATCAGGGCCGGCAACTCTCCGAGCTGGTCGGCTTCTTCCGCACCGGTGGTGCTTCGGCCCCGGCGCTGCGGGATGCGGCCGACTGATCGCGCCTCTTGTCGCGGGCATTGCATTGCCCCATATGAGAAAAGGCCGGGACGACCCGGCCTTTTTCTTTTTGAGGGGCGGGGACGACCCTGTCAGCAGAGCGCCAAGACGGCTTGCTCGCAGAGCGAAAAGGACATTCGCCATGGCATGGATCATTCTGCTGTTTGCCGGTCTGGCCGAGATCGGTTGGGCTGTCGGCCTGAAATACACCGAAGGCTTCACCAGACTCTGGCCGACCATCGGCACGGTCAGCGCGATGATCGTCAGCCTGCTGCTGCTCGGCCTGGCGCTGAAGACCCTGCCGCTTGGCACCGCCTATGCGATCTGGACCGGCATCGGCACCATCGGCACTGCTGTGCTGGGCATCTGGCTGTTCGGCGAAAGCGCCGCCGCGCTGCGGCTGGTCTGCATCGGGCTGATCGTGGCCGGCATCGTCGGGCTGAAGCTGGTCAGCCCGGCTTGAAGCGGTGGGATCAGACTTCCAGCCATTCCTTGCGGATGGCGGTGTCATCCATCAGCTGCTTCGGCGTACCCTCGAAGACCATGTGTCCGTGGCCCATCACATAGAGCCGCTGGCAGATCTTGAGCGCGATGGTCAGCTTCTGCTCGACAAGCAGGATGGACACGCCGCGCGCGGCAATGCGTTCCAGCAGGACGCCGACCTTCTCCACCATCATGGGCGACAGGCCTTCGGTCGGTTCATCCACCATGATCAGGTCGGGGTCGCCCATCAGCGTGCGGCACATGGTCAGCATCTGCTGCTCGCCGCCTGACAGCACGCCGGCGGCGGTGTCGGCACGTTCCTGCAGGCGCGGGAAGATGTCGAACATGTCCTGCATCGACCAGCGGCCGGCGGTCTTGCTGTCCTTCTGGCCGAGATAGAGATTCTCGCGCACGGTCAGCGCCGGGAAGATGTCGCGGTTCTCGGGCACATAGCCTAAGCCCCGGCGCGCGATCTCATGGGGCTTGCGGCCGGCGATCTCCTCGCCCTTGAACATGATCGAGCCCTGCGGCGGCACGTCGCCCATGATCGCCTTGATGGTGGTCGAACGGCCGACGCCGTTGCGGCCCAGCAGCGACACGATCTCGCCGGTCTTCACGTTGAAGCTGACGCCGTGCAGGATATGGCTCTTGCCGTAATAGGCGTGCAGGTCGCGGACTTGCAGCATGGTCTCGCTCATCTTCAATGCTCCGCTTCCATGGCCTGGCCCAGATAGGCTTCCTGGACCGCCTTGTTGCCGCGGATATTGGCCGGTGTGTCGGATGCGATGATCTGGCCATAGACCAGCACCGAGATGCGGTCGGCGAGGTCGAAGACCACACCCATGTCATGTTCCACCATGATCAGCGTGCGGCCTTCGGTGACCTTGCGGATCAGGTTGACGAAATGCGAGGTCTCCGAGCGGCTCATGCCCGCCGTCGGCTCGTCCAGCATCACGACCCCGGCACCGCCGGCGATGGTGATGCCGATTTCCAGCGCGCGTTGCTCGGCATAGGTCAGCATGCCAGCGGGGAATTCGCGGCGCTCCAGCAAGCCGATCTGCTGCAGGATCGCGTCGGCCCGCTCATTGGCATCGGCCAGCTTGCGGGTGTTGTGCCAGAAGGAATAGCGGTAGCCCAGATGATACAGCACGGCGCAGCGCACATTCTCGAAGACGCTGAGCTTGGGGAAGATATTGGTGACCTGGAAGCTGCGCGACAGGCCGCGCCGGTTGATCTCGTAGGGTTTCAGTCCGGTGATGTCCTCGCCGTTCAGCGCGATGCTGCCCTCGGTGAGGCCGAAGCGGCCCGAGATCAGGTGGAACAGCGTCGACTTGCCGGCGCCATTCGGCCCGATGATGGCATGGCGCTCGCCCTTACCGACTTTCAGCGAAACGCCACGAATGATGGGGGTGACGCCGAAGCTCTTATGCAGGTCCTGCAGCTCAAGGGCTGCTGCCGAAGCGTTGCTCATCGCGCGCCCTCCTGTGTGGAGGCCGGTCCATGGGCGGCATCCGAGAAGGCGGCAGCGAAGCGCGGGCCATACCAGCGGCCCAGCCCCAGGCTGGCGGCGATCAGTACCAGCGCCACGATCCAGGGCAGCAGGTTGTTTGAGTTATAGGCGATGCCGAACAGCTTCATGGCCGGGCCATCGGTGGCGGTCTTGACCATCTGATGATGCGCGGTTTCGATCAGTGCGATCAGCCCGGCAATACCCAGCACGGCCGGCACCGCCATCACCGCGTAATGCGGCAGCACGTGATGCAGGCTGCGGCGCCGCACCAGCGGCAGATGCAGCATGATCAGGCCGGCCATGCCGCCGGGCGCGAAGATCACCATGCCGATAAAGATCAGGCCGAAATACAGCATCCAGGCGCCGGTGATGTCGCTCAGGAACACCTGCAGCAGCACGACCAGGATGGCACCAAGAACAGGCCCCATGAAATGGCCGACGCCGCCGATGAAGGCCATCAGCAGCACGCTACCCGATTGCGCACCGGAAATGTTCACCGCATTCATCAGTTCAAAGTTGATGGCGGCCAGGCCGCCGGCGATGCCGGCGAAGAATCCGGATATGCAGAAAACGATGAAACGCACGGTCTGGGTGGAGTAGCCGATGAACTCGGCGCGCTCCGGGTTCTCGCGTACCGCGTTGCACATGCGGCCGAGCGGCGTGCGGGTGAAGGCGAACATCAGCGCCATGCAGACCAGGCACCAGCCGGCGATCAGATAATAGACCTCGATCTGCGGGCCGAAGCGCACGCCCCACAGCGTCATCATCTTGGTGCGGTTGGCGTTGATGCCTTCCTCGCCGCCGAAGAAGCCGCGCAGGATCAGCGATAGCGAGGCGATCAGTTCGCCCAGACCCAGCGAGATCATGGCAAAGGCCGTCCCGGCGCGCTTGGTGGAGACGGCACCGAAGATGAAGCCGAACAGCAGGCCCATCAGGCCGCCAACCAGCGGCAGAACCGGCAGCGGGATCGGCAGCTTGTCGGCGGCGATGGTGTTCATCGCATGGACGGCGATGAAGCCGCCCAGGCCGTAATAGACGGCATGGCCGAAGCTCAGCATGCCGGTCTGGCCCAGCAGCATATTATAGCTGAGCGAGAAGACGATCATGATGCCGATCAGGCACATCGTGGTCAGCGCTGCGCCCGAGGTGAAGATCTTGGGCAGTACCAGCATGATCGCGGCGGCGATCACCCAGACGCCATAGCGCTTGACGATGTCGAGGGCGGATGCCGGCTGCGCGGCAGAAAGCGTGGTCGTTGCCATGGATCAGGTCTCCCGCGTGCCCATCAATCCGGTGGGCCGGAAGATCAGGATCAGAACCAGCATCAGATACGGCACCACCGGGCCCACCTGGGCCACGGTCACCTGCCACAGGTCGCTGAGCAGGCCGCTGACCGGCCGCATCATGCCCAGCGACGACAGCAGGTCGCCGAAGGAATAGTTGATGGCGATGGCGAAGGTCTGGATCAGGCCGATCATCAGCGAGGCGATGAAGGCACCGGACAGCGAGCCGAGTCCGCCGAAGACCACCACGACAAAGAGGATCGGACCCAGCACATGGGCCATGCTGGGCTGGGTCACCAGCGCCGGTCCGGCAATGACGCCGGCGATGCCGGCCAGGCCGCAGCCGACGCCAAAGACCAGCATGAAGACCTTGGGCACGTTATGGCCCAGCATCGCCACCATGTTGGGATGGGTCAGCGCCGCCTGGATGATCAGGCCGATGCGCGAGCGGGTCATGATCACCAGCAGGACGAGGAAGATCGCCACCGAGATCAGCAGCATGAACATGCGGAAAGCGGGATAGGTGGTGCCGAAGAGTTCGAAGGCGGCGAAGTCGAGCTGCGGCGGCACGCGATAATCCGCGGGCAGCTTGCCCCAGATCATCTGCACCAGCTCCTCGATCACGAAGGCGAGGCCGAAGGTGAACAGCAGTTCAGCGACATGGCCCCATTTATGGACGGTGCGCAGGCCCCAGCGCTCAACCAGCGCGCCAATCACGCCGACGATCACGGGCGCGACCACGAGCGCGACCCAGAAATTCATCCACTGGCTGATCTGGAAACCGAAGTAGGCGCCCAGCATGTAGAAGCTGGCATGGGCGAAGTTCAGCACGCCCATCATGGAAAAGATCAGAGTGAGGCCGCTGGCCAGAAGGAAAAGCAGCATGCCGTAGAGCACGCCGTTCAGCGTCGAGAAAATCACCAGTTCCAGCACTGCACGACCCCGTTTGAACTAGATAGCCCCGTCAGTCTTTTTTCGTCACGCCTCGTGAAACGGGTGTGACGGGTCTTCAGTCAAGAAACGGCCCCGGTGTGACCCGGGGCCGCCCAGTCTTGCAGCTGATATCAGCTCGGCTTCGCCATCTTGCAGGTGGTGGCGACATCGGTTTCACCCATAGGCACCTTGGCCATGGTTTTCCAGCCCCAGCCGGTATTCTCCTCGTCGAACTTCATGTCGCCGGCCACCGGGGTGAGCGCGGAGATGTAGATGTCCTGGAAGAACTGATGATCCTCGGCGCGCATGTAGGACTCCGTGCCATAGATCAGCTTGTACTTCATGCCGCGCAGCTTTTCGGCGAAGACCTTGGGGTCGTTCGACTTGGCTTCGTTCATGGCGTTGGCGAGCATTTCCATCTCGTTGCGCACGCGCGGATACCACCAGCCCTGGCCCGCGCTCTTCTTGCGGAATTCCTCTTCCCAGGCGTAGTTTTCCTTGGTGTTGACGTTGGCATGGCCTTCGGTGATCTGGAACACCTTGTCCTTCAGGCCGGTCTGCTTCACCGCCGTCGGCCCGCCGGCGCCGCCGGCATAATAGGTGTAGTAGTTCACCTGCAGGCCGGCATCGGCCGAAGCCTTGAGCAGCAGCGCGATATCGCTGCCCCAGTTGCCAGTGATCACGCTGTCTGCGCCGCTCGCCTTGATCTTGGCGATGTAAGGGGAGAAGTCGGTGATCTTGGCCAGCGGATGCAGTTCGTCGCCGACGATCTGGATGTCGGGGCGCTTGGCCTTCAGCATCTCGTTGGCGGCCTTGCGCACGGCCTGGCCGAAGGAATAATCCTGATTGATCAGGTAGACCTTTTTGATGTTCGGCTGGGTTTTGATGTAGCTGGTCAGCGCCTGCATCTTGATGTCGCTATGGGCATCCCAGCGGAAATGCCAGTAGCTGCATTTGTCGTTGGTGAAGGCCGGATCGACGGCGGCGTAGTTGAGATACACCACTTCCTTGCCGGGATTGCGCTCGTTGTGCTTGTTGACGAAGTCGATCAGCGCCGCGGCGGCACCCGAGCCGTTGCCCAGCGTGAGGACGCGCGCGCCGGCGTCGATCGCCTTCTGCGCCGCGATCACGGTTTCTTGGGGCGAGAGCTTGTTGTCATAGGTCAGCAGTTCCAACTTCTGGCCGTTGACCCCGCCCTTGGCGTTGATCTTGTCCATCATGTACTGGAAATGCTTCACGCCATGCTCGCCGATCGGCGCCATGGCGCCGGACAACGGATCGATAAAGGCGACTTTCACCTGCGCCATGGCGGGCGCTGTCATGCAGATGCCGGCGGCGGCCGCAACAGCGGCTACGACCATGCCTGTCCCGTAACGAGTGGGCATTATTTCCTCCATCCTGTTATGTCACGGCGGCTTCCGGTCCGCCGATCCGCCGTTCAACGGCGAATTCGTTTATCGCACAAAGCGTGACGGCGTGGCTCGACGGTGTCAAGCCAATCCATGGCATCGGTTATGACGTGATGATCCTCCTCATACCGATATTGCCCGCGCGCTGAAACTTTGAGCAGAGCGTGATCACTGCCTTTTGCATCGTCACTTCACAAGTGCGGCATAGACCATGTCGCGCATCAATGCGCGGTAGGTCAGGCGCTGCTTAGGTGACTGCATCATGAACACGACGAACATCTTTTCCTTCGGGTCGACCCAGAAATAGGTCCCGCCGGCGCCGCCCCAGTAATAGTCGCCCGGCGAGCCCGGATCGGCTGAGACGCCGGCCTCCTTGCGCACGCCGAAGCCCAGGCCGAAACCATAGCCGGGACCGGGCAGGTAATAGGGGCCTGGCACTGCGCTGCCCATATGGTCTGCGGTCATATAGGCCAGGATTTTCGGGCTGATATAGCGTTTGCCGTTCTGCGTACCGCCATCCAGCAGCATCTGCAGGAATTTCGCGTAATCCATCGCCGTGCCGGTCAGGCCGCCGCCGCCGGATTCGTATTTGCCGGGCTTGCGCGGATCGAAGAATTCCACGCCGCCGCCAAGGCTGCGGTCGTTGTCGAAGGGTTCGGCCACGCGCGGCACTTTGCTGGCGTCCGTGACGAAGAAAGCAGTATCCGTCATGCCGAGCGGACCAAGTAGACGATCCTTCAGCACCGCGCCCAGGGGCTTCTTGTCGGCGACCTCGACAACACGGCCGAGCACGTCGGTGGAATGGCTGTAATCCCAGACGGTGCCGGGTTGGTAGGCCAGCGGCAGCGTGGCGATGCGATCGGCGAATTCGGCATTGTCGAAATCGCCGGCCAGCACGCCGCCGTCGCGATACAGCGCCTTCACCGCGCCCTCGCCGAAGAAGCCATACGTGATACCCGAGGTGTGGCGCATCAGGTCCTGCACCGACATGGGCCGGCGCGGCGGCACGAGTTCAAGCGTCGGCTTGCCGCCGGCTTCGGCTGCCGGTTTTTCCACGCCCACCTGCACTTTTGCGTAGGCGGGGATGAATTTCGCCACCGGGTCGCCGATATGATAGCGGCCTTCCTCCACCTGCATCATCGCCGCCACCGTGGTGAGCGGCTTGGTCATCGAATAGATGCGGAAGATGGTGTCGCGCGTCATCGGCGCCTTGGTCTGCGGATCGCGTTCACCGAAAGCCTCGAAATACGCAAGCTTGCCCTGGCGCGCGATCAGCAGCACGGCGCCGGGAATGGCCTTCGCCGCGATGTCGGTCTTCAGTCTGGTACTGATGCGCTCGAGGCGATCGGGCGCGAAGCCGAGGCTGGCGGGATCCGTGCGGGGGAGAAGCTCTGCAGCCAGAGATACCGGCGCATGCAGGAGAGTGACGATCAGGCCGGCCAGCAAAGCCGACCGTGGCAGCATCATGGTCATTCCGGTGGCCTCCCTAGGCCTATCTATGTGAGCCGATTTTTTTGTTTGGCTTCACCACCATGATTGTCGGACAATCAGACGCGAGTCAAACACACTGTGCAGGTTTGCCGGCATCGCTGGACCTGGGCGGTGGAAATGCCGATCATCGGCGCAGCAACACTTGTGACGAATCAGTGTGGTTTCACACAGTTCTGGGGTTAAATGTCTGAAGCGGCTGAGAAATTCACGCGTCTGACGCCGGTGCCGGCCTACCAGATGGTGGCGGAGGCGATTGAACGCGAAATTCTGTCCGGCCGCCTGCGCCCCGGCGACCCGATCGGCACCGAGGCCGAGCTGGTGCGCCAGTTCGGGGTCAACCGCTCGACCGTGCGTGAAGGCATCCGCCTGCTCGAGCATAGCGGCCTGGTGCATCGCGCCTCCAGCCGGCGTCTCGCCGTCGGTCTGCCGCATTACGACCGCCTCGCCACCCGCGCCAGCCGTGCGCTGATCCTGCATCAGGTAACATTCCGTGAATTGTGGGAAGCCACCATCGCGCTGAGCCTGGCCTCGATCGAACTCGCGGTCGAACGTGCGACGGAAGAAGAGATCGCTGTGCTGGACGCCAATATCGAAGCCACCATCCGCGACCAGGACGATCCGGCGTTGGTGGCGGCCCATGACAGCGAATTCCATCTGCTGCTGGAAAAGAGCGCGCGCAACCGCGTGCTCGAGCTCGCGCGCGAGCCCTCCAACATGCTGATCTATCCCACCACCAATGTCGCGGTGCGGGGCACGCCGGAAGGCACGCAGCGCCTGATCGAGGCGCATAAGATGCTGGTGGAAGCGATGCGCCGCCGCGATGCGGACATGGCGCGGCTGTGGACGCGCCGCCATCTGAACGACTGGCGCAAGGGCTTCGAGAAAGCCGGCATGGATCTCGACCAGCCGGTCGATCTGGTCACGTCGGTCGAGTAATTGGCGGCCGCGTAATCAGAACGCCGGCATTTTGCAGGTTGTCGGCAATGCGGTATCAGCAGCCTTCACCATGCCTGCCGTTTTCCAGCCCCAGCCGGTTTTTTCCTCGTCATACTTCATGCCCGGCCCGAAGGACGTCACATAGAGGTCCTGCAGCACCTGGTGATCCTGCGCCGGCATCGTGGCTATGGCGTCATACATGGTCTTTGCCTGTGCGCCGGCCATGGCGGCGGCGATCAGCCTGGGCTCACTGCTTTTAGCCTTCACCACGCCATCGCGCAGCATTTCCATCAGCAGGCGGATGCGCGGCACGTTGAAGCTGCCGCCAAAACGCGCGCGATACTCGTCTTCGATCTTGTCGGTCATGCGCATGTTGGCATGGCCCTCGATCACCGCGAAGACGCGATGAGCCAGGCCGGTCTGGCGCACCGCCGTCGGGCTGCCAATGCCGCTGGCGTAATAGGTGTACCAGTCGGTTTTCAGGCTGGCCTCGGCGGCAGATTTCAGCAGCAGCGCCAGATCACTGCCCCAGTTCCCGGTGATGACGCTGTCGGCGCCACTGGCCTTGATCTTGGCCACGTAAGGCGAGAAGTCGGTGAGCTTGGCCATCTGATGCAGGTCGTCACCGACGATCTGGATGTCGGGGCGCTCTTTGGCGAGCATTGCCAGGGCGGATGCGCGCACCGCCTGGCCAAAGGAATAATCCTGGTTGATCAGATAGACTTTCTTGATCTGCGGCTGAGTGGCGATGAATTTCACCAGCGCCACCATCTTCATGTCGGCATGGGCATCGAAACGGAAATGCGCCGCCGTGCATTTGTCGTTGGTCAGTGCGGGATCGATGGCGGCATAGTTCAGGAACAGCGCCGCCTTGTCGGGATTGCGCTCATTATGCTTCTCGATGAAATCGGCCAGCGCGCCGGCGGCGGCCGAGCCGTTGCCGGCCGCGATGATGCGGATGCCGGCATCGATGGCCTTCTGCGCCTGGATCACGCTTTCCTGCGGGATCAGCCGGTTGTCGTAGCCGGTGACTTCATAGGTGGTTGTAGCATCCGACAGCCGCGCCGCTATGAAGCGGAAATGATTCAGCGCATTCTCGGTGACGGCGGCGGCCGGGCCTGACAGCGGATCGATGAAGGCGATGCGCACGGTCTCCGCGCGGGCGGAGACGCTCAGGAAAACAACGGCGAGAATGGTGAAAAGACGCATGGCGGACTCCGCGGGGACAGGTGCGCGCAGCCTAAGAAAAAGCCGCCGCAGATCAAGCGGCAGTGCGATCAAATCAGCGCGTCACCGCCGGCAGGATATGCTGGTTGAGAATGGCCGGGCCGACATAGCCCTGCAGTCCCTTGCCATACAACCCGAAATTCAGCACCACCACGATATCCAGCTCTGGGACGACAAAGACGCGCTGGCCACCTTCGCCGAAGCCGGCCGTCCAATCGACCTGGCGGCCTTTCAGCAATGAGCGGCCCAGCCACCATTGATAACCATAGAAATACGGAGGTTGGCCGTTGATCTGCGGTGCGATGGACTCAGTTATCCATGCCTCCGACACGATCTGTTTGCCCTGCCAGCGGCCCTTGTCGAGCACCATCTGGCCGATCCTGGCCAGGTCACGGGCACGCAGGCGCAGGCCCGAGGCGATCACCGGCCTGTCATTCCAGGTCGCCCATTCAAAATCGGAAATCCCGAGCGGATCGAACAGCAGCGTCTTTGACAGCGCATTGATCTCCATGCCGCCGGAGACTTTCTGCAGGATGGCCGCCAGCACTACGGCCGAACCCCCGCTGTAATTGTAATTATGGCCCGGCTCGCTGCGCCACATCGGCTGCTCCAGCACATAGCGCACGGCGTCGGGCGCGAGATTCATCGCGGTTTCGCTGTTGCGCCGGTCGCTGTAGGGCAGGCTCTCGTCCCAGGCGAGACTCGAGGACATGGTCAGCAGATGGCGCACCGTGATGCGGTCTTTCTCCGGCGTGCGCAGATCGGCATGTTCGGGGAAGAAAGCCAGCACGGACTGGTCGATGGTCAGCCAGCCGCGATCAACTGCGACACCGGTCAGCAGCGACACCACGCTTTTGCTGATCGACCGTACATCATGCTTGCGGCCGGCCTCATGCCGGATCGCGCCGACCGACCACTTGCCCCATTCCTGGTCTTCACCGGTGAAATATCTCTCATAGACCAGCTTGCCATGGCGCAGCACCAGCACCGCATGGGCGTTGGCCTCTTTCCATCCCTCGAAACGCGTGCCGATATCGCAGAGCAGCGCTGCATCGAGACTCTGGCTGGCTGGCGATGCTGTCGCCCAGCCATCACGCAGATCAGCGGGCGGGGCGCAATCCTGCGCTTTCGCCGGAACGACGAACAGCAAGATGGCAAGGCAGGCGATACGGACGATCATGGCTTTTCCCGGATGCAGCCTAGCACAAAGCAAAAGGCCCGGGATTGCTCCCGGGCCTTCCGTCATCGAATTTTGATGAAGGCTTACCGCGCGCTGTAGGCCGCCAGCGCGGCGAGGTTGACGATGTCGCTGACGCTGGCGCCCATCTCGGCGATCTGCACCGGCTTTTCCAGGCCGACCAGCAGCGGGCCGATCACGGTGCCGCCGCCCAGTTCCTGCAGCAGCTGCGCCGAGATCAGCGCCGAGTGCAGGCCGGGCATGATCAGCACATTGGCGGGACCCGAGAGCCGGCTGAACGGATAGATCTTCATCAGGTCGGGGTTGAGCGCTACGCGGGCGGAGATTTCGCCGTCATATTCAAACCCTAAGCCCTGGCCGCCGGCATCGCGGGCATCCAGTTCCATCACCGCTTCGCGCACCTTGTCGACCACGCCGCCCGGCGCATTGCCGAAGTTGGAATGCGACACCAGTGCGACGCGCGGCTCATGCCCCATCTGCCGGGCCACGGCGGCGGCCTGAATCGCGATCTGGCAGATGTCCTTGGGTTCGGGCAGTTCGGCCACGCTGGTATCGGCGATGAACACTGTGCGGCCCTTGGCGACAACGATGCTCAGGCCCATCACGCGCTGGCCGCGCAGGGCATCGATCGCCATGCGCACGCCGTCATAGGACACCGAATAGGTGCGGGTGACGCCGGTGATCATCGCGTCGGCATGGCCGTTCGCCACCATGCAGGCGCCGAACACGTTGCGGTCGAGATTGACATAGCGCTGCGCGTCGCGATGCAGCAGGCCACGGCGCTGCTGGCGTTTGTACAGGAAGTTGGCGTAATCGGCGTTATGCTCGCTGATGCGGGCATTGTGGATTTCGCAGCCGTCCAGGTTGGTCAGGCCGATGGCGGCCATGGTGGCGGCGATCCGCTCGTTGCGGCCGATCAGGATCGGCGTGCCATAGCCGGCATCGCGGAACTGCAGCGCGGCGCGGATCACGGTCTCTTCTTCGCCCTCGGCGAAGACGACGCGCTTGGGGTTCTGCACCACCTGGTCGAAGAAGATCTGCAGCGAACCCACGGTCGGGTTCAGGCGCGCCCGCAGCTTGGCGGCATAGGCGGCCCAGTTCTCGATCGGCTTGCGCGCCACGCCCGACTTCACAGCGGCCTTGGCCACCGCCAGCGGAATCTCGACGATCAGGCGCGGGTCGAAGGGCGAGGGGATGATGTAGCCCGGGCCGTATTTCGGGCGCTCGCCCTTGTAGGCGGCAGCGACCTCGTCCGGCACGTCTTCGCGCGCCAGCATGGCGATGGCTTCGGCCGCCGCGATCTTCATCTCGTCGTTGATGGTGCTGGCGCGCACGTCGAGCGCACCGCGGAAGATATAGGGGAAGCCCAGAACGTTATTGACCTGGTTCGGGTAGTCCGACCGGCCGGTGGCCATGATCACGTCGCTGCGGGTGGCAGCGGCATCTTCGGGCGTGATTTCCGGATCGGGATTGGCCATGGCGAAGACGATGGGATTCGGTCCCATCGATTTCAGCATCTCAGGCGTCAGCGCGCCCTTCACCGACAGGCCGAAGAAGATGTCGGCGCCTTTCAGCGCATCGGCCAGCGTGCGGGCATCGGTTTTCACGGCATGCGCGGATTTCCATTGGTTCATGCCCTCGGTACGGCCCTGATAGACCACGCCCTTGGTGTCGCAGAGGATGACATTCTCGTTCTTCATCCCCATCGCCTTCACCAGTTCGGTGCAGGCGATGCCGGCGGCGCCGGCGCCATTCACCACCATCTTGGCGTTCTTGAAGTCGCGGCCGGTGAGGTGAAGTGCGTTGATCATGCCCGCAGCCGAGATGATGGCCGTGCCATGCTGGTCGTCATGGAAGATCGGAATGTCCATCAGTTCGCGCAGGCGCTGCTCGATCACGAAGCATTCCGGTGCCTTGATGTCTTCCAGGTTGATGCCGCCAAAGCTGGGGCCCAGATAGCGCACCGCGTTGATGAACGCCTCAACCTCTTCGGTATCGACTTCCAGGTCGATCGAATCGACATCGGCAAAGCGCTTGAACAGCACAGCCTTGCCTTCCATCACCGGCTTGGAGGCGAGCGCGCCAAGATTCCCCAGGCCCAGAACGGCGGTGCCGTTCGAGATCACCGCCACCATGTTGCCGCGCGAGGTGTAGTCGTAGGCGGTGTCGGGGTCTTTCTCGATGGCGAGGCAGGGCGCAGCGACGCCCGGGCTGTAGGCCAGGCTGAGATCGCGGGTCGTCGCCATCGGCTTGGTCGGTACGACCTCAAGCTTGCCGGGCTGACCCATTTTGTGGAATTCGAGGGCGTCGTCGTAAAGAGATGGGCTTTTCGAGTCGCTCATTTTTCTCTGTGCTTCGGTTATGACGCAGGTGTTCTTCCGGTGAGAACACGGGTTTTTGCTCCCGTCCGGCATCATAAGGCCAAGGCCTGAGGGGTTAAAAGCCTCGTCGGCTGTGGTATGTCTGCGTTCAGACGATATTTTACCGCCATGAACACGACCACACCCGCTCTTCCCCCCGGCACTTCCCCGCTGATGGCCCAATATTTGACCATCAAGGCGGCATATCCCGATTGCCTGCTGTTCTATCGGATGGGGGATTTTTACGAACTGTTCTTCGACGACTCGGTCCAGGCCGCACGTGCACTCGACATTGCGCTGACCAAGCGTGGCGAGCATGACGGCCAGCCGATCCCGATGTGCGGCGTGCCGGTGCATGCCGCCGAAGCCTATCTGTCGCGCCTGATCCGGCAGGGCTTCAAGGTCGCGGTCTGCGAACAGGTCGAAGATCCCGCAGAAGCGAAGAAGCGCGGCTCGAAATCCGTGGTGAAAAGAGATGTCGTGCGCGTGGTGACGCCCGGCACCATCACTGAGGACAGCCTGCTTGATGCGCGGCGCAACAATTATCTTGCTGCACTTGCTCAGTCTGGTGGCAGCGACGGCGTGCTGGCCCTGGCCTGGCTCGACCTCTCGACCGGTGAATTCGGCCTGACCGAAACAACGCAGGCGGGCCTTGCCGCCGATCTGGCGCGCGTCAGCCCGCGCGAACTGGTGCTGCCCGAAGGCCTCCTGGCCCGGGCGGAACTGCGGCAGCTTCTGGAGCAGGCGGAATGCGCGCTCTCGCCGCTGCCCTCGGCCCGTTTCGATTCGGTCGCCGGCGAGCGCCGGCTGAAGGTGGCGTTGGGCGTGGCGGCCCTTGAGGCTTTTGGCGATTTCAGCCGGGCGGAATTCTGCGCCGCCGGCGCCTTGCTCGATTACGTCGAGATCACCCAGTGCGGCAAGGTGCCCCGGCTCGATCCGCCGGTGAAGCAGCCGCCCTTGAGCGTCATGGCCATCGATCCGGCCACACGGCGCAATCTGGAACTGGTGGAAACCACCTCAGGCAGCCGGGATGGCGCGCTGCTGAGCTGCATCGACGCCACGCTGACCGGTGCCGGCGCGCGGTTGCTTGCCCAGAGATTGCAGGCGCCGCTCACCGATCCCGCGCTGATCGCCGCGCGCCATGATACCGTGGCGGCACTGACCGACAACACGCGGCTGCGCGATGATATCCGTGCCGCGCTCGGGAAAGTGCCCGATCTGGCCCGCGCGCTGTCACGCATTTCGCTGGGTCGCGGCGGTCCGCGCGACCTCAGCTCCATGCGCGATGGCCTGGCCCAGGCCGGCGACCTGCGCAAGCGACTGGCCGCTGAAAGCGCGTTGCCGGCCGAGCTGGCGGCCTTGCGTGATGCGCTGGGTGATCATGCCGTACTGGTGGGTTCCCTGGTGGAAGCGCTGGCGGAAGAGCTGCCACTGCTGCAGCGTGACGGCAATTTCGTGCGCGCCGGCCATCATGCGCCGCTGGATGAATTGCGCGTGCTGCGCGACGAAAGTCGCCGCCATATCGCGGCGCTGCAGGACAAGTATGCGCAAGATACCGGCATCAGCGGCCTGAAGATCCGCCACAACAACGTGCTGGGCTATTATATCGAGATCACGCCCACGCATATGTCCAAGATGGGCGCGCAGTATATCCATCGCCAGACCATGGCGAATGCCGTGCGATATGCCACGCCGGAACTGGGCGAGCTGGAAGCCAAGATCAGCCAGGCCGGCGACCGCGCGCTGGCCATGGAGCTGGAAATCTTCGAGCGCCTGTGCAGCGAAGTGTTGGCCAACGCTCAACCGATTACCAAAGCCGCGCAGGCGCTGGCCGCGCTCGATGTCTCGGCCAGCCTGGCGCAGCTCGGCATCCAGCGCCGCTGGGTGCGGCCGCAGATCGACGACAGCCTGGATTTCAACATCATCGGCGGCCGCCACCCGGTGGTGGAGGCGGCACTGGAGCGCAATGGCCAGGGCGAACGCTTTGTCGCCAACGATTGCGATCTCTCCGATGGCCAGCGGCTGTGGCTGCTCACCGGCCCGAACATGGCCGGTAAATCAACCTTCCTGCGCCAGAATGCGCTGATCGCCGTGCTGGCCCAGATGGGCAGTTTCGTACCGGCCACATCGGCCAAGCTTGGCATGGTGGATCGCCTGTTCAGCCGCGTCGGCGCCGCCGATGATCTGGCGCGCGGCCGTTCGACTTTCATGGTCGAGATGGTGGAAACCGCCGCGATCCTGCATCAATCGGGTAACCGCGCGCTGGTGATTTTGGATGAGATCGGTCGTGGCACGGCGACGTTTGATGGCCTGTCGATTGCCTGGGCCGTGGTGGAATACCTGCACGAGAAGAATCGCTGCCGTGGGCTGTTCGCCACGCACTACCACGAACTGACCGCGCTGGCAGAAAAGCTGCCGCAGCTCAGCAATCACACGCTGAAGGTCAAGGAGTGGGAGGGCGAGCTGGTCTTCCTGCATGAGGTCGGCGCCGGCTTCGCCGACCGCTCCTATGGTATTCAGGTGGCCAAGCTCGCCGGCCTGCCCGATGGCGTGCTGCAGCGTGCAAGCGAAGTGCTGCACAAGCTGGAACAGTCCGACCAGACTGGCAAATCCGCCAAGCTGATCGACGACCTGCCGCTCTTCTCGCTCAGCCAGCCGGCCAAGACGGTAGCGGTTGCTGCGCCGTCGGAAGTGGAGGGCGCGTTGAAGAGGGCCGATATCGACGCGCTCTCGCCCAAGCAGGCGCTTGACCTGCTGTATCAGCTCAAGGCGCTGATCAAGTAATCCGAACTATCATGCCGCGGCATCCATGTTTCTACGGTGCCAGATGCTGGGCGAAGAAGGCCAGCATACGCTTGGCCGCATCCTGTGCCGCCTCTGGGCTGTAGCCCAGCGAATAGCCGGCGCTCTCCTTCATGCAGGCCTGCAATTCCGGCGGACTGAACGGCCGCTCGCCGCCGTTGATGTCGATGAAGCGCACGGCGGTGCCGAAATCCATGACGGGGCATTTGCGCGCGTTGACATGGGCGGGGTGGAAAGCCGGCCTGTTCGCCGGATTCTCCCAGGCGTGATAAGCGTCCGGATACCAGTGCACCTGCCAGTTCAGCCCCGGTTCCGCAGCGCGCACCAGTGCATCGACGCGCTCGCATTTCTCCCGCGGTGTGGTCTCGTCCTTGCCGGCATAGAGCTTCAGCATCGGTGCGCCAGTGGTCATCGGCCCGCCGCCGTTGGAGAAGATGTTGCCGCAGGGCGCATAGAAGGCGACATGGGCGGCAAAGCGCAGGGTGCTGTCGCCCAGAACCTTGCGGCGCACGAAGTCGTAACTGGACAGTTCGGTGGTGATCCCGCCCATCGACAGGCCCATGATGCCGATGCGCGCCGGATCTATGGCGGGATGCGTGGCGGCGAGCTTGAGCGCCAGCAGTGCATCCGAGGTCGGCGTGATCGGGTTGATCGCGCCCGGCACGTCGGCGGCGCGTTTGATGTCACGCGGGCCGAAGTGATCGAGGCCCAGCACGGCATAGCCGGCATCCAGCAGCGGCTTCACATAGATGCCCTCGGAACCGTCCTTCCAGCCGCCGATGGAATGGCCGATCATCACGGCTGGCACCTTGCCGCCGCCAGCAGCGCGCGCTGGCAGCCAGATGGTTACCGAGGCCTTGCTCGGCGTGCCCTGGCCGGCGCGGAAGGTGCCGTAATTCGTATAGGTCGGTGCATCGAAGACGATAGTGCCCGTGGTGGTCGCGGTCAGCGGCTGGGCCGGCGCGGCGAACGGCAGGATGCTGCAGGCCGCAGCAAGAAGCAGATGAAGCAGACGCATGAGATCCCCCCTCAGGATGCGATGAGTCTACGACAGGGGCCAAAGCGTGCGCACGGATTTTCTGCCGGCGGCCCTACGCCACGCCATCCACCAACCGCTTGAGCTCCTGCCACGGCTTGATATCCCAGAAGCTGCCGGCCAGGCCCGATGTCGAGGGCAACACGAACAGTCTGGTCCTGCCGATGCGCTGGTCCTGCAGGCCATAGGCGGGCGGTGCCTTCAGGCCGAAGCTGGCGCGCAAGAATACCTGCGCCGGCCGTTTCGCCGTGAAGGCGAGGATGGCCGGCTGATACTGCTCGATCTTCGCCGCCAGGCCGGCGACATCGTCATGCACGGCGGCCAGCGCGTCGTCATTGCCGAATTGCGTCTTGTTGATGTCGGTCAGGCCGATGCGCAGATCCAGCAAGGCGGGATAGTCGGCCGGCAGGAACCGGCGTGGCGTCAGGCCCACCTCATGCAGGGTGGGCCAGAACTTGTTGCCCGGTTTGGCGTAATAGGCTTTTGCCTGCGCCGAGGCCTTGCCCAGGGCCGAGCCGCAGAAGACCAGGCGCAAGTCGGGCGCCAGCAGGTCGGGGATGATGTAGCGGTCGTCACGCGGAGTCATGCGAGGCTCATATAGGGGTGTCGTAGCGTCAATTGGCCTTGTATTCGCCGCATTTTAAGCCTAGGGTCCCGCCCATCGACATTTTGGCCGGACCTTCTGGCTGTACGCCTTTGCTTCATTGCCGGGCGCATCTCCGACTTTCTCTCCAAAAAATCGAAAACCGGGTTCCGGTCGCAGTCTTTCTGCGTCCTGTTCCCATCATGCATACGACAAACCAAGGATAATCCCATGCAGACGGGTATCGTCAAATTCTTCAACACCACCAAGGGCTTCGGTTTCATTCAGCCGGAAGACGGCAGCAAGGACGTGTTCGTCCATGTGTCGGCGCTGGAACGCGCTGGCATGCATTCGCTGAATGAAGGCCAGAAGGTTTCCTTCGACACCGAACAGGACAGCCGCTCCGGCAAGGTCGCCGTGCGCAGCATCCAGGCCGCTTAATCCAGCCTGCGATCCAGAGCGTGGCGTCCTTCGATTGCCAGAGCTGCGGGGCCTGCTGCGCGTATTCGCGTGACTGGCCCCGTTTCTCGCTCGAAGACGATGCCGCGCTCGCGCGCATCCCGGCCCGTTTCGTCGATGACGAGGCGGGCCGGATGCGCTGCGACGGTGACCGCTGCTCCGCGCTCATCGGCACGGTCGGCGCGCAGACCTCCTGCAGTGTCTATGCCGTGCGCCCCGAGGTCTGCAGTGCCGAGCAGCCCGGCGGCGAAGCCTGCCGCATCGCGCGGGCGCATTACGGCCTGTAAGGCTGCGACGCCGGTTTAGGCGCTTTTTCCGTCGTAGGGCATCGGCTCCAGCGACTCCAGATCAAACCCTTCCAGACACCGCACATTGATCGCCACCATCTTGGTGCCGTTCGGCGCCGTTCCGGTGGCAAAGGATTCCACGCCACAGGTTTTGCAGAACAGGTGGTGGATGTTCATCGTGTTGAACTGGTAGTCCGTCACGTTATCCTTGCCGCCCATCAGCTTGAAATCATCGGCCGGCACGAAGGACAGCAGCGAACCCTTCTTCGAGCAGATCGAGCAGTTGCAGGAAATCACCGGCGGGTTATGCCCAGTGATGACCGAATAGCGCACGGCGCCGCAATGGCAGCCGCCGTTATAGGTGTTCTTCGGTTCCGACATGAATCCTCGCGCAAATAATATGGTCGACGGTATTTAGCACCACCGCCAGGACTGTGGCGACCTATACGGACAGCGATAGCGTATCTGGCGTTTGTCGCGGCCCGGGCCACAGGCGCAGCAGGTCGGCAATGGGAAAAGCCAGCGCCCGCCAGGCCACCTTGCGGCCCTTTGCCTGCCGGGCTTCCGATGGCGCCACCGGTACCAACGTATTCCACTCGGTGGCGGGCACGGCCAAGGGCGTTGCCGAAGTCGCACCGGCCGGCAGGCCATGCGTCACCAACCGGCCGTCGCACAGCGCAGCCAGCAGGGCAGCGCGATGATCTTCCTCGATCACTGGCGTGCCGTCCGGAAACACGATCTCTTCGGCAATCCCAAGATGCGTTTCCGTCGCATAGGCTGCTGTCTTGGCCATGTCCCGCCAGCGGATCCAGGCCCAGGTCTGCGTCAGGTTCCAGTCATCGCTCATGATGCGGCCATGATGCCGCCGCCGGACCAGACAGCGCAAGGGCAGCCGGTGCGGACCCTGACGCGGCCAGGTGCATCATGTCGGCGATCCGTTGCGATCAGTGCGGCCGTGGCTGCCGACGAACTGCAGGACCTGCACATCCTGCGGCAGTTCGATCAGGAATTCCTTGTCCCGCTCCAGGTGATGAATCTTGCGTGGGTCTGGGCCGGCGAAACGCGACATCGCCTCGATCGATTCCCAGTAGGAAATGGTGACGAACTCGCTTTCTGTCTCGCGATCCTCACGCATCATCTGCACGCCCAATGCCTTTTGCTCCAGCGGGCGGATGCCATGCTCATACAGATAGGCGGCATAGTCATTGGCCCTCGCGCGAGTGGTGCGGCCGCGCCAGATGCGGGCAATAGCTGGGGTAAGAGCTTTGCGTGACTCGTCCATGGGGCCTCCTGTGGGGATGCAATGCAAATTCCATGGCCGCGTTAACACCGGCCTGTTTTTACTGTTCCGGCATTCCATGGCGGGATCTGGGTGGGGATTGGATGTCCCCGGATTGGTTGGCATTGGTTCGGGCGCATTGCCGCCAGTCTGCTGCACCAGAAGATTGAGCCCGCAGTTTCAGGCGCTTATGCTCACGTCTGACGATTCACCCTTTGAGCAAGCGGCAGCATGAGCATCGAACAGCGCCTGATCCCCGAAACGCCCACCTTCGTCACCCATCTGGAATGTGGCATGACCGGTGAAAGGCTGCCGGCCGATACGCTGCATAACCTGTCGCCCAAGGGCTACCCGATCCTGGTGCGCTACGATCTCGCCGCCGTGAAGGCGACGCTGACCAAGGACAAGATTGCGGCGCGCGCGCCCAACTGGTGGCGCTATCGCGAACTGCTGCCGGTGCGCAAGACCGAGAATGTCGTATCGCTGGGCGAAGTCATGACGCCGGTGCTGTCGCTGCCGCGTCTGGCCAAGATGCTTGGTCTCAGCGGCAGCGGCGAGGTCATCGTCAAGGATGAAGGCCGGCTGCCGACGGGCTCGTTCAAGGCGCGCGGTCTGGCGCTGGCCGTCTGCATGGCCAAGGAACTCGGCGTCAAGAAGATGGCGATGCCGACCAATGGCAATGCAGGCGCGGCGCTGGCGGCTTATGCGTCGCGCGCCGGCATCGAGACAGTGGTCTTCTGCCCCGACGACACGCCGCAGGTCAACATGAACGAGATCGTGCTGCAGGGCGCGCGGCTCTATAAGGTCAACGGCCTGATCAACGATTGCGGCAAGCTCGTCGGCGCCGGCAAGGAAACTGCGGGCTGGTTCGATACCTCCACGCTCAAAGAGCCCTATCGCATCGAGGGCAAGAAGACGATGGGGCTGGAACTAGCCGAACAGCTCGGCTGGGAACTGCCCGATGCCATCTTCTACCCCACCGGCGGCGGCACCGGGCTGATCGGGATGTGGAAGGCCTTCGAGGAATTGGAGGCCATCGGCTTCATCGGCTCCAAACGTCCGAAGATGATTGCGGTGCAGGCGGCCGGTTGCGCGCCGATCGTCCGCGCCTTCGAGGGCAACGAGCGCCATGCCAAGCTGTGGGAGAATGCCCATACCGTGGCCGCCGGCATTCGCGTGCCGGCTGCGATTGGCGATTTCCTGATCCTGGATGCCGTGCGCAATTCCAGCGGTTTCGCCATGGCGGTGGAAGACAATGCCATCACCGCGGCGCTGGATGAAGTCGCGAAGCAAGAGGGCTTCCTGATGTGCCCCGAGGGCGCCGCCACCTATGCCGCCTACAAGCAGGCGCTGGGCGAGGGCAAGGTGAAGAAATCCGACCGCGTGGTGCTGTGGAACTGCGCCGCTGGCCTGAAATATCCGATGCCAGATGGTGGCAGCCCGCTGGATCGCCACGGCAGCATCGATTATGCGAGCCTTTGACGGCTGAGGCGGGGCGTATCTGGCATGACGCCATCCATCAGCAGCAGCGACGCCGCCTTCACCATGCTGATGGGCGACGAACAGCTGGGAACGCTGAAGCTGGCGCGCTGCTATCGTGACTGGCGCCGGGCGATGCGGGGCGATGCGCCGCCATCGCCCGATTTCATCGCGGCCCAGCCCTGCGAATACCTGGCTGGTGCGCGGCTGATCTTCGATATCGAGTATGGCGTCGCGGAGCGGAGCGGCGAAGAGCGGGCTGCGCCATGTCGCTACCGCTATCGCCACATGGACCGGCAGATCCTCGACTACAGCCCGCGTGACATGAGCGGCCTCTATCTGGACCAGCACGCTGAGCCTTACTTCGTCGAGACCGCGACCCGCGCCTTCGAACTGGTGGTGGAAACGCAGCGCCCCATTCATGCACGGGCCAACCGCCAAGTGGGTGATCAGATCTATCTGATGGAATTCCTGATCCTGCCGCTGGTGGCCGGCGACCGGGTCGAGGTGCTGTTTGTCGCCCAGCTATTCACGCTGATGGCCGGGAATGCCGGCCGCTGATCATTTGCCGGAGGGCTGGACTCGCCCTATCCTTCTCTGACTATGGCTACCCCGTTTACCAGTCGCGAACCCGATTTCACCATCCTGGTTGCCGATGAGCAGCTGGGCACCATGCGGCTGAACCGGCTGTATCGCGAATGGCGCGAGGCCGTGGTTGACGGTGCGCCGCCTGGTGCGGGCTTCATTGATCCGCAGCAGCATTCCTACCTGGCCGGTCTGCAGATGGTGCTCGACGTGCTGCGCCAAGACGACCGGCTGCGGTTCCGCTATCGCCATGTCGGCAGCCATGTCCGCGCTTATATCGGCGCCGATCCCACCGGCATCCATCTGGACGAACATCCCGAGCCGGCCTTCGCCGAAATAGCGATCCGCGCCTGCACTCTGGTGGTGGAAACCAGGCGCCCGGTGCATGCGCGCATCAAGCGCGAGATGAACGGTCGCGACTTCACCGTGGAGTTCCTGGTGCTGCCGGTCAACGGCAGCAGTGGTGACGTCGACTTCCTGTTCGTCGCCCAGCTCTTCACCCCTGCGGGTGAAGCTTCGTGACGTAAGGTCATACTGTTTCCGTTTCTCCGGCTGTGGCAGGCTTTCCGGAAAACAGGGAGGCCCGCATGACCGACACTCTTGATATCGCGCGCCAGCTGATCGGTGGCGTGCTGCTGCGACAGCCCTTCATGAAATTGCTGGGCGTGACGCTGGGCGAGGTGGCCGAGGGCCGCGTCGAATTGCGTGTCGACCTCAGGCCTGAGCTGACCCAGCATGGCGGGGTCGCCCATGGCGGTGTGGTCGGTGCGCTGGCCGACAATGCCGCCGGCGCCGCTGCCGGGACGCTGACATTGCCCGACAAGGTGACGGTGACAGCGGAATACAAGATCAACTTCATCGCGCCGGGCGCGGGCCATGCCTTGCGCGCCGTTGGCCAGGTGCTCAAGCCCGGCAGGTCGCTGATCGCCGTCGAAAGCCGTGTCTATGCCGTGAAGGACAATGGCGAAGAAACGCTCTGCGCCATGGCGCTGGCGACGATGGTTCCGGTTCCTATGCCGGCTCGCGCATGAAGAAGATCATGTCCAGTTCGGGCGGATCGACGCCGGCATGCGACAAGAGGCCATGCACCTGGCCGCGGTGATGGGTCTGGTGATTGAAAAAATGCATCAGCGGCGGGAGCAGCGGGTCGGTGAAGCTCTGACCGCGCGTGTTGGTGTAGCTGAAGGTGGCATTGATGCCAGCCTCGGTCAAAGCGTCGCAGAACACGATGATCTCGGCATCCTTGGCCTCGCGCGCCGTGCGTAGGCCCGCGAAATCCTCATGCAGGATCTGATTCAGTTTCGTCACGCCGGCTGGCAGGTTGCCGGTGAAGCGGCCGAACCAGATGCTGTCGCCCACCAGGATATGATTAAGCGTGGCATGCAGGCTGCCGAAGAAGCTCGGTCGCGTCGCATGATACGCATCCGGCGGCAGGGTGGCGCAGGCATCGTAAAGCCGGCGGTTGGCCCAGCGGTTGTAGCGACCGAAACGGCGGACATGCTGGAGAAGAAGATCGTCGGGCATGGCCGCAGTTTAAGGCCCGGCCGCGCGGCCATAAAGCGCGGAATTGTCCGGCTGCAATTGCAGAAAACTCAAAACAGAAAAACGGCCCGCCAGGTTTCGCTGACGGGCCGTTCAATTTTAGTCAAGGCTTGTGCGGCTTACCACTCGGTGAGAACCGGCTCCATGTTGGCCTTGGTCAGCGCGGCACTGCGCGCCTTCATCCAGGCCTTCATGAAGGCATCCTCATCGGCATGGCTGGCCTTGGCATGCGCAGCCCAGGCATCGGCCAGCACCTTCTGGCGCTGGATCAGCGCGGCGTTGCTTTTGTCATATTCCGGCTTCCAGACGCCGATCTCCTTGAAGTACTTGATCGCGCCCTCATGCACCGGCACCACCCAGTCGAAAACCTGGCGTTTGATGTCCCAGCCGCCGTTGCCCGGCGCCGCGTCCTTGTAATCGGGGAAGAGTTCCACCATCGCCTTGGTCATCGCATAGACCATGCCGGCATCGATGTTTTCGTAAGTCATCAGCACCGGATAGGGATAGGTCGCGGCTTCCACCGTTTTGGTCGCGCTGAGCTCGGGGCCTTCGGCGCCCATGAAGGGTACGAAGAACGGCGCCTTGCCCTTAAGCCGTGCCCAGCCGGCCTTGTCGCTATGCGGCACGGTCGGATACTGGATGCCGCGCGGGCTGGAGGCGAGCTGGTAGGCCGGGCCCGAGATCGACGAGCCGAAGGCGGCATCCACCTGGCCGTTGATCATGCCCTGCATGGCCTGGCCGAAGCCGCCAAACTCCACGCGCTGCACGTCTTTCCATTCGAGATTGGCAAAGGCCAGCAGCGCGGTGATGTTCTGGTTCAGCGACGGCGCACCGATCACCCAGGCAACGCGCTTGCCCTTCAGGTCGGCCATGGTTTTGATGTTGGCGTCTTTCGCCGTCATGATGGTGAGGAGCGCGTCAGAATTGTTCAGCAGCAGCGAACGCACCGGCTGCGGACCCCAGTCCTTGGCGCCGAATTCATACACTGCTTCCTGCGCCATGTAGGTGCCGCCCACGCCGTTGGCGGAGAAGGGCACCTTGCCTTCGCGCAACGGCACGGTGCGCGATACGTCATTCTTGCCCGGCAGCACGCGCAGCGTGATGTTCTGCTTGTTCTTCAGCGCATTGCCGACGGCGACGGCCTGATTGTAGCCGCCCGAACCGACGTCATAAGCGGTCCAGGTCAGCTGGTCGGGCAGCTTCTGCGCATTGGCGGTGCCGGCCACGGCCAATGCCGCAACGGCGCCGAGCAGGGCATAAGTGTAGTGACGCATCGGTGGTTTCCTCCTGTATAAGTTTATGTGTTGTTTATGCGGTGAGTGTGTCGCGGTTGCTGACTTTCAGCAACAAGAAAGCGCCGAGCGCCAGAGCTACACCAATCACCGCCAGCGTTGTGTTGCTGACGGGAATGAGGTTGCCGCCAGGTGCTGCGAGTGCAATGCCGCCGATTCCCAGCATGATGCGTGCCAGCAGGCGTAGCCATGTCCCGTCCAGCCGGCCAGCGCCGATCAGCCAGCCCTGGATTGCGGCTGCGATCAGCGCCACGCCGATGAAGGCGGTGGTGATCACCGATACCACCTCCATCGGTTCGCCTTTCAGGATCAGTGCCGGATTGAGGGCGAAGAAGAACGGCACGATGTAGATCACTGCACCCAGCCGTACGGCTTGGAAGCCGATCTTGAAGGGTGAGGTGCGGGCCAGCGGCGCTGCGGCGAAGGTTGCCAGTGCCACCGGCGGCGTAATGAAGGAGATCATGCCCCAGTACATGATGAACAGGTGAACCGCCAACGGATCGAGGCCGGCTTTTACCAGTGGCGGCGCCAGCACGATGGCGAGGAAGATGTAGCAGGCCGTCACCGTCATCCCCATGCCGAAGATGAAGCTGGTGATAGCGCCCATCAGCAGCAGCACGATCGGCTTGTCGCCAGCCAAATAGACCAGGTCGTTGGCCAGCGTGCCCGCCAGGCCCGTCACCGAGAAGGCGCCGATGATGAAGCCGACGCCGGCCAAGATCGCCACCAGTTCGGCCAGCGCACGGCCAGTGGCCAGCACGAGATCGATAAAGCTTGCCCAGGTCAGGCGGCTCTTGGGCAGGATCTGGTTGATCACCAGCAGCATGCCGGTAGCGATGAAGGGCGCCATCGCCTCCTGTTGCTCGTTGATCATCAGGTAGACCAGCACGGCGAAGACGGCGATGTAGAGCCAGCCATCCTTCAGTGTTTGCTTCAGCGAGGGCAGCTCATCCTGCTTCATGCCTTTCAGGCCAAGCCGCGCGGCATAGGCATCGATCTGCATGGAGAGGCCGAAATAGAACAGCAGCGCCGGCACGGCGGCAGCCAGGGCGATATCGCCATAGGGAATGCCGAGGAAGCTCGCCATCACGAAGGCGGTCGAGCCCATCACCGGCGGCATCAGCACCGCGCCGGTCGAGGCAACGGCTTCGACGCCGCCGGCATAGTCGGCGCGAAAGCCGGTGCGCTTCATCGCCGGAATGGTGACGACGCCCGACGAGATTACGTTGGAGATCACGCTGCCCGAGATCGAGCCTTGTAAGGCGGATGAAATCACGCCGACCTGCGCTGCGCCGCCGCGCCAGCGGCCGACCAGCGCGAAGGCAATGTCGTTGAAGAACTTGCCGCCACCGGTGTGGTTCAGCGCCACACCGAAGACGATGAAGCCGATGACGATCTCGCCGAAGGCGCGCATCGGGATACCGAAAGCGCTCTCGGCCGAAACGATGTGATAGGCCAGCGTGTCGGTTAGCGGCTGGTCGATGCCGTTGAGCGGCGAGGGCAGCCTGCCTGCGACCACCGGATAGAGCGAGACGATGGTGACGATGATGAAGATCGGCGTGCCGCCGGTGCGGCGTAGTGCCTCCAGGATCAGCACCCAGAGCAGCGCGCCTAGCGCCTTGGCCATCGGTGGCGCAGCGAATTCCCAGCCTTCGCCCAGACTGGCTTCCGCTTTCCAGGAAAACCAGAATAGCGCCGCCATGGTGATGATGCAGAGCAGGATGTCGATGCTGAGCCAGAGCGGCGAGCGCGCGGCCTGCGGATGCCAGGGATAGGCCAGGAAAACCAGCGGCAGGGTGGCGGCGGCCAGCAGGAAGAGATAGCGGTTCTCGACCAGGGTGTAGCCGAAGAGATGCAGGTTGAACTGCTGGTTCAGCACCAGCACCATAGTCAGCAGTGTCAGCGTGCCAAAAGCGGCTTGCAGCCAGCCGGGCAGAATCCGGTAGGCGAGTTCTTCGACCATGCGATCGGCCGGGGAAATCCCCTGCTGCGCGCCAGTGACAGATACATCCTGATCGGCGCTCGCCAGAGAATCGCTCTCCTGGGCGCCGTTACGCTTTTGCATTCTGATTACCCCTCCCTGCGCCGATGCATACTCACCGGTCGGATTGTCGGACAGACATCCTAGGGATAAACGCGAGGTAATCAATCCTGTGCATTGGTCCGGGAAATGGATCGGCTTCACACTGGAGTGAAGCCAGCATCAGGGCTGGAAGAATGCCTGCGCATTGCAGCCATTCTGCATTAACGCGCGCGTCAATGCGATAAAGCACGAAGGCCGGCAGGTCCTGTCATCATGACAGCAGCCTGCCGGCGTCGTGAAGCGGATTACTTACTGTCGGCGGCGATATCGCGCAGCATCACCGGCGCTTGCCAGAAAGGCTGCGAGGCTTCGAACTGTGC
Source organism: Ferrovibrio sp. GW821-FHT12B10 (assembly GCF_058807515.1). NCBI lineage: Bacteria > Pseudomonadati > Pseudomonadota > Alphaproteobacteria > Rhodospirillales > Rhodospirillaceae > Ferrovibrio > Ferrovibrio sp. GW821-FHT12B10. The sequence goes on along the minus strand of NZ_JBXAQT010000001.1, from coordinate 1,451,317 downwards.
CATGCCGGGCGAGATGCCGGCATCGCGCAGGGTGGCGGCATCCACTTCGGCCAGGGCGCGACGCGTGGCGGCGCGTTGCTTCCAGGTCGCCAGCGTCTGCTTCATCACCGGACCCACCAGTTTCCACCAGGGCAGGTCGAGATGATCGAAGACGGCTGGCGTGGTGACGCCGTCGAGCCAGCGCAGGTCGGCCTTGGTCGGACTCAGCACCAGCTTGGGGCCGAGCCAGGCCGGGCGTTCGCCGGTCGGCTGCAGCACGGCCAGACCGGCCGGCTGATTTTGCACTGCACCGGAACGGTCGTGCTTTTTTGAGGTAGTCTGGGGGGACTTCTGTGCGATCTGGGTCATGGGAGGCTCTTCTTTTTAGGTCTGGGGGTACTGAAAACTGAAACTCAGTTGGGCGCCGCCGAGCGGTCGAGCAGACTCTTGAACGAGACTTCGGCGCGCTCGATGGCCGAAGGGTCGCGCAGCAGGCGGCGGAAATAGGTCAGGCTTAGGAAGATGCCTTGCAGATCGTAGGCGAACTGCCGCGGATCGAGATCCTTGCGGAAATGCCCCTCTTCCATGGCGATCTTGGCGCTGCGCGCCAGGGTCGCCTGCCATTGGGTTTGCTTTTCGACCAGGTAATCGCGTACCGGGCCAGGCTTGTCGTCGTATTCGGCTGACAGAGTCACAAACAGACAGCCGCCCGGCAGATCGTCGTTATGGATGGACCAGTCCAGCCATTCGCGGAACATCACCTCGATGCGGGGACGGCCGCGCGGGGCGCGCATCGCCGGTTCCCAGATCGCGGTCATGAAGCGCTGGCCGGCCTCGTCCAGCAGGGTCCGCTCCAGCTCTTCCTTCGAGCCGAAATGGGCGAACAGGCCGGACTTGGACATCTTCAGCCGGTCGGCCAGCATGCCGATGGAAATCCCCTGAAAACCTTCGACGCTGGCGGCGCGGAGGGCCTCGGAAATGATGGTCGCACGGGTTTGCTGGCCTTTGCTCATGCCTCGAATATACGAACGGTCGTACGAAAAGTCAAAACCATACTGCCCGCCGGGCTGTGACGGGGCACACAAATGGGGTTTTTGGCTGGTGAAGCCCCCCTCAGAACCAGTCGGGGACAGCCGGCTTGATCCGACTCGCCGGCTGCACCCATGATTCCGACCATGATGGATCTCGCCACCCTGCTCACTTTCACCCTGGCCGCTTTCGCGCTGGCCGCCACCCCCGGCCCCGACATGCTGCTGGTAATGACCCGCAGTGTGGCGCAGGGGCGTGTCGCCGGGCTGGTCACACTGGCCGGCATCTGCGTCGGCTGTTATTTCCACGCCATCATTGCCGGGCTCAGTCTGAGCGGTGTGCTGCTGATGGCGCCGGTGATGTTCGAGATCATCCGCTGGGCCGGTGCGGCCTATTTGCTGTATCTGGCCGTGCAGGCCTTCCGCGGCGCCGGCGGTTTCCTGCCGCCGAATGCCAATACGCCGGCGTTGCCGCTGATGGCCCTGTTCCGGCAGGGGCTGCTGACCAACATCCTCAATCCGAAGGTGGCGCTGTTCTTCCTGGCGCTGTTCCCGCAGTTCATGCGCCCCGATCCGGAAACGGCGGTGGTGCAGGCGCTGATCCTCGCGAGCGTGCTGAACGTGGTGGGTGGGCTGCTCAATGGCGGCATCGTGCTGGTGGCAGGGCGTCTGGGCGAATGGCTGTCGCAGCGCCCCGGTTTCGTGCGCTGGCAGAACCGTCTGCTTGGCGGCGTCTTCGCGGCACTCGCGCTGCGTCTCGTATTTGACGCGAGACGGTAAAGCAAAAAAAGTGCGTCTCGCGTTTGAGCGGCGCGGGGTTCAGTAAAGCTGCTGTGGTTGCAGCAGGCGGGTGATCTCGCCACTGCGCAGCATCTCGTCGCAGGCGGCGGCCACCACGCCGGTCACCGCCGGCGCCGTCTTCTGTCCGAAGGCCAGATAGAGCTTCATGCTCAGGTCCGGTAACGGTATCAGGTTTTCAACCGCATCGCCGGGTTCGCCCAGATCGCGCATACGCTGGCGGATGCTGGCCGGATGCGAGGCAATGGCATCGACGCGGCCATAGGCCAGGAGCCGCACGGCTTCGTTTTCATCGGCGGCTGGAATCACCACAATGCCGTTACGCTCGAGATAAAGGGTTTTCACGTCCTGCGGCACGCCGGCGACGCGCCAGCGCTTCAGGTCGGTAACAGTCTTGACCGCCATGGGCGCGTGATTGCGGTGGCGAAATACCGCCACTTCGTAATCCAGCACGGGGCAAATCCACTGGAAACGGGTTTCACGCTCCGGCATGCGCGCGATCAATGCGATCAGGGTATTGGCTTCATTCTCGGTGGTGGCGAGCGCACGGGCAAAGGGCAGAACATCGAGCGGGCCGGATCGCTGCAGCCGCAGGCCGAGCGCCTCGATAAGCCGCGCCGTCGGACCGATGGCCTTGCCGTCACTGGTGACGGCCGTGTAGGGCGTGAAGGGCGCGGCGACATAGTGGATTGGCGGCAGCTCGGCGCTACGCACCGGAATCGCGATCAGCATCATGCCGGTCAGGATGACCAGCAGCGCAAAGACGGCGAAGCGGAGGGGGGTCTGCAGCATGGCGCGATCATAGGCGCAGGCCCGCTGTGTCAAAGGTAACTTTCCGGCTACCACCTTATATGGTCACAGGGTGCCGCCATAACAGGCGGGTTGTTCAGAGGCGCGCCGCCTTGATCCCTGAGACTTCGGCATTGCCGTCCAGAATGGCGGCCTTGATAGTCTCCAGGCCATGTTCGAATTCCTGGATGCGCTCGCGCAGGCCGCGCAGCTCGTCCAGCGCGACGGCGCCGATCGGGCGTTCGCTCTGGGCATATTCCAGCACCAGGCTGGCATAGCGGCCGCGCATCTTGGCCAGCGACTTCAGCATGGTCTCGATCTCGTTGGGCTCAATGCGGCCCAGCGCCCAGACCATCTGTGCACGGGTGATCTCTTTTTCACGCAGGCAGATCTGCTGCACATACTGGCGCGCGTTCAACGCGGCGGTGACCGCCTCGACCGGGCCTTCACGGAGCGCGAGGCGTTCGCGGGCGGTCAGTCCGGCTTCGGCCATCGACTTGGCGCTGGCCATTTTCTGCGGGGCGGACTCGGCGGCCGATTTGAGGGCGGCGCGGAGCTGCGGCTCGGCCTTTTCGGCCTGGCGCAACGACAACAAGGCAATTCCCATGACGACAGCTCCTCAACATCCGGTCTGACTTCTGCAGACCAGGCGGAGCAAGCCGCGTGCCATGGTTAAAATGGCGGATTTCTGGGGTTAAATTCAGGAGTTCAGCTGGTCCGGCGGCAGATTCTGCCGGCCTGAGTGGAGCATTCCGACCCGGGCATTACGGCACCAGCGCGGGCGCCGGCATGCTGGCGATGCGGTTATCAAACCGCAGCTCCAGCAACCAGTCCTTCGGCCGGGCGCGGTACTGCGCGATCTGCTCAGGTGTCAGGGCGAACTCGGCCTGGGTCGATTGGCCGATGGGAGCCCGGCTGCCGCCCCCGCCGCCGAAGGGAAAGCTGATGCCCACGCCGGTGCCGAAGCCGCCGCTCGATCCGGCCGAACCGCCGACGCCGACGGTCGGCCGGTTCCAACTGTCGCTGCCGGCGCTTTGCAGGGTTTCGGGCTGGCTCAGGCGCTGGGTCAGGATGTGACGGCCGTCAGGCATGGTCAGGCGCGCATCGCGCAGCGGCTGTTCGGCGATCACGCGCATGAACAGCAGGCCGCTCTGTTCGCCCTGCCAGACCGCGACGCGCGGCGGCGCCGGCTCAGATGTGGAGCAGGCCGCGAGGGCGACCAGTGACAAGGCTGCGAGGACGCTACGGAAGGTCATGACATCCTATATAGGGGCTGTGGCTGCGGGTTCCCAGAGCCCTCACGCTGTGTTTAAGCTGCGGCCCTAATCGTCAAAAAACACAGGAAACGTCATGTCTGGCACGCTGTTCGATCTCAAGGGCAAGGTCGCGATCATCACCGGCTCCAGTCGCGGCATCGGCCGGGCCATCGCGCTCCGCATGGCCGAGCATGGCGCGAAAGTGGTGGTGTCGAGCCGCAAGGCCGAAGCCTGCGAGACGGTGGCCAGCGAGATCAAGGCCGCCGGCGGTGAAGCCATCGTCGTACCCTGCAATGTGTCCGACAAGGCGCAGTTGCAGGCGCTGGTTGATGCCACGCAGAAACAGTGGGGCCGCGTCGACATTCTGGTCTGCAACGCCGCGGTGAACCCCTTCTTCGGGCCTTCGAAGGATATCCCCGACGACGCCTTCGACAAGATCATGGCTGTCAACATCAAGTCGAACCACTGGCTGGCCAACATGGTGGCGCCGGGCATGGCCGAGCGCAGCGATGGCGCAATCATCGTGATCTCGTCCGTGGGCGGGCTGTTCGGCTCCAACACGCTGGGCGCCTATGGCATCTCCAAGGCCGCCGACATGCAACTGGTCCGCAACCTGGCCGTCGAATGGGGGCCGCAGAATGTGCGGGCCAACTGCATCGCGCCGGGTCTGATCCGCACCGATTTCGCCCGGGCGCTGTGGGAAAACCCCGATATCGCCAAGAAGGCGACCAAGGGCTATGCGCTACGCCGCATCGGCGAGCCCGACGAGATCGCCGGCGCCGCTGTTTTCCTCAGCTCCGCTGCGGGCCGTTTCATGACCGGCCAGACCATGGTGATCGATGGCGGCGGCATGGTGAATTTCCAGGCCGTCTGAATATAGGGATCGGTAAGGAAAAGCCCTATATAGAAGGCTATGAGCTCGTTCCGGCCCCTCATTCCCGATCCGCGCCAGATCATCGACCGCAAGGCGCTGACGCTGCAGCTTGATGCGCTGGGCGGCGAGGGTGCCCATGGCACCCGGGAGCAGCGCGCCCAGGCGTTGGTGCTGCTGAAGGCGGCGCTCAGCCAGGGTCGCCAAGTGGTGCGCGACCGCTTCCAGGCCGGGGCCTCGGCGCTGGCCACGCGTCAGTCGCTCGCCTTCCTGACCGACCAGGTCATCCGGCTCGCCCATGACTTCACCATCAACCGGGTCTACCGCCTGCCCAATCCCACGGCGGCCGAGAGGCTGTCGGTCGTCGCCGTCGGCGGCTATGGCCGCGGCGAGATGGCGCCGTTTTCGGATGTCGATCTGCTGTTCCTGTTCCCCTACAAGCAGACCCCCTGGGGCGAGCAGGTGGTGGAATACATGCTCTACCTGCTGTGGGACCTCGGCCTCAAGGTCGGCCATGCCACGCGCTCGGTGGATGAATGCATCCGGCTTTCCTTGGGTGACATCACCATCCGCACCGCGATCCTGGAGCAGCGTTGGATCTGGGGCGACCAGGATTTGGCGGTGCAGCTCAAGACCCGCTTTCAGAGCGACGTGGTGGCCAAGACCGGCCCTGAGTTCATCGAGAAGAAGCTGGCCGAGCGCGACGAGCGCCACCGCCGCATGGGTGACTCGCGCTATGTGGTCGAGCCCAATGTGAAGGAAGGCAAAGGCGGGTTGCGTGACCTGCACACGCTGGTCTGGATCAACAAGTATGTCTACGGCATCGACGACGCCAGCGAACTGGTGGTGCGCGGCCTGCTGCTGCCCGAGGAGCAGCGCTCTTACGTCCAGGCGATGGAATTCCTCTGGACCGTGCGCATCCATCTGCATTATTTGGCCAACCGGCCGGAAGAGCGCCTGACCTTCGACATGCAGGTCGAGATCGCCAAGGCGATGGGCTACGCCGACCGGCCTGGCCGCAGCGACGTCGAACGCTTCATGAAGAAGTATTACCTGGTCGCCAAGGAAGTGGGCGACCTGACGCGCATCTTCGCTGCCGCCCTGGAAGAGCGTCACAAGAAGAAAAAGCCGCTGGCCGCCATCCGCGCCAAGATCAAGCGACCCAAGCAGCTCGATGGTTTCGAGGTCGACAACGGCCGCCTCAATGCCGGCAAGGCCGACCTGTTCGAGACGCAGCCGATGAAGATGCTGCAGCTGTTCCATGTGGCGCAGGAGCATGGGCTGGACGTCCATCCCGAAGCGCTGCGTCTGGTGCGTCGTCATCTCAAGCTGATCGACGGCAGGATGCGCAACGATCCGGCCGCCAACCAGCTGTTCATGGACATGCTCTGCTCGACGCATGATCCGGAAACGACCCTGCGCCGGCTCAACGAGGCCGGCGTGCTCGGGCGGTTCGTGCCCGATTTCGGCCGCGTGGTGGCCCAGACCCAGCACGACATGTACCACACCTACACCGTGGACGAGCACACCATCCGCGCCATCGGCCTGCTGTCGAAGATCGAGAGCGGCGCGCTGAAGGAAGATCATCCGCTGTCGGTCAACGTGATCAAGGAAGTGATCTCGCGCCGCGTGCTCTATGTTGCCGTGCTGCTGCACGATATCGCCAAGGGCCGCGGCGGTGACCATTCCATGCTGGGCGAGAAGGTGGCCGAGAAGCTCGGGCCGCGTTTTGGCCTCAATGCCGGCGAAACCGAAACGGTGGCCTGGCTGGTGCGCCAGCATCTCGCCATGTCGGCCACCGCCTTCAAGCGCGATCTGGGCGATGCCAAGACAGTCGTCGATTTCTCGCAGCTGGTGCAGAGCCCGGAACGCCTGCGCCTGCTGCTCTGCCTCACGGTCGCCGATATCCGCGCTGTTGGTCCGACGATCTGGAACGGCTGGAAGGGCCAGCTGCTGCGCGAGCTCTATTATCGCGCCGAGGAATATCTCTCGGGCGGCTTCGCCGGCCGCGGCCGCGATCAACGCATCGCCGAGACCAAGGAGAAGGTGCGCGCGGGCTTGAGCGGCTGGAGCAAGGCCGATGTCGACCGCCTGCTCAAGCGCCATTACGAGAATTACTGGTACTCCAACGAAGCCGACGCGATCCTGCGCCATGCGCAGATGATGCGTGAGGCCGACGCCGCCAGCCGCACGCTAACCACGCTGACCCGGGCCGACAAGTTCCGCGCCGTCACCGAGTTCACGCTCTACGCGCCCGATCATCCTGGTCTGTTCGCGCGCGTCGCCGGTGCGATGGCGGCGGTCGGCGCCAATATCGTGGACGCCAAGGTCTTCACCACCAATGACGGCATGGCGCTCGACAGTTTCTATATTCAGGATATGGACGGTGCTGCCTTCGACAAGGCCGACCGGCTAAAGAAACTGTCCACTGCCATCGAACGCGCGCTCTCGGGCGATCTCAAGCTGCGCTCGGCCATCGCGCTGGAAAAGCCGGGCCAGAACAGCCGCACCCGCGTCTTCAAGGTGGCGCCGCGTGTGCTGGTCGATAACACGGCATCGAATCGCTACACCGTGATCGAGGTCAACGGCCGCGACCGACCGGGCTTCCTCTACGACGTCACCCGCGGACTCTATGATCTCAATCTCACCATCGGCTCGGCGCATATCGCCACCTACGGCGAGCGCGCCGTCGACGTCTTCTATGTGCAGGACCTGACCGGCATGAAGCTGACCGACAAACGCCGGCTGCAGCAGATCGAGAAGCATCTGCTCAAGAAGATCTCGCCGGCCGCCGAAGAGAAGCCGGCAACCAAGGCCGCCGCGGCCGCCAGGGCGGCGTAACCGCCGCGTAATCGCGTGCCATAATCGCGTGACGTAATCGTCATCACCAAATCGGCCGCATGGTTGCCGCTGCGGCATCTAAGAGTGGTGCGGTGTCGGAGGCTTGCCTATACTGACGGCCTTCGCTTCGAGAATCCGTCCCTCATGTCCCTGTTCCGCGCCATTGCCACGATCGGCGGCCTCACCATGGTGAGCCGTATTGCCGGTTTCGTGCGCGACCTGCTGATTGCGCGCTACCTGGGCGCGGGTCCGGTCGCCGACGCTTTCTTCGTCAGCCTGCGCCTGCCCAACTTCTTCCGCTCGCTGTTTGCCGAGGGTGCTTTCACGGCCGGCTTCCTGCCGCTGTTCAGTCGCACCGAGGAGAAGGAAGGCCGGGCGGCGGCGCAGAATTTCGCCGAGCGCGCGCTGGCGCTGCTGCTGCTGGTGACGCTGGCCTTCACGCTGGTGGCGCAGATCGCCATGCCGCTGGTGATCCTGGTACTGGCGCCGGGCTTCGCCGGCGACCCGCTGCGCTTCCCATTGTCGGTGACGCTCACCATCATCACCTTCCCCTATCTGCTGTTCATCAGCCTGGCTTCGCTCTATGGCGCGGTGCTGAACTGCCTGGGCCGCTTCTTCGCCATGGCGGCGACGCCGATCCTGCTCAACCTGGTGATGATCGCGGGCATGCTGTGGCTGACGCCGCACATGCCCAATGCCGGCTATGCGCTGGCCTGGTCGACGCTGGTCGGCGGCATCCTGCAGTTCCTGTGGCTGGCCTGGGACGCGCATCGCGCCGGCATGGCGCTGCGTCTGCGCCGCCCGGTGATCAATGACAAGGTGCGCCGGCTGTTCCGGCTGGTGCTGCCGGCCGCGCTCGGCGCCGGCGCGACGCAGGTCAACCTGATGGTCGGGCTGATCCTCGCCTCGCTGCTGCCCGCCGGCGCGGTGTCGTATCTCTTCTATGCCGATCGCGTGAACCAGCTCACCGTCGGCGTCGTCGGCGCGGCGATCGCCACGGCGCTGCTGCCCACCCTGGCGCGCCATCTGGCGCGCGACGATCACAAGGCGGCGACCTACACGCAGAACCGCGCCATCGAATTCGGTCTGATGCTGGGCCTGCCGTCCTGCACGGCGCTGCTGGCGATTCCCTTCCCGATCATCTCGATCCTGTTCCAGCGCGGCGAATTCGATCTCGTCACCGCGCAGCAGACCGCCTACACGCTGTTCGCCTATGCCTTCGGCCTGCCCGGCTTCGTGCTGTCGCGCACGCTGACGCCCAGCTTCCATGCCCGCCAGGATACCCGCACGCCGGTCAAGCTGGCCCTGGTGTCGATCGCGGTGAATATCGGCCTCAGCATCGCCCTGATGCCGGTACTGGCCCATGTCGGCCTGGCGCTGGCCACCGCGCTGGCGGCCAACACCAACACCGCGCTGCTGCTCTATACCCTGCACCGGCGCGGCCACTGGCGCAGCGATGCGCGCCTGACCACCCGCAGCCTGCGCCTGCTGCTGGCCGCCATCGTGATGGCGCTGCTGCTGGTGGCGCTGGACCAGTGGGTGCTGCCGCCCTGGTATGCCGGCGGTTTCTGGATGCGGGTCTCGGCGCTGGTGGTGCTGGTCGGCAGCGGCGTCGCTGCCTATATCGCCGGCATCCTGCTGTTCGGCGCCAGCCGCCCCAGCGAATGGAAGGCGATCTTCCGCCGCGACTGACGCGGGCCTATTGACCATCCGCCTATTGACCATTCTGGCGCATCCGGCGATAACCGGCCGCCTTCAATCCTTCCCATCACCGGGGCCTTCCACCGCCCCATCTCATCAGGGATATCCATGGCCTTCCAACGGCGCATCTTCTCGGGCATCCAGCCCACCGGCAATCTCCATCTCGGCAATTATCTCGGCGCGGTGCGCAATTGGGTCGCGCTGCAGAACGAATACGAGTGCATCTTCTGCATGGTCGACATGCATGCGATCACTGCTTCGCTCCAGAATGCCGACGAGCTGCGTCGCAGCACGCGCGAACTGGCCGCAGCCATGATCGCCTCCGGGATCGACCCGAAGAAGAACATTCTGTTCAACCAGTCGCAGAATCCCGACCACGCCACGCTGGCCTGGATCTTCAACTGCGTTGCCCGCCTCGGCTGGATGAACCGCATGACGCAGTTCAAGGAAAAGGCCGGCAAGGATCGCGAGAATGCCTCGCTCGGCCTCTATGCGTATCCTGCCCTGATGGCTGCCGACATCCTGGCCTACAAGGCGACCCATGTGCCGGTCGGCGAAGACCAGAAGCAGCATCTGGAGCTGACGCGCGACATCGCGCAGAAGTTCAACCACGATTACGGCCAGGACTTCTTCCCGCTGACCGAGCCGCTGATCTTCGGCACCGCGACGCGCGTGATGAGCTTGCGCGACGGATCGAAGAAGATGTCGAAGTCCGATGCGTCCGACCAGTCGCGCATCAACCTGACCGACACGGCCGAGCAGATCGCCGACAAGATCAAGCGCGCCAAGACCGATCCCGAGTTGCTGCCGGCGACAGTGGAAGGCCTGGAGGGCCGCCCGGAAGCGCAGAACCTGATGGGCATCTATGCCGCGCTGTCGGGTCAGACGCTGGAGCAGGCGGTGGCCGACACCGCCGGCAAGGGTTGGGGCGATTTCAAGAAGATGCTGACCGAGACGGCCGTTGCCGTGCTCGGCCCGATCACCGCCGAGATGCGCCGCCTGATGGCCGATCAGGCCTATGTCGACGGCATCCTGCGCGAGGGCGGTGAAAAGGCGCGCGCGCTCTCGGCGCCGATCATCCGCGAGGTTTACGATACGGTTGGATTCTTGCGCCCGTAAGGGCGCGGGTGGATTCCTACGCCCGTAATCAGCACTGGCATCTTGAATGCATCGCAAGGCGCGCCCACATTAAGGACCCGCCTTTTTTCCGAACGGCAGTGATCCCATGCTCGACGACGCGAATACCGGCGCTTCCATCAAGGCCTGGCTGCGTGCCCGCTGGCTGCCCGTCGCCGTCATCGCGGTGATCCTGATCTTCGGCCTGTATTATCCGGTCGGCATGCTGCTGACGCACAAGATCGACGACCGTCTGGATTACCAGGTGGCTGCTTCCGATCTGCCGCCGGGTGGCAGTCGCACCGTGGCGATGGCGGCTTCGCTGATCGACCGCGAGGTCAACCGCAACGGCTGGGTCGCCAACGATCCTTTCTTCATGCCGGGTTCGATGCTGGACAACATGCCGAACTACCAGCTCGGCATGATCCATGCGATGGGGCGCTTCGCCTTCCAGCTGGTCGACCAGATCGGCCGCACGCGCGGCTCCAGCCAGACCGACCGCGACCTGCAGGAAGCCGCCGGGCTGCTGCAGTATTCCGGCACCAAGTGGATTTTCGATTTCTCGACCTCGCTGCTGCCGACGGCGAAATCGGAAGAGCAGTACCGCAAGGCCCGCAGCTCGCTGCTGGCCTACAACCAGCGGCTTTCGGCTGGTCAGGCGGTGTTCGAGCGCCGCGCCGACAATCTGCAGGCCACGCTGGATCGCATCGCGCTGGATATCGGGTCCAGCGCGGCGGCGCTGGATCGCCGCATCCAGGACGGTAGCAACGCCTTCCTCGACTGGGAAGGCGACGATGTCTTCTACAGTGTGAAGGGGCAGCTTTACGCCTATTACATGATCCTGCGCGAGCTGAAGCAGGATTATCCCAATCTGGTGCGCGACCGTGAAATGGGCGCGACCTGGGATCAGATGCTGGAATCCTTTGCGGCCGGCGCCAGCCTGAAGCCGCTGGTTGTCTCGAATGCCAAGCCCGACGCGGTGATCCTGCCCAATCACCTTGCCTCAATGGGCTTCTATGTCGAGCGTGCCCGCACCCAGATCTACGAGATCATCAATATCCTGCAGAAATAGGCGCGGGCGGCGTTGCCGTCAGGTATCGCTGCCGCGCTGCTGCGCGATCGCCATGGCGAACTTGCCGTTGCCGACCGACCAGTCGGAATAGTCATTTTCATGCGTGAAGATGAAAACGTCGCGTGGGCTGACCTTGGCGTCCTTTTCCAGGTTGGCGGCGATGGCTGCGTAAAGGTCGCGCTTCATCGCATCGCTGCGGCCGCGCCGCATGGTCAGTTCCACCACCACCAGATCGTCTGAGCGTTTGATGCCATTGAAGCTGCGGCTGTAGGAAAAGTCCTCGGGCGCATATTCGGCGACCGCGTTGAACAGCTCATCCTCCGGCATGCCGATTGCGCTGATCAGCGCGGCATGGATGCCCATGACAATGGCGTGCTTGCGGGCGGGCGTGGTGCCTTGGCGGACCAGGGTGCGGACGAATGGCATGACGAACAGGCTCCTGAAAGAGGGTTGTGTGATCTATGATCACGATGCTGCTGTCATAACGGCTGGTTTATTAATTGAAAAACGATCAATTTTCTGGCTTTCTGTGAGAATTACTCACAGGACAGGGTCATGCGCCGCCGTTTGCCCTCACTCAATGCGCTCCGCAGCTTCGAGGCCGCCGCCCGCCATGGCAGCATGACGCGCGCTGCCGATGCGCTGGGCGTCACCCATGGCGCGGTCAGTCGGCAGGTGCGCGGGCTGGAGGCGACGCTCGACCTGTCGCTGCTGGAGAACCGGCGCGGGCGTCTGCAATTGACCGAGGCCGGCACGCGCCTGCTCGGCGTGCTGGAGGATGCCTTCAGCCGCATCGCGCGCGGCATCGACGAGATCGCAGCGCAGGCCTCCACCGATATCGCGGTGTCCAGCTTCGGTACCTTTGCAATGCGCTGGCTGATCCCGCGCCTGCATCGCTTCCAGAGCGCGCGGCCCGAGCTGATCGTGCGGCTGACGACATCCGACAGCGACGTCGATGCGGCGCGGGGCGCTTTCGATCTGGCCATCCGCGTTGGCGAACCATCGGCCTTTGACGACGATGTCGAGGTCGTGCCGCTGTTCGCCGAATATGCCGGGCCGGTGCTGTCGCCGTCATTGGCGCTGCGCCAGGGCATCGCGACGCCGGCAGCCCTGGCGCGCGCGCCGCTGCTGCATACCACCACGCGCCGCGCGGCCTGGCCGGAATGGTTTGCCGCGCAGGGTGTCGCGATGCCATCCGAGGCAGGCGATGCCCAGAATTTCGAGCATGTCTATTTCATGCTGGAAGCGGCGACCGCCGGCCTCGGCGTCGCCATCGGATTCTGGCATCTGGTCGCTGACGACATGACCAGCGGACGCCTGGTCGCGCCGTTTGGCTTCACGCCCACCGGTCGTCAGTATCTGGCGCTTCTGCCGCGGCCCGCATCCTCAGCGGCACGGATATTTGCGCAATGGCTGCAGGAAGAAGCGGCGGTTTTCATGCGGGACCAGCCGCCGGCCGCTTGATCGCCCACCGATGACGGCTTGCATAATTGCCACCCGCAGTGGCACGCTGCCGCCATGAGCGACAGCAAACAGCCGACCGCCGCCGAACTGCGACGCCGCAGCAAATTCCTTGTCGTTGTCGACGACACCGCCGAAGTGCGTGTCGCCGTGCGCTATGCCACGCGGCGCGCGCGCAATGTCCGCTGCGGCGTGGTGATGCTGCGTGTGGTGTCGCCGGTCGATTTCCAGCAATGGGCCGGCGTGGCCGAGATGATGCGCTCCGAGGCGCATGAAGCAGCCGAGGATTTGCTGCAGAAATTGGCCGAGCAGGTGAATCAGGAATCTGGCCTGCTGCCCGAACTGGTGATCCGCGAAGGCGTGGCCAAGGACGAGATCCTGAAGCTGGTCGAGGACGATCCCGATATCCGCATGCTGGTGTTGGCTGCCGCGCCGGGCGGCGAGGGACCGGGTCCGCTGGTCAGCGAACTGGCCGGACAGAAGGCGGGCGAGCTCAGCTTCCTGGTCACCCTCATCCCCGGCAGCCTCACCGATGAGCAGATCGACCGTCTCACTTGAACGGCGCCATGGCGCACCCTAGATCCGCTGCGTCTCGCATATCTCTTGAGGGGGAAATCATGCTCAATCATCTGTCGTTCGGCGTCAGCGACCTGCAGCGCGCCACCGGTTTCTACGATGCGGTGCTGGGCGCGCTGGGCTATCGCCGCACCCGCAGCACCGCCGAAGACGTCGCTTATGGTCCGGGTGAGGACCAGACCTTCTGGCTCTATCCGACCGATGGCGCGGTGGCCGGCGCGCGCATGCATCTGGCTTTCGATGCGCCCGATGAAGCGGCCGTGCGGGCCTTCCATGCCGAGGCGCTCAAGCGCGGGGCGCGCAGTGTGCGTGAACCAGGTTTGCGGCCCGATATCAACGATACGTATTTCGGCGCGATCATCGACGACCCGGACGGCCATCGCATCGAGGTCGTGGTCGCCCCCTCCACGATGCACTAGGCGATGATGCCCTAGTCGTCGTAGCCGGCCAGTCTTTCCTTCGGCAGGCCATACAACTCCTGCGGCTCGCGCACGCCGCGCAGCGCATGGAAGCCCAGGGATTGCAGGCGCTGATCGGGCAGGCTGTCTGGCGCGTTGATCTCGGCGGCAAAGGCCGCCGAGGCCAGCAAGGGCCGGCCCAGTGCCTTGGTTTGCGCCTCCAGGCGCGCCACTTCATTCACTGCGCGGCCGATCACGGTGAAGTCGAGGCGGTCGCGCGCGCCGATATTGCCGAACACCACCTTGCCCAGATGCAGGCCGATGCCGACGCGCAGCGGCGGGGCGCCGGCAATCGCACGGCCCTGGTTCAGTTCATGCAGGCCGGCGAAGGCGCTTTCGGCTGCCGTGAGTGCGCGCCGGCAGGCGGCCTCCAGCGTGTTGCCGTCTTCCACGCGGAAGATCGCCAGCATGCCGTCGCCGATGAATTTCAGCACCTCGCCTTCATGATTCTGGATTGGCACCGCCATGGCGTCGAAATAGCGGTCCAGCGTCGCCACCACCTCGGTCGCCGTGTTGCGGTCGGAATATGCCGTGAAGCCGCGCAGGTCGGACAGGAAGATCGCCGCCTCCACCTCGTAGCCTTGACCGCGCAGGATATTGCCGTTCAGCACGCGCTTGGCCGGGCCATGGCCCAGATAAGTGGTCAGCAGGTCCCGGGTCATGCGCCGCGAGGCCTCGAGTTCCAGCCGCAGGGCCACGATGGGCATCAGCTCCATCAGGTAGCTCAGGTGCTCGGGCCGGAAGCCGCCCTGAGCGTCGGTGGCGAAGCTCATGAAGGAGACATTGGCGCCTTCCTCGCGCCCGATCATCCCCGGCCCCTGGGTGAAGCGCATGGGCAGGATCAGGTAGTCGGTGACCCCCATCTCTTTCAGTTCGGCCAGGATGCCGAAATCCATCGGGGTCTCGGGCAGCTCGAGCTGCCGGCGGATCGCCGCCACCCCCTGGTGGATCACGGCGATGGGGCTGTTGAGGTATTCGGCCGTCTTCAGCACCCCGTGCGGGCGCTCGGTCATCGTGACTCCCACATTCCGTTGCCAGGTGAAGCCGCGTGTATAGGTCTGGGGGTGCATCGAGGGCAGTCCGGTCATCAGCCGGAACAGCGGAATGCCCTCGTCGACCAGATGGCGGCAAAAACCCTCGATCAGATCGACCAGCGGCATGGCTTTTCCGTCGTGATCGACCAGCCAGCGGGCCGCCGGGGTCATCGAAATACGCGAATCGGGCCAGGTCGGGAGGCGCAAAACGCTCTTCGCCGAGTCGGTCATTGCTCCACAGCCCTGGGGACAACTCGCAGTTTTATCCACATCGCTTTAAATTCTTCCAAAACTGGCGTCCGGAACGCAACTTTATTGCTGTGCCTCGGTTTTGCCACGGTCTTCGTCCTTGATATTTGAGGACCCCCCACCCAATTTCCAGTCCAGCTTTCAACCACCCAGCTTCTGGCTCACCCACTATCTAATGTTCATTCAGACCGAGACCACGCCAAATCCGGCGACCCTGAAGTTCCTCCCCGGCCGCGACGTGCTGGGCGGAGACTTTGGCTCGGTGGATTTCACGGATGCCGAGGCCGCCAAGGCCTCCCCGCTGGCCACCCGCCTGTTCGCGGTCGCCGGGGTCGAGGGCGTCTTCCTGGGGGCCGACTTCATTACCGTCACCAAATCCGATCCCCGCGACTGGACCGAGCTGAAGCCGGCCCTGCTGGGCGGGATCATGGAGCATTTCATGGCCGGGCTGCCGGTCATGAACGATGCCGCCGGCACCGGCAGCGTCGAGGAGACTTTCGACCCGGCGGATGCCTCGCTGGTCGTCCAGATCAAGGAATTGATCGACACGCGGGTGCGTCCCGCGGTCGCTCAGGATGGTGGAGACATCATCTTCCGCGGGTTCGAGCGGGGGGTGGTTTTCCTGCAGATGCAGGGCTCCTGTTCGGGTTGCCCCAGTTCGACGGCAACCCTGCGCTACGGCATCGAGAACATGCTGAAGCATTACGTGCCTGAAGTATCCGAAGTTCGGGCTGTCTGAGTTCGTCACCCGGTTTCTGGGGTCTTCAGGAACCGAATAGTTTTCACTGCGTTTCCTGGTGGGGGATCGCACATAGGGCAGCGCCCGGCGCAGTCCCGACGATGTTTTGTCGGCTGTGTCGCGGGATTGGCGCTGATAACTGTGGAGGTTTGACCCATGACGGCACATCGCGATCGGCGGTTGCTTGCCATTGGATCAGACGTACGTCTGATTGTTGCCGGTTTCGGCCTGTTACTGGCCGTCGGTTTGATTTCGGGAGTGGGGGTGGGCCTTATGTCCAGCCGTCAGCTCTCGCGCGTTCCCGATATTCAGGTCCAGCAGGCCTCGCTCGGCGATGGCGTGCATGATGCCTGGGATCGCCTGCGTCAGGTGACCCAGCTCGATTGGCGTGCGCTGATCGAGCCGCGCAGCGTCGCGACCGCCGATGCCGCCAAATCCGCGCCGCGCAACGGCGACGAGCAGCCGGCCGTCAGCGCCGCCGATGCCTCGCGTCGCATCGCCGAAGTGCGCCAGTTCTCGCCGTACCGCACGGCCCTGCGCGCCGATTCCGACCGCACCGTCGATGCGATGCTGCGTCGCTTTGAACAGGAAGGCTTTGACCTCGCCGAGCTGCGCAATGCCGCCGGCCAGGTGGAGGTGCCGCGCATCTTCCTGGCCTCGCTGCCGGTCGATATCGCCGACGTCAACCTGACCGAAAAGCGCAAGCGTGCCTTCCTGAAGGTGATGCTGCCGCATATCCTGCGTGAGAACGAGCGCATCAGCGCGGACCGCGAGCGTCTGCGCGACCTGCGCAAGCGCACCGAATTCGGCCAGAGCCTGTCCGTGCGCGACCAGCAGTGGATCGAGCGGATGGCTGACCAGTATGGCGTCGATGACGGCGACCTGGGCGAACTGCTGATGCGTGTCGACGTCATCCCGCCGGGTCTGGCGCTGGCGCAGGCGGTGGAAGAGTCGGGCTGGGGCACCTCGCGTTTTGCCTTGATGGGCAACGCCGTCTTCGGCATGTGGACCTGGAATCCGGGTTCGGGCCTGGTGCCGGAAAACCGTCCCGATGGCGAGACCTATGAAGTGCAGCGCTTCAAGAGCCTGGAGCATTCGGTCGCCGCCTACATGCGCAACCTGAATTCCAAGGCCAGCTATCGCGACTTCCGCGACAAGCGCGCCACCATGCGCGAGAAGAATACCCTGGACAGCTATCAGCTCGCCGGCACGCTGCATCGCTATTCGGTGCGTGGCGCGGATTACATCCGCACCATCCGGTCGATCATGAAGTCGAACAGCCTGGATACCTTTGACGCCGCCAAGCTGGCCGACGAGCCGGCCCCGCTGTTCTCGACCCTGGATTTCTTCAGCAAGTCGTAAATTGAGCGATGCGCTAACCATAAAAAGCCGGCCGATGCTGATTCGGCCGGCTTTTTCATGCCTGCTGCGGAGCAGGGGTTACCGGCCCCGGTCTTGCAGGCGTCTGAACCCGACCAATATACTGTAGGGACCGGATTCGCCGGCGCCCCGGCCCCCGGAACATCTCCAGGGGCAAGGCGGCGCCTGAGGCGGATACAGGCCGGTCGGCTTACGAGGACCACCCATGATCACCCGTCTTTCTACCCGTCTCCTGCTGGTGCCCGCCCTGCTGGGCAGCCTGGCGCTTGCCGGCTGCCAGAACAGCGGCAGCGGTCAGGGTCCGCAGATGAACAAGGAAAACGTCGGCACCGTGCTCGGCGGCATCGGCGGCGCCGTGCTGGGCGCCCAGTTCGGCAGCGGCACCGGCCGTCTGGTTGGCGTCGCCGCCGGCGCGCTGGCCGGCGCCTATCTGGGCAACCAGATCGGCAGCTCGCTCGACAAGGCTGACAAGGCCCATATGGAACAGGCCAGCCAGAAGGCCACGACGGCTCCGATCGGCCAGCCGATCTCCTGGCGAAACCCCGACAGCGGCAATGCCGGTACCGTGACGCCGACCCGCGAAGGCACCGCGTCGAATGGCGATTACTGCCGCGAGTTCCAGCAGTCGGTGACGGTCGGCGGCAAGACCGAGCAGGCCTTCGGCACCGCCTGCCGTCAGCCCGATGGCAGCTGGAAGGTCGTCAACGGCTAAAGGCATGCACAGCAGCGTAACGACGTCGCGCAGGCGGGGTCCGGCCGGCGGCCTTGTGGCCGCCGTCTTGCTGTCGGCTGCGCTGCTGGTGTCGGCTCCCGCGCGCGCCGATTTCGCCGACGGCGTGCGCGCCTACGAGGCCGGCAATTACGCCGATGCCTATGCCTACTGGCTGCCGATCGCCGAGAAGAACGATGTCGCCGCGATGCGCAACATCGGCCATCTCTATCGCTGGGGCCAGGGTGTCGAGAAGGACATCGGCAAGGCGATGGACTGGTATCGCCGCGCCGCCGAACTCGGCTTCTCGCGCGCCCAAGCCAATCTCGCCGCCATCTATCTGCAGGGCGAGGAGGGCGTGCCGGTCAATTACGAGGAAGCGCATAAGTGGTTCGCCGCCTCGGCCATCCAGGGGCTTGCGGTCGCGCAGTATAATCTCGGCCTGATGTTTGAACTCGGGCTCGGTGTCGAGAAGAGCGAACCGCGCGCGCTCGGCTGGTACAATCTCGCTGCCAAGGCCGGCCAGCCCGAAGCGCTGGAGCGCCTGTCGCAACTGGTGAAGAAATCCGAGACGCCGCTGGTCTCGGGCGTCAATCTCGCCACGCCCCAGACACTGCCGCTGGCTGCGACGGCCGATAGCAAGACTGAGACCCGCACAGAGGCCCGCCCCGAGACTCGCCCTGAGACGAAGCCGGAGCCGATGCCGGCCGCATCTGCGCCAATAGCGACTCCCACATCGACGTCCGTGCCGGCACCCGTGGAGGCGCCGAAAGCCGACGCGCCGGCTGCCGATGCTGCGCCTGCAGCCGACAAGCCGGCCGAGCCCGAACGGCCCGGTCTGCTGTCGCGCTTTTATTCGGCGATTTCCTCGGGTGGCGGTGCCTCGATTCCTGATATCTTCGGCGCCAATGACGACAAGCCCGAAAAGCCCGGCACCGACGCGCCCCAGCCCGAGCCGGCTGGCAAGAACTGGCCATGAGGATGCGGCATGCGTGATCCCTATACGGTGATCGGCGTCGCCCGCGGCGCTGCCCAGGACGATATCCGCAAGGCCTATCGCAAGCTGGCCAAGGAATTCCATCCCGATCGCAACCAGGGCAACGAAAAGGCGTCCGACCGGTTCAAGGAAATCTCGGCCGCCTATGACATCATTGGCGACCCCGACAAGCGCGGCAAATTCGACCGCGGCGAGATCGATGCCGCCGGCCAGCCGCAGCGCCGCGGCTTCAATCCCGGTGCCGGCGCGCGCGGGCCGTTCGGCGGCACGTCGCGCGGCCCCTACACCAGCACCGGCGGGGCCAGCGATTTCTCCGGCTTTGATGCCGGCGGCGCGGAAGACATCTTCGACGAGATCTTCAGCCAGATGCGGCGCGGCAAGCCCGGCGGCGGCTTCGGTGCGGCCGGAGCGGGCGCGCGCAGCAACCGGCCGCTGCGTGGCGGCGACCGCCACTTCAATCTGAAGATCGGCTTCATGGACGCGGCGCGTGGCACCAAGCGCCGGCTGACCATGCCCGACGGCAAGCAGCTCGATGTCACCATTCCGGCCGGCCTGATCGATGGCCAGCAGATCCGTCTGCGTCATCAGGGCGACGGTGGCCGCCATGGCGGCGAGGCTGGCGATGCGCTGATCGAGGTGACGGTCGAGCCGCATCCCTTCTTCACCCGCCAGGGCGACGACATCCATGTCGAGCTGCCGGTCACCATCGACGAGGCCATCCTGGGCGCCAAGATTCCGGTGCCCACCATCGACGGCATGGTCGCTGTCGCCGTGCCCAAGAGCGCCAGCTCGGGCACCACGCTGCGACTCAAGGGTCGCGGTTTCCCGGGCAAGACCGACCAGCGCGGCGACCAGTATGTGAAGCTGAAGGTGGTGCTGCCCGAAAAGCCCAATTCGGCGCTCGAAAAGCTGATCGAGGGCTGGGTCAAGGGCAACAAATACGACGTGCGCGCCAAATACACGGTCGACTGAGTCCGGTCAGGGCACATCCGGGCCTTAACGAAGCCTTCACCATCTCCTGAGAGCCTAGGCTACGGACTTCTCTTCACACGCCAATTCTGTTGCGAGGGAGTCCGACGGATTCTATCGTCCGCCGCATCGTCACCGATTCGCGGCGACCACCTGATTCGTTCGGTGCAGAAGCTCGATGTACACACGGCGTCTTGTCATTTCCTCGCTTCTCGGCCTGCTCGGCAGTACTGCCCTGCCGGGCCTGGGGCTGGCTGCCGCCAATAACGCCGACCGCAGCCCGCCGCTGCCCGGCCGCAAGCCGGCGGCCAAGGAGCTGCCGAAAACGCCGCCGCGCCCGCCCGCCATCGTCGTGCTCGATCCCGGCCATGGCGGCCGCGATCCCGGCGCCATCGGCGTCACCGGCACGGAAGAGAAGGACGTCACGCTGTCGATCTGCCTCGCCATCAAGCAGGCGCTGGCATCCAATCCGAATATCAAGGTCTTCGTGACGCGCGAGCGTGACAGCTATATCGCCCTGCCCAGCCGCGTCGCCTTCGCCCATGACAAGGGCGCCGACCTGTTCATCTCGATCCATGCCGATGCCGCGCCCAACCGTTCGGCCCGCGGCCTCTCGGCCTATACCCGCGCCGAAAAAGCGACCGACGATTTCTCCCGCCGCCTGGCCGACCGCGAGAACCAGGTCGATGCGATCTACGGCTTCGACGCTCATGGCACCGACAAGCAGACGGCCGCCATCCTGATCGATCTGGCGCGTCGCCATGGCCATAATGCTTCGTTGAACGCCAAGCGCCGCATCGTCACCGGCGTCGGCCGCCGGGTCGAGCTGCTGGAGAACCCCATGCGCGCCGCCAACTTTGCGGTGCTGCGTTCGCCGGCGCTGCCCAGCGTGCTGATCGAGACCGGCTTCCTGACCAATCCACAGGACGAGAAGATCCTGCGCAATCCGAAAAGCCGCGCCGAGCTCGCGCGCTACCTCGCCGACCAGATCAGCCCTGTCGCGCTCGACCTGCGCGAGGCGTGATCGCCACCTTCATTGTCGCCTGACAATTCCGCGGATACACCCCGCTGTGCCAGCTGCTAAGGTTGCGGCTGCTGCCCACCTTCGCATTCCCGGGATGCTCCATGCACAGCAACGCCGCCCTCGTCATCATCGATATGCAGCGCGGCATGCTGCCCGAGAATACCGGGCCGAGAAACAATCCTCGCGCAGAAGACAACATGGCGCGGCTGCTGCATGTCTGGCGCGAGCAGGGGCGGCCGGTCGTGCATGTGCGGCACATGTCGCGCCGGCCCGAGGGATCATTCTGGCCCGGTTCGCCGAACTGCGAGTTCCAGCCCCGCTTCGAGCCTTTGGCGTCCGAACACAGGATGGAGAAGAACGTCAACGATGCCTTCGCCCATAGCGGCCTGGAGCGGTGGCTGCGCCTGCGCGACATCAATGATCTGGTCATCATCGGCGTCAGTACCAATAATTCGGTGGAGGCCACCGTGCGCGCAGCATTTTGCCTGGGCTTTAACGTCATCCTTCCTGGCGACGCCTGCTACACCTACGATAAAGCGGATTATCTGGGTGTCATGCGGCCGGCCGAGGAGTGGCATCTGATGGCTCTGTCCAACCTGCATGGCGAATATGCCACGGTGAAGCGGACTGATGAAATTTTGACGTAAGAACCGGCATGCTGCCCGATATTCTTCCGCTGTTCCTCGCGCTTTCGGGCGTGGCCCTGATCGCCTTCATGCGCGGTGCCTTTGGCGGCGGCTTCGCTATCGTCGGCATTCCGCTGCTCTCGCTCAGTCTCGATCCGATCACCGCCGGTGCGCTGCTGGCGCCGCTGTTCATCGTCATCGACCTGTTTGCGCTGCGCTACTGGAAGCCCAGCACCTGGTCGAAGCCCGATCTGAAACTGCTGCTGCCCATGCTGCTGTTGGGCATTGCGACGGGGGCCGTGCTGATGCGCGTGCTGGATCGCCATGTGATCGAGATCGCCATGGCGCTGATCACGCTGCTGTTCGCGGGCCTGTGGTTCAAGGGCGGCGGCGAGGTGCGCGTGCAGCCGCGCAAACCCGTGAAAGGCCTGGCTGCCGGCTTCTGCTCCGGCATCACCACGATGGTGGCGCATGCCGGCGGCCCGCCGCTCGCCATGTATCTGCTGCCGCTCGGGTTGTCGAAAATGGTTCTGGCTGGCACCACCAGCCTGTTCTTCACCGTCGCCAATGCCGTGAAGGCCGGGCCGTGGCTGTGGCTGGCACGGCCAGGTGTCGATGTATGGATTTTGATGGCCTGCTGCTTGCCGGTGATTCCGCTCGCCGTCTGGGGTGGCTGGCGCCTGCATGAGCGGCTGGACCAGCGCCAGCTCTATCGTATCTGCTATGGGCTACTGGTCGTCACGGCCTGCAAGCTGCTGTGGGATGGCGCCAGCGGTCTACTTTACGGCTGACCAGAAATCCTCGGCGATCTTCGTCGCGCGTTCGCGCCCCCGGTACAGTCTGATCTCGACTGGGATGATCCAGCTGTCATCGCCGGCCGGCATCAGTGCTTTCGACGCAAGGTCATCGGCGATCAGGCTTTGCGGCAGCCAGGCGAGGCCGCGGCCATCTCTGGCCATCGCCTGCAGCACGGTGGCCAGTGGCGAGATGAACACAGGCTTCAGCGCCGGCGCGGCGCTGCGGCGGGCCAGCACGGCGGTGACGATACGGCCCAGCCCTGAATCCTCCGCGTAAGACAGATAGGCGGCTGAAGCCGCATCCAGCGAATGATCCACTGCTGCTGCCGCGCGCACCGGGATCAGGCGATCCTCGGCCAGCACGCGATGCTGGAAACGGTCGGGCGTCAGGCGGTTCATCACGGTGGCATGGCCATGGCAGAGCAGGAACTGGCTCTGGCCCGCCATCAGCGCTTCCTCTCCGGCCTGCATGCTGCCCGACATCAGGCGGATGGCGCCAAGGCGCGCGGCGATGTCGAGGCTGCGCAGCCAGTCGGGGAAGTAGGTGAGCGACAGTGCCTGCGTGGCCGCAAAGGTCAGCGTCGCGGTTTCGGCCTGCTCGGCTTGACGCGCTTCCTCGCGGCCCTGCATCAGCTTCCGCAATACATCGCGGACAGTGGGCAGGAACTGCTCGCCGGCGGCGGTCAGTTTCACCGGCTGGGTCGAGCGGTCGAACAGTCCGACGCCGGCCCAGTCCTCCAGTGCGCGGATGCGGCGGCTGAAGGCCGGCTGGGTCATATGGCGGGCCTCGGCGGCGCGGCTGAAATTGCCGGTTTCCGCGAGCGTGAGGAAATCCTCCAGCCAGTTCAATTCCATAAGGCGATGCTTTCCACGAATGGCGCGATCAGAACTTGGCATTGGCCACGGGTTCCTGTCCACGCCTAGGATGCCGGCCATAGACACAGGAGCCGCCTAAATATGCGTATTGTCGAAGTCCGTGAAAAAACCGCCTCGATCGCCTCGCCGATCGCCAATGCCTATATCGATTTCTCCAAGATGACCTGCTCGGTCGTTGCCGTGATCACCGATGTGATCCGCGATGGCAAGCCGGTGGTGGGCTTTGGTTTCAACTCCAACGGCCGCTACGGTCAGGGCGCGCTAATGCGGGAGCGCTTCCTGCCGCGCCTGATGGAGGCCAACCCCGAGACGCTCATCGACAAGACGAATGACAATCTGGATCCCTTTGCGATCTGGAAGGTGCTGATGAGCAACGAGAAGCCCGGCGGCCACGGCGAGCGTTCGGTCGCGGTCGGCACGCTCGACATGGCGGTGTGGGATGCCGTGGCCAAGATCGCCGGCGTGCCGCTCTGGCGCCTCTTGGCCGACCGCTATCGCGGTGGCGTCGCCGACGACAAGGTCTGGGTCTATGCCGCCGGCGGTTATTACTATCCGGGCAAGGACCTGTCGGCCCTGCAGGACGAGATGAAAAGCTATCGCGATCGTGGCTATCGTGTCGTCAAGATGAAGATCGGCGGCGAGCCGCTGAAAGATGATCTCAAGCGCATCGAGGCGGTGTTGAAGATCGTCGGCGATGGCCAGAATCTCTGCGTTGATGTGAATGGCCGCTTCGACATCAAGACCGCGATCGAATACGGCGACGCGATCAGGCCTTACAATCTCTTCTGGTATGAGGAAGTAGGCGATCCGCTGGATTACGCGCTGCAGGCCGAGCTCGGCAAGCATTACGACAAGCCGATGGCGACGGGCGAGAACCTCTTCTCGCATCAGGATGCGCGCAACCTGATCCGTTTCGGCGGCATGAACAAGGATCGCGATTTCCTGCAGTTCGACTGCGCGCTCTCTTACGGTCTGGTCGAATACCTGCGCACGCTGGATGTGCTGAAAGAGCATGGCTGGTCCAGCCGGCGCGTGGTGCCGCATGGCGGCCACCAGATGTCGCTCAATATCGCGGCCGGTCTGCATCTGGGCGGCAACGAGAGCTACCCCGATGTGTTCAAGCCCTTCGGCGGTTTCGCCGACGGCATCGCGGTGAACGACAGCTATGTTTCTTTGCCGCAGATTCCCGGCGTCGGTTTCGAGGCCAAGGCCGAACTCTACAAGGTCATGAAGGGCTTGCTGGATTAAGCCTGCGTAACTTTCGCTCCGCGGGACCGCTCGCGGGGCGATTGACAGTCTACGAACTACCCGGCACCCTCTGGTGCATAAGGCGGCGGGCGATGACCCGCTGCCAGAGGAAACACCGGAGACTTACCATGCGCCATTCCCATCTGCTGGCTGCCGCCGCCATTGCCGTCGCGACCACCTTCGCGGGTACGGCTATCGCCCAGACCACCATCAAGCTCGCCTATGCGCTGGCGCCGAACTCGCATTACGGCGTCGCCGCCAATTCCTTCAACGATAACCTGCAGAAGCTGGCGCCCGGCCGCTTCAAGGTCGAGCAGTTCCCCTCCAGCGCGCTGGGCGGTGAACGCGAGACCATCGAGAGCCTGCAGCTCGGCAATCTGGAAATGGTCGTCACGTCGTCGGGCCCGGTGATCAACTTCGTGCCGGAAGCCGGCATCATGGACATTCCTTTCCTGTTCCGCGACTCAGCCCATGCGCGTGCCGCGCTGGATGGCGCGCCGGGTCAGGAAATCCTCGCCAAGTTCCCGGCCAAGGGCCTGGTCGGCCTGGCCTGGGGCGAGCAGGGCTTCCGCCATCTCACCAACTCCAAGCATGCGGTGAACACGCCGGCCGACATGAAGGGGCTGAAGCTGCGCACCATGGAGAATCCGGTACACATGACCGCGTTCCGCACGCTGGGCGCCAGCCCGACGCCGATGGCCTGGCCGGAAGTGATCCAGGGCCTGCAGCAGGGCACCATCGACGGCCAGGAAAATCCGATGTCGGTGATCGTCAGCGCCAAGCTGCCGGAAGTGCAGAAGTATCTGACGCTGTCGCGCCATGTCTACTCGCCGGCCATCCTGATCATGTCCAAGCGCACCTTCGACAAGCTGAATGATGCCGACAAGAAGGCGGTGCAGGATGCCGCCAGGATTGCCGCCAGGGACATGCGCGCCTGGGTCGATGGCGTCGAAGCCAAGGCGGTGGCCGATGTGAAGGCCGCGGGCATGACCGTGGTCGAGAAGGTGGATACCGCCGCCTTCCAGACCGCGCTGGCGCCGGCGTTCGAGGAATATGCCAAGCGCTTCGGCAAGGACAAGATCGAAGCCATTCGCAACTTCAAATAACGCATCGCCTTTTGTAAGAGTCCCGGGCGCGGCTTCAGCTGCGCCCGGTTTCATTTCGGGAAGCCCTCATGCTGCTGTTGCGTCAGATCGACCGCGCCATCCTCCAGGTCAATCGCCTGATCCTGATCATCGCCATGGCGGTGATGTCGGTGATCGTCTTTGCCAATGTGGTGTTGCGCTATACCACCGGCGATTCGATCCTGTGGTCCGAGGAAGTGGCGCGCTACCTGATGATCTGGCTGACCTATCTGGGAATAGGCCCGGTGCTCAGGCTCGGCGGCCATATGGCGATCGACACGCTGCAGGCCGGCCTGGGCGAACCGCGCGCCAAGATCCTGCGCGCGCTGATCGTGGCGCTGATGCTGGGCTTCTGCGTTGTCATGGTGCTGGTCGGCATCGATTTTGTCGACCGCACCTCCGTGCAGTCGACGCCGGTCACCGACATTCCGTTCAGCTATATCGCCGCCGCCATCCCGGTCGGCTTCGCCCTCACCATCTGGCATCTGCTGGCAGTGGCCAGCGGTTTCGTCAGTGACAAGGCCTTTGAAGAGTCGGCCGATCTCGATCCCGACCAGGCGGCCTCCGTATGATCACCGCGATCCTCTTCGGCAGCCTCATCGTCCTGCTGGCACTGGGCATTCCCGTCGCCTTCGCCATCGGCATGTCCAGCCTGGCCGCCATGCTGGCCAACGGGCTTCTCCCGATCAGCCTGGCGCAGAAACTGCTCACCGGCGTCGACAGCTTCCCGCTGATGGCGCTGCCCTTCTTCCTGCTCGCGGCCGAACTGATGACGGGCGGAGCCCTCGCTGAAGTGCTGCTGCGCTTTGCCGCCATGTTCGTCGGCCATCGTCGCGGCGGCCTTGGCTATACCAACATCCTGACGCTGACTTTCTTCTCCGGCATCAGCGGCTCTGCCTTGGCCGATGCCGCCGGTCCGGGCTCGATCCTGATCCGCATGATGCGCAAGTCGGGCTATCCGGCGCCCTATGCGGCGGCGCTGACCGCCAGCACCGCCGTTGTCGGCCCGATCATTCCGCCGTCGATCATCATGATCATCTACGCGCTGCAGGATCAGAATGTCTCGGTGGTGAACCTGTTCATCGCCGGCATCATCCCGGGTCTGCTGATCTCGGGCGCGCTGATGGGCTACAATTTCTGGGCCAGCCACACCCGCAATTTCCGCGGCGAAGGCCAGGCGCCCGATCTCAAGACCATCATCGCCACGACATGGCGGGCTTTACCGGCGTTGGTTCTTCCCGTGATCATCGTGGTCGGCATCCATGGCGGCGTCTTCACGCCGACCGAGGCCTCGGTGATCGCCGTCTTCTATGCGCTGGTCTGCGGCATGTTCGTCTACCGCACGCTCACCTGGTCCATGCTGCCCGGCATCCTGGCGCGCGCCGCCTTCATGACGGCGGCGGTGCTGGTGATCGTCGCCATGTGCTCGGCCTTTGCCTGGGTGCTCACCATCCTGAAGGTTCCGCAGGGCCTGGCGCTGTGGATCGGCAGCCTCGGCCTCGATCCGCTTACCTTCCTCTTGGCGGTCAATATCCTGCTGCTGCTGTTCGGCATCTTCATCGAGCCGCTGCCCGGCGTGATGGTGCTGGTGCCGATCCTGGCGCCGATGGCCTATGCGCTCGGCATCGACCCGATCCATTTCGCCATCGTGGTGATCGTCAACCTCACCATCGGCATGATCACGCCGCCGGTCGGCGGATTGCTGTTCGTCACCGCGATGGTGGCCAAGATCAGGCTCAGCGAGCTCAACAAGGAACTCTATCCGATGCTGGCGGTGCAGCTGGTCGTGCTCGCCCTGATCACCCTGGTGCCGCAGATCAGCACGTGGTTGCCCCAAGCCTTGAAGTGAAGCGATCCTGCAATGAACCAGATGACAATGAAACCCGCGCGCCGCAAGCTGCCGGCGCGCTTCAACGCCATCGCCGTACCCTTCCTGCTGTCGCTGCTGATGACCTGTGTGGTCTCCGGGATTTCCACCATCAACGGCATCGGCCTTGCCGATGGCGTGGTCGGCAAATGGATGCAGGCCTGGGGCCTGTCCTGGATGATCGCGTTTCCGGTGATGATGGTGGTGCTGCCGCTGGTGCGGCGCATCGTCGCGCTGGCGGTGGAACCGGTCGGCTTTACGCCGCCTTCTGAAGACTGACGGCGAAAAAGCCGTCCATGCCGCCGCGCCCCGCCCACATCGAGGGCAGGGTGCGTAGCGCGCCGTCATGGGCCACGGCTTCCGAGGGCAGATGCAGCGCCGCTGCGTCTGCCGGTATCAGTGTTGCGCCTTGCAGGGCCAGCAGATGGCGGATCTGGTATTCGGCTTCCTCGGGCTGCAGCGAGCAGACGCAGTAGACCATGCGGCCCCCGGGCACCAGCAGGCTCCAGGCCTTCGCAATCAGCCGGCGCTGCAGTTCGGCCAGTTTGGCCACATCGGCCTCGTCCTTCAGGTAGGGCAGGTCGGGATGGCGGCGGATGGTGCCGGTCGCCGAGCAGGGCGCATCCAGCAGCACCGCATCGAATTGCCGCGTAGTGTTCCATTCGGCGATCTCGGCGGCCACCACTTCGGCCTGCAGATGCAGCCGCGTCATGTTCTGTTCCAGGCGGCGCAGGCGCTGGGCCGAGCGGTCCACCGCCGTCACCGTCGCGCCCAATGCCGCGAGCTGCGCGGTCTTGCCGCCGGGTGCGGCACAGAGATCGACCACGCGTTTGGCCTTCACTTCGCCCAGCATCTTCACCGGCAGCGCAGCCGCCGCATCCTGCACCCACCAGGCGCCCTCGGCGAAACCCGGCAGGCTTTCGACGCCGCCGGCAGCGGCGCGGCGCAAGCTGCCGCTCGGCAGCAGTTCGGCTTCCAGCTTTTCCGCCCAGCCTGCGGCATCGTCCTTCACGCTGATATCCAGCGGCGCTTCATTCAGATGCGCAAAGGCGATGTCGCGTGCGGCGTCCTCGCCATAGGCGTTGATCCAGCTCTGCCAGAGCCAGTCCGGCGTGTTGGCCTTGGCAGCGTCCTGTTGCGCCACGATGGCGGCACCCTCGGTGGCGACCTTGCGCAGCACGGCATTGATCAGGCCGCGCGGCTTCTTCTGCTCGGGATGCATCAGGTTGACGGCTTCGCCGACAGCGGCATGTGGCGGCGCATCGAGGAACAGCAGCTCGGCCGCGCCCAGCCGCATCGCCTCGCGTGGCAGGCCCTTGGGCCAGAGCGTGAGGAACTTGCGCAAGACGCCATCGATCTGGCCGCGCCGCCGTAAACAGGTCGCCACCAGCCGGCGCACGAAGGCGCGGTCGCGCTCGGACAGCTCGCGGAAGCCGTTCTTGCCGTCCAGCAGCGCATCGTCGAGCGCCCGGCCATGGCCCAGCACGCCGTCCAGCAGGCTGGCGGCGACTCGCCGCGCGGTGGGCGGGGCCGGGGGCGTCTGGTCGAGAGACTGATCGGGGGTGTCGGACATGGCGCTGTTCTAGCGCCGGGGTAGCGCATAGTCGAGCGACTCGCCCTGAAGGGTCATGGGCGGGGTGACGAATCCGGGGTTTCACCAGGACGTGCCCCCTTCGGTCCCGGCCCCTTGCTTGGCGGCGGCGGCCAAATTTGCTACGCCTGCACTATGCCGCAGCAACCCACCCGAATCGCCCCGTCAATCCTCTCGGCCGACTTCGCCCAGCTGGGTTCGGAAGTCGTCGCCATCGACAAGGCCGGCGCCGATTACATCCATATCGATGTGATGGACGGCCATTTCGTGCCCAACCTCACCATCGGGCCAGGCGTGGTCGGCGCGTTGCGCAAGCACACGAAAAAGGTCTTCGACGTGCATCTGATGATTTCGCCCATCGATGCCTTCATCCCGCAATTCGCCGAAGCCGGCGCTGACATCATCACCGTGCACCCGGAAGCCGGCCCGCATGTGCATCGCACGCTGCAGCTCATCCGCTCGCTGGGCAAGAAGGCCGGGCTGTCGCTCAATCCGGGCACGCCGGTCGAGGCCGCGCTGTCGGTCTTGGACATGGTCGATCTCGTGCTGGTGATGAGCGTCAACCCCGGTTTTGGCGGCCAGAAGTTCATTCATACCCAGCTCGACAAGATCAAGACGCTGCGCGCCGCCATCGACAAGAGCGGTCGCGCCATCGACCTGGAAGTCGACGGCGGCATCAATGCCGAAACCGCGCAGCTTGCCGTCGATGCCGGCGCCGATGTGCTGGTGGCTGGCACCGCCACCTTCCAGGGCGGCCCGTCGGCCTATGCCGACAACATCGCGCGGGTGCGCGCGTCCCGTACCAAGTGAGCTGACGTGACTGCGGCCCTGCTGCAGGACTCACTGACGAGCAAGCTGCGCCGGCATCTCGCCGGCCTGTGGCATGGCACGCGGTTGTATGGCATCACGCTGCCGCGCAAGGCGCCGCTCGAATTGCCGCTGCTC
Organism: Ferrovibrio sp. GW821-FHT12B10; assembly: GCF_058807515.1. Lineage (NCBI taxonomy): Bacteria > Pseudomonadati > Pseudomonadota > Alphaproteobacteria > Rhodospirillales > Rhodospirillaceae > Ferrovibrio > Ferrovibrio sp. GW821-FHT12B10. Next base: position 1,421,196 of record NZ_JBXAQT010000001.1, on the reverse strand, counting down.
CCTGATGATTGTTTCCCCGGCACAGTCTCCAATGCCGATCGCCTGTTCCAGGGCCGCTTCGTCTTCGCCGGCGCCGAGATCGTTTCGCCGCATGCCGCCCCCTGGGCGATGACCGCCGATCAGGCCAGGCTCGATGCGCAGAATTTCGCCGCCTGGGCCGCCGGCCTGCATGGTTTCGGCTGGCTGCGCGATTTCGCGGCGCAGGGCGGCGACATGGCGCGCAAGATGGCGCGGTCGCTCACCGCCGACTGGATCGCCAGACACGATCGCATCCATGGCCTGCCCTGGCGCGTCGATGTCGCCGGCCGCCGCCTCACGCACTGGATCCTGGCGGCGCATTTCCTGCTCGATGGCGCGGATGAGCGCTTCGCCCATGATTTCCTGCTCTGTATCGCGCGCCATCGCGCCCATCTGGGCCGCGCCGCGCTGCATGCGCCGGTTGGCCTGCCGCGCTTCCATGCCATGCTCGGCCTGGTCTATGGCGTCGAGGCGATGGGCGAGGGCGACAAGGCCGGCGCCGCCGCCATGCGCGAACTCTGCGACAGCCTGGAGGCACAGGTCTTCGCCGATGGCGGCCATGTCTCGCGCAATCCTTCCGCGCTGCTGCGGTTGACCCGCGATGTGATCGCGCTGTGGCGTTTCTTAAGCGCCGTCGATCCCGAACGCGCCGGCCCGTTGCAGATCATGCTGGACCGCATGGCGCCGATGCTGCGCTTTTTCCGCCACGGCGATGGCGGGCTGGCGCTGTTCCATGGATCGGAAGAAGAGCTGCCATCGCAGATCGACCTCACGCTCGATCTGTCGGAGGCGCGCGGCAAGCCGCTCAGTTCTGCCAGCCACAGCCGCTACGAGCGCGCCGCCGCCAAACGCGCGCTGCTGCTGCTCGATGCCGGTCCGACGCCGGTCGGCATGGCGCCGCAGCCGCATCGCGGCCTGCTCTCGGCGGAATTCAGCCATGGCAAGGATCGCCTGATCGTCAATTGCGGCGCCGCGCGCCAGGTCAGCGGCAGCTGGGCGGTTGCGCTCAGCGGTATCGCCGCGCATAGCACGCTCAGCCTTGGCCCGGTCAATGGAAAGCTGTGCGAGCCGGCGCTGACGGCTGCAGTCACGGTGACGCGCAACGAACTCGACGGCGCGATCTGGTTCGAGGCCGAACATGACGGCTGGCATGCCAGCCACAATCGTATTCACCGCCGCCGCCTCTATCTGGCGGCGGGCGGCGAGGATCTGCGCGGCGAGGATATCGTCACCGAAGCAGCCGGCATGCCGGCCGAGGCCACGCTGCGCCTGCATTTGCATCCGTCCGTTCACGCCTCCCTGATTGGCAGCGGCGACACGGTTATTCTGAAAGCGTGCAGCGGCCAGGGCTGGCGCTGGCGCGGCGCAGGGGGCATGGTGCGCCTGGAAGACAGCATCTATTTTGGCTTGGCTGGCGAAGCGCGCCGTACCCAGCAGATTGTCATGACCGGATCGGCCGGCACGGATGCCCTGGTGTTCAAATGGGCCCTTACAAAAATAAACTAGGCAAGTTCGGACCGGTGCATGTGCTGACCGAGGGTCAGCAGGCCGGCCCCGGCGCGGCCACCGACAGCCAGCTGCTCAGCCTCGCCTCGCTGCCGTCGCAGCCGTGGAAGAATGGCTGCGGCGTCACCACTGAAATCGCCATCGGTCCGGTCGGCGCGACGCTGGAGAATTTCCGCTGGCGCGTTAGCCGTGCGGTGATTGACCGCGAAGGGCCCTTCTCGGTGTTTCCCGACGTCAATCGCTGGATCGCGCTGATGGAGGGGCCGGGTGGCCGCATCGATTTTTCCGACGGCACCGGCTTCGATCTGGTGCCGCATCGCGTTTTCACCTTTCCCGGCGATCTCAAGGCGATGTGCCGGCTGAAACGCGGGCAGGTTTGCACGGTGATCAACGTGATGGCGCGCAGGGACATGGTGATGCGCGTCAATATCGCGCGCAGCACGCAGCCGATCCCCTCGCGCGGCCATGCGGCGGTATCGAGCTCCGGCGTTGCCGTGCGCCTTGATGCCAACCATGTGCTGACCGCGGATGCCGACCAATGAGCGGTGGCCAATGAGCGATGATGCAATCGAAATGGGGCTGATCGACCTGGCCGCGCTGCCGGCGCGGCCGTGGAAGAATGGCGGTGGCGTCACCACCGAGATCGCCGTGTATCCGCCGGGCGCGTCGATGGATACCTTCAGCTGGCGCATCAGCCGGGCGCAGATCGATCAGGATGGACCCTTCTCGGCTTTTCCGCATGTCACGCGCTGGATCACGCTGCTCAGCGGCAACGGCTTCGAACTCGGCTTTCCCGGCGGCCGCGCGCTGGTGGTGAACCGGCCTTTCGTGCCGCATCGCTTCGACGGCGGCCTGGCGACGCAGTGCCGCCTGCTCGACGGCCCCTGTGTCGATCTCAATGTGATGGCGCATAAGAGCCTCAGTGTCGCCATCAGCGTCGATGCCCCCACGCCTGATGCTCCGCCCGACGGCCATGCCCTGCGCCGGCCCGGTGCCATGCTGATCCGGCTCAGCCCGGATCGCGTCATGCGGCTGTTGATTTCCGGCTGATGTTTCCTATATGTTCTATTTAGCGCTTCGCTCAGGTGATTAACCTGAGCGAAAACAGTGGCTTATGCCTTGAGATCGGCGGGCTGTTCAAATCCGGCGGGAAGCCAAACGAACGCAAACGAGCCGAAACGAACGGAAACGAAGCCGAACGAACGGAAACGAAGCAAAACGAACGCAAACGAACGCCAGCGACGCCAAACGAACGAAAACGAAGCCCTTAACCCTTTGCCTTGGCGACCAGCGGCTTCAGCGGCGCGGCCGGGCGCGGGCCGATATGGGCGATCACTTCTGCGGCACAGAGCGAGCCCAGCGTGCCGGCCTGATGCAGGTCGAAATCATGGGTGAAGCCGTAGAGGAAACCGGCCGCGTACAGGTCGCCCGCACCGGTGGTGTCGATCACCTTCACGCCCTTCACGGCATCGATGATATGCACGGCCTCGCCGGCGATGATCACCGAGCCTTTTTCCGAACGGGTGAGGGCTGCGACATCGACATGGCCGCGCACATGCTGCAGCGCCGCGTCGAAATCCTGCACCTGGTAGAGCGCGGTGATCTCGGCCTCGTTGGCGAAGAGGATGTCGATGTGATGTTCGACCAGATGCATGAATTCCGCGCGGTGACGGTCGACGCAGAAGCTGTCCGAGAGCGACATCGCCACCTTGCGGCCGGCGTCATGCGCCAGCGAGATGGACTTGCGCATGGCGTCCTTCGCCTTGGGCTGGTCCCACAGATAGCCTTCCAGATACACGATTTCCGCGGCATTCACGGCATTCGCGTCGATGTCGTCGGGCGTCAGGTCGATGCTGGCGCCCAGATAGGTGTTCATGGTGCGCTGCGCATCGGGCGTCACCATGATCAGGCAGCGCGCGGTCGAGGCGCCTTCGGTGGCGGCCGGCGTGTCGTATTGCACGCCCAGCTTGCGGATGTCGCTGGTGAAGCTGACGCCCAACTGGTCGTTGCGCACGCGGCCGATGAACTGCACCGTGCCGCCCAGTGCGGCGAGGCCGGCGGCAGTGTTGGCGGCCGAACCGCCCGAGGCTTCGACGCGCTCGGGCATGGCGTTGTACAGCTGCTCGGCGCGACCGCCGTCGATCAGGGTCATGCCGCCCTTGGGCATGCCATGTTCATCGAGGAAATGGTTGTCCACCCGTGCCAGCACATCGACGATGGCGTTGCCGATGGCGAGGACGTTGTTGCGGGGAGCAGTCATTGGCGTCTTTCCGGATGAGGGTGAATGCCGTTACTCTGTAAACAATCGACAGAAGGAAGGCAAATATGGACGCGTTGATCCGGATGACCGCCCGCCAGGCCGTGGCGGCCCTGAAAAAGCGGGAGGTGACCCCGGCGGAGCTGATCGACGCAGCGGCCGCCCGCATCGCGGCGGTCGAGCCCCAGATCAACGCCCTGCCCACGCTCTGCCTGGACCGCGCCCGGGCGCTGGCCGCCAAGCTGGTGCCGCCCGATCCGGCCCCGCCGGGCTACCTCTACGGCCTGCCGATCGCCACCAAGGACTTGGTCGATGTGGCCGGTGTGCGCTCCACCCAGGGCAGCCGGATCTTCGCCGACCATGTGCCGACCAAATCCGGCTGGTCGGTCGAACGGCTGGAAAGTAACGGCGCGCTGATCGTCGCCAAGTCGAACACGCCCGAATTCGGCGCCGGCTCGCAGACCTTCAATGATGTCTTCGGCACCACCACCAATCCGTGGAACACGTCGACCACGCCGGCGGGATCCTCGGGCGGTGCTGCGGCCTGCCTCGCGGCCGGCGAGGTCTGGCTCGCCGATGGCTCCGATCTCGGCGGGTCTTTGCGCATTCCGGCCAGCTTCACCGGCGTGGTGGGATTGCGCCCGTCGCCTGGGCGCGTGGCCTTCGGTCCGCGCGCCCTGCCGTTCGATCCGCTGTCGGTCTATGGCCCGATGGCGCGCAATGTCGGCGACTGCGCGCTGATGCTCGATGCGATGAGCGGGTTCGATCCGCGTGATCCGCTGTCGATCCCCGCGCCAGAGCGCAGCTTCGTTGCGTCGGTCGATCACGCCATGGTCACTGGGCGGCTTCCGAGTCGGTTTGCTAGTGGCTGTCGTGTCGGCTGGTCGCCGGACCTCGGTCTGTCGCCGGTCGATCCGGAAGTCCTCAGCCTGTGCGAAGCCGCGGTGAAGCGGATCGAGGCATTGGGCGCTGCGGTCAGCGAGGACGTGCCGGATTTCAGCGGGGCGGAAGAGTGTTTCCAGACATTGCGCGCGTCGAATTTCGCAACCACCGTTTGGCCCAAGATCAAGGACAAGCAGGATCTGGTCAAACCGGAGGTGATCTGGAATGCCGAGAAGGGCTTGAAGCTCACCGGCGTCGAGCGCGCCGAGGCCATGCGTGTGCAGGGCCTGATCTACAATCGCGTGGCGGCCTTCTTCGAGAAGAACGATTTTCTGGTGCTGCCCACTTGCGTGGCGCCGCCCTTCGATCATCGCAAGCGCTATCTGGAAGAAGTCGCCGGCCGCAAGTTCGATACCTATATCTCCTGGCTGGTGCTCACTTTCGCGATCACCATCACCGGCACGCCGGCGATTTCGATTCCCTGCGGTGTCACGCGCAAAGGGTTGCCGGTTGGGTTGCAGATCGTGGCGCGGCCGCGCGGCGAGGCCGAACTCTTAGCCTTCAGTGCGGTGCTCGAAGCCACGCTCGGCCTGAGCGGCAAGGTACCGCTCGATCCGATCAACGGCAGTCCGGACTAGAGCGCTGCCATGATCGCAAGCTCCTTCAGCCGCGCACTCTCGCAACTGCCCGATCCGGCCTTCCAGCGCGTGCTGGTCAAGTCGCTGCTGATCAGCATGGTGGTCTTCGGCCTGCTGGCCGTCGGCCTGTGGTCGGCGCTACTGCTGCTGCCCGACACCCAGCAGACCTGGCTCGACTGGCTGATCGGCACGCTGTCGGCGCTCGGCTTCTTCCTCGGCATGATGCTGCTGTTCCCGGCCGTGATGACGGCCGCGATCGGCTTGTTCCTCGACGACATCGCCGATGCGGTGGAGCAGCGCTATTACCTGGGCGAGGCGCCCGGCCGCCCGCTCAGCTTCTGGCCGGCGCTGGGCAGCGCGTTGCGCTTCCTCGGCACCGTGCTGCTGATCAACGGCCTGCTGCTGCCCATCTACGCCGTGCTGCTGTTCTTCCCGCCGCTGTCCTTCATGCTATCGCTGCTGGTGAACGGCTGGCTGGTCGGGCGGGAATATTTCGAGCTGGTGGCCTTCCGCTACCTGCCACGCTCCGATGCCGACCGGCTGCGCCGCCAGAAGCGGGGCGACGTCTGGCTCTGCGGCGTGCTTATTGTTCTTCTGTTAACCATTCCGCTGGTAAACTTTCTCGTCCCGATAGTAGCAACCGCGTTCATGGTTCACGTCTACAAACGGTTACGGACGACGGAACGGCCTTAACACGCCGGCAGTAACAGGCTGCTGGACGGATCGGAGGAGTACCGCGCATGTTTGGTCGCAAGAAACCGAGTACCGAGAGCGCCGCTTTCCCGCCGGCGCCCGAGCTGGAGCTGAAGCAGCCCGAAACGGCTGCAGCGCCGGCCGCAGCGCCGACGCCGATCAAGGCGGTCGATGACGAGCTGCCGCCGATGCCCAGTCACCTGCGCGCCGTTGGCAAGCCGGTCCTACCCACTGCACCCACCGCCGTATCCGCTACCGCTGGAGCTTCCGCCATGACCGAACCAACCGCACCGACCCCGACCTTCCGCCCCGAAATCGCCAAGCGCCCGGTCGACCTGGCGCCCAAGGCCGTCGTGCAGGCCACGGCTGGCGCCGCGCCGGCGAGCGGCTCGCAGTCGTCCAGCAATGCCGAGCCGAAGGTTCTGCTCATCGGCCGCGAAATCAGCCTGACCGGCCAGATCACCGCCTGCGACAAGGTCGTCGTCGAAGGCCGCGTCGAAGCCCAGCTCACCGACAGCCGTTTCGTCGAGATCACCGAGAGCGGCCAGTTCAAGGGTTCCGCCGAAGTGGACGAGGCCGAAATCCGCGGCCGCTTCGAGGGTCGCTTGAGCGTGCGCGGCCGCCTGCTCATCCGCGGCTCGGGCAAGGTCTCGGGCGAGATCGCCTATGGCCAGGTCGAGATCGAATGCGGTGGCGAAATCTCCGGCACGGTGCAGACCGTGGCGGCGGGCCGCACATCTTCGTCATCCGCGGCGGCTGAATAACTTTTCTTCCGCCTCACGTCTGTTTAAGCTGCGCGGCGTGAAAACGCCGCGCATTCTTTTTGCCCTCATCCTGCCGCTCGCCCTGGCGGCCTGCGGCGGCCGTTCCGCCGGGCCCGCCGCATCCGGCGAGGTGCTCGACCTTTCGCTGGTCCATGCCCGGCCCAACGATCCCCCCCGCCGCGCCGTGTCGGCCGATGTGGTGCGCAAGTCCGAGGCCGAGGCGCGCGCGCTGTTCGGCACACCGACCACGCTGCGCCGCGAACCGCCGGGCGAAGTCTGGCAGTACCAGGCCGAGGCGCCGCGCTGCACGCTGCTGCTGTTCCTCTATCCCGATGATGCCGCCGCGCGGCTGCGCGTCAGCCATGCCCAGGTCTTGAGCCGCGTGCGTGGCCAGACCGTGGATGACAGCGACTGCCTTGCCGCTCTGCTGAAAACCCCGCAGCCCGGCCGTCCGGTTTCCTAAGACAGAAATTCCCTTCTGAAGGCGGCGTAGGTCAGCACACGCAGGCCCGATTGCGTTATCCCTGTGTCGTCGGTCACCAGCAGATCGCAATGCTGCGCCGCCGTGGCTGCGATCACCGCATCGCGCGAGGCATCCATCGGCAACTCTACAGCTGGCACGCGCTGTGCCTTCAGCTGATGCAATAAATCGAACAGCCTCTGCCGCCGCGTCGCATCGGCGATCTGGTGCAGCTCTTCCGTCTGCACGGAAGTGATCACGATGGTGATGTCTGCAGCCAGGATTCTCTCGGCGTCGTCATGCGCCAGCGCGGCATCGAAGGCGTTGCTGTCGAACATCACGCGGGTCATGGCGCGCTTTTACGCCATTCCGCCGGCGTTTGCCCGGTCCAGCTCTTGAAGGCACGATGGAAGTTGGCGACATCGGCAAAGCCCAGCCGCGCCGCGATTGCCGGCACGCTGCGCTCCGCGTCGCGCAGCAGGTCTTTCGCCAGCGCACAGCGCAGGCTGGTCACTTCCGCCTGAAAGCTGGTGCCGCGCTCGGCCAGCCGGCGCTGCAGGGTGCGCGGCGTCATGCGTAAGGCGGTTGCCGCGCCCTCGATGCCGGGCTGTGTGTCACCCGCGAAAGCCGCGCGGAGGCAGTCGGCCAGGTCGCGCAGCAACGCATCGCCGCCATCGTTCAGGCGCGATAGCTCGGCCTGCGCATAGCCCGACAGCACCGACTTCAGCCCGGCATTGGCCTGCCGCACCGGCAGTGCCAGCACCTCCTCGGAGAGCAACAGCGAGTCATCCTCTGCCCCGAAGATAATAGTCACCGGCCCGAAGATGCGGCGGTGTTCCTCCAGGCTGGCGGGCGCCTCGTGGCGGAAACGCACCGCCTGCGGCAGGATCGCCTGGCCGCAGAGCCAGCGTGTGAAGGTGAGTGTCGCCGTGAGCACCGCTTCCACGCGCTGCCGCCGGCAGGGCCAGTCAGGATCGAAGGGCAGATACAGCAGCCGGATAGCGCTGCCTTCGTCGCGCGCCGCGAACCGCCCGCCGCCGCCGACCAGCGGCGCGAAGCGTTCGGCCTGGGTGGCCGCCTCGCGTAAGCTCTCACAATTCATCAGGAGCTGGCCCAGCGCATCGAAGGAGCCCGGCCGCGCCTGCTCGCCCACATGCAGGCCGAGCGCCGTATCGCCGGTCAGCCGCTGGGCGGCGAGCCAGATATTCGAGACCGCGTCATGGGGCAGGCGCGGAGCCGGGCCATCGAGAAGCCCGGCTGGCAGCCCGGCTTCGGCCAGAATCATGGCCGGTGCAGCAGCACGATGGCCATGTGCCTGCACCGCATCCAGCAGGGTGCGCACATAGCCCGCCGCCACGCTGCGCGACCAATCCTCAGGCCCGGTATCCGTCATTGCGTCCTCAGGGGCCGGCGGGCTGGCGCGGAACGACAATGCCCTGTCGCGTTGCGCCATCGCCTCCCGGCCGGTTTGGCCCCAGAATGCCGCAGCAAGCCGGCGGGAACAACCACAGCCGGCAGGGAGGAAATCATGGCCGATGCATCGCTTGATGCCGTGCTGATCCAGATCGATTCAACCGGCCAGCTGGTTCTGGGGCTGGTTCTGGCCCTGATCATGTTCGGCGTGGCGCTGGATTTGCGCTTCAGCGACTTCGCTGAAGTGCTGCGCCGGCCGCTGGCGCCGCTGTCGGGCCTGGTGGCCCAGCTTGTCCTGCTGCCGGCGGTCACCTGGGCGATCACCATGATCATGCAGCCGCTGCCCAGCGTGGCGCTGGGCATGATCGTGGTCGCCGCCTGCCCGGGCGGCAACCTGTCCAACCTGATGACCCATATGGCGCGCGGCAACACCGCGCTCTCGGTCAGCATGACTGGCATTTCCAGCCTGTTGGCGGTGGTCACCACGCCGCTCAACATCATCTTCTGGGCCTCGCTCAACCCGGCCACCGCCGTGCTGCTGCGGCAGGTGAGCATCGAGCCGGTGTCCTTCATCGGCTCCACCGTGCTGCTGCTCGGTGTGCCGATGGTGGCCGGCATGACCACGGTGCGGCTATGGCCCAGGCTGGCGGAAAGGTTGCGCCGCCCGTTCCAGATCCTGTCTTTCCTGTTCCTGATCGTCTTCATCGTCGGCGCCACGGCGTCGAATGCAAAGCATCTCACCGCCTTCCTGCTGCAGATCCTGCCGCTGGTGGCCCTGCACAATACCGTTGCCGTGCTGCTCGGCTGGCTGACGGCGCGGGTCTGGCGCCTGAGCGACTTCGACACCCGCGCCATGACCATCGAGGTCAGCATGCATAACTCCGGCCTGGGGCTGGCGCTGATCCTCAACCATTTCGACGCGCTGGGCGGTGCTGCCCTGATCGCGGCCGGCTGGGGCGTGTGGCATATCGTGTCGGGCTGGGCGTTGGCGGCCTGGTGGAAGCGCAAGGACCGCCTGAAGGAACAGGCGGTATGAGCAACGCCAATAGTTATGGGGGCACACTGGTCACCGGCGCGGCCGGCTTCATCGGTCATGCGCTGATCAAGGCGCTGCAGCATGATCCGGCCGCCCAGCCGCTGATCGCTTTCGACCTGCGCGAGGTGCCGGCGGAGAAACGCTTGCCCGGCGTGACGTATCTCACCGGTGATATCCGCGACGCCAGCATAGCCGTGCTGTTCGCGCAGTACCGGCCGCGCTGCGTGGTGCATCTGGCCTCGGTGGTGGCCGCCGGCGGTGATGAGAAACGCGACTACGAGATTGATGTCACCGGCACCGGCCATGTGCTGCAGGCCTGCCTCGCGGCCGGCACCAGCCATGTGATCGTCACCTCCAGTGGTGCGGCCTATGGCTACCATGCCGACAATCCGGTTCCCTTACGTGAAAATGATGCGCTGCGTGGCAATGAGGATTTCGCCTATGCGCGCCACAAGCGCCTGGTCGAGGAACTGCTGGCCGGCTGGCGCGCGAAATACCCGCAACTGAAACAGACCGTGTTCCGGCCCTGCACCGTGCTGGGTCCGGGCACGACAAACCAGATCACCGCGATGTTCCGCCGGCCGCTGGTGCTGGGCCTCACCGGCACGGCGACGCCGTTCTCGCTGATCAGTGATGGCGATGTGGTGGCGGCGCTGGCGCAGGCGGTGCGCGATGGCCGCGCCGGCATGTATAATCTGGCCAGTGACGGCACCATGAGCCTGCGTGCGATCGCGCAGCGTCTGGGCAAGCCGTATCTGGCGATCCCGCCAGCGCTGCTGAAAGCCGTGCTGTGGCTGCTCAATCTGCTGGGCACCACCAAGCTCGGGCCTCAGCATGTGAAGTTCATCCAGTACCGCCCGGTGCTGGACAATACGCGGCTGAAATCCGAGTTTGGCTATGCGCCGGTGCTGGATGCAGCGGCGGTGTTCGAACGCTTCGTGCAGGCGGAAAAGTCATGACCTATCTGGTGATCGGTGCCGGCCCGGCCGGCCTTGCCGCACTCAAGAGCCTGAAGGCCGCCGGCCTGCCTGTGGAGGCCGTCGAGCGTCATGCCGATGTCGGCGGGCAATGGTTCTATGGTGGCTCGGCCAGCGCAGTCTATGCCTCCACCCATCTGATCTCGTCCAAGCGCACCACGGCTTTTGCCGATTACCCGATGCCGGAAGACTGGCCGGCCTATCCCGGCCGCGCCCAGGTGCTGGAGTATTTTCGCGGCTTTGCGAAACATTTCGATCTGTATCCGCTGATCCGTTTTGGTACGGGGGTCAAGACACTCACGAAGCAGGGCGAGGGCTGGCGCGCCAGCTTCGATGACGGCAGCAGTCGCGATTATGCCGGCGTGGTGATTGCCAACGGGCATCTCAGCGATCCGCTGCAGCCGCGCGTGCCCGGCGATTTCACCGGCACCGTGATGCATGCCAAGGATTACAAGTCACCTGATATCTTCAAGGGCAAGCGTGTGTTGGTGGTCGGCATGGGCAATACCGGCTGCGATATCGTGGTTGACGCCATTCACCATGCGACCCAGGTGCTGTGGAGCGTGCGCGGCGGCAATCACTTCGTGCCGAAATTCCTCGCCGGCAAGCCAGCCGATGAGGCCAACCACAAGCCCAAGCGCTTTATCCTGCCGCCGAAGCTGCGCGCCATGCTGCATGAGCCACTGTTGCGCCTGCTGGTCGGTCCGCCGGAACGATTCGGCCTGCCGAAGCCGCAGCATCGCCTCTATGACCGCACGCCGATCGTAAACTCGCTGGTACTGCAGCATCTGGGGCAGGGCGATGTGGCGCTGCGTAAACAGGTAAAAGCGTTCAAGGGCGAGCGCGTGGTCTTTGCGGATGGCGTGGAAGACGCCGTCGACCTGGTGCTCTTCGCCACTGGCTATCGCATCACCTTCCCATTCCTCGACGACTTGGCGCTGTTGAACTGGCAGCCGTTGCAGGCCGCGCCGCGGCTCTATCACAACATCTTCCCGCCACAGGATAACGGCTTGTTCGTGGCCGGGCTGCTGGAAGGGGCGGGTGTCGGCTGGCCGGGCCGGGCGCTGCAGACCGACCTGATCGCCGCCTATCTAACCGCGAAGCAGAAGCGCCCGCAGGCAGCCGCAGCATTTCGCCGCAAAATCTCCGATACGTTGGCCGCGCCGGCCAAGGATGCCGGCGCCCATGGCATCTTCGTGGATTTCCTGACCTACAAGCGCGATCTGCAGAAAGACATTGTGGCCCTGCAGTGACTACCGTTCGTCCGGCGCCTTGGTCTTGGGCTTGAAGTCGCAGTCCATGGCGACGACGCAGCGCCAGCAGTCCGGGCTGCGCGCCTTGCAGATGTAGCGGCCATGCAGGATCAGCCAGTGATGGGCATGCTGGCGATATTTCGCCGGCACGACTTTTTCCAATTTCAACTCCACGGCCAGCGGGGTTTTGCCCTTGGCCATACCGGTGCGGTTGCCGACGCGGAAGATATGTGTGTCGACCGCGATGGTATGTTCGCCCCACAGCACGTTCAGCACCACATTGGCGGTCTTGCGCCCCACGCCGGGCAGCGCTTCCAGCGCGGCGCGGTCGTGCGGCACCTCGCCGCCATGGCGGTCAATCAATAGCTGGGAAAGGGCAATGACGTTCTTGGCCTTGGAATTAAACAGCCCGATCGTCTTGATATGCTGCTTCAGGCCCTCTTCGCCCAGCTTCAGCATCGCCGCGGGGGTGTTCACCGTCTTGAACAGCGTCTCGGTCGCCTTGTTGACGCTCACATCGGTCGCCTGGGCCGACAGCGCCACCGCCACCAGCAGTGTATAGCCGTTGACGTATTTCAGCTCGGTCTGCGGCTCCGGATTGGCGGCCGCCAGCGTGGCGAAGAAATGTTCGATCTGGGCGGGCTTCATGAGGCTTGCTTGGACGGGGGCTGGTGCATGATCTTTAGACCGTCATGAAACCCTTAGGCAAGCTCGCTCTCCTCTTGGTGTTCCTGTCCGCCACCGATGCCGTGGCGCAGGAACAGTGCCGCCTGCCGTCGCGCATCGAAACGAATGCCTGTCCTGCACAGGCCCGCGAAGGGTCGCGCGGCACGAAGGGCGATTTCGATCACTATGTCCTGAGCTTCAGCTGGTCGCCGGCTTTCTGCGAGACGCCGGCCGGGAAGCGCAGCGCCATGCAGTGTCGCGACAACCGCTTCGGCTGGGTGGTGCATGGCCTGTGGCCGCAATATACCGACCGCCGCGCGGGACAGTTATGGCCGCAATACTGCGCGCCGGTGCAGCCGGTGCCCGAAGCTGTGCTGCGCCGCCATCTCTGCGCCTCGCCCGATCCCCGGCTGATGCAATGCGAATGGGCCAAGCATGGCAGCTGCAGCGACTTCGCCGATCCGGCCGGCTATTTCGCCGCCATCGAAAGGCTGCGCGCGGCGCTCAGCCTGCCGGAACCGCAGCCGGGCCAGAATTCGGCTGCGTTGGCAACCGCGGTGCTGAGTGCCAATGCGGGCCGTGGCCTTGAGCGCCGGCATCTGCGCGTGCTGGGCGATGGCCGGAGTGGCATTCGCGAGCTGCGCCTGTGTTTCGACCGGAATCTCGAGCGCAGCGTCCCCTGCGGACATTAAATAGCGATAACCTCTGCGCGTATCGAGATTGTCCTTACACGTCCTGTGCTATTGTTTACGCGGATAATCCGTGTGAAATTTCCAGGAACGGCATCGTCGCCGCTGGGGGGATAAAACCATGTTTCAACGCTCAATCGGGGCGCGGCTGATCGCGGCCATGCTTGGCATCACCTTCGCCGCCATTGCGGTGATCGCCGGCTACATGTTCATCAAGCAACTGCGCACTGCTGATGAGGACCTGCGCGACGATCTGATGACGAAATACGAGGCCGTCCAGGAAGGCATCGAATTCGAGGGCCGCTCCATTTCCGCCGCCAGCGCCATTCTCAGCGGTATGAAATCGCTGCAGGAGATCGTCGCCCGCGCCGATCGCGAGGCGGGCCTGGCGCTGCTGGCCGAACCGATGAAAAATGTCCGCGAGCGCCTTGGCATCGGCCTGATCACGGTGCAGCTGCCGACCGGCGTTGCGCTGCTCCGTGCCCATTCTCCGGCCAACCACGGCGACAACGTGTTGAGCCGCCGCCAGACGGTGAAGCAGGCCATCGAGACATCCAAGCCCTATACCGGTATCGAGCCAGGCCGCGAGACGCTCAGCCTGTTTTCTTCGCATCCGATCATGCATGAGGGAAAACTGGTCGGCGTTGTCGATACCGGCACCAACCTGGGCGAGGATTTCCTGCAGCGCATGAAGCGTCGCCTGAATGTCGACCTCACGCTGCATCTGCTGAGTGACGACAAGATCATCGTCTATTCCAGCACCTTTGCTGAGAAGACGCTGACCGGCGAGGCCGATTATCGCGCGGCGCTGGCCGGCGAGCGGCCGGTCAAGCGCGGCGTGCTGAAGGGCCACCAGGTCACTGCGATGCTGGCCCCGGTGAATAATTTCTCGGGCAAGGCCATCGCCGTGCTCGAGATCGTGCAGAATACCGAGAAGCAGGCAGCCGAAGCACGCAACGAGCTGATCATTTTTGGCCTGATCGCATTGGTCACCCTGCTGCTGAGCGGCGGCATCGCCGTCTGGATCAGTCGCGGCTTGACGCAGCCGATCTCGGCCATGACGGAAGCGATGCAGACTTTGGCCGCCGGCAATCTGGATTGCACCATTCCGGCGCAGGATCGCGTCGATGAGCTGGGTGCCATGGCCAAGGCCGTGCAGGTCTTCCGTGAACAAGGCGAGGAAAACCGACGCATGTCGGCTGAACGCGCCAGCCAGCGCGAGGCTTTTGAGGAGCAGCGCAAGGCACAGGAAGCCGAACTCGACCGCTCGATCGGCGGCATCGTTGCCGCCGCGGCCCAGGGCGACCTGAGCCAGCGCATCGCCGTCGACAATATGGAAGGCGTGATGCGACGCCTGGGCGATGGTGTCAACGTGCTGGTATCCACCACTGACGGTGCGCTGAAGGAACTGGGCGTCGTGCTGAACCGGCTCGCCGAAGGCGATCTCGGCGGCCGCGTGCAGGGCAATTATGCCGGCGTCTTCGCCGAGCTGCAGCGCGCCACCAACAGCATGGCCGAGCGCATCAGCGACGTGGTGCGCAGCCTGTCGCAGAATGCGGAATCGGTGAATGCGGCGGCATCGGAGATTTCCTCGGGTAGCCAGGATCTGGCCAGCCGCACGGAAAGCCAGGCGGCTTCGATCGAAGAGACGGCGGCCTCGATGCACGAGATCACCACCACCGTGCGCCAGAACGCTGATAACGCCCAGGCTGCCAACCAGTTGGCGCTGGCGGCGCGTGATACGGCGGAGAAGGGTGGCAAGGTTGTCGCTGACGCAGTCACTGCCGTGACGCAGATCGAGGGCAGCGCCCAGAAGATCTCCGATATCGTGTCGCTGATCGACGAGATCGCCTTCCAGACCAACCTGCTGGCGCTGAATGCCTCGGTTGAGGCGGCCCGTGCGGGCGAGGCCGGCAAGGGCTTTGCCGTCGTGGCACAGGAAGTGCGAGCATTGGCGCAACGCTCGGCCAATGCCTCGAAGGACATCAAGGCGCTGATCTCTGAATCGAATGCGCAGGTGAAATCGGGCGCGGCGCTGGTCAACCAGACCGGCAGCTCCCTGGCCGAGATCGTCAATGCGGTGAAGAAGGTGTCGGATATCGTGGCCGAGATCGCGGCGGCGTCGCGTGAACAGGCCACCGGTCTCGATCAGGTCAACACCGCTGTCGGTTCGATGGACGAGATGACCCAGCGCAATGGCGCGCTGGTGGAAGAGACCTCGGCCTCGGCCCAGGCGCTCTCCGGTCAGGCGCGCGAGCTGGCGCAACTGGTCGGCTTCTTCCGCCTCAAGTAACTGCTGTCCGCTGCAGGTCGTATCCGGACGATATGGCCTGCACGCGGGAGCTGCGTCGATAGGCGCATGCTCTTATGGAAGTATACACCAGTTACTAGTTTTTAATGACACATTGTACAACCTGAATCGCGTATTCTGATCCCGGGTTTTGGCAGGGGTCGGACGGTGAGCCTTTCAGGGGAAAGCAAGCGATTGCGGCGCGAGGCGCTCGGTCTGCTGGCGCAGGTCGAGAAGCAGGGGCTGGAAATTGCCCGGGCCTATCAGCATGGCGCCGAGGCATCGGGCAGCTTCGTCGATTTCCGCCGCTTCATCGAGAAAGTCGACCATTTCTACGTTTTCGTCGATCTGGTGGAAGACCGCCTGCCGCGCTTCGAGGATGAGCGCCGCGCGGCACTGATGCGACATCTGGCCGATATTCGCTGGCGTATCGTCATCGTCGAGGTCGATACGACGCAGATCTTCCTGGTGCGCATCGGCGAGTCGAGCCAGCCTTGGCCATTGGGCAGCCGTCAGTTCCTGCAGCGTCGTCTTGAGCGGCTGAACGAGATCGGCGCCTATTACGACGTTTTTGGTGAACGCTACAATCTCTCGCCGCTCAGCGAGACGATGGTGCGTGCGGTGGGCGATCTGCTGAAGGCGCAGATTCCGAAGACCACGGCGCTGAACGATTTCAGTATTGATGCGCCGGTCGAGCGGGTTCGTTCCGGTGACATGTCGATCCAGCTCGATCGTGGCGCGTCACCGCGCAAGGCGTCTCCCCGTCCGTTGCCGCCGAGCCCCTCGCCGCCACCTTTCCGGGTGCGCGAGATGGACGGGCGGTTCTATGTGGATCGCGAAAGCCTGATCGCGGTGACCGAAGCCTGCCGCACGGCAGATCTGGGGCTTGACGATCTGGCGCGTCAACTGGGCATCAACCGCCCCACGCTGGTGCTGCTGCTCAATGGCAACGATCCGATTGCGCGCGGCCCGATGGAGGAGATCCGCGCCTTCGTCAGTCGCCACGGTGGCCGCTGTGCCTGACCCACTCCCGCCTGGTTCGGCGACTGTCGCGCCCGGCGGGTCCAGTGCGCAGTTGGCCTATGAAGTCGATGAAATCAGCCGCGTCATCACGGTCGCCTATATCGGCGAACTGAATGATCAGATCGTGCTGGATTTCTATCGCGGCCTGGTCGTCCACCGGCCCGATGCCCCGGATTACGACTTCCTGCTCGATCTGCGTTACACTGTATGGGCGGCCCAGATGGAGACTATCGTTGCAATCGATAGCCTGTTCGACGATACGGGCGCGCCCGGCCGGCGTGTCGCCGTGGTGCGCAAACCGCATACACTGACAACCGACGAACGCAACAGCGCCCTCATCCGCCATGGCATCGGCCGTCGTGAAATCCGCTACTTCGGTGCGCTTGATCAGGCGACGGATTGGCTGACTGGGCGTCGCGGGTGAAACTCATCCGCATCCGACGCAATGGTCCATGGCAATCGCAGGGCCGATCTCAGGAAAGTGAGGCCGGCCCTGCAAATACTCCTGCGCGGTATCGCTATTCGCGCTTAAGCTTTAGCCGGGCGCAGCGCCCAGAGGGTAGTTGGTGATGGGCGGGGGAACAGGCGATGGCCACGCGGCAGCGCTGGGTCTGATCACGCAGTTCGAGCGTCAGTCGCTCGGTCTTGCGCGCGACTACAATAATGGCGACGGCATCGCCGACAATTACACCGCCTATCGTTCCCTGACCGAGCGGCTCGACGAATTCCATGTCTTTGCGCGACTGGTGGAGAACCGCCTGTCCGATATCGATCCGGCCAAGCGCGCAGCCCCGACACGGCAGGTTGTGGATGTGCGCGCCCGTGTCCTGCTGATGGAAGTCGATGCCATGCATAATTTCCTGGCGCGCTTCGCCGATGGCGGCAAACCCTGGCCGCTGGGCAGCAAGGCCTTTCTGACAAAGCAGCAGTCCCGGCTCGAGGAAATCGCGGAAGACCATCGCGACCTGGCGGAGCGGCATGGACTGGAGCCCATGGATGCAGCCCGGATCGCCGAGATTGTCGCGCAGTTTGTCGCGCAGTTCGAGCGCATCCAGGGACAGGAAAGCTTTGGCACCCGTGATTTCAGCGCGGGCCTGGAGGATTTCTCGCTCTCGATGCGCCGCCGTCCGGAGCCGGAGCCGGAACCGCCTGCGGCACCGGCGGTCGCTGCCGCACCGCCGGCTGAAGATGAACCACAAGCCGCAGATGCGGCGCCGTTCGTCGCCGAACCGGTGGGAGAGAGTGTCGAGGAGTTCCCGATACCGCTGTCGCCCACGCCGCCGCCGCCACCGCCTGCTGCCGCAGCGCCGCGTCCAGGCAAGGCGGCCGCCGCGGCGGCCGCGGGTAGCTTCCTGAAGCCCAAGCAGAAGTTCAAGGTCAAGAACAGCAACGGCAACAACTATGTCGAGGCCGGCGGCCTCGCCATCGTGGAGGATGCCTGCAAGCACGCCAAGCTCACGCTGAACGACCTGGCCCGTGAGATGGGCATCAATCGCGCGGCCCTGGTGCTGATGCTGAACGGCAGCGATGCAATCGAGAAGAAGCCGCTGACGCAGCTGCGCGCCTTCATCATGCGCAACGGCGGCTTGATCTGAGGCTCAGGGCTACTCGGTCAGAATTCGACGTCGAGTTCGTCGAGGTCTTCCGGTTCGGCCTTCGCGTCGGCAATCCAGTCCTGCATGATCGGCCAAGCCATCACGGTCTGGCAGTAGGCGGTGCAGGCCGGATCAAGTTTCACATCATAAGTCAGGAAGCGCGTGCAGACCGGCGCATACATCGCATCGGCCACCGTCGGCTTCGATCCAAACAGCCAGGGACCGTTATAGGCGGTGAAGCAGTCGCGCCAGATGGTGACCACGCGGTCGATATCGGCCTGGGCGCCGGCCCAGACCTTGAAGCCCGGATACTGCGCCTTCAGGTTCATCGGCAGGGCCGAGCGCAGGTTTGAGAAGCCAGAATGCATTTCGCCGCTGATCGAGCGGCAATGCGAGCGCTGCACCTTGTCGACGGGCAGCAATCCGGCATCAGGGAAGATTTCGCCCAGGTAAGCGGCGATTGCCAGCGTGTCCCACACGGAAATCTGTCCATGGGTGAGTCGCGGCACCAGGAAGGACGGCGACAGCAGCAGCAGTTCGGCCCTGGTGGAAGGGTCGTCACTGGAAAGCAGCTTTTCCTCGAAATCCAGCCCGGCCATGCGGCAGAGCAGCCAGCCGCGTAGCGACCATGAGGAATAGTTCTTACTGCTGATGGTGAGCGTGGCCTTCATCAAGCGGTCCCCCGGACTTTCGTCTGATACATATATCTCGCATTGCAGCACAAACTGCATTAGCTTTTTTCATGAAACCGGAACGGCAGCCGTGGGGGAGTGCCGCCGGTGGGGGCACAGGGTGAACCCCGCGCCCCCGGACCATCGAGGCCCATGCTTTATTTCGCCTATCAGACCCAGGCCGACCTCATGGCCCCGCTGCGCCGGCTGGCCGAAAGCGCCCTGCCGGGCCTGCAGCAGATGGCTGCCTTCAATCCGGGCCTGCGGGCGCTGGCCGCCTATACCGAGATGGTGTCGCGCGCCGGCATCAGCCATGCCCGGCCGCCCTATCACATCGATAGCGTGCGGGTGGGCAACCGCGAGGTGGGAGTCATCGAGGAGCCGTCCCTGGTCACGCCGTTTGGCACGCTTTTACATTTCAAGAAGGACATTGACGCCAGCCAGTCGCATATCGGCGTGCAGCCACGCGTGCTGGTGATCGCGCCGCTGTCAGGCCATTTCGCCACGCTGCTGCGCGACACCGTGCTGACCATGCTGCCCGATCACGATGTCTACATCACCGACTGGCATAATGCGCGCGACGTGCCGCTCAGCGCTGGCCGCTTCGGCTTCGAGGAATATGTCGAGCATCTGATCACCTTCCTGGAGACCATGGGTCCGGGCGCGCATATGGTGGCGGTGTGCCAGCCCTGCGTGCAGGCGCTGGTGGCGGCTGCCGTGATGGCCGAGAGCAAGAACAAGGCGCAGCCGCGCTCGATGACGCTGATGGCTGGGCCGATCGATACCCGCCTCAATCCCACCAAGGTGAATGTGCTCGCCCAGGAGCATCCGATCGAGTGGTTCCGCGAGAAGCTGATCTCCACCGTGCCGCCGGGCCTGCCCGGTGCCGGCCGCAAGGTCTATCCAGGCTTCGTGCAGCTCACGGCTTTCATGAGCATGAACATGGACCGCCATGTGAAGGCGCATGTCGAGCTGTTCGAGAATCTGTGGCGCGGCGATATCGAGCCGGCGATGAAGACCAAGGATTTCTACGACGAGTATTTCGCCGTGCTCGATCTGACGGCGGAATTCTATCTCGAGACCGTGCAATGGGTGTTCCAGGAGCATCGCCTGCCCAAGGGCGAACTCACCTATCGCGGCAAGCCGGTGAACCCCAAGGCGATCAAGCGCACGGCATTGCTCACCGTGGAAGGCGAGCGCGACGACATCTGCGCCATCGGCCAGACGGTGGCGGCGCATGACCTCTGCACGGGGCTGAAACCCTACATGAAGCGCCATCACCTGCAGGCCGGCGTGGGCCATTACGGCGTGTTCAGCGGCAAGCGCTGGGCCAACCAGATCTATCCGCTGGTGAGAAACACCATCCTGGCGAGCGAATAAGGCTTAAAGCTCCGCCATCGATCCGGCCGGATAGGTCGCGTCCTGCGACCGTCTCTCACCTGCAGGGGCATTCGCCGCCCACGGCGCGTTTTCATTTGCCCATGTCTGAATCTCAACCTGACACACGCTGCCATCCTGCGGCATAGCTGCGTTCGCAACGAACAGTCCCGTTCCGGAGCGCAGTATGATTATTGCCGCCAATCCAGTGCTCAAGGCTGCCCATGACTTCTGGCGTAGCTTGCCGCAACCGGTGAACATTCCCGATATCCGCCTGCTGGATGTGGCGACGATCCCGCGTGCCATCCTGCCGCATCTGGTGATTGCCGAAGTCACCCGGGCGAATTTCGATTTCGGCCGCCTGCGGCTGTGTGGCAGCGAAATTATGCGCTGGTTCCGCGAAATGCCCGAAGGCATGGATGTGAAGGCGCTCGCCGCCCTCACCGAACCCACTTATATCCAGCATCTGCGCGATCTGATGGCGGAACTGATCCAGCGCCGCAAGCCGATCTACAGCCGCAGCATTTACACTCTGCCCGGGCTGACCGAGGGTGATCCGGAAAACGTCATCACCGCCGAGCGCCTGGTGCTGCCGATGGCCGATGGTGGCACGCCGGTGGAATGCCTGGTGATGGTGCAAACCCTGCACGCCAGCGATAGCCGCGCCGCGCCGATCCGCTTTCTGCCGCCAGAGCCAGGCGTTGCCATGCGGCACGATCCGTTCGAACCAATCTCCTGATCATCGAACCCGGCGTGGGCCAGCGGCTGGCGATGGAGTAGGGCTGGAAATTGGTGGAGCCGAGGGGAATCGAACCCCTGACCTCCTCATTGCGAACGAGGCGCTCTCCCATCTGAGCTACGGCCCCAAGCCGGTGCGCCAGCCGATCAGAAAGGGGACCTCGCAAGGGTCCCGGCCGGGCGGGCTAGCAAGTACCAAAGCGGCCGGGTTTTGTCTACCGCCCCCGGCATGATTCGGCGGTCTGCCCGGCTCCGGCTCCGGACCCTGACCGGGCCTGATCCGGGGTGCCGGTTCTGGCGGCCGGCATGCTTTTCCGGTCTTTTCGAGGGGACGGAGACACCCGTCACGCCGGCTCGGGTTGCGTTTCCCGGGCCCTGCCGGTATCACTCGGGGCCATCACCGCGCCTGTCCGCGATCCCGGAAATGCCCCGGGTACCCGGGCGGCCCAGAGGAGCCCGGAAAGGTCGATGCATTCGTTATTCTGGCTGCTGGATACCATCCTCGAAATCTACACCTGGCTGCTGATCGCCTCGGCGATCCTGAGCTGGCTGGTCGCCTTCAACGTGATCAACACGCGCAACCGTGCGATCTATCTGATCGGCGACTTCCTCTATCGCGTCACCGAGCCAGTGCTGCGCCCGATCCGGCGCATCCTGCCCAACTTGGGCGGCATCGATATCTCGCCGGTTATCCTGATCCTGCTGATCCTGTTCCTGCGTCAGCTGATCCGGAACGACATCGCGCCGCTGGTGCTCTAAGAGCCGCCGCTGATCGCAGCGAAACCATACCGCCTGCAACAGGACGGCCTACGGCTGTTCGTACGCCTGACCCCGAAAGCCGGTCGCGACAGTATCGATGGGCTGAAGCCCACGGTGGATGGCGGCGTCGAGCTCGTGGCGAAGGTCACCGCCGTGCCGGAAAATGGCAAGGCCAACGCGGCCCTCCTGAAGCTGCTGGCCAAGAGCATGAAGCGTCCGGTCTCGCAGTTCGATCTCGTTGCCGGCGCCACCGACCGCCACAAGCAGATTCTCATCGGCGGCAACGCCACGGAAATAGAAGCCGCGCTGGCACCCTGGTTCGCCGCGCTATTGCTGAAGGAGTAATGCCATGACTGCAATCCAGATCGACGGCAAGGCCGTCGCTGCCGGCCTGCGCACCGAGATTGCCGCGAAGGTGCAGCGTTTCCAGGCCAAGGCGAAGCGCCTGCCGGGCCTCACGGTGGTGCTGGTCGGCGATGATCCGGCCAGTGAAGTCTATGTGCGCAACAAGGGTGTGCAGACGCGCGAGGCCGGCATGGTCTCCAACGAGATCAAGCTGCCGGCCGACACCACGCAGGCGGCCTTGCTGGAGGTGGTGGCCAAGCTGAATGTCGATCCGGCCGTGGACGGCATCCTGGTGCAGATGCCGCTGCCCAAGCAGATCGATACGCAGGCCATCATCGCCGCCATCGATCCCGCCAAGGATGTCGATGGCCTGCACCCGGTCAATGCGGGCAAGCTGAACCAGGGTATTGAGGCGCTGGTGCCCTGCACGCCGCTGGGCTGCATGATCCTGCTGGACAAGGCCGGCGTGAAGGTCAGCGGCGCCAATGCCGTGGTGATCGGGCGTTCGATCCTGGTCGGCCGGCCGATCGCCGCCCTGCTGCTGGCGGCAGACGCCACCGTGACGATTGCGCATTCGCGCAGCCGCGATCTCAAAGCCATCGTGTCCCAGGCCGATATCGTGATCGCTGCTGTCGGCCGGCCGCAGATGGTGCCGGGCGACTGGATCAAGCCGGGCGCCGCCGTGATCGATGTCGGCATCAACCGCATCCCCAAGGATGATGGCAAGACCAGGCTGGTCGGCGATGTCGATTTCGCCTCGGCTGAAAAGGTTGCCGGCGTCATTACCCCGGTGCCGGGCGGCGTCGGGCCGATGACCATCGCTTGCCTGCTGCAGAACACCCTGACGGCGGCCTGCTATCGCGAAAAGCTCGATCCGAAGACACTGTAAAGCCTGCGCCGTAACGGCATGCCGCCACGTCACGTCTTCCCAATCGCCCGGACAGGCATAATCTGAAGGCATGGCAAAGCGTCTGCCGCCCCTTCTGGCCCTCGAGGCCTTCGACGCCGCCGCGCGCACCATGAGCTTCAAGGCGGCGGCGGCCGAGCTCAATCTCACGCCCTCGGCGATCAGTCATCGCGTCAAGCAGCTGGAGCAGCATCTTGGCCTGTCGCTGTTCCGCCGGCTTAATCGCGAGATCCGTCTCACGGAAGCCGGGCAGGACTACTACAACACCGTGCGCCGCGCTTTCGACCAGGTCGCCGATGTCTCGCGCCGCGTCGGCCAGTCTAAGCGCATCGAGGAGCTGCGGCTGTCCTCGGTGCCGATCGTCGCCGCCACCTGGATCATTCCCAACCTGGCGGAATTCCTCGATACCCAGCCGGCGCTGCGGCTGTTCGTCGAATCGTCGCAGCGCAATGCCGATTTCGCCCGCGATGCGGTGGATGCGGCGATCCGCTTCGGCGACGGGCGCTGGCCCGGCCTTGCGGCGGTGAAGATCACCGATATCGCCATGGCGCCGATCTGCACGCCGAAGCTGGCGCAGAAACTGAAAAGCCCGCAGGACCTGCGCAGCCAGACGCTGATCCATCTCAGCACCTTTCCCGATGCCTGGCCGATGTGGCTGCGTGCCGCCGGCATCGCCGATCTGGCGGGCGGGCGGGAAATCTGGGTCGACAACGTGGCGCAGACGACGGAAGCCGCCGAGCGCGGGCTGGGCGTGGCGCTGGGCGTGGCGCCGCTGATCGCGCCGCGCATCGCCGAGCAGAAGCTGGCCATGCCATTCGCGCCGCTGGTGAAGGCCGAGCATGGCTACTGGTTCGTCTGTCGCCGCGCCGATGCCGACAAGCCGGCGCTGCAGGCGTTGCGCGACTGGCTGCTGGTGCTGATGCGGCGCGCCAACCGGCAGATGAAGCCGCTGCTGCCCCGATCTGCGGTGAAGGGGGCGGCGGCCACCAAGACCGCAGCCAATGGTATGCGACGCAAGCGGAGCTGAGCCGTCACGCTAATTCTTGAGGGCTACGCCTTCAGGATCAATTGAATCACGTTCATGCGATTTCGTTCGATTCACGGGTTGTGACGCCCTTTTGGGTGATCTTAGGTCGCCCGCATGGAACAGTCCCGATTCGACATCGCCGCAGTCTCCATTCCCGTTGCAGACGGACAGCGCCTTGCCGGTACGCTGGCCTGGCCGGCGCAATCGAATGGCGTCAGCGTCCAGATCAACAACGCCACCGGTGTCTCGCGGCGCTACTATGCCAGCTTCGCCAGCTATCTGGCCTCGCGCGGCTTCACGGTGCTCACCTTCGACTATCGCGGCATTGGCGGTTCGCCGCAGACTCCGGGCGCGCCGCCGCCGCGTATGCTCGACTGGGGCCGTCGCGACATTCCGGCAGCCGCGGAATTTCTCGCCAGCCGCACGCCGGGTGAAAACCGCGCCATGGTCTGCCATTCCTTCGGCGGCCAGATGTTGGGGCTGATGCCGAAGATCGGCGAGATCGACGCCGTGCTCGCCATCGCCTCTCAGAACGGTTACTGGCGCAACTGGTCGCTGCGGCACCAGTTCCGGCTGTTCCTGTCGTGGTATGTCGCCTTTCCGCTGGTGGTTAGCCTGCTCGACCGGATTCCAGGCTGGTGGCTGGGGGGCGAGGCGCTGCAGGGCAGTATCGCGCGCGACTGGCGCCGCTGGTGCTGCACGCCGGAATACCTGGTCGATGACGACGGCAAGCCGCTGCGGCCCTATAACGCGCAGCTGCGTGCCGCCATGCGGCTGATCAGCTTCGACGACGATCATGATTTCGGCCCGAAGAAGGGCGTCGACGAACTGATGAAATTCTATCCGGTGACCGATATCGAACGCCTGCATGTCGCGCCCAAGGACTGGGGCGTCAGCCGCATCGGCCATTTCGGTTTCTTCCATCGCGACTTCCCGACCAAACTCTGGGCCAAGCAGGCCGACTGGCTCTATGCCGCCGCCAAGCGCCAGCATTGGACCCATACCCAGGATTCGGCAGTCGGCCGCAGCGTCAGGTGAACGAAGCTCATCTGACCCCCGGGCTTTTGCGGTTGCCCGGGTCCGGAGAGCGCTTTTATGGTCGCCGGCATGAGCAAGACCGACATCACGATTCCCTGTGCCGATGGCCAGATTCTGGCCGCCAGCCTGTTCGAGCCGCAGGCCTCTAATGGCCTGAGCCTGCAGATAAACGGCGCCACCGGCGTGCCGCGCCGCTATTACGAAGCCTTCGCTGCTTTCATGACCGCACAAGGCTTCACGGTGGTGACATTCGACTATCGCGGCATCGGCGGATCGCTGCACACGCCGGGTGCGCCGTTGCCGCGCATGAATGATTGGGGCCAGCAGGACTGCCCGGCCGTGCAGGCCTGGCTGCAGCAGCGCCATCCCTCGCTCACCGCCACGCTGGTCTGCCATTCCTTCGGCGGCCAGGTGCTGGGCCTGATGCCGCAGGCGGACAAGATCGCGGCGGTGACGACCATCGCCTCGCAGCATGGCTACTGGCGCAATTGGGCCATGCGCTTCCAGCTGAGGCTGGTGCTGGTCTGGTATCTGTTCGTGCCACTGGTTCTGGCACTGCGTGTCCGGGCGCCGGCGGCGCTGTTCGGTGGTGAACCGCTGCCGCGTGGCGTGCTGGCCGACTGGTCGCGTTGGTGCCGGTCGCCGCATTATGTCTGCGACGAGGCTGGCCGGCCCTGGCGACCCCATAACGATGCGGTGAGCGCTAGCATCCGCATGATCAGCATCGCCGACGATCACGACTTCGGCCCGAAGCGCGGTGTGGATGCGCTGCAATCCTACTATCCCAATGCGCATATCGAGCGGCAGCATGTGGTGCCGACTGACTGGGGCCTGCCCCGCATCGGGCATTTCGGATTCTTCCGCAAGGAGATGCCGGCCGAACGCTGGGCTGATATCGGTGCCTGGCTGGTGCGGGCCGCAGCGCGCAAGGGTGAAAAGGCCGCCTGATCCTTAGCGACCCCGCGTGCCGCCCAGGGCGGGAAAACCGCCTGGTTGCGGATCGGGCCCGCGGCGCAGGATTTCCAGTCGCGCCCGCATTGCCTCGATCTCGGCCTGCTGCGCGGCGATGATCTCCTCGGCCAGGCGGCGGGTCAGCGGATCCTCGCCATGCTCCAGGGTCAGCCGCGCCATGTCGATGGCACCTTGGTGATGCGGAATCATCATGGCCAGGAAATCGATATCCGGATCACCGCTGTAACCGGGCGCATGCATGTCCTGCATCATCCTGGCCATGTCGAGCTCCATGCGGGCCTCAAAGGCGGACGTCCGTTTCGCCGCGCCATGCGCGCGACCATGCATGTACATCGGCGGGGTTGGCATATCGAAGGCCAGCGCCGCCGCCAGCAGCGATACCAGCAGCAGTGCACCGCTCAGATATTTCGGTTTCATGGTCAGCCCGAATGTGTCGGGCTGCCGGGCCGGTAATAGACCAGGTTGATGCTCTTCTTGTTGCGCAGCCTGCCCGACGGCAGATCAAGATGCCCGAGCGGAATCTGTGCGACGAACCTCGGGGTATGGGGATCCGAAACGTCGAAGGCCGTGCAGACGGTCTGGCCTTCATTCGGTGTGCCGGGTAGCTCGTCCTGCTCATGCGCGACATAGAGCATGGTGTGCGACGGGTTGGTCCACAGGCCATGCGCCTCGCGGCCATGGCTGAAGAAGCTGCCGGTCACCTTACGCTGGCCTGGCGCGGCGGCACGGTCGATGATGGCAATGCGGCTGGAGGCCACGCCGCCGGGGCCACCGTCATCCACGCGGGCGAAGCTGGCATAGACCACCTTGCCACGGGCATTCTCGACAAATTCCACATGGTTGGGTCGCGCCAGTTCGCCCAGCGGCACATGATCGACCAGGCGGACGTCGCCATCAATGCTGCGGGCCGACAGGCCGTCGGCCAGCTTGTGGCTCAGCCACATCTCGCGGCCATCCGGCGCCATCTTCAGGAAAGGTGTGAAGCCGAACCTGTCCTGCTCGGCGATATCCACCGTGCTGCGCAGGCGCGGTCGACTGTAGCCGTCCTTGCCCACATTGGTATCGTAGATGGCGATCTTCGGCACTTTCTGCGACACGGCAAAGGCCAGCGCGCCATCGCGCGAGAACCAGACTTGCGCCGGGCCATGCACCGTCGGCACATAGCCGCGGATGGCGCGCACATCCTCGCCGGCCGATTCACGCTTGGCCAGCTCGACATCGACGATGGCGAAGCGGTCTTCACCGCGCAGCGATACCCAGATTTCCTTGCCGTTGCGGCTCCAGGTCGGCTCATGCGGTTCGCGGCCGACCAGAACGCCGCTGGTGATCGCTTCCTTGCTGGTGATTTCACGCGCCAGCGGATTGAGCCGATTGCCGATCACGCGCCTGGTGCGCACATCGATCAGGTAGATGTTGCTGCTGCCGCGACCGGTGACGGCGGCCATGGTCTGGTCGGGTGAGGGCGCTGCGCCGTGGATATTGATCGCGCCGTGATATAGCGGCTTGGTCACCATCGCGGCATGGGTGGGGATGGTGCCGCCGGTGACAAAGCGGAAGGGCGGGCGCGGGTCGGCGTCGAAGCTGGTGAGGTTGATCGTGGATTCGACTTTATTGGTATTTGGATCGATCACCGACAGCGTGTTGGAATCCTCGTTGCAGATCAGGATGCGGTCGCCGGGCTCTATATCGGTGGCATGAGCTGCGCCCGGCCATGATGCGCCGCCAAGCGTGGCGAGTGCGCCGGCCGTGGTGGCCATGAGCATCTGTCGGCGATTGAGGTCCATCTCGTGTCTCCAGCGATTGCGTCGTGGAGATGAGACTCCGTTGCGGGATGTTTATTCCCGCACGCGGGCTTTTTTTAAGATCGCCGCGGTCATAATCCACGCACGCTAACCCTGTGGAGTTAGTCCCTTTGCGCTAAGGGGCCGATCACGCTGCCGTCCCAGCCGCCGCCCAGCGCCTTATAGAGGTCGACACTGGCGCCAAGCCGGCCGAGCGAGGCCTGTACCATGGCGTCATTGGCGGAGAAGACTGAGCGCTGTGCATCCAGCAGTTCGAGGAAGCCGACGGTGCCAGCGCGATAGCGCGCCTCGACGATGCGATAGGCATCGCTGGCCTGGGCATAGGCTTCCGACGAGAAGCCGTACTGGCGGCCGGTATTGACGGTGGCGCCCAGGGCATCCTCGGTATCGCGGAAGGCGCTCAGGATCGCGCCGCGATAGGTTTCGACCAGCTCATCCTTGCGGGCGCGCGACAGTTCCTCACCGCCTTCCAGGCGGCCGCCCTGGAAGATCGGTGCGGTGAGCGAGGCGGCGATCGAATAGATCATGGTGCCGGGATCGAACAGCGCGCCCGTGGTGCCGGCCTGGGTGCCGGCGCGGCCGGTCAGGTCGAGGCTGGGGAAGCGCGCGGCGCGCGCGGCACCGATGTCAAAATTGGCGGCCTTCAGATCGGTCTCGGCCTTGCGCAGGTCGGGACGGCGCAGCAGCAGTTCCGACGGCAGTCCGGCGGCCACGCGCGGCACGGTCAGGTTGGCCAGCGTGGCGCCTTCGACGCGGAACCCTTGAGGGTTGCGGCCGAGCAGCACGGCCAGGGCATCCAGAGTCTGGCGCTCGGTCTGTTCCAGCACGGCGACCGAGGCGCGCTGGGTCGCGACGCTGGCACGCTGCGTGGCGACTTCGTAATCGGTGATGATGCCATTGCGGCGCTGGGTCTCCAGCAGCTCCAGCACGCCCTCGGCCGAGCGCAGCGTCTCGTTGGCGAGCCGCACGCGGTCGCGCACCGACAGCAGCTGGAAATAGGTGTTGGCAATATCGGCATAGAGCGTGATCGCCACTGTCTCGCGGTCGTAGCGGCTGGAATCAAGCCGCGACAGCGCTGCATCGGCATTGGCGGAATTCGCGCCGAACAGGTCGAGCTGGTAGCCCACGGTCAGGTTGCCGCTGAAGCTGTTGCGGATGATCGCGTCGTTGCGGCTGCTGCTCGTGGTGGTCGTGCCGCTGCTGCTGCTCGCGGCCTGGCGGCCCGAGCGGGTGCGGCTGGCGCCGGCATCGATGCCGACGGTGGGATAGAGCGCTGCCCCGGAAATCTTGGCCTGGGCCTCAGCCTGGCGGATGCGGGCGACGGCGGCGCGCAGGTCGGTGTTGTTTTCACGCGCCGAAGCGATCAGGCGGTCGAGCTCGGCCGAACCGAATCCGGTCCACCAGCTCGCTTCCGGCCAGACATTGGCGCCGTCCTGGCGGCTATCCCAGGCGGCAGGCGCCTCGACCTTGGGCTTGAAGTAATCCGGCACCATCGAGCAGGCGCCCAAGGACAGGCTGGAGACGGTAAGCAGCGCGACAGCCGCGGTGGAAGAAAGCATGCGCATGGGGAGTGTTCCGATATTTTTTATTCAGCCGCGAGGGCGACGACGGGATCGAGATCGGCGGCCTTGCGCGCCGGCAGGTAGCCGAACAGCAGCCCGGTGCCGAAGGCGCAGAAGAAGGCGAGCAGCACCGGCTCGACGGAGAAAATCACCGGCCGGCCGAAGGAGGCGAACAGCCAGGTGGTGCCAAGGCCGACGGCTACGCCGATCAGACCGCCCAGCGTGCAGATGGCCAGCGCCTCGGCGTTGAACTGCATCATGATATTGAGCCGCCGCGCACCCGTGGCCATGCGCACGCCGATCTCGCGCGTGCGCTCGGTGACGCTGACCAGCATGATGTTCATCACGCCGATGCCGCCGACCAGCAGCGAGATGGCGGCGATCGACCCAAGCAGAATGGTGAGCGTATTCTGGGTTTCCATGGCGGTTTCGATGATGGAGGCCATATTACGGATCTGGAAATCCTCAGACCTATGGCGGGCCATCAGAAGCTGGCGGATTTCTTCCTGTGTGTCATTGATCCGCGTCACATCCTGGACCTGGACTGTGATGGTGCGCACATAGCGCTGGCCGAACAGCCGCAGCATGCCAGTGGTCAGTGGCACATAGGCGACATCGTCCTGGTCGGCTCCCCAGGGCGTCGCACCCTTGGGTGACATGATGCCGATGACCTGGAAGGGAATATTGTTCAGCAGCACATATTTCCCGATCGGATCGAGATCCTCGAACAGGTTGGTCGCCACGGTCTGGCCGATCACCACCACCGGGATGTAGGACTTCACGTCGTCATCGGAGAAGAAAATGCCCTCGCGCACCGGCCATTCCCGCGCCACCGGGAAGGGCGCGGTGGTGGCGTTCACTTGGGTGACATAGTCGCGGCCGTTGGCGCGCACGGTGACGTTGCTGGCATATTCGGGCACGGCGGCCAGAATGTTGTGCAGTTCGGCGCTGATCGCCTCGGCATCCTCGGCGATCAGCGTCGCCGTCACGCCGGTCGGACGGATATTGGGGGCGCCCGGCCGGATCAGCAGAAGGTTGGTGCCCATGGCTGTGATGCGATCCAGAACCTGCTGCTTGGCGCCATCGCCAATCGCCAGCATCGCCACCACTGAGGCCACACCGATGATGATGCCAAGCAGGGTGAGCAGCGTGCGCAGCAGATTGCTGTGCAGGGCCTGCAGCGCCATGCGGCCGGCTTCCAGCGCATCGAACAGGGCAAAGGCGCGGCTGCGGTGGCGTGAGGGCTGCTTCGGCGCCGCGATGGCGGCGGGCGGTGTTTCATGCTCGACCGGCTGGTCGGCCAGCACGTCGCCGTCCTTCAGTTCGATGATGCGGTTGGCCTGGCCGGCCACCTCATGATCATGCGTGATCAGCAGAATGGTGTGGCCCTGGGCGTTCAGGTCGTGCAGCAGCCGCATGACCTCCTGGCCGCTCTTGCTGTCCAGCGCGCCGGTGGGTTCGTCGGCCAGGATGACGGCGCCACCATTCATCAGGGCGCGTGCGATCGAGACGCGCTGCTGCTGGCCGCCTGAAAGCTGTGTCGGGCGATGGTCCAGCCGGTCGGCCAGGCCCAGCATGCCCAGCAGGGCCTCGGCGCGCCTAGTGCGTTCAGCGCGCGGCAAGCCGGCATAGATCGCCGGCATCTCGACATTGGCGGTGGCGGTTTCGGTCGGCAGCAGGTTGTACTGCTGGAAAATGAAGCCGAAGGACTCGCGGCGCAGCAGCGCCCGCGCATCGGCATCCAGCGCCGAGACTTCCGATCCGTCAAAGCGATAGCTGCCGCTGGTCGGGCGGTCCAGCAGACCGATCAGGTTCATCAGCGTCGACTTGCCCGAACCGGACGCGCCCATGATGGCGACGAATTCGCCGGGATAGATGTCGAGTGACACGCCATGCAGAACCTCGACGGCCAACGTGCCGCGATAGAAGGTCTTGCGGATGTCGCGTAGCGCGATGATCGGCGCAGGGTCGCTTGCCGTTCGAGTCTCGCTGCCGGGTGCCATTCGGTTCATGGCGTTGCCCTGACGTTACAGGCGCGGGGTGCGCGGCGGCGTGCCGGCCGGCGTCTTGGTGGCCACGATGTCGATCACCACTTCCTCGCCGACCGCCACGCCACTGCTGACCGCGGCATTGACGCGGTTGCTGGCGGCGATCTCGACCGTGCGGCGCACTGGCTGGCCGTTCTCCAGCACGCGCAGCGCATAGCGGTTCTTACCCTGCGGCAGCGGGCGCAGCGCGGCCATCGGCACGACGGGCAGATTTTCAGCCTTGGAGATGACGAAGAAGACCTGCGCGCTCATCTGGGTCAGCAGGTCGTTTTCCGGGTTCTCGACATCGAACAGCGCAGAATAGAGCACGACATTGTTGACGACTTCCGGCGTGGGCAGGATCTGGCGCAGGCGGCCCTCGCGACGCTTGTCGGGCTTGCCCAGCGTGGTGAAATAGGCCGGCATGCCGACGGTCAGCTTGGGCACGTCGGCTTCCGACACCTGGGTCTTCACCGTCATGGTGTCGAGATCGGCAATGCGCAGCACGATGGGCGCCGACTGGTTGGCATTCAGGGTCTGGCCCTGGCGCGCGATGATGTCGACTACGGTGCCGGTCATCGGCGCGTAGATCTTGGTGTAGCTCAGATTGGCCTGATCGGATCGCAGCGTCGATTCGCCCTGCTGGATCTGCGCGTCCAGCACGGCGATCTGGGCGACCAGCGACTTGCGGCCGGCTTCCGCGCTGTCATAGGCATCCTGGCTGGTGGCGCGGTCGCTCAGCAGCTTCTTCTGCCGCTCGAACTGGCGGTCGGCGAGGCCGAGCTGTACCTGCTTGTCGGATTTCTGCGCGCGCAGCGCCTGCAGGTTGGCAAGGTCGGCGGCGACGCGCGCCTCGTAGATGGTGGGATCGATCTGCGCCAGCAGTGTGCCCTGCTCGACGCGCTGGCCGAAATCGACATTGATCATCTTGAGCTGACCCGAGACCTGGGTGCCGACATCGACATAGTTCAGCGGCTGCAGCAGGCCGACAGCCGAAACCGTGTCCTCGACGCTGCCCATGGCCACGGTCTGGGTGCGGAAGGCGGGTTTGGTGTCGGCGCGGGCCGACCAGAACCACCAGGCCCCGCCGGCGAGGGCGATGGCGGCGACGGCGGCGGTCAGGATGAAGCGGGAGCGTTTCATGGTGTGGGATATGGAGTGGTTTGAAGATTAAACGGAAGCGCTTTCTGAATCCTGCGGTCTGGACCGCCTGCCGGGACTAGGGCCAGCGACAGGCGGAAACCACACAAAGCATTGATATAGAACATATTTATTTTAGAACGGGGCCTGTCACACCGTACCGCTGCCGCCCGTCTTTAGGATATCGTGCAGCGGATCAGTGAGGATAGCGGCGGATGGACGCCAAGACGCAAAGCTTCGAACAGCATCGCAAGCGCCTGTTCGGCCTGGCCTACCGCATGCTGGGCAGCGTCGGCGACGCCGAGGATGCCGTGCAGGACACCTATCTGCGCTGGCATCGCACCGACACCGACGCGATCCAGACGCCAGAGGCCTGGCTGGTGACGGCCTGCACGCGGCTGTGCATCGACCGCCTGCGCGCCGCCAAACAGGAGCGTGAGAATTATCCCGGCATTTGGCTGCCCGAGCCGCTGGTCGAGTTGGAGATCAGCGTGCCGGCGGCAGATTCAGGCAAGGAGATGGCAGACGACCTTTCCATGGCGCTGCTGATGGTGATGGAGCGACTGTCGCCGGCGGAACGGGCCGCGTATCTGC
This sequence comes from Ferrovibrio sp. GW821-FHT12B10, assembly GCF_058807515.1. Classification (NCBI taxonomy): domain Bacteria; kingdom Pseudomonadati; phylum Pseudomonadota; class Alphaproteobacteria; order Rhodospirillales; family Rhodospirillaceae; genus Ferrovibrio; species Ferrovibrio sp. GW821-FHT12B10. The sequence goes on along the minus strand of NZ_JBXAQT010000001.1, from coordinate 1,388,077 downwards.
TGCGCGAGGCCTTTGACTACGACTATCCGCAGATCGCAGCAGCGTTGCAGAAGACCGAAGCCGCCTGCCGCCAGCTGGTCAGCCGGGCGCAGAAACACCTGAAGGAGGCGCGTCCGCGTTTCGATGCCGATGCAGCAGCGGCGCGCGCCCTGGCGGATAAGTTCGCAGCGGCGACGAAGGCCGGCGACGTCTCGATGTTCGCGGGTTTGCTGGCCGAGGACGCCATGCTGTGGGCCGATGGCGGCGGCAAGGCGCGCGCCGCCCTCAACGTCATTCACGGTGCCGAGAAGGTTGCGCGCTTCTTCGCCGGTGTGAAGCGCAAGCAGCCTGAAGCCCTGCGGCGCGTTTTCGCCATGGTGAACGGCCAGCCGGGCTGGCTGCTTTACGATGGCAAGACGCCTTATCTGGCTCTGGCGCTGGATATCGCCGATGGCGTGGTGCGCAACGTCTTCATCATGCGCAACCCCGACAAGCTGGCACGTCTGCCGGCCGTCAGATCAGGATTGTCTGATCAGGCGTAGATGTCGATGTAGCGGCCCATGCCGTTGCGGATGGCGCCCAGGACGCGACGGAAGGAGCGGCGCTCCTTCTTCTCAGTCTTTTCCGGGGTGCGGGCCGGCTCCGGACGCGGGCCGTCCAAACGGCTGAGCGCGCGCTGCCACAGGCGCTCTTCCATATAGCGTTCATTGGCCTTCGCCGTGCGGCGGTAGACAGTGGCCGGCGGTATGACGCTCACGCGGGTGACGATCATGGCGGTTCTCCTGTCTTCTACGGGAGCAGGCCGATGGGCCTGCGGCCCTTTCGGGTCGTGACAGGAAAAGTAGAGGTAAAGCGGGCGCTTAGGTTGCGACCAGACTGTGGCCTTCCGTGACAAGATCGCGACAAAAGCCCATGTTTTTCAATGGAATCAGGCAATTTCACCCGATAGGTCACAATTGCGCAAAGCGGCCCGGCAGCGCAGCGGAGCTGGGCCGTTAACGAAAAAGGCGGGGACCTGAATCCCCGCCTTGTCATGTCGGTATGCTTGAACCGCTCAGCCGTTCTGGCGGTTCAGCAGGCGCAGGCGCAGCGCGTTCAGCTTGATGAAGCCGGCGGCATCCTTCTGGTCATAGACCGAGTCCGCCTCGAAGGTGACATGCGCCAGCGAGTAGAGCGACTTGGGCGACTTGCGGCCGACCACGTTGACCGAGCCCTTGTAGAGCTTCAGGCGCACGCTGCCTTCCACATTCTCCTGGCTCTTGTCGATCAACGCCTGCAGCATCTGGCGCTCGGGCGAGAACCAGAAGCCGTTGTAGATCAGTTCGGCATAACGCGGCATGATCTCATCCTTCAGATGCGCCGCGCCGCGATCCAGCGTCACCTGCTCGATGCCGCGATGCGCCATATGCAGGATGGTGCCGCCAGGCGTTTCGTAGATGCCACGGCTCTTCATGCCTACGAAGCGGTTTTCCAGCAGATCAAGACGACCGATGCCATGCTTGCCGCCCAGCTCGTTCAGCTTGGTCAGCAGCGCAGCCGGCGACAGCTTCTCGCCGTTGACGGCGATGGCGTCACCCTTCTTGAACTCGATCTCGACATATTCCGGCTTGTCCGGGGCCTTTTCCGGATCGACGGTGCGCGAGTAGACGAAGTCGGGCGCTTCCACCCACGGATCTTCCAGCACTTTGCCTTCGGCCGAGATGTGCAGCAGGTTGGCGTCAACCGAGAAGGGCGCTTCGCCGCGCTTGTCCTTGGCGATCGGGATCTGGTGCTTCTCGGCGAAGTCGATCAGCGCCGTGCGCGAATTCAGATCCCATTCGCGCCAGGGTGCGATCACCTTGATGTCGGGCTTCAGCGCGTAATAACTGAGCTCGAAGCGCACCTGGTCGTTGCCCTTGCCGGTGGCGCCATGGCAGACCGCGTCGGCGCCGACTTCGCGGGCGATCTCGATCTGGCGCTTGGCGATCAGCGGACGGGCGATGGAGGTGCCGAGCAGATACAGGCCCTCATACATCGCGTTGGCGCGGAACATCGGGAAGACGAAGTCGCGCACGAATTCCTCGCGCACGTCCTCGATGAATATCTGCTTCACGCCGAACATCTCGGCCTTCTTGCGCGCCGGCTCCAGCTCTTCGCCCTGGCCCAGATCGGCGGTGAAGGTCACCACCTCGCAGCCATAAGTCTCCTGCAGCCATTTCAGGATCACCGAGGTGTCGAGGCCGCCGGAATAGGCCAGAACCACCTTCTTGACGCTGCCATGCTTGCTGCCGCTCATCGGGCGCACTCCTGATTGGGAAATGTTTAGAAAATCGGGCCGGAGTATAGGCATGGCCATAGGGCATGCAAGCCGTGCAGGGCGGGTCTGCCGCCGCAATTCCGGCGCAATCGGGTCCAATATGGGCTTCAGAAGTCGGAGACGATGCCCTTGCGCTCCCAGTCGCCGTAGCGGGTGGGCTCGGGGCCCTTGGGGCCGTCTTCCTCGCCGGGTGCCTGGGTCAGCTTGATCGCCGGCTTGGCCGGTGCCAGCGGCTTGCCGGTTTTGGGATCGACCGGACGGCTGTCGACGGCGTTGCCGTCCAGAGTGGGGACGCTGGCGGCTTCGGGAGCGGATTTTGGATCGTCGACCATTGGCGGGCTTCTTGCGGAGGGGTCTGGCGATCTTAAATATAGCGGTGCGGGCCGACTGGAAAGCCACAGGATATATTCTGTGGCTGCCTGGCAGGCAGGTCGGCCGCAGAACGAGGGTGAAAGATCATGAATTACATGAAGACGGCATTACTGCTGGCGGCTATGACGGGCCTGTTCGGTGCGGTCGGCTTCCTGATCGGCGGCGAGGCGGGCATGCTGATCGCGCTCGGCCTGGCTGCGGTGATGAACCTGTTCGCCTACTGGAACAGCGACAAGATGGTGCTGTCCATGTATGGCGCGCGCGAGGTCGACGCCCAGACCGCGCCGGAATTCTACGGCCTGGTGCAGGGGCTGGCGCAGCGTGCCGGTCTGCCGATGCCGCGCGTCTATGTGATGGACAATGACCAACCCAACGCCTTTGCCACCGGCCGCAACCCGGAGAATGCCGCCGTCGCGGCCACCACCGGGCTGCTGCACATGCTGAGCCGCGAGGAAATCGAAGGCGTGATGGCGCATGAGCTGGCGCATGTGAAGAACCGCGACACGCTCATCATGACGGTGACGGCGACGCTGGCCGGCGCCATCGGCATGCTGGCTAACTTCGCCATGTTCTTCGGCGGCAGCCGCGATTCCGAAGGCAACCGCGGCGGTCTGGGTATGATCGGCAGCCTGCTGATCATGATCCTGGCGCCGATCGCCGCCATGGTGGTGCAGATGGCGATCAGCCGCAGTCGTGAATATGCCGCCGACCGCATGGGTGCCGAGATCAGCGGCAATCCGCATGGTCTGGCGTCGGCGCTGCAGCGCATCAGCGGCACGGTCGAGCGTGTGCCCAACGAGCGCGCCGAAGGCAATCCGGCTACTGCGCATATGTTCATTATCAACCCGCTGCACGGCCGCGGCATGGACAGCCTGTTCTCGACCCATCCGAGCACTGACAACCGTGTCGCCGCGCTGATGGAGCTGGCCGGGAATGTGCGCGGCGGCGGCCGCTCCTACGAGCAGACCGCCTTTGCGACTGCGCCTTCTGCGCGGTCATCGATGTCGCGCGGCACCAGTTCGGTGCCGACCTCGGGCACGGCCAAGCGCCGTCGTCCCTGGGGTTAAGTCAGCGTCAGCAGCGCCGGCCCACCGGCAGCGGCGGGCTTCAGCTCGGCATGTCGCTTGTGGAAGGCCTGCAGCGCCGGCCGGTGACCGACGCTGAGCACAGCGGTGTTGGGCAGGTTGCGGCGCAGGGCATCGAGTGCTTTCGCCTCGGTGGCCTCATCCAGCGCCGAGGTCGCCTCGTCCAGATAGAGCCATTTCGGCTTCAGCAGTAAGGCGCGGGCGAACTGCACGCGCTGCTGCTCGCCGCCCGACAGCTGCTGGTGCCATTGCGCATCCTCGTCCAGGCGCGGTGCCAGTTTCCCCAGATCGAGCGCCTCGAGCGCCGCATGATAGTCAGCATCGCTAAAAGCAGCCGGATCGCGCGGATAGGCCAGCGCGCTGCGCAGGGTGCCGAGCGGCAGATAAGCCTTCTGCGGCAGGAACAGGCTCTGCGCATCGCCGGCGCGCTGCAGCCTGCCGGCGCCGAAAGGCCAGAGTCCTGCAATGGCGCGCAGCAGCGTGGTCTTACCGTTGCCCGACTTGCCACTGATCAACAGGCTCTCGCCGGCATTGAGTGCCAGGCCGTCGATCTGCAGCAGCGGCTTGCCATCGGGCAGGCTGAGCGCCAGGCCGTCGACTTTCAGACCGCTGTCGCCAGTCTCCACGGCCACTTGCGACTGCGCAGCCAGCGTCCTGGCTTTCTCCAGCCCGCTGCGGAAGCCGGTCAGGCGTTCGATCACCGCGCGCCATTCGGCGATGTCGGTATAGGCGGTGATGAGATAGCTCAGCGCTTCCTGAACCTGGCCGAAGGCCGAGACGATCTGCATCAGGCCGCCGAGCTGGATCGCACCGCTGAAATAGCGCGGGGCGCCGACCACGAATGGGAAGATCAGGGCGAGCTGGCCGTAACCTGCCGTAAACCAGGTAAGCTGCTTGGTCTTGCGCATGATGTCGTAGAAATTCTCGAATACGCCTTTGAAGCGCGCCAGCAGACCGGCCTGCTCGACGGGTTCGCCATGCTGGAAGGCGATGCCTTCGGCATGTTCGCGTACGCGCACCAGGTGAAAGCGGAAATCGGCTTCCAGCCGTTGCTTGTCGAAATTCATTTTCACTAGCGGCCGGCCGATCAGATGGGTGAGTCCAGTGCCCGCGGCGGCATAGACGATGGCAACCCAGACCATATAGCCGGGAACGGAATATTCCGTTCCGCCGAGCGTGATGCTGAAGTCACCTGACAGCGTCCACAGGATGCCGAGGAACGAAGCCAGTGTGACGATGGCATTCATCAAGCCGAGCGTCAGCGTCAGCGAATAGAGCGGGAAGAGTCGCAGGTCTTCCGCGAGGCGCTGGTCCGGGTTGTCGGTGCCCAGGCCGGCCATCTGCATGTGGTAATAATGCTTCCGGCTGAGCCAGTCGGCGGTCCAGTTTTCGGTCATCCAGCGGCGCCAGCGGATCTGCAGCATCTGCTGCAGGTACAGCCGGTAGACGGCAACAACGATGAAAGCGAGGGCAACGCCGGTGAAATGCAGCAGCAATGTCTTGAAGCTGTCGAAGTCCTTCTCCTGCAGGGCATTATAGAAGTCGTTGTACCACTGGTTGAACCACACGCTCAGACCCACGCTCGCCAGATTCAGGATGACGATGACGCCGAGCAGGCTCCAGGCGCTCACCCGCTCCTTCGGATCGAGGAAATAGGGCTTGGCCAGTGACCAGAAATCGCGGCAGAAGGCGGTGAATGTTGACATGATGGCCTCGGATGGAAAACGGCGCCGGGATGAACCGGCGCCGTGAGCCTAACGCGAGGAGTGTGGCGAAGTCTTGGCCCGGAACGCCTCCGGGCCGCAGATGAACGAAGTTTAATCCTACCAGCGATACTCGATGCCGCCGTAGACGGCGCGGCCGTCGCCCGGATTGAACAGGGCCGAGTTCGCCGTGGCGGTGGTGGTACCGCTGGCATTGGAGATATAGGCCTTGTCCAGCAGGTTGCGGCCATCGAGGAACAGCTTCAGTCCGTTGCCGAAATCGTAGCCGGTCTTGAAGCCCAGCAGGGCGTAGGGATCGGTCTTCAGCGTGTTGGCGTTGTCGACGAAGTAACCCTGGGGCACCCATTCCACATTCGGGCCGGCATACCAGCCGTCGGCATGGCTGTAGCGCAATTCCGCGCGGATATAATGACGCGGCGCGCCGGGGATGTCGTTGTCGCGGAACACCGGATCGTGATCGAAGCGGAACTCGCTGTAAGTATAGGCGCCGCGCAGCGATGTCTTGTCGTTGGCGCTGACCAGGCTGCGCAAGGCCACCCATTCGCCGCCCAGCTCGATGCCCTGATGGATGGTGTTGTCGGCATTCGACTGGATGCTGAGCGCCGGATTGGTGGGGTTCTGCAGGGTCTGGATCTCGTTATGCAGCCAGGCACGATAGATCACGGCATCCCAGGCGAAGTCGGCGCGCTTGCCGCGCGTCCCGATTTCCAGCGTCTTCGACTGCTGCGCCTCGGCCGAGACCACCGTGGTGGCGGTGCCAAGTTCAGAGAACGGCGGCGGTTCGGTCGACCAGCTGAAATTGGTGAAGCCCTGGGTGTCGGGCCTAATATCCCAACGCGCGCCGAGCTTGGGGTTGGTGCTGTTATAGCCGCGCTCCACCGAGGCATTGCCGTCGGTGAGGAACTTGTCGTCCAGCTTGCGCCGCGCCAGCGTGCCCTGCAGGCCGCCGATCAGGGCGACATCGGGTACGACATAGAAGGCATCCTCGCCGTAAAGCTCCAGCGTGTCGGACGTCTGCTCCGAGTTGCCGGTCAGCGCGCCCTTGCTGCCGCCCGCATTGGCGAAGGTGCGTGCCTTGTTCATGCCGGTGAAGTAATTGATGCCCAGCGTGGTCTCGTTGCGATGGCCGGCGAGCTGCTGCTCATCCACCCAGCGCGCGAAGCCGCCGCCATTGGTTTCGTCATTATCGACCAGGATCGTGCCGTTCAGCGGATGGAACAGCTGCTTATTGGCCGCGAAAACCCCGAAGCTCGCCTCACCAGTATCGGTCAGTACCGTGGTCTTGCTGGCGCCACGAAGGCTGTCGATGTTGCGCTTGGTGTTGCCGGTGAAGCTGCTGGCAAGCGTCGACTTCGGATTGTTCAGCGCCTGCGCCTTGGTCACGCTGGCCGGAATCTTCTGGTTGATATTGGCGGCGCTCAGGAAAACCCGTGTCTCGACACGGTCATTGGCGCGCCAGCCGACATTGCCGTTCAGGCGCATGTAATCCTGATCGGTATGATCGCGGAAGCCGCTGCTATGACTGTAGGTCGGCGTGACATAGTAATCGTAATCGCCGCTGGCGCCGCCAGCACCGAACTGGCTGCGCAGCGTGTCGAAGCTGCCAAATTCCTGGCGAACCAGGAAGCCTGGCTGGCTGCGGCCGGTGGGGCTGACGAAGTTGACCGCGCCGCCCAGCAGCGAAGCGCCATACTGCAGGGCATTGGCGCCCTTGTAGACTTCAGTGTAATCCACGGCGAGTGGATCGATCTCCATGGTGTCGCCTGCGCCATCGGCATCGGTGATCGGCACGCCGTCGCGCAGGATTCTGGTGCCGCGCAGATGGAAGCTGCGCGACAGGCCGGAACCACGGATGGAAAGCCGCGAATCCTCCTGACCGTATTTCGGCTGAGCGTAGACGCCGGGCACGTAATCCAGCACGTCCTTCACGGTATTGGCGCGGCCGTCGCGTACCTCGTCATTGGGTACGATATCGACGCCGCCAGCCGTCTTCTCGATGCGGCGGCGAGCCTCCTCGGTGGTCGGCACGGTGGCGGATTCGGCTTCGGGCTTCGCCGTTACGGTGATGGGCGGCGTCACGGTTTGCGCCAGAACGGCGGTGGGCAGGCTGGCCAGCAACAGGCCATAGGCAATACGGGTCATGGATGTCTCGCAATTCATAGAACCACGGGCGCGCGGTTTCTCTGCCGCAGCACGGACTCGTGGCGTCCTGTTGGATGAAGAGGCTGATCAGTGGTGGTGCTGGTGACCGCCGCCGGCGGGTGCAGCACCTGCGCCGGCTTTCAGTACCGGCACCTGCAGCGTCACCTTGCCGGCCTTCTCGAAGGTCAGCGTCAGCGGGAACTGCGCGCCGTCTTTGAGGGGCTGGCGCAGGTCGATCAGCATGATGTGATAGCCGCCGGGCTCCAGCGCGGTCTGGCCATTGGCCGGCACCGGAATATTTTCGACCGGGCGCATGCGCATGGCATCGCCGTCCTTCACATGGGTGTGTAGCTCGACGCTGGCGGCCACCGGGGATTCCGCCTTCAGCAGCCGGTCGGCGCTGCCGCCGGCATTCTTCAGGGTCAGGAACACGCCGCCGACCTTGGCCGGCGTGGCGCGGGCAAACGGCTGCACCACCTGGATGTCGCCAGCGCTGGCCGCGGCAGATGGCGCGTCGCCGGCGATGCGGATCAGCGCGGCGGGACGATCGGCCTTCTGTCCGGCGGCCGGAATCTGGTCCCAGCGCGCCTCACCACCGGCGCAGGTCTGCAGGATCGGCAGCCAGAGCTGCTGGCCCGGCGCATCGGGCAGCTTCAGCACCAGGCCGAATTCATCGAACTGTTCGTTGGGCAGGCTGCCGCCGCTCCAGGTGATGGCACTGACCACCGTGTCGGTCTTGCGGCCATGACCGGCATCCACCGGCTGCGCCAGCTTGGTCGTCTCGACCTTGATCTCCCAGCCCGGCTTGGGCTGGGCGCTGGCACTGTAGATGCCCTCGGGGATGGTGACGCGCACCGCGGTGGTGGCCTTGCCAGCGCCACAGCCATGGCCGACGCGCAAGGCCGTGCGGAAGTAGCTGCCTGGCTTGGCCTCGGCCGGATCGGCGACGATATGGGCGAAAGACGGCGCCGAAAGCAACGTGATGAGCGCCGCAGCGCTCGTAAATCTGATAACCGACATGGGAAAACTCCCGGTAATCCTGAAAACGAAGAGGGTGGCGTGGTTCAGGACAGGGAGAGGGGTGGCGCGCGCGCCTGTGGTGAATGGGTATGGGCCTGGGCCAGCGTGCTGCTGCCGGCCGCGCCGTAGAGCACGGTGACGGCCAGTTGCGGCAGGGGCAGGTCATGCGCCACCGGTAGGATGGCATGGGCGAGCGTGGAGGTGGCGCCAAAGCAGACCGGGCAGAGCTTGCTGGTCTTTTCCGCCTTGGCCGGATCGGTGTCTACCGGCTGGCCGTCCTGCAGGGCCAGGATGCGCAGGCCGAGCGCCGAGCAGAGCACGACCTGCTCGATGCCGTTGGCGGCCTGGGCCTGGCGGGCGGCCTGCTGGGTCAGCGGCAGCGCGGCATGGAACAGCAGGGCGAACAGGGCTGCCATCGCCGCCAGGCGAGGCAGGCTGAAGGGCCCGGTCATGGGAAAGCGGCTGCGCATGGCGCACAGGCTTACCCCCGGACTGGCCGATCGGCAAGGGCGGTATTGCCGCAGGGGCGGCCTGTTCGGCAGGCGTTGCCGGCGTTTGACGGGACGAAGACCGCCACTTAAGGTCGCCACAAAGATCCACGACTGGCGATTCGGCCGCCCGTTCGACGTCCCGCACAGGAGGTGCACCATGCTCCGTTATTTCGCGTCTGCCGCCATCGCCCTGACCAGCATGGCTGCCGCCATCCCGGCCTTTGCCCATCACGGCATGGACGGCGAAACCCCGAACACGCTGACCACCGGCCTGATCTCCGGTCTCGCTCACCCCGTCATCGGGCTGGATCATCTGGCCTTCATCCTGGCCGCCGGCCTGCTGGCGGCGCCTCGTGCCCGGGGGCTGCTTCTGCCACTCGCCTTCGTGATCGCCTCTGCGGTTGGTTCGGTCCTCCATCTGACCGGTTTCGCCCTGCCGGCCGGTGAAATCCTGGTCGCTGCCTCCGTGCTGCTGCTGGGCGTGCTGCTGGTGATCCAGGCGCGCATCGGTGATGGTCTGTTTGCCGCCATTCTGGCGTTGTCAGGCCTGTTTCACGGCTATGCCTTCGCCGAAAGCATCTTCGGCGCAGAGCAGACCCCGCTGCTCGCGTATCTGGCCGGCCTCGCCCTGATCGAATACGTGCTCGCCGCCGCTGTGGTGGTGGCCTGGCGCATGCTCAACCGCAATCACGCCGCGCTGCTGCCGCAGCTCAGCCGCCTGGCCGGTGCGGCCGTCACGGCGGCTGGCACCTTCTTCCTGGTCATGAACCTGACGGCCTGACCAAACCGTCCGGATCGCTATTTTGTTACGGGCGGGCGATTGCATCGGCAGTCGCCCGCCCTTGACTTAGGCCCGGGCGATTGCTATTTCGCTTAGGCAACCGGCCCATCCTTCTCTCGGGCCGGGGCCGATCCGGCACCTTCCGCAAATCAGATTTCAGTATGTAAAGCGGAACCTGCGCGGGCGGCTCACGACACCACACCCCCCTCACTGGTTGCTGCGCTCCGTCCCGGATGCGGCGCCCAAATCTCCCAAACAATACCGACCTGCCGAGTCCGCGAGTCCGTCCATGAATCTCCAGGAACTGAAAACCAAATCCCCGACTGATCTTCTGGCGTTTGCCGAAGAGCTGCAGATCGAGAACGCATCCACCCTGCGCAAGCAGGACATGATGTTCGCCATTCTCAAGCAGCTGGCCGATCGCGAAGTCGAGATCACAGGCGAGGGCGTGCTGGAAGTGCTGCAGGATGGCTTCGGCTTCCTGCGCTCCGCCCAGGCCAACTACCTGCCGGGCCCCGACGACATCTATGTCAGCCCGAACCAGATCCGCCGCTTCGGTCTGCGCACCGGCGATACCATCGAAGGCACGATCCGCGCGCCGAAGGATGGCGAGCGTTACTTCGCGCTGCTCAAGGTCAACACGATCAATTACGAAGACCCCGAGCAGACCCGTCACAAGGTCCATTTCGACAACCTGACGCCGCTCTATCCGACTGAACGCCTGCGCATGGAACTGCCGGCGATCGAGGAAGAGGCTCCGGCGGCACCGGCCGCGGCGCCCAAGACCCCGACGATCAAGAGCCGCGGCGGCGAGAAGCGCGAGAAGATCATCTCGGCGCCCAAGCGTGACGTCTCGGCCCGCGTCATCGATCTGATCTCGCCGCAGGGCAAGGGCCAGCGCGCCCTGATTGTGGCGCCGCCGCGCACGGGCAAGACGGTGCTGCTGCAGAACATCGCGCATGCGATCAGCCACAATCACCCGGAAGTCTACCTGATCGTTCTGCTGATCGATGAACGTCCGGAAGAAGTCACCGACATGCAGCGCACCGTGAAGGGCGAGGTCATCTCCTCCACCTTCGACGAGCCGGCAAGCCGCCACGTGCAGGTTACCGAAATGGTACTCGAAAAGGCCAAGCGCCTGGTCGAGCACAAGCGCGACGTCGTCATCCTGCTGGATTCGATCACCCGTCTGGCGCGCGCCTACAACACCGTGGTGCCGTCGTCGGGCAAGGTGCTGACCGGCGGTGTGGATGCCAACGCGTTGCAGCGCCCGAAGCGCTTCTTCGGCGCCGCGCGCAATATCGAGGAGGGTGGTTCGCTCACCATCATCGCCACCGCGCTGATCGAAACCGGTTCGCGCATGGACGAAGTGATCTTCGAAGAGTTCAAGGGCACCGGTAACTCGGAAATCATCCTCGACCGCAAGCTGTCGGACAAGCGTACCTTCCCGGCCATCGACATCACCAAGTCGGGCACCCGCAAGGAAGAGTTGCTGGTCGACAAGGGCGTGCTGGCCAAGATGTGGGTGCTGCGCCGCATCCTCATGCCGATGGGCGGCCAGGACGCGATGGAGTTCCTGCTCGACAAGATCAAGCACAGCAAGACCAACGCCGATTTCTTCGATTCGATGAATACCTGACCCGGACACTCATCCGGATACGGCCAACGGGCGGGGCGCAAACCCCGCCCGTTTTTTATGGTTTTCCGAGCCGGTGGAGTTTTTTCGCTCTATATCTGTTGATGGTCGTATCAATCCAACGGGAGGAACACATGAAACGTCTTCTATCCGGTATTGCGATCCTGTCCGCGGCGCTCCTGGCCCTGCCGGTCATGGCCGCTGAAAAAACCATCACGATCAATGCGATCAGCGCCACCGGCGTCGGCGAAAGCATCGGCACCATCACGGCGAAGGACAGCCCCCAGGGTCTGGTGCTGACGCCCAAGCTGGTCAAACTCGGCCCCGCCGGTCCGCATGGTTTCCACATGCATGAAAAACCCGATTGCGGCCCCGGCCCCAATCCGGCCGCCAACAACCAGGCGGCGGCGGGCTTCGCGGCCGGCGGCCATTACGATCCGAAAAAGACCGGCATGCATCACGGCCCGGGTCATAAGGAAGGCCATGTCGGCGACCTGCCGGTGCTGGTGGTGAATGGCGATGGCACGGCCAATCTGCCGATGGTGGTGCGGCACCTGAAGGTGAAGGACCTCGCCGGCCGCTCTCTGATGGTCCATGCCGGCGGCGACAATTACAGCGACACGCCGGCGCCGCTGGGTGGTGGTGGTGGCCGCATTGCCTGCGGCGTGGTGAAGTAGCAGACTGCAGGCATGGCGACTGCGCAGCACGGCCGCGACTGGTTCGATTTCGCCCGCGATCCGTTCAGCGGCACCGAGGCTGTGCATGCGCAGTTTCATGCCCATGCCTATGATCCGCATTTCCACGATCAGGTTCTGGTCGGCATCACCGAGCAGGGGCTGCAGCAGTTCCGCTGCCGCCGCGAAACCCAGCGCAGCACGCCGGGCCGCGTCATCCTGATGGAGCCGGGCGAAATCCACGACGGCGAAGCTGGCGCAGATGGCGGCTTCACCTATGCGATGCTGTATTTCGATCCTGCCTGGCTTCGACAGGCCGCCGGTCTTTATGGCGGCCGGGATCCCGGCGAGCGCGTCTTCAGTTTTCCCGCCGTGCTGAACGATGATGCGCCGCTGGCGCGCGCCGTGCTGGCGGCCTGCCGGCAGATCGACCGGCCCGACAGCCGCATGGCGCGGGAAGCCGCGCTGGATGATGTCGCGGCCTTGCTGGCGCAGCGTTTCGGCGGCATGGCGGCGCCGGCTGCGGATGCCTCGCCGCTGCTGGCCCGCCGCGCGCGCGAGGCGATGATCGCGCATCAGGCGGAAGACCTTGGCCTGCAGGCACTGGCCGATCTGGCCGGCACGGATCGCTTTCGCCTGCATCGGGTGTTCAAGGCCGCCTATGGCCTGTCGCCGCATGCCTGGCTGGTGCAGTGCCGGCTCAACCGCGCGCGCCACATGCTGGGACAGGGTGCGGCGCCGGCCGATGTGGCGGCAGCTGCCGGCTTTGCCGACCAGAGCCATCTCGGCCGCTGGTTTCGCCGCGCCTATGGCATGACGCCGGCCGTCTACCGGCGCAGCTGCACAAATCTTCCAGACAGCCCTGCCGCCTGACGGCATCCTGGCCCTCCCATCGCTGGAGAGGCCCGTGTTCACCACCAAGATCGCCATTGTCGTCCGCGCAGACCTTGCCGTCTGGCAGAAGCTGAATGTCACCGCTTTTCTCGCCACCGGCATCGCCGCCACGGTCCCCGACTGTATCGGCAGCCCATATGTGAACGGCGCGGGCCAGGCCTATACGGCGATGTGCGGCCAGCCGGTGCTGGTCTTTGGCGGCGATGGGCCTGCCTTTCAGAAAGCGCATGACCGCGCACTGACGCAGGGCCTGGTGATCGTGCCCTATATCGAGGCGATGTTTTCAACCGGCCATGACGCGGCCAACCGCGCGGTGTTTGCCGAAGGCGATCCGGCGGCGCAAGCCTGGGTCGGACTGGCCTTTCATGGTGATCGCAAGGCGGTCGACAAAGCGGTGAAGGGCCTGACGCTGCATCCCTGATGCCGCATCCGTGATAGTCAGATTCCCGGATCGCTGAATTCGACGGCGAGGACGATCATGTCGACTGTCTCGCCATCCGAGCCCAGCGGCAGACGCACGATCTCATAGTCGTGGACGCGGTCGTCGATCAGCATGTCGAGCCGCTCCACCAGCGGCAGGCGCTTGGTCACCACGTCGATGTAGCTGTCGTGCAGATGGCTGCGATATTGCTGCTCGTGCATCTCATCCAGCCATTTGCCGGTCATGTCGTAGCGTAGACGCTGCACCACGCGTGTGCCGACGAGGCGGAAGCGGTAACGCGGCTTGCCCGCGCCATCGCGATGCACTTCCAGCAAAGAGAGATTGCCCAGGATCCACGGGAAGTGCAGTGGATCAATATCGGCACGCGCCGGCATGATCCGGCTGCCGCGCTGCCGGTGCCAGTATTGCAGCAGGCGCTGCAGGCGCGGCCCGCCTACCGTTTCTGGTGTCGCCGCAATCTGGCCCGACACGAAATCCCCCGATGGCCCCATTCTTGGCGGCGTCTGGCGACTATTAGCCCGCTGAAATCAGGCCTGCCCAGAAAAATCGGCGTGAAGGCGTTTTCCCGCTTGTAATTGAAAATCATTCTCATATAATCGGAGGCATCGCGCTTCGGTGCGGTTTCTTAGGTCGGCCCCGCCACTCTGCTGGTCGTGTCGGGGTTCGTGGTCGGTCCGGTGTATGGGGCATTACCGGGCCGACCCCGACCGAATTTTCCCATAAACTATTGAAATTGTTTGCACATGGTCCAAAGCCATGCATTTTTTGCGTGTGAGTTATGTTTTGTTTGCGAATTCTTGTGTGGATTTCACTTGATTTGCAAAATTGTGTGTAGAATATAGAGATCATCCAGTCCGGCTTGAAAAGGGCGGACAGGATCGCGGGATTTGAAGGGCAGCTTGCGCCGCGTCACCAACGCTAAAGCGCCACGGCCAGGCATTACACCTGGGTCGTGGGCCCGGCACTGATCGTTCGGAGTGAACCCATGACCGTATCCTGCAAGACCATCCGCCTCTGTTGTTGTCGCTGAGCGCAAGCCACCGGTTTTTGCGTTTTCCCTGAAGCGACCTTTCACCGGCAGTTCTGCCGGACAACGGAGATATCCCATGAGTGAAGCCTATCTGATCGAGGCGGCCGGCGAGGCCGCCGGTGTGGTGATCCGCGAACGGAGCGGATTCCGCTTCTTCGCCTCCGGCCCGCAGTTCAGCAGCCTGGAGCAGCGCGTCTATCGCCGCACGTCTGATGCGACCCGCGCCGCCCAGGCGCTGGCCCGCGAAGCCGCCAATGACAACAGCCGTCGTCGGAACTGGAGCTAAGTCATGACCGAGATTATGCTCGTTTCTTCACCCAGGCCGGGCTTTATCGACCGCCTGCAGGCCGCGCTTGGTGCCTTCGTGTCGCCGGAGCGGCTGAAGCCGGCCAGCAACGACAACCAGACCGTGGCCGTCGAGGACTATGCCAGCTCGCTGGCCGATCCGCTGGCGCTGCCGCCGGACTGGCATGCGGCGGGCGATCTGCTTAGTCTCAGCTTTCTCCCCTTCGACCGCTGAGATTTCGCCAGACCCATGATTGAACTGCGTGGCATCACCAAGCGCTTTGCCAGCGCCTCCGGTTCTGTTGAAGCCCTGCGCGACGTGTCGCTGACGGTCGCGCAGGGTGAGATTTTCGGCGTGATCGGCCGCTCGGGCGCCGGCAAGTCGACGCTGATCCGCTGCATCAACCTGCTGGAGCGCCCCACCGACGGCAGCGTGCATGTCGCCGGCCGCGACCTGACCGCGCTGTCGGCCGCCGAATTGCGCACCGCGCGGCGCGACATCGGCATGATTTTCCAGCATTTCAACCTGCTGTCCTCGCGCACGGTGTTCGACAACGTGGCGCTGCCGCTGGAGCTGCGCGGCGAAAGCAAGGCGGCGGTCAAGGCCAAGGTCGAACCGCTGCTCGAGCTCGTCGGGCTTTCCGACAAGGCCGACCGCTATCCGGCGCAGCTCTCGGGCGGGCAGAAGCAGCGTGTCGGCATTGCGCGCGCGCTGGCCACCGACCCGAAAGTGCTGCTCTGCGACGAGGCGACCTCGGCGCTCGATCCGGAAACCACCGAGCAGATCCTGACCCTGATCAAGGATATCCGCGACCGCCTCAATCTCACGGTGGTTCTGATCACCCATGAGATGGCAGTGGTGAAGGAAATCGCCGACCGCGTCGCGGTGATGGAGCTGGGCAGCGTGATCGAGCAGGGCGAGACCTTTGATGTCTTCACCCGGCCGCAGCATCCGACCACCCGCAGCTTCGTCGCCGACCTGATCGGCTTCGACCTGCCGCCGGCACTGCAGAAGCGCCTAGCCGCGGCCGAAAAGCCCGGCGCCAATTCACGCCTGTGGCGCATTCTTTTCACGGGGCCCCATGCCGACGAGCCGGTGATCGCCGAGCTGTCGCGCAACCTGGGGCTCGACCTGAACATCCTGCATGGCCGGATCGACGAGATCCAGGGACGCCCGTTTGGCGTCATGGTCGTGCAGGCCCGCGGCGACGAAGCCAAGCTGCTCGCCGCCAAATCCTATCTTGCCAGCCGTCAGCTGGTCGTCGAGGAACTGGAAGATGTCGTCGCAATTGATCGCGCTGCTGTTTGACGGCCTGTGGGAAACGCTGGTGATGGTTGGCATCTCCGGCGGCGTGGGCGCGGCCTTCGGGATTCCACTCGGCGTCATCCTGATTCTGACTGACCGTGGCGGGATTCTTCAGAATGTGTCTGTCAATCGCATCCTCGGCCTGATCATCAACGCCGCGCGCTCCACGCCCTTCATCATCCTGATGGTGGCGATCATTCCGTTCACGCGCCTGGTCGTCGGCACGTCCATCGGCACGGCGGCAGCCATCGTGCCGCTGACCATCGCCGCCATCCCCTTCATCGCGCGGCTGGTGGAAACCGCTTTGCGCGAAGTGCCGTCGGGCCTGATCGAAGCCGCCGATGCCATGGGCGCAACGCCGCTGCAGATCGTCGTGAAAGTCCTGTTGCCCGAGGCGCTGCCCGGCATCGTCGCTGGCCTCACCATCACGCTGGTCAGCCTGATCGGCTATTCCGCCATGGCTGGCGCCGTGGGTGGCGGCGGCCTGGGCGATATCGGCATCCGCTATGGCTACCAGCGCTTCCTGCCCGAGGTGATGGCCGCCGTTGTGCTGGTGCTGATCGTCTTCGTGCAGGGCGTGCAGTCGCTGGGCGACCGCCTGGTCCGCAAACTCAGTCATCGTTAAGTCAGTTCGGTCTCCCTACAGAAAAGGAAAAACACCATGTCTCTCACTCGCCGCACTCTTGCCGCCCTGGCGCTCGCCGCTCTGGCCGCGTCTCCCGCTCTGGCCCAGGACAAGCCGATCAAGGTTGGCGTCACCGCCGGGCCGCATGCTGAAATCTTCGAGGTGGTGAAGAAGGTCGCCGAGAAGGACGGCCTGAAGATCCAGATCGTGGAATTCAGCGACTACATCCAGCCCAACGCCGCGCTCAATGCCGGCGACCTCGACGTCAATTCCTACCAGCACCTGCCGTATCTCGAGGCGCAGGTGAAGGATCGCGGCTACAAGATCGTCAACATCGGCTACACCGTGAACTTCCCGATGGGCGTCTATTCCAAGAAGGTGAAGTCGCTGACCGACCTGCCGGCCGGCGCGCGCGTCGGCATCCCGAACGACCCGACCAATGGCGGCCGCGCCCTGCTGGTGCTGGAATCGGCCGGCCTGATCAAGCTGAAGGACGGCGCCGGCCTGAAGGCCACGCCGCTCGACATTACCGACAACGCGAAGAAGATCCGCATCGTCGAGCTCGATGCCGCCCAGTTGCCGCGCGCGCTGGATGAACTCGACGCCGCCGCCATCAACACCAACTACGCGATCCCCGCTGGCCTCTCGCCGGTGAAGGATGCCATCGCCACCGAAGGCACCAAGGCGCCCTACGTGAACATCATCGCGGTGCGCACCCAGGACAAGGACAAGCCGGAATACGCCAAGCTGGTGAAGGCCTATCAGTCGGCCGAGGTGAAGGCCTTTGTCGAACAGAAATACCAGAAGGCCGTCGTGACCTCCTGGTAAGACCGTCCGCCTAAAGTCCTCCCCGGACGCCGGACGTAAAGAAGCCCGCCCGTCACCGGATGCACTCCGGGGCTGGCGGGCTTTTTCTTGTATGCAGCCCGCCAGGGCTTCGTTTCAGTTCGTTTGGCTTCGTTTGTGTTCGTTTTCGTTCGTTTGGGTTCGTTTTGCTTCGCTGGGGTTCATTCCGGTTCGCTGGAGCCCGCTACGGTCCACTGGAGCCCACTGCGGTCCATTCGTGACCGCTGGCGACAACTACGGACAATCCAGAACAACTTCCGACAACTCCACGCTATTCGATGCAATTTCAGACAATTCGAGACAAATACGAACAACTCGAGCCAAATCCGGACAGTCAGCGACAGTCCGCATCTTCCAGTATTCACGATTTCCAAGAGCGCAAAGGCAAAATAGGGAGTGACTAAGAATTAGAACATATAGTGCACTTTTCTGATGGGAAAAGAGCTAATAATTGAGGATCGAGCTTGGGTTTTGACAATCGGCCTCAACATAAAAACGTATGCTTGAAATTTTTATCTGCAGCTAGAGAGAGGGGTGAACCGAGGGTGAAGACTATTGAAATCGAACGCCGTGCTTTAGATGATTGCTTCGTTTGGAGATGTGAATTTATGCCGCCAAACAATCGCGTTCACCTCTTCAGATCGTAAAAAGCATATGAGCGCATACAGCATTTATTGTGACGAAAGTTGCCATCTCCAGAATGATCAGCAGCGTGCGATGGTCATTGGGAGTGTTTGGTGTCCAACAGATAAAGTGGAGAAAATTTCGGAACGCGTGAAAGAGATCAAAGCGAAGCATGCTTTGACTCCCTATTTTGAATTGAAATGGACAAAGGTATCCCCATCCAAGGCGGAATTTTTTATAGAGCTAATCGACTATTTCTTTGATGATGATGATCTGCATTTTCGTTCCGTTGTTATCCCAGATAAAGCTAACTTGAATCATCAGAAGTACAATCAGACGCATGATGATTGGTATTATAAAATGTTCTTCATTCTTCTGGAGAGGATCATTAATCCAGAAGACAGCTATAGAATTTATTTAGATATTAAGGACACTCGCAGCGCCCATAAATTGGAGAAGCTAAGAGAAGTTCTTGCTAACGCTAATTATGACTTCAATCGCTCTATAATCGAGCGAATGCAATTTGTTCGATCCCATGAAGTGCAGCTGCAGCAATTGTCAGATTTGTTAATAGGTGCAATTTCGTATGTATCGCGTGGGATGAATGGCAGTCCTACCAAATTGGCATTGGTGGAGCGTATAAAGAAACGGTCTGGCTACAATTTAAAGAAATCTACCTTGCCAACCGAAAAGAAATTTAATGTTTTCCATTGGCGAGCAAATAATTAATGCACGCACCTTGGCTGCCAAAAGAAGAAGTGACTAATGGGGATTGGCTGAATGAAGTTGAGCCAAGGCTCTACAGAGTTTTTGAAAATGACTTTAAGGGTAGGTCTGTTTTTTTAGATGGAATGATTGTCCACCATGATCGGAGGATTCTTCCGGATTATAAATTTGAAGAAGGTTTTTATCATCTTATATCCCGTAAAAATGCAGTTTCAGGGGATAGAGAGCCAGACTTCTCTCGAGCTAGAAAACTTCGTTGGTGCAGAGCGCTGATTGATAATTGCCAGGCAGCGGAAGTGCTGAGTTGGGATTGGAGAGATGATCGAGGTAAAAGGCGTCGATATCTCTGGCTCAAAGATTGCGACTACGTAGTAATCTTTGAGACGAAACCCGGCAAGACCATGACTATTGCTCATTTAATTACAGCATTTTGTGTCGATGGGCCGCGGACGCGGTCTCAGTTGGAAGACCGGTATAACAAGCGCGAAAAATAATGCAGTCGACGCCGTAGCGGCGACCGATCTCCTTCCACATCATGGTGGATGAGGCTGCGGTTTAAATAGGTCGGACTCTCTAGGTTGTCAAGTAGTTCTCATAATAGGTAATAATTCCTATTATTCGGCACCTAAGGAGTCTTTAGGCGGAATTTCGGGCCTTCTTCACCAGCCGCACCAGTTCGATCCGTGCCTGCTCGGCGCTGGTAATGTCGGTCTCGAACGGCAGCCGCGTGACGCGGCCTTCGCGGATCAGGTCGGCGCCCTCGGCGTCGATGCCGCAGAGCGTCCACCCGTCGCCGCGCTTGTTCAGCAGTTTCTGCGCATAGAGCTGCACGGCATCGAGATGGTCGTCGTTCATGTGGTCGATGATGTCGGCCTCGGCCTCGGCCAGCGCCGCCCAGTCGCCGCCATAGCTGTAATCGTCCAGCCAGTGGATCTTGCCAAAGCCGGCCACGATATGCGCGCGCTCGACATGAATTTTGTAGAAGGCGAAATCGGCGAAGCCGGCATACATCTCGGCCGAGGGATGCCGCGCCAGGTAGCGCGCCTTGTGCCGGGCGTCATCCGTCTTTTCGGCGCGGCCGAGCAGGGTGACGCGCGGGCCGGTCAGCGGCTCGGCGACATGCGCCGTGCCGTCGCAGAGCAGCGCCACGCGGTCGTCATGCAGGATATTCTTGGTATGCTCGGCCAGCCGCGAGATCAGCAGCAGTGGCGCTGCGTCATGATCGAACGCCGTCAGCACCAGCGAGACATAAGGTTGACCGGACCCATCCGCCATGGTGGTGGAGAGCGCGGCCGTGCGGCAGGCGCGCGCCACGGCACGGGCCTGCTGGGCCGGGGTGGGGCCAGTGGCGAGAACGTCGGTCATGTGAACCGCTCCGCCCGATTCATCATGTGAATCGCTCCGCTCGGTTCATCATGTGAACCGCTCCGCTCTGGCCACTTCCACATCCGAGAGATAGACAATCGCCACCGCATCGGTGAAGCGGGCATGGAAGCCGTCCAGCACCTGGCGCGCCACGGCCTCGGTGGTCACCGCCACGATCATCACATTGTCAAACGCCCGCGTGATGTCGTCGCCGCTGCGCTCGCCTTGTTGCCCGCCGCCGATCACGCGCGGCAGCAGGCTCCAGCCCTTCACGCCCTGAGCGGAGAGCCACTCGAGAACGGAGCGCTGGAGCGGCGCCTCGACGATGATCTCGATCTTCTTGCGCGGATGCGTGGTCTTGTTCGATTCCATGGCCATGATCTCAGGCTCCGAACAGGCGCTGCGCCACCGTCAGGTAAAGCGGCAGGCCGATGGCGACATTGAAGGGGAAGGTGATGGCCAGCGCCAGCGTCACCGACAGCGACGGGCTGGCGGCCGGCAAGGCGAGGCGCATCGCGGCCGGCACGGCTATGTATGATGCGGACGCGCCCAGTACAGCTAACAGCATGGCGCCGCCAACCGAAAGCCCGAGCGCCCAGGCGGCGATGAAGCCGCAGGCCGCGCCGATCGGTGGCATGACGAAGCCGAACAGGATCAGCGCCCGGGGGAAGCGCTTGGCGGCGCGACCCTGGCGCACGGCCACCAGACCCATATCGAGCAGGAAGATGCAGAGCGCGCCATTGAACAGGTCGGACACGAAGGGTTTGATCTTGGTCATGCCGGCATCGCCGGTGACCCAGCCGATGACAAAGCCGCCGACCAGCAGCATCACCGAGCCATTCACCAGCACTTCGCGCACCAGCGCGCCGCGTTCGCTGCTGCCGGGCTGCATGCCCTGCTGCACCTGGCGGCCGGCGAGCAGCAGCCCGACCAGGATGGCGGGCGTCTC
The DNA here is from genome assembly GCF_058807515.1 of Ferrovibrio sp. GW821-FHT12B10. NCBI lineage: Bacteria > Pseudomonadati > Pseudomonadota > Alphaproteobacteria > Rhodospirillales > Rhodospirillaceae > Ferrovibrio > Ferrovibrio sp. GW821-FHT12B10. The sequence continues at coordinate 1,366,785 of NZ_JBXAQT010000001.1, read as the reverse complement.
CATCACCGCCGTCATGGCGACGAGATAGCCCTCATACGGGATGTCGCGGCTGCGCAGGAATTCGGCCGCCGTCACGAAAGTCACGATGCTGATCGAGCCGTAATGGGCGGCGATGGCGGCGGCGTTGACCCGGCTCTGGCCCCAGACGCCCCGCAACAGGCCGAAGGCGATCAGCGGCAGGGCGAGGCTTAAAATGAGCGCCGCGACAATGGCGCCGACCAGCGCCCAGCCGCTGGCGGTGTGCATGGCGACGCCGCCCTTGAAGCCGATGGCGAACATCAGGTAGATCGCCAGGCCTTTCGCCGCGCCCTCGGGGATTTCCAGGTCGGAGCGCAGGCCGGCCGCCACCGCGCCCAGCACGAAGGCCAGGATCATCGGCGACAGCAGGTTGCCGGCGGCGAGATGCAAAAGGTCGGTCATCGCGAAGCCCGTAGCGAAAGCCCGTAGCGAAAGCCCAGGGTGAAAGCCAGGGCGAAAGCCCAGGGCGAAAGTCCGGGGATGAAAGCCCGTTGCCGGGCCGCGCGCAACCGTTTGGCCCCGACTCGACTCGGGCGCACGGCGCGCCGGATTCGAGTCGGGCCGGGTTTAGGCGCCGCCGGACTGCGGAATTCCGCCACCGGGACGGTTTTGACGGTTTATCAACGCGCGTGGCCACGCGCGCCGGCGCATCCTGTGCAGGGTGATTTGCATTGGGGGAAAGACATGCGTCGCGTAATCCTGGCCGGCCTTTCAGGGGCGGGCCTGCTGCTGGCCAGCTGTTCATCGGTGACCGAAGGCAGCTCGCAGACCCTGACCTTCCAGACCAACCCGCCGGGCGCCGACTGCGTGCTGACCCGCAACGGCCTGACCATCGGCCGCACGGTGACCCCGGGCAGCGTGCAGATCCAGAAGGCGCGCGCCGACATCGAGGTGGTGTGCCGCAAGGAGAGCTTCGAGGAGGCCAAGGGTGTCGTGAAATACGACATGGCGGCATCCACGCTGGGCAACATCCTGATCGGCGGCCTGATCGGCGTGATGGTCGATACCGCCACCAATGCCAATGTGAAATACGATCCGGTGACCGCCATCGCGCTGGCGCCGTCTGCCGGCGGCCCGCCATCGGGGGGCACGGCAGCGGCAGTCGGCGGCAAGGCTGTCGATGCGACCGCGGCTGCGCCGGCCATGGCCTCGGCGGAGGCCGCAACGCTGCCGCGCATGAAGCGCAGCAAGGAGGCGCTGTGGACAATCAGCGAGCCGATGCTGCGGCGGCATTTCGAGGATAACCGGCTGCAATACGGCTCGTATCTCGATACCCGCAACCCGCATACCATGCAGTTGCATCGCATGCTGCTGGTCGACGGCTTCGAGACCGATCGCTCTGAGAATGGTGGCGCCTTCGAGCTGGTGGTGCGGGTGGAAGGTCAGGGCGCCAAGAGCGGTATTTCCGGCCCGGCCTCGCTGGGGCGGGACTTCTATTTCCGCATGCGGGAGCAGGGGCAGGTGGTGTCGGTCGAGGACTGGCGCGCCCAGCGGCGGTGAGATGACAGATAGCCGATGAATACGGGTCCGGCCAACCGGACCCGTATCGGATTACGGCAGCAACAGCGTCGAGCCGGTGGTCTTGCGCGCTTCCAGATCGGTATGGGCGCGCGCCGCATCCTTCAGCGCATAGGTCTGCGGGATTTCCACCTTCACCTTGCCGCGCTTCACCACATCGAACAGCGCGTTGGCCGAGGCAACCAGATCGGCGCGCTTGGCCGTGTAGGTCACCATCGTGGGTCGCGTGAGATAGAGCGAGCCCTTGCCCGCGAGAATGCCGATATCGGTCGGCGGCACCGGGCCCGACGCATTGCCGAAGCTGACCATCAGGCCGAGCGGCTGCAGGCAGTCGAGCGAGGCCGGCCAGGTATCCTTGCCGACGCCGTCATAGACCACGGGCAGCATCGCGCCCTTGGTGAGTTCCTTCACGCGCTCGACGAAATTCTCGGTGCGGTAGTTGATGATGTGGTCGTAGCCATGGGCTTTCGCCAGCTTGGCCTTGTCGTCGCTGCCCACGGTACCGATCACCGTCGCGCCGAGCGCCTTCGCCCACTGGCCGAAGATCAGCCCGACGCCGCCGGCGGCGGCATGGAACAGCACGGTGTCGCCGGCCTTGATCTTGTAGGTGCGCAGCACGAGATATTCCGTCGTCATGCCCTTCAGCATGATGGCGGCGGCCTGGCTGTCGCTGATCCCGTCCGGTATCACCACAACGCGGTCGGCCGGCATCAGGCGCTCTTCCGCATAGGAGCCGAGCGGTGCCGAGGCATAGGCGACGCGGTCGCCGACCTTCACGTCACTCACGCCATCGCCCACTGCCGTCACCGTGCCGGCACCTTCCATGCCCAGCACCAGCGGCAGCGGCTGCTTGTACAGACCGCTGCGATGGTAGGTGTCGATATAGTTCAGGCCGGCCGCCGTGGTCTTGAGGCGAATCTGGCCGGCGCCGGGCGCGCCGACCTCGACCTCTTCCCACTTCATCTGTTCGGGGCCGCCGGTGGCGTGGATGCGGATCGCGTGAACCATGATGTGTGTCGCCCCTTAACCGAGATGCTTCTTGAAGAAATCAGCACTGCGCGCATTGGCGCTATCGGCGGCGGCTTTGTCATAGTGATCGCCACCGGTACGCGCAAAGGCATGGTCGTTGCCCTGGTATTCATGCAGCGTGACATTCGGGTTGGCGGCCACCGCCGCCTTTACCTTGGCCTGCTGGTCCTTGGGCACGAATTTGTCTTCGGTGGCGACATGCATCAGCAGCGGCTTCTTGATGTTGGCCACCTCGCCGGTGTGGTCGGCCAGGCCGACGCCGTAATAGGACACGGACGCATCAATGTCGCTGCGCGTCGCCATCAGGAAAGCCAGCTTGCCGCCGAGGCAGTAGCCGACCGTGCCGACCTTGCCGGTGACGCCGGGCAGCTTGCGGATGGCGGCGAGTGTGGACTTCAGGTCCTCGATGCCGAGATCGAGATTGAAGCCGCCGAACAACGCAAAAGCCTTCTTCCACTCGGCTTCGCTCTTGTCGGTGATGTCGACGCCGGGTTCCTGGCGCCAGAAGATGTCGGGGCAGACCGCGACATAGCCCTGTTTGGCCAGGTCGTCGCAGATGTCGCGCATCACCTTGTTGACGCCGAAAATCTCCTGGATGACCAGGATGCCGGGGCGCCCAGAAGCAGTATTGGTGTCGCCGGCCTGATAGGCGGTGAAGCTGCCGCCATCATGGGCGCTGATCGTGATGGTCTTGGCCATTGCGCGTTCCTCCTGGTTATCCGGGGAGGAACTCTAACCAGAGCGCATGGCGTGCGGCAACCGGGGCCATATGGTCCCGGTCACATCAGCACGAGCCTGTGAAATCGGTTACAGCAGGGTGACCTGCTCCGAGGGCACATAGGCGCCCTCGTGGCGCAGCAGCCAGCGTTTGGTTTCCAGTCCGCCCTTGCCCGAATAGCCGCCGGCATCGCCGCCGGCCGCAAGAATCCGGTGGCAGGGAATGATCACCGGGATCGGATTGGCGCCGCAGGCACTGCCAACTGCCCGGGAGTCGATCGGCCCGCTGCCGATGGCGGTCGCGGCCTCGCCATAGCTGCGCGTGCGGCCGGCCGGGATGGCCAGCATGAAGTCCCATACGGCGCGCTGGAAGTCGGTGCCGGCCGGTTCCAGCGGCAGGTCGAAGGCATGCTTGCCGTCCCGGAAATAGATCTCGAGCTGACGGGCGGTTTCGGCCAGCAGGGCCTCGGCCTCGGGCGGCATGTCGACGTCGGCGGCTTTGGCGCCCCGGCCGCCCCAGTCGAGCTTGACGACGGCCGTGGCGGTGGCGGTCACGGTGAGGGAGCCGAGCGGGCTGGGAACGGTGATGGAATAGGTTTTTGCCATGGTTTCTGACGCTCTGGCCGGGTCTGGACCCAAGACTGGACTCTGAGGGCGAGGCCACTATGGTTACGCCCCGATATTCAATATAAGGCCTGCTTCGTAGCATGGCCATGCCGGCCGGAGATATCCGCTTATGTCACAGTCATCCGAAAATATTCAGACCCCCGTCACCGTGCTGACCGGCTATCTCGGCGCGGGCAAGACCACGCTGCTGAACCGCATCCTGACCGAGCAGCACGGCAAGAAATACGCCGTTATCATCAACGAATTCGGCGAAATCGGCATCGACAACGAACTGGTCGTGGATGCCGACGAGGAAGTCTTCGAGATGAACAACGGCTGCATCTGCTGCACCGTGCGCGGCGACCTGATCCGCATCATCGAGGGCCTGTTCAAGCGCAAGGACCGCTTCGACGCCATCATCGTGGAGACTACGGGTCTGGCCGATCCGGGTCCGGTGGCGCAGACCTTCTTTGTGGACGAGGATGTGGCCCGCCGCGCCCGTCTTGATTCGATCGTCACCGTGGTGGATGCCCGTCATCTGCCGCTGCGCCTGAAGGACAGCCGCGAAGCGGAAGAGCAGATCGCCTTCGCCGACGTGATCGTGCTGAACAAGACCGACTTGGTGACCAAGGACGAGTTGGCCGATATCGAGCGCCGCATCCGCAGCGTCAACCGCTTCGCGCAGATTCATCATGCGACGAAGTGCGATGTCGCGCTCGACAAGGTGCTTGACCGCGGCGCCTTCGACCTCAACCGCATCCTCGACTTGGAGCCGGATTTCCTGAATCCGCCACATGGTGAGGCTGGTCATGTGCATGACGAGCATTGCGGGCATGACCATGATCATGACCACGGGCATCACCACCACGACCATGGCCACAACCCGGCCCATGGCGAAGCCGGCCATGTGCATGATGAGCATTGCGACCATGATCATGGCGACAGCATCCACGACACCACGGTGAAAAGTGTGTCGCTGACCGTCGATACGCCGATCGATTCGCGCAAGTTCGACGCCTGGATCAGCGAACTGCTGGCCAGCAAAGGCCAGGACATCCTGCGCAGCAAGGGCATCCTGGCTTTCCAGGGCAGCGACAAGCGCTTCGTCTTCCAGGCCGTGCATATGATCAAGGATGGCGATTTCCAGCGCGACTGGCGCGTCGATGAAAAGCGCGTCTCGCGCCTGGTCTTCATCGGCCGCGATCTTGACCGCAACGCTCTGCAGCGGGGTTTCGATGCCACCCGCGCCTAAGTCGCAGATCGGTTTCCGCGCGTATCTGTGGCAGTTCAAGTCCGGCGTCGTCGCGGTCGCGGCGGCTGAGGGTGCGGGCACCGCAGGTTTCGGTCTGGGCGACGGCTCGATCGCGCTGCGGCCCTTCGACGAGCCCGATGCCGACACCACGCGGCGGCTCGTTGCGCATCCCGACGCGGCGCTGCTGTGCCTGGCCGCTTCCACCGATGGCGAGGGTTTCGTCTCGGGCGGCGATGACGGCAAGCTGATGCTGACTGCTGTCGATGGAACGGGACACGAGCTCGCCGCCGTGCCGCGCAAATGGATCGAACAGGTGGCGGTGTCGGAAGGCGGCATTGCCTATGCCGCCGGCAAGCGCGTCGGCCTGCTCAATCCGCGCGGCGAGCCGGGTGCCATCTTCGAGGATCACCCCAGCACGATCAGTGGCATTGCCTTCAATCCGAAGGGGAAGCGGCTGGTGGTGTCGCATTACGGCGGCGTCACATTGTGGTGGGCCAAGGCCGAGGCGCAGCCGGCGAAAAGGCTGGCCTGGAAAAGCTCGCATGTCGCGGTGACCTGGTCGCCCGACGGCAAGTTCATCATGACCGCGACGCAGGAAAACGAGATGCATGGCTGGCGGCTCAGCGACAGCGCCGACATGCGCATGAGCGGCTATCCCAACAAGCCCAAGAGCATGAGCTGGTCGAAGGACGGCCGCTGGCTTGCCACCTCGGGCGCTGAAACGGTGGTGGTCTGGGACTGCAAGGGCAAGGGTCCGATGGGCTCGGCGCCGGTCGAACTCAGCCGCGGCGCCGTGGCGACAGTGGTGGCCTGCCATCCGCGCCACGGTCTGGTGGCGTCGGGCGACGTGAACGGCCGGCTCAAGCTTGGCCGCATCAATGATGAGTCGAGTATCGATCTCGAAACGCTGGGCCCGGCGCCGGTGACGGCACTGGCCTGGACCTCCGATGGCCGCTATCTGATGGCCGGGGCGGAAGACGGCGCGGCGGGTATTCTCGATTTCGGAGAGTAAGGCCTAGCGGCTGACGCGGGCTGCGCGCGCTATGCGCAGCAACGCGTCGCCGCAGGCAGCCGCCGCCGGCATGCCGGTGCTTTTGGTCAGCAGCTCGGCATCGGTCAGGATTTCCAGCGCGCGCATCAGCCGGTCGCTCGACCACATCTTGGTCTGCCGCTCGAAGCCATCGCGCCGCGTCCAGTGCACGCCCAGCCGCGTCGGGTCGGCGCGCCCGCCACTTTCGCGCTGGGCCGCGGCCAGATGCAGCTTCTGGCCATGTTTTTGCGCTACACGCAGGATCGCCACCGGCGACTCGCCCGCACTTTCGCAGCGAGTGAGGGCATCAGTCAGCGTGTTGAAATCGCCGCCGAAAGCGGCAAAAGCAGCGTCGTCGAGAAACAGCGTGGAGCTGTCGCCGATCGTGGCCTCGCAATCCTCCAGGCTGACCGGCGTCGTGTCGTCGCCCTTGTAGAGCATCAGCTTGGCCAACTCGCCACGGCTGACCATGCGGTCGGTGCCGAGATTGTCGAGCAAGTAGGCCATGGCTTCGGGTGCGACCTTCTTGCCGGCTTCGCGCGCCACGTCTTCCACCAGGCCCTGCAGGGCGCGGTTGTCATCGGCGTAGCAGGCGATGGCGGCGGCAATCGGTGCTTCCTCGAAGGCAACGCGCAAGCTTGAGCGCGCGGTGAGCTCGCCGGCCTCGACCACGACCAGCGTGTCGCCGACGGGCGCTTCGAGAAAGGCTTCAAACAGTTTGGCGTTGCGGTCACCGGCTCCTGACACCATGACGACGCGGCGGCCGCCGGTCAGCGCAATCGCACCGGCCTCATCGGCCAGCCGGGCCGGGTCATCCTGCAACTGTGCACCGGTGAGGGTGGAAACGCGAAAAGGATCGCTCAGGTCTTCACAGGCGCTCTTGGCGATGATTTTGGCGCGTTCGCGGATCAGGCCGGCGTCAGAGCCGAACAATAGCACCGCCCGGATATCGGCGCGCGGCCGTTTGACGAAGGCTTCAGCGTCGCGTGTCGCGAGCTTCATTGCGTGCGGGGCTGTCCGGCAGCCGACCGGCGATCGAAGAAGTTGCCTAGCCGCAGGCGCATCTGCTCGGCGATGTCCTTGAGGCTGCGCTCGCGAGCATTCTTCTCGCTGACGAGATTGGCATAGTCGGCGAGCGTCAGATTGTAGGAGGCCAGGCTTTGCACCGACTGGCTGTAGACGGGCTTGCCGGTTTCATAATCCCGCAAGGTATAATAGACCGCCATCTGGAGGTTGTTGCGGGTGATCTCTTCACTCCGCGTCACGAAGACGGACCCGATATTCTCGGTCAGCCGGTATTCCAGGATATAGCGGGGCTTCTGCGGCTCACCATGCGGTGTCAGCGAGTCGAGCAGATAGTTTCGCAGCTGCTGGCTCGGCCGGTCCTCAGGCTGTGCAATGCTGATCTGACTGAATTGCGGCACCACGTCGCCAGCGCTGTCCGTGCGGTACAACGGCTTGAAGCCACAGCCTGCCATCAGCATGACCAGCATGCCGGCAATCAGGAGCTTGCTGGGCCTAGACCACAACATTGACGATCCGGTTCGGGACGACGATGACCTTGCGCACGGGTTTGCCCTCCATGGCACGCAGGACATTGTCGTTGGCCAGCGCCAGTTTTTCCAGCGCTGTCTGCTCCATGTCACGATCCACCTCGATGGTGGCGCGCAGCTTGCCCGACACCTGCACCGCGATGGTGACGGTTTCATCCCGCGCCAGGGCGGCATCGGCCACCGGCCAGGGCTGGTCCAGCAGCAGACCGTCATGGCCCATCGCCTGCCAGATTTCCTCGGCTAGATGCGGCACCATGGGGCCGATCAGCTTGGACAGGGCCTCCAGCGCCTCACGGCGGGCCCAGGCAGTGGCGGCATCGTCGCCCTTGGCCGCTTCCAGCAGGTTGGTGAATTCGTGAATGCGGGCCACTGCCTTGTTGAAATGGAAATTTTCCAGATCGCCGGTCAAGGCCAGGATGGTCTTGTGCAGGGCGCGCCGCAGCTCCAGGGTCGGGGCCGGCCATTCGCCGGGCAGGCTTGCACCCTTGGCGGCAATCGGGCCGCGCGGCTCGTCGACCAGGCGCCACAAGCGCTGGGTGAAGCGCCAAGCGCCTTCAACGCCGCCTTCGCTCCATTCCAGATCACGCTCCGGCGGGCTGTCGGACAGCATAAACCAGCGCGCGGTATCGGCGCCGTAGGTGTCGATGATCAGGCCGGGGTCGATGACGTTCTTCTTCGACTTCGACATCTTTTCGGTACGGCCGACCGTCACCGGTTCGCCGGTGCGCAGATGCACGACCTTGCCACCGTCCTTCTTCACTTCGGTCGGCTGCAGCCAGGCGCCGGAGGCATCCTTATAGGTCTCGTGACAGACCATGCCCTGGGTGAACAGGCCTTCGAAGGGTTCGCCGCTGGGCAGCGAGATATGGCCGGTGTCGCGCAGCGCACGGGTGAAGAAGCGCGAGTAGAGCAGATGCAGAATCGCGTGCTCGATACCACCGATATACTGATCGACCGGCAGCCAGTAATCGGCCGCCGCTTTCTCGACGGGCAGATCGGCGCGCGGGCTGCAGAAGCGGGCGAAATACCACGACGAATCGACAAAGGTGTCGCAGGTGTCGGTTTCGCGCCGGCCCTTGCCGCCACAGGTCGGGCAGGTCACATGCTTCCAGGTCGGATGCAGATCGAGTGGATTGCCAGGCTTGTCGAAGGTGACATCGTCGGGCAGTTCGACCGGCAGGTCTTTCGGCGGCACCGGCACGATGCCGCAGGCATCGCAGTGGATCACCGGAATCGGGCAGCCCCAGTAGCGCTGGCGCGAAACGCCCCAGTCGCGCAGGCGGAAGGTGACGGTGCCTTCGCCCGATTTCATCTGCTCCAGCTTCTGGATCGCGGCGCGCTTGGCGGCCGTGACATCCAGGCCATTGAGGAAATCCGAATTGATCGCGACCGTGTTGTCGGTCTCGGTGAAGGCTTCGGTGCCGATCTCGATGTCGCCCTGGCCTTTCGGAGCGACGACCGCCTTCACGGACAGATTGTATTTGCGCGCAAAATCCAGATCGCGCTGGTCATGACCCGGGCAGCCGAAGATGGCGCCGGTGCCGTATTCCATCAGCACGAAATTGGCGACATAGACCGGCAGCGCCCATGACGGATCAAAGGGATGCAGGGCGTCGACCGGAATGCGGTAACCCTTCTTCTCGGCCTTTTCCAGCTCGGCTTCCGCTGTGCCGGTCTGGCGACATTCCTCGATGAAGGCCGCGAGCTCGGGATCATTTTTCGCCATCTCGGCGGCGATCGGATGATCGGCGGCGATGGCGACGAAGCTGGCGCCGTACAGTGTATCGGGCCGCGTCGAATAGACTTCGATCTTATCGGCACGGTTCTTCAGCGCGAAGCTGAAGCGTGCGCCTTCCGATTTGCCGATCCAGTTCTGCTGCATCAGTTTGACGCGCTCGGGCCAGCGTTCCAGCCCGGTCTGTAGCGTGGTCAGCAGGTCATCGGCATAGGCGGTGATCTTGAGGAACCACTGCGACAGCTTGCGGCGTTCAACCAGCGCGCCCGAGCGCCAGCCGCGTCCGTCGATCACCTGTTCATTGGCGAGCACGGTGTGATCCACCGGATCCCAGTTGACGAAACTTTCCTTGCGATAAATCAGCCCGGCTTTCAGGAAATCCAGGAAGATCTGCTGCTGATATTTGTAGTAGCCGGGATGGCAGGTCGCGAGCTCGCGGCTCCAGTCCAGCGACAGGCCCATGCGCTGCAGCTCGCTACGCATGTTGGCGATGTTGTCGTAGGTCCAGGCGGCGGGATGGACCTTCTTTTCCTGTGCGGCGTTTTCCGCCGGCAGGCCAAAGGCGTCCCAGCCCATCGGATGCAGCACGTTGAAGCCGCGTGCGCGCTTGTAGCGGGCGACGACATCGCCCAGCGTGTAGTTGCGCACATGGCCCATATGGATGCGCCCCGACGGATAGGGAAACATCTCAAGGACGTAATACTTGGGTCGCTGGGTGTCGTTTTCGGCGCGGAACGACTGACGCTCGTCCCAGACGGCCTGCCACTTGGTTTCGACCGCCTTGGCGTTATAGCGGGACATAAGACTGATCCGGTGCTTCCTGCTGCGTCTGTGGAACGTCGCCGCTTAGCGGCGCGCTTCGGCTTCCATGCGGAATTCGCGAGCCCGCTGCAGAATGGCATTTTCCATGCTCACGGCAGTGTTGGGCGCCGCAGCCTGATCAAGCCAGCCATCGCCTTGGCGCACCTGGCGGAAAACGCCAACGCGCAGGCCATCGGCCCGCAGGGCGCGATCCAGGATGTAGACGGTGACCTTGAAACGCTCGTTCGGGGTCTGCGGCGGCACATACCAGTCGGTAATGATAACGCCGCCGAAGGGATCGGCAGAGGCCAGCGGCATGAAGGAGATGGCATCCAGCGAGGCGCGCCAGAGGAAGCTGTTCACACCGATACCGCCGCTGCCACCCTGATCGTCGGTCTTCTTGTTGCCGCCGCCCAGAATATTGAGGCCGCCGGGGCCGAAAATGGTGGAGCGCTCGGCACTCTGCGGCGCTGGGTTGTAGTTGCCGCTGCCATCCTTTTCAGGATAGGAGGTCTGGGTCTGGCCATCGCCCGGCGAGCTGCAGCCGGCCAGGACGACGAGGCTGCCGGCGACCAGCAGGACAGCCAGATGCGATCCGACTCGGGCCAGTCGATACGGCAGGGGCCAGCCGGAAATCGAGCGCAAAATCTGCGGGCGCGCAAAAGCCATCGCAGCCGTCCTCCTGAAACGCGTTAAGGATGCGTGGAATAGCACAGTTTCAGGCGGCCCGCCAATCGTCTGGTCCTTGGTGAGCGGAGGATTGCCAGCTTCCGGGAAAAGCCTTAAAGCCGGCGCTGATGCCGCTGACGGATGCCGCCATCGATGACCTTTTGCGCCGCGCCTGGGACGCCCAGGCCGCAGGCAATATCGATGCCGCCATCGCGCTTTACCGGCAAATCCTGGCCGAGCGCGATATTCCGCCGGCCTGGCTCGGCCTTGGGCAGTGTCATCTGGAGCGCAAGGATAGTGTCGGGGCCCTTGATGCTTTCCGCCGCGCCGGTGCGCTGATGCCCAATTCCGGCGCGATCCGCCACATGATCGCCATGCTGGAGGGCGGGGTGCCGCCGGATCGGGCCCCGGACGACTACGTCCTGTGGGTCTTCGACGGCCATGCGGATCATTTTGACGCCCATCTGGCGGCCCTGCAGTATCGCGGACCGCAGATGATCGCCGCCCTGGCCGAAGCCGCCTGGCCGAAACAGGCGACCCGGACGATTCTCGACCTGGGCTGCGGGACCGGGTTGAATGCCCCCCTGTTCCGGCCCTATGCGACGCGGCTCGATGGCCTGGATCTGGCCGCGCGCATGCTCCGGCAGGCCAGCGACCGGGGTTATGACCATCTCTACAAAGCCGAGATTCACACCTTCCTGCGCCGCCCCCCTGTCCGGTATGACGTGCTGCTGTCGACCGATGTGTTTATCTACATCGGCAAGCTGGATGGGATTTTTAATCTTTCAAAACAGAATCTTAGCGAGAGTGGTGAAATTCTGTGCACCATTGAGTTGGGGGCGCCAGATGATCCGCCGATCCAGCTCATGCCCCGCGGGCGGTTCCGGCAGACCGATGCCTATATCCGTGCCTGTGCGGAGGCGGCGGATTTCGAGGTCGTGACCTTTGCCGACGAGACACTACGCATTGAAAATGGACAGCCGGAGCCCGGTCGGGCGTATCATTTTCGGCGCCGCAAATAGGGCAAAAAGCGGATCGCATTTTGATCGTCAAATCCAGTATAAGCTTTTGACAAGAAAAGAAAATTTCACGAAATACGGCAATATTGTGGCCCAATTGCAACACCGCGCGCAAAAAGCACCGGGAAAACGCTGCTTTTATTGACACTTGCAGGGGGGGGATGGCTTGATCCTCGACGATCACATGGCCGGAGTCGGCTGTCTGTTCGCTGCTAGTGACTAGCATTGAAACCCTAATCCCGGTGGGAGAGGAAAGAGGAAAATGAAGAAGACTCTGCTTCTGCAAACCGCGCTTGTTGCCGCTGCTGGCCTGTTCGTGGCCGACATCGCTTCCGCGCAAGTCAAGGCTGAACCGATCAGCGTCACGGTCGGTGGCTACATGAATCGTTCGTTCAAGGTCCAGGACCGCTCTAAAGCGGCCGGGAGCGCCCAGACCGACCGTTCGGCCGCCACCTTCGGCGCACCAGACGCGGAAATCTGGTTCAACATCCGCGCGGTGCTGGACAATGGCCTGAAGGTCGGCGGCCGCATCGAGCTGGAAGGCGCCACCGACGGCGACCAGATCGACGAAAGCTACATGTGGTTCGAAAACGATTCTTTCGGCCGCATGGAAATCGGCTCGACTGATCGGGTCACTTCGAAGATGAACTATTTCGCTCCTAGCGCCATCCCAGGTTATTCGACCGGTTCGTCGGCCTCGGAAAATTCAGCCTATATTACTCCGGCAAACAATCGCGCTGGTGGCACCACGATGTGGTTTGCTAACGCTGCTCATGATACCGAAGGTCTTAACCTGTACACCGCTTCGAACCGCTACTTTGGTTCTAAGGTGGGCAAGGGCCTGCAGCTCGGCTATTCGTATATTGCTGACGGTTGTCAGGACTATGCTAACACTAGTTCTCTGCAGGGCACTGCCGCTGCGGGCACCTGCCCTGTTGGCTTCGGCGTGACCAATGACGCTGGCGTTCACAACAACCATCAGGTTGCTGCGAACTACATCGAATCGTTCGGTGCCTTTGGCTTGGCTCTGTATGGCGCTTACATCAGCACCAACTTGGAGACTGCGACTGCTCCGGCCGTGCGGGATCGCGTTGATGGCTGGCAGGCCGGTGGTCAGTTGACCTTCAATGTCGGTGACGGCTCGACCGTCACCTTCGGCGGTGGCTACAAGTCGGAAGAAGTGAGCACTACGATTGACCGCAAAGCCTACAACGCTGGCCTGCGCTATCTGACCAACGGTGTGGCGCCGGGTTCCATCGGTCTGGGTGCGGAATATCTCCGCGTCAAGGGTGAGGAAACTGGTTTCGCTGACGATAAGTATGATCTGCTTCAGGCCGGTCTGACCTATCAGCTTGCCGCTGGCATCCTGCTTTATAGCGGTATCGGCGCCTATGACTACGAGGACGGCAACAATGTTGCTGCCAACCAGTCCAAGGCGACCTTTGGCGTGATCGGCGCTCGCCTCGACTTCTAAGCCGATACACTCGGTTTGATCCGGGAAAGGGGCGGGTTTAACCCGCCCTTTTCTTTTTGAACGGCGATTTGTAATTTCCGCGTTTCGATCGAGGAATGTGATGGTCGACACAGGAAGTGGCGGCTTTCGGATCACAGTAGGTGGCAAATTCTTCCGCCCCTGTCGCAGTTACGCTCCTTTCGTTGACAACGGCCGGCCTGGAAATCAGGGTTCGTCCCGCGCTTAGCGCCATTCGTGGGTCGCCCCCGGCGATGCTGACATATCCTCACCTAGAAGGACCCAACGGATGAAAAAGACCCTACTGCTCCAGACTGCCTTGGTTGCCGCTGCCGGCCTGTTCCTGGCCGATATTGCATCCGCTCAGGTCAAGGCCGAGCCGATCAGCGTCAGCGTCGGCGGCTACATGATGCGCACCTACAAGTTCCAGGATCGCGATAACACCCCGGCGCATCTTGATCGCAGCTCCAACACCATTGGCGCCGGCGACACCGAAATCTGGTTCAATATTCGCGGCGTGCTCGATAACGGCCTGGTGGCCGGCGGCCGCATTGAACTGGAAGGCAACACCGACGGCGACCAGATCGACGAAAGCTACATGTTCTTCGAACGCGCCGATATAGGCCGTGCGGAAATCGGTTCCACTGATCGTGCGTCCTCGAAGATGGTCTATGGCGCCCCCTCGGCCCTGCCGAATATCGGAACCATCGATCCGGCCGCCAACACCAATGTGATCAACGCCCCTTCGGGTGCGCGCACGACCGGCCCGCTCAGCAAGTTTGGAGCCTCCGGTGATGATACTGAAGGTCTGAACCTGTATACCGCTTCGAACCGCTATTTCGGCTCGAAGGCCGGTAAGGGTCTGCAGCTTGGCTTCTCGTATGTTCCGGATGGTTGCCAGGACTTTGCCAACGCCTCCTCGCTGCAGGGGACGCCCAGCGCCAACGCCTGCTCACCGGGCTTTGGCCTGACCACGGATCCGGGTCAGTTCACCAAGATCTACTCGGCGGCGGCGAACTACATCGAGTCGTTCGGCCCGGTCGATCTCGGTGTGATGGTTGGCTACAACCACTACAACATCGAAGCCAACGGCACGGCTCCGACTGCTGCCTCGGGCGGCGCTCAGATCTTCAAGCAGAATGGTCTTGAGGGCTTCATGGCCGGCGCCACCGCCACCTACAACATCGGCGATGGTTCGATCGTGCAGGTCGGCGGCGCTTGGAAGACCGAAGAGACCGGTACCAAGAATCCGCTCACCAATGCCGGTGGCGACCAGCGCGATGTCTACAGCCTCGGTGTGAAGTACCTCACCAACGGCACCCGTCCGGGTTCGGTCGGTGTCGGTGCGGACTTCTCGCTCAGCAAGACCGACCAGGGCAACATTGGTGGCACCGCCGTCGGCGGCCGCGACAAGTTCACCTGGTACAGCGTCGGCGTCAGCTACCAGCTGGCCAGCGGCATCCTGCTGTTCGGCGGCGGCGGTCAGTATGACTTCGACGATGCCTACAGTGCCGGTGCGACCCCGAACGGCGTTGCCGCTCAGGCGAACAACGACGCCAAGGCCACCTTCGGCCTCGTCGGCGCGCGCTTCGACTTCTGATCCGAACCGATCAGTGCAAACGGGAAGGGGCCGGGAAACCGGCCCCTTTTCTTTTGGCGATCAAACGAAAAGTGCGAGTGCCAGCAGTGTGGCAATCGCCCATAGCGCCCAGAGAAGCGGCCGTCGCCGGCGCGCCTGGGCCTCGGCATGACTCTCGGCCAGCGCCAGGATGCTGGCTGTACTTAAGTGCAGGCCGTCTGCCTGCGCCGTTTCGGCCAGGCTTTCCAGATCGCGCGCCACCTTGGGCAGGCGTTTGGCGAAATCGACCAGCGTGCCGGCGGCTTCGCGCATATAGGCTTCGGGTCCCATATTCGTGCGCGCCCAATCCTCGATCACTGGCCGTGCTACTTCCCAGAAATTGATCTCTGGATCGAGGCTGCGCGCCACACCTTCCACAGTCACCATGGTCTTCTGTAGCAGCAGCAGATGAGTCTGCGTCTGCATCCCGAAGGTTTCGGTGATCTGGAACAGCTGCGCCAGCAGGCGGCCGATGGAGATTTCGGTGACCGGTCGATCAAGAATGGGTTCGCCGATGGAGCGGCAGGCCTGGGCGAAGGCGTCGACGCTGCGGTCGGCCGGTACATAGCCGGCCTCGAAATGCACTTCGGCGGCGCGACGCCAGTTACCGGTCAGGAAGGCGCCGAGCATTTCGGCCATGAAGCGGCGGGTCTTGAGGTCGAGCCGGCCCATAATGCCGAAATCGACCAGCTCCAGTCGGCCATCGGCGGCCACGAACAGATTGCCATGATGCATGTCGGCATGGAAATAGCCGTCGCGCAAAGCCTGCTTGAGGAAGACCCGGATGACGCGTTCGGCCACCGCCTTCACATCGACGCCGGCCGTCACCAGGGCGGCCCGATCCTCGATCGGCGTGCCGCTGATCCGCTGCACGGTCAACACGCGGCGCGCCGTGCGTTGCCAGTCGATGGCAGGCACGATCACATCGACATCGTCGAGGAAATTGTCGCGCAGCTCGGACGCTGCCGCCGCTTCGAGCCGCAGGTCGAGCTCGATGGCGACCCAATCGCGCAACGACATCACCACTTCGCGCGGCCGCAAGCGTGCCATGCCCGGGGCGCGCAGTTCTGCCGTTTCCGCGATCCAGGCAAACAGCGCCAGATCGCGGGCAAAGGCTGCTTCCACGCCTGGCCGCAGGATTTTCACCGCCACCGGCAGGCCTTCGCTGGTTTCGGCCAGGTGGACCTGCGCCACACTGGCGGCCGCCACAGGTTCGGGGGTCACATGATTGAACAGCGTCTCGACCGGCACGCCGAGTTCTGTTTCCAGAATCATTTTGGCCTGCGTCCAGGAAAATGGCGGAAGCTTGTCGCGCAGACGACCCAGATCCTCGGCAATTGCCGTACCCACTACATCGGGGCGCACGGACAGCACCTGGCCCAGTTTGATGTAGCTCGGTCCCAGATCACCCAGCGCCGCTGCCAGCCGCTCACCGGGTCGCAGGGCAGGGTGGCGACGGCCGAACACCGTCTGGAACAGTTTCAGCGCCACACGGGCGCTGCGCGGGGTGAAGGCTGAATCCTGCAGCAGGAACAGCGCATCGTGGCGCGCGAAACTGCGTCCGGTGACGAACAGGCGAAGCAGATGGCGCAAGTCGGTCAGCACAGCCACGGAAAGCTCAGATGCGATAGGCGGAATGGAGCGCGGCGATGCCGCCGGTGAGATCGCGCACGGAAACCTGGTCGAAACCGGCCTCGGTGATCATGGCGGCGAAGCGCTCCTGATTCGGGAACTTGCGGATGCTTTCAGCCAAATAGCGATAGGAGTCTTCATCCTTGGCGACGATACCGCCGATCTTGGGCAGCAGGTTGAAACTGTAGACGTCGTACAATGCCGCCATAGCCGGATTGCGCACGGTGGAGAATTCCAGGCAGAGGAAGCGGCCACCGGGCTTCAGCACGCGATAGGCCTCGCGCAGGGCGGCGTCGATATGGGTCACGTTGCGGATGCCGAAAGCAATGGTATAGGCATCCACCGAACGGTCAGGCAGCGACAGGTGTTCCGCATCCATGCAGGCCCAGGTCAGCCGCGACAGCCTTGCCTGATCGATGGCGCGATTGCGGCCCTGCTCCAGCATGGAGGTGTTGATGTCGGCGACCAGCACTTCGGCCTGCGGGGCGCGGTCCAGAATGCGGAAGGCGATGTCGCCGGTGCCGCCGGCCATGTCCAGCACGCGCATCGCACCATGGGGGTTGAGCCAGCCGATCATGCTGTTCTTCCACAGCCGGTGTATGCCGCCCGACATCAGGTCATTCATGATGTCGTAGGAGCCGGCCACCGAGTCGAACACGCCACGCACCAGCCCGGCCTTTTCGCTTTCCCGCACGGTGCGGAAGCCGAAATGGGTCTCATCGCCGGGATTCGGGCCTGTCTGGGTCATGCGGGCCAGACCATAGCCGAATTGGCCCTGTAACGGTATAGACGGAGGCATGCCTGAGCTGCCCGAAGTCGAGACCACCCGCCGGGGGCTGGCCCTGAAACTGGAGGGCCGGCGCATCACGCGCATCGAGGCGCGGCGGCCGGACCTGCGGTTTCCGCTGCCCAAGAATTTCGCCAAATCGATCCAGGGCCGCCGGGTCGAGACGCTGGAGCGCCGGGCCAAATACATCCTGGTTCGCCTGGAAGGCGACCTGGTCTGGATCATTCATCTTGGCATGTCGGGCCGCATGGTGATGCGGCAGGGCTGGCCCAACGACATCGGCCCGCATGACCATGTGATTTTCGGTACCGACGAGGGCTGGGCCGTCACCTTCAACGATGCCCGCCGTTTCGGCATGATGGACCTTGTTCCCAGCAGTAAGCTGGTAGCCCACAAGCTGCTGGCCGGAATCGGTCCTGAGCCGCTGGACGATGCCTTTACGGCCGCCGTCCTGATCGAGGCCCTGAAGGGCAAGAAGGCGCCGATGAAGGCCGCCCTGCTGGATCAGACCGTGGTGGCGGGGCTGGGCAACATCTATGTCTGCGAGGCGTTGTTTCGCGCCGGCATCCATCCGGAAAAACTTGCCGGCAGCGTGAAGGCCGACAAGCTGCACAAGCTCGTGCCGGCCATCAAGGCCGTGCTGACCGAAGCGCTGAAGGCCGGTGGCTCTTCCCTGCGCGACTATGTGCAGTCGGATGGCGAACTGGGCTATTTCCAGACCCGGTTCCGGGTCTATGACCGCGAGGGGCAGGCCTGCGTCACCTGCAAGGCCGCCGTTCGCCGGATCGTCCAGTCGGGACGCTCCACCTTCTATTGCGGCCGCTGCCAGAAATAGCCTGATAAAGGCCGGATTCGGCCCCGGATTCCCTGTGTGATTCCGGGCCTCCGGGGCTTCCAACCGACGGCCTGATCTGCCAAATTCCCGGCCATGTTCCGCCCCGGCTGGAGGTTCTTCCCGGTCCCGGCGCTAGCTGCACTTTTCGTCCTTGCCACACCCCCCGTGAGCGGTGTCGTCATTGGCGGTCTGGCGCTGGCGGGGATTCGTGCAAGCCTCATCAGCCACGCTCATGCGGCGGCCGGCTTTCTTTCCATCGCTGAAGACGTGCCCTTGATGCCCGGTCTGGCTGAAAATGCCGACGCCGCCACGGTGTTCGACAAGCCGACTGGCCGCATCGGTAGCACCGAGGCCAAGGGTAATGTCACCGCCGCCGCCGTGCGGCAGTTCTATGCCGCCACCCTGCCGCAGTTGGGCTGGCAGGCCGCCGGGTCGGAAGAATTCCGCCGCGATACCGAACAGCTGAAAATCAGCTTCGCCGGCCGCGATGGTGCACTCACCGTGCGCTTCGAGCTGCTGCCCAAATAAAACCTGAGGAACGTTCGTCATGGCCTATGAAAACATCCTGGTGGAAACGCGCGGCCCGGTCGGCCTGATCACGTTGAATCGGCCGCAGGCGCTGAATGCGCTCAGCACGCCGCTGATGCAGGAACTGACCAAAGCCGTGGATGCGCTCGAGGCCGACGACAAGATCGGCTGCATCGTGTTGACCGGTTCGGAAAAGGCTTTTGCCGCCGGCGCCGACATCAAGGAAATGCAGCCCAAGGGCTACATGGATGTCTACAAGGAGGATTTCATCACCCGCGACTGGGAGCGCGTGGCGCGTACCCGTAAGCCGGTGATCGCGGCGGTGGCTGGCTATGCGCTGGGCGGGGGCTGTGAGCTGGCGATGATGTGCGATTTCATCATTGCCGCCGATACGGCCAAATTCGGCCAGCCCGAAATCACCATCGGCACTATTCCCGGTTCGGGCGGCACCCAGCGCCTGACGCGTTTCGTCGGCAAGTCCAAGGCGATGGAAATGTGCCTTACCGGCCGCATGATGGATGCCGCCGAGGCCGAGCGCTCCGGCCTGGTCAGCCGCATCGTGCCGGCCGCCGACCTGTTGAACGAGGTGGTCAAGACGGCGGAAAAAATCTGCGCGTTGTCGCAGCCTATCGTGATGATGGCCAAGGAATCGGTGAACCGTGCCTACGAAACCACGTTGGCCGAGGGCATCAAGTTTGAGCGTCGCGTCTTCCACTCCACCTTCGGGACAGAAGACCAGAAGGAAGGCATGAGCGCCTTCGCTGAAAAGCGCAAGCCCGCCTTCAAGAACAGGTAACGGGCAGCATCACGATGGCACCGCGCGAACGCAACCCTGCGAATGATGGCGACATGAGCGCTGCGGCTGGCCTGCTGCCGGCTGGCCTACGCGACGTGCTGCCGTCGCGCGCCGAGGCCGAGGCGAAGGCGACCGAGGCGCTGCTGGGCGCTTTCACGGCGCAGGGTTATGCACGAGTCAAGCCGCCGCTGATCGAATTCGAGGAGACCCTGCTTGCCGGTTCGGGCCAGGATCTGGCCGGTCAGATGTTCCGCGTCATGGATCCGGTGTCGCAGCGCATGATGGGCCTGCGCACTGACATCACGCTGCAGGTGGCGCGCATCGCCGCGTCGCGCCTGAAAGACTCTGCTCGTCCGCTGCGCTTCGCCTATGCGGGCCAGGTGCTGCGCGTGCGCGGGACGCAACTGCGGCCCGAACGCCAGTTCGCCCAGGCCGGCGTTGAGCTGATCGGATCGGATGCGCTGGCTGCCGATGTGGAAGTCGCCGTGCTGGCGGCCGAAGCGGTTGCAGCCCTCGGTGTCGGCGGCCTGTCGCTGGATATCACACAGCCTTTGCTGGCGCCGGCGATCATGGCCGCACATGGCCTGGAACCGAAACAGGCCCGCGCCGCGCGCCGCGCGCTGGATCGCAAGGATGCCGCCGAGCTGAAGGAAGCCGGCGGCGCCGCTGCGCCGACGCTGCTCAAGCTGCTGCCGCTGACCGGGCCGGCCCGCGCTGCGCTGGACGGCCTGAACAAACTCAAGCTGCCCGAGACCGCCGCCAAGATCGTTGCTGATCTCGATGCGCTGGTGCGCGAGGTCGCCGCCGCCGCGCCTGATCTGCAGATCACGCTCGATCCCGGCGAATTCCGGGGCTTCGAGTATCACACCGGCATTGCGTTTACGCTGTTTGCCCGCAATGTGCGTGGCGAACTCGGCCGGGGCGGCCGCTATGTGACGCCGGCCGGCGAGGCCGCCACCGGCTTCACGCTCTATCTCGACAGCGTCATGCGCGCCCTGCCGGCACAACCGGCCGCGCCGCTGGTTTATCTTCCTCATGGTACGCCACGCACGGCGGCGGCAAAGTTGCGCCAGGATGGCCATGCCACCTGGGCGGCGTTGCAGGACCAGGGTGATGTGAAAAAAGCGGCCAAGGCCGCAGGGTGCAGTCACTGGTGGGACGGCAAGGCCGTCCAGCCGCTTTGAGCTTAAGGATTTCGATATGAGCAATGTGGTTGTGGTCGGCGCCCAGTGGGGCGACGAGGGCAAGGGAAAGATTGTCGACTGGCTGTCGCTCCGCGCCGATGTGGTGGTGCGGTTCCAGGGCGGCCACAATGCCGGCCATACGCTGGTCATCGGCAATAATGTCTACAAGCTGTCGCTGCTGCCTTCGGGTATCGTGCGCAAGAACAAGCTGGCCGTGATCGGCAACGGCGTGGTGGTCGATCCCTGGGCGCTGTTCGCCGAGATCGACAAGCTGCGCGGGCAGGGCGTGGAGATCGGCGAGCATAACCTGAAGGTCGCCGATAACGCCTCGCTGATCCTGCCGTTGCATCGCGAGCTGGACGGCCTGCGCGAGGACGCCACTGATGGCGGCGTCAAGATCGGCACCACGCGTCGGGGCATCGGCCCGGCCTATGAAGACAAGGCCGGTCGCCGCGCCATCCGCATCTGCGATCTGGCCGACCAGGCCACGCTGGGCCGCAAGGTCGACGGCCTGCTGTCGCATCACAACGCGCTGCGCCGCGGCTTCGGCGTCGAGCCTGTGGATCGCGAGGCGCTGCTCAAATTGCTGGCCGAGATCGCCCCGAAGATTCTGCCTTACGCCGCCCCGGTCTGGCGCGATCTGGATGAGTCCCGCCGCGCCGGCAAGCGCATCCTGTTCGAGGGCGCGCAAGGCTCGCTGCTCGATGTCGATCATGGCACCTATCCGTTCGTGACCTCGTCCAACACCATGGCGGGTTCGGCTTCGGCCGGTTCGGGCCTCGGCCCGGGTTCGCTGGGCTATATCCTTGGCATCGTGAAGGCCTATACCACCCGCGTCGGCGAAGGCCCGTTCCCGACCGAGCTGACCGACGATATCGGCCAGTGGCTGGGCGAGAAGGGTCATGAATTCGGCGTCGTCACCGGGCGCAAGCGCCGCTGCGGCTGGTTCGATGCCGTGCTGGTACGCCAGACCGTGAAGCTGAACGGCATCCACGGCATCGCGCTGACCAAGCTCGACGTTCTGGATGGCCTGAAGGAATTGAAGATCTGCGTCGGCTACGAGGTGAACGGCAAGACGCTGGATTACTTCCCCGCCGGCATGGGTGATCAGGCTGCCGCCAAGCCGATCTACGAGACCATGGAAGGCTGGAGCGAAACCACGCGCGGCGCGCGCAGCTGGGTCGACCTGCCGGCCACGGCGGTCAAATATGTCCGCCGCATCGAGGAGCTGATCGGCGCACCGGTGGCGCTGCTCTCTACCTCGCCCGAGCGCGAGGACACCATCCTCATGAAGGATCCCTTCGAGGATTGACCGACAGATTGAGCGGCGCGGATTGATCGGCGCGGAAATCCGCCTGTATTCCTGCCATATCGCTGCCTGCCGGCCTGCGGACTTGCGTCGAATGACAGGGTAAACCCGTGCCGGTGGTGCCGCAGGTTATCGACTCTTAATGCCGCATTATTGAGCCGTAACCTGCCGCTTCGGGCCGCCCGGGGAGAGACTGCGTCCATCGAGTTCGCACCCCGGAGGAGGGGCCCATGCTCAGGACGCAGGAAGCAGCACTTTACAATTTCGGCGCTGGCGGCATGACCGCCCTGTGCGAGGCGATCTGCCTCGATGCCGTGGATGTCGCCGCTGTCAGCCGCGTGAGCATCTGGTTCTTCGACGACAAGGGCGACATGGTCTGCCAGCGTCTGCTGGATGCCCGCGACGGCCGCTTCCAGCAGGGCGCGGTGATCCCGCAATCCGCCACCTCCGCCTATATCGATGCCGCCAGCCAGGGCGTCTCCTCGATGGTCACAGAAGATGCGCCGGTCATGGACGGCCCCGCCGAAGACGTGAAGGCGCGTCTTGATATGCTGCTGGTCGATACGCACGGCCGGCCCACCGCTATTTTCCGCTGCGAGCGCCATACCGGCAATGACGACTGGCGCAGCCGCGACGTCACCATCCTGCGCAATCTGGCCCAGACCCTGGCCGCCGCCCTGCGGCAGCAGCAGGCGGGCCGCGATCTCACCCGTGACGCGCTGTCGGACCTGTCGTCCCGCGGCCTGGCGGATATGGGATCGGTGAAGCAGGATCTGTCCCGCTTCTATCGCGGCACCGAAAAGGCCATCTGGCTGCAGTCGGTGGATGCCGCGCGCGCCTTCGACGCACTGGGCCTCGATGGCCCGATGCCGTCGTTGGACATGGATTCGCTGTTCGAAAGCGATGAGGACGAAGCCTACGACTAGGCTTCGCCCCCTTTAAAACCGGCTTTTTTTCGACGTTCAGGCTTCGGCGGGTACGCCGTTCATGCCCTTCTGGGCCGCTGCGTTGCGCACGGCCTTCTGCAGCTTTTCAAAGGCTCGTACCTCGATCTGGCGCACGCGCTCGCGGCTGATGCCGTAGCGCGCCGACAGGTCTTCCAGCGTGGTCGGTTCCTCGGTGAGGCGACGCTGGGCCAGGATGTCGCGCTCGCGTTCGTTGAGCTGCGCCATCGCCGTGGTCAGCAGCGCCTTGCGGCTGTCGAACTCGTCGCCTTCCACCAGGCGAGCTTCCTGGTTCGGCGTCTCGTCCACCAGCCAGTCCTGCCACTCGCTGCCGCCGTCCTCGTCGCTACGCAGCGGCGCGTTCAGCGAACTGTCAGGACCGGCCAGACGGCGGTCCATGGTGATGACCTCGTCCTTGGAGACATCCAGCTGGGTGGCGATCTTCTCGACCTGGTCGGGCGTGAGCTGGCCGCCGTCGATCGCCTTCATCTGGCCGCGCAGGCGACGCAGGTTGAAGAACAGCTTCTTCTGGGCTGCCGTCGTGCCGATCTTCACCAGCGACCACGAGCGCAGGATGTATTCCTGGATCGAGGCGCGGATCCACCACATGGCATAGGTCGAGAGGCGGAAGCCGCGATCCGGATCGAAACGCTTCACCGCCTGCATCATGCCGACATTGCCTTCGGAGATCAGTTCACCGACCGGCAGGCCGTAGCCGCGATAGCCCATGGCGATCTTGGCCACCAGGCGCAAATGGCTGGTTACAAGTTTATGCGCTGACTGCACGTCACCATGATCCCGCCAGGACTTGGCGAGCATGTATTCCTCCTGCGCTTCCAGCATGGGGAAGCGGCGGATTTCGGCGAGGTAGCGGCCAAGGCCGCCCTCGACCGAGGACAAAGCAGGCAGGCTGACGGTGGTCGACATCTTCGGTGAAACTCCCCCGCCCGGTCGCGCTTTTTCGGCGTCCGGCGCTGGTTCAGAAATGGGTGCCCTGTCTTTCATTTGCAATAAGATGAGCGGTCAAATACGGCGGAAGTGCGACTGCCGAAGCCCGGTCTGGACGCCTCGGCGCGCTTTTGTGATAGTGCTCACAGGCATGGTGCAACCTCAAGGGGTGGTTATGGGGTGGGTCCGGATCCGGGTTATCGGGCTGGTCGTATTGGGGGCCGGTCTGCCCCTGCCGGCCATGAGCCAGATCAAGGAAATCATCGAATTCCAGAGCACCTCGCGCAGCGGTCCGGTGACCGTGAAGGCGGAGCTGTTCCTGCCCGAGGGTGGCGCGACCGGCCTGCCGGCCATGGTGATCCACCATGGCAGCGGCGGGGTTACGGACAGCCGCGAATACGCCTATGCGCGCGAGTTCATCAAGATGAATGTCGCCGCCATCATCCCGGACTCCTTCACGCCGCGCGGCGTGAAAAGCACGGTGGCCGACCAGAGCACAGTCTCGACCAACGACATGATCACCGATGCCTTCGGGGCCCTGAAGCTGGCGGCCGCACATCCGCGCATTGATCCAGCCCGCATCGGCATCACCGGCTTCTCCAAGGGCGGCAGCGTGGCCATGCGCACCGGCCTGCAGTTGATGGCGAACCGTCATGTGCCGAACGGCCCACGCTTTGCGCTGCATGTGCCGTTCTATGCCGGCTGCGACAGCATGTATCTGAACATGCGCACGACCGGTGCGCCGATGCTGGTGCTGATCGGCGGCGCCGATACCTATGTGGGGACGGAGCGCTGCATCGATGCGGTTGACCGCATGAATGCGGCGGGCAGCGCGGTGGAGATGATCGTCTATCCGAATGCCCAGCATGGCTGGGACGGGACTGGCCGGCCCTGGAACTATTCCAACGGCGAAAACTACAGCAAATGCGTCTATGTCGAGCAGCCTGACCGTAGTTGGGTCGAGCAGACCTCCGGCCTCACCACATCAGGTCGCGATGGCCGCGTGATCCCGGAGGCCGCGCAGAAGGCCTTGGCCGCCTGCCGCACCATGGGCGTCAGCGGCGGGCCGGACGCGGAGGCCAAGGCGAAGTCCATGGAGGCCCTGAAGGGCGCGATGCGCGCGGCTTTCAAGCTTTAAGCGTCACCGCGGCGTCGAGCGCTGCGTCGACAGCAGCTTCAGCAGATTGGCGAAATCCGCCGGCAGAGGGCTTTCGAAGCGTAGCGCCTTGCCACTGACCGGATGGCGGAAGCCCAGGGTGGCGGCATGCAGCGCCTGGCGCTTGAAGCCGCTCAAGGCGGCCCGCGCGGCATCGCTTAACTGATAGCGCTGCAGGTTGCGGGCGCGGCCGTAGGTGGGGTCGCCGATCAGCGCATTGCCCTTCGCTGTCATATGCACGCGGATCTGATGTGTGCGGCCGGTTTCCAGCGTGCAGCGCACCAGCGCGCAGACCGGCTGGCCCTTGGCGTCGAAGATCATCTTCTTGGTTTCGTAATGCGTGATGGCGTCCTTGCCGCCGCGCTCGACGATGGCCATGCGTTTGCGGTCCTTGGGGTCGCGGCCGATCGCGCCCTCGATGGTGCCCTGCAGCGGATTGGGGTGACTCCAGACCAGCGCGTCGTAACTACGCTCGATGTCATGCTCGGCGAACAGCGCCGCCAGCCCGTGATGGGCACGGTCGGTCTTGGCGGCGACCACCAGGCCTGACGTATCCTTGTCGATGCGATGCACGATGCCCGGCCGCTTGACACCGCCGATCCCTGAGAGGCTGTCGCCGCAATGATGCAGCAGCGCGTTGACCAGCGTCCTGTCGGGGCTGCCGGGGGCGGGATGCACCACCAGCCCGGCTGGCTTGTCGACCACGATCAGCTGGTCGTCCTCGTAGACCACGTTGAGCGCGATGTCCTGCGCCTCCGGGATCGCCGCCACGGCGGCTGGCTGGCCCACGGTATAGACCTCACCCGGTTTGATCTTGCGCGAGGGGTCGGTTATCGTCGCGCCATTAAGATGCACATGGCCGTCGAGGATCAGCGATTTCAGACGCGACCGCGACAGCGACGCCTCATCCCCGCCCGGCAGGCCGGCGAGCACCGTCGCCAGATAGCGGTCGAGCCGTTCGCCGGCGGTATCCGGCGGAACGGGCGGCAGGTCTTGCAGGGCCGTGATCGGGTTGGGGGCGTCGGACATGCGACTGGAGATTTCTTCACAATGAGCGAGACACAGGAACAGACCCTCAAGATACGGTGGCTGAAGGCTGTCGTCATCGGTCTGGGCGTCATCTTCGTCGGTCTCGCCACCCTTCTGATCGTCCTGATCATGACTGGCGGGCCGAAACGCACGGCTAACACACCGGCGGCTGCCCCGCGCAACGTGACGATCGAGGATATGGTGTTCAGCCTGCCCAAGAACAGCCGCGTCGCCGATGTGCTGTCGACCGGCAACCGCATCGTGCTGCGGGTGCGGCTGGCCGATGGCACCGAGCGGCTCTATGCGCTCGACAGCGAGACGCTGAAGCCGCTGGGCAGCATCACGGTTCAAGTCGAGAAATGACCCTGCGGCTGACGCCCGCACAGGCGGCGCAGCTGACGGCTCTGGCCGAGGCGGCCTGGCCGCGCGAGGCCTGTGCACTGCTGGTCGGGAATGAAGACCTGCGCGTCACCGAGATCGTGCCGGCGAAGAATCTGGCGACGACGCCCGAGCGCGAATTCGAACTCGATCCCGCCGTGCATGTCGCCGTGATGCGGCGCCTTCGTGAAACCCAATCTTCCGAGACTGGCGGGACCAATCGCATAATTGGTCACTGGCACAGCCATCCGAACGGCCGGCCGTCGCCTTCCGTGCAGGATGCGGCGATGATTTACGACACGGCTCTGGTCTGGCTGATCAGCGCGGTGCAGGATGGGCGCGCGGGCGCGCCGCAGGCCTGGCGGCCGGACGCTGCCGCCACCGGATTTGCACCGCTTGCCCTCGAGATTGAACAGCAGGACGTCTGAAGATGGATTTTCGCAGCGATAACGTGGCCGGCGCCGCCCCCGAGATCATGGAAGCCCTGATCGCCGCCAACAAGGGCACACAGTCCTCCTACGGCGCCGATGACTGGAGCATGGAACTCGACGGCGCCTTCTCGGTGCTGTTCGACCGTGAATGCAAGGTGTTTCCTGTCGCCACCGGCACTGCCGCCAATGTGCTGAGCCTGGCCTGCATCAGCCCGGGCCATGGCGCGATCTACTGCCATCAGGATGCGCATATCGTCACCGATGAATGCAATGCGCCGGAATTCTTCACCGGCGGCGCCAAGCTGGTCACCCTGCCGGGCGAGCAGGGCAAGATCAGTCTCGATGCTTTGAAAGAAGCGCTGTCGCTCGGCTGGGCCGGGTCGCAGCATAACCCGCAGCCCTCGGCGGTCAGCATCACGCAGGCCACGGAATCGGGCACGCTCTACACACCCGATGAAATCGCCGATATCGCCGGTCTGTGCCGCGAGAACAACATGCGTCTGCATATGGATGGCGCGCGTTTTGCCAATGCGGTCGCCGGCCTGAACTGTTCCGCGGCCGACATCACCTGGCGCGCCGGCGTCGACGTGCTGAGCTTCGGCGCCACCAAGAATGGCGCTTTCGCCGCGGAAGCCGTGGTCTTCTTCAAGCCCGAGCTGGCCGAAAGCTTCCTCTATCGCCGCAAGCGCGGCGGCCACCTGTTTTCCAAGGCGCGTTTCCTGTCGGTGCAGCTGCTGGCCATGCTGCAGGATGGGCTGTGGCTCAAGCTGGCCCGTCAGGCCAATGCGGCGGCGCGTGAATTGGCCGATGGCCTGGCGCGCATTCCCGGCGTGCAGATCACCACGCCGGTGCAGATCAACGAAGTCTTTGCCGTGCTGCCGCCCAAGCTGGCCGAAGGCCTGCGCGCCCAGGGCGCCAAGTTCCATCCCTGGAGCGCGGACGGCTCGCTCAACCGTTTCGTCTGCTCGTTTGACAAGAGCCCGGCCGAGATCGCGGCGCTGATCAAGGCCGCCCAGGCCCTGGTTTAATCAGGGCTTCATCAGCCAGGGCGGTTCCGGCGTGAACTGCTCGATCAGGTAATCGGCGAAGACTCGTACTTTCGCGGCCAGATGCTTGCGCGCCGGATAGACCACATGGATCGGGCGCAGGACATCGGCCGTGTGTTGTGTCAGCACCGGCACCAGCCTGCCTTTCTCGATGGCCGGCTTGATGCCGAAGTCGGCCGCATAGCACAGCCCCACGCCATCCAGCAGCATGCGAAAGATCGCATCGCCGTTGCTGCTGCGGAAATTGCCGCGGATGGGTCGGCGCTCGATGCTGCCGTCGGGACGATGGAAGGGCCATTCGTTCAGGCCCTCCGGCCCGTCGAACAGCAGGCAGTTGTGATGCGCCAGGTCGTCGGGTGTCTGCGGTGTGCCATGCTTTTCCAGATAGGCCGGCGCCGCGCAAATGATGCGGCGATGCTCGCCGAGTTTGCGCGCGATGAGCGTTTCATCCTGAAGCTGGCCGGTGCGGATGCCGACATCCTCGCCCTCGGCGACCAGATCGACCACCTGGTCGGCGAAGGTGATCTGCACGTCGATCTTGGGATAGCGCGCCAGGAAGCCGGGCAGCAGCGGCACGATCTGCGTCATGCCGAAACCATGCGCGACATTGACGCGCAAGCTGCCGCGCGGATCGGCCTCGGCGCCGCCGACGCTGGCCTCCACCGCATCGATGTCGGTCAGGATCTCGCGCACCTGATCGGCATAGACGCGGCCCTCGGCGGTGAGGCTGACGCGGCGTGTGGTCCGCTGCAGCAGTCGCGCGCCCAGCCGGTCCTCCAGCCGCGAGATCAGCTTGCTGACGGCAGACGGGGAGAGGCCCAGCGTCTTGGCGGCTTCGGTGAAGCCGCCCTGATCGACGACCTGGATAAACGCCTGCATTTCGCCATAACGATCCATGAGGACCTTATTTATGAATTTCAGTCATTAAATACTGACATAATTCCGCATTAATGAAAAGTGCAGTGCAGCATAGGATCATGCCCAGTCCACCCAGCAAGAGGAGGGCCTCCCATGACCCAGCTGACCCATCCCACCAATCTGATGACTGACATCGACAAGCGTTTCCAGATCGGCGAGGGCTTCCCGGCCATCCGCTACATCTCGTCCGACGAGATGGCCTACCTGCGCGCGCGCGCCGTCACGCTGCGCGGCGAAACCATCCGAGCCTTCATTGGGCGAATCGCGGGCCTGTTCCGCGCCCGCCCGACCGAGTGGGCACGGCCTGCCATGAATGGGCCGCTTGCCGCTGGCGAGTAACCGGCAGGTAAGTCGTCACTGACCGGTAACGTCTTGCAGGGCCGGCGACGCTGGCATAGGTGATGCCCATGTCATTGCCGGCCCTGTTCATCAGTCATGGTTCCCCGATGCTGACGCTTGAGACCGAGCGTCCGGCGCATCGGTTTTTGCTGCAGGCCGGCCCGCGCTGGCAAAAGCCGAAGGCGATTCTCGCGATCTCGGCGCATTGGGAAACCGCGGCGCCTGAAGTGGCCGCCACGCCGCAGCCCGCCACCATCCACGATTTCTACGGCTTCCCGCCCGCGCTCTATCAGATGGCATATCCCGCGCCGGGTTCGCCGGCGCTGGCCCAGCGCGTGAAATCGCTGCTGGATGATGCCGGCTTTGGCGCGCGCCTGAATCCGGAGCGCGGCCTCGATCACGGCGCCTGGTCGCCGCTGCTGCTGATCTATCCGCAGGCCGACATCCCGGTGCTGCAATTATCCTTGCAGCCCGATCTTTCGCCCGCCCATCACATGGCGCTCGGCCGCGCGATTGCGCCCCTGCGCGACGAGGGCGTGCTGATCATGGCGACCGGCTCGCTCACCCATAACCTGCGCCAGCTCGATCGCCGCGACAACGGACCTGTTGTTGACTGGGCACAGGCTTTCGCCGACTGGATGGCGGATAAGCTGCAAAGCCGCGACGATGCGGCGCTGGCGGATTACCGGCGGCAGGCGCCGCATGCGGCGATGAATCATCCTACCGATGAGCATCTGCTGCCGCTCTATGTGGCGCTGGGCGCGGCGACGCCGGGCAAGGCGGCCGAACGCATGCATGCCAGCTTTGCCTATGGCTCGCTGGCGATGGACAGTTATCTGTTCAACTGAAGGGCCTAGCGGCCGATGTCGCCGAGCAGGCGTACGATCACCATCGCCAGCACGACCACATAGAAGATCATCACGCCGAGGATCACGTAACGGTGCACGTCGCTGCTGGCCTTGGGCTTGAGGCGGCGCGCGGTGCGGGCGAAGTTCGACAGGTCGCTGGCCAGGTAGGCCTGTTTGGCATGCTCGCGATTCTGCCAGACCTGCAGCATCAGCAGCACCCCGACGATGGCGGCGCCGACGAAGATCAGGAAGCCCGAGACGAAGTTTGCCACATCCTGCGCAAACGGCATGACGATGCCGATGGCGGCCAGGGCGATCGAGAGCAGGGTGAAGTATTCCAGCACGCGCCACTGCTGCCGCTTGGCGAACAGCACGTTGCGCGCGGCCTCCTCGTATAGCAGGCGATATTCGGCATGGGTGAGGTCATCGAGCGATGTGGACTCGAGCTGCTCCTTGCCGGCCTCGTCATCGGGATAGGTGCTGACTGCGGGCCCTTTGGGCGCCAGCGGGCGCGGCGGTGCGCCGGTCACGGGAGGTTTTTGCGGTGGCAGGCTCATGGGGTGAGTCTAGCGCCGTTTGCAGCTTATGCCAGCGCGAAGTCGATATAAGTGTCGGCCAGCGTGACCGTGAAGCCCAGCGTATCGCCGGCTTTCACGCTGCGATCCTCGGGCAGCCAGCAGGCGGC
Organism: Ferrovibrio sp. GW821-FHT12B10; assembly: GCF_058807515.1. NCBI lineage: Bacteria > Pseudomonadati > Pseudomonadota > Alphaproteobacteria > Rhodospirillales > Rhodospirillaceae > Ferrovibrio > Ferrovibrio sp. GW821-FHT12B10. The sequence continues at coordinate 1,335,956 of NZ_JBXAQT010000001.1, read as the reverse complement.
CTGGCCCCAGTGCCGCATGGCGCCGCCCGGGCCAGTGGACAGCATGATCTCGTCGTCGAGCCAGAGATCGAACCAGAAGACCAGCGCCTGTGCCATGCCATCCGCCGTGATCGGGGCCTGCCATTGCATGGTCTGCGGCCGGGTCCAGTCGGGTGGGCTGGCGAATTCCACCAGCCGCACCGGCAGCACGGCGCTCAAAGGCTCGTAACGCTCGTGATCCAGCCGCACATTGCCATGCGCGCTGGTGTTGCGGAACTTGTCGAAGGCCGAGAGATCGAAGCCACTGATGCTGCGCAACGGATTGACCGGCCGCAGCACCGGCAGGCTGACCACCTGTGCCAGCACCTGCGCGCGGGCGGGAATGATCTGTGCGCCTGGTTTTGCCAGGCGCTTCAAGGCATCGCGGGCCGTCGGCAGCATGCCCTCGCCGATCAGACCGGTGTCCAGCACCTCCGCCACGATCAGGTCGGCCAGGGCTGGCATCTCTTTCTGCGGGTCGATCTCGGTCGAGCGTTTGGGGATGACCGTGATACGTGCGTCGGCCTTGTTCTGCGCCACGATCTCGCGTGCGGTCTCGGCGATCAGCGGATGAGCTTCGGCGGCGATCACGGCTTTCGCGCCGGCGCGCGCCGCCATCAGCGCCAGCAGGCCAGACCCGGTGCCGATATCCAGCACGGTCATGCCCGGTGTCACGGCTTTCTTGAGCGCGGCATCAAAGGCCTCGTTGCGCGCCGTATCGGCCAGCATGGGGAAATGCCAGCCGGGAATGAGGCCGCTTAAGAGTCCTGATAGCGCCGCCTTCACCTCGGGGTGATCGGGCGCCAGTTTAGCCGCGCGCTGGAAGGCCCGCATGGCGGTGGCGGTATCGCCGATCTCGCGCGCCGATTGGCCGATCGCCATATGGCCGACGACCAGATTGGCATCTAGAGCCACGGCCTGTTTCAGCGCCACGATCGCATCGCGGAAGCGGTGCTGCTTCTGCAGCGCCAAGCCGAGATTGAGATGTGCGACTGCGAGCGTCGGCTGCTGTTCGGCGGCGGCGCGATAGGCCGCGGTGGCAGAAGGAAGATCGCCGGCCAGCTCATGGGCAATGCCGAGGTTGACGCGCGCGGCGACAAACTGCGGCGCGCTTTGCAGCAGGGCGCCATAGGCGGCGATGGCGGCGGGATAGTCGCCGCGTTCGCGCTGCAGGTTGGCGCGATTGAACTGCGCCTCGGGGAAGGCAGGGCGCAGGCGCAACGCCTCGGCATAAGCGGCATCGGCATCGGCAGGGCGGCCAAGCAGCGCCAGCGCCAGGCCCAGATTGTTGGCGGCCTCGGGGCTGTCAGGGTTGCGGCTGCGCGCCTGCTCGGCCATGCGCAGCGCCTCGGCCGGCTGGCCGGCGGCGATGAACAGCATGGCGGCGGTATTGAAATAGGCGAGCTGCCCGGGCTGCAGCGACAGGGCGCGCTGGACGTATTTCACGCCCTCGGCCGGGCGCCCGGCCTGATGGTGTAGCAGGCCGAACTGGTAGAGCACCTCGGGCTGCTGGGGATTGCCCCGCAGCATGGCCTGGTAAATCTCGGCGGCCTGGGCCAGGCGGCCGGCCTGCTGGTGCTGCAACGCGGTCTGAAACGGGTCTGACATGGGGCCGGACCTTAGCCGCTCCATCCGGGCAAGGCGACCGGCAGAAGGGGCGCAGGATAGGTCATGGGGCACCGGCAGAAATTGCCGGCCGGCAAGTCCAGACCGCGGTTTCGAGCGCATCGCTCAAATTTATACAAATAAAATCAATATCTTAATATGAAAAACCGAGTTGGCCCGGCGCTTGCTACCAGAGGAGCGTCGAATGAGGATTCCCATGCAAGTCACCTCGGTCAACAGCACTGCCGCCTCCGCTTCCGCTTCTGCCGCCGACGATATCGGCCGCCGGGCGGAGGATTTCTCGCGCGTGCTGCAGAATGCCTTCTACGGCGCCGGCAGCCAGGCCGTGGCGCGCAGCGGCGAGCAGGCGACTCAGGATGTGCCGGCCCCCCGCACCGAGACCCGTCAGGTTGAGCGCACCGAGCGCGCTGCCGCTGCCGAGCGTCCGGCCACCGACCGTTACAGCGAAGATCGCACCGAAGCCCGCGCGCCGGCTGCCAAGCCCGCCGAGACCGATACCCGCGACGCCGCGTCGGCTGAAAAGACTGCCGACAAGCCGGCCGAGAAGCCTGTTGAAAAGCCGGTTGCCAAGGCCGACGACAAGCAGGTGGCCAAGGATCAGACCGAAGCCGCGCCGGCCGATAAGGACGCTGCGCCCAAAGCTGAAGACAAGCCCAAGACCGAGGCCGCCAAGCCGAATGCCGGCGAGACCGAGGTCGCCGAAGACGAGACTTTGGAAGATGACGCTGCCAAGCCGGTGGTGGCCGAAGCCCCCGATGCGCTGCTGATCCTGAATCTGCTGCAGCAGGTGCCGGTCGTCGCCGCGCCGGCTGCCACTGCCGTCGCTGTCGATACCAAGGTTGCTGTTGCCGCCGCGCCGGTGGTCACCACGCCGGTCGTCGCCGCGCCGGTGGCCGCGCCTGCCGCTGCTGTTGCCGCTGCCGCCGCCATTCCTGCAGCGCCGGTCGCCACCGCTGCTGACGCCGCTGCCCAGGCGCTGGCCGCCGCGCAGGCCTCGGTCGAGGCTGCTGCCGTTCCGACGCAGGCGCCGGTCGAGATGCCGGTGCAGACTCCGGTAGCGCAGCAGGCCGCTGCCGATGCCGCGATGAAGGCCGCCGTCGCCAAGGATGCGACCGAGACCAGCGTGGCTGCCCTGCTGTCGCAGCAGCAGACCATGACCAAGGAAGATTTCGCTGCGATCCGGCAGACCCTGCAGGCTCGGGCGGAAAGCCAGCTGCAGCAGAATGTTCAGACCGTGACCGCCGAGCCGCAGCCGCAACTGCAGGTGCAGGTCGTTCAGGCGGCCGGCGTGGCCGTGCCGAAGGCCGATGGCAAGAGCGACAAGTCGCTGGCCGTCGATATGCAGCCGGTGACCGCCGCGACGCCGAAGCCACTGGTCGACCAGGCCGCGCTGATGGCTATGCAGAACGAGGGCGACCATGCCGACGCCGCGCTGCTTCAGCAGCAGCTGCAGGCCCAGACCGAGCAGCAGCAGCTGAATGCCGCACCGGAGATGAAATTCGCCGCCGCCCTGCAGAAGCATTTCGGCGCCGAGATCGTCGTGCCGCAGGGCACTGCTGGCGCCACCCAGCAGAATACCCCGGCCCACGTGGCGCAGCAGCAGACCGCGCTGGCGACGCCGGCCGCGCAGTCCACCGCGGCCAGCCAGCATGCCAGCAACCAGACGCTGGCGCGCGGCCTCAACGCCTATATCTCGGCCGGCGAACAGGTTGCCGTGCAGATCAAGAAGGGTGCCTCCGAAGGCCTCGACAAGATTTCGATCCGCCTCGATCCGGGTAATCTGGGTCAGGTGGAAGTGAAGCTGGAAGTCGGCCATGACGGCCGCCTGATGGCCGTGATCGCCGCCGACAAGCCGGACACCCTGCAGATGCTGCAGAAGGACGCCGGCGCGCTGGAGCAGTCGCTGCGCGACGCTGGCCTGAAGACCGACCAGCAGTCGCTGAGCTTCTCGCTGCGCGACCAGAACCAGGCCCAGGAAGGCCGCGAGAATCAGGGTGGCCAGGGCCGCCGTGGCCGCGGCCATGAAGAATATGCCGAGACCACCCGCATCGATCCGGTGCAGGCCGCTGCCGCCCAGGCGCAGCGTGCTGCGGCCGCCCGCGGCGGTCTCGATATCAAGATCTAAGGAGACCGACCATGGTTACCGCAGTCACCTCCGTTCCGAGCACCACCAACGCCACGCCGACCCAGTCGGAAAACGCGGGTGTGTCGCTGGCAAAGAACTTCGACACCTTCCTCACGCTGCTGACCACACAGCTGAAGAACCAGGATCCGACCTCGCCGATGGACTCCAAGGAGTTCACCACGCAGCTCGTGCAGTTCAGCCAGGTCGAACAGGCGATCAACCAGAACAAGAACCTCGAGAAGCTGATCTCGCTGGTCGGTTCGCAGCAGAGCTCGAATCTGGTCAGCTATATCGGCAAGCAGATCGACATCGAGTCGGACAAGTCGACGCTCAGCACCTCGCAGAGCGCCGCCTGGCTGTATGACCTGCCGTCCACGGCGACTGCCGGCGAGCTGCGCGTCATCAACAGCAGCGGCAAGGTCGTGCATACCGCGGCGCTGGACAAGGCCAAGGGCGAGCATGCCTTCATCTGGGACGGCACGCTGGCCGGCGGCGGCAAGGCCCCGTCGGGCAACTACCGCCTGGAAGTCGTGGCCAAGGATGCGGCTGGCAATTCGATGGAATCCACGATCAAGACCCGCGGCACAGTCTCGGCTGTCGAACGTGTCGATGGCGTGGATTTCCTGGTCGTCAACGGCGAGAAGTACTCGGTCGCCGACGTGCTGGCCCTGCGCGATCCGCAGGTGCTGCCGACCAATCCGCAGGAGAACGGCTCCTATGTGAATTACATCGGCAAGGAGATCGAGTTCTTCGGTGCCAAGAGCGCCACGCAGAGCAACAGCACGAACTGGACCTATGGCATGAACGCCAATTCGTCGACGACGAAGATCCAGGTTCTCGATGCCGACAACAAAGTGGTCTACGAGACCACGGGCAATACGACCAAGGGCCGCCACGACTTCAACTGGAATGGCGTCAAGTCCGACGGCACCACGGCGCAGAACGGCGAGATCTACACCCTCAAGGTCGAGGCCAAGAACTCCGACAACCAGGCCGTCGCCGTCGACGTGCTGGGCCGCGCCAAGGTCGACAGCGTCGCCTACGAAAACTACCAGGCGATCTTCCTTATCGGCACGCTCGGCATTCCCCCGGGCGCGGTCGTCACGGTGCGCAGCTAATCCTCTTAACCTTCAGTCCAAAGTTTTCGTCAGAAAGGCGGAAAACCACCATGCAGAACCTTCACAGCTTTCCCTCCCGGCCGCATATGGTCTCCGCCCAGGCACCGGCCAGCGTGATTGGTCCCGAAGGTCAGCGCATCACCCTGGACAGCCTGCCGCCGTCCAACACGAAACGCTGGGTTATCCGCCGCAAAGCCGAAGTCGTCGCCGCCGTGCGCGGGGGCTTGCTGACCCTGGACGCCGCCTGCGAGCGCTATGCCCTGACGGTGGAGGAATTCGCTTCCTGGCAGCGCGCCATCGACCAGCATGGCCTGCCCGGCCTGCGCACCACCCGTTTACAGGAATATCGGCCCGGCAGCCTGCCGGAGCGTGGCCTGCGCCCAGCCCGTATTTCCCCGTAAATCGCTAAATAAATCTCACCATTCAGGGCAACATCCCGGTAGGCAAATTTTGCCGGGATGTTAACCTCTCCTTCATCCCGCTTTCCTACCTTGCACACAAGGCAGGAAGGGCCTGCCGCAACGCGTGCCTGGTGCATGGGGTGATGCCGTGAATGGTATTATGAATATGATGCGGAATATCGGTCCGGCTCGCCTGGCGATGCTGGCGGCGACCGCAGCCGTGCTGATCGGCTTTTTCGTATTCCTTGGCATGAAGATCACGCAGCCCAAGATGGCGCTGCTCTACGGCAACCTGGACCTGCAATCCTCGGGTGAGATCGTCGCCCGCCTCGAAGCCCAGAAAATTCCCTATCAGATCGGCTCCAACGGTACCCAGATCCTGGTGCCGGAAGACCGCGTGCTGCGCGCCCGCATGCAGCTGGCCGAAGGCGGCCTGCCGTCCGGCGGTGGCGCCGGCTACGAAATCTTCGACAAGGCCAATGCGCTGTCGGCCACCAATTTCATGCAGAACCTGAATCATCTGCGCGCGATGGAAGGCGAGCTCGCCCGCACCATCCGCTCGATCGATCAGGTGCAGTCGGCCCGCGTCCATCTTGTGCTGCCCAAGCGCGAGGTGTTCAGCCGCGACCAGCGCGAGCCCTCGGCCTCGATCGTGATCAAGACCCGTGGCGGCCGCCTCGACCAGCCGCAGGTCCGCGCCATCCAGAATCTCGTCGCCTCGGCCGTGCCTGACCTGAAGCCCTCGCGCATCGCTGTGATCGACGATCGCGGCAACCTGCTCGCCGGCACCCAGGAAGAACCCGATGCGGCGACCGCCACGGCCGGCCGCATGGCCGACATGCGCCGCCAGACCGAGGAGCGCCTGCGCAAGAATGTCGAGGCGCTGCTCGAGCGTTCGGTCGGCGTCGGCAACGTGCGTGCCGAGATTTCCGTCGACATGGATTTCGACCGCGTTACCACCAATCAGGAACTGTTCAATCCTGACCAGCAGGTGGTGCGTTCGACCCAGACCATCACGGAGAACAACCAGAGCTCGGAAGGCCAGCAGAACGTCTCGGTTGCCAACAACCTGCCCGAAGCGCAGGGTCAGGGCGGCTCGCAGCAGTCCTCGTCGGGTAACCGCACCGAGGAACTGGTCAATTACGAAATCTCCAAGACCATTCGCACCCAGGTGCGCGAGGCTGGTGTGCTGCGCCGCGTCTCGGCCGCCGTGCTGGTCAACAACATCATCCAGGTTGACGGCCAGGGCCAGCGCTCCTACCAGGCCCGGTCGCCGGAAGAGATGGCCCAGCTCAATGCCCTGGTGCGCAACGCCATCGGTTTCGACCAGCAGCGCGGCGACACCATCGAAGTCGTGACCATGCGCTTCGCCGAGCCGGGCGACATCCCGGAAGAGATCGATCCGGCCAGCATCCCGATCTTCATGGGCCTGACCAAGGCCGACTTGTTCCGCATCGGCGAGATTGCCGGCTATGTACTGCTCGGCCTGCTTGCCATGCTGCTGGTGGTGCGCCCGCTGATCAAGCGCGTGCTGGAAGCCTCGCAGGAAGGCGACGATATTCCGCCGGGCATGCTGACGCCGGCGATGCCGGGCCTGCCCATGGTGGTGGGTGGCGCGCCGATCGCCGAACTGCCGGCCGCACCCGATGCCGGCATGGCGCCGCCGACGCCCGGCATCGAATCGATGATCGACATTGCGCGTATTGAAGGCCAGGTGAAGGCCTCGTCGCTCAAGAAGATCGGCGAGATCGTCGACAAGCATCCCGAAGAGGCTGTGTCGATCATCCGCAACTGGCTCTATCAGACCACCTGACGGCTGCGGACTAGGAGCGCCTCATGGCAGAAAAAGATTTCCGACAGCTCAAGGGCCCCGACAAGGCTGCCGTGCTGATGCTCGCGCTCGGCGAGGAGCATTCGTCCAAGATCTGGCCGCTGCTCGACGACGAAGAGATCAAGGAAATCTCGCAGAACATGGCCAACCTCGGCGCGGTGAATTCCGACGTCGTGGAAAAGCTGTTTCTTGAGTTCGTCAACAACTTCTCCTCCACCGGTTCGCTGACGGGTACGTTCGACAGCACCGAGCGACTGCTGATGAAGGCGCTGCCGTCCGAGCGCGTCAATCAGATCATGGAAGAGATTCGCGGTCCGGCCGGCCGCACCATGTGGGACAAGCTCGCCAACGTGAACGAAAACGTTCTGGCCAGCTATCTCAAGAACGAATATCCGCAGACCGTCGCCGTGGTTCTCTCGAAGATCCGCCCCGAGCATGCCGCGCGCGTGCTGGCGGCATTGCCGGAAGAATTCTCGATGGAAGTCGTCATGCGCATGCTGCGCATGGAGGCGGTGCAGAAGGAAGTGCTCGACAAGGTGGAGCAGACGCTGCGCGCCGAATTCATGTCGAACCTCGCGCGCACCAACCGCCGCGACGCCCACGAAATGATGGCGGAAATCTTCAACAGCCTGGATCGCAATACCGAGTCGCGTTTCCTCGCGGCCCTGGAAGAGCGCAGCCGCGATGCGGCCGAACGCATCAAGGCGCTGATGTTCACCTTCGAGGATCTGATCAAGCTCGATCCCTCGGGCGTGCAGACCCTGCTGAAGAACGTGCCGAAGGAAAAGCTCGGCCTGGCGCTCAAGGGCGCGTCCGAGACGTTGCGCGACCTGTTCTTCTCCAACATGTCCGAACGCGCCTCCAAGCTGCTGCGCGAGGAAATGGAATCGATGGGCCCGGTGCGTCTGAAGGACGTGGACGAGGCGCAGATGCTGATGGTGACCACCGCCAAGGAGTTGGCGGCCAAGGGCGAGATCATGCTCGCCGACAACAAGGGCGAAGACGAACTCATTTACTGACGGGACGCGGCGTAAAACAGTATGGCAAGCAAGGCGAAATTCCTGTTCGACATGCCCTTCGACGGCACCCGCCCGAAGGTGGAGCGGTCGTATGCGCCCAAGCCGCCGCCGCAGAAATTCTCGGTCGAGGAAATCGACAGCGCGCGCAGTACATCCTATGCCGAGGGTGAGGCTGCTGGCCGCGAGGCCGCTTATGGCGAGCACCAGATGCGACTGGAGCAGGCGCTGCAGGCGATCGCTGCGCAGCTGGGCGCCATTGCGGCCGGCGAGGAGCGCGCCCAGGTCGCGGCGCGCGCCGAGGCGGTTGAACTGGCCGTGGCGATTGCGCGCAAGCTGGCCGGCAGCCTGATCGAACGCCAGCCTTTCGACCAGATCGAGGCCCTGGTGCTGCGCTGCATGGACGACATGCGCGACGAGCCGCGCCTGGTGGTGCGGGCCGCCGAGCCGGTGATTCAGCATCTGGACCAGAAGATCGACCAGCTGGTGTCCCAGTCGGGCTTCGGCGGCAAGGTCGCCTTGGTCCCCGACGAGACGATGGCGGTCACCGACTGCCGCATCAACTGGGCCGATGGCTCGGCCGAACGGCGTCAGGCGGCGCTGGACAAGGATGTCGCCCAGGCGGTGGAACGGTATATCGCCGGGCTGCAGGCGCAGCTCGCGACCGAGGAGTAAGGGTTTATGGCTGACAGTGATGATCTTGAACTGAAGGACCTGGGGCAAACCCCGGGCATGATGGATGACGACGATCCCAATGCGGCGCGCACTGCCGCGGATCTTCAGGCCGTCTTCGATATTCCGGTGCATGTCTCGGCCGTGCTGGGCAAGGCCAACATGCAGGTCAGCCAGTTGCTGAAGCTCGGTCGCGGCGCGGTGGTCGAGCTTGACCGTAAGGTCGGCGAAGCGATCGACATCTATGTGAACAATCGTCTGGTGGCCCGCGGCGAAGTCGTGGTCGTGGAAGACCGCCTGGGCGTGACCATGACGGAAATCATCAAGGGTGGCCGCGGCGGTTGATGCGGCCAGCGTGTTGCCTGAAGCCTTGTTGGCGCAGGCCGTGATTAAAGCGGGAAGTTGGGGCGAAACGATATGCGACTGATCATTATCGGCACACTGAACGGACAGATTGGTGCAGCGACGCGCATCGCGTTGCAGCGCGGCGCCAAAGTCATGCAGGTGGACGATATCGAGCAGGCCCTGAACACCCTGCGCGCCGGCAAGGGCGCCGATCTCGCCATGATCGATGTCAGCCTGGATGTGAAGCTGCTGGTCGACAGCCTGAAGAACGAGCGCATCAGCCTGCCGGTGGTCGCCTGCGGCATCGGCAACGATGCGCGCGCCGCCGTCGCCGCGATCCGCGCCGGCGCCAAGGAATATCTGCCGCTGCCGCCGGAGGCCGACCTGATCGCCGCCGTGCTGGAAGCGGTGGCCGAAGACAGCCACCAGATGATCTTCCGCGATCCAGCCATGGGCCAGGTGGTCAAGCTGGCCGAGCAGATCGCGCCGAGCGGCGCCTCGGTGATGATCACCGGTGAAAGCGGCACCGGCAAGGAAGTGATGGCGCGCTTCATCCATTCGCGCTCGCCGCGCAGCGACAAGCCCTTCGTGTCGCTCAACTGCGCCGCCATTCCGGAATCGCTGCTCGAGTCCGAGCTGTTCGGCCACGAAAAGGGTGCCTTCACCGGCGCGGTGGCGCGGCGCCTGGGCAAGTTCGAGGAAGCCAACGGCGGCACGCTGCTGCTCGATGAAATCAGCGAGATGGACGTGCGCCTGCAAGCCAAGCTGCTGCGCGCCATCCAGGAGCGCGAGATCGACCGCATCGGCGGCAACAAGCCGATCAAGGTGGATATCCGCGTCATCGCCACCTCGAACCGCAATCTGGCCGATGAAGTGGCCAAGGGCAATTTTCGCGAAGATCTTCTGTTCCGCCTGAACGTGGTCAACATCAAGCTGCCGGCGCTGCGTCAGCGCCCGGCCGATGTCGAACTGCTGGCTGTGCATTTCCTGAAGAAGTATGCCGAAGCCAACGGCGTGCCGGAGCGGCCGATGGCGCCCACCACGCTGGAGGCCCTGCGCCAGGCGCCCTGGCGCGGCAATGTGCGCGAATTGGAAAACACCATGCACCGCGCCGTGCTGCTGGCGCTTGGTCCGCAGATCGAGCTGGAAGACATCCGCCTGCCCGATGGCACGGCACTGGCCGATGCGATCGGCCGTCCGCTCGGCGATGCCGCCAGCGGTGGTGAAGCCGGTCCGGCGCCCAACCTGGTCGGCCGCACCGTGGCCGATGTGGAGCGCGACCTGATCATCGACACGCTGAAGCATTGCCTGGGCAACCGCACGCATGCGGCGACCATCCTGGGCATTTCGATCCGCACGCTGCGCAACAAGCTGAAGCAGTATACCGACGAGGGCATGGCCGTTCCGGCCGCCAATGAAGGTTCGCGCGTCACGGCCTGAGCTGTGACGTTTTACGGGGTTGAGGAGTAACGGGTAATGGCCGAGAACCTGCCGGCGGAGAGCTCTCCGGCCGCCTCACAAGGCGGTGGCGGCGACATGTTCGGCTGGATGCGCAACATCAGTCAGCATGGCGATATCATGCTGGCGCTCGGCGTCATGGCCATCCTGTCGGTGCTCATCCTGCCGATGCCGACCTGGCTGCTCGATATCGCCCTCGCGATCTCGATCACCATCTCGGTCATGGTGATGATGACGTGCCTGTTCATCCAGCGGCCGCTGGAATTCTCCAGCTTCCCGACCGTGCTGCTGATCACCACCATGCTGCGGCTGGCGCTGAACCTGGCGTCGACCCGCCTGATCCTCGGCCACGGCCATGAAGGCACCGATGCTGCCGGCCATGTGATCGAGGCCTTCGGCCAGTTCGTCATGAGCGGCAATCTGGTGATCGGTGTGATCGTCTTCGCGATCCTGATCATTGTGAACTTCGTCGTCATCACCAAGGGTTCGGGTCGTATTGCCGAAGTGTCGGCGCGTTTCACCCTCGACGCGATGCCCGGCAAGCAGATGGCGATCGACGCCGATCTTTCGGCCGGCCTGATTGACGAGGCCACGGCGCGCATCCGCCGCAAGGAACTGGAAGACGAGTCGAGCTTCTTCGGTTCGATGGACGGTGCCTCGAAGTTCGTGCGCGGCGATGCTGTCGCCGGCATCATGATCACCTTCATCAATCTGATCGGTGGTGTGCTGATAGGCGTGATCCAGAACGGCGTCAGTTTCAGTCAGGCGCTGAACACCTACTCGATCCTCACTGTCGGTGACGGCCTGGTGGCGCAGATTCCGGCGCTGATCATCTCGGTCGCCGCCGGTATCATGGTGTCCAAGGGCGGTGTCACCGGTTCCACCGACAAGGCGCTGTCGCGCCAGCTCTCCTCGGTCAAGGCCCTGACCATGTCGGCTGTGCTGGCCGCCGCCTTCGCGCTGATTCCGGGCATGCCCTTCATCCCTTTCATCCTGCTGGCCGCCATCACCGGCGGTCTGGCCTATGCCTCGATGGAGGCAGAGAAGAAGGCGCGGATCGCTGCCTTCGTGCCGCCACCCGAACCCCTGCCGCCGGTCAGCCCGCTGGACGAACCGGTCACCAATGCGCTGGCGATCGATGATCTGCGCATGGAGCTTGGCTTCAGCCTGCTGCCGCTGATCAATGACGCGCGCGGCTATCGCTTGACCGACCAGATCAAGGCGCTGCGCCGCCAGATCGCCATCGATATGGGCTTCATCATGCCCAGCGTGCGCATTCTGGATAACATGCAGCTGCCCGGCACCACCTATGTGATCCGCGTCAAGGAAGTGGAGGCGGCGCGTGGCGAAGTGCGGCCGAACATGCTGCTGGTCATGGATCCGCGCGGCGAGCGCATCGCGCTGGCCGGCATCGAGACGGTCGAGCCGACCTTCGGCCTGCCTGCCATGTGGGTCGACGACAGCATGCGCGACGAGGCGATGTTCCGCGGCTATACCGTGGTCGATCCGGGTACCGTCATCACCACCCATCTCACGGAAGTGGTGAAGGACAATATGTCCGATCTGCTCAGCTTCGCCGAGACGCAGAAGTTGATCGAGGAGTTGAAGAAGAACAACGAGAAGCTGGTCAGCGAAGTGATCCCGAATCGCATCAACGTCAACGGGGTGCAGCGCGTGCTGCAGAACCTGCTGTCCGAGCGCGTCTCGATCCGCGACTTCGCCACCATCCTGGAGGCTGTCGCCGAAGCCAGCGGCTATACCCAGTCGATCACCCAGATCACTGAACATGTACGTTCGCGGCTCGCCCGCCAGATTTCGAACGCCAATGTCAGCCCGGACGGCTATATCCCGCTGGTGACCCTGTCGCCGCAATGGGAGCAGAATTTCGCCGAGGCGCTGGTTGGGCAGGGCGAGGAGCGCCAGCTCAGCATGCAGCCTTCGCGCCTGCAGGACTTCATCGCCCAGGTTCGCCAGACCTTCGAGCGCATGGCCTCTGAAGGCCATATGCCGGTGCTGCTGACCAGCCCGACGATCCGCCCCTATGTGCGGTCGATCATCGAGCGCTTCCGCCCGGCCACTGTGGTGATGTCGCAGCAGGAAATCCATCCGAAGGCCAAGCTTCGGACGGTAGCGCAAATCTGAGGACGACCTAGACGATGCGGCTTAAGACCTTCCAGGCGGCAACGATGAGCGAGGCGATGGACCTCGTGCGCCAGTCCTTGGGCGAAGACGCGATCATCGTATCGACCTACAGCCATCGCAACGGCGAGGGCGTCGAGATCACCGCCGCTATCGAGCAGCATACCGACGACGACTTCGCGACGCCGGAGGCGCAGGCGATGCGCTACGGCCAGGGCAACGGCCGCCTGTTCGTGCCAGGCGACGACTTCGCCGATCATAGCGCTGATCAGGTGGGTGAGCTGATTCTCGGCGCGCTGCAATGGCATGGCGTGCCGGCCCGGGTGGCCGAGCGTCTGGCCCAGGCGGCAATGCGCGTCGGCCTCGACGATGCTGTCGGCGCGCTGGCTGAGGCGCTGGACGAGACTTATCGGTTCCCCGGCCTGAGCAGCGACAACCGGCCGGTGATCCTGATCGGCCCGCCGGGCAGTGGCAAAACCATCGTGGCGGCCAAGCTGGCCGCGCGCTGCGTCATCGACCGCCGTGGCGTCCATGTCGTGTCCTGCGACGGCAGCCGCGCCGCCGCCGGCGAACAGCTCGCCGCGCTTTGCCGTGTCATGGCCACGCCCTTCATGGAAGCGCCGACGCCGCGCGATCTGGCGCTCGCCATCGATACCGTGCCGCCCTCGGCCAAACTGGTGATCGACACTGCCGGCATCAACCTGCATGACGCGGCCGAACGCCGTGGCCTGAAGGGCCTGATCCAGGCCAGTGGTGCCGAACCGGTCGCCGTCTTTGCCGCTGGCACCGACGCCATGGAAGTGGGCGAGCTTGCCGCCCAGGCCGTGGCGCTGGGTGCGCGCCGCTATGTCGCCACCCGCCTTGATTCGGCCCGCCGCCTTGGCGCGCTGGTCGCCGCCGCCGATCTGGGCGGCCTGGCCTTCGCCGATGCCAGCGCCAGCGCCTTCGTTGGCAAGGGCTTTGAACGCTTCGACGCCCTGATGCTGGCTCACCGCCTGCTGGCCGACCCCGATGCCCAGTCTCCGGCTGTCGACGCTGATATCGACAGCCGCCACTTCGCCCCCAAACCCGCAGCCATGAAGGCCGCAGAATGACCGTGATCGCCATGACGCAAACGCCGACGACGCCTTCCGCCGCTGCTCGCCCGATCCGCCATCCATCCACCGCGCAGCGCATGTCCAACGTGATCGCCATCGCCTCGGGCAAGGGCGGTGTCGGCAAGACCTGGCTTTCGGTCACGCTGGCGCACAGCTTCGCCCGCCAGGGACAGCGCGTGCTGCTCTTCGATGGCGATATCGGCCTCGCCAATGTCGACATCCAGCTCGGCCTGATGCCCGACCGCGACCTGGGCAGCGTGATCGCCGGCCGTTTCAGCCTGGCTGATGCCGTGATGCCGTCGGAAGCCGGCTTCGACATCATCGCGGGCAAGTCGGGTTCGGCCTCGCTTGCCACGCTCGACCAGGCGGCGCTCACGGGGCTGCGCGACGAGCTGATGCTGCTGGCCAAGAGCTATGACCGCGTGATCATCGATCTGGGCGCCGGCGTCGACGCCGTGGTGCGCACCTTCTCGATGGCTGCCGGCATCACCGTGGTGGTCACCAATGACGAACCGACCGCGCTGACCGATGCCTATGCCTATATCAAGCTGGCGCGCATGGCCGACCGCAACGCCGATGTGCGCGTGGTGATCAACATCGCCGCGACGACGCGCGAGGGTGAACGCACCTATGCCAAGCTGAACAAGGCCGCCGAGAATTTCCTGAAATATTCACCGCCACTGGCCGGCGTTGTGCGTCGCGACGACAAGGTGCGCGATGCCATCCGCAACCAGGTTCCCCTGCTGACCCGTCATCCGATGTGCGAGGCGGCCGAGGATATCGAGGCGCTGATGAACAGCCTGCTGCGTGTCGGCCAGCCGGCGCAGCCCTGATCGTCATGCCATGAGGGGCGGGGATACCGCGTGAGCGATCTCGGCCCAGTAGCACCGCCACCGCCGGTCGTGCCGGCGACTCCGGTTGCGCCAACACCTGCACCCGCCGCACAAACCCCGGTGGCCGTACCGCCGACGCCGTCTGGCGGTCAGCCTTCGGGTGGCCAGGCCGGCGGACAGGGCGGCGTGCCGACGCAGTCGCAGCCGTCGCCCAGCACGATCCTGCAGGGCGATGCCTCGCAGATCGCCGCCAGCTCCAGCGAATTGACCAAGGGCGGCGAGATTTCCGCGCAGGTGGTGGCGCGCGACAATGCAGCGCTGCTGGTGCGCACGGCGGCGGGCAATGTGCTGAGCCTGGCGTCGACCCTTGCAGCGAAGCTGGAGCAGGCGAATATCGCCGTGCTGACGGCGGCGCTCACGATTCAGCTCAATCCGGAAAACCCGCAGCAGGCCACGATCACCAGCGCCAACGGTGTGACCTTGCAGCCGCCGCTGGCGGCGCAGGCGCAGCCGCCGACCGCCGCGCAGCTGGCACAGGCCGTCGCGCCGCCGCAGCCAGGCAACACCGCCGCGCCGGTGCTGCCGCAGACGGGACAGACTCTCACCGCCACCGTCGTGCCGGCGCAGGCCGGCGGCAATCCTGCCGCTGCGGCCCTGCCGGCCGGCAGCCAGATCCAGGTCGTGGTGCAGAGCGCCACGCTGCCGGCGACGACGGCGCTACCGCAAGTCACCGCCGCGCCGGTGCCGCCTTCCGTGACGGTACCGGTTCCCGCAACACCGCCGGCTCCCGCAGCAGCGCCCGCGGCGGCTCCAGCCGTGCCGTTGCCAGCTGTGCCCGCCAGTCCGCCTGCCCCGGCGGCAGCGCCGCCGGCCGGCACAGTCTCGGTGCCGGCCACCATTCCCTCGCCGATTGCCGTGACCCTGCTGCAGCAAGCCGCGACGCCGGCGCCGACGGCGCCGCAGGTCGTGCCGCCGCAAATCCCGACGCAGACTCCGCCGCCGCTGCCGCAGCAGCCCGTCGCAGCGCAGCCGGTTATGCCGCAGCCGGTTGTCCCGCAACCGCAGGCGCCAATGCCCAACAGTCCGGCCGCCGCCGCCATCGCGGCGCAGGCGCAGGCCGTGCCGGTCTCCACCGGTCAGGTACTGTCGGGCGTGGTATCCGGTCAGGCCGCCAATGGCCAGGTGCTGGTCAGCACGCCGCAGGGCGTGCTCTCGCTCAGCCTGTCGCAGCCGTTGCCGCCCGGCACGCAGCTGTCGCTGGAGCTCGCCTCGATCACCCGGCCGCCGATGTCGACGCCGACCACACTTGGGCCGCCGCCGCTGGCCGGCGTGTTGACCAGGCTGCAGGGCGAGTGGCCTGCCTTGCAGATGACCCTGGATGCCGTGCGTGCCGCTGATCCGGCGCTGGCGCAGCGCCTGCAAGCCGAGTTGCTGCCGCAGGCCAATGTGCGGCTGGCGGCGACGGCATTGCAATTCATGGCTGCGGCGGCTGCCGGCAATGCGCAGGCTTGGCTCGGCTCGGAAGCCGTGAAGAAGCTTGAGCAGCAGGGCAAGGGCGAGCTGCTGAAAAAGCTGGATGACGATTTCCGCGAGCTTGGCCGGCTCAACAGCCGTCAGTCGGATAGCGACTGGCAGGCGCTGGTGATGCCGATGCTGGTGAATGGCAAGGTCGAGCCGGTGCAGATCTTCATGCGCCGCCGCAAAGACAAGGAAAAGAAGCAGGCGCAGACCCGGTTCCTGATCGACTTCGATCTGGAAAGCACGGGGCCGATCCAGTTCGACGGTTTCGTCAGCGCCAAGCAGCTCGATCTCGTCCTGCGCTCGGAAACCGAATTCGGCCCGGCTTTCAAGATGGATGTCACAGCGATCTTCACCGGCGCGCTGGAAGTGACCGGCATGGTCGGCTCGATCCGCTTCCATGATCGCGAGAAGCCGCTGGCCTGGCCCAGCCCGGAGCTGGAAGCCAAGGGCCATAGTACCGAGATCAAAATCTAGCGACGGGTCACCAGCCAGATGCCGATGGCCACGGGAATGATCCCGAGGAAATCAATGGCATTGAGCGGTTCCGACAGCACCAGCCAGCCTATCAGCAGGCCCAGCGGCGGCATGATGAAGTGCAGGCTGCTGGCCTGTGTGGCCGACCCGCGCCGCAGCAGCATGAACCACAGGGCATAGGCGCCGACCGAAATGGGGCCGGCGAGATAGAGCATCGCGCCGAACAGCGACCAGCTCGGATGGATGGCGGCGGTATCTTCCAGCAGCAGGGCGACCGGCAGCAGGGCGCTGCCGGCAGCAATCATCTGCACGCCCAGGCCGGCGAAACTGTCGCTCTGTGTGGGCAGTTTCTTGTAGAGGATGGTGCCGGCAGCCAGGCCGACGGCGGCGGCGATGCTGAACAAGATGCCACCCAGATCATCATGACCCACGGTCAGGCGACTGCGCAAAATCACGGTCACGCCCATCAGGCCGAGCAGCAGGCCGAAGCCTTTGCGCCAGGTGAAGCGCTCGCCCAGCAGCAGCGCGGCCAGCAAAGCGGTCAGGATCGGGTTGGTGCTGACGATCACGGCGGCGAGGCCCGACGAGATCGTCTTCATGCCCCAGTAGCCCAGACCGAGGTAGAGCGCGTAATTGAGAATGCCGAGCAGAGCCAGGCGACCGATCTCGGCGCGCCGGATCGCTTGGCTGCCGCGCCAGAACAGCATCACGGCGGTGAGTACGAGTCCGGCGGTCAGGAAACGGATCGCCAGTAGCAGCAACGGCGGCGCATCGAGAATGCTGATCTTGCCTGCGGTGAACGCCGAGCTCCACAACAGGCAGAACAGCAGGATCAGCGCCGGCTGGATCCATTTTTCAATGGAAACGCGGCGGGCGGGGATGGCCAGGGGCAGGCTGGTATCGGTCATGCCCCCCAGATAGGCCTTTGGCTTTTAATTTAGAAATTAAATGATATTATATTATTTATCGTATTTCATAATGAATGGCGGTTTTCGGCCATGACCCACGATCTGGACATCGACCTGCTGCGCGCCTTTGTAGGCGTCGCCGAAAGCGGCAGCTTCACGCGCGCTGCTGAGAAGCTGAATCGCACGCAATCCACCGTCAGTCAGCAGATTCAGCGTCTGGAGCTGGCGGCCAATGCGCCGCTTCTGCTGCGCGATACCCGCAGCCTGCACCTGACCGAAGACGGCGACCGCATGCTGACCTATGCGCGCCGGCTGCTCAGCCTGCATGACGAGGCCCGTGCCGCCATCGGGGGCGTCAGCCATAGCGGCGAGGTGCGACTCGGTGTTTCTGAAGATATTGCACCGGTGGCGCTGCCGCGGGCGCTGGCGGAATTCAGTCGTGTGCATCCGCGCCTGCATATCGCCATGCACTGTGATCTCTCACTCGTGCTGACAAAGCAATTCGACCGCGGTGATCTCGATGTAGCCGTGGTGAAACAGGATCCGGCCGTCCGCAGCGGCGAGCGGTTGAAGGTTGATCCGCTGGTCTGGTTCGCTGGCCCTGGCCTGGTGCTCGATCCAGCCGAGCCGCTGCCGCTCTGTCTCTGGCCGCAGGGCTGCATTTTTCGCGACCGCATCATCAATGCGCTGGATGCCGCCCGCATCCGCTGGCGCGTCGCTTATACCAGTCCCAGTCTGGCTGGGGTGCGCGCTGCCGTAGCCGCCGGCCTTGGGGTCAGCGCGATGATGGCCAGCGTTATCGAACCGGGGCTGAAGCTGGTCGATCGCCGCCGGCTGAAACTGCCAGATCTGGGCGAGGTGGCGCTGGCCTGCCATGTCACCGCCAAGGGCAAGCGCGTCGCTGCGGCACGGGACCTGGCGCAATTCATCGCCACGGCTCTCGCGCAGTCTGCCGCCAAGGTTGCGTGATATTGGGCCGCCTGACCGCAAGAAGCGGATAGGCATCGTCCATGAACAAAGCTAGACAGCGCGCATGACAGATCAACGTATGACGGCGCAAGTCTGGGGCCTGCTGCTCGCTCTGTCGGTGCTATGGGGCGGATCGTTCTTCTTTATCGGCATCGCCGTGCGCGAACTGCCGCCGCTGACCATCGTGGCGGCGCGGGTCGGTATCGCGGCCCTGATCCTGTTGCCGATGCTATACCTGCTCGGTCGCCGCCTGCCGCCCGATCAGGATGTGTGGCGCGCCTTTCTGGTCATGGGTGTGCTTAACAATGCCGTGCCCTTCACGCTCTTTGTCTGGGCGCAGGGCCAGATCCCCAGTGGCCTGGCGTCCATCCTCAATGCCACGACACCGATCTCGACCGCGCTGGTCGCCCATGCCTTCACCCAGGATGAGAAGCTGACGTCCAATCGCGTGATCGGCGTGCTGCTGGGCCTGGCCGGCGTGGTGGCGATGCTGGGGCCGGACTTGATCTCGGGTCTGGGCCATAACGTGCTGGCGCAATGCGCCTGCCTGCTGGCCACGCTCAGCTATGCCTGCTCGGGCGTCTATGGGCGCCGCTTCCGCCGCATGGGCGTCGAGCCTGTCGTGGTTGCCGGCGGACAACTGGTGATGTCGTCGCTGATCCTGCTGCCGCTGGCGCTGCTGATCGAGCATAGCTGGCAGTTGCCGCTACCTTCGGCATCGGCCATCGCGGCGCTGCTGGGCCTGGCAGTGCTGTCGACAGCTCTTGCCTATGTGCTGTTCTTCCGCGTGATGGCTTTGGCTGGTAGCAACGTCAACCTGGTGACCCTGCTGGTGCCGGTCAGCGCCATCCTGCTGGGTGCGCTGGTGCTGGGCGAGCGGCTGGAACCGCGGCATTTCATCGGGATCGGCGCGATTGCGCTTGGGCTGGCGGCCATTGACGGGCGGCTGCTGGCGCGGTTGTGCCGCTAACTGGCTTTATGAATTGGCCGGCGGCGTGCCGTCCTGCTCCTGGCGGCGGCGGAAGCCCTGCAGGCCGGCTTCGTCCATCTCGGCCTGCTCGCGCTTCTCGCGCTTGAGGCGTTCGCGCTTTTCCCAGTTCTCGAGCACGAGTTCGTATTTCTTCTGCTCGCGGAAGGCGGCTTTCACCTCTTCCTGCGCGGCGGCGATGCGGTCGATCAGCTCTTCGCGCGAGACTTCGAGGTTGGCGCGGCGCTCGCGGTTCATCTTGCGATAGTTGGTGAAGCCGAAGCTGGCGTCGTAATGCTGGGTGGCGACCTTGCGCTCCTGCTCCAGCTCGATATCCAGCGCATCCATCTGGCGCTCAAAGTTGGCGCGCATGATTTCCAGGTCGACGACGATGCGGCGGCGCTCGTCGAGCCGCCATTTCCACAGCCGGATCAGGGCGTCGACGCCCTTCATTATTCACCAGCCTGTGAGGTCAGGCCTTCGCCTTCGAGGAAGATTTCCGCCAGCTTGGCATAGCCCGAGGGCAGGTCGGCGCGTTCGACCTTCTGCTGCTTGAGGAAGGCCTCCAGCATCGGCTGGTAGCGGATCGCCTCGTCCACCTTGGGGTCGCTGCCGGCGCGATAGGCGCCGAGCCGGATCAGTTCGGCCATGTCGTCGTAGGTGGCCATGAGCTGGCGCGCGCGCGTCACCAGCAGGTTTTCATCCTCGGTGTTGCAGCCGGGCATGGTGCGCGAGATCGAGCGCAGGATGTTGATGGCCGGATAGCGGCCGCGTTCGGCAATGCCGCGCTCCATCACGATATGGCCGTCGAGAATACCGCGGGTGGCGTCGGCGATCGGTTCGTTATGGTCGTCGCCGTCGACCAGCACGGTGAACAGCCCGGTGATGCTGCCGTCCTGGGTGCCGGGGCCGGCGCGCTCCAGGAGGCGCGGCAGTTCGGCAAAGGTGGTCGGCGGATAGCCCTTGGCCGTCGGCGGCTCGCCGCCAGAGAGTCCGATCTCGCGCTGCGCCATGGCAAAGCGCGTGACCGAGTCCATCAGGCAGAGCACCTGCTGGCCCTGGTCGCGGAAATACTCCGCCACCGCCAGCGTCATGTAAGCCGCCTGGCGGCGCACCAGCGCCGGTTCGTCTGATGTCGCGACGACGATCACGGTGCGGGCGAGGCCCGACTTGCCCAGATCATCCTCGATGAATTCCTGCACTTCTCGACCGCGTTCGCCGATCAGGCCAACCACGTTCACATCGGCTTCGGTGTAGCGTGCCATCATCGACAGCAGCACGGACTTGCCGACGCCCGAGCCGGCGAAGATGCCCATGCGCTGGCCGCGGCAGCAGGAGATGAAGGTGTTGATCGAGCGCACGCCCAGATCGATTTTCTTGCCGACGCGCTTGCGCGAATTGGCCGGCGGCGGATTGGCGCGCAGCGGATAGGGCTGGGTGCCGTTGATCAGCGGCGGGCCACCATCCAGCGGCCGGCCCATGCCGTCGATGACGCGACCGCGCCAGCTCAGATCGGGATAGATCACCGGCTGGTCCTCGCCGACAACGGCGCGGCTGCCCAGGCCAATGCCTTCCAGCGAGCCATAGGGCATGAGGAGGGCGCGGTTCTGGCGGAAGCCGACCACCTCGGCCTCGACCTGGCGGTTGTCGCGGGTGATCAGATGGACGCGGGAGCCGATGGAAAGGTGGCGTTCGACGCCGGCAATTTCGACCAGAAGGCCCTGAATCGAGGTCACCCGGCCGGTAAAGCTGACATCCTTGATCCGGTCCAGATCCATCAGCAGGCTATGCATGGTGCCTCATCATCGGTGTTGGAAAAACACCTTAAAGCTCAAAGCCTTAACCGCTGGTAAAACCGCAGCTTTGAGCGCCCGGACTGGCCGAATTTACCATGGTTTTTTGGGTTCAGCCTGCCCATATAAGAGACAGAGTTAAAGAATGCGTTAACTTCATTTGTTAACGATGGTAAATTAGGGCGAATCGGGCGGAAAAACGCCAAACCTAGGATCGAGGGTCTGTTGATAACTTTCGGTCCGCCAACGCCACCGCGCGTGGGGGTGTAGCCATGCGAGTGCTGCTTATCGAAGACGACGCCAATATGGCCAAGAGCATCGAACTGATGCTCGGGGCCGAGGGCTTCAATGTCTACCGGACGGAATACGGCGAAGAGGGCTTGGACCTCGGCAAGCTGTATGACTACGACATCATCGTGCTCGACCTGAACCTGCCCGACATGCACGGCTACGACGTGCTGAAGAAGCTGCGCGCGGCTAAGGTCAACACGCCGATCCTGATCCTTTCGGGCATGGGCGAGCCGGACAAGAAGGTGAAGGGTCTCGGCTTCGGCGCCGACGACTACATCACCAAGCCCTTCAACAAGGACGAACTGATCGCGCGCATCAACGCGATCGTCCGCCGCGCCAAGGGCCATTCCCAGTCGGTGATCCAGACCGGCAAGCTGACCGTCAACCTCGACGCCAAGTCGGTCGAGGTCGAGGGTGGCCGCCTGCATCTGACCGGCAAGGAATACGCCATGCTGGAACTGCTGAGCCTGCGCAAGGGCACCACGCTGACCAAGGAGATGTTCCTCAATCATCTCTACGGCGGCATGGACGAGCCGGAGCTGAAGATCATCGACGTCTTCATTTGCAAGCTGCGCAAGAAGATCGCCTCCGCCACCGATGGCGACAACTACATCGAAACGGTCTGGGGCCGCGGCTATGTGTTGCGCGACCAGGTCGAGCCGGTGGCCGCCGGCGCCAAGCGGGCCGCTGGCGCACGGTAAGCTCCAGATGCAAGGAAAATGGACAAGCCGGCACACTGCCGGCTTTTTCATGCCCGGTTTCCTGGCATGGCTCGTTGTCGCGATAATTGCCGGCGACGTGCAGGCGCTGGTCAAGGTTCCGGCCCTCCGGGAGGGCGGACCATTTGTCGAGGCGCGGACCGAACTCATCAGGAGTGGCTGGATTCCCCGCATCACGGAACGGAAATATGCAGACGGCACGTTGATGAAGGAGAGCGGCGAGGCCACCGCGCTGTTGAGGGCGGGATATCCGGAAATTGACTATTGCAGTGGGACCGGTATGAACTATTGCTTCTTCCACTACACGAGGCGGAACGAGTGCCTGCAGATCGTCACCACCGGCGAGTATCGCGATGAGGCCAGCCTCAAGGTGCTGCGGTGGTCGCAGGAGTGTTATCCGGAATGACCGGCCATTCCATTGATCTTCGTACCGGCGACGCCTTGGACATACTGGCCACGCTGCCAGAAGCCTCTGCCGATCTGGTGATCGCCGATCCGCCGTATAACCTGAAGAAGGATTATGGCAACGAGTCCGATCATCGCGACTTCGACGCGTATCTGGATTTCTCTCGCCAGTGGCTGAGCGAATGCCGCCGCGTGATGAAGCCGCATGCCACGCTCTATGTCTTCATGGGCGTTCGCTTCATCTCCTATATCTACGACATCCTGGAACGGCAGCAGGGTTTGCAGTTCAACAGCTGGATCTGCTGGCATTACACGCAGGGTCTGGGCAAGACACGCGGCTTCTCGCCGCGCCATGACGACATTCTGATGTTCACGGCGTCGGATGCCTTCACCTTCAACCTCGATTCCGTACGGGTGCCGCAGAAGTATTACCGCGAGCGCAACAATATGCGCGGCGCCAATCCGGGCGATGTCTGGGGCTTTTCCCATGTGCATTACTCGCACCCCAACCGACAGCCGCATCCCACGCAAAAGCCTGAGGGCCTGATCGAGCGCATGGTGAAGGCGTCAAGCAACTCCGGCGACCTGGTGCTGGATCCCTTTGCCGGCAGCGGCACGGTGCCGCGCGTCTGCCAGCAGCTCGATCGCCGCTGCATCGGTATCGAGCTCAATCCCGATTACGTCGCCGGCATCGAGCAGCGATTGGCGCAGCCCTTCGAGGGCTTCGACAGCATCGATCCGCGCATGGAGCGCGTGCCGCTCGACCTGCGCCGGCCGGATTTACGCGCAAGCTACCTCGCCAATCATGAAGACTGGTTTCTCGACAAGCATGAGAATGCGCTCGGCAAGTTCCGCAAGGAAGTGAAGCGGGTCTATGGCGGCAAGGGCGATCTGCCATCCAGCCCCGATGACGACGCGGTCTTCGACGAGCAATGAAAAGGGCGACCATTGCTGGCCGCCCTGCTCGCTCCGGCTGTTGCCGGTCTTACGGCTTCACCTTGAAGGTCAGTGAGGCGTTGTAGAAGGTGCCTTCCACGCTATTGGCATCCAGCTTCTTGAAATAGCTCACTTCGACACCGGCATAGGGGCGCACGGGCACGGTCACGGCGACTTTGCCATCCGCATCGGTCTTCACCTTCTTCGGCTTGGCGCTGTGCGGGACATAGATGTCCTCGACCAGATCCGCATCGGCCAGCGGCTTGCCTTCCAGCAGCAGCAGTATCGGCAGCTTGTCGCCGGCCTTCATCGTGGTCGGATCAGCCAGCGGCACGATCTCCAGCGCCAGGCCAAGCGGCTTGGCGAAGGCGGTGGTTGGCGCCAGATGTGCCTTGGGGAATTTGAACGACGGGCCGGCAATGGTGGGGTTGGCCACCGTGCCCTTCGGGCCGTTGTTCCATTTGCCGTCCGGGCCCTTGGCCCAATACTTGTTGTCGAACATCGCGGCGACTATGGCGGCCGCGGCTGGAGCGTTGACTGAGGCCGACTTCTCGGCTCGCACCACGCTGGCATCGACCGCCTTGCCGTCTTTGTCGATGGCCCAGGCCTTGGTGATGCGGGCAGGGTCATACGGATCGGATGGTTCGCCTGGATCGCCATTTTCGATCACCAGTTTTCCGTCCTTGTCCAGCTCCAGCCAGACCGAATGGGCAGAGGCCGTCCCGGCGGCCAGCAGCAGCGTGGCAGTCAGTGCATAGATGAACTTCATGAGTGGGTTCCTTTCGTTGCAGGCATGGATGATCAGAATTTCACGCTGAGTGTGGCCAGTGCGCTGAGTGGCTGACCCGGCACGACGCGGGTGGCACCGAAGGCGCGTTCGTAATATTCCTTGTCGAAGATGTTGTAGATGTTGAGTGAGAGCTTGGCCGCGTCGGTAAGCTTGTAGAATCCCAACAGATCGACCTTGGTATAATAAGGCAGCAGGAAGGCGTCGTTTGTGCTGCTGCCAGCGCGGTCGTCGACTGCGGTGACGCCGCCGCCGAAACCGAGACCCTTCAGGGGACCGTTGAGGAATTCGTATACGGTCCACAGGCCGACGGTATGCATCGGGATATTCTGCAGTCTCGCACCGACCGGAATGGTGCTGTCTTTGGTCACTTCGGCATCGATATAGGCATAGCCGCCGATCACGCGCCATTCCGGTGTGATGGCGCCGGATATGTTGAGATCGAAGCCTTGGCTGCGTACTTCACCGGTCTGGATTTGCGTGGTGGGATCGGCCGGATTCGTGGCCAGCACACCCTGTTTGGTGATGTGAAACAGCGCGGCGGTTAGCCCTAGGCGCTTGTCGAAGAATTCCGTCTTCACCCCGGCCTCGTAACCCAGACCGGTTTCCGGCTCGAAGGGCTGGCCGCCGGCGGCGGTCGAGAAGCCGGTGTTGGAATCCATCACCGGACGGAAGGATTTTGCCACGCTGGTATAGACGGCAACCTCTGGCACGATCTTGTAGGTCAGGCCGGCACGTGGGCTGAAGCCGCGGCGCGACTGTGGCGCCGAGCGTCGGGTGGCGCGATCCTCGAACTCCTGCTCGAACCAGTCTGCGCGGAAGCCGAGCTGCGCTTGCAGTCGCTCAGTCAGTTCGATCTGGTCCTGAACGTAGAGCGCGTAGGTGTCTGAGACATCGAGCAGGTCGGAGAGCAACGCGGGCGTGACATTGCTCTGGCCGTAGACCGGATTGTAGATGTTGATGCTGCCGGCATTGCTACGGAACAGGTGTTCGCTGCCCCGGGCATGTTCGTATTCCACACCACTCAGCAGAGTGTGCTTGATGACGCCAGTATCGAAATGCCCCAGCAATTCAACCTGGCCAGTGGTGCTGTTCCAGTTGAAATCCCGCAGCGCACGTCGGCGGGTCAGAATGCCGGTGGCGGCGTTGAGGGCGTTGGCTTCGGTGGTGTAGCCATACAATGATCCGCTCTTGGCCTGCAGCGCGGTGCGCAGAGTCCAGTCGTTGTCCAGATCATGCTCGAGGCGGACCGAGGCGAGATAGTTCTCGTTTCTGATCTTGCCGTCGTTGGGCTCACCGAGGAACCGCGTGATCGGGATGGCGCCAACTTTTCCGTTCACCGCAACGACGCCGCGATCGAAGACGCGGTCGTCACGGATCGCTTCGGCCTCGATGGTCAGGCGGTTGCGGTCGTTGGCCTGCCAGGTCAGCACCGGCGAGAAGAACTGCCGCTCGGACGATACATGGTCGCGGAAGCTGTCGCGGCTTTCGACGGCCAGATTGGAGCGGCCGAGCAGGCTTTTGTCGTTGCTCAGGATGACGTTGCTGTCCAGCGTTCCGCGGAACAGGCCGTGCGTGCCGATTGTACCCTGCAGTACGCTGCTGTTCTCACCTAGTGGCTTTTTGGTGACGATGTTGATGAAGCCGCCGGGGTCGCCGCGACCATAAAGCGAGGCCGATGGACCGAGCAGCACATCCACCTGTTCGATATTGGCGGCATCGGAGGTCGCGTCGTAACGCCGGCTGCCTGTGAAGCCGTTCTTAGCCGAGTTGGTGGTCTTCAGGCCGCGCAGATTGAGTTCATAGAGATTGAGGCCACCGAAATTGTTGCCCTTGCTGGTGGCGGGCACATAGTCGAGCACGGCTTCGACATTGGTGCTGCCAATATCCTCCAGCACCTGCCTGGGCACCGGCACGACGGTTTGCGGCACGTCGATCAGTGGTGTGTCGGTCTTGGTCGCACTTGTGCTGCGCGGCGCGCGGTAGGACTCGCTGGTGTCGTTGTCAGTTGGTGCACTGCCTTCGACCTTCAGCGGCGGCAGAATGGTCGGCGCGGTTGTTTGTTGCGCCAAAGTGGCGGGTGCGACCAGGCAGACGAGGCTGGCGAGCAGGGCGCTAAGGCCCATCGGCTTGTAAAACATATGAAATCCCCCAGGAAGTTCAGATATTGATATATTATAACGTTATAATATATCAACTCTTAAGCAATGGAGAGCGTGGGGGCAAATCGAAAAGTTGGAAGGAATGGTCATGGCTAGGTCTCGGTGTGGCACGTCACCCGCACGCCGACGTCAGCCCGCCGTCCTCAGGACGGAAACCGACACATCGAGACACCCCGCCCAATGCGCGCACGCGTGACCACGGCTGACGGCAGGTCTCCTGGCTTGCGGGTCGTCGTGTTGCGTCGCCTTCCCAATGCGCTGGCATCAGTGGCTCAGGACGCAACACTCGCCGCTTACAGTTGCGGGGGCAGCTGCGGCATAGAGTGATAAAATCACCCGCACCGCATTCCCTGTTAGGCCCCGAAGGGCACCGTCATCGCAATGATAGGAAGAATGACCCGACAGGTCAAATGATCAGCGCGTGAAGCGCAATGTCACCGATGTCTCTGTGGTTTCAGTCCGCAGTGCGAAGCCGGCGCTCTTCGCCTGCTGCAGCATGTAGCGGCTGATCGCCGCCGCCGGTTCGGTCAGCTCAACCTGCGCCATATCCAGTCCGGCGGCCATATGCTCGTTCCAGCGCAGCATGGGACCTTCGCCACGGATGCTCCAGCCGTCGCCGTGCGGCGTCAGGCCGAGCGTGCCGCCGCGCGGCAGGGCTGCGCCAGCCTGAGCCAGTCCAAGCAACAGCGCCTTGCCCAGCGCCTTGGGCAGATCGGCATCCTGCTGCGGCAACTGCAGGGTCAGCTTGCCGCCGACGAAATAGGCCAGGGCCACGCGGGTCAGCTCCTGCAGATGCATGGTGTCCTGCAATCCGCCGGATGCGCCGAGCGCCAGCCGGAAAAACGCCAGCCGGCGCGCTGCATCACTCGCCGACTGCGCGATCAGCCCGATGGCTTCCTCGCGCATCGCGGCATCGGTTTCCTCGGCCAGCAGTTCGACGCCGTTGTTCACCGCGCCGATGCTGCCGGCAAGATCGTGGCAAAGCCGCGAACAGATCAGCGCGATCAGGTCGGTTGACTGGGCGGCAAACGGATTTCCCATGCGATTTCCCGGCTCGGCATATGGCAGGACTGTCCCGCCCTGTTTAGAATGTCCGCAACAGGCAGGCAACAGCGAGTAGTGCACATGCTGGCACCCTTTGCGCCGGGCGACTGGGTGGAGAATCCGCTGGAACGGGACTGGGGGCCGGGGCAAGTGCAGTCTGCCGTCGGATCGCGCGTCACCGTGAATTTCCTGCATGCCGGCAAGCGCCTGATCAACACCGAGCAGGTGTCGCTGAAGCCCGTGCGGCCCCCGGAAGACTGAATGACCCTCGACCTCAACCGGCTGGCCGTTGCCCTCCTGCCGCTCGCCCGCGCTGCCGGCGATGCGATCATGACGGTCTATGCCACCAACTTCGCCACCCGCAGCAAGGATGACCGCAGCCCGGTCACCGATGCCGACGACATGGCCGAGGCGATCATCCTCAAGGGCCTGCATGAACTGACGCCCGATGTGCCGGTGGTGGCCGAGGAGCAGGTGTCCAAGGGGCATATTCCGCAGATCGACGGCGCGTATTTCTGGTTGGTCGATCCGCTCGATGGTACGCGCGAATTCGTCGGCCGCAATGGCGAGTTCACGGTCAACATCGCGCTGATCGCCCATCGCAAGCCGGTGCTGGGCGTCGTGTCGGCGCCGGCGCTAGGCGATACCTGGCTCGGCCAGCCGGGCCTGAGCACGCGGCGGTTTCGCGGTCATGATGATATGGTTGGCGTGGTCGTGCGGGCGCGACCCGTGCCGCCGGTCGGGCCGATGGTGCTGACCAGCCGCAATCACCGTGAAGCGGAAGTTGATAACTTTCTCAAAAAGCAGCTGGCGCCGAATACCTGGACGGTGGGCAGTTCGCTGAAATTCTGCCGCATCGCCGAGGGCGAGGCCGATCTCTATCCGCGCTACATTTCGATCTCGGAATGGGATACAGCGGCGGGGCAGGCGGTGCTGGAAGGGGCCGGCGGCAAAGTGCTGACCTGGGACGACAAGCCGCTGGATTACGGCAAGCCGAATTTCCGTAATCCCGGTTTCCTGGCGCGCGGCGCCTAGACGCCAGACACCTAGACGCCAGACACCTAGACGATTGCGACGTCCACCAGGATAGCCGCATAGTGACAGGCGGCGGCGGCCAGCACGAAGACATGCCAGATCGCATTCTGGAACGGCAGCCGCTCCCACAGATGGAAGACGACGCCCAGGCTGTACAACGCGCCGCCGGTGATCAGCAGCACCAGGCCGGCCAGTGACGCGCTGCTGACCAGCGGCTGCAGCGCTGCCAGCACGGTCCAGCCCAGCACCAGGTAGACGACGACTGACAGCTTTTCGAAGCGCAGCGGATAGAGCAGCTTCATCGCCACGCCGATGATGGCGATGGTCCAGACGAAGCCGAGCAGGGCCCAGCCCCAGGTGCCACCGATCAGCATCAGGCTGAAGGGCGTGTAGGTGCCGGCGATCATCACGAAGATGGCGGCATGATCGAAGCGGCGGAACAGCGCCTTGCGCTGCGCATGCGTGGTCAGATGATAGAGTGCCGAGCAGATGATGGTGGCGAGCAGGCCGAAGGCATAAAGCCCGAGGCTGATGCCGCGCGGCAGGTCGGGGGAGAGGCAGAGAAAGACGATCAGTGTCGTTACGGCGCCGACGGCAAAGGCCAGGCCCAGCAGATGCACCACGGCATCGGCGATCCGTTCGGCGCGGCTGCAGGTTCGGGGCAGGGGTACGCTCGACATGGGCAAGTCTCCGGCGGCTGGCAACCAGCATAGCGGAAGAAATGCGGCGGGAAAAAGACTGTTCCCGTGATCGTGGAGAGTTTCAGCGATCCAGATCGTCGTGGCGCGAGCTCTGCTGCTCGCCGGCCGGTTCAAAACCGCGCAGCGCAGCGAAGTGCAGCAACTGGTCCGGTGTCAGCAGATCGCGGGCGGCCAGATGGCTGCGCAGGCGGGCGGCGCGCATGCGGCCCTGCAGGCTGCCGATTTTCTGGGTCACGGCGTCGATGCGAGTTGCCTCGATATTGCCTTCGGTAAAGGCGCGGTCGAGCCGGCGATCCTCGATCAGGATGCGGCGGCCCAGCGCGGTTACCTCGCTGTCGAGATCATGCTGCAGCTGGCGCAGCTTCTGGCGCTGATCCTGCTCGAGCTCGAGCGCATCGGCCATCTGCAGCAGGCTCTGCGGCGCGGGAAACAGGTTGCGCTCGGCCGCCGTCATGTCGGCGACGTTGTTGGGCACCAGAATCGTGGCGGTCGGCGGAATGGTGGGAATATCGGTCTCCGCCGTCACTTCAGGCGGTACTGCAGTATGCTGTCGGCTGATCGAACCCAGCGCCACACCGGCGGCAAGGGTCAGGCCGAACGCAAGCGTGGCGACCAGGCGGCGCGGCACGGGCGTGTCTCCCCAAATTGACTGTCAGGCCGAATCATTATGTGGATTCGGCAGAGAGCGTAATCTAGGGCGGCAGAGGTCAGCAGTCGGTGACGACGATCACGCTGGCATCGGGTGAATCGGCATAGAGGCGCATCACATCGGCGTGACGGCGCTCCAGCGTGGCGCGCTGGTTGATGTAGCCCTTGTCGGTGATTTCGTTGGCATCGATCGACGGCGGCTCGGCCAGCAGCAGAACGCGCGCGATTTTCAGCGAAGAACCGCCCTGCGTACGATTGTGTGCTGCCAGTTTGGCTGCGATCTCGCTGTGCAATTGCTCCGGCGTCAGGTCTTTTGCCGCAGCGGAAGGCCAGGCGAGCAGCCCGATATAACTTTTGTCGTGCCCAGTCACCACCGCATCCTGCAGCAGCGGGGAACAGGCCGCGATGGATGCGACGCGCACGCCGCCCACATGCACCCAGGTGCCGGTGGTCAGCTTGAAGTCTTCCGCGATACGGCCGTCGAACACCACGCCCTTGGCTGGATCGCCGGCATCGGCCAGCTTCGCCGCATCGCCGATGCAGTAGAAGCCCTCGGCATCGAAGGCCTTCTGCGTCTGCGCGGCGTCATTGACATAGCCTGGGGTCACGTTGGGGCCTTTGACGCGCAGTTCCAGCTTGCCGCCGGTCGGTACGAATTTCAGCTGCACGCCTGGCACCGGCACGCCGATCACGCCGGCGCGCTCGATGGGGAAATGCGCCGCCGTCGCCAGCGGCGCTGTCTCGGTCGAGCCCCAGGAGGACGTCATGCAGACGCGCTTGCCCAGCGTGCGGATACTGAGCGCTTCCAGGCGGGCCCAGAGATCGGGCGGCAGCGCGGCGCCGGCATAGAAGATCAGTTGCAGCCGGCTGAAGAACTGGCGGCACAGCGCTTCGTCCTTTTCCAGATGCGGCAGCAGCATGGCGTAGCCGGCCGGCACGTTGAAATACACCGTGGGTGCGATCTCACGCAGGTTGGCCACCGTCTTGTCGACCAGGCCCGGCGCCGGCTTTCCGTTGTCGATATACAGCGTGCCGCCCTGGCGCAGCACCATGTTGAAATTGTGGTTGCCGCCGAAGGTGTGATTCCACGGCAGCCAGTCGAGCAGCATGGTGCGCTGCTGCTGCAGGAAGGGCCAGATCTGCGCGATGGCCTGCTGGTTGCTGCTCAACATGCGATGGGTGTTGATCACGCCCTTGGGCAGACCGGTCGAACCGGAGGTGAAGAGATACTTCGCCACCCAGTCGGGCCGGATGCTGTTGAAGCGCGCATCCACATCGGCTGTCGGCTTCGTTTCCAGCAAAGGCTTAAGGTCGGTGATCTGCTCGATGTCGGCAGGCAGCGTGGCCAGAACCTTGGCGAAGGGCGCAGCGCCTTCGGCAAAGATGAGGCGCGGTTTCACCTGGTTGACGATGTGATGCACCTTGGCGAAATCGCCGCTCATCAGCGAATAGGCCACGCTCACCGGTGTCACCGGCACGCCGGCGACAAAGCCGCCCAGCATCAGCAGTGCATGATCGATGCTGTTGCCCGAGAGAATGACGACGGGCGTGCTCTGGTCCAGGCCGCGATCCAGCAGGCTCTGCGCAATGCTTCGGGCGGCTGTCCAGGCGGCATTATAGGTGAGGCGGCGCCAACCGGTGCCGGCCGCATCGCGTTCGGCGAGGAACAGGCCGTCGGGCTGCGCCATCGCCTGCTGCCGCAGCACCAGGCCGAGATGGTCGGGATGGGCGTCGAGCGCGGTTTCGGATTCGAGGATGAAGCTGCCATCCGCACGGTCCGTGCGGCGGATGCGCGGCGTGGCGAGCTCAAGCGGCAGAAACGGCGGTTTCGCACCCGGCCGGGATTCCCCCTGCTGGATCATGTTCCCTCCCAGGACACGGCGCTGCATTTTTGTAAGGCAGCATTACAATATGGGAAAGATCATAACCAAGCGGTGCGGGGGCGCAAGCCTCATTCGTCACCCCGGCCAAGCGAAGCGCGAGCCGAGGTCCCATTGATGGGACGAAAACGGGATGCCCGCTTTCGCGGGCATGACGAAAATTATTTTACTTATTGATATCCAGCACCACGCGGCCGCGGATCTGGCCGCCGAGAATCTTCGGCGCCAGATCGAAGACGGCCGACAGCGGATATTCCTCGGTGATGGCGCCCAGCTTGTCCTTGGGCAGGTCCTGGGCGAGCTGCCACCAGGCGCGCTTGCGCTTGTGCATCGGCGCCATGACGCTGTCGATGCCGAGCAGGCTGACATTGCGCAGGATGAACGGGAAGACGCTGGCTGGCAGGTCGTTGCCGCCGGCGAGGCCGCAGGCCGCGACATAGCCGCCGTATTTCACCTGGCTCAGCACGGTGGCGAGCGTCTGGCCGCCGACGGAATCCACCGCCGCCGCCCAGCGTTCCTTGGCCATCGGCGCGCCCTTCTGCGCCAGTTCGTCGCGGGCGATGAAACCTTTTGCGCCCAGCGATGTCAGATAGTCATGGGTTTCCGGCCGGCCGGTCGCGGCGATCACCGTGTAGCCGCGCTTGGCTAGCAGGCTGATCGCGATCGAGCCGACGCCGCCGGCGGCACCGGTGACCAGCACTTCGCCATCCGCCGCGTTCAACCCGGCATCCTCCAGCGCCTGCACACAGAGCATGGCCGTGTAACCCGCCGTGCCGATGGCCATGGCCTGTTGCATGGTGAAGACATCGGGCAGGCGCACCAGCCAGTCGCTTTTCAGCGAGGCGAAGCGGCTGTAGCCACCCCACTGGGTTTCAGACAGGCCATAGCCGTTGACGATCACCTTCTCGCCCGGCTTGAAATCCGGGTTGCCCGAGACGACGACGGTGCCGGCCAGGTCGATGCCGGCCACCATCGGTAATTTACGCGCGATGCGGCCGCCGGTGAGCGCCAGGCCGTCCTTGTAGTTCAGGGTGGAATAGCCCACCTCGACCAGCACGTCGTTGGCCGGCAGCTCTTTCTTGGTCAGCTCCTTGAAGCCGGCCTTGGGCTTGCCGTCGACGTCTTCGATGACGACGGCGCGGAATGTCTCGGCCATAAACTCTTTATCCCTTTTTGATTGTCATGCCCGCTTTGACCGGGCATCCCATTTTTAATGGGACCCCGGGTCAAGCCCGGGGTGACGTGCAACTCTGTTTACCGCAACGGCTCGAGAATCGAGACGTAATTGGCGACGGCGACGCCCCCCATGTTGAATACGCCGCCCAGCTTGGGGTTCTTGATCTGGATGTCGCCCGCCGTGCCGGAGAGCTGCATCGCCGCCATCACATGCATCGACACGCCGGTGGCGCCGATCGGATGGCCCTTCGACTTCAGGCCGCCCGAGGGATTGACCGGCAGCTTGCCGTCGACCTGGGTCCAGCCTTCCATGATCGCTTTCGCGCCCTGGCCTTTTTCCACCAACCCCATGGCTTCGTATTCGATCAACTCGGCAATCGTGAAGCAGTCATGGCTTTCGGCAAACGAAAGATCCCAGACGCTCAGGCCAGCCTCGCCCAGCGCATCGGCCCAGGCCTTGGCCGGACCCTCGAAGGCGATCACATCGCGCTTGGCCATCGGCAGGAAGTCCTGCACATGCTTCGCCGCCCGGAAGGCGATAGCCTTCTTCATGCCCAGCGCGGTCTGCACATCGGTCAGTACCAGCGCGGCCGCGCCGTCCGACACCATCGAGCAGTCGGTGCGACGCATGCCGCCCACCACCAGCGGGTTCTTGTCGGATACGGTCTTGCAGAACTCGTAGCCGAAATCCTTCTGCATATGCGCCAGCGGATTCTTCGCGCCATTCTTGTGGTTCTTGGCGGCGATCATCGCGGTGGCATCGGACTGGTCGCCATAGCGCTGGAAATACTGCTTCTGGATCGAATCGAACACGCCGGCGAAACCGCCCTCGTTGAAGATTTCGGTCTTCTTGTAGCTCGCCTTCACCAGGATGTTGCCGACCATCTCGGTTGAGGCCGAGGTCATTTTTTCAACACCGACGCAGAGCACGAAACGCGCCTTCCTCGCCGCGATGGTGTTGAGGCCCTGGTAGATCGCGGCCGAGCCGGTGGAGCAGGCATTTTCCACGCGGGTGGCGGGCTTGAAGCGCAGGTCGGGGCTGGCCTGCAGCACGAGAGAGGCCGTGAAATCCTGGTCGATCAGGCCGCCGTTGAAATGGCCCAGATAGATGGCATCGACATCCTTCGGCTCGATGCCGGCATCCTTGATGGCCTGCACGGCGACTTCGACGATCAGGTCTTCCGCGTCGCGACCGTCCAGTTTGCCAAATTTGCTGTGGCTCCAGCCGACGATGCAGGCGGTCATGTCTCTCTCCCTGTGTCTTTTTGAATCGATCCGTTCGGATGGCCCGTAAGGAGAGGGCGGCGCGCGGTAACCGTCAAGGCGCGGAGAGCGCGTTGTGACCGTCGAATCCGGTGCTGTAGTCGTCGAATCTGATGCTGTAGCCGTCAAATCTGGTGCTGTAGGCGTCGAATCCCGTCGTACCCGTCTCGTTCAACCACTGCCAGTTTTGGCTTACGCAGCGGCACAACTAAAACGCACAATTCATCTAAGTCATTGATATTAAACATTACAGTTATAGAACATTTAGAGAAAATGTTCTTGAAATCAAGCCCGCCTCGCTCTAATGTTCCTGTATCGTTCAACAGGGAGCTGCCCCATGACGCACAACCCCATGACGCACCATGCGACCGACTTCAGCGATCCTCTTTATGGCGACCTGGCGGCCCAGGCGTCCATTCAGGCCCCCGTTCAGGGTGATGCCGGCCTCTATGCCGATAGCCGCCTGTTCGAGCTGTCGGCCGCCATCGGCCCGGGCCTGCTCAACCGCCGCGCCGACGTGTTCAAGCTGCAGACCCTGCTGCACCGGGAAGGCTACCTGCCCGATGCCGGCCCGGATGGTGGCTGGGGCGGCGACTGGAGCAACCGCGACGACTATGCGTTGCGCCGCTTCCAGCGTGACAACGGCCTGGATGTCGACGGCGTGGCCGCGCCGGCCGGCGAGACCATCACCACATTCCGCGGCTTCTACATGCAGCAGTCCCCGCTGCAGTCCCTGAAGCCGCTGTCCGGTCAGTCGGGGCAGGTGAGTGGCCGCGCGGCGTAAGCCGTGACCCACCCGGCCGCTTGCCTGCAATGCGGGATGGCGATGATGAGACCCTTCGTCATCCCGCATACTGACTGCCACATTCCCCGGCTCACATTCCTGGCTCACAATGCCGTTAAAGCTGCATCAAACCGATACAATCGGGACAATCGTTTCGTTGTGAGCGCGTGATGACGGGTGTTATGCAGGCTGCATCGCAGTCTTCATGAGGCGGCCGCCATGCTCGACATCGACACCATCCGCGCGCAGACGCCGGGCTGCAGCGTCGTGACGCATTTCAATCACTCCAGCTGCTCGCTGCCGGCCGCGCTGATGACGCGCACGGTGACCGATCATCTGCAGCGCGAGGCGCTGAACGGCCCCAGCGAAGTCGGCGTCGCCGTGGCGGCCGACGTGCAGGAGACGCGCAGTCTCGCCGCCCAGCTGTTCAACTGCACGCCTGAGGAAATCGCGCTCTGCACCAGCGGCTCGCAGGCCTGGGGCGTGGTCTTTGCAGCCCTGCCGCCGATGCAGCCCGGCGACCGCATCCTGGTCGGCCGCCAGGAATGGGGCGGCAATCTCAGCACGCTGCAGGCCGCCGCCGCGCGCAGCGGCGCGAAGATCGAGGTGATTCCCTGCGAGGATGACGGATCGGTCTCGGTGACGGCGCTGGCGCGGATGATCGACGACCGCGTGCGCCTGATCGCGCTCACCTGGCTGCCAGCCAACAGCGGCCTGATCAATCCGGCCGCCGAGATCGGCAGGCTCGCGCGCGCCGCCGGCATTCCCTATTTCATCGATGCCGGCCAGGCGATTGGCCAGATTCCCGTCGACGTGCAGGCGATCGGCTGCGACATGCTGAAGGGCGCCGGCCGCAAATACCTGCGCGGCCCGCGCGGCACCGCGCTGCTTTACGTGCGGCGCGATTTTTTGCAGCGCCTGCAGCCGGCCTATCTGGATGTGCTGTCGGCCGGCTGGACTGGCAGCCTGCCCGACATCCGCAACGACGCGCGCCGCTTCGAGACGGCGGAGAATTCTTTCGGCCTGCAGCTTGGCCTGGGTGCGGCGATCCGCCATGCGCTGGCGCTCGGCATTCCCGCCATCCGCGCGCGGATTGCCGCGCTGGCCGAACAGCTGCGTGCTGAACTCTCCGGCATTCCCGGCGTGACGCTGCGCGACCTGGGCTCGGGTGAGCGTTCGTCCATCGTCGCCTTCACCACCGCCAGCCGTGCGCCGGCCGAATTGCAGAAGCTGCTGGCGGCCGAGCGCATCAATGTCGCCGCCATCGGCGCGGCCTATACGCCGCTCGACATGCAGGCGCGCGGGCTGGAGGCGATCAACCGCGCCTCGGTCAGCTATTTCACCACGGTGCAGGAAATTGAGCGGCTGGGTGCCGCCATCCGCAAGGCTTTGTAGCGCCGCCGTTGCTGGCAGTCGGAATCACCGAGTGCCAATCGGCGTCACGTTTACACAATCTTATTGCAACAGATCGCAGACTGCCGGCAGGCTTTGACTGTTGGTGTGCCGGCTCCCGAGTCGGTGTTGGCGACGCGCCCTAAGCCACTCGGGTGTCGGCTCCCGCATATGCAGGAGGCGAGATGTCTGTTCTGTCCCCAGATGATTCACCTGTCAGAAAAACCGACCATGCCGCGTGGCTGCAGAAGCTGCTCACGCACCGCCTGACCACGGCGGAAATCCTCTATCACATGCCCGATCATCCCACCCTGCTGCAGACCTATGTCTGGCAGGATTACGATCTGGCGCCGCGCTTTCCGGGCCTGAAGAAGTTTCTCGATTTCTGGGAAAGCCAGCTCGATGGCAAGCTGCACAGCGTGCGCGTCGTCTCGGCCCGGGTGGTCAGCCCGGCCGAAATCCGTGCGGCGGCGGCCAGCTACCACCTGCATTAGGCGGTCGGCGCAATATCAGGGCGCTTCGGCGGCTGGAGCCGGAGCGGTGATATGCTAGTCTGGCGCGGCCCTTTCCGTTGTCCGAGAGCCAAGCCGACATGTCCGTCATTGCGTATCTGGAAGAGTCCGCCACCCTGATCCGAAAGGCGGCGACCGCCGAAACGGCGACCGCCGTGGAGAAGGCGATCGAGGCGATCACGGCAGCGCTGTGCCATGATCTGCCGCTGCTGGTCTGCGGCAATGGCGGCTCGGCCTCGGATGCCATGCATATCGCCGGCGAACTGGTCGGCCGCTTCCTGAAGGAGCGCCGCGCGCTCAACTGCATCGCGCTCGGCGTCGATGCCGCCGTCACCACGGCCTGGAGCAACGATTACGATTACGCCAGCCTGTTCGCCCGCCAGGTGCAGGCCTATGGCCGCGAGCGCGGCGTGCTGCTCGGCATCTCCACCTCGGGCAATTCCGCCAATGTGATCCAGGCCGCCGAGGCCGCCAAGGCCAAGGGCATGACGGTGATCGGCCTGACCGGCGAGACCGGCGGCAAGCTGAAGGCGCATTGCGATGTGCTGATCGCGGCGCCCTCGCGCCACACGCCGCATATCCAGCAGATCCATGCCTGCTATTACCATTACATCTGCGAGCAGGTAGAGGCGCGCCTTGTCGGCTGACAGCAAGACGCTGGTGCAGGATGCACTGGCGGTCGTGCAGAAGCAGATATTGACGCTCGAGACCGGTGAGACGCTGGTCTGCCATCACCGGCCGGGGAACGGCCCCGGCCTGCTGGTTGCCGGCGGTTTCGGCAGCCTCGGCCCGATGCGCAAGTCGCTGGGCGTCGTTTCGATGGTCTACGGCTTTCGGCGCAATCAACACATCACCGCTTTCGATTACCGGGGGCAGGGTGACTCAAGCGGCACGCCCTGGAGCATGACGCTGCCCGGCATGAGGGCCGATATCCTCGCCGTCGCCGATCATTTCGGCCTGCAGGGCTGCATTGGCGTCGGCGCCAGTCTGGGCGCCTGGGCCATGCTGGCGGCGCAGCAGTCGCGGCCCGGGCTGCTGTCTGCCATGGTGGCACTGGCGCCGGCCTTCGACTGGGACCAGACCTATCTGGCGCCGCGCGTGCGGGATGGTCGGTTGACGCTGGATGGCGAGGGCAGATACCTGGATCACAGCCAGCAGCTCTGCATCGACCCGACGCTTTTCTCAACGGCGGGCGAATGCCGGCTGGTGCCGCCGATGATTCATCTGCCGGGCGGCTTGCTGGCCCTGCATGGCGCAAAGGATGCGATGGCCGATATCGAGCATGCGACAAAGGTGTTGGCCGAACTGGGCAAGCGCAGCCCGGTCTCCATGCACCGCATGCCGGGGCAGGATCATGGCGTGTCTGTCCTGCAGGGCGTGGACGTTCAGACCGCCTATTACCAGGCCTGCGACCGGCTGTTGCAGCAGGCCGGCGCGATCTAGTTCTTTTCCAGATCGGCCTTGAGGTAGCTGAGAACCGGATAGAGCCCGGCCATCAACGCAATCAGGAAGCCGTAGCGGCCTTCGCGATAGCCCTTGCGGCCGACATAGCATTTGTAGAAGCGGCTGAAGATGCGGCGCACATTATGGCCGAAGCTGCCGATATCCTTGCCTTCGGCGCGCAGGGCGCGCAGGTCGGCGGCCTTGGCGCTGGTATAGCGGTTGAGCCGCGCGATCATGTCGGTGATGTCGCGGTCGACATAGTGGATCATGCGCGATTTCAGGAAGCGCTTCTCGCCCTTGAGCTCCAGCGCCGGATGCACGCGCTGTTCACCCCAGCGCTTGGCGCCCTTGGTGAACAGCCGCGGCGCCATCATCACACCGAACGCGCCACCCCAGCCGTAGCGCACCAGCCGGTCGCCCACGTAATTGTCGAAGGGCACCAGCACATGGCCGAAGCCGGCGCGCGCGATCAGGTCGCGGATTTCGCGCGCCATCTCGGCCGGCACGCGCTCGTCGCTGTCGACTTCCAGGATCCAGTCGCCGCTGCAGGCTTCGATTCCGGTGTTGCGGCGCGGGCCTTCCAGCGGCCAGGCGCCCTCGACGATCTTGGCGCTGAAGCCCAGCGCGATCTCTTTCGAATGATCGGTGCAGCGATCCAGCACCACCACGATCTCGTCGGCGAATTTCAGCCGCGACAGGCAGTCGGCGAGCTGCGCCTCCTCGTTATGGGCGACGACCAGTGCAGAGAGTTTGGGGGCGCTCATCGCAGTCACTCCTGGGCCAGACGCCACATGTCCTGCGCCGCCTTCTGCGCCTTGTCGACGCTCAGGCTCAGCATGTGGCTCTGCTGGCTGGTGTAATCATACTCGGGCTGGCTGGTGATTTCCTCATAGCTGAGGTCGGTGCGCACGGCGTTGTTCTTCTCGCCCCAGGGGCCGTAGACGGTTTCGCGGCTGGGGCCGAACAGGCCGAGCGTCAGCGTGCCGGCGGCGGCGGCCAGATGCATCAGGCCGCTGTCGTTGCCGATATAGAGGTTGCAGCGCTGCATGGCGGCGGCGATCACCGGCAGGTCGATCTTCCCCACCAGGTCGACGGTGCGATCCGCAGGCAGCGCGGCGATGACCGGCCGTGCCAGCGCCTCTTCGCCGGGGCCGCCGAAGACGACGATGCGGGCATCGGGCAGGATGCCGCCGTCTTTTGCGGTCAGGCGTAGCGCCAGCTCGGCAAAGCGCTCGGCCGGCCAGATCTTGCCGCCCCAGTTCGCGGTCGGGCCCAGCGCTAGCACCGGGCGGCCGTCATCGGGCCACAGCGCGGCGGCCGCGGCCTTGTGGGCGTCGCTCACCCAGACACGCGGCGTGGCGGGCAGCTTGAACTTCATGAAGTTGCTCAGCACGATCACCTTGTGCAGGCGCGAGCCCGAGCCGGTGAAGGTGCGGCGGCGGCGCGCCATCAGCAACTGGCCGATGGCCGAGCCGCGCAAGTCGATGATCAGCCAGAAACGGGTGAGCGCCACCTGCTTCCACAGCTCCCACCAGTGCCGGCCCCAGGGCTGCTTGCGCATGACGATCAGCCGTTCGAGCCCAGGCATCGCCTCGAAGACGCCGGCCGCGGCCGGGCCGGTCACCACGGTGAACTTCGCCTTGGGGAACTGCAGCTGGATCTGGTCGAGCAGGCCGGTCGAGAGGATGTCGTCGCCCAGGCGGTTGGCGGTGATGAACAGGATGCGCATGGCCCAATCTCAAATGTTGGCTGGTTATAGGTGCCGGGGCGGCTTTTGCCAAGCAAGCGCCGCTTGCCAAGCGGTCGTCGCTCCCATACCTCAGAGGGGTCGATTCTGGAGGTTTTATGGCGAATCCGACCTGTGCCGTGCTGTCCGACCGGGCCCTGCTGGGCCTGCGGGGGGACGAGGCCGCCGGCTTCCTCAACGCCCTGGTATCCAACGAGGTGACTGGCGTGGAACCGGGCCGCGCGGTCTATGCCGCGCTGCTGACCCCGCAGGGCAAGTTCCTGCATGATTTTTTCGTCACGGCCGATGAGCATGGCCTGCTGATCGACGTGGCGGCCGAGCGCCTGCCCGACCTGCAGCGCCGCCTGACGCTCTATCGCCTGCGCGCCAAGGTGGAGATCGCGCCGCTGGATGGCTGGCGCGGCTATGCGCTGTTCGATGCCCGCATGCAGCCGGCGGCGGTGAGCGGCATCCTGTTCGCCGATCCGCGCCTGCCCGCCATGGGCTGGCGCCTGTGGCTGCCGCCCGATGTCGAGCCGGCTTTCCCGCCTGTGACTCTCGCCGCCTACGAGGCGCATCGCCTGGCGCTGGGCGTGCCCGACGGCGC
The DNA here is from genome assembly GCF_058807515.1 of Ferrovibrio sp. GW821-FHT12B10. Lineage (NCBI taxonomy): Bacteria > Pseudomonadati > Pseudomonadota > Alphaproteobacteria > Rhodospirillales > Rhodospirillaceae > Ferrovibrio > Ferrovibrio sp. GW821-FHT12B10. The sequence goes on along the minus strand of NZ_JBXAQT010000001.1, from coordinate 1,295,134 downwards.
GCGCGATATTGAAGTTGAGAAAGGCATTCTCCTCGAAAACCATTTCGAAGCGTTGCATGGCGTCGATTTCAGGAAGGGCTGCTATATCGGCCAGGAGCTGACGGCGCGAACCAAGTATCGTGGCCTGGTGAAGAAGCAGCTCTATCGCGTGCGGGCGGATGCGGATCTGCCGGCGGCGGGCACCGCGATCACGGCGAACGGCCAGGAGGTCGGCCAGTTGCGGTCCAGTGCCGGCGGCACCGGTCTGGCGCTGCTGCGGCTCGATGCAATGACATCGCAAGATCTGGATGCGGCGGGGATTGCGCTGAAAGCCGAGCGGCCTGACTATGCCGGGCCCGTTCCCGAAGCGAAGTCATAAGAAGACCAGCATGAGCAAAGATGCCTCCAACCTCGGCCATGACGGCCGCTGCCGCTGCACCTGGTGCGGCACCGATCCGCTGTACATGGACTATCACGACACCGAATGGGGCGTGCCCGAATGGGATAGCCGCGCGCTGTTCGAGAAGCTGATCCTGGATGGCTTCCAGGCCGGCTTGAGCTGGATCACCATCCTGCGCAAGCGCGACAATTTCCGCAAAGCCTTCGACGGCTTCGTGCCCGAAAAGATCGTGCGCTATACGCCGAAGAAGCTGGATGCGCTGATGCAGAATGAAGGCATCATCCGCAACAAGGCCAAGATCCACGGCACGGTGGCGAATGCGCGCGGCTGGCTGGAGATCATGGAGCACGAGAAGGGCGGCTTCTCGGGTTATCTGTGGAAGTATCTCGACGGCAAGCCGCTGCAGAACACCTGGGACCTGAAGAAGCAGGTGCCGGCGGAAACGCCGCTCAGCCAGACGATCTCGAAGGATCTGCGCAAGCGCGGCTTCACCTTCGTCGGCCCCACCATCGTCTATGCCTTCATGCAGGCGGTGGGCATGATCAACGACCACACCACCGACTGCTTCCGGCACAAGCAGGTGCAGAAATTGAAAAAGCCGCGTAGCTGATCAGGGCAGCTACGCGGCTTTTCCGTCAGTCAGGCACCGGAGGGAATCACGCCGCCTGGCCGTCGGCCGTCAGACCCAGCGCCAGCCGGCCCGACAGGCGCTGCTGCGGCAGGGTGGTCAGCGGGTGGTAGCGTGCGGCCTGCAGGTCGCGGAACAGCCGCTCGATGCCGGTGTCGCGATAGAAGGCGGCGCCGCCGGCCGCATCCATGGCCAGGTTGCCCATCGCGATCAGGTTGTCGGAGACGATGCCCTTCAGCGTCATGATCTGCGCTGTGACATCCGGGCCCGGCGTCGCCGTCGCGCCCAGCGCCAGCATCTGCTCATGCGCCGCCACCGCGGTGGCCAGCGCCTTCTGCATCGCGCCGACCTGCAGCTGCGCGTCGCCGTCGTTGCGGCGGCGATGGGCGACCTTCACCACCTCGTCGCGCAAGCGTTCGGCCACGCCGCGATAGACGCTGTAGATCAGCGGGAAGGCCACCAGCGACACCAGGTGGAAGAAGGGATGCCATACGCCGGCGGGACGGCGCGCCGAGATCGAGCCTTCCGGCACGAAGACATTGTCGAGAACCACGTCATGCGAGCCGCTGGCGCGCATGCCCAGCGTCTTCCAGGTCTTCTCGATGGTGATGCCCTTGGCGCTCATCGGGATGGCCGCGTGCAGCACTTCGTTGCCGCAGATGGCCATGGTCATCATCAGGTTGCCGGCCTCGCAGCCGCTGACAAACCGCTTGCGCGCCGAGAAGTGATAGCCGCCCTCGACCTGCTTGGCGGTGCCCGAGCCTTCCAGCCAGTCGTTGCCGCCGGTGGAGAGCAGCATCAGCTCTTCGGCCGCGATCTTGCGTAGCGGGGCTTCGACGGCGGCTGGATCGTTGCGCCAGCGCCGCACCAGCATGGCGACCGGATGGGTGTGCATGGCAAAGGCCAGCGCCGTGCCGCTGCACTGGCGGGCGACGATGCCGAGCATGTCGGCCAGCTCGCGATAGCTGGCGCCGCCGCCGCCCAGCTCGGTCGGGATGCCGATTGAGAAGAGGCGGTTGGCTTTCAACTGGGCGAAATTGTCGGCTGCGAAGCAGTCCGTCGCGTCATGGCCGGCGGCGGTGGCGGCGAATCCCAGGGCCAGCGCCTGCACCTTCTGGGTGAGGTCGTCATTAGCGGAAATCCGGGAAATATTTGCGTTGGCGGTCATGGTCACTCATCCTGAAGAGTCATTGGCGAGGCGGGACCATGCCTGCTACATACGCCAAAGAGATAGTTCATAAATTGAACTCGCCGCATTTCCACGACCCAGGGTAAGTGTGCCACGATGACAACAGGCTATGGGATTTTCTGTCCGGTGGCGAAGGCTGCCGAAGTGGTGGCCGGGCGCTGGACGCCGCTGCTGCTCACCGAGCTGATGAAGGGGCGCGAGCGCTTCAGCGATATCCAGAACGGCGTGCCGATGATGCCGCGCAGCCTGTTGGCCCAGCGCCTCAAGGAAATGGAGCTGGCTGGCCTGATCACCCGCACGGCCGAACCCGGCAAGCGCGGCCATGTCTACCGGCTGACCGAGAGTGGCAACGCGCTGCGGCCGATGATCAACATGCTGGCCGAATGGGGCAGCACCTGGCGGCTGCCCTATCTCGACGACAAGGACCGCAATGTCAGCTACCTGATGCGCTCGGTACGCGACCTGCTGCTGGTGCAGACGGCGCTGCCGGCGCGCTGCGTGCTGCAGTTCGATTTCCGCAATGTGCCCAAGCGCGACCACAAGCTGCGAACCTGGTGGGTGATTCTGCGCGATGGCGCGGTCGAGCTCTGCTACACCGACATGGGCTTCCAGACCGATCTGGTGATCCAGGCCGATCTCGACACGCTGACCCGTGTGGTGATCGGCACCGCCAGCTTGCACGCCGCGCGCAAGGCCGGCGCTGTCACCTTCTCCGACAACCCGGCGCTGGTCTCGCAGTTCATTGCGGCGCTGGCACTGAGCGAGCCGCCGCAGCTGCGGCTGATGCGTGTGCCGGCGTCGCCCGAGCTGGTGCCGCCGCCGCCGCCGTCACTCAAGCTGTCGGCGCTGACTAAAATGAAGAGCCGGGCTGCTTAAGGAAATCGATCTCTTCCGCTGAGCTCTGCCGCCCCAGCGCCGCGTTGCGATGGGGAAAGCGGCCGAAGCGCGCGATGACGACGCGATGCTTCTCGGCCCAGCCAGCCAGGTCCTGGCCGGGCAGTTCCTTGTCCAGCGCCGAGAACAGCAGATGCGCCAGGTCCTGGTCGGGCAGGTGTTCGCTATGCTCGAACGGCAGGTAGAAGAACAGCCGCGTCACCGGCGGCAAGGCAATATCGAAACCGCGATCGACCGCCTGTCGCGCCACGATGCGGGCGCGCGCATCGCCGGCAAAGGCCTTGGCCTGGCCGCGGAACATGTTGCGCGGGAACTGGTCGAGCAGGATCAACAGCGCCAGCGCGCCTTCGGGTGTCTCGGCCCAGTCGGCGAAGCCTTCAGCGAGCGCCGATTCCACTGCCATGCCGAAGCGTTCGGCGATCTGCGCGTCGAAGGCGTCGCTCTTCTCGAACCAGCATTTGCGGAAATCCTTGGGCTTCCCGTCGAACCAGAAGTCGAGCACGCTGTCGGGTGTTGTCGTCACGGTTCCAGATTCTCCCAATGCCAGTAGCCGATCACATGGCGCGGCTGGCCGGCCTCATCAAGCAGGGGTGCGAGAATTCGCTGGAACATGATGAATTCCCGATTCTGCTTCAGCGAGGAGCGCCGCGCGAAGGTCGGCTCGCCACCCAGCAGGATGGCGCGGTATTCGCGCTCGAAAGCCAGAACCTGTTCAGGCGTATAAAGTTCATCGAACCAGCGGCCGCTGTAGTCGCGCCCGGTGGCGCGGCGGTGGCCTGTGCCGAGCAGGCGGAAGCGCAGGTTGAGCCGGGCGTCCGAAGTCAGGCTGCCGCCAGGCTGCGCCTCGACCAGGCCGATATGGGGCAGCAGGTGGCGGGGGATCAGCAGCGGATCGACCGCATGCTTGGGCGGGACGGCGCCAGCCGCCTGCCGGAGTGCGCGCCACCAGGCAAGGAAGTCCACCAGCGCGGGCGGCAGCACCGCCGGCCAGGTCCGGTCGTCTGTTATCTCGGGCGTGTTCGACATCGCCCCTCCCATGCGGCCAGACTAGGCCGGCCACGCCGGAATGCCCAGATATCTAAAAACGTGTGGCCCTGTGAAAAGGGGCGCGGCTTCTGCTAGCCTGTCGCAAACGGGAGAGAAACGATGAATCAGATCGAGTTGAAGGGTAAGCGCGGCGTGGTCACCGGCGGGGCGCAGGGCATCGGCCGGGCGGTGGTCGAACGCCTGCTGCAATCGGGTGCGTCGGTTGCCATCTGGGACATGGATGTCGCGCTGGCGCAGAAGACGGCGCAGGCATTGTCCGGTCTTGGCACCGTCATCGCGGTGAAGGCCGATGTTACGAACTGGTCCAGCATCGAAGCGGCGGCCGCAGAGACTGTGAAGGCGCTGGGCGGCATCGACCTGCTGGTCAACAATGCCGGCATCGCCGGGCCGAATGCGCCTGTCGATGCCTATCCGCTGGATGCCTGGCAGCAGGTGATCGATATCGATCTCACGGGCGTGTTCCATTGCTGCCGCGCCGTGGTGCCGCAGATGAAGGCGCAGAAATACGGCCGCATTGTCAATGTCGCCTCGATCGCCGGCAAGGAGGGCAACCCCAATGCGAGCGCCTACAGCGCCGCCAAGGCCGGTGTGATCGCACTGACCAAGTCCCTGGGCAAGGAATTGGCCGGATTGGACATCGCGGTCAACTGCATCACCCCGGCGGCCGCGAAAACCGCCATCTTCGACCAGATGACGCAGACCCATATCGACTATATGCTGTCCAAGATACCCCGTGCCCGTTTCGTGGCCGTGGAGGAGATCGCCGCCATGGTGGCCTGGCTGCTGTCGGCCGAGAACTCCTTCACCACGGGCGCGGTATTTGACGTCAGCGGCGGCCGGGCGACCTACTGAGCCGGCCGTGCAGTGATTTGAGGATGTAATGGCGGAAAAGAGCCGCGAGCGCGAGGCGAAGTTTGCGATCGGCGATGTGGTGAAGCATCGCCTGTTCCCGTTTCGCGGCGTGATATACGATGTCGACCCGGTGTTCAACAATACCGAGGAATGGTGGCAGGCGATTCCGCCCGATCTGCGCCCGCGCAAGGATCAGCCCTTCTATCATTTGCTGGCCGAGAATGCGCAGGGGCCTTACGTGGCCTATGTGTCCGAACAGAACCTGCTGTCGGACTCCGACTCAGGCCCGGTCAACCATCCCGATATCGGCAAGCATTTCGGCGCCTTCCGCGCCGGCCGCTATCAGTGGCGGACCAGCGCCGTCACCCGCATGTAATCAATCGCCCCATTCAATCGCCCCATTCAATCGATGGGGAAGACCTGGCCGCGCTTGGCGGTCAGCGTCACGCGGTCGCCCGGCTGCAGCGGGCGCAGCGCGAAGCGGTCATGCAGCTGCATCACCTCCACCACCCGGCCATCGGGCAGTTCGGCCTCGCTGCGCACCAGCGCGCCGACCGGCGAGATGAAGCGGATCACCGCCTTGCCGTCCGTCGTCGGCTCGGCGTTGATGTCATGCGGCCGCACGTAAAGCCGCGCCGGCCCGTTGGGCAGATGCACGGTCGACAGCACGGAGGTGTCCAGCCCCGGCACATGCGGGCGGCCGGCCACGATATTGCAGTCGATCTCGTTCACATCGCCAAGGAAGTGGCTGACGAACGGCGTCTTCGGATTGCTGTAGAGCGCGACCGGCGTATCGACCTGTTCGATGCGGCCCCGGTCCATCACCACCACGCGGTCGGCCAGCTCCAGCGCCTCTTCCTGGTCATGGGTGACGAAGACCGAGGTCATGCCGAGCTGCTCGTGCAGGCGGCGCAGCCAGCGCCGCAGCTCCTTGCGCACCTTGGCATCCAGTGCGCCGAAAGGCTCGTCCAGCAGCAGCACCTGCGGCTCGATGGCCAGCGCGCGCGCCAGCGCGATACGCTGACGCTGGCCGCCCGAGAGCTGCGAGGGCATGCGGTCGGACAGCCAGTCGAGTTGCACGAGCTGCAGAAGCTCGGTCACGCGGCGCGAGATGTCCTCGTCGCTCGGGCGGTCCTTCTTGGGGCGCACGCGCAGGCCGAAGGCAACATTCTCGAACACCGTCATGTGGCGGAACAGCGCATAATGCTGGAACACGAAGCCGACATGGCGTTCGCCGACCGGGCGCTTGGCGGTGCTCTTGCCATCGAAACGGATGTCGCCTGCGTCGGGGCGGTCCAGCCCGGCGATCAGGCGCAGCAAGGTGGTCTTGCCCGAGCCTGACGGGCCGAGCAACGCCACCAGCTCGCCGCTCTTGATGGTGAGGTCGACGCTGCGCAGCGCTTGGAAGCTGCCGAACTGGCGGCTGACGCCGGCGATTTCGATCTGCATGGGTCAGTCCTTGTCCGGCCGAGTGCTGCGCGCCAGTTTCCACTCCAGCGCCGTCTTGGCCGCCAGTGTCACGATGGCAAGCAGGGCCAGCAGCGAGGAAACGGCAAAGGCAGCCACGAAATTGTATTCGTTGTAGAGAATTTCGACATGCAGCGGCATGGTGTTGGTCAGGCCGCGCACATGGCCCGACACCACCGAGACGGCGCCGAACTCACCCATGGCGCGTGCGTTGCACAGCAGCACGCCATAGAGCAGCGCCCATTTCACGTTCGGCAGGGTGATGCGCCAAAAAGTTTGCCAGCCCGATGCGCCCAGCGAGATCGCGGCTTCCTCTTCCGTGGTCCCCTGTTCCTGCATGATCGGGATCAGCTCGCGGGCCACGAAGGGGAAGGTGACGAAGGTGGTCGCCAGCACGATGCCAGGCAGGGCGAAGATGATCTTCAGGTCGTGGTCGCGCAGCCATGGGCCCAGCCAGCCCTGAAGGCCGAACAGCAGCACGAAGACCAGGCCGGAGATGACGGGCGAGACCGAGAAGGGCAGGTCGATCAGCGTGATCAGGAAGCTCTTGCCGGTGAATTCGAACTTGGCGATGGCCCAGGAGGCGAGCAGGCCGAAGACCAGGTTGAGCGGCACGACGACGAGCGCGGTGCCCAGGGTGAGCCAGATCGCCGACAGCGCGTCCGGATCGGTCAGCGCCCTGATATAGGCCTGCCAGCCCTGACGGAAGGCCTCGACAAAGACCATCACCAGCGGCACCAGGATAAATCCGAAAATGAAGACCAGCGCGATGCTGATCAGCGACCAGCGCCACAAAGCCGCGCCCGGCCGTTCGATGCGCCGCGCCTGGTTGCGCGTGCCCGCGATTGCCGCCCCCGCCATGGCTACCTCCGCTTCTCGCGCCGCTCGGCCCAGCGCTGCAGGGCGTTGATGGCCAGCAGCAGGGTGAACGAGGCCATCAGCATGACGGCGGCGATGGCGGCCGCGCCGCCATAGGAGAACTCCTCCAGCTTGATCACGATCAGCAGCGGCGCGATCTCCGACACCATCGGCAGGTTGCCGGCGATGAAGATCACCGAGCCGTATTCACCGAGCGCGCGCGCGAAGGCCAGTGCGAAGCCGGTCAGCGTGGCCGGCAGGATGCTGGGCCAGATCACGCGGCTGAATACCTGCCAGGGCGTGGCGCCCAGGCTTTCGGCCGCCTCTTCCACCTCGCGATCGAAATCCTGCAGCACCGGCTGCACCGTGCGCACCACGAAGGGCAGGCCGATGAAAACCAGCGCGAGCACGACGCCCAGCGGCGTGAAGGAGACCTTGATGCCGTAATCGGCGACCAGGCTGCCGAGCCAGCCATTCTCGGCCCAGAGCGTGGTGAGCGCGATGCCGGCAATCGCGGTGGGCAGCGCGAAGGGAATGTCGATCAGCGCATCGATGGCGCGCTTGCCGGGAAACTCGTAGCGCACCAAAACCCAGGCGACCAGCAAGCCGAAGACGGCATTGATGGCGGCGGCGATCAGCGAGGCACCGAAGCTCAGGCGCAGGGCGGCCAGCACGCGCGGCGTGCTCACCGTGGTCCAGAAGCCGTCCCAGCCGAGCGTGGCGGATTTGAGGAACAGCCCGGCCAGCGGCACCAGCACGATCAGGCAGAGCCAGAACAGGCTGAGACCCAGCGTGATCCCGAAACCGGGGATGACGCTGGGCTGGGGCTTGAAGGGAATACGCGAGAGACCGGAGGCCATGATCGACTTAATTGCCCGGCTTGTAGATCTGATCGAAGACGCCGCCATCGCCGAAATGCGCCTTCTGGGTCTTGGCCCAGCCGCCGAACTGCTCATCGATGGTGAACAGCTTGAGCTTGGGGAAGGTATCGGCGTGCTTGGCCGCCACCTCCACATTGCGCGGGCGGTAGTAATGCTTGGCTGAAATCTCCTGGCCTTCGCGGGTGTAAAGGAAGTTCAGATAGGCCTCGGCCACCTTGCGGGTGCCGCGCTTGTCCACCACCTTGTCGACCACGGCCACCGGCGGCTCGGCCAGGATCGAGATGCTGGGCACCACGATGTCGAACTTGTCCTTGCCCAGCTCATTGATCGCCAGGAAAGCCTCGTTCTCCCAGGCCAGCAGCACGTCGCCCAGATTGCGCTGGACAAAGGTGATGGTGCTGCCGCGTGCGCCGGTATCCAGAACGGGGACGTTCTTGAACAGCGTCTGCACGAACTTCTTGCCCTCTTCCTCGCTGCCGGTCTTGCGGGCGGCATAGCCCCAGGCGGCGAGGTAGTTCCAGCGCGCGCCGCCCGAGGTCTTCGGGTTCGGCGTGATCACCTTGACATCGGGCTTGATCAGGTCGTCCCAGTCCTTGATGGCCTTGGGGTTGCCCTTGCGCACCAGGAAGACGATGGTCGAGGTGTAGGGCGAGGCGTTATCGGGCAGCTTCTTCTGCCAGTCGGTGCTGAGCAGCCCGCGCTCCGCGATCTCGTCGATGTCGGACGCCAGCGCCAGCGTCACCACATCGGCCTCCAGGCCGTCGATCACCGAGCGCGCCTGCTTGCCCGAGCCGCCATGGCTGGCGCGGATGGTCAGCTTCTGCTTGTTCTGCGCGTCCCATGCCTTGGAAAACGCCGCATTCACGTCCTGGTACAGCTCGCGCGTCGGGTCGTAGGACACGTTGAGCAGGGTCACACTGCTCTGGGCAGAGGCGGCGGACGTGGCCGTGGCCAGCAGGCCGGCCGCAAGAAGGGCTATGACGCGTCGCATGTCGTCTCTCCTGTGCAGGTCAGTCGACGAAAGATACGGATCGGCCGGCGATCAGGTTCCCGAAGTGCCGGTGAAGGCGTCTTCGGCATAGTGTAGCAGATCGGCGGCGGTCTGCGCCAAGGGGCGCGTGCTGCTGTCGAGCACCAGGTCGGCACGGCTGGGGGCTTCATAGGGCGCGGAAACGCCGGTGAACTGCGCGATATCACCCTTGCGGGCGCGCTTATACAAGCCCTTGGGGTCGCGCGCTTCGCAGGTCGCAAGATCGGCCTGCACGAAAATCTCGCGGAAACCGCTGCCGATGATGCCGCGCGCCAGATCGCGATGGATCTGCAGCGGTGAGATCGCCGAGACGATGACGATCAGGCCGCTCTGGGCCAGCAGGCCGGCCACTTCGGCAAGCCGGCGGATATTCTCGCTGCGGTCGGCATCGCTGAAGCCCAGGTCGCGGTTGAGGCCGTGACGCAGGTTGTCGCCATCCAGCACGGTGACCTGGCGGCCCTGCGCGAACAGCGCGCTCTGCACCGCCATGGCGATGGTGGACTTGCCCGAGCCGGACAGGCCGGTGAGCCAGAGCACGCCGCCACGATGGCCGTTGGCGCGCGCACGGTCTTCAGGCGTCACGCTGGAATCGACGGCGACGATATCGTTGGCCACCTGCTGGTTGCTGGCCGCCTCGATGATCAGGCCGCCGCCGATCTGCGGCCCGCGGATCAGCACGCCGCGGCCGGTGCGTGGCTGCGTTTCGTAGAGATCGACGGCCAGCGGCTTGCGGCTGCGCAGGATCACGCGCGCCACGCCGTTGCGGTCGATCTGGGTGGCATCGGCGCTGCCCAGCGTCTCGACATCCAGCGCCTCGGTGATAGCTTCCACCTCGACCTCGCGTTCGGCGGTGCCGATCTTCAACGTCAGGCGGTCGCCCTTCTTCAGCACCTCGCGATCCATCCAGAACAGCCGCGCGGTGATGCGGTTGGCCTCGCGCGGGCGGTTGTCGGGGCTGCTGGCCAGCGCGCCGCGCTCGACGAAGACCTCTTCATCCAGCGTGAAGGCGACGCTTTCGCCGGCAAAGGCTTCCTCGCGTGCTGCCGGCGCGCCGGCCGAGCTCCAGGCTTCCAGCGTCGCCACCGTGGCCTCGCGGCCAAGCGGCGCGAAGCGGATCCGGTCGCCGACCTTCAGGCGGCCACTTTCGATGCGGCCAACGACAATGCGCTTGTCCTCGAAGCGATAGAGATCCTGCACCGGCAGGCGCAGCGGCTGGTCGACCGGCTGGGCGCGCGGGGTGAAGGCATCCAGCGCGCCGATCAGCGTCGGGCCCTGATACCAGGGCGTATCAAGCGAGCGGTCGACGATATTGTCGCCCTGGCGCGCCGAGACCGGCACCAGCGCCGCCGCCTCGATGCCGATATCGGCCAGGTAACCGCGCACGGCCTCGGACACCGCGTTGAAACGGGCCTCGTCATGGCCGATCAGGTCGATCTTGTTGACGGCGACGGCGACCTTGCGAATCCCCAGCAGGTGCAGCAGATAGGCGTGGCGCTTGGTCTGCTCGGCCAGGCCCTGGGCCGCATCCACCACCAGGATGGCGGCGTCGGCCTGGGCGGCGCCGGTCACCATGTTCTTCAGGAATTCCTTGTGCCCGGGCGCGTCGATGATCACGTAGCGGCGGCGCGGCGTGGTGAACCAGATCTGCGTGGTGTCGACGGTGATGCCCTGGTCGCGCTCGACCTGCAGCGCATCGAGCAGGAAGGACCATTCGAATTCCAAGCCGCGCTTGGCCGAAACCGCCTTCAACTGCTCCAGCTTGCCTTCGGGCAGGCTGTCCGTGTCATGTAGCAGGCGACCGACCAGGGTCGACTTGCCATGGTCGACATGGCCGACGATGACGATGGGAAAGGCCCGGCCCTTGATGACGCTGGCCTTCTGGGCGGCCGCTTTCGGATGCACGGCGATATCGACGACGCTCATGATACTGGCTCCGCTCACATATAGCCGGCGACGCGCAGGCGTTCGAAGGCGTCTTCGGAATCGTGGTCCATGGCGCGGCCGGCGCGTTCGGGCTCACGGGTGATTTCCAGCTCGGCAATGACCTCTTCGATAGTGCGGGCCGGGCTGTCGATCGGGAAGGTGATGCCGATCTCACCCAGTGAGCGGAAGCGCTTGTTGGTCTTGTCGGCGAAATACAGCGGCACCACGGGGATGTTTTCGCGCTGGATGTAGCGCCAGATGTCGATCTCGGTCCAGTGCAGCAGCGGATGCACGCGCATATGCACGCCAGGCGGCAGATCGGAGGCGAAGTGATCCCACAGCTCCGGCGGCTGGTCGCGGAAGTCCCAGGCGCCATCGTCGCCGCGCGGGCTGAAATAGCGCTCCTTGGCGCGTGTCGCCTGCTCGTCGCGGCGGATGCCGGCGATCACGCCCTTCCAATCATACTTGGAGATCGCCTCCTTCAAACCCAGGGTCTTGCGCGCGGCGATGCGCGAGTTATGCGGCAGGGTCGGATCGGTGGCCTCGATCGGCGGGCAGGCATCCTTGATCAGATCCAGGCCCCATTCCTTGGCAAAGCGGTCGCGAAACGCATAGGTCTCGGGGAATTCCAGGCCGGTATCCAGATGCGCCACCGGGAAGGGCACGCGGCCGAGGAAGGCCTTCTTGGCCAGCCAGATCATCACGTTGGAGTCTTTGCCCAGCGACCACAGCATGGCCAGGGGTTTGATGCGGCTATAGGCTTCGCGCAGGATGTAGATGCTTTGGGCTTCGAGCCAGTCGAGATCGTCGGTCATAACGCGGTGTCGTTTCTGGTCTTGGCCGCCGGAGGAAGATTGGTGGGCGGCTGGGAAGAGTGAGGCGGTTCAGGTGCGCCGATTCACATGCGACTGTGAATCCCGCATTCGGTTTTGTCGCTGCCTCGCCATCGGCCGGCGCGGGCGTCTTCACCATCGCTCACAGGCTGGGTACAGGGCGCGCAGCCGATCGAGGGATAGCCTTGCGCCACCAGCGGATGACGCGGCAACTCATGCCGGGTGAGATAGGCTTCGATTTCTGTTGGACCCCAGGCGGCCAGCGGATTGAATTTGAGCCGTGCGCCATCGACCTCGACGGCTTCGAGCGTCTGCCGCGTATTTGACTGGAAGCGTTTGCGGCCGTTGATCGAGGCGGCAAACGGCTTGAGGGCACGCTCAAGCGGCTCGACCTTGCGGATGCGGCAGCAGGCATCGGTATCGCGGAACCACAGCGTACCGGCTTCATCCAGCGCGGCCAGCGCCTTCGGGTCGGGGCGCAGGTTGCGCACGTCTGTCAGTCCCAATCTCTGTATCAGCAGATCGCGATAGGCGAGGGTCTCGTCGAACAGCTTGCCGGTTTCGAGGAACAGTACCGGCGTCGCGCGGTCGACCTGCGCCGCCATATGCAGCAGCACGGCGGATTCGGCGCCGAAGGACGAGACCAGCGCGATCTCGCCGGGGAAGAGGTCGCGGATGGCGACCTGCAGGATGTCCTCCGCCGTCTGCCCGCGCAGACGGGCATTCAGACCGGCGACGTAATCGCCGAGGTCGAGGCTGGCGAAGGACAGGGCGCTCATTCGGCGGCGTCCGTCTTGCGGGCTGCGGCGAGGCGCTGGCGCAGCGCCGTCGGCCGGCCGTCGACGGTCGGCTGATACACGGCGCTGAAACTCTGCATCGCCTTGGCAAAGGCTTCGGCGGCATCGGGCCGCGCAATCTCAAAAGCGTCGAAGCCGCTGCGCTGCATATGCCAGAGCTGGTCCTGCAGCACATGGCCGGTGGCGCGCAGCTCGCCCTTGTAGCCGAAGCGGCTGCGCAGCAGGCTGGCCTGGCTATAGGCGCGGCCGTCGCTGAACTTGGGGAAGCTCAGCACGATCAGATCGAAGCGGTCGGCCTCCGGACCGAAATCCAGCACGTCGAGATTGTTGGGCAGACTGATGCCCAGTGGCGTGTTGCGGCCGCTGATCTGGTCCTTCTCGGCCTGCCAGCGCGCATAGGAGATCAGCACCGGCTTGTTGTCGGGCAGCGCGTCCTCGTCGCCGACCGGCACGAAGGCATCCTCACCGACAACATGGCCATTCTTAAGCAGTGACATAGACGGCCTCCTTGAACGGTGCGAGGCCGACACGGCGATAGGTGTCGAGGAAACGCTCGTCGCTGCTCTGGCGCAGGCGCAGATAGGTCTCGACGATCGTGTCGATGGCATCCACGGCCTGGGTGGTGTTCAGCGACGGGCCGATCAGGTCGCCGATGGCGGCCTGGTCGTCGGCCGAACCGCCGAGCGTGAGCTGGTAGAATTCCTCGCCGTTCTTGTCGACACCGAGAATGCCGATATGGCCGACGTGATGATGGCCGCAGGCATTGATGCAGCCCGAAATCTTGATCTTCAGCTCGCCGATGCTGTGGGCGCGTTCCCAGTTCTTGAAACGCAGGGCGATCTGCTGGGCGATCGGGATCGAGCGGGCATTGGCCAGCGCACAGTAATCCAGGCCGGGGCAGGCGATGATGTCGGATGCCAGGCCGATATTCGGCGTGGCCAGATCGTAAGCCTGCAGCGCCTTGAACACGGCGGGCAGATCGGACTGCTTCACATGCGGCAGCACCAGGTTCTGCTCATGCGTCACCCGGATTTCGCCAAACGAATAGCGGTCGGCGATATCGGCGATCGCGTTCATCTGCTCGGCCTTGGCATCGCCCGGCGCTTCGCCCTCTTTCTTGAGCGAGATAGTGACGATGCTGTAGCCCGGCTGCTTGTGCTTGAAGGTGTTGCGGCGCGCCCAGAGGCCGAAGTCGAAATCGGTGCGGAAGGCATTGGCGTAATCCGCCGCCACGCCGCCCGGCAGCGTCTCGAAGGCCGGCAGGGCGAACTGCGCCGCGATCTGGTCGATGGCTTCCTGCGGCAGCTTCAGCGCACCGTACCTGGTGGCCTGCCATTCGGCTTCCACCTTCTCGCGCACCTTTTCGATACCGAGTTCATGTACCAGGATCTTGATGCGCGCCTTGTACAGGTTGTCGCGGCGGCCGAACTGGTTGTAGACGCGGAGGATGGCTTCCAGATAGCTCAGCAGGTCCTGCTTGGGCAGGAAGTCACGGATGGTCTTGCCGATGAAGGGCGTGCGGCCGAGGCCGCCGCCCACGATCACCTCGAAGCCCACCTCGCCGGCAGCATTCTTGTGCATGCGCAGGCCGATGTCGTGCACGCGCACGGCGGCGCGGTCGTTCGGCGAGCCGGTGACGGCGATCTTGAATTTGCGCGGCAGGAAGCTGAATTCCGGATGGAAGGTCGACCACTGGCGGATGATCTCGCACCAGACGCGCGGATCCTCGATCTCGTCATGGGCGGCGCCGGCAAACTGATCCGTCGTGGTGTTGCGGATGCAGTTGCCGCTGGTCTGGATGGCATGCATCTGGATCTTGGCCAGGTCGGCCAGGGCATCGGCCGTGTCTTCCAGCTTGATCCAGTTGTACTGCAGGTTCTGGCGCGTGGTGAAATGGCCCCAGCCGCGATCATACTTGCAGCCGATCTGAGCCAGGCCGCGCAGCTGGCGCGAGGACAGCGTGCCGTAGGGAATGGCGATGCGCAGCATGTAGGCATGTAGCTGCAGGTACAGGCCGTTCTGCAGACGCAGCGGCTTGAACTCGTCTTCGCTGATCTCACCCGACAGCCGGCGGGCGACCTGGTCGCGGAACTGCGCAACGCGCTCATCCACGAGGGTCTGGTCTATGGCATCGTACTGGTACATTGCAGGTCCTTAAAAAGCAGATGGGGGTGCTTAGGCTGCGGGTTTACGGATTTCGGTGGTGGGACCGTCGGCGCGGATGATCTCGCGATACTGGATAGGCCGAGGCGGCGTCACCGTGGCATCGACCGGGATCAGATACGGCGCGACGACGATATTCATCTTGGCCTGGGCTTCGGCCACGGCGAGCAGGGCCGCGCCGGCCTCGGCATTGGCGACGACCGAGGCTTCACCGATCTTGCGGCTCCAGCTGGCAGCCTGGGTCAGGTAAACCACATCGCCGCTCAGAAGGTCGTTGGCGGTGACGACCTGCGGCTGGTTGGCGAGTTTTGGGGCTTTGGCCATAGATGTCTCCTCAGGCCCGCCGCTGCTGGCGACGGGTATCGGTGGTGGCCTGCGCATACGCGGCCACTTTGCCGATGATCAGAAGCACCGGGCCGTCACCATGGACGGCCGCGAGCGCGGGCAGGGCGTGGAGCGAACCGGCCGAGACCTGCTGGTCGGGCCGGGTGCCGTTCTCGATCAGGGCGACCGGCAGCGAGGGCGCGACGCCGGCCTGCAGCAGGCGGTCGCGGATGCGGGATGCCTGGCTGACACCCATATAGACGACGACGGTTTCGTCGTGGGCACGGTCGGCCCACTGGAAGGCGTCGGTGTCGTCTTTCAGATGGCCGCTAATCAGGGTGATGCCATGGCTGAGATCGCGATGGGTGAGCGGAACGCCGGCTGCCGCCGCGCAGCCCAGTGCGGCGGTGATGCCTGGGACCACCTGCACGGCGATGCCGCGGGCTTCGAGATAATCCAATTCCTCGCCGCCACGGCCGAAGACGAAGGGATCGCCGGCCTTCAGCCGCACGACGCGTTTCCCTGCTGCCGCGTGCTCTGCAAGCAGGGCATTGATGCCGTCCTGGGTGATGCGATGCGCGCCCTTGCGCTTGCCGACCGAGATGCGTTCGGCGTCGCGGCGCACGCGGTCGAGAATGGCCGGGGCGACCAGGTCGTCATAGAGTACCACATCGGCATTCATCAGCGCGCGCTGGGCTGCGAGTGTCAGCAGATCGGGATCGCCGGGGCCGGCACCGACCAGATGCACGCTGCCTTCGGCAGTCGTCTGCGCCCCGTTCAGTTCGGCCAGCAGCGCGCTGCGCGCACCGGCGCTGTCGCCGCCCAGCAGGCGCGTGGCCACCGCGCCATCGAAGACGCGTTCCCAGAAACGCTTGCGCGCGGTACCGTCGGTGATGACGCGCGCCACCGTGCTGCGGAAATCGCCGGCCAGCGTGGCGAGATCGCCGAGCCGCGCGGGCAGCAGCGCTTCGATCTGCGCGCGGATGCGGCCGAGCAGCAGCGGCGCGGTGCCGTTGGAGGAAATGCCGATGGTGATGTCGCCGCGCTCGACGATGGCCGGCACGATGAAATCGGAAAGATCAGGGCGGTCGACCACGTTGACCAGCAGGTTACGTGCATGTGCGGCAGCCACTACGGCCTCGTCGCCATCGTCAGCCAGCGTGCTGACCACCAGGCGCATGCCGTCGAGATGCGACGGCGCGAAGTCCTGGGCGCGATGGCGGATCAGCTTGGCCGCAGCCAGATCGGAGAGTTCGGCATTCAGCGCGGGCGCAATGACGGTGACGTCCGCGCCGGCCTTGCGCAGCAGACGAATTTTGCGGGCGGCGTTTTCACTGCCGCCGACGACGAGGACCGGACGGTCCTGCAGGATCAGAAATCCCGGAAAAGTCTGCATGAGTCCCACACCACACTCATTGTGTAGGCGCTTATATTTAACAGTGAGGATACAGAGTCAATATATTAACACGCAAAATTGGGAGAGTTTATTTTATTTAACAAAATAAATAAGTATTATAGAGACAAATCCATCCAGGGCCTTATTACCTACTTGGTAATTGATAACACTCTGATACAGAATGATTATTTACTCCATATCCGCCTTTGGAAAGGAGCCCGTTATGACCCCGCACCCGACTTTCCCCCTGATCCTGCGTGCCGATTCTGCCCTCTGTCTCACCTGCGGCCTGCCGGGGCTGCTGGCCCCGGACTGGTTGGCCGGTTTCCTGCTACCCCACCAGCCGGCGGTGTTCGGTATCGCCATGTCCACGGTAATGCTGGAGCTCGGCATCCTGCTGGCGGCCTATGCGGCCCTGCTGCTCGTCGTCTCCACCCGCCGGGCCATCCCGCGCAGCATCGTCAGCGTCTCGGCCCTTGCCGATGCGGGCTGGGTGCTGGGCACCGCAGTGCTGCTGCTCAGCTTCGGCAGCGCCTTCAGCCTGTGGGGCAGCATTGCCTTGGGCGTGGTGGCGCTGGATACCGGCCTGATGGGTCTGTGGAAGCTGCAGGCCCTGCGGCGCGGCGCGGCCGTTACGGCCTGATGCGCAGGCCGGCGGATGCAGCCTGCGCTGGACGTCCGCCGGCCTTTTCTCCCAGACTGATGAAAACGTCCGGAGCGAACGCCATGAGCGAAGCCACGCTGCAACTCTCTCCCCGCAATACAGCGCAGGCTGGTTTCGGCACGCTGATGCGGCAATGGCGTCGGCGGCGGGGCCTGAGCCAGATGGAGCTGGCCGAAACCGGCGGCGTGTCGCAGCGTCATGTCAGCTTCCTGGAATCTGGCCGCGCGCGGCCCAGCCGCCAGATGGTGCTGCATCTGGGCGAGATGATGGATCTGCCGCTGCGCGAACGAAACCGCCTGCTCCATGCTGCCGGGTTCGCCGCCGCCTATCGCGAAAGCCGGCTGGATGAACCTCAATTGGTGGCGGCGCGGCGCGCGCTCGAGCTGCTGCTGAAACAGGCCGAGCCGTTCCCCGCCGTCGTGGTTGATGCGGCCTGGACGGTGCAGCTCGCCAATCAGGCGGCGCTGCGCATGCTGGGCTTCCTGCTGGGCGAGCGCTTCGATCACATGCAGCGCTCCGGGCAGCCCGTCAACTTCATGAAGCTGCCGTTGCATCCGCAGGGGGCGCGGCCCTATATCGTCAACTGGCGCGAGATCGCCGGGGCGTTGCTGCATCGCCTGCAGCGCGAAGCCATGGACAGCCCGGCCGCTGCCGCCGTGCTGGCCGAAGTGCGTGACTATCCCGATGTCGATGCGCTGTGGCGCAATGTCGACTGGGAGGCCGAGCCGCAGCCGCTGTTGCAGTTCCGCGTCGAGAAGGATGGCCTCAGCCTCAACCTGCTGACCATGATTGCCACCTTCGGCACACCGCAGGATGTGACCTTGCAGGACCTGCGGATCGAAAGCTTCCTGCCAGCCGACGAGGCCACCGAGCAACTGCTGCGCAGCTTGGCGCAGAATTGATCCGAATCAAGGCGGGCCTGCCCCCTGGCTGGCAGGCTGCTGGCATTGAAACGGAGATGCCAGATGAAAGCCGTCGATATCATGACTACCCCGGTCTGCAAGCTTCGCAACGACGCCACGGTTGCGCAGGCGGTTCGCATGATGCTGCAGCACCATATCAGCGGCCTCCCGATCGTCGACCAGAATGATGTTCTGGTCGGGATGATCACCGAGGGCGACTTTCTGCGGCGGACGGAGCTCGGCACGGCACTGCAGCGGCCGCGGTGGTTGCAGTTTCTGCTCGGCACTGGCGCAGATGCCGCCGCTTATGTGCAAAGTCACGCGCGCGATATCGATGCCCTGATGACCCATGATGTTGTCAGTGTCCAAGAGCAAACCCCGTTGTCCGATGTCGTGCGTCTCATGGAGGCGCGTCGGATCAAGCGTGTGCCGGTTGTCCGTGACGGCAAGGTGGTGGGTATCGTCAGCCGGGCCAACCTGCTGCATGCTTTCGCCGGCGCACTGGCCGACGTCAAACCTGTAACGGCGCATGATTCCGAGATTCGTCGGGCCATTCTCGCGGCCATGAAGGACCAGGCATGGGCGCCGACCGGCAGTACCGACATCATCGTGCGGGACGGGGTGGTGCATCTGTGGGGCACGGTCTTCGATGAGCGCGCGCGCGCCGCCCTGAAGGCGCTGGCTGCGGAAACCCCCGGCGTTAAGGCCGTGGAGGATCACATGGTCTGGCTGGAGCCGCTGTCGGGCATGTATCTCGACCCGCCGCCCGCCGCCTGATCCTGTGAATATCCGGTCGCGGCATATCGCATTCCGGAAAAATCTGCGACACAATTGCGGCCAGTCGCATTGGAAGGATCATGCCCATGGCCGCGCTTACCCTGCCGAAATGGAATCTCACCATCGGTGACGGACAGTCCCTGTTCGCCATCCTGGGGCTGAATGTGCTGGAGGACGTGGACCTGGCCCTGCATACGGCGACCGAGCTGAAGCAGATTGCCGCCGACCTCAAGCTGCCCTTCGTGTTCAAGGCCAGTTTCGACAAGGCCAATCGGTCCTCGATCAACAGCTATCGTGGCCCGGGCCTGAAAGAGGGCCTGAAGATTCTTGCCACTGTCAAAGACAAGCTGAACGTGCCGATCGCCACCGACCTGCATGAGCCGGGGCAGGCCGAAGCGGTCGCCGCCGTGGCCGAGCTGGTGCAGATCCCCGCCTTCCTGGTGCGGCAGACCGATCTGATCGTCGCGGCCGCGCAGGCGACCCAGAAGAACAATGGCCTGCTGCATGTGAAGAAGGCGCAGTTCCTGGCACCCAATGACTGTAAGAGCATCCTGCACAAGATCGAGCAGGCGGCGAAGCCGGGCATGACCATCCTGTGCGAGCGCGGCAGTGCATTCGGCTACAACAACCTGATCGTCGACATGCTGGCGATCCCGGAGATGCAGAAATTCGGCGTGCCGGTGACCATCGACGCCACCCATGCCGTGCAGTTGCCCGGCGCGCGGGCGGTCGAAGGTGGCGGCGTCGCGGCCGGCGGCCGACGCGAGGGCGTGGCGGTGATCGCGGCTGCCGCCGTGGCGGCCGGCGCCGATGGCGTCTTCCTGGAATTCCATCCCGATCCGGACAAGGCCAAATGCGATGGCCCGAGCTGCCTGCCGCTGAGTGGCGCCCGTAGCCTGCTGACGCGCCTGAAGGCCTTGCACGCCGTCACGCGGCAATAGGGTGCGCGCATGAAAAACGCCCCGCCGGCGAAGGCGGGGCGTTTCGCTGTCGGGACGTTTATGCCGATTTAGCTCTCGTTGCCGAGCTGGCCCGAGATCACCTTGGCATCGGCGATATGCTTGCGGGTCACCGGCACCATCTCGTTCGAGGTGGTGCGCAGCGTCGCCTGCTCGCCGTTCTTGGCGTAATTGTTATGCAGGCGCAGCTCGCGTTCCTGTGCCTCGAGCTGCGTATTGATATACATGCGGTCGAAGGCCGCATCCGAGGCGTTACGCAGGTCATTCAGCTTGGTGAGCTGCTTGGCGGTCAGGGTCACGGTCGCCGGGGCCACGCCGGCCTGCTGGGCCGCTGCGCTGACCTTGCTGCTCGTGGTGGCGTTGTCGCTCACCACACGGGTGGCATATTCACGCACATCCTTGTTCTGGGCGCGCTGCACCGCGATCTTGGCCGCTTCCGATTCAAACAGATCGGCGGTCTGCGCATACAGCACATAGTTGCCGGCCGTGATCGGACGCACCACCGATTTCTCGGCCTTGGTGGTATTCGGCACGCGCTGGCTTGACGGGCTGTCATTCGGCGTCTGCGCCGGCGCCTTGTACTGCTGGTTCTGCTGCTGCGTCGATGTCTGGGCCTGAGCCAGCGGCGTCACAACCACCGAAGCCGCAGCCAGAGCGGTGGCGCCAAGCAGGGCAAGCGAAAGGGACTGTTTCATAATGTACCTCCACAGGTTTCTGGAGACAGGGCGCCAGAGAGTTTCCTGGGTTTCCTGTCGGGTCACTGCATATAAGGGCTGATCGCTGCGGAACCAGTGAAACGCCAGGGGCCATTTTGTGACGTCTTGCGGGCACGACTGCCACAAAGATGAAGCCTGTCGCGGCAGGGTGACTATCGCGTGACCCGCGCCAGCAAAACATCGCCGGAAACCGGCAATGAAAGCGTATTGCCACGAACAAGCGAAGCGGGTGATGGAGCAATCCGTCGCCGGTTTCGTGTGGGCGCTCTGAAAATTTCGATTTTTGTCACGGAACGGCATCGGTGCGCTGCGGTTATTCCTGCAGCATGTTCATGTGCAGCCTGATGGAGGCGACAATGGCACGGTCGATGACGGGTTACGCGCTGGGTTTGGCGGCAATGATCCTGGCGGCGGCGCCGGCGATGGCCCAGACCGCCGGCGGCAGTGCGAGCACCACCACGGGCGGTAACGCCAACACCAGCACGAATGCCGGCGTGAGCTATGGCTCGAGTTGGAATTCCGGCGTGCAGGGCAATGTGCAGAGCAACGGGCAGATGGGTGCGCCGCTGAGCATCCTGCCGGGCGGCAGCGGCAATGCCGGCGTGGTGATCGGCAATCGTCAGGCACAGACGCAACCCGACGCGCCGCCGCAAAACCCTGACGAGAATCGCGCAGCCCTGCCGCGCGACGGCAGCAGCCAGGCTGGCATGAGTCAAAATACCACGGTTCAGGGCGGGGCCAGTGAAGGCAGCGGCGTGCAAGTTGACGGCGGTGGCGTTTCCGGCGTCGGCAGCGGTGGAGTCACCGGCGTCGGCCCCGGCAACGCCACCCTGAATGGCAACGCCGCGCTGCCGGAGATGCAGATCCAGCGCCGGCCGGGCGAGACTGCCGGCACGGTGCAATAACGGGCGGTTTAAGCCGGCCCGATCTTCCAGCGCGGCCGGGCGATCATCACCAGATCGCCGGTCGCGTCGCGCAGCTCCACGCGACCTTCCAGGCTCTGCGCCTGGCTCCAGTCGAGAGCGGCCACTTCGCATTGCGCGGTGATCGTGCCGCGCGCTTTCTTCAGATATTCGCTGTCGAAGCCGGTGATGATCCAGCGCGCCCCCTTGGGCGGCTGCCGGCTCATCAAGGCAAGATTGCCGGTCATCTCGGCCAGATTGGTCAGCGCCACGGCATGCAGTGAGCGCAGATGGTTGCGCAGCCGGCGGCGGTCGGCCATGCGGGCGCGCGCCAGGCCCGGCGACAGCGTCTCGACCTCGGGGCTGATGCTGCCGGCATAGGGCACGGTGAAGCCGATCAGCCAGTTGAAGATGCGACGGCCGAACGGCAGCCGGCCCATGCCCTGCCACTGCTTCAGCACCACAGGATGAGCCAGAACGGCATCGGTCATTTCAGTTTCCTTCTGACGGGCGGGACGGCGATGGCGTCCCAGATCAGGTCGGCCAGCAGCTTGGCGGCCGGCCCCCATTTCACCTTTGCGCTGCCGGCGCGCTGCATGCGCAGCCAGGTCTGGATCGGTCCCAGCACCATGCTGAGCATCAGCTCGGGCGGCAGCGGCTTGAGGATGCCAGCGGTAATGGCCGGCTTGAGCCGGCTGAACAGCGGGCGCAGGAAATCGCCGGTGCCCTGGTTGAGCTTGTCGTCGCCTGCCGTCACGGCGCGATGGCGGCGATATTCGGCCAGGAAACGCGCGGCGGCCGGATTCTGCATCGACCACGAGATATGCACGGTGACGAAACTGTCGAGCAGGGCACGCGCCGTGTCATGGCGGGCGAAATCGGCGGCGATGACGGTGCGATAGCGCGCCAGCAGGTCGTCATAGAGCGCGGCGACCAGGCCTTCGCGGCTGCCGAAATGGTGATACAGGCTGCCGATGGAAATGCCGGCCGCATCGCGCAGCTGCTCGATGGTGGTGGCATCCACGCCATGGGCGTCGAACAATGCCAGTGCCGCCGCCAGCGCACGCTGCCGCGTGCCGCCCGCCTGATCGGCGGGCAGGGCCAAAACGTCATCGGGCTTGCGGACGGCCTTGGTCATGGCCGGCGTTATAGCCCGGCCTAGAATAAAATTCTAGAAAAATATTCTAATCTGGTTGCCGCAGCGTTTTCAGGCCCGTTTCCGCGCGGCGGGGGCGGTGGCCCTGCCGTCAGATTTGCAGGCGGAAATAAAGCTGCGCATGGCGGCGCTGGCGTAAGCATCGCGCCGTTGCACGAACAGGGTATCGACCTGCGCCTCCAGTTTGCCGATCGGCTGGATGCGGATGCTGTCGCGGATCGCGTGCCGCTCCACGGCGGCGCGCGGCAGCAGGGTGATGCCGATATCGGCGGCGACGCAGCCCAGGATGCCTTCCAGCGTGCCGAATTCCAGCCGCCGCACCGGCAGCCAGCCTTGCATGGCGATATGCTGTTCCAGCCGCTGGCGATAGGAGCAGCCGGTACGGAAGACGATGGCGGTGATGGTGCGATTGGCCTGGCGATAATCGTCGACGTCGCGCCAGCTCTTTGCCATTGCCAGAACCAGTTCCTCGCGGAAAATCGGCGTGGAGACGAGTTCGGGATGATCCACGGGGGCCGCGACGAAGGCGCCTTCCAGCGTGTGGTCCAGCACCTTCTCCAGCAGTGTCGCGGTTGGCCCGGTGGTGATGTCGAGATCGACTTCGGGGTTGCCGGCATGATAGCCGGCCAGGATCGGCGGCAGGCGGATCGCCGCCGTGGTCTCCATCGCGCCGATCAGCAGCGGACCTTTCGCGGTGCCGTCATCGCGAGCTGCCCGCTTGGCCTCGCCCACCAGCGCCGCCACCTGTTCGGCATAGGGCAGCAGACGCTGGCCGGCACTGGTCACGATCATGCCGCGGCTATGGCGGCTGAACAGCGGCAGGCCGATTTTCTCCTCCAGCAGCTTGATGCGCATGGTCACGTTGGATTGCACGGTGTTGAGCTGCTGGGCCGCCTTGCTGATGCTGCCGCAGCGCGCCACCGCCGAGAAGAAGGCCAGGTCGGAAAGCTCCATGTTTCACCCTATCTGTAAAACAGATCGAAGAAATCACTTATATTCACTATATAGAATACCACGTCACGGCTAGAATGACAGGACTTTCGGGAGGACCCATAAAATGACGCTATCCACCGCGCTGACCCGGCGCCTCGACATTCGCCATCCCGTGCTGCTGGCGCCGATGGATCTGGTCGCCGACGCCAAGCTTTGCAACGCCGTTACTGCGGCGGGCGGCTTAGGGATGCTGGGCGGCGGCTATGGCGATGAAGCCTGGCTGAAGCGCGAGATCGCCGTGCTGCAGGCGATGCCGGCCAAACGCCGCCATGGCGTCGGATTCATCACCTGGAGCCTGGCCAAGCAGCCGCATCTGCTCGATGTCGCGTTGAGTTCCCATCCGACGGTGGTGATGCTGTCGTTTGGCGATGTGTCGCCGTTCATCGGCAAGATCAAGAAAGCCGGCGCGCTGGCGGTCTGCCAGGTGCAGACGGTGGCGATGGCGAAACAGGCCGCCGCCGAGGGCGCCGATATCATCGTGGCGCAGGGCGGCGAGGCTGGCGGCCATGGCGTGTCGCGCGGCACGCTGGGTCTGGTGCCGGCCGTGGTCGACGCGGTGCCATCATCCATTCCGGTGGTGGCGGCCGGCGGTATTGGCGACGGGCGCGGGCTGGCGGCAGCCCTCAGCCTGGGCGCGGCCGGCGTGCTGGTCGGCACGCGCTTTTACGCGACCCATGAGGCGGCCGGCATGGATGCGGCGAAGGCGCGCATCTGCGCGGCATCGGGCGACGACACGACGCGTAGCATTGTCTTCGACATCTCGCGCGAGAATGTCTGGCCTGCGCCCTTCAACGGGCGCTGCGTGGTGAACGAGCATGCCAAGCGCTGGCTCGGCCGCGAGGTCGAGCTGATGCGCAACATCCGCGAAGAGGCGCCGCGTTATCGCGAGGCGCGTGCGGCGGGCAATTTCGACATCGCTGCCGTGATTGCCGGTGAATCCGCCGATACGATCACCGAAGTGGTGTCGGCGCAGGCAGTGGTGGAAACCATAGTGCAGCAGGCCGAGGATGTGCTCAGCCGGCTATCCGGCCAGCTGGCCTCATAAGAAAGCGACGACATGAAGCTGTTTTTCAACAAGACCTCGCCCTACGCCCGCAAGGTGCGCATCGCCGTACTGGAAAAGAATCTCGCCGGCCGCGTCGCATTCGTGGAAACCGACCCCTGGGTCAGCCCGCCCGACCTGCTCAGCGTCACGCCGCTGTCGAAAGTGCCGGCGCTGCTCACCGACGATGGCCGGGTGGTGACCGAGAGCGACACCATCATCCAGGTGCTGGATCTGCTGGAGAGCGGCAGGCCGCTGCTGCCCGCCGATCCGACCGCGCGTATCGACACGCTGGCGCGCGCCGGCCTGTGCCAGGGGCTGATCGACGCCAGTTTCATCTCGGTGATCGAGGGGCGCCGGCCGAAACCCGCCCAATGGGCCGACTGGGTGCAGCGCCTGCGCGGCGTGGTCGAGCGGGCATTGGTCCATGCCAATGGTTTCAGCCTCAGCCCGCAGCGCTTCGATCTGGGCGACATCGCGCTGGCCTCGGCGCTGGGCTATCTGGATTTCCGCCTGCCTGATATCGACTGGCGGCAGCAGTATCCGGGTCTGGCCGTCTGGTATGACGCTATGGCCCAACGGCCGTCGATGCAGGCCACCCGCCCAGAGTGACTTGGCGGACTGACCAAATCCCATCTGTGCAACTGCGAAATCCGGTCCGGCCCTTGTCATCGCCGGACCGGGCTTTAGAGTCGCCGGGTCTTTGTGGTCCGGGACCCCAGATCATCCGGGGCCTACTCTTGGGAGTGAAACATGGCGAGCGAGCTTCATCATTTCATCGGCGGCAAGAAGGTGGCGGGCAAGTCCGGCCGCTTCCTCGATGTCTACAATCCGACCACCGGCGAGGTCGCCTCGAAGGCGCCGCTGGCCACCAAGGCCGAGGTGGAGGGCGCGATCGCCGACAGCCAGAAGGCCTTTGCCGAATGGAGCATGACCTCGCCGCTGACGCGCGCCCGTGTCATGTTCAAGTTCAAGGAGCTGTGCGAAAAGAACGCCGATGAGATCGCCAAGCTGATCGCCAACGAGCATGGCAAGGTGATTTCGGATGCCAAGGGTTCGCTGCAGCGCGGCCTGGAAGTCGTCGAATTCGCCTGCGGCATCCCGCATCTGCTGAAGGGCGAGTATTCCGACAACGTGGCGCGCGGCATCGACGTCTATTCGATGCGCCAGCCGCTCGGCGTCGTCGCCGGCATCACGCCGTTCAATTTCCCGGCCATGGTGCCGATGTGGATGTTCGGCGTCGCCATCGCGGCGGGCAACACTTTCATCCTCAAGCCCAGCGAGAAGGACCCGTCCTGCCCGCTGAAGCTGGCCGAGCTGATGCTGGAAGCCGGCGCGCCTCCGGGCGTGCTGAACTGCGTGATCGGCGACAAGGAGTCGGTCGACACGCTGCTCACCGATCCGCGCATCCAGGCGATCAGCTTCGTCGGCTCGACGCCCATCGCGCAATATGTCTACGCCACGGCGGCGGCGCATGGTAAGCGCGTGCAGGCCATGGGCGGCGCCAAGAACCACATGATCGTCATGCCGGATGCCGACATGGACCAGGCCGTGGATGCGCTGATCGGCGCTGCCTACGGCTCGGCCGGTGAACGCTGCATGGCGGTCTCCGTCGCCGTGCCGGTCGGCAAGGGCACCGCCGACAAGCTGGTGGAGGCGCTGGCCCCGCGCGTGCGGGCGCTCAAGATCGGCCCCAGCACCGACAAGGATTCCGAGATGGGCCCGCTGGTGACGGCGGAGCATCTGGCCAAGGTGAAGGGCTATGTCGATACCGGCGTCAAGGAAGGCGCCAAGCTGGTGGTGGATGGCCGCGGCCTGAAGCTGCAGGGCTACGAGAAGGGCCATTTCATGGGTGGCTGCCTGTTCGACAATGTCACACCCGAGATGCGCATCTACAAGGAAGAGATCTTCGGCCCGGTGCTCAGCGTCGTGCGCACCGAAAGCTTCGAGGAAGCCGCCCGTCTGCCGACCGAGCATGAATTCGGCAACGGTGTGGCGATTTTCACCCGCGACGGCGATGCCGCCCGCGACTTCGCCGCGAAAGTCCAGGTCGGCATGGTCGGCATCAACGTGCCGATTCCGGTGCCGCTCGCCTTCCACACCTTCGGCGGCTGGAAGAAGTCGGCCTTTGGCGACACCAACCAGCATGGCCCGGAAGGCGTGAAGTTCTACACCAAGATCAAGACGGTGACGGCGCGCTGGCCGACCGGCATCCGGTCCGGTGCCGAGTTCAACATCCCGACCATGAAGTAATCCGCTTTCAGCGGCTTCGGGCGGGCGGCAGGTGACACTGCCGCCCGTTCTGTTTTAAAGAGATTGTATGTCCATCCTCGAAACCTATCGCGGCAGGCTGCAGTCCGGCGACCTGGCGGAAGACCCGGCCCAGGCCCTGGCGGCCGAGAAGCTGGAGCTGCTGAGCCAGCGGCTGAAGCATTATCAGCCTAGTAAATCTGCCTGGGGCGAGGACGGTTGGCTGCAGAAGCTGTCATTCGGCCGCAAGCGTGAGCCGGCGCCGCAGGGCCTCTATATCTACGGCGATGTCGGGCGCGGCAAGTCGATGCTGATGGACCTGTTCTTCAAGGAAGCCACCGTCGAGAAAAAGCGCCGGGTGCATTTTCATGCCTTCATGCAGGAGGTGCATGCGGAAATCTTCCGCTATCGCAAGCTCGCCGAGGATGATCCGGAGAAGAAGGCTGGCGGCGACGATCCGATCCGGCCGCTGGCCAGGAAGATCGCCAAGACCACCTGGCTGCTCTGCTTCGACGAGCTGCAGGTCAGCGACGTCGCCGATGCGATGATTCTGGGCCGCCTGTTCGAGAAGCTGTTCGACCGTGGCGTGGTGGTGGTCGCGACCTCCAATCGCCACCCGGACGACCTCTACAAGAACGGCATCAACCGCGGACTGTTCCTGCCCTTCATTGCGCTGTTCAAGGACAAGCTGGATGTGCTGCATCTGGCCGCCAGCCGCGACTACCGCCTGCAGCGCCTGCAGAAATCACCGGTCTGGTTCAGCCCGATCAGCGCCAAGTCCACCATCGCGCTGGACCGCATCTGGAACCTGCAGACCGATGACGCCGAGGGCGAACCGCTGGAGATCGAGCTGCTGGGGCGCAAACTGAAAGTGCCATGCCAGGCGCGCGGCGTGGCCCGCTTCACCTTTGGCGACCTCTGCGAACAGCCGCTCGGCCCGGCGGATTTCCTCGCCATCGCCAAAAGCTTCCACACGGTGATGATCGATAATATCCCTACTCTCAGTCCAGCGCGCCGTAACGAAGCAAAACGCTTCGTCACGCTGGTGGATGCGCTCTATGAGGCGAAGACCAAGCTGGCGGCGACGGCCGATGCACCGCCGGAAACGCTCTATCCCGATGGCGAAGGGGCGTTCGAGTTCCAGCGCTGTGTCTCGCGCATCAACGAGATGCAGAGCGCGGATTACCGCGCGCTAGTACATCAAGCCTAGGCACCTATCAGCGGGCCAGGGTGGAACCAGCAGACCAATTAACGTTAATTGGGCAGCAGAAGGTCGCGCGCGCGATCGAGGCGGGCGTTATCGAGCTGCGCACCGGCGAGGTTCGCGCCCGAGAAGCGGCCATCCGTCAGATCGGCGCCGGTGAGATCGGCACCGGCCAGATTGGCGTCGCGTAAGTCCGCCGCCACCAGGCTCGCGCCCGACAGGTTGGCGTTGATCAGCAGGACCTTCTTGAGCTTGGCCGCGCCCAGATTGGTGCGGGCGGCGCGCGCATTCGGCGCTTCGTCGCGGATCGCGGCCAGGTTGGCGCCGGAGAGGTCGGCGCCGTCCAGATTGGCGCGGCTCAGGCTGGCGCCGCGCATGTTGGCGCGGGCGAGATTGGCGTTGCGCAGATCGGCGAAATTCAGGCGGGCCAGCGCCAGGTTGGCATTGGTCAGCACCGCGTTGGTGAAGCAGGCGCGTTCCAGCAGCGCACCCATCAGGTTGATGCCGCGCAGGTCGCGATCGGAGAAATCGAAATCGCTCAGGTCGGCGCGCAGGCCCTGACGGCCTTCGGAATGCACCCAGAGCTCGTGATGCCGCAGCACCTCGGTCAGATCCTCGATGGTGTGACGCGAGGCGGCGGCGAAGATGGCAGCAGCCAGTTCCGGCAGGTTGCGGCTGGCGGCATCGACAATGGCGCCGCGCAGATCGGCATTGGCGAAATTCGCGCCGCCGAGCTGCGCGCCCGACAGGCTGGCGCCCGAGAGATTGGCGCCTGAGAAATCGGACTGCTGCAGGTCGGCGCCTTCCAGGCGGGCCGACATCAGCTGCGCCTTGCGCAGATCGGCGCCGCGCAGGTTGCTGTCATCCAGATTGGCATCGGCGAAATCGGCATGCAGCGCGAAAGCCTTGGGCAACTGTGCGCCCGACAGGTCGGCACGCTGGGCCGAGGCGCCCGAGAGATCGATGGCGCGCTTGGACGGGCCGCTGTCGCTGATGCGGCCATCGGCGTCATAGATGGGAGCGAGCGCTTCGGCGCCGTTCGACTCAGCCATGTTGGCGTCGTTCAGGCCGGCGGCGCGCAGGCAGGCGCCACGCAGATCGGCCCAGCGCAGGTCGGCGCTGTCGAGCGTGGCGTTGCGGAAATCGGAACCGCCGCATTTGGACATCGAGAGGCGGGCGCCGTCGAGACGGGCGCGATGCAGGCGCGCGCCGGTCAGGTCGGCCAGCGTCAGGTTGGCCCCGGTCAGGTCGGCGTCGGAAAGATCGGTGAAAGCCAGCATGGCCGGCTGCGCGCCGGGCTTGCCGGCCAGATGGGCTTCATGCTCACGCAACACGTCGCGCAGTTTGTCTGCGCCAACTTTTGTCAGGTGCGGAGGAGCTCCGCGGGTGAAATCGCCCATAACGCTGTGCGGCCTTACCTGGAACGCGTGAACAGAAGATTCGACCGCAAATTTAGCGCGAATCGGCTAAGCCAATCCAGCCGTCTCCCCCTAAGACTTTGGCCGCAATCTACCAGATCAGCCGCGTCGTTCCACCATCAGCTTCTTAATTTCACCGATTGCTTGCGCCGGATTTAGCCCCTTGGGGCAGGTCTGGGCGCAATTCATGATGGTGTGGCAGCGATAGAGTCGGAAGGGATCTTCCAGGTTGTCCAGACGGTCGCCCGTCATCTCATCGCGGCTGTCGGCGATCCAGCGATAAGCCTGCAGCAGCACGGCCGGGCCCAGATAACGGTCGGAATTCCACCAATAACTGGGGCAGGAGGTCGAGCAGCAGGCGCACAGGATACACTCATAGAGGCCGTCGAGTTTCTTGCGCTCCTCCGCCGATTGCAGGCGCTCGCGAGTCGGCGCCGGGCTCTGGGTCTTCATCCAGGGTTCGATCGAGGCGTACTGGGCGTAGAAATTCGTCAGGTCCGGGACGAGGTCCTTCACCACCGGCATATGCGGCAGCGGATAGATCTTCACGTCGCCGTCGATGTCCTCGCAGGCCTTGGTGCAGGCCAGCGTGTTGCCGCCGTCGATGTTCATGGCGCAGGAGCCGCACACGCCTTCGCGGCAGGAGCGGCGGAAGGTCAGCGTCGGGTCGATCTCGTTCTTGATCTTGATCAGCGCGTCCAGAACCATCGGGCCGCAGTCGTTCATGTCGACCTCATAGGTGTCGACCTGCGGGGTCTTGCCGTCATCCTGGTTCCAGCGATAGACGCGGAACTGCTTGACCTTGCGTTCCTCGCCGGCCTTAGCAGGCGGGAGCGACCAGGTCTTGCCCTCGGTGATCTTGGAATTCTTCGGCAGCGCGAACTCGGCCATGGGGAGGTGTCCTTGTGTCTTCGATGGTCGCGCTTAGTACACGCGCTTCTTCGGCTCGATATACGAAATCTCGTTGCTCAGCGTGTAGGTATGCACCGGACGGTAGTCGATGGTGACATTGCCCTTGTCGCCGAACCACGACAGGGTGTGCTTCATCCACTCCTTGTCGTCGCGATCCGAGTAATCTTCACGCGCATGGGCGCCGCGGCTTTCCTTGCGGTTCTCGGCCGAGTGCATGGTGACCACGGCCTGGCCGATCAGATTGTCGAGCTCCAGCGTCTCCACCAGGTCGGAATTCCAGACCAGGCTGCGATCCTGCACCGACACGTCCGGCATCAGCTTGTTGACTTCGTCGATCAGGCCGACGCCTTCCTTCAGCACGTCGCCGGTGCGGTACACCGCGCAGTTGTTCTGCATGGTGCGCTGCATCTTGTCGCGGATCTGCGCGGTCGTATGGCCGCCCTTGGCATTGCGGAACTTGTCGAGGCGGGCCAGCGCATTGTCGCCGGCGCCCTTGATGTCGCGATGCTTGGCGTTCTTGTCGACCACCTGCGCGGCGCGGATGGCGGCGGCGCGGCCGAACACGACCAGATCGATCAGCGAGTTCGAGCCCAGGCGGTTGGCGCCATGCACCGACACGCAGGCGGCTTCACCGATGGCCATCAGGCCGGGCACCACGCTGTCGGGGTTGCCGTCCTTCAGGGTCAGCACTTCGCCGTGATAGTTCGTCGGAATGCCGCCCATGTTGTAATGCACGGTCGGCAGCACCGGGATCGGCTGCTTGGTCACGTCGACGCCGGCAAAGATCTTGGCGCTTTCCGAGATGCCGGGCAGGCGCTCATGCAGGGTCTTCGGATCGAGATGATCCAGATGCAGGAAGATGTGGTCCTTGTTCTTGCCCACGCCGCGGCCTTCGCGGATTTCCATGGTCATGGCGCGGCTGACGACGTCGCGCGAGGCCAGATCCTTGGCCGACGGCGCATAACGCTCCATGAAACGCTCGCCTTCGGAGTTGACGACATAGCCGCCCTCGCCGCGCGCGCCTTCGGTGATCAGGCAGCCCGAGCCGTAGATGCCGGTCGGATGGAACTGCACGAACTCCATGTCCTGCAGCGGCAGGCCGGCGCGCAGCACCATGCCGCCGCCGTCGCCCGTGCAGGTGTGGGCCGACGTGCAGGAGAAATAGGCGCGGCCGTAGCCGCCGGTCGCCAGAACCACCATCTTGGCGCGGAAGCGATGCATCGTGCCATCGGCCAGGTTCCAGGCCATCACGCCGCAGCAGGTGCCTTCCTCGTCCATGATCAGGTCGAGGGCGAAGTATTCGATGAAGAACTCGGTGTCGAACTTCAGCGACTGCTGGTACAGCGTGTGCAGGATCGCATGGCCGGTGCGGTCGGCGGCGGCGCAGGTGCGCTGGGCCGGGCTCTCACCGTAATTCTTGGTCATGCCGCCGAAGGCGCGCTGATAGATCTTGCCCTCTTCGGTGCGGCTGAACGGCACGCCGAAATGCTCGAGTTCGATCACGGCCGGCACGGCTTCACGGCACATGTATTCGATGGCGTCCTGATCGCCCAGCCAGTCCGACCCCTTGACGGTGTCGTACATGTGCCAGCGCCAGTTGTCCTCGCCCATGTTGCCAAGGGCTGCCGAGATGCCGCCCTGCGCCGCCACGGTGTGGCTGCGGGTCGGGAAGACCTTCGAGATGCAGGCGGTCTTCAGACCGGCCGCGGCGAGACCCATGGTGGCGCGCAGACCCGCGCCGCCGGCGCCGACAACGACAACATCGTAGAAGTGGTCCTGGACCTGATAGCTGGCGGGCATGGCGTTAGGCTCCGAAAAACAGCTTGAGCACCGACAGGGCGGCGATGCCGCCCACGACGAAGGTGGCGAAGGTGATGGCGAGCAGCGAGGCCATCTTCAGGCCTTCGCTGTGCACGTAATCCTCGATCACCACCTGCAGGCCGAGCTTCAGGTGCCAGAAGACGGCCAGGATGCTGAGCAGGGCGACGACGGCGAGCAGCGGATGCTTGAAGGCGGCGGCAACGGCGGCATGGTCGCCGCCCGCCAGCTTCAGCACGGTGACGACCATGATCAGCAGCAGCGGGATCATGGCAACGGCGGTCACGCGCTGGATCCACCAGTGCTGCACGCCTTCCTTGGCGGCGCCGAGGCCGCGCACCTTTTTCAGCGGGGTGCGCATCGTGTTCGTGGACTTGCTCATGATGCGTTCCTCACTTCCAGCTGTAGGCGAGAATCCAGGCCAGCACGGTCAGCACGACCGAACCGAGGATCACGGCCCAGCCCGACTTGTTGGCGACCGGGATAGTGTAGCCGTAGCCGCTGTCCCAGAAGAGATGACGGATGCCGTTCAGCAGGTGATAGAACAGCGCCCAGCTGAAGCCGAGCAGGATGAGCTTGCCGATGATCGAGCCAAGGCAGGCCTGCACCAGCGCGTAGTAGTCCGGGCCGGCGGCGGCGGCGCAGAGCCACCAGGCCAGCAGCAGCGTGCCGGCGGCCAGACCGCAGCCGGTGGCGCGATGCAGGATCGACGTCGCCATGGTGACGGGCCAGCGATAGATTTGCAGGTGAGGGGAGAGCGGTCGCTCGACGTTCGCCATTTTTTGCGCCTTCGCCCGACTGGGCATTCGCGGATGGGGCGTGCGCCGGCGACAGCAGGGGAAACGCGGTCGAGTCGGCGCCCGAAATGCAGGGCGGATACTAGTCCCGGACCCTGCTTAGTCAATCATCGGGTGACTCTGTTTTTAATGGCCTAAACCCACCACCGGCAAGGGAAATTACCGGTAACGTCGGGTGCGCAGGGCCGCAAAAACCTGCGAAGGATTCGCAAGTCGGCGGAGCCTTTCTCAAGGCCCCGCCGGACCGCAATGATCAATGCCGATCGCCGTCTTAATGCAGATCGTAGGCCCGCTCGCCATGGGTGGTGATGTCGAGGCCGTCGAACTCGTCTTCCTCGGTCACCCGCAGGCCGGTGGTGGCGCGCAGGCCGGCGAAGATCCCCCAGGAGACGACACCGGCCCAGGCCGCCGTGACGCCCAGGCCCAGCAGCTGGTTGCCAAACTGCGTGACCGCGTCGACGCCTTCGGCAAAGCCGGTGCCGCCGAAGCCGGGCTGGCCGACGACCGCGACCAGCAGGGTGCCGAGCGCGCCGCCCACGCCATGCACGGCGAAGACGTCGAGCGAGTCATCCAGCTTGATCGTCTGTTTCAGCAGGTTGGTCACGGTGAAGCAGACCATGCCGCCGCACAGGCCGATCAGCACCGCGCCCATCGGGCCGGCGACGCCGGCCGCCGGGGTGATGGTGGCGAGACCCGCGACAAGCCCGGTGACCGTGCCGATCAGCGACGGACGGCCATGGCGCATCCATTCGATGGCCATCCAGGTCAGCGCGCCGGTGGCGGCCGAGACATGCGTCACCAGCATCGCCATGCCGGCGCCGCCGCCAGCCGCCAGAGCCGAGCCGGCATTGAAGCCATACCAGCCGACCCACAGCATGCCGGCACCCGTGGCGGTCATGCCCGGATTGTGCGGCAGCAGCGGTTCATGCGGGAAATCGCGACGCCGGCCCACCATCACGGCGGCGACGATCGCGGCCATGCCCGCGGTGACATGCACCACCAGGCCACCGGCGAAATCGATCACGCCCAGTGCGGCCAGCCAGCCGTTGCCCCAGATCCAGTGGCAGACCGGGACATAGACCAGGAACAGCCAGAAGATCGTGAACAGCACCACGGCCGAGAAGCGGATGCGCTCGGGCCAGGCGCCGACGACCAGCGCCGGCGTGATGATGGCAAAGGTCATCTGGAACATGAAGAACAGCGTCTCGGGCAGGCCGTCGCGCAGCGTGTCGACGCTGACGCCGGCCATGAAGGCGCGGTCGAAACTGCCGATCCAGCTTTGCAGGTTGCCGCCATCGGTGAAGGCGAGGCTGTAGCCGGCGATCAGCCAGAGCAGCGAAACCAGCACCGCGATCAGCACGCAATGCATGACGACGCTGAGCGCATTCCGTGCGCGCACCAGACCGGCATAGAACAGCGCCAGGCCCGGCAGGGTCATGAACAGCACCAGCGCCGTGGCGGTCAGCAGCCAGGCGGTATTGGCCGCATCCAGCGGCTTGTCCTCGGCGGCAAAGGCCGGCAGGGACATGAGAGGCAATAGGAGAGCGGACGCCGCAAGGCGGCGCAGCGAAAAGACGGTCATTGGGAATCCCACCCTGTTTTTATCGTTTGGCGAAACGGTTCGGCCGTCCTCTGCCGGCGGGCGAAACGCCGGCAAATTGGGCAGGATGCCCAAGCAAAGGGCATGCCGGTGAGGCGGCACGGGAAATGCTGGAAAACAGGTAGGCGGGCAACGAGAGTATAACAGTTGCCGCCAAATTCGGCAAATTTCTGCCGAAAGGCTGTGCTTTTGCCTAAATTAACATCAATTTCGAGGTGTCAGGCCCGCTGCGGCATCAGCACCCAGTAATCCAGGTCCAGCACTACGCTGTCGGGGTATTTGCCGGCCGCGTCCTTGTCCGGGAAGCCGGCGCCTGGTTGATCCTTCAGCCCGATGGTGCGGATGCGCAAGGCGCCGAGATCGCGGCGACCCGGCAGCTCGGCCTTCTCCAGCACCTCCGACCAGGCATAGACCGTATGGCCGGCCAAGGTCGGGTTCACATGGCGGCCGCCATTGATGGCGGCGACGAAGATCGCGTTGGCCAGCCCGTTGAAGCTGAGGGCGCGCACCAGGCTGATGACATGGCCGCCATAGATCAGGCGGCGGCCGAGCTTGTCCTGACCCTGCCGGAACTGGTCGAAATGCACCTTCGCGGTGTTCTGGTAAAGCCGCGTCGCCAGCATGTGCTCGGCTTCCTCGATCGTCATGCCGTCGACATGGTCGATTCTCTCGCCCACGGCATAATCGTCGAAGGCCTGGTTGCTGCCGGCCAGCGTCCAGTCGTAAGTCTTACAGTTCAGCCCGGCCGGTATCTGCAAGTCTTCCGGCGCGACACGGTCGCTGAGCTGCGGCACTTTCTCGTCCGCGATGACAGCGCTCTCGTCGCGCTTGCGCACCATCACCCAGCGCACGTAATCCAGCACGGCCTCATTGCCGCGATAGCCGACGCTGCGCACATAGACCACGCCGGTCTTCTTGTTTGAATTCTCTTTCAGGCCGATCACGGTCGACACGGTGTGCAGCGTATCGCCGGCGAATACCGGCTTCAGCCAGCGGCATTGCGCATAGCCCAGATTGGCCACTGCGTTCAGTGACACATCCGGCACGGTCTTGCCGAAGATCACATGAAAGGCCAGCAGATCGTCGATCGGCGCGCCTTTCAGACCGATGGATTGCGCGAATGTATCGGCTGACTGCACGGCGAAGCGTGGGCCATAGAGTGCCGTGTACAACGCCACATCGCCCTGCGTCACCGTGCGCGGTGTCGCATGGCGTAGCTCCTGGCCGAGCTTGAAATCCTCGAAATAGTTGCCCGGATTGGTCTTGGTACTCATCAGGCAGCCGCCTGCAGCCTGGCGATGGCATCGGCCAGCGCCGCCAGCTTCTTCGCCTGCTCGACATGCAGGTTTTCCACCAGCTTGCCGTCGACCAGCACCACGGCCTTGCCCTCTTTCGTGGCGGCCTCGAAGGCGGCGATGATCTTATGCGCATGTGCCACCTGGGCGGCACTCGGCGCGAAGACATGATTGGCGATGGCGATGGTCTTGGGATGGATCAGCGTCTTGCCGTCGAAGCCCAGCTCCAGGCCCTGGCGGCAGGCGGCCTCGAAGCCAGCGTCATCATCGAGATCGAGATGCACGCCGTCGAGGATGGTCAAGCCGTACGCGCGGGCGGCGAGCATGCACAGGCCCAGCGCAGTGATGACGGGCAGCCGCATCGGCGTGTGCTGCGCGTTCAGGTCCTTCACCAGATCGGATGTGCCCATGACAAAAGCGGACAGGCGCTTGGAGGAGGCCGCGATGGTTTCGGCATGCAGGATGCCTTTCGGCGTTTCCATCATGCACCAGATGGTGGTCTTGTCCGGCGCGCCATGCTGGTTCAGCAGCTGCTCGGCCTCCTGCACCTGGGCGGCGGTTTCCACCTTGGGCAGCAGGATGGCATCGGGGCCGGCTTTCGCGGCGGCGATCACGTCTTCCACGCCCCAGGGCGTGTCGAGACCGTTGGTGCGGATGACCAACTCGCGCCCGCCATAGCCGCCGGCATTGACGGCGACGCAGACCTGCTCGCGGGCCAGCGTCTTCTGGTCCGGCGCCACGGCATCTTCCAGATCGAGGATCAGGGCATCGGCCGGCAGGGTCCTGGCCTTCTCCAGCGCCCGGGCATTGGAGCCCGGCATGTAAAGCACGGAGCGGCGGGGACGGACGGAAACGGTCATGCGGCTGTCTCTTTGGCTATGCTGCAATGCAAAAGGCCCCGCCACTATAATCGGGGGCAGGGTCGTGGCAAGTTTCCGTCACGACAGCAATCGTCCGTGTAATTACGACCTTGGGACCCCCGGCCATGCGCGTGCTCAGCATCCAGAGTCAGGTCATCTACGGCCATGTCGGCAACAATGCCGGCGTGTTTCCGCTGCAGCGCCATGGCATCGAGGTCTGGGCCATCCCCACCGGCCTGCTGGCCTTCAATCCCTCCTACGGCCCGCCGGCGCATCGCCCCACCGCGCCCGAGGAAATGGATGCCTGGATCGCTGCGTTGCAGACGCGGCCTGAATGGCGCCAGATCGATGCCGTGCTGCTCGGCTGGCTCGGCAACCCGCGCACGGCCGAAGCCGCCGGCCGCGCCGCGCTGGCGGTCAAGGCCGCCAACCCCAATGCCGTCTTCCTCTGCGACCCGGTGATGGGCGATACCGACAGCGGGCTGTATGTCGATGCCAGCCTGCCGGCTTACATCCGCGATCATCTGTTTCCTTCGGCCGACATCATCACGCCGAACGGTTTCGAGCTGGATTTCCTCACCGGCGGCGCGGTGCGCGACCTGCCGGCAGCACTGGCGGCCTGCGATGCGCTGCGCCTGAAGGGTCCGCCGACAGTGATCGCCACCACGCTGCATCGGGATGACGGCGGCCAGGGCAAACTGGAGGCGCTGCTGGTGAATGGCGATGGCGCCTGGCTTGCCGCCGTGCCCGATCTGGGCGAGGGCCTGCCCAAGGGCGCCGGCGATCTGTTCGCGTCACTGTTCCTCGCCAACCGGCTCAAGGGCCGCAGCGCCAAGAAGGCACTGCTGCAGGCGATGGCGGGCACCTTCACCCTGTTGCGCGATGCGCAGGAACACCATGTGCCGGAAATGCGGCTGGAGCTGCTGCAGGATGCGCTGTTGAAGCCGCAGGTCGAGCCCGATATCCAGCGCGTGCGCTGAAAACCTATAGCGCGGCGCGGATGATGGCGCCGTGGCTGTCGTAGAAGATGGTGAAGCCGAGCAGCATGTCGACGGTCTCGCCGTCGGTGGCCAGCGGCAGCAGCAGGCGCTCCAGCGAGGCCGCGCTGCTGTTGAAGCCGAAGCGCGGTTTGCCCTGGCGGTAGCTTGGTTCGTGGCGGTCGACAGCCGCGATGTAAGGCGCCTGCATGACCGGATCGGTGGCAAAGGCCGGTTCGGCCTCGTCGAACCAGCGCCCGGTCTTGGATGAGCCGAAGCCCAGATCGACATGACTGCCGACCAGGCGAT
The DNA here is from genome assembly GCF_058807515.1 of Ferrovibrio sp. GW821-FHT12B10. Taxonomy (NCBI): domain Bacteria; kingdom Pseudomonadati; phylum Pseudomonadota; class Alphaproteobacteria; order Rhodospirillales; family Rhodospirillaceae; genus Ferrovibrio; species Ferrovibrio sp. GW821-FHT12B10. The sequence goes on along the minus strand of NZ_JBXAQT010000001.1, from coordinate 1,256,922 downwards.
AGTGCAGCCGCAGGCCGCCCTGCGGCGTGCGGTGCACGTCCAGCAGCCACAGATGCGGCAGCAGCCGGGGAATGATGGTCGGCTGGATATGCTGTCGTCCCGGCAGCCGGTCGCCGGCCGGCGCGATGGCGCGCCACCATGCCAGCCCGTCCTGCATCAACGGATGCGCCGTTTCGGGCAGCGTGATCATCAGCCCGGATCCATCAGCTTGCCGCTGGCCGAGAGGAACAGGGAGACGCAGAACAGCATGTCGACATGGCTGCCGTCGGCGGCCAGTGGCATGAACAGCCGCTGCACCGTCAGATGCTCCAGGCCCAGCGGAAACGCCGGTACGCCCTTGCGATAGGCCGGCTGGCCGCTCAGGGTCGGCGCGGCAAAAGCCTCGTAGCGCCCGCTCGGGACGAAATCCGCATCGACCTCGTCGAGCCAGCGGCCGACCACGGTTTCGCCGCTGTCCGTCACGCGGCGCACGGCGGTGCCGAGCAGGCGATAGCGGAAGCGCAGCGGCGGCTGTTCGCCCGGCTGCTGCTGCACGTCGACCATCCAGAGATGCGACAGCAGCCTGGGGATCGCGGTGGGCTCCACATGCTGGCGGCCGGGCAGGCGGTCCGGCGCCGGGCGCAGACTGGTCCAGTAGTCGAAGGCCTGCCGGATCAGCGCATGGGCCTCGGCGGGCAGGATGAAAGCGTCGCTCATGGGTAAGGTCCGATCACGGTGCCATCGGGCATGTAGAACAGTGTGACGCAGAACAGCATGTCGACGGTGACGCCATCGCGCGCCATCGGCAACAGGATGCGCTCCAGCGCGTGATACAGCCGGTTATGGGCGAACAGCGGCACGCCCTTGCGATAGTTCGGCTGCGGCGCCGTCAGCATGGCAAGGTAAGGCCCGCAGACCGCGGGCTTGAGGAAGAAGTCCGGCATCACCTCGTCCATGCGCTGGCCGGTATGGGTGCGACCCATGGCGCGATCCACGGCCGTGCCGACCAGGCGATAGCGGAAGACCGGCGGCGGGCCGGTGCTGACATCGACCAGCCAGACATGCGGCAGCAGGGATGGTATATCGAGCGGGTCGAAATGCTGCCGTCCCGGCAGCAGACCCGGCGCAGGCACGATCTGCTGCCAGTAGTCGTGGGCCTGACGGATTTGCGGGCTGGCGTCGTCGGGAAGGGAAAAAGCGGTCATTGATGACCGCATTACAGCGAAGCTTGGTCGCCGGCGCAACGCACCAATTCTGTCAGGCGCCCCGGGCGCTTGGCCCAGGCGCCTGGCCCAGGCATCTGGGCAGGGTGGTCGGAAGATTGGGAAAAACCGGGTGCCGGCGCTGCAGCACCCGGGTCAGCGCCGGCTTATTTCTTCATATCGTCCTTCTTCATGGTGCCGGCCGTATCCTTCATCGGCATGGCGTCCTTCATGGCGAGGCCAGGCCGGCTGCCACGGAGAGGGCGCCGGCCAGCACGGCGGCGATCAGGTGGGGCTTGGTGAACAAGGCATTTCCTTCGCAACCGCGGGGTTGATGAGCGGCACGGCGTCTCGGCCTGTATTGCACGCATCTGCAGATCATTCGCCGCCGCTCGTTCCGGCGTCACACCGCTCACGGCTTCGTGTGGGAAAAGTTTTTTTGCCATCGGGGCGTAACATCGGGCTATATGCCAGCGAATGATGAGCGTGAAGGAATGACGAGCGCGCCGGCAACTGACCGGGCCGAAACCGAATGGGCGCCCTTGATGCAGGCTGCCTTGAGCGGCGACGGCATGGCCTACCAGGCCCTGCTCGCGGCACTGGCCCCGGTGCTGCGCGTGGCTGCGCGACGCGGCTGCCTGCGGTTCGGGCTGACAACGGCGGATGCGGAGGATGTGGTGCAGGAGACATTGCTGGCCATCCACCTGAAGCGGCAGACCTGGCAGACCGACCTGCCGATCGGCCCGTGGATCCGCGCCATCGCCCGCAACAAGCTGGTCGATGCGCTGCGCCGTCGCGGCCGTCGCGGCATCGAGCTGGATATCGACGTGCTGAGCGATGTGTTGGCCACGCCGGAACCGGAACAGACCACCGTGCGGCAGGATGTGGCGCGTCATCTCGATGCGCTGGCGCCGGGCCAGCGCAAGGTGGTGGAAGCCATCGCCGTGGAAGGCGTGTCGATCCGCGACACGGCGGGGCGGCTTGGGATGACCGAAGGTGCGGTGCGTGTCGCGCTGCATCGTGGCCTGGCCGCACTGGCGCTGCGCCTGAGAGGAGCCGAAGGATGAAAACCGACGATCTGATCCGCGCCCTGGCCGCCGATGCGCCGGTCCGCGGCTTTGGCCTGCAGCAGCGCGTGGCGCTGGCCACGATCGGCGGACTGGTGGTCGCAGTGGCGCTGTTCCTCTGGTTGCTGGGGCCGCGTGCCAATGCGCTGCAGTCGCTGGACAATCTGCGCTTCCTGCTGAAATTCGCGGTCACGCTCAGCCTGGCGGTTGCCGCCACCGGCCTGGTGCTGCGGCTGATCCGTCCGGGCCTGCCGCTCGGCCTGTGGCGCATCGCCATCTTCCTCGCGCCGGGCCTGCTGCTGTTCGGCGTCGGGCTCGAACTCTCGGCCTTGCCGGCGTCGGACTGGGGCGCGGCGCTGGTCGGGCGCAATGCGCGCACCTGCATCACCTACATCCCGCTGATGGGTCTGGCGCCGCTCGGCCTGCTGCTGCTGGCGCTGCGGCGTGGCGCGCCGGGCCACCCGGCGCTGGCCGGCGCTGTGGCCGGGCTGGTGGCCGGTGGTTTCTCGGCTGCGCTCTATGCGGCGCACTGCCCCGACGACAGCCCGCTCTTCGTGGTCACCTGGTATTCCATCGGCATTGCGATGCTGGTGGCGCTGGGCGCATTGATCGGGCGGCGCGTCTTGCGCTGGTGACCAAAGAAAACGGGCCGTCCCTTGCGAGACGGCCCGTAAAGTTGGAACTCAGCTTCTACTGTAAAGCTTACGCCGCCTGCTTTTTCAGATGCTTGGCGGCCAGAACTTCGGCGATCTGCACGGCGTTCAGCGCCGCGCCCTTGCGCAGGTTGTCCGACACCACCCACATGACCAGGCCGTTATCGACGGTGAAGTCCTCGCGGATGCGCGACACGAAGGTGTTGTAGTCGCCGGCGCAATCCAGCGGCGTGATGTAGCCGCCGTCCTCGCGGCGATCCAGCACCTGCACGCCCGGCGCGGTCGAGAGGATTTCAGTCGCCTCTTCGGCCGAGATCGGCTGCTCGAATTCGATATTCACGGCTTCGGAATGGCCGATGAACACCGGCACGCGCACGCAGGTGGCGGTCAGCTTGATCTTGGGGTCGAGAATCTTCTTGGTCTCGGCCGTCATCTTCCATTCCTCCTTGGTGTAACCGTCGTCCATGAAGACGTCGATATGAGGAATGACGTTGAAGGCGATCTGCTTGGTGAACTTCTCGCGCACCACCGGATCGTTGACCAGGATCTGCTTGGTCTGGCGCTCCAGCTCGGTGACGCCTTCGTTGCCGGCACCCGAGACGGACTGGTAGGTGGCGACGACGACGCGCTTGATGGTGGCGCGATCATGCAGCGGCTTCAGCGCGACCACGAGCTGCGCGGTCGAGCAGTTCGGATTGGCGATGATGCCCTTCTTGGTGTAGCCGCCGATGGCGTCGGCATTCACTTCCGGCACGATCAGCGGAACGTCCGGGTCCATGCGCCACTGGCTGGAATTGTCGATCACGATGGCGCCCTGGGCGGCCACGCGGGGTGCCCATTCCTTCGAGGTGGCGCCGCCGGCCGAGAACATCGCGATGTCGGTGCCGCGGAAGTCGAAGTCTTCCAGCGCCTTCACCTTGATATGCTTGTCGCCATACATGACGTCGCGGCCGACGCTGCGGCGCGACGCAAGGGCAACGACTTCCGAAACCGGGAAGCGGCGCTCGTGGAGGATGTTGAGCATTTCACGGCCCACCACACCGGTGGCGCCGACAACGGCGACCTTATAGGTCATATCTGGCCTTCTTTCGCTGCGTCCGGCAGGTCGACACCCGGCGGACTTAGAGGAACACGAGACGAATGTTGGTGCCCGGCAGGCCGCGCCCGGCAGGCGAGGCGGAAATTAGGCCGCTAAACCCCGCATATCAAGCGGGAAATTGCACTGGTTGACACCGGCGGGCCAGTATTGTACCTATCAGTACAATAAAATCCCTAGAGCCAAGCATGTCCCGTCCGCCCCTGCCGCCCTTCACCGCCGAGACCGCTGCCCAGAAGGCCCGCATGGCCGAGGATGCCTGGAATAACCGCGACCCGGCCAAGGTGGCGCTGGCCTATACCGAGCAGAGCATCTGGCGCAACCGGGCTGAGTTCATCCGGGGCCGGGTGCAGATCGAGGAATTCCTGACCCGCAAATGGCAGCGCGAGCTGGACTACCGCCTGATCAAGGAAGTCTGGGCCTTCACCGGCAACCGCATCGCGGCGCGCTTTGCCTATGAATGGCGCGACGATAATGGCCAGTGGTATCGCAGCCATGGCAACGAGCAGTGGCAGTTCGACGCCAATGGCCTGATGGAGCGCCGCGAGGCCAGCATCAACGACGTGCGCATCAATGAATCCGACCGCAAGTTCCATTGGCCGCTCGGCCGCCGTCCGGATGATCATCCGGGATTGACGGATTTGGGGCTGTAATGCCCGCAGCCCTGATCACCCGCGAGGAGGCGATCGCCCGTATCGCCGAAGTGTTCCGCGCGCAGGGCTTCGAGGGCGCGAGTTTGAGTGCCATCACCGAAGCCTCGGGGCTGGGCAAGGGCAGCCTGTACAACCATTTTCCCGGCGGCAAGGACGAGATGGCGGCCGAAGTGCTCGGTCATGTCGACCGCTGGTTCGAGACCGAGGTTTTTGCGCCGCTGCGGGCCTCCGATGATTCGCGCGCAGCCGTCACCGCCATGTTCGATGCGACCGAGGCCTATTTCCGCAGTGGCCGCCGCATCTGCCTGGTCGGCGCCTTCGCGCTGGACGCCACACGCGACCGCTTCGCCGTCGCCGTGCAGGCCTATTTTGCGCAATGGATCGCAGCGCTCAGCGAAACACTGACGCGCGGTGGCGCAAAGGATCCCCGTATCCTGGCGGAAACCGCTGTCTCCGGTATTCAGGGCGCACTGGTGCTGAGTCGCGCGCTGGATAATCCTGCGGTCTTCTCGCGGCAGCTCGCACAATTGCAGGACCAGCTGTTGTCCGCCCTTGCCTGACGTAACGGCAGCGGCCTTAATCTTCCCGCAAAGGTAATAACCGGAGGGACCCGAGAATGGCCGAGCTGATCCTGCACCACTATGGCACTTCACCCTTCTCGGAGAAGGTGCGCATCGCCTTCGGCATCAAGCAGGCGGCCTGGCAGTCGGTGAAGATTCCGCCGATGATGCCCAAGCCCGACCTCACCGCGCTGACCGGCGCCTATCGCAAGACCCCGGTGATGCAGATCGGCGCCGATATCTACTGCGATACCCAGATCATCCTGCGCGAAATCGAGCGCCGGCATCCCTCGCCCAGCTTCTATCCCGGCGCGTCCAAGGGGCTGGCCGAGGGCGTCGCCTACTGGGCCGACCATCAGCTCTTCTCGGCCTCGGTCGCCATCGCTTTCGGCCTGATGGGCGAGCAGATGCCCGATGCCTTCCTCGAAGATCGCGCCAAGTTTTCCGGCCGCACCATCGACCGCAGCAAGATGAAAATGCAGGCCGCGGTGATGAACGGCCCGCTGCGCGCGCATCTGGGCTGGATCGAGGATGCGCTGCATGACGGCCGCAAATTCCTGTTCGGTGATGCACCCAGCCTCGCCGATCTCGCGGTCTATCACTGCGTCTGGTTCGTGCGCGACCGGGCGAAAGCCACCGATCTCGCCGATTACACGGCGCTGAATGTCTGGGCCGACCGCATGAAGGGCTTCGGCCATGGCAGCCCGACCGAGATGGACTCCAAGGCCGCCATCGAGGTCGCGAAAAATGCCGAGCCGGCGCCGCTGAAAGGTGGCGTCTGCGCCAACACACTCGGCCTCGCCGAGGGCGCCATGGTCAGCGTGACGCCCGACGATACCGGCCGCGATGCCACCATCGGCGCGCTGGTTGGGCTGGACGCCCAGAGCGTGACGATCCGCCGCGAAACGCCGGAGACCGGCACGGTGCATGTGCATTTCCCACGCGCCGGCTTCATCCTGGTGCCTGCCAAGGCATAGCAGAGCTTTATTTTTTTGATTCCATTCCGCGCACCGAAGCTGTCCAGAAACGATTGGCGACGTTTTTGTATATGCCTTGCAGACCTTCAAAGTCGGGAATATCGCCGGAAGTTATGGTTTTTATGTCGCTGATAATGGGCAAACTAAAATCAAGTAAATCGGTTATGTAGCCTAATTTCGGTAGTGGATCTTCCTCAACATCTAGGAGACTATGAGCTAGGTGGTTGTTTCTGAAATCTCGTAAAGTTCTTAACCACATACTGTGTGGCTCACTACCTAAGGAATGGCATGCATCATCAAACTTCTTTATGAGTTCGCGAGTGTGTTGCTCATAGAAGTTCTGTTGCTGGAGTTCATGTGCTCTTGCCCTGGCTTTGGAGGCAAATATTTCAACGACATTCTGATCTGAGAGTAAGTGCCGCGCGTGTTTGAAGCACGCTCGATCCAGATTGTCGTTTCTATTCGGATCAAATGTGTCGTGAACCTTCACTATTATTAATATCATCTCTTGAAGGAGTATTTGGGTTAATCCGTTTAACCCATGCACTTCGTAAGAATTGTTGAATGCTTTTACAACGTCATCTTTGCGATTTGCTCGATCAAACAGATTTCTAAAAATGATCGCTCGTTCCGCTTCCCGTTCAAGGTTGGCAGAAATTTTTTCAAGCCGTTCGGCTTTTTCTATCGGCGAGTGATTTTTAGCCATTTTTGGTTCATTTAAATGCAGACCAATAAAGAGGCATCAATCTGATGAAAACAATAGAATTCTTCTACGACGTCTCTTCTCCGTGGACCTATCTGGCCTTCACCAACATCCAGCCGCTGGCGGCCGAGTTCGGGGCGAATATCGTCTGGCGACCCTTTCTGGTCGGCGGCGTGTTCAATGCCATCAATCCGACCATGTACCGCATGCGCGAGAATCCGGTGCCGGCGCGCGATGCCTGGGTGCAGCAGGACATGCAGGCCTGGGCGAAACTCGCCGGCATCACCATCACGTTTCCGCCCGCCGTCTTTCCGGTGAACAGCGTGAAGGCGCTGCGCGCCATCCTGTGGGCGAAAGATTTCGGCAAGGATGCCACGCTGTCGCAGGCCGTCTTCGAGATGTACTGGGCCGAGAACCGCGATATCAGCCAGGACGACGTGGTGGTCGAGGCGGCGACCCGCGTCGGCCTCGACGCAGCGCGGATGGCGCAGGCGATCAACGATCCGGCGATCAAGGCGCAGCTCAAGGCCAATACGGATGAAGTGATCGCGCGGGGCGGCTTCGGCTCGCCGACGATCTTCGTGGATGGTCAGATGTTCTTCGGCAACGACCGCCTGCCGCTGGTGCGGGAAGCGCTCAAGAAAAGCTGATCAGGAGCGCTTGAGCAATCCGGTGGCCGAGTGCGCGAGTGCCTGCAGGCCGAAGCCGATAAAGATCACGCCGCTGATGCGGGTGATCCAGAGTTCGTGGCGCAGATACAGCCGCCGTACCGGTGCGGCGCCGATCATGTAGAGCAGCATGGCATAACCGAGGATGAAGCCGCAGAAGGCGGCGGCCAGCAGCGGCGGCAGGCTCGCCCAGCTCAAACTACCGGCCTGGGCCGCCAGCAGCGCGGTGAACATGGCGATCGCCACCGGATAGGCTTTCGGATTGGTGAGGCCGAAGGCGAGGCCGCGGCGCAGCGGCTGCGTCACCTGCGTGTCCAGCGCGCCATCCTCGCGGCGCTTCACCATGATGGCGCGCCAGCCCAGCAGCATCAGGTAGATGCCGCAGGCGAGACCGAGGATGTCGAAGACCAGCGTGCCGAGGCTGGCCGAGCCGATGATGGCGGTCAGCGCCAGCGTGCCCCAGACGATGTCGCCGGCCAGATGTCCGGCCAGGAAGCGCAACCCGGCGCGACGCCCTTGTCCGGCGCCGATGCCGAGCAGCGCCAGGAAAGCCGGTCCGGGTGTCACGGCATAGAGGATGCCGGCGAAGGCGGCGGCGAGGGCGAGCGAGAGGGTCATGGCCTGAGCCTAGCGGATCGCGCGCCGGCTTGAGAAGCGCTAAGCTGGCGCCATGTTTGCCGTGATCGCGGTTCCGGAGTTTTCAGCGGCCGATGCGGCCTGGATCGATGCGATCCGCCGCGCCCATGACCCGCAGCATGAGCGCGTCGCCGCGCATGTGACGCTCTGCTTTCCGCATGACCCCGCGGACCAGGCCTGGTTCGCCGGCCAGGTGATGGCAGTGGCTGCGGTGACCGGGCCGTTCGCTGTGACGTTCAACCGCATCGAGCGGATGGAGGATCCGCATCAGCCGAAATACCGCTTCCTCAATGTGCTGATGACGGATGCGGCCAGTGCTGTGCCGCTGACGGCGCTTTATCGCGATCTCGGCGGGCGCGACGACTATGCGCCGCATCTGACGCTGACCCGTTTTGGCGTGGTGTTTTCGGCCAAGGCGCTGGAGCGCCAGATGGGGCCGTTCCAGAAACCAATTGCGGGTCGCATTGCGGCGCTGGACCTGCTGCGGATCGAACACGGCAATATCCGCCTGCTCGCCAGCCATGCGCTGAAGGGTTAGGGCGTTTCCAGCTTGTGCGCCTGGAAGCAGGGCAGTTTTTCCGCGCGGTCGGTCAGGTCATAGAGATTGGGATAGAGACCTGCCGGTACCAGGTCGTCGGGCAGCATCGCGCGCAGGAAGCTGACCAGCACGGCGGCCGTGATATCGGCCATGCTCAGTTGTTCGCCCAGCAGCCAGGGACCCATCTTGTGGGAGTCGAGCGCCGCCAGTCCGCCGCTGGCCTGGCGTAGCAGATGCTGCCGCCAGGGTTCGTGCACCTTCTCGGCCGGCCGGCGCTTCACCTCGTAGATGGCGTTCACCGCCTTGTCCATCACGCCGCTGCCGATCGACATCAATTGAATGCAGTCGCGGCGTGTGCGGCCATGCGGCGGGATCAGGCTCTTCGCCGGGCCGACCAGCTCCATCACATAATCGAGGATGGCGGCGGATTCGATCAGGCGTTCGCCGCCGTCCAGCTCCAGCACCGGCACGCGGCCGACCGGATTGAGCTCCAGCCCGCGTTCGGGATCGGCGGTGACCGAGAGATATTCGCGGGTATGGGGAATGTCGAGCAGTGTCATCGCCACGGCGACGCGGCGGGAATAGGGCGACATGTTGCGGCCGATCAGTTTCAGCATGTGTCACCCTCCCAGACGACGGCCAACAGTCGCCGAAATCCACGGGGTCATGCAAGACAAGAAAAAGGCCGGGAGAAGTCCCGGCCTTGATCTTTCGTCATATGACAGATGGCTTACGCGGCCAGCTTGTCGAGCTCCATCAGCAGGGCGTCGCCCATGCCGGTGGTGCCCACGCGGGTGCCGCCACCGCCCAGATCGGCGGTGCGGATGCCCTTGCTCAGCACATTCTCGGCCGCCTGGTCGATCAGGTCGGCATCCGCGCTGAGGTCATAGGCATAGCGCAGCGCCATCGAGAAGCTCTGGATGGTGGCGAGCGGATTGGCGATGCCCTTGCCGGAAATGTCCGGCGCCGAGCCATGCACCGGCTCGAACAGCGCCATGCGGCGGCCGGTGGCCGGGTCGGCGGCGCCAAGCGACGCCGACGGCAGCATGCCGAGCGAGCCGGTCAGCATGGCGGCGGCGTCCGACAGGATGTCGCCGAACAGGTTGTCGGTCACCATGACATCGAACTGCTTGGGCGCGCGCACCAGCTGCATGGCGCCGTTATCGGCATACATATGCTCCAGCTGCACGTCCTTGAACTGCTCCTGGTGCAGCTTGGTGACTTCCTCGCGCCACAGCACGCCGGATTCCATCACGTTGGCCTTTTCCAGCGAGGTCACCTTGTTGCCGCGCTTCTTGGCCAGTTCGAAGGCGACAGCCGCCACGCGGCGGATTTCGCTGGTGGTGTAGACCTGCGTGTTGATGCCGCGGCGCTCGCCGTTGGGCAGCGTCTCGATGCCGCGCGGCTGGCCGAAATACACGCCACCGGTCAGTTCGCGCACGATCATGATGTCGAGGCCCCTCACGATCTCGGGCTTCAGGCTGCTGGCATCCACCAGCGCATCGAAGCACTTGGCCGGACGCAGGTTGGCGAACAGGTCCATCTCCTTGCGCAGGCGCAGCAGGCCGCGCTCGGGCTTCTGGTCGAAGGGCAGGTTGTCCCATTTCGGGCCGCCGACGGCGCCAAGCAGCACCACGCCGCAATCCAGCGCATCCTGCATCGTCTTGTCAGCCAGCGGCGTGCCGTGCTTGTCGAAGGCCGAGCCGCCGACCAGGTCTTCCTTGACGTCGAAGGAGACATGCCGGCGCTTGTCCATCCAGTCGATGACGCGGCGGACCTCGCCCATCACCTCAGGGCCGATCCCGTCGCCGGGCAGCATCAGCATCGTACGATTGGAAGCCATTCTTGTGTTCCTCTGTTCTTTCTATTCTACGTCACCCCGGGCTTGACCCGGGGCCCCATTAAAAATGGGATCCCCGCTTTCGCGGGGATGACGATAATGGGGCGTGGGTTACCGGCCCGCCTGGGCGTAGAGCCAGGGCTGGGTGCCATGCTGCTTGCCCTCGAAGCTGTCGATCTTCGACTTCTTCTCCAGCGTCAGCCCGATATTGTCGAGGCCATTGAGCAGGCAATGCTTCTTGTGCGCATCGATCTCGAACTTGATCACGTTGCCATCGGGGCCGGTGACTTCCTGTTTTTCCAGGTCGACGGAAATGCGGGCATTGTGGCCACGTTTGGCGGCGTCCATCAGCTTGTCGACATCGGCCTTCGGCAGCGTGATCGGCAGGATGCCGTTCTGGAAGCAGTTGTTGTAGAAGATGTCGGCGTAACTGGTCGAGATCACGCAGCGGATGCCGTAGTCGAGCAGCGCCCAGGGTGCATGCTCGCGCGACGAGCCGCAGCCGAAGTTGTCACCGGCGACCAGGATCTGCGCACCCTTGTACTGCGGCTGGTTCATGAAGAACTCCGGCACCGGCTTGCCGTCCGGGGTCTCGCGCAGTTCGAAGAACAGGCCTTTGGCCAGGCCGGTGCGCTCCACGGTCTTGAGGAACTGCTTGGGGATGATCATGTCGGTGTCGACATTGATCATCGGCAGCGGGGCGGCGACGGCGGTCAGCGTGGTGAACTTGTCCATGATCTCTCTCCCGCTCAGATCTTGCGCACGTCGGTCAACGTGCCGGCGATGGCTGCGGCGGCCGCCATGGCCGGGCTCATCAGATGGGTGCGGCCGCGCGCGCCCTGGCGGCCTTCGAAGTTGCGGTTCGACGTGCTGGCGCAGCGCTCTTCCGGTTTCAGCTTGTCGGCATTCATCGCCAGGCACATCGAGCAGCCGGGCTCGCGCCATTCGAAGCCTGCTTCGCGGAAGATCTTGTCCAGACCCTCTTCTTCGGCCTGGTTCTTCACCAGGCCCGAGCCGGGCACCACCATCGCATGCACACCGGCGGCCACCTTGCGGCCCTTGGCGATAGCGGCGGCGGCGCGCATGTCCTCGATGCGGCCGTTGGTGCAGGAGCCGATGAAGACGCGCTGCACCGGCACGGTGTCGAGCTTCTCGCCGGCCTTCAGCCCCATGTAATTGAGTGCGCGTTCCAGCGCCGCCCGCTTCTGCTCGTCCTTCACATCGGCCGGGTTCGGCACCACGCCGGTGATCGGCGCCACGTCCTGCGGGCTGGTACCCCAGGTGATATGGGGTGCAATCTCGGACGCCTTCAGTTCGACGACGGTGTCGTAATGCGCGCCATCATCCGACGGCAGCGTCTTCCACCAGGCCAGCGCCTGCTCGAAGGCCGCGCCCTTGGGGGCATGCGGCTTGCCCTGCACATAGGCGAAGGTCTTTTCATCGGGGGCAATGAGTCCGGCGCGCGCGCCGGCTTCGATCGACATGTTGCACACCGTCATGCGGCCTTCCATCGAGAGCGCACGGATGGCGCTGCCAGTGTATTCCATCACATAGCCGGTGCCGCCGGCGGTGCCGATCTTGCCGATGATGGCGAGGATGATGTCCTTGGCGGTGACGCCCGGGCCCAGCTCGCCGTCGATGTTGATCTTCATGTTCTTGGCCTTGCGCTGCGGCAGGGTCTGGGTGGCGAGCACATGCTCGACCTCCGAGGTGCCGATGCCAAACGCCAGGCTGCCGAAGGCGCCATGGGTCGAGGTGTGGCTGTCGCCGCAGACAATCGTCATGCCGGGCTGGGTATAGCCCTGCTCCGGGCCGACGATATGCACGATGCCCTGGTTGACGTCGTTCATCGGGTAGTAGTTGACACCGTATTCCTTGGCGTTGCGGTCCAGCGTCTCGACCTGGATCCGCGCTTCCTCATCCTCGAACACGAACTGCAGGCGGTCCGGCGTGGTCGGCACGTTATGGTCGGGGACGGCGACGGTGCGGTCGGGGCGGCGCACCTTGCGGCCGGCGGCCTTCAGGCCGGCGAAGGCCTGCGGCGAGGTGACCTCATGGACCAGATGCAGGTCGATGTAGAGCAGGCCGTTGCCGTCGGCGTCGATATCGACGAGATGGCTGTCCCAGATCTTGTCATACAGGGTGCGGGGCGCGGTCATGGCTGCTGGTCCGATTTATTAAGATGTTCAGGGGCGTTACGGAGGCGGGATTCAAGCCTAGCGGGACCCTCCCGTCCAGTGGGGATGGCTGGATTTAAATTCCCCTCCGGCTTAAAAGAAATTCCCATGGCCCACCTGCCCAGCCGCCGCCTGCTGCCCCTCAATGCCCTGAAGGCCTTTGAGGCCGCCGGCCGCCATCTCAATTTCACCGCCGCCGCCGAGGAGCTCTCGGTGACGCTGTCGGCGATTTCCCACCAGATCCGTCAGCTGGAGGAGCTGTTGGGCGTGCCGCTGTTCCACCGCACCCGCAAGGGTCTGGTGCTGTCGACCGAGGGCCAGCTCATCCTGCCGGACGTGCAGCAGGGCTTCGACTACCTGGCCAGCGCACTCAGCAAGCTGGAGGCCCGGCGCGGCGAAGGCACGCTGACGCTCAGCATGCTCTCCACCTTCGCCATGCGCTGGTTCATCCCGCGCCTGCCGCGCTTCCAGGAAGCCTATCCCGACATTGAAGTGCGCATCACCACCTCGCTGAAGCCCGCCGACCTGGAGCGCGAGGGCATCGACTGCGCCATCCGCTATGGCGACGGCGACTGGCCGGGCCTGAAGTCGACGCGGCTGTTTGCCGAAGCGCTGGTGCCGGTGGCGCATCCCAAGTTCAAGGACCAGATCAGGAAGCCGTCTGATCTGAAGACGCAGAAACTGCTGCATTCGCAGAACCGCCGCGAGGACTGGCGTGTCTGGCTCAAGGCCGCCGGTCAGACCGACATCGATCCTGTCGTCGGCCAGATGTTCGAGACGCGCTCCTACGCGATCCAGGCGGCTGTTCAAGGCATGGGCATCGCGGTGATGGATCCGGCGATGGTGGCCGAGGAAGTCGGCGCCGGGCGTCTGGTGCAGCTGTTCGATGTGACGCTGCCGCTCAGCAACGCCTACTGGTTCGTCTGCCTCGAGCATATGGCCGATGCGCCGCGCATCAAGGCGATGCGCGACTGGCTGACCGAGGAAGTGAAAGAGACGGCCTAGGTCGTCGTTTGACGCCTGGCTTGACGATCTTTTCACGGCGCGCGCCCCGGCCTGCCGCTATGATGGTCCGGCGTTATCGGGAGGGCCCGCGTCATGCGTAACGGACTGATGGCGGGGCTTGTATTGCTCCTGTCATGCGCGGCCTATGCCGCCCCGATCCCGACCGGCGATGGCTATCAGGTCGTGAAGATCGGCGACTACAATCTCGAAGTCTTCACCTACAAGCCGGTCAGCTACTCCAATGGCCCGCTCCTGATGGTTTTCCACGGCGTCGAACGCGACGCCGATGCCTATCGCGATAATGCGAAAACCATGGCCGATCGCTTCGGCATGGTCGTGGCCGCGCCGCTGTTCGACAAAGCCCGCTTCCCCAGCATGCTCTATCAGCGCGGCGGTATCGCCAACCAGAAAAACCTGCTGCCGCAGGACAAGTGGATCGGCACGACGGCGATCGCGCTGGTCGACCAGTTGCGCAAGGACGATGGCCGGCCGCAACCCGATTACTATCTGATCGGCCATTCGGCCGGCGGTCAGTTTCTGGCACGGCTGGCGCCCTTCGTGCCGCATGCGGCCAAGCGCATCGTGGTGGCCAATCCATCCTCCTGGGTATTCCCGACCACGAAGGAGGCGTTTCCCTTCGGCCTGGGCGGCGCGACGGCGTCGCTTGGCAATGATGATTTCCTCAGGCGCTACCTGGCCGCGCCGCTGACGATCTATCTCGGCATGGCGGATACCGGTGACCGGCACCGCGATGACAGCGAGGATGCGGCCGGGCAGGGCGCGACGCGTTACGAGCGTGGCCTGAATTTCTACAAAGCCGGGCAGGCGCTGGCGCAGGAAAAAGGCTGGGTGTTGAACTGGCGTCTGGTGGAAGTGCCGAAAGTCGGTCACAGCAGCAAGCGCATGTTCGATGCGCCGCAGGTCAAGGCTGCGTTATTCGGCGACTAGCCGCTTGGCCAGCTGCTTCACCATGCTGCGCACGATCAGCTTGTGGAAGGGCATGATCAGGGCCAGATAGGCGCGGCCCAGGCGATTGTGGGTGGCGACCGCGGTGGTCAGCGTGATGCGGCTGCCGGCTTCATGCGCATCGACGCGCATCAGGGCGCGGAAGTCCAGATGGCCATCATCCAGGCCCGACACCACTTCCGTTTCAGACTCGCGGATCACCGGAAAGCCCTTGCGGATTGCGGGCGCCTTGTAGCCGAGCCGGCCCATGATGGCATTGCGGATGTCGAGCAGCGCGCTGGCCCAAGCCGGCGGCGTGCTGAAGAACTCCGCCGACAGGATGCGGGCGTCGAGATCACGGCGTGGCACGATAACGCTGAAGGCATCGGCGAAATCGCAGCCGGGCAGGCTGGCGACAAAGGCCGGATCGGCGGGAACGACGGTGACCGCAGCGGGGCGCATGCCGGCACTATGCGGTGGATATGTCCTCGCGTCTCGCTTCACGATGTCGCAGGCGGCGGCCTTTAGATGCTCAGCCGTTCCGCCACGCGTTTCAGCAGGCTGCGCACCACCAGCTTGTGAATCGGCATGATCGCCGCGAGATAGACGCGGCCCAGCCGGTTGTGGGTGCGCACGATGGTGGTGACGGTGATCAGGCCCAGATAAGGCCCATCGGGGCCGAGCGGAATGGTGTCGACGCGGAACTGGGTGCGGAAGTCCAGGTGGTTGTCGTTCAGGCCGACCACCACCTCGTCGCGGCTTTCGCGCAGCACCGGCAGGCTCTGCACCATCTCGTCGGTCTTCAGCCCGAAGGGCCGCATGACGATGTTGCGGATCTTCAGCAGCCAGCCGGCCCAGTCAGGCAGCTTGCTGAAGCACAGCGCCGCCACGTCGCGCGCATCCAGCCCGGCGCTCGGCAGCGTCACCGCGAAGGCATCGGAAAAGTCGCAGCCCGGCAGACTGTCGACAAAGGCCGAGTCGGCCGGTGCGGCGACGATGCGGGATACGGACATCGGCGCAGCATGGGAAATCCACGCTGCGCCGTCCAGTATCCGAAGGAACGAGGGTAGGGTGGGCCACTCAGACGGCGGCCAGCGAAACCCCCAGCTTGCCGGCGATATAGCGCCGCTCCTGGGTCAGGCCGCCGAAGCCGTAAGCGTAACCGTACACGTCATGCACATAGACGTAGCTTTCGGTATGCAGCGGGCCCAGCAGTTCGCCCATGGTCTTGAATATCGCCGAGATGAAGGCGGCCTTCTCGTCCTTGGTGTTGGTGCTTTCCACGATCTTGATGTCGAGGAAGAAGCTGGCCAGCTTCTGTTCGGCCAGCGACGGCCCGCCGACGAACCAGTTCTCGGCCGGTACGACCTCCACGGTCACGGCGGTGAGTGACTGGTCCTTGCGCAGCTGCTCGGCCGAGATGCGGCTGGCGGCCGCGGCAACGGCCTGCACCAGGCCGGGCTTTTCGCTGGGGGTGGAATATTTGACCTGGATGATCGGCATGGGGTGGCTCCTGTCTGGGGGCGTTTATTGCCCGTGGACAGGAGAATAGGTCCGGCCCTATCATAACAGAACTGGACAAATGTTCATTTTATACATAACTGAATGATATGATTGTCAAAGACCATATAAGCGGTGCACTCGACATCGATGCCCTGCGCGCCCTGGTGCTGGTGGCGGATTACCGCAGCTTCACCCGCGCGGCCGAGGCGCTCAGCACCAGCCAGGCGGCGATCAGCCTGCGGCTGAAACGGCTGGAGGTGCGGCTCGACCGCCGCCTGCTCGAGCGCACGCCGCGGCTGGTGCGGCTGACACCCGATGGCGAAACGCTGGTGAAAGAATCCCGCCATGTGCTGGCCGCCCATGATGCGGCACTGGCCGCGCTCAACGAGAAGCCGAAGCGGCCGCTGGTGCTGGGGATCAGCGACCAGGCCGTCGGCGCGCAGTTGCCGGGCCTGCTGGCGCGCGTGCGGTCGCGGCTGCCGGGCCTGAGGCTGGAGGTGCGCATCGGGCTTTCGCGTGATCTCAGCGAGCTATACGAAGCCGGCCAGCTCGATGCCGCCATCCTGCATCAGGTGGGCGACACATCACCGCGTGGTGCGGAGTTGCTATTGAAGGACCGGCTGGGCTGGTTCGCCGCACCGGATTTCGACCTGAAGGCCGGCGAGCCGCTGCCGTTGGTGGCGCTGGCCGCGCCCTGTTCGGTGCGCGCGGCTGCCATTCGCGCGCTCGACAAGGCCGGTGTGACATGGACCGAGGCCTTCACCGGCGGCGGGGTCGGCGCGCTGGCGGCGGCGCTGACGGCCGGCCTGGGCGTCGCCGTGCTGGGGCGTCGCGCGCGCCTGCCCGGCATGGTGGAGCTGACAAAAAAACAGCGGCTGCCGGTGTTGCCGGCAACCGCCATTCTTTTGCTCTCGCGCGTCAGCGATCCTTTGCTGTCGCGCGCCTTGCGTGAGATCGCCTCGGCGATCCGTGCTGATCAGTGATCAGCCGCGACGGTCGACGCTCAAGGGGCCGGCGCCGAAGCTGGCAAAGGCCAGCAGGCCGCCGGTGATCGCCATATTCTTGAAGAAGTGGGTCTTCTGCAGCATGACCTGGGCTTCCGGCACGGCCCAGTAGTTGTGGAAGATGATGGCGGCCGCAGCCGTGAAGACGGCAAGCACCAGGGCGGCATAACGGGTCTTGAAGCCGACCAGCAGGGCGGCGGCAACCACCACCTCGACGAAGATGGTGCCGGCGGCGGCGACCTGCGGCAGCGGCAGGCCCTTGGAGGCGATGTAGCCGACGGTGCCTTCGAAATTGCCGATCTTGCTGATGCCGAAGGGAATGAAGAGCGCGGCGATCAGGATGCGGCCAAGCAGCGGGCCGAACTTGTCGAGCAGTGCCATGGGAGTGTGTCCTTCTTTTCTCTTGATGGTTTGTTGTTGTGATTCGTTAAAAGGGCGACGCGAGTTTAGCGCGCCGCCCCGGTCGGGTCTTTCAAAAAAATGTCAGCTCTGGACTCAGGCTGCCTTGTCCATCGCCTCGAGGGCTTCGGCCTCGCGGGCCAGCGCCTTCTGCACCGCCGGACGCTGCTTCATGCGCTCGAAATGCTTGGCGTAGTTCGGATAGGCCGAGACATCGAGGCCGAGCTTGGTGGCCCAGTTGAAGAAGACGAAGATATAGGCGTCGGCTGCCGACCAGTTGCCGAACACCCATTCCTTGCTGCCGAGCGTCTTCTCGACGATGGCGAAGTTGGCGGCGGTGGCCTTGGCGGCGAGTGCCTTGATGTTGTCGGCGGTGTCGGGCAGGTCGGAGAAGTTCTGCGGGCCGAAGAAGCGGCCCATCACCGGATGGATGCCCGAGGCGCACCAGGCAATGAAGGCCAGCGCTTCGGCTTCCTTCAGCGCATCGCCTGCCGGCAGCAGCTTCGCATTGGGGAAGCTGCGATTGAGATAGGTCATGATCGCGGTGTTTTCAGTCAGCATGGTGCCGTCGATGCCGAGCATCGGCACCTTGCCCTTGGGATTCAGCGCCAGGTATTCCGGCGTGCGGGTCTGGCCCTTGCGGGTGTAGGTGACCTTCGGCGTGAAGGTGGCGCCGGCCTCTTCGAGGCAGATATGGGTGGCCAGCGAGCAGGCGCCGGGCGAGAAGTAGAAGTCGAGTTTGGCCATGGTAACGGGTCCCTCCGGTTACGGTTTCCCCGCGCAATGTCTTGGCGAGAGCGCGGCGGGGTTCAGAGGCATAGCCTAGCACAGTATCGATTTGCAAGAAGGCACCCAAAAGCCCTATACTTACCGAATGGCTACTGAGAAAGACCTCGATTTCCGGCATGCGCTGACCGCCGACGGTCAGCCGCTCTGCGCCCGCATGATCTGCGCGACGCTCGACCTGATCGCCAACAAATGGGCGGTGCCGATCATTCTCACATTGTCGCGCGCCGGCGAGCAGCCGTTGCGCTTTTCCGAAATGGCGCGCGCCATTCCGCTGATCACGCAGAAGGAGCTGACCAAGCAGCTCCGTGCGCTGGAGGCCGCCGGCCTGGTCGGCCGCCGCGTGCATGCGGCCGTGCCGCCGAAGGTGGAATACTGGCTCACCGACATGGGCCATTCGCTGCGCCCGGTGATGGACGAGCTCGGCCGTTGGGCCGCCAAGAATGGCCCGCGCATGGCGCAACAGCGCAAGGCGCTGCCGGAGAGCGCGTCGGCCATGGTCGACGCCGCCGACTAGCCGCCTGACGGCGTGGCGGCAACGCCCGCCCTGGCCAGCACGACGCCCAGTTCCGATGCGATATAGGGCTTGTCGATGAAAGACAGCAGCGTGACGCCCGAGAAGCGCTGCTGCAGCACCGCATGGCCGTAGCCGCTGGCGATCACCACCGGCAGGTCGGCCCGGATTTTCCGCAACTCCTGCAATAGCTGTTCGCCGCGCATGTCGGGCAGGCCGATGTCGATCACCGCCGCATCGATGCCGGCGGGGTTACCGCGCAGGATGGCAATGGCGGCCTGGCCGGTGGTCACCGCCTCGACGCGATAGCCCAGATCCATCAGCCCGTCGGCCATCACCGACTGCATCAGCGCATCGTCCTCGACGAACAGCAGGCAGGGAGCGGTGGCGGCCTGCTGCGGCGCATCGAGGATGTCGCGCACCTTGCTCGCCAGCGCCGCATAGGTGAAGGGCTTGGTGATCAGCTGCACGCCCGCGTCCAGCCGGCCGTGATGCACCACCGCGGTCTGCGCATAGCCGCTGGTGAACAGCACTTTCAGCTGCGGATAGCGCGCCTGCGCGGCATCGGCCAGCTCGCGCCCGTTCATGCCGCCGGGCAGGCCGATATCGGTGAACATCAGGGCGATGTCGTTGCGCTCGGCCAGGATGTTCAGCGCATCATGCCCGGTGCCGGCCTCCAGGATGCGGTAGCCCAGATCGGCCAGGATGTCGCGCGAATGGGCGCGCACATCGGGATCGTCCTCCACCACCAGAACGGTTTCGCTGCCGTGGCGCGGCGGCTCGGGTTCGCGCCGCAGCGCGGCCTCCTCGGCGATCGTCGCAGCCGATTGCAGGCGCGGCAGGTGGATCGTCACTGTCGTGCCCTGGCCGGGTGTGCTGTCCAGCCGCACATGGCCGCCGCTCTGCTTGACGAAGCCATAGACCTGGCTGAGGCCGAGGCCGGTGCCATGGCCGACATCCTTGGTGGTGAAGAAGGGCTCGAAGGCCTGCTCGATCACGTCGCGCGGCATGCCGATGCCGCTGTCGCTCACCATGATCTGCACGTAATCGCCGGCTGCCATGTCATCCTGGGCCGTCACCGTCGCATTGGTGGTGACGATCTCCAGCCGCCCGCCGCCCGGCATTGCGTCGCGCGCATTCACCGCCAGGTTCAGCAGTGCATTCTCCAACTGGTTGGGATCGACATGGATCGGCCACAGGCCCTTGGCCGGTTGCGCATCCACCGTCACCTGTTCGCCCAGCGTGCGGCGCAGCAGATCCGACATGCCGCTGACCAGCACATTGACGTCGACGGCCCGGGGCTCCAGCGGCGCGCGGCGCGAGAAAGCCAGCAGGCGCTGGGTCAGCGAGGCGGCGCGTTCGGCGCCGCGGGCGGCGCTGTCGATGGCGCGCAGCATGCGTGCGGTATCGGGCGCCTCGCGCTTCAACTGCCGCTGCAGGGTTTCGATATTGCCCATGATCACGGTCAGCAGGTTGTTGAAGTCATGCGCCACGCCACCCGTCAGCTGGCCGATGGCTTCCATCTTCTGGGCATGGCCGAGTGCTTCCTCGGCGCGGGCGCGCTCGTTGATCTCGTTGCGCAGCCGTTCGTTGGTGGCAGTCAGTTCGCGTGTGCGCTCGTTGACTTTCTTTTCCAACGTGGAGTTGACGTCGCGGGCCACCGCCAGCAGCAGCTCCTGCTGGTCTTCCATGTTCTTGCGGTCGGTCAGGTCGATCACCGAGCCGATATAGCCGAGGAAATTGCCCCGGCTGTCGAAGCGCGGCGCGGCAGCCCCATGCATCCAGCGATACTGCCCGTCGCTGCGGCGCAGCTGGTATTCGACCTGGAAGGTCTCGCGCTTCGTACTGGCAGCCATGAAGACGGCGAAGGCGCGTTCGCGATCCTCGGGATGGATGGCCTCCAGGCTGCCGGTGCCCAGGCTCTGCTCCATGCTCTGACCCGTCATTTCGGTCCAGCGCGGATTGATGTAGGTGAGCTGGCCGTCAGCGTCCGTGACCCAGATGATCACTGGCGCGCTGTCGGCCATGGTGCGGAAGCGCGCCTCGCTTTCGCGCAGCGCCGCCTCGGTCTTCTGGCGCTCGGCGATCTCGATCTGCGCCGCCTTGTAAAGCTGGGCGTTGTCGATGGCGATGGCGGCCTGGGCGGCGATGCCCGAGAGCAGGCGTTCGCTGCGCTCGTCGAACATACCGGGTTCCGGGTGGCCGAAGAACAGCCCGCCCAGCACCTCGCCGTTGCGCGAGATCACCGAGCTGGCCAGATAGCTGCGCACCGGCAGGTGGCCTTCGGGCATGCCCTTGTTGGGGGCATTGCGGCCATAACGCGGGTCCTTGGTGATATCGGCCGAGCGCACGATGCCCGCGCCGCCAAAGGTCGGCGCGAAGATGTCGGTGTTGCGCGGCATCGGGAATTTGGCGAAGGCCTCGCGCGGCACGCCCGACAGCGTGTAGAGCATGTAGCTCTCGCCGGCATCGTCTTTCACATTGTAGAAGAAGGCGCCGAAAGCGGCTCCGGTCAGGCGCGTCGCCGCATCGGTCACCGCCTGCACCACGGCATCGAGATTCAGTTCGGCCGAGACCATGGCGCCGACGCGACCGAGGATTTCCAGGGTCGCGGCTTCCTCCATCAGCGCCTTTTCGGTTTCGCGGCGGAAGCGCGCCATCTGCAGGTTGCGCGCCACCCGCGACAACATTTCGCGCGCCGAAAACGGCTTGACCAGATAGTCGTCGGCACCGGCATCCATGCCTTCGATGCGGGCCTCCTCGCCGGCGCGGGCCGAGAGGAAAATCACCGGCGTGTGGCGCAGCAGCGCGTCGCCGCGCAATGTCTTCAGCAGGTTCAGGCCGTCCATGCCCGGCATCATGATGTCGGAGAGGATCAGGTCGGGCATGCGCCGCCGCGCCGCCGCCAGTGCCGCTTCGCCATCGGCCACCGCCTCGACGCTGTAGCCTTCCGCCGCCAGCAGGCGGCGGATGTAATCGCGCATGTCGGGGTTGTCGTCGGCCAGCAGGACATGCTGCCCGCCGCTCACCGGTGGCGGCGGCAGGTCGGCATCGGTGGCGGCAGTCGGCAGGCTTTCGTCGACGGCGGCATTGCCGCCAGCGCCGGGCAGCCAGCGCAGCGCCTCGGCCACGAAGCTGTCGGACTGGATGCTGGCCGGCGTGATGGGCGTGGTGGAGACGATGCTTTCGGCCGGCAGATGCGCGGTGCCGATCGGAATGGTGACGATGAAGCTGCTGCCGCGGCCGGGCTCGCTTTCCACCGCGATGGCGCCGCCATGCAGCCGCACCAGTTCCTGCACCAGGGCGAGGCCGATGCCGCTGCCCTCGAAGCTGCGGCCGGGCGCGCCGGCAACGCGGTAGAAGCGCTCGAACAGATGCGGCAGGGCCTCGGGCGCGATGCCGCTGCCGGTGTCGGTGACGATCAGGATGGCGTTGTGGCCGTCAGACGATGCCTTCAGCGAAACGACGATTTCGCCCGACAGCGTGAATTTGAAGGCATTGGACAGCAGGTTGAGGACGATCTTTTCCCACATGCCGGGATCGACATGCACCGGGCCGGGCAGCGGCAGGCAGTCGACGCGGTATTTCAGGCCCGCCTGCGTGATGGTCGATTCGAAGCTGGCCGCCAGTTCGGCGGTGAAGCCGGCGAGATCGACGGGGCTGTACTGGATCTGCGCGCGGCCGGCCTCCAGCCGCGAGAAATCCAGCAGCGTGTTGACCAGCTTGAGCAGCCGCAGGCCGTTGCGATGGGCGATCTCGACCAGCGGCGTGGCCGGGGACGGCGGCTTGGCGAGGACTTCCTCCAGCGGACCCAGCATCAGGGTCAGCGGGGTGCGGAATTCATGGCTGACATTGGAGAAGAAGGCGGTCTTGGTGCGGTCGATCTCGGCCAGCGCATCGGCGCGCTCGCGCTCGGCCTCGAACAGTTGCACGCTGACCAGGTTGGCCTCGATCTGGCCGGCCAGCAGGTTGATGAAACCGGCATAGCCCGGGTCGTAGCGGCGATAGGGATTGAGGCCGATGGCAAGGAAGCCGTTGAGCTGGGTCTGGCGCATCAGCGGCACCAGCACCATCTGCTGCATCATGGCGCCGCGTCGGTCGGCGCTTAAGGGGCCGCCGAAACGCGCCGGCAGATTGTCGATCACCATCGGCCCCTGGCCATTCAGAATCGCGGCCACCGGCAGTGGCATCGCATCCTCGGGCCGCACCAGCAGCGGGAAGCGGTTGCGGTCGGCCTGCGGACCGACAAAGCAGATACGCGTGGCCTGGCCGCGGCCATCGGCATCGAACAGATACAGCGCCAGCAGCGGCATGTCGGGACGGTCGCCCAGAATCTCGGTCAGCGCCGGGCAGACTTCCTCCAGGCTGCGCGCCAGCGTGAAGTCGGCCGCAAGGTCGCGCAGCAGCATCATGCGCCGCTCGGCGATCACCCGTTCGGTGGTTTCGGTCACCACACAGAGCATGCCGACGATGATGCCGGCGTCATTGGCCAGCGGGCTGTAGGAGAAGGTGTGGTAGGTCTCCTCGGGGAAGCCGCTACGCTCCAGGAACAGCAGCAGGTTCTCGTCCCAGGTGGCCTCGCCGGTTTTGAATACATGCTCGATGCGCGGCCCGGCGAACTCCCAGACCTCGGCCCAGACCTTGCGCGACGAACTGCCCAGCGCCCAGTCGGCCTTCACGCCCAGGGTCGGCCTGTAGGCGTCGTTGCAGAAGAAGGTGAGGTCGGGGCCCCAGGCCATCCACATCGCATAGCGCGAGGACAGCAGGATGCGGATGGTGGTTTTCAGGCTCTGCGGCCAAAGATGCGCCGGCCCGAGCGGTGATGCCGCCCAGTCGTAGGATCGCATCGCCGCGCCCATCTCACCGCCCCCGGCGAGAAATTCCAGCCCCCGAGTGATATCGGCGGCTGGCGCGGTCTTCATCGTCACATCGTTCACGGCCCGTAAAACTCCGGTGCCCCGATGCCTGCCGAACGGTACTAGACCGTATTCAGATGCGTGCCGCCACTGCTTTCAAATCGGTTTCGGCGGAAAAACAAAAGCCGCCCGCCGGAACTTTTCCGGCAGGCGGCTTGAGTGCTTGCAACCGACGGCCGGCAGAGGCCGGCCGGAAGACCCAGAGGCTTAAGCCTTGGGCTGGATGTCGCGCTTCTCGGTGATGCGGGCGGCCTTACCGGTACGACCACGCAGGTAGTACAGCTTGGCGCGACGCACATCGCCGCGGCGGACCACGACGATCGATTCGATGCGGGGGCTGTAGAGCGGGAAGATACGCTCGACGCCTTCGCCGTACGAAATCTTGCGCACGGTGAAGGAGGAGTTCACACCGCGGTTCGAGCGGGCGATGCACACGCCTTCATAGGCCTGCACGCGCTCGCGGCCGCCTTCGACCACCTTCACGTTCACGGTCAGGGTATCGCCGGGGGCGAATTCCGGCACCGCACGGGCGGCGACGAGAGCATCGGACTGCTCTTTCTCGATCTGCTGCATCAGGTTCATGGCACTCTGCCTTTCTTCTTTCAAAGTTCAAACGCGTTTCAATTCTTCCCCGCCGGCTTGCGCCGACGGTAACTCTCCCACAGGTCCGGGCGGCGTTCGGCGGTGATTTTCTCCGCCATCTCGCGCCGCCAGGCTGCGATCTTCTCGTGGTGGCCGGACAGCAGCACATCGGGCACTGCCAGGCCTTCCCACTCCTGCGGCCGGGTATACTGGGGATATTCCAGCAGGCCGTCCGCGAAACTCTCCTCGGTGCCGGACTCTTCGGCACCCATCACTCCGGGCAGCAACCGCACGACTGCATCCAGCAGCGCGTATGCGGCGATCTCGCCACCCGACAGGACGAAGTCGCCGAGGCTGACCTCGACAACGGGGCGCGCCTGCAGCAGGCGTTCGTCCACCCCCTCAAAGCGGCCGCAGAGCAATGTCGCCCCGCCTGCCGCCTTCACCTCATGCACCAGCGCCTGATCCAGGCGCCGGCCACGCGGCGAGAAATAGATCAGCGGCTGCCCGCCGATCTCGCCATCCGCACCCGCCAGCGTCGCATCGAGCGCACTGGCCAGCACATCCGGCCGCATCACCATGCCCGGCCCGCCGCCAAACGGCGTGTCGTCGACGGTGCGGTGCTTGTCGCGCGCGAAGTCGCGAATATCCGTCACCCTCAGCGACCAGCGCCCTTCACTCAAGGCACGCCCGGCCAGGCTTTGCCCCAGCGGACCGGGGAACATCGCGGGATACAGT
Source organism: Ferrovibrio sp. GW821-FHT12B10 (assembly GCF_058807515.1). Lineage (NCBI taxonomy): Bacteria > Pseudomonadati > Pseudomonadota > Alphaproteobacteria > Rhodospirillales > Rhodospirillaceae > Ferrovibrio > Ferrovibrio sp. GW821-FHT12B10. The sequence goes on along the minus strand of NZ_JBXAQT010000001.1, from coordinate 1,231,781 downwards.
GTCAGTATCCGCGCGTTCCACGGCGAAGCCGGGACGGTACTCATTACTCTCCGGCCTGTTCGGCCGCCCGTTCGGCTGCGAGCTGTTCAGCCCGGGCCGCGCGATCCTCCTCGGTTTCCGGTCCGCCGAGCCAGAAGGCCGGTTCCACCGTCACCGTACCGCCGGCGAGGTCCACATCGGGCACCGCGTCGTCGGTAAAAGGCACCATCGCCGAACGGCCGCCGTCGGTTTTCACCTCCAGCATGTCGCCGGCGCCGTAGTTGTGAACCGCAGTCACGCGCCCCAGAACCCGGCCCGACATCATCGCCGTCAGACCAACCAGATCGGCGAAGTAGAACTCGCCTTCACCGGCCTTCGGCAGGGCGGAGCGCTGAATGTAGAGCTCCGTCCCCTTCATCGCCTCGGCACCGTTACGGTCCTCGACGCCCTTGATACGCGCAATCACCACGTCACCTTTCGACAGGCGCAGCACCTTCAGCGGATACACCTTCGTCGCGCCGGCGTCCTGCAGGGGACCGTAGTCTCCCAGCGATTCCGGGTCGGCGGTGAAGGTCTTCACCTTCACCTCGCCGCGGACGCCCTGCGCGCCGATCACGACGCCCAGCAGAAGGGTGCCGCTCATGCCTTAGGAAGCGGCGGCTTCTTCAGCCGGCTTCTCGGCAGCGGCCTTGGCGGCTTCCTCAGCAGCCTTGATGCGCTCCTGGGCCTTCGCCTTCGGCTTGCCCTTCTCCGGGTTGGTGCCGTGTTCCCACTTCACCAGACCAGCCTTCGAGAAGAAGCGGGCCACGCGGTCGGACGGGGTCGCGCCCTGGCTCAGCCAGTACTTGCAACGCTCGACGTCGAGCGTCACGCGCTCACGGTCCTTCGGCAGCATCGGATCATAGGAACCGATCTTCTCGATGAAGCGGCCATCGCGCGGCGAGCGCGAGTCAGCGACAACGATGCGATAGTAGGGGCGCTTCTTGGCGCCGCCACGGGTCATGCGAATCTTAACGGACATGGTTTTCCTTTCAGACTAAACGTTGAAACTCGAATTGCACAAAACTCTCACAGCTTGGGCATGCCGGGCATTCCGCCCATCATCCCGCCCATGCTGCGCATGAAACCCTTCTGCCCCAGCTTCGACATGCGCTTCATCATGTCGGCCATCTGGAGGTGCTGCTTCAGCAGCTTGTTCACATCCTGCACTGAGGTGCCCGAACCTGCCGCAATGCGCTTCTTGCGCGAGGCGTGGATCACCTTCGGATTGAGACGTTCGTCTTTGGTCATCGAGCCGATGATGGCTTCCTGACGCTTCAGCACGGTCTCGTCGACATTGGCGCCGGCCATCTGCTGCTTGATCTTACCCACGCCGGGCAGCAGGTTCATCACGCCCGACATGCCGCCCATCTTGCGCAGCTGCTTGAGCTGGCTGGCCATGTCGTTCAGGTCGAACTGGCCCTTCTGGACGCGGGCGGCGAGGCGCTCGGCGTCTTCCTTCTCGATCGTCTCGGCGGCCTTCTCGACCAGGCTGACGATGTCGCCCATGCCGAGGATGCGCTGCGCGATGCGCTGCGGATGGAACGGCTCGAGGGCATCGACCTTTTCGCCGACGCCAATCAGCTTGATCGGCTTGCCGGTGACGGCGCGCATGGAGAGCGCCGCGCCGCCGCGGCCATCGCCATCGACGCGGGTCAGCACGATGCCGGTGACGCCGACGCGTTCATTGAAGCTTTTCGCGACATTGACGGCGTCCTGGCCGGTCAGGCTGTCGGCGACCAGCAGCGTCTCGTGCGGCTGCACGGCGTCGCGCACGCTGGCGACTTCCAGCATCAGCGTCTCGTCGACATGCAGGCGGCCGGCAGTATCCAGCATCACCACGTCATAGCCGCCGAGCTTGGCGGCCTGCACGGCGCGCTTGGCGATATCGACCGGCATCTGGCCGGCGACGATGGGGAGGGTCGGGATGTTGTTCTGCTCGCCGAGGATCTTGAGCTGTTCCTGCGCGGCCGGGCGATAGACGTCGAGCGACGCCATCAGCACCTTCTTGCGCTCCTTGGTGATCAGGCGCAGCGCGATCTTGGCGGTGCTGGTGGTCTTGCCCGAACCCTGAAGGCCGACCATCAGCACGGGCACCGGCGGCACGGCATTCAGGCTGATGCCGGCATCGGCTTCGCCCGGCTCCTCATTGCCGCCCAGCATCTCGACGAGATGATCGTGGACGATCTTGATGACCATCTGGCCCGGGGTCACCGAGCGCAGCACATCCTGTCCGACGGCCTTCGCCTTCACGCCGTCGATGAAGGTCTTCACGACGGGAAGCGCGACATCGGCTTCCAGCAGGGCGACGCGAACCTCGCGCAGCGCTTCCGAGACATCAGACTCCGACAGCGCGCCGCGCTTGCGCAGCCGCTCGAAGACGTCTCCCAGTTTGCCGCTCAGAGATTCGAACATGTCGACCCTGAAATTCCTCAACAAAGGCCACAAGCAAAACGACGCCCGTGCGCGACACTCGCGGACGGACGGCGGTCCTCGGACCGGATTGCTTCCAAAGCTTCAGAAAGCGGGCGGAATAAAGCCCTTATGGGCCTCTAAGTCAACCCAAAGTCCCTGCCATGGGCCGTCACCCCCGGATTTATTCCGAGGGTCCGCGGCCTTATCGGGGCTGCGGAACTGTCAGATGGACCTTCGGGACAGGCCCGAGAGTGACGGGCGTTCTATAAATTATAGTATTTTCAAATACTTAGTGAACGAAGCGGCGCAGGGCCTCGACCAGGGCGCGCGGATCGATCGGCTTATGCAGCACCTCGTTCATGCCGCTGAGCAGGCATTCCTTGCGCACCTCCTCGCCATCGGCCGCCGTGATGCCGATGATCGGGATGCTCAGGCTGTTGGGCAGGCCGCAGAGCCGGATTTCCTGGGTCGCCTTGATGCCGTTCAGGCCGGGCATCCGCACGTCCATCAGGATGGCAGCCAGGTCGCGGTGTTCGATGAACAGGTTGACCGCATCGCGGCCATCCTTGGCAAAGACCGTCTGAAAGTTCAAGGCATTCAATAACTTGTCAAAAACAGCGCGCCCGGCCGTGGCGTCGTCGGCAATCAGGATCTTGCGGGTCATGGCGGCGGCATCGGCAAGGCGGGGTAAGGCATTACCCTAGTATATGTCGTTTAAGGAGCAGGATCGCGCGGGATTTCGGCCTGGATCACCCCCAGCGGCTTCAGCCATTCACGGCCGTTCAGCCTGGCGGCGCTGATCCAGACCCGGGCCATGCCGAGCCGGCCATTGGCTTCCATCTGCACCGGGATCCAGGCGGCATAGCCCGCCGGCTGCACCATCCAGATGAAGGCCGGCTGCTCGTCCTTCTCGCTCCACTCGGCCAGGTATTTGCGACTGTAGCCGGCCACCGGCTCCAGCTTGGTCTGGCATTTGAAGGCCGGGCCGCTATAGGCGGTGCGGTTATGCGGCTGCACGGTGTCGGGCCCCAGCGGCGTGTAATGCACGTTGTAGCGCCGGCGTCCGTCATAGATCGCGTCCATGCCCTCGCAGTGGGGCGTGACGCCGGGCTTCAGCAGGCGCGCCATGATCGCCGTGGTGGGGTCCAGCGTGTCGCGCTTCAGCAGGTCGGGCACATCCTCGCGGTCATCCTCGTCATTGGGCGGCTGCAGGGTGGCCACGGGCAGGCCATCGGCGCCCCAGCTCATGCTGGTGGCACGCTTGGACCAGCGCCCGTCGCTTTCGGTGACATAGCGGGTGGGGATGTAGCGGTCATCGGCGATGCGCGCCGCGGTGATGCCGGTCATGGTGAAGCGGGTGAGGAAATCCACCATGCCCGATGTGCGCATGGCGGTCTCGACCTGCAGGCTCTCGCTATCGCGGCGCATGGTCATGCCGATCTCCATGCCCTTCGCGCCGAGCGCGTAGAGGCTGAAGGACACCTCGGCCGACTGCAGCGACTCTTCCGGATCGGCGGCCGCGCGCGGCGAGGTCACGGCAATGGTGACGCCGGCCAGCAGGCCGGCGATCACGGCAAAGGGAAGTGCATGTGGCAGTGTCTTGCCCATGATCTGAATCTAGGTCTGAACCACGGCTTTTCCGAGACTGATTTTGTGATTTCTTACAGATTGCCGGCGGTGGTCACGGGAATCTGAAGGCTTCGAATTCGCCCGAAATCTGCTCCGCAGGCTGATTTCAGCCGATACGTCAGGCCGTGCCGGGCAATTCGCGGCTGGCGGCCAGTTTCAGGCCGCGCAGCAGGTCGGCGCCGGCCCGGCCCATGTCGGGGCGGGTCTCGGCGCGGCGCAGCGCATAGAGCGCGTCGATCAGCAGCGCCACCAGATCGAGATGGCGCGGCTCGGACGGCAGTGCCCGGCGCAGCACGTCGCTCAGGAGCGTCACGCCGCCGGCCATCATGGTCCAGCCATTCTCGGCGCAGGCTTCCGACAAGGCATCGCAGTCGCGCTGCGCATCGCCCAGGAACAGCAGCGCCGACACCACATCGCTGCGCGCCTTACCGAAGCGGCCGCGCATCAGGTCGATGCGCGCGGCGACGGCGGCGGGATCGTAGGGCAGATGCTGGCCGCTGGGCAGCGGCGCTGGCGCGGCCTGCGGTTCGACGGCTGTCGCTCTGGCCGTGCGCGACAGATCGGCGCGCGCCTGCTCCAGCCGGCGCATCGGATCCGGGACGGGATCGCCGCGCAGGGCATCAGGCAGGGAAAAAGGCTCGGTCCGATTCGCCATGTCTCCCTAAGGGAATACGAATCCCGGAGACTCCCTGTCAATCACGCAATGGGGGCGACTCCGCGCAAAGGTCGGGCAAAAGCCCGTGATCATGCCGGCGTATGACAGTTGGAGGGAGCGGGGGCCTTCGCTAAGGTCGCAGGCATGTCCGCATCCACCCCCTCGCGCCGGGCCGCCGATCCCGCCGATCTCGCCGAACGCCTGCTCAAGGGCGACCGGCGCGCGCTGGCCCGCGCCATCACGCTGGTGGAGTCGAGCCATGCGGCCGACCAGGCGGCGGCCGAAGCATTGCTTCAGGCCATACTGCCGCGCAGCGGCAGGGCCATACGCGTCGGTATCTCGGGCACGCCCGGCGTGGGCAAATCCAGTTTCATCGAACGCTTCGGGCTGTATCTGACCGGCCAGAATCTCAAGGTCGCCGTGCTGGCGGTCGATCCCTCCTCGGCGCTCTCGGGCGGCTCGATCCTGGGCGACAAGACGCGCATGGAGCAGCTGGCGCGCGACGACAACGCCTTCATCCGGCCCTCGCCGTCGGGCGGTTCGCTCGGCGGCGTGGCGCGCCGCACGCGCGAGGCGATGCTGCTCTGCGAGGCGGCCGGCTTCGATGTGGTGCTGGTGGAAACCGTCGGCGTCGGCCAATCGGAAACCACGGTGGCCGGCATGGTCGACATGTTCGTGCTGCTGCTGGCGCCGGGCGGCGGCGATGACCTGCAGGGCATCAAGCGCGGCATCATGGAGCTGGCCGACCTGATCGTGGTCAACAAGGCCGATGGCGATCTGCTGGCGCCCGCCCGTCTCGCGGCGGCCGATTATCGCATGGCCCTGCACCTGATGCGGCCGCGCCATCCGGAATGGATTCCCGAAGTGATGCTGGTGTCGGCGCTCCTGGGCGAGGGCATCGATGCGGTCTGGGCGCAGATCGGCAAATTCCGCAGCACGCTGGAAAAGAGCGGCGGCCTCGCGGCGCAGCGCCGCCACCAGGCGGAAGGCTGGCTGCTGCGCGAGCTGCAGGATGGCCTGCTCGACTGGCTCAAGACCGATCCAGCGATTGCCAGCGAGATGCCACGCCAGCAGAAGGCGGTGGCGGCGGGCAAGATCACGCCCTCTGCCGCGGCGCGCAAGCTGCTGGCGATGCTGGGGAAGTAAGTCTTCCATAAAAATACTTCAAAAGTACTTGCGTACGGAAGTATATCGGTTATAGTCCGCCGCCATGAGCAACGACGACACATCCTACGCGGCCGTGCTGCGGCTGCTGCGTGCGCAGTCCTTCCTGGAGGCCCGGCTCGGGCCGCCGCTGGGCTCGGTGCACGGGCTTGGCCTGAATGAACTGATGCTGCTGATGCATCTGTACCGCGCCCCGCTGCATCGCCTGCGCCGCGTCGATCTGGCCGCCATGCTGAACAGCAGCCAGTCGACCATTACGCGTATGGCGCTGCCGCTGGAGAAATCCGGCTTCGTCAAGCGCGAGTCCGATCCGCGTGATGCGCGCGTGGCCTATGTCGCGCTGACCAAGGCCGGCCGCACCCGCGTCGAGGAGGCCGAGCAGACCCTGCAGCGTCTGGCCGCCGATCTGTTCCGCGACCGCTGGACCGACAAGGAAATCGCCACGCTCGGCAGCCTGCTGGGCCGTTTCACCGCCGCCTTGCCGGGCGACATTCCCTAAGAGGACAGACTCATGAAATTCGCACCGAAACAGGTGGCCGTCATCACCGGCGGCGCCAGCGGGATCGGCTTGTCTCTCGCCCGGGCGCTCGGCGCACGCGGCCTGTCGCTCGCGCTGATTGATGTGGAGGCGGCTGCGCTCGCTGTGGCACAGGCCGAACTGCGCGGCGCCGGCTGTGCCGTCGAGGCCTATATCTGTGATGTGTCGGATGCCGATGCGATGCAGCAGACGGCGGATATCATCCAGCAGCGCTTCATGACGGTCGACCTGCTGGTCAACAATGCCGGCGTCGGCGGCCTGCTCGGGCCTTTGTGGGACAGCCATCCGCATGACTGGAGCTGGGTGCTCGGCGTCAATGTGCAGGGCGTGGTGAATGGCCTGCGCGCCTTCCTGCCGCGCATGCTGCGGCATGGGCGCGGTCATGTGGTCAACATGGCGTCGCTCGCCGGCCTCACATCGCCGCCCTTCATGTCGGCTTACGGCGCCTCGAAATATGCCGTGGTCGGCCTGTCGGAAAGCCTGGGGCATGAGCTGGCCATTATCCAGTCGGGCCTGCGCGTCTCGGTGGTCTGCCCCGGTGTGGTGGACTCGCGCATCGCGCAGTCGGCGCGCAACCGGCCGGCCGCGCTGCAGGCGGAAAGCCGCACGCCGCCCGAGCAGCTTGCCCGCATCCACGCAGGGTTCGAGCAGATGATGCAGGTGAAGATGACGGGCGAGGATTTCGCCGCGAAGGTGCTGGCTGGCATCGAGGCGGATGCCTTCTACATCCTCACGCATCCCGACAGTCATGCGCAGATCGCGGCGCGATCCGCGATGCTGGATCAGGCGATGAAAGCGCAGGCGGCTTAATCAGCCCTCGCTGAGCCACTTCTTCGCGATCTGGTGCGCCAGGCTGAGCGGCGGCGGCATCCATGGCGGATCGTCGGGCGAGGTCTCGCTGGTGGGCAGGCGGTTTTTGCCGCGCTCCAGCATCTCGGCCATCTCGCTACGGCGGAACCAGCGCGCGTCTTCCAGCTCGTTGATGTCCACCGTGATCTCGGCGCTGGTGGCCTCGGCCACGCAACCGATCATCAGCGACGAGGGGAAAGGCCATGGCTGCGACATCAGGTAGCGCACCGGGCCGGTCTTGATGCCGGCCTCTTCCATGATCTCGCGGCGCACGGCTTCCTCCAGGCTTTCGCCCGGTTCCATGAAGCCGGCGAGCGCCGAGTACATGCCCGGCGCCATGCGCGACTGCCGGCCCATCAGCACCATACCCTCGCCGGTTGTCTCATCGCGACGCACCGCCAGCATGATCACCACGGGATCGGTGCGCGGGAAATGCTGCGCGCCGCAGGTATCACTCGTGCATTTGCGCATATAACCGGCGTCGCCAGCGTCGGTCTTGGCGCCGCATTGCGCGCAGAAGCCGTGGCGCTGATGCCAGTCGATCAGGCTGCGCGCCTGCGCCAGGATCGCGGCCTCTTCCGGCACGAGCTGGGCGGCAATGCTGCGCACGTCGATATACTTGGTGGTCTCGGCATGAAGCGCGGCGGTGTCGTCGGCCCGGTCGCCGTCGACAGCAAAATGCGCGATGCCCTCGGGATCGAGTCCGAGGAACACATGGGGTAGCGACTCGTGGCCCTTCGCCCAGTCGCGGTCGAGCCAGGCGATTCGGGCCGGTTTGCCAGAAGCTTTATCCGGGATGTCGATCAGTGCCTTCAGCTCGCGCAGCACCAGGAAGCGGCTGTCGGGGCGGCAGCGCTGGGCGATCAGCCAGTCCGGATCGCGGCGCGGGTTGCCGGCGCGGTCCAGATGCGAACCGGTGAAACCTACCGGGCGTTCCTGGGGTCGGGGTGTCTTTTGGGATTTCTCGGGGCTAACCATGCTGAAACGCTGACATATTGCCGGCGCTCCGTCCATTGCCGGTCCAGTGAGAATCGGGCCGGAATCGCCATTGGGACGGCTTGAATTGCGCCGGCCGATGCTTGATATAAGGCCCCGGGAGGTTGGCGGTGGACGAGCGTCTCGCCAACCCGGTCAGGTCCGGAAGGAAGCAGCCGTAACGAGTTTCCGTTCGGGTCGTTGTCAGCCTCCCACCTCTTTCATCTTTCAGCATTTTTTCCTGCGGGCCTGCCCTTTAAAAACAGGCCCCGGCGCGGCATGGTACGGCTATGAGTCAACCGGCGCCCTATCGCGTTCTCGCGCGCAAATACCGCCCCAGCAATTTTGCCGAGATGATCGGTCAGGATGCGCTGGTCCGCACCCTCACCAATGCCATCGCCACCGGGCGCATCGCCCAGGCCTTCATCCTCACCGGCGTCCGCGGCGTGGGCAAGACCACCACTGCCCGCATCATCGCGCGTGCGCTGAACTGCACCGGCGCCGACGGCAAGGGCGGCCCGACGATTTCGCCCTGCGGCGTCTGCGATAACTGCAAAGCCATCGCCGAGGACCGGCATCCGGATGTCTTCGAGATGGACGCCGCCTCGCGCACCGGCATCGGCGATATCCGCGAGATCATCGAAGCTGTGCGCTATGCGCCCTCGATGGCGCGCTACAAGATCTACATCATCGACGAAGTGCACATGCTCTCCACGGCCGCCTTCAATGGCCTGCTGAAGACGCTGGAAGAGCCGCCGCCGCATGTGAAGTTCGTTTTCGCCACCACCGAAATCCGCAAAGTCCCGGTCACGGTGCTGTCGCGCTGCCAGCGCTTCGATCTGAAGCGCGTCGAGATCGCCGTGCTGAACGCGCATTTCAAGCGCATCGTGGCTGAGGAAAAGGCCGAGATCGACGAGGACGCGCTGACGCTGATTTCCCGCGCCGCAGAGGGTTCAGTGCGCGACGGCCTCTCCTTGCTCGACCAGGCGATCGCCCATGGCGCCGGTCAGGTGACGGCCGAACTGGTGCGCGACATGCTGGGCCTGGCCGATCGCGGCCAGATCTTCGCGCTGCTCGACCTGCTGCTGCATGGCAAGCTGCCCGAGGCGCTGGAAAGCCTGCAGGCGCAATACAGCCTCGGCGCCGATCCGGCCGTGGTGCTGCAGGACATGCTCGATCTGGTGCATTGGCTGACGCGCGTGAAGGTCATCGGCGGTTCACCCGACGACATCACGCTGCCCGAGAGCCAGCGCAACCGCGGCAAGGAACTGGCGTCCAAGCTTGGCATGCCCGTGTTGGCGCGTAGCTGGCAGATGCTCTTGAAGGGCCTGCAGGAGGTGCGCTCGGCGCCCGTGCCGCTGGCCGCCGCCGAAATGGTGCTGGTGCGCTTTGCCTATGCGGCTGATCTGCCGTCGCCGGGCGATCTGGCCAAGGAATGGCGCGACAAGGGCGGGCCGGGTGTCTCTGCGCCGCCGTCGCGGCCGACCGGTGGCGGGGCAGGCGGAGGCGGTGCCTCTGCAGCGATGGCAACGCAGCCGCGCGCCATGGCATCTGTGCAGCCGCAGCCGGGCGAGACAGTCGCGCTCGCCGCGATGCCCGCGACCTTTGCCGGCGTTGTCGCGCTGTGCAAGGAGATGCGCGAGGGCATGCTGGCCGGCGAGCTGGTCAACGACGTGCATCTGGTCAGTTTCGAGCCCGGCCGCATCGAGCTGCGGCTCGACAGCGGCGCGCATCATGATCTGCCGGGCCGCCTGATCGAAAAACTGAAGGCCTGGACCGGCCAGCGCTGGGTGGTGAGTTTAAGCAAGCTGCCGGGCGAGCCGACGCTGGCCGAGCAGGAGCAGGCCGAGGACTCTAAGCGCCGCGCCCATGTGCAGGCGCACCCGCTGGTGCAGGCCGTGCTGCTGGCTTTCCCCGGTGCGGTGCTGGAAGACGTGCGCGAGGTGGTGCCGCCGCAGGCTGATGTGCCGGCCGAAGAGGCCGCCGAGACCTATGTCACCGACGACATCGATCCGCTCGACGAGCTGGATTAAGGAGTTCCGCCATGAAGAATCTGGGCAACATGCTGAAGCAGGCGCAGCAGATGCAGCAGCGCATGCAGGAGATGCAGGCCGAGCTGGAGTTGCGCGAAGTGCAGGGCGCGGCCGGCGGCGGCATGGTGACGGTGACCTTGAACGGCAAGAGCGAACTCAAGGCGATCAAGATCGATCCCTCCCTGATGAAGGAAGACGAGCGCGAGGTGCTGGAGGACCTGATCAAGGCCGCCCATGCCGATGCCAAGGCACGCGCTGACCGCGAGATGGCCGAGCAGATGCAGAAGGTCACGGCAGGGCTTCCTTTGCCGCCCGGCATGAAACTGCCGTTCTGAGGATCTGAGGCGTGGCCGGTCCGGAGATCGAGCGGCTGATCCAGCTGCTGGCGCGCTTGCCGGGTCTCGGCCCGCGCTCGGCGCGTCGCGCCGTGCTGCATCTCTTGAAGAAAAAAGACGCGCTGATGCTGCCGCTGGCCGCGACCCTGAAAGAGGTCGGCGACAGCGTGCATGCCTGTTCCACCTGCGGCAATCTCGACAGCCGGGACCCTTGCGGCATCTGCACGGACCAGCGCCGCGACGAGGCGCTGCTTTGCGTGGTGGAGAGCGTGGCCGACCTCTGGGCGCTGGAACGCGCCAGCGTGTTCCGCGGTCGTTATCATGTGCTGGGCGGCACGCTCTCGGCGCTCGATGGCGTCGGGCCGTCCGATCTCAATGTCGACGGTCTGGTGGCGCGCGTGCAGAACGGTCGTGTCAAAGAAGTGATCATCGCCACCAATGCCACGGTCGAGGGCCAGACCACGGCTCATTACATCACCGACCGCCTGACGCCGCTGAACGTGCAGGTCAGCCGGCTCGCCCATGGCGTGCCGGTCGGCGGCGAGCTGGACTATCTGGACGACGGTACGCTGGGCGCGGCGCTGAAGGCGCGGCGCCTGCTCTAGGCCCGGCTTTACAAGATCACTGTTGTATGCGCGCCGGCCTTGCTAGGCTGGGCCGCATGACTCGGGCGGCCCTCTCTCCCATTCTCTGCGGTCTGATCCTGCTGGCCTCGCCGGCCCGGGCGGCCGATCTGCGGCTGGTCTATACCGACCAGGAAGTGCGGCCCTATCTGATGGGCAGCAGCATCGAGAAGGCGGTTCGCCCCGGCATGACGGTCGAGCTGGTGCAGCGCTGCGCCAGCCGGCTCGGCGCGACCGTGGTGTTCAGCCGCATCACCGGCCGCCGCCTGGTCGAGGAGATCAAGGCCGGCAACCAGGATGGCGGGCTGGGCCTGCGCCATACCGATGACCGCGAAGCCGATCTGGTCTTCCCCATGCGCAACGGCGCGCCCGACACCACCCGGCAGGTGGCGCGCCTGGCCTATTCGATCTATCGCCGCGCCGGCGATTCCGTGCAGTGGGATGGCCAGAATCTTTTGGGCCTGCGCGGCCCGGTCGGGGCCAGCCTGATGCTGACCGAACGGCTGCGCGAGATGGGCGTCGAAACCATCAGCGTGCTCAGCGCAAGCCAGCTGTTCGCCATGCTCGATTCACGGCGCGTCGGCGCCGCGGTCACGCTCGATCCACTGGGCGACCGCGAAATGATGTTGGCGCCCAGCCGCAAGTTCGAGAAGCTGGCGCCGCCGCTGCAGCAGGTCGATTTCTACATGCCGGTGTCGCGCCGCTTCTATGCGGCCAATCGCGACTTCACCGAACGCCTGTGGCGCCTGATCGGTGAATTGCGCGACGCGACCTACGCCGAGCTGTCGCCGACCTACCTGTTCTAGCCTCTGAAGCTGTCCTTGCGCTTGCGCGTCTCGGCAAAGACCGCGACGTCGTCGGCAGTCGTCATGCCGAGTTCGGTTCGGATGCCGTCGCTCATCGGGCGCAGGAAGGGATTGGTCGCCTTTTCCTCGCCCAGCGTGGACGGCACCGTCGGCTTGCCGGCGGCGCGCAGGCTCTTGATCTGCGCATAGCGCTGCTGCAGCGCCGCGTTGTTCGGCTCGACCGTCACGGCGAAGCGCGCATTCGATTCAGTGTATTCATGGGCGCAGTAGATGCGCGTGGCGTCGGGCAGCTGTCGCAGCTTGCTCAAGGAGGCCCACATCTGCGCCGGTGTGCCCTCGAACAGCCGGCCACAGCCGAGCGCGAACAGCGTGTCGCCGCAGAACAGCGCCTGCGAGTCGGCGAACCAATAGGCGATATGGCCGCGCGTATGGCCGGGCACGTCGAAGACCTTGGCCATCTCGGCGCCCAGGTTGACGCCCTCGTTATCGCCCACCGCGATGTCGATGCCGGGGATGCGGTCGGCATCGGCTTCCGGCCCGATGATGGTGCAGCCGGTGGCATCCTTCAGGGCCATGTTGCCGCCGACATGGTCGGGGTGATGGTGGGTGTTGAGGATATGGGTGAGCGTCCAGCCGCGCTTTTTCAGCTCCGCCTGCACCGGCTCATGCACGGCGGGATCGACCACGCCGACGGCGCCGGACTGCGGCTCGCGCAGCAGGTAGACGTAATTGTCGTTGAGGACGGGGATCTGGACGATCTCGAGGGGCATAACCATCTCTATCAACAGGGGCCGGAACATGGATAATATAGCGCGATGCTGCGTCCTGATGTGATCGATCTGCGCGAATTTTACGGCGGCCCGCTGGGGCGCGCGGTGCGCCGCCTGCTGCGCCAGCGCCTGCGCGATTTCTGGCCCAATGTTCATGGCATGACGGTGCTGGGCCTCGGCTTTGCCACGCCGTATTTGCGCATTTTCGAGGGCGAAGCCGAGCGTGTCATTGCCGCCATGCCCGGTCCCCAGGGCGTGGTGCGCTGGCCGCGCGGCCTGCCCGGCCGCGTCATGCTGGTGGACGAGGACGACCTGCCGCTGCCGGATGCGAGCGTGGACCGCCTCTTGCTCATGCATGCGGTGGAGAATTCGGAAAACATCCGTGCGCTGCTGCGCGAGGTCTGGCGCGTGCTGACGCCGCAGGGCCGGCTGCTCGCCGTGGTGCCCAACCGCCGCGGCCTCTGGGCCCATATCGAGGCGACGCCGTTCGGCCAGGGCCATCCCTATACGCCGCCGCAGCTGACCCGCCTGATGCGCGATGCGCTGTTCTCGCCCACGCAGTCGAAAGCCGCGCTCTGGGTGCCGCCGTCCGACCGCGCCTTCGTGATCAAGGCGGTGAATGCCTGGGAAAAGACCGGCGAGATCCTGTGGAGCCGGTTTTCCGGCGTGCTGCTGGTCGAGGCCGAGAAGCAGGTCTATGCCGGCATGCCGGTGAAGGCGATGAAAAGCAAGAAGCAGTTCCTGCTCAAGCCGAATACGCAGCCGGCCCAGCTTGGCGGCGCGCATCGCCAGGCTGACGACAACGAATGATCCGCCTATCGGCGCCGCAATAAGTACACAGCCTGCGCGCCGAACCAGTTGGCCGGGGCGTTCTGCAGCCGCTTGCCCGTGCCATCCACCGCGATGCGCTGTTCGACGATGATGCCGTCTTTCGCGCAGAGCTCGTCGAAATCGGCGATGGTGCACAGGTGGATGTTCTGTGTCTGGTACCAGGGGTCGTCCAGCGCCGCCGTCATCGGCATGCGGCCACCGAACAGCAGCTGGGCGCGCACACGCCAGTAGGCAAAATTGGGGAAGGACACGATGGCGCGATGGCCGATGCGCAGCATCTCGTGCAGGACTTTTCTCGGATTATGGGTGGCCTGCAAGGTGAGGCTCAGGACCACGTAATCGAAGGCCGCATCGGGGTAGTCGGGGAGATCGTTGTCGGCATCGCCCTGGATCACCGAAAGCCCGCGCGCCACGCAGGCATTCACGCCGGCCTGGCGGATTTCGATGCCGCGGCCATCCACTTGCTTTTCGCCGGCCAGGTATTCCAGCAGCGCGCCGTCGCCGCAGCCGACATCGAGTAGGCGCGTCTTCGGCGCCACCATCTCGGCGATCAGTAGCAGGTCGCGGCGGATGTCGCGGTGGCGGGCGATGGTCAGGTTGCGCTGCTCGGTCATACGCGCGCTCCATTCAGGCCGCGCTGTTCGGCGCAGCCATCGACAAAGCCCTTCAGCGTGCTGAACATCTCCGGCTCGTCCAGCAGGAAGGCGTCATGGCCCTTGTCGGTCTGGACCTCGACGAAGCTGACATTGGCCGCCGCCGCATTCAGCGCGCGCACGATGTCCTTGTTCTCCGCCGTCGGGAACAGCCAGTCGGATGTGAAGGACACGCCGCAGAAGCGTGTCCTGGTGCCCTGGAACACATTGGCCAGGCTGCCGCTGGCCTGCGCTGCCAGGTCGAAATAATCCATGGCGCGGGTGATGTAGAGATAGGAGTTGGCGTCGAAGCGCTCCACGAAGCTCGAACCCTGGTGCAGCAGGTAGCTCTCGACCTGAAACTCGGTCTCGAAACCGTAGGTGATGCGTTCGCGGTTCTGCAGGTTGCGGCCGAACTTGCGGTGCAGGGCTGCTTCCGACAGGTAGGTGATATGGGCGGCCATGCGCGCGACCGCGAGGCCGGCGCGTGGGATCACGTTGGCGTCGTGGTAGTCGCCCTTGCGCCAGTCCGGATCGGCATAGATCGCCTGGCGGCCCACTTCATGGAAGGCGATGTTCTGCGCCGAATGCTTGGCGGCGCAGGCGATCGGGATCGCGGCGAACACGCGCTCAGGGTAGCTGGCGGCCCATTGCAGCACCTGCATGCCGCCCATCGAGCCGCCGATGGCGATGAACAGCTGATGAATGCCGAGATGGTCCAGCAGCATGGCCTGCGCGTTCACCATGTCGCGGATGGTGATGACCGGGAATTTCAGGCCATAGGGCTGCCCGGTGGCGGCATCGATATCGCTGGGGCCCGACGAGCCCATGCAGCCGCCGAGCACGTTCGAGCAGATCACGAAAAAGCGATCCGTATCGATCACCTTGCCGGGGCCGACCATGGTGTTCCACCAGCCGGGCTTGCCGGTCACCGGATTGGTGTTGGCCACATGCTGGTCGCCGGTCAGCGCATGGCAGACCAGCACCGCATTCGACTTGTCGGCATTCAGCCGGCCATAGGTCGTATAGGCGATGCGGAAGGGGCCGAGATCCAGCCCGCAATCCAGCTTCAGCGGCAGGGTTTCGCCCAGTGTGACCCGGTGTCCGGGCCCGATCAGGTCGAGGCTATGGAGAGGAGGGAGTGCGGCACTCATAGGCAGCCGTTAATATCCTACAGGGCTTGGAGCGACGCTGTCGGGTTCAGTCTATATTCTGAACCTGACCCTCGGCCGGGACCCTGTCCGGCGCGGGACCCCGTGCTTACGGACCCCGGCTCCCCCTGTCAATGCCTGTTTTGACGCCAGCCGCCCCCCGGGAACGGGGGTTGGCGGCCTTGCGGCCCGGACCGGCTGACCCTATGACTATGCAGCCTTTTTCAGCCCCCGATACCCTTGATTATGAGCGATCACATTCCGAGCCTTGCCGACCTGCGGCGCGATATCGACGTGCTGGACGACCAGATCCAGGATCTGCTGCGCCGTCGCGCCGAGGCCGTGCAGCGTGTCGCCGGCGCCAAGGCGCGCGAGGGCGAGCCGGGCAGTGTGCTGCGCCCGGGCCGCGAGGCGCAGATCCTGCGCCGGCTGCTGGGCCGCCATCGCGGCGACCTGCCGGCGGCAGCGCTCAGCCGCATCTGGCGCGAGATGATCAGTTCGCTCTATCCGCTGCAGGCACCGGTGAAGGCCGCCGTGCATGCGCCCAACAAGTCGGCGGCGCGCTGGGACCTGGCGCGTGACTATTACGGCTCGACCACCCCGCTGACGCTCTGCGTCACCGCCAGCGCCGTGCTGCGCGCCATGTCGGGCCAGCCCACTATGCTGGGCATCATGGCGATGCCGGAAGAGGGCGAGAAGGAAAGCTGGTGGCCGCTGCTCGCCGGCCGGTCGCCGGAAACCCCGCGTATCATTGCCCGGCTGCCCTTCGTGCCCAATCCGAAGGGCCAGTTCGCCGATCTGGGCGCTTATGTGATCGCCAATATCGCGCCGGAGGAATCCGGCGACGACCGCACGCTGGCCGTGCTGCACATGACCGAGGCCTCGCCCAGTCTGGCCCGGATTTCGACCCTGCTGGGCCGCGCAAGGCTGGAGGGCCGCGTTCTGGCCCAGTATCGTCAGGGCGACTATGGCGCCCGGGTGCTGCTGGAGATCGTCGGCTTCCTGGCCGATGGCGACCCGCGCCTGGCCCCGATGGTCGATGCTGATGCCGGCATCGCCGATATCGTTGTGATCGGCGCCCATGCCGCGCCGGTAGTCGCGTAAGCTTTTTCGATGTGCCTGAGCTTTTTCGACGTTAAGGAGTGCGTGCTGTGACTGCACCGAAACCGCAACCCGGAATTCTCGATATCGCGCCCTACAAGGGCGGCGAGGCTGCCGTGCCGGGCGTCACCAAGGTGCATAAACTCTCCTCCAACGAAACGCCGATGGGCCCCAGCCCCAAGGGCATGGAAGCCTTCCGCCAGATGGCGGGCGAGCTGCATCGCTATCCCGATGGCGGCGTGGAAATCCTGCGCAAGGCGCTGGCCAGCCATTACGGCCTGCCCGCCGAGAATATCGTCTGCTCGAATGGCTCGGACGAGATGATCTCGCTGATCTGCGCCGCCTATGTCGGCCCGGGCGACGAGGTGGTCTATTCGCAATACGGCTTCATGATGTATCCGATCGCCACCATGGCGCGCGGCGCGAAGCCGGTCGTGGCCAAGGAAAAGGACTTCACCTCCGACGTCGACGCGCTGCTCGCCGCTGTCACGCCGAAGACCCGCGTGGTGTTCCTCACCAACCCGAACAATCCGACCGGCACCTACATCACGGCATCGGAACTGCGCCGCCTGCGCGACGGCCTGCCGGCCGGCGTGCTGCTGGTGGTGGATGCGGCCTATGCCGAATATGTCAGCCGCAACGACTATTCCGACGGCATGGAGCTGGTGCGCTCGCGCGACGACACCATGATGCTGCGCACCTTCTCCAAGATTTACGGCCTCGCGGCCCTGCGTCTGGGCTGGGCCTATGCGCCGGCCGAGGTGGTCTCGGTGCTGCATCGCGTGCGTGGGCCGTTCAACGTCAATGCCGCGGCCCAGGCCGCCGGCGCGGCCGCGATCAGCGACACTGCCTGGCTCGACCAGAGCCGCGCGCATAACGATGCCGAACTGGCTCGTGTGACCGCAGCCCTGCAGAAGATCGGCCTCAAGGTGGTGCCGTCTGTGGCCAACTTCCTGCTGATGATCTTCCCCAAGGGTGCCGAACAGGCCAAGGCCGCCGATGCGGCGCTGCGCCAGCGCGGCTTGATCCTGCGCGGCATGACCGGCTACGGCCTGCCCGAGGCGCTGCGTCTGTCCATCGGCACGGTGGAAGAGGACGACATGGTGATCGCCGCGTTGACTGACTTCATGAAGGCCTGAGAATGTTTGACCGTATCGCCATCATCGGCATCGGCTTGATCGGCTCCTCGATCGCCCGTGCCGTGCGCGAACATGGTCTGGCGCGCCATATCGCGATTGCCGATGCATCCGAGCCGCATCGCAAGGACGCAGCCGATCTGAAGCTGGGCGACTCTGTGCATGGTGATGCGGCCGAAGCCGTGAAGGACGCCGATCTGGTGATCTTCTGCGTGCCGCTGGGCGCCAATGCCGCCGTCGCCCGCCATATCGGCCCGGCGCTGAAAAAAGGCGCCATCGTTTCCGATGTCGGCTCGTGCAAGCAGGCGGTGATCCGCGATATCGCCCCGCATCTGCCCGCCGGTGTGCATCTGGTGCCGGGGCATCCGGTTGCCGGTACCGAGCATTCGGGTCCGAAGGCCGGTTTCTCCACGTTGTTCGTCAACCGCTGGTGCATTCTGACGCCGGAGGCCGGCACCGACGCGGAGGCTGTCGAGAAGGTGAAGGCGCTCTGGATGGCCTTCGGCAGCAAGGTCGATCTGATGGAGGCGGGTCACCATGACCGGGTGCTGGCCATCACCAGCCACGTGCCGCATCTGATCGCCTACAACATCGTCGGTACCGCCGATGATCTCGAGGCCGTGACGGAATCGGAAGTGATCAAGTATTCCGCCGGCGGCTTCCGCGATTTCACCCGCATCGCCGCCTCCGATCCCACCATGTGGCGTGACCTCTGCCTCAATAACAAAGATGCCGTGCTGGAAATGCTCGGCCGCTTTACCGAGGACCTGATCGCCCTGCAGCGCGCCATCCGCTGGGGTGAGGGTGAGACGCTGTTCAACCTGTTCACCCGCACCCGCGCCATCCGCCGCGCCATCATTGACGCGGGCCAGGAAACCGCCGCCCAGGATTTCGGCCGCCCTACGGCTGCTGAGCCGCCTGCGGCAGGATCGAAGACAAAGTAAGCAGGGCCACCGGACCAAGGAACAGCTTGCCCTCCTGCGCGCTCAGTTGCGCCGGCAAGAAAGGCTGCCCCTTGTCGTCGCGCTTGGCCAGGCCCAGCACGGCGGCCTTGGCAAAGGCCGCATCCTGCGGCCGCATCTTGCCGGCCGTCGCCAGCGCATCCAGCGCCGCATCGGCGCCGCGCAACTCGCCGCTCATCGCGCCGATCGGGCGGAATTGCTTGTCCAGCGCCACCGTGCCGTTGCCGTCCAGTTTCAGCGCGCCCCACTGGATGTTGATGCTCTGCAGGTCGACCACGCCACCATTGTCGCGCCATGAGCCGAGCAGTTCCTCGGGCGTCTTGCCATAGGCCGCGCCGCGCGCATTGCCGATCAGCTTGAATTGGCCGATCTGGCGCCCGAGCGCGCTGTCGGCATTCGGCGGCAGCATGACATTCTCGGCCTGCAGCGCCACATCGGTGGCCGGCGGCACATTGCCGGTGCGGCGCGCATGCAGCAGCAGCTTGTCGGCGCTGAGTTCGCCTGACGGCAGTAGGCTGCCCGAAAGGCGCGGCTTGGCGAGGTCGGCCGAAACCCGCAGCCAGTTGCCGGCGCCGTCCAGCACCAGGCTGGCGCGGCCGTTGCTGGTGTTGATGGCCATCGCCTGATCCGTGTTGTCGACACGCCAGCCAAGCTTCTGGTTCGGGCCGAGCTCGAAGATGGCGTGGTGCAGGTCCCAGAGCTGCAGATGTGCCGTGACCTCGTCGGCCTCCAGCTTCCAGCCGACCGCGCTCTGCGGATCGTGCCAGCGCGGCTTGGTCAGGGTCATCGAGAGGCGATAGGGGAAGCCCCAGAGCCGGCGGCTCTCATAGCCGGTCTCGCGGCCGAGCTTTTTCTGGCTGTCGATCCAGGCATCGGCCTGGACCGCCACTTGGTCGACCAGATGCGACCAGAGCACGTAGTAACCGAGCAGGGCACCGGCGATCAGGCCGGCCAGGATGAAATAGCGCATGGCACCGATATAGCAGGAGAGCGCCTGTTGTCACAGGGTGCGCTTGCCATAGATGATCAGGCGTAGAATAGTGTCAAAAAACGGCCCCCTGAACAGTCTTCGCCCCATACAGTCTTGGCCATGTCCGCTTCCGTCGCCACCCTATCGTCGCCCCAGCGCTGGGCCATCGCCGCCATGCCCGGCCTGTTCGTGCTGCTGTGGTCGACCGGCTTCATCGGCGCCAAGCTCGGCCTGCCTTATGCCGAGCCGATGACCTTCCTGGTCATGCGCTTCGCCATCGTCACGGTGCTGCTCTGCGTCTTCGCCGCCATCACCGGCGCGCCCTGGCCGACCAGCCTGGCCGAGGCCGGGCATATCGCGGTGGCGGGCCTTCTGCTGCAGGCTATCTATCTCGGCGGCGTGTTCGCCTCGATCTTCCATGGCGTGCCCGCCGGCATCTCGGCGCTGATCGTCGGCATCCAGCCGCTTTTGGTCGCCGCCGCCGCCGGGCCGGTTCTCGGCGAGACGGTGACGCGCCGGCAATGGCTCGGCCTGGTGCTGGGCCTGGGCGGCGTGGTGCTGGTGGTCTGGACCAAGCTCGATCTCGGCATCGGCACGGTCTGGGGTTATGCGCTCTCGGTGATCGCGCTGTTCGGCATCACCATCGGCACGCTCTACCAGAAGAAATTCTGCCCCAATATCGACCTGCGCTCCGGTACCGCGATCCAGTTCGCCGCCACCACCGTGGCGCTGGTGCCGTTCGCGCTGCTGTTCGAGACCCGTCAGGTGCAGTGGACCGGCGAGTTCATCTTCGCGCTCGGCTGGCTCTGCATCGTGCTGTCGCTCGGCGCCATCACGCTGCTGTTCATGCTGATCAAGCGCGGCGCCGCGTCCACCGTCTCCAGCCTGTTCTTCCTGGTGCCGCCCTGCACGGCGCTGGTCGCGTATTTCCTGTTCGGCGAGCAGCTCAGCCCGCTGGCGCTGCTTGGCATGGCCATCACCATGATCGGCGTCGCACTGGTCAACAGGAAATAGCCGTCATGGCAAGCCGCAAGCATATCCCCTTCGACCACGAGGAGCCGCTGCCCGGCGAGACGGCGCCGCCGTTTCCGCAGATCAGACCCGAACGCGGCCAGCCGCTCTGGGTGTTTGGCTATGGCTCGCTGATGTGGGATCCGGGCTTCCCCTTCACGAAGAAGATGACGGCGCGGCTCTGGGGCTATCATCGCGGTTTCTGCGTTTGGTCGCATCGCTATCGCGGCACGCCGGAAAAGCCTGGCCTGGTGCTGGGCCTGATGCCCGGCGGCTCCTGCACCGGCAAGGCCTTCCGGGTGAAGCGCGGCGAGGAAACCGCCGTGATCGACTATCTGTATCGCCGCGAGATGGTGACCGGCGTCTATCGCCCGGGCTTCCATATGGCGGCGATGGAAAACGGCGAGCGCGCGCTGGTGCTGGCCTTCGTCGCCGATCCGCATCACAAGCAGTATGCCGGCTATCTGAGCCAGAAGCAGGTGGTCGATACGATTGCCACCTGCTGCGGCGCGCGCGGGCCGAATGCCGTCTACCTGGCCAACACGGTGCAGCATCTGGATGATCTCGGCATCGCCGACGGGCCTTTGCATGGCCTGCTGAAAGCCGTGAAGAAACGCTGCCCCGACATCTGACGGGGCGGTTGCGCTCTATGCTTGCCAGGGATTGGGCTGCTGCATGCCGGCATCGTACTGCTGCAAGGCCTGCCGCGCGCCTGGGGACAGGGGAATGTTCAGCAGCCTGGGCACATAGCGCCAGCCGCCCGCGCGTTGCTCGACAAGGTTGGCGGCTTCGATCTCGAGCAGATGTAGGATGTCCTGCCGCTCAAGGGTCACCTGAATGTCCAGGTGGCGATCGGTGATGACAAAATCAGAGCGCTCCCAGTGCTCGATCAGGTCGCGCGGGCGATCCGTGACGCAAAACAGATAGGCCAGGGTTTCGGCGTCAGGCCCGATCAGGCTGCGGACCGGCTGCCGGTTTTCGAAGGGCAGCGTCGCATGCTGGAACTGCACGGTGCCGTAGATGCTGTGGAACAGCCCAGCCAGGCAGACGAAGTCCGGGTTTCCCCAGGCCTTCAGCAAATCATGCGTGCCGGCGAGATGCTCATACAGGCTGGACTTGCCATGCGGAATCCGGTCGGCCTGCAGCTCATCGACCAGCAGCGCTTTGTATCTGTCCCCGACCATCAGGCTTTATAGCTGTCCCGCAGCTCGCGCTTCAGCACCTTGCCGATCGCGCTGCGCGGCAGGCTCTCTTCAAATCGCACGGCCGAGATGCGCTGCATCTTGCCCAGCTTGGCATTGGCCCAGGCCAGCAGCGCCTCGGCGCCGATATCCTTGCCCGGCTGCTTCACCACGAAGGCGACGGGCGTCTCGCCCCAGGCCTCAGACGGCACGCCGACGATGGCGACATCGAACACCGCCTCATGCTGCTTCAGGATCGCTTCCAGGTCGCTGGGGTAGATGTTGAAGCCGCCCGAGATGATCATGTCCTTGCGGCGGTCCATCAGCTGCAGGAAGCCGTCCGCGTCGAAGCGGCCCATGTCGCCGGTGCGGATGAAGCGCTTGCCGGTCTCGTCATGCCATTCGGCTTCGGCCGTCTTGGCCGGCTGCTTGTGGTAGTTGGTCATGATCGCGCCGGAATGGCCGACGATCTCGCCGATCTCGCCGGGCGCCACCGGCTTGCCATCCTCGGTGATCAGGCGAATGTCATGGCCTTCGGCTGGCCGGCCGACCGTGTGCAGTTTGTCGGGGAAGTCATGGGCGGCCAGGATGCAGGTGCCGCCGCCCTCGGTCATGCCATAGAATTCCAGCAGCTTGCCGGGCCAGCGCTTCAGGATGTCGGCCTTGAGTTCGGCCGCAAACGGCGCGCTGGTGCAGAACTTGGCGCGGAAGGCCGAGAGGTCGTAGCTGTCGAAATCCGGCTGCGCCATGATGCGGCGGTATTGCACCGGCACCAGCATGGTGTGGGTGACGCGATGCTGCTGCGCCAGCGCCAGGTATTTCACCACGTCGAACTTGGCCATCAGCACCGCGGTGCCGCCGCCGGCCAAGGTCGGGAACAGGCTGACCAGGGTGGTGTTGGAATAGAGCGGTGTCGACAGCAGCGTCACGGCCTCGCGGTCATAACCATAGGCATTGGCGCGCTGCATATGGCCCCAGCGCATGCCGTGCGGCTGCACGATGCCTTTCGGCGTGCCGGTCGTGCCGGAGGAATAAATGATGTTGAAGGGTATCTCCGGCGTGATCGCCACCGGCGCCGGCCGCGCGCTCTCTGGCGCCAGCCATTGTTCGAAAGCTTCGGTATCCAGCCGCAGGCGCTGCTTCGGCAACTGGTCCAGCACGTCTTTCAATGCCGCTTCATTCTCGGCATCGAGGAAAAGGTGCGTGGCATCGGCGTCACGCGCCATGGCGACGATCTGCTCCGGCAGTGACGACGGCGCCAGCGGCGCCACCGCCAGCCCGGCGCGCAGCCCGCCCAGATAGGCGGTCACATAGTCGTTGCGCGAGTAGCTGACGATGCTGATGGCGTTCGTGGCCTTGTCGCGCTGCAGGGCGGCGGCGACGCGGTCGGCGCGGCGGTCGAGCTGCGCGTACGTGAGCATGCCCCCATTGCCGTCATTTGGCGCGTCGATCACGGCCGGATGGTTCGGGCGTTCCTCGGCATGGGCGCGCACCAGATCGGACAGCGTGGCAAAGGCGCTGTTCAGGATGTCATCGGCCTTACTCATTTCGCGAACTCCATACCAATGATGGCGCTCAGGTCGCGCAGCGCCTTGTCGGGGTCTTCCACCTTGATGGTCTGCATGCCCATGGCGGCGGCGGGTTTGAGGTTGATGCCGAGATCGTCGAGGAACACGGCTTCCGTGGGCTTGATGTCCAGCAGCTCGCAGGCGCGCATATAGAAGGCCGGCTCGGGCTTGCGCACGCCGACCTTGCTCGATTCGACAATGACGTCGAACAGCGCCATGACCTCGGCGACGGCTTTCGCCTTTTCCGGCGTCACGCTCATCCCGGCGCCATGGCCGATCGGCATGTTGTTGGTCAGGCAGGCGACCTTGAACTGCGTCTTCACGTGTTTCAGCGCCGCCACCATGCGCGGCCGCACCTCGCCCGACAGCAGCGCCAGGATATCGCGGCCATGCACGGCCTGACCCAGTGCGGTGCTTTCGGTCAGGAACATCTCGCCGAACCGCGCGGCATCGACTTCGCCGCGCTCGAAGCGGGCCCAGGCATTGCTGTGCGGATTGGTGCTGTTGACCCGGCGCAGGAAATCGCGCGGCAGCCCGCGTTCATCCTCGAAGCGGCGGAAGGCCTCGAAGGGCGAGGTGAGAATCACCCCGCCGAAGTCCCATAAAACGGCTTTGATCGACGACGGCATCGGCCCTGCTACGCGGCGAAACGTTTCCCCTGCGGCAGGGTCTTACGCGCGCGTAAAGCCGTGCCTTATCCGCACTTACTATAGCCGCAGGAGGTGCAGGTGTCGCAACCCTCGGACTTGATCAGGCCGGGCTGGCCGCATTTCGGGCACTGGCGCAGGCCTGACAGCGGCTTGGGCGTCTCGGCATTCACCGCCAGCGCCAGCACGGCGCTTTCCTCGCGCTTGCTGTTGGGATCGGCCATGAAGCCGATGGCGATCAGATGCTGCTCGATCACCTCGCCGATGGCGGCCAAGAGCGACGGCACATAGCGGCCGTTCATCCAGTGGCCGCCGCGCGGGTCGAACACCGCCTTCAGCTCGTCCACCACGAAGGAGACGTCGCCGCCGCGGCGGAACACGGCCGAGATCATGCGGGTGAGCGCCACCGTCCAGGCGTAATGCTCGGTGTTCTTCGAGTTCACGAACACCTCGAAGGGCCGCAGGCGGCCATCCTGCAGGATGTCGTTCAGCGTGATGTACATCGCGTGTTCGGAATCCGGCCAGGTGATCTTGTAGGTGCGGCCGGGCAGGGCTTCGGGGCGGTCCAGCGGCTTGGTCATGTAGATCACGCCGCCGGCAGCCAGCGGATCACGCGGCTTGATGGTCTGCACCGGCTTGGCACTGGAAACCAGCGGCAGCTCGGCCTGCTGCTGCGGCGCTTCAGCCTTCTTCTCGTCCTTCTTGATGGTCAGCACCGAACCGGTGATGTCGTTCGGGCGATAGGTGGTGCAGCCCTTGCAGCCCTGGTCATAGGCCATCTGGTAGATGTCCTTGAAGCTCTCGAAATCGATTTCTTCAGGCACGTTGATGGTCTTGGAGATCGAGCTGTCGATGTATTTCTGCACGGCGGCCTGCACGCGCACATGGTCGGCGGGCGCCAGGCTCTGCGCATCGACAAAGGCTTCGGTCAGCGGCGCATTGTCACCCTTCATCTGGCGATACAGGCGATAGGCGTAATCGCTGACGTCCTCCTGCCGGCGGCTGCCGTCCGGCATCAGCACGGTGCGCGTATACGTGAAGCTGAACACCGGCTCCAGGCCCGACGACACATTGTCGGCGAACAGCGAAATCGTGCCGGTCGGCGCGATCGAGGTCAGCAGCGCGTTGCGGATGCCGTGTTCGGCAATCGCGGCGCGCACGTCCGCGTCCAGTTCGGTGATGCTCTCGCCGGCCAGATAGGCCTCGCGGTCGAACAGCGGGAAGGCGCCTTTTTCGCGAGCCAGGTCGACCGACGCCAGATAGGCCGCGCGCTGCAGGCGCTTCATCCAGGTCTCGATCAGCGCGACCGACTTGGCCGAACCATAGCGCGCGCCGACCATGATCAGCGCATCGGCCAGGCCGGTGACGCCGAGCCCGATGCGGCGCTTGTTGCGCGCCTCGGCGGCCTGCTGCTCCAGCGGGAAGTTGGAGACGTCGATGGTGTTGTCCATCATGCGCACGGCGCGCCGGGTCAGGTCGTCCAGCGCCTCGAGATCGAGCGCGGCGTCGGCCTCGAAGGGCTTTTTCACCAGGCGGGCGAGGTTGATCGACCCCAGCAGGCAGGCGCCATAGGGCGGCAGCGGCTGTTCGCCGCAGGGGTTGGTGGCGCTGATGGTCTCGCAGTAATGCAGGTTGTTGCGATTGTTGATGCGGTCGATGAAGATCACGCCGGGTTCGGCATAGGCGTAGGTCGCCCGCATGATCTTGTCCCACAGCTCGCGCGCCTGCACGGTGCGATAGGCCGTGCCCTTGAAGGTCAGCTCCCAGGGCAGGTTCTGCTTCACGGCATTCATGAAGGCATCGGTGACCAGCACCGACAGATTGAACATGCGCAGGCGGTTGGCCTCGCGCTTGGCCTCGATGAAGGCCTCGATATCGGGATGGTCGCAGCGCAGCGTCGCCATCATGGCGCCGCGGCGGCTACCGGCCGACATGATGGTGCGGCACATGGCGTCCCACACATCCATGAAGCTGAGCGGCCCGGAGGCATCGGCGCCCACGCCCTTCACCGGCGCGCCGCGCGGGCGCAGCGTCGAGAAGTCATAGCCGATGCCGCCGCCCTGCTGCATGGTCAGGGCTGCTTCCTTCAGATGCTCGAAGATGCCGCCCATGTCGTCGGGCACGGTGCCCATGACAAAGCAGTTGAACAGCGTGACCTTGCGCGCGGTGCCGGCGCCAGCGACGATGCGGCCCGCCGGTAGGAAGCGGAAATCCTCCAGCGCGCCGTAGAAGCTTTCAGTATGCGCGGCCGGGTCGGTCTCGGCCTGCGCCAGCGCGGTGGCGATACGCTTCCAGGTGTCGGGGATCGACTGGTCGACCGGATTCCCGTCCATGCCCTTCAGGCGGTATTTCATGTCCCAGATCTGCTGGGAAATCGGCGCGATAGGCGACATGGACGCAATCCTGTGAAAGGCGGTCTGCAAAGACGGAAAGCGGCGCAAGTCTGCTTGCGCCGCCGGAAAATTCTCAGGCTGACTCTATCGCCCGAGGGGTGAGAGTCCAGCGTAATGTTCTCAATCTGTTTCTACAGATTGAGTCACAAAGGCCTTGGCCACAATATATTGTTATAGCTTGTAAATTGGGCTTATCCCCGCGATCCGCAAGGAGGTCGGGATAAGTTATCCCGGGATATCCACAGGGACTTTCCTGTCCTTACCATTCCTGTGCAGAGGATCGCCATGGACGCATGGATCGCTAAAGTGAGCCGATGATCAAATGCCCCTGTACTTCCGGTCTCTCATTCGATGTGTGCTGCGGTCCTTTGCTGGCCGGAGCGCCGGCCCCGACGGCCCTGGCGCTGATGCGTGCGCGTTTTACCGCCTATACTCAGGCCAATATCGACTATCTGGGACGGACGCTGTCGGCTGAAGCCCGCGCGGAGTTCGATCCTGTTGAAACCAAGAGTGTTGCATCCTCGGCTGAATGGCTGGGCATGGACATCCTTTCGGTTACAGCGGGCGGCGCCGACGATCAGGACGGTGTTGTCGAGTATGCCGCCAAGTTCCGCCTCAATGGTCAGCAGCGCGTTCACCATGAGCGTGCGACGTTCAAGCGTGAAGGCGGTGCCTGGCTTTGTACCGGTGGCGAAGTCGATCCCAAGTCGCCGCCGCGCCGTGTCGAGAAAATGGGGCGGAACGATCCCTGCAGTTGCGGGTCCGGCAAGAAATTCAAGAAATGCTGCGGCGTGTAGGCCGCGTCCATAATCCGCATTCATGATCGGGCGCCTGCATGCAGCACCACTTCAAATGCACGGCCTGCGGAAAATGCTGCAGTGGTTCGCTGCCCCTGACGCTTGAGGAGGCCCTGTTTCATGCCGGTCGCTTCCCGCTGGCCATGGTCTGGACGGTGGTGCGGCAGGGCAACAAATCCTTCGGCCTGACAACCCGCCTCGGGACAGTGGTGCAGGTTGCGCGCAAGACGCAGGTCGCCGTCCAGGTCGGTGCCATGGCCTATCTGCCGCCCTCGGTGGCTTGCCCGGAACTGACCGGGGACGGCCTGTGCGGCATTCACGCCGAGAAGCCCATTCGCTGCCGCGCCATGCCGTTCTTCGCCTACAAGGAAGAAAGCGATCAGGCCGATATGCTGCTGCCGCGCGCCGGATGGGCCTGCGACATATCAAAGGCCGCACCACTGGTTTATCAGGACGGCCGCATCGTGGATTGCACTGATTTCGACGCGGAGCGTCAGCACCTGGAAGCCCAGGCCCCGATCGTCAAGGCCTATGCCGATCGCATGATCGCGTCCGTTTCCGGAATCGTCGGGAAACTGGAAATGTTGAGCAAGCAGCCCGGCGGCGGGCGCATGGCCCTGCCATTCACGGGCATACTTCCGAGGCTGCCCGAGGCGGACCTGCCTGTCTTTGCCGCAGCGCAGTTACCTGTTCTGCACCGCTATGCCGACCTGACGGCATCCGACAAGGCGATGGCGCAGTTCCACCAGTATTATCGCGACGCCATTCAGCGTCTGGAGTTGGCGGTCTAGCGAAGGTCGGCTTTCACGGAAAAGGGGCCCGCTGTCAGCCGCGCAGGGCCTTTGCTTCTAGTTCCTTGGTCGTCGTCTCGATGCTGCCTTCCAGCCGCGCGGTGAACTCATCGCGCTCCAGGCCGGCCGGAATCACCGGCAGGAAGCGCAGGATCAGGGTGCCCGGCGGACGCAGCAGGCCGACTTTCGGCCAGAAGACGCCGGAGTTTAGCGCAATGGGTAGCACCGGCAGTTTCAGGTCGCGGTAGAGCGCCACCACGCCCGACTGATACTCCGCCACTTCGCCGGGCTTGGTGCGCGTGCCTTGCGGAAAAATCACGATCTTGCGGCCGGCATCGCGCACGGCGCGCGCATCTTTCAGCATTTGCTTGAGCGCCGCGCCGCCGCCGTCGCGATCGACCGCGATCATGCCCTGGATGCGGGTGAGCCAGCCGTAGATCGGAATCTTCAGCAGCTCCTTCTTCATCACCACGGCGGGCGTGCCGAACAGATCGAAGATGATCGCGGTGTCCCACAGCGACTGGTGCTTGGCCGCCACCAAAGCGGGGCCGGCCGGGATATGCTCGCGGCCCTCGATGCGCACCTCGATATTGCAGATCACCCGCAGCAGCACATTCAGGCTGCGCGCCCAGAAGGCGTTCATGGCGAAGATATGCGCGCGGCGGTTCAGCGCCATCGGCACCAGGCTGTAGACCGCCACGATGGTGGTCCAGGCATAGAAGACGCCCTGGAAGACCAGCGAGCGGATCCAGATCACGGCTTGCTCTCGGATGAGGGCGTCGTCGTCTCGGGCTTTGTCTCTTCGGCCGGCGCTGCCGGTGCCACGGGGACAACAACAGGCGGCACGGCTTCCACCGGCTTCTTCTCATCGGCCTTCTTCTCATCGGCCTTCTTCTCATCGGCCTTCTTCTCGTCCACGGTGGCGACGAGCTGGCGGTCGAGATGCACGCGCATCAGCGCGACGACATACTTGCTGTATTCGCCCAGCAGGAACAATGTGGCCTGGCGGCGCTGCCACCAGTCTTCCACCCGCATGGCATCCGAGCGCACCGGATGCGGCACCACGGTAATGCCGGGCATGCGGTAGCCGAACTCCACCAGCGCGCGCGGCATGTGATAGTTCGCCGTCACCAGCCGCACCGACTTGTAGCCACGGGCGGCGGCCCAGCTCGCCGTTTCGGTGGCGTTGCCGGCCGTGTCGCCGGCCTCGAAGCCGAGATCGGTGCAGCATTCGAACAGCAACTGCAGGTCGATGCCCTGCCAGCCGGTGCCGAGCTGCGCCGCATCGGGCATCGCCTTCTGCACGGCTTCCTGCAGGGTCGCCTTGGTGGCGGTCTGGCTGACGCCGGAGACCAGCAGCCGCTCGGCCTTGTTGTCGTTGAGCAGGCGCAGCGCCGTGCTCATGCGCGCCGCGCCACCGGTCAGCACCACGATGGCGTCGGTGCGCTCGTCGCTCGGCGTGATCATCTGCTCGACGCGCTCGACATAGGCAACTGCGCCGCCGAGCCAGATCAGGCCGATGGCGATCAGGGCCAGCAGCCAGCGCCGCAGGCGGGAGAACAGGGATTGGGGTTCGGAACGACGCGCCATGTCAGTCAGTACTCGTGCTTAGTCCGCATGCTTGATCAGCCTGCCATCTCGGCCAGCAGGCGGTCGACGGCCTCGGTCAGATTCTCCACCACCGTGACCGGCAAAACGTCCTCGGGCAAGCCTTTTGCCAGCATGGACGCGCCCTTGCCGGTGCGCACCAGCATGCGGCGGCAGCCTGCGGCCTTGCCGGCCTGCAGATCGATCACGTTGTCGCCGATGAACACGGTATCCGTGGGCGCCGTGCGGAAGCGCGCCATCGCCTCGCGCAGCATGCCCGGCCCGGGCTTGCGCCGCTCGGTCGGCGCGTGCGACGGGTCCGGCGCGAAGAAGATCGCATCGACACGGCCGCCGTCGCGGGCCAGATGGTCGCGCAGGGTGTTGTGGATGCGCTCCAGCATCGCTTCGTCGATCAGGCCCTTGCCGACGCAGCTTTGATTGGTGCAGATCGCCACATGCCAGCCGCGCGCATTCAGCCGGGCCACGGCCTTGCCCACATCGGGCAGCATGCGCAGCTCAGCCGGCGACAGCACATAGCCGTTCGGGATGTCCTCGTTCAGCACGCCGTCGCGATCCAGCAGCACCAGCATGCTCACACCATCGCTCGCAAGGCGCCGAGCACGGTGAGGCGCGCGGTGAAGATCGCCAGCAGCGTCGCGGCGATGGGCAGCAGCAGCAGCATGAGCCAGTGCCACCAGAGCAGCGCCAGGCCGGGCAGCAGCCCGGTGCCGACGCCGCCGGCCAGAAGCTGGATCGCCACAATGATCAGCACCGCCATGCCGGCGCCGATCAGGCCGCCGCGCACGGCCTGTGACGCCACGTGGCGTTGGAACTGCCGTGCGATATAGCCGTCCTCGGCGCCGATCAGATGCAGCAGCTCGATGGTGTCGCGCCGGGCCGCCAATCCTGCGCGCGTGGCGAAGATCACCATGGCGGCGGTGGCAAGGCCGACCAGCAGCACGATGCCGCCGCCCAGCGACTGCAGCAGGCGGCCGATCTGCACCAGGCGATCCAGCCAGGGCTTGGGGTCGTCGATGCGCGCGCCGGGCACCGCTGCGCTGAGGCGCGCCGACAGCGCATCGACTGAAAGGGCCGCGGAGTCGCTCAAGGTCACGTCGATCATGCCGGGCAGCGGCAGGTCGGATTCCAGCGCTTCGGCGCCAAGCCAGGGTTTCAGCAGGGCTTCCACCGCGCGGCGGTCCATGGCTTCGGCCTTCTCGATGCCGGGCACGCCGCGCAGCACGCCGAGCGCCGCATCCAGCCGCGGCCCCATCGGCTGGCCGGGGCGATCGGCGATCTGCACGGTCAGCTTGGCCGCGACGCCGCGACGCCAGCCGGCGATGCTGCCGTCCAGGGCCAGCGCGCCGGCGAGCGCCAGCGCCGCGAGAAACACCATGACGGCGAGCGCCCAAGGCAGGAAGCGCGCGCCGGTATCGGCGTCGAGCTGCAGGTCGGAGGGGCGAGGGGCCTTGCGCGCGCTCATGCGGCATTCCTCTCGATAACGAGCTGCCCGGCGCGCAGGCGCATCACCGGGAAGCGGAAGGTCTGCAGCAGATGCGTGTCATGGGTCGCCAGCACGACCGCCGTGCCGAGCTTGTTCAGCTCGACGAACAGATACATCAGCCGCTCGGCCATCTCGGGGTCGACGTTGCCGGTCGGTTCGTCGGCCAGCAGGAGGCTCGGTCTTGCAATGACGGCGCGCGCGATCGCCACGCGCTGCTTCTCGCCGCCCGAGAGCGTGGCGGGCCGCGCCTCGAGCCGGTCGCCGAGGCCGACCCAGCTCAAAAGCTCGCTGACATGCTCGCGCGTGCGCTTCTCGTCGGCGCCGGCGATGCGCAAGGGCAGCGCCACATTGTCGAGCGCGCTCAGGTGATCGAGCAGGCGGAAATCCTGGAACACCACGCCGATGCGCCGGCGCAGCATGGGCAGCGCGGCGCGGCTGGCGGTGGAGACATCCTGGCCAAACATGGTGATCAGGCCGCGGCTCGGGCGTTGCGCCAGATAGAGCAGCTTGAGCAGCGAGGTCTTGCCCGCGCCGCTGGGGCCCGCCAGGAAATGGAAGGATCCGGCGCCCAGCTCGAAATTGACGTCGCGCAGGACCTCCGGCCCGGGGCCGTAGCGCATGCCGACGTTCTGGAAACGCACCAAGTCCCAACTCCTTGCTGCCCGCTGGGCTGCCCATGGGGCGAATCGTGCCGAATCGACCAAAGCCTTGCAGCACAATATCTTGCAAGGCTGTAGCCTTGCTTCAACCGCCCTGTCCGTCCTATAAGGGAAAGCATCCGGAAACGCAAAAGGGCTGGCTTCAGGCTGACTTAAGGCATGATTCTTACCTGCCCAAGCTGCGAGACCCGGTTCCACGTTGAACCCGACCTCTTCGGCCCTGCGCCGCGGAAGGTGCGGTGTTCGCGCTGCCGCGCCGTCTGGGACCAGGAACCGCTCCCCGAACCCGAGCCGCCGCCCGTGCCCTCCGTGGTGCAGGCCGCCGGCATGGCCAGTCATGGCACTGGCCCCGAACCCCTCGCCGATGACGACTGGGTGCCGCCGCCGCCGCCCGGCGGCAAGGCCCCGGAGCCCGAGACCGTGGCCGCGCCGGTCATGGACCTGGAGCCGCCGCCACCGCCGCGCATCACCGGCTTTGACGACGAGATCGAGATCGACCCCCGGCAGATGGACCGCCCGCCGCTGCATCCGCCGCTGGACGAGCCCTTCAGCCCGGCCATGGCCGAGGAAGACCCCGACGAGGCGCTCAACCGCCGCCGCGCCCGCCTGGCCGAGGCCGGCGTCACCCGCGAACCGCCCAAGCCGCGCAAGCCGCGCTCCTGGGCCTGGATCGGCTGGCTGCTGCTGCTGGCGGTGATCGGCGGCGTGGTCGGCGGCGGCTACGAAAAGCGCGTCCAGCTGGTGGCGTTCTATCCGCCGCTGGCCAAGCTCTATGAATACCTGCATATCCCGGTCGATCCGGCCCAGTGGCTGGGCCTGGAGCTGCATAACCTGAAATCCGCCACCGTGCTCGATAATGGCGAGACCCGGATCGCCGTCTCTGGCGACGTGGTCAATGTCAGCGAGACCGAGCGCGCCCTGCCGCCGATCCGCATCGCCATGCGCGGCGCCGGCGGCGCCGATCTGGGCGCGGTGATGATCAAGCTGGAGCAGTCCAGCGTGCCGGCCGGCGAGACGCTGAGCTTCGACGTGCGGCTGCCGGCGCCCCGGGGCGAGGTCGTCGACCTGGAAGTCGCCTTCTCCAGCCAGCCGGCGCAGTGATCCGTCTGCAGTTTTTCGCTGCACCCTCGCCGACACCCCTGCCGATTTACTGCGCAATTATAATGCGTGATTGCTTTTGCAGGCCTCCGGCGTAATCTTTTCGCCAGGGGCGCGGCATTGCGGTCGGTCGCCCGAGCTGATTCCAGAACGAGGTGGTGTGTCGCCGGCAAGAATCTGCCGCACAGGCGACCGCCGTCGGCGAGGGGATGATGGCGCGTATTCTGGTCGCAGATGACGAGGCGCCGATGCGGGAATATATCCGCCGCATCCTGGAGTCGCGCGGCCATGAGGTGGTGACGGTGCACGACGGCGCCGATGCGCTGGCCCGGCTGGCGCGGCGGCCCTTCGACCTGCTGCTCACCGATATCAGCATGCCCAACATGGACGGCATCGAACTCTGGCTGCATGTGGCGCGCGACTGGCCGACGATGCCGGTGCTGATGATGACGGGCTATGCGGCGCAGCATCCCCGCGTGCATGACGCTGGCGGCGCCGCGCCGCCGGTGCTGATGAAGCCCTTCTCGATGGTCGCCCTGAATGACGCGGTGGAAACCGCGCTGGCCGGCGCGCAGAAGGCGTAACAGCCAGTCAAAACCCTACCGTCATGGCCGGCCGGTCTTCAGACTCAAGAACTGGCTTCAGATTCAAGAACTGGGCCCGACCATGACGGGTGTGTTTGAGAGCGCGTGAAGCCCGCCGCCTCAGTTCTTCTTGTCGGCGCTGGCGGTCGCGGGCGCCGTGGCGGGGGCGGTCTGCACCGTGGCCTTGGCATCCTTGTTCTGCAGGCTGTCATTGGCCGAGGCGGTAGTGCCCTGGATGATGGCCTGCGTGCTCTGCGTGATGATCACGGCGGCCTGGGCGAAGGCGGCGCCCGGCAGCAGCAGGCCGGCAAGAATGGCTGCCAGTCGAAGATATGCGGTCATGACCAGACTCCTTCTTCAGCGATGACGGGTCTTCAGTGATAACGAGGCGCCGCGCTTCAGAACCGGCGCAGCAGGCGGTCGAGGTAATCCAGTTCCTGCGGCGTGCGCTCGCGGTTGCCGGCGCGGCGCTGCAGCTCTTCCAGGATGCGGCGCGCGCGTTCCACCGGCGCCAGATCGGGCACCTGCGTGGCTTCGCCGGCATTCTCGTAGCCGGTCATGTTGCGCCCCAGCGGATCGCGGATCGGATTGCGCTGGTTCTGCCGTGAATCGGCGGCATTGGCCTGGCCGTCGGGATTGCCGCGCTGGGCCTGCTGCATCTGGTTCAGGCCCTGCCGCATCTGATCCAGCGCATCGGTCTGGCCCTGCATGGCTTCGCTCGGCTCGCCGCGCCGCAAGGATTCGCGCGCCTCGCGCATCGAGCGTTCGGCCTTGCCCAGCTGGTCGGGCAACTGGCCGCCGTTGCGCTCGGCCAGCCGGCCCATCATGTCGCCAAGCTTGCGGCGCAGCTCTTCCTGCGCGCGTGCATCGGCCTCGTTCTCGGCGCGCTGCTGCGGCGTGCCTTCGCCGCGGCCGGACTGCTGGCTGCGGCGGAAGCTGCGGTCGAGCAACTGCTGCTGCTGGCGCAGCATCTCGCCGAATTCCTGCATCATCTGGCCCTGCTGGCCCTGGCCGCGCTGGCCCCGCTGCCCGCGCTGGGCCTGGCGCTGCTGCTGCCGGCCCTCGGGCATGCGCACGATGCGGCCGTTCTTCATCGCCTCCAGCATGCGCTGCATCTGCTGCAGCATGTCTTTCGCGGATTCACGATCACCCATCTGCGCCATGTCCTGCGCCTGGTCCATCATGTCCTGCAGGTCCTCGTCGCTCAGCGCCTCTTCGTCTTCGCCCAGCTCTTCGGGTTCCTCGCCGCGCGCCATGCGCTCCAGCGCCTCGCGCATCATCTGCTCCAGCATGCGGTCCATCGCCTGCCGCATCTCCTGCATCAGCTTCTGGATCTCCTCATCGTCCGCATTGCGGTCGATGGCATCCTGCAGCTTGTCCATCAGGGCCTGAAGATCCTTCTCGCCCTGGTTGGCGCGGCCATCCTCGATATGCAGCGCGGTCTGCCACAGCAGGTCCTGCACGCTGGCGATCGACTCCGTGCTGCGGTTCAGGCGCAGGCGGCTGGCGCTGGTGCGCAGGCCCAGATGCGCGGTGTAGTCCTCGCGATAGCGTTCCGGCGCCAGCGACAGCGCCTGCAAGGCCGTCACCACGCGCTGCCACTGGGCCGGCTTCAGTGCCAGCTCGCGGCGCTGCTCGACGATGGCTTTCGCCACCGGATGATTGAAGCGCCGCGCCGGCAGGGTGACGGTGGCGGCCTCGCTGCGGCCGGTCTGGCCCAGCGCGTCCTTGGCCACCAGCGTCATGCTGACCTGCAGCCCGGCCCAGGGATGGGCGGTGAAGTCGAAGCTCTGCTTGTCGCTGGTCTGGCTGCCGCCGCCCAGCGGCACCGGCCAGTCGACCAGGACCGGCGCCTCGGCGCCCTCGCGGGTCAGCTCGAGCTGCACCTGTTGCACGGCGTAATCGTCTTCGGCCGTGAAGGCGACTTCCAGTTCAACCCGGCGCGCCGTCTTGGGCTCTTCGCTGTAGCGGATTTTCGGCGCGAGATCCGGCACCACGCGCAACGGCCATTCGGCAAAGACCTTGTCGCGGCGCATCAGCGAAAGCATGGGATGTTCGCCCTGGGTCAAGTCGAGGGCCAGGTCAAGCTCACCATTGCGCTCGTCGATGGCATGCAGCGCCTGCTCGCTCTTGCCGAACCGCAGCGTGAAACCGGACGGCGGCGCGGCCAGCCGTAATTTGAGCAGGCTGCCGGTAGGAATCGAGAGCGGCGTGGCGGCGGCTTGCGGCGCCGTCGGCGTGCCGCCCTGCACGGGCTTGCCGTCGCGGGTCAGGAACATCGGCGCGCGGCCGGTATAGGCCGGCGGCGTGATCCAGGCTTCCAGCGCAAGCTGCGTGCCTGCAGGGAGCGCCGTGCCGGGATTGAGCGTGTCGGCGAGCCGCTGGCCGCGATCCTCGCCCGGGCTGGCCCAGGCCACCACCAGCAGCAGGCCGAGCGCTGCACGGAAACCCCAGACGTCGCGGCGCCACCAGCCGGCTTCCGGCGTGCCGACGCGCACCTCGGCCAGCTGCGCCAGCGCGCGCTGGCGATGCAGGTCCCAGATGGCCAGCGCGATCGGATCGTGCTGTTCGGCCGAGAGCCTGTCGGCCACGGCTTCCAGCGGACGGTGCTGCAGCAGGTTGATGCGTTCCAGCCGGCGCATCGCATCGGCGCGGCTGGGCCAGCGGAGATTGCGCAGGTCGCGCCACAGCAGCGCGCCGAAGGCGGCGGCAAAGCCGGCCAGCATCAGCCAGTGCAGCCAGATCGGGGTGAAGCGCCAGATGTCGAAACCGGCGAGGATGAGCAGCACCGCCAGCACGGCGGCGGCCGGCATCAGGGCGGGCCAGAAGCGTTCCCAGAAGAGGGCGGCGCGGGCGGCAGACAGGCGATGTTCGAGAACAGGCGCCAGAGCCGCCACCAGACCGGTGGCGGGCACCGGTTGGGACGGATCGCTGTACTCTACGCCTTCGCCTCGCTGAGCCATGCCGGCAGGGTCTCCAGGGCGGTCATCTCGTCAATGGTGGCGCGCCGGCGCGTAATGGCAAACCGGTCGCCACTGACCAGCACTTCAGGCGCCAGCGGACGGGCGTTGTAAGTGGAGGCCATGGCGGAACTATACGCACCCGCCGACAGGATGGCCAACAAATCTCCGGCATCGGCCGGCGGCATCGGGCGGTCCTCGGCGAAGGTGTCGCCGGTCTCGCAGACCGGGCCGACGATATCGACCGGCGCCTGATTTGCGCCGGGATTCGGGGACTTAACCGGCACGATGCGGTGATAGGCCTCGTACATGGCGGGCCGGATCAGGTCGTTCATGCCGGAATCGAGAATCAGGAATGTCTTCTGCTCGGCCTGTTTCACATAGGTAACCTGCGTGAGCAGCAGTCCGGCGTTGCCGACCAGGTAGCGGCCCGGCTCCAGCGCCAGTTCACAGTCAAGCTTGCCGATATGCTTGCGCACCAGATCGGCATAGGCGCGCGGATCCGGCGGCGTCTCCTCGTCGTAGCGGATGCCGATGCCGCCGCCCAGATCGAAGCGCTGCAGGTTGTGGCCGGCGGCGCGCAAGGACGTGATCAGCTCGGCCAGCTTGGCGAAGGTGGCATCATAGGGCGCCAGATCGGTCAGCTGGCTGCCGATATGCACATGCACGCCGACGATCGCGATGCCGGGCAGCTTTGCCGCCTCGGCATAGACCTCGAGCGCGCGATGATAGGCGATGCCGAACTTGTTGGTGGCCTTGCCGGTGGTGATCTTCTTATGCGTCTTGGCATCGACATCGGGATTGATGCGGATGGCGATCGGCGCCTTGAGGCCGAGGCCGCTCGCCACCGCGGACAGCGCATGCAGCTCAGGCTCGGATTCCACGTTGAACTGCAGGATGCCGCTCTTCAGTGCCAGCGCCATCTCGTCGCGGGTCTTGCCCACGCCGGCGAAGATGATCTTCTTCGGATCGATGCCGGCCTTCATGGCCAGCTGCAGCTCGCCGCCCGACACCACATCGGCGCCGGCGCCCAGGTCACGGAAATGCCGCAGCACGGCCAGGCTGGCATTGGCCTTCATCGCATAGGCGATCAGGTGGTTCATGCCGGCGAAGGCATCCGACAGGCTCTTGTAGCGGTCGGTCAGCGCGGCGCTGCTGTAGACATAGGCCGGCGTGCCGACCTCTGCCGCGATCTTGGACAGCGGAACATTCTCGGCGTAGAGCGCGCCGTCGCGATAGGCGAACCAGGGAAAACCGGTCATGACAGTCTCAATTCGAACGGAAGATCAGTAATAGCGAACGGGATCGCGGCGCGGCTGCAGCACGCCGGGGCGCTCGATCGCATCGGGCGGATAATCGGGCACATCCTTGCGGCCGCAGGCGGCTAACCCGGTCGCAGCGAGGATGAGCAGCAGCAGGGCGGACAGGATGCGTCGCATGATCAGCCTTTCTTCGCCAGCAGCTTGCGCCAGCGCGCCACCTGCTTTTTCACATTGGCCGGCGCGGTGCCGCCATAGGATACGCGGCTCTTCACGGAATTCTGCACGCCCAGCACGGCAAAGATGTCCTTGCTGATGCGCGGCTCGACGCTCTGCATCTCGGCGAGCGTCAGCGCCTCCAGCGGCTTGTTCTGCAGTTCGGCCTTGCGCACCAGGCTGCCGGCCACGTGATGGGCCTGGCGGAAGGGCATGTCGATCTTGCGCACGCACCAGTCGGCCAGGTCGGTGGCGGTGGTGTAGCCTTCGCCGGCGGCTTCCTGCATGCGTGGCGCATTGGCCTTCAGGTCGCCGATCATGCCCGCGGTGGCGGCGATGCAGAGCTCCAGGCTGTCGACGGCGTCAAACGTCGGCTCCTTGTCTTCCTGCATGTCCTTGCCATAGGTCATCGGCAGGCCCTTCATGGTGATCAGCAGGGCATTCAGGCTGCCGACGATGCGCCCCACCTTGCCGCGCACCAGTTCGGCGGCGTCGGGGTTGCGCTTTTGCGGCATGATCGACGAGCCGGTGGTGAAGGCATCGCTCAACGTGATGAAGCGGAATTGCGCGGATGTCCAGAGGACGATCTCTTCCGCGAGACGCGACAGATGCACGGCGCAGATCGAGGCGGCGCTCAGGAATTCCAGCGCATAGTCGCGGTCGGCCACGGCATCGAGCGAGTTCGCCATCGGCTCGCGGAAGCCCAGCTCCTTGGCCGTGCTGGCGCGGTCGATGGGCAGGGACGAGCCGGCGAGCGCTGCCGCGCCGAGCGGGCTTTCGTTCAGGCGGTGCCGGGCATCCTTCAGGCGCGAGCGGTCGCGGCCGATCATCTCGACATAGGCCATCAGGTGGTGGCCGAAGGTGACGGGCTGCGCGGCCTGTAAATGCGTGAAGCCCGGCATCACCGTTGCGGCATAGTCATCGGCGCGGCGCAGCAGGGTGAGCTGCAGGTCTTTCAGGCCGGCATCCACCCGGTCGATGGCGTCGCGCACCCACAGCCGGAAGTCGGTCGCCACCTGGTCGTTGCGCGAGCGCGCCGTGTGCAGGCGTCCGGCCGGCTTGCCGATCAGCTCCGACAGCCGCGCCTCCACATGCATGTGGATGTCTTCCAGTGCGGGGTCGATCTTCAGCTTGCCGGCCTCGATCTCACGCAGGATTGTTTCCAGCCCGGCCTGAATCTTCTTGCCCTCGGCAGCCGAAATCAGGCCCTGTCGCACCAGCATGCGGCAATGCGCCAGCGAGCCGCGGATGTCCTGGCGGTAGAGCTTCTGGTCGAAGCGGATCGAGGCGTTGATCTCGGTCATGATCGCCGCCGGGCCTGCGGCAAAGCGCCCGCCCCACATGCTGTTGGCTTGCTTCGGTGTAGGCTTCGACTTATTTGATTTCTTGCGTGCGGACATGATCGGGATACAGGCTGCGATGAAACGGTTTCTGACGATTTTGGCCCTGGCCGTCGCGGTCATTCAGCCCGCTTTCGCCGCCGAACTCCCGCGCGACGGCGAGATGCGTAAACTTATCCCCTCGCACGAGCGGAAGCCAGTCGCCTTGGCTGAATTCCAGACCCCCGACGACCGGACCGTCACGCTGGAGGCCTTCCGGGGCAAGGTGGTGCTGCTCAATCTCTGGGCCACCTGGTGCATCCCCTGCCGGGAGGAGATGCCGGCGCTCGACAATCTGCAGGGCCTGCGCGGGTCTAAGGATTTCGAGGTGGTCGCCGTGGCGCAGGACCGCGCCGGCCGCGCCAAGGTCGAACGCTTCCTGGGCGAGGTGGGGTCGCGCCGGCTCGGCAGCTATCTCGATGCCAGCATGAAGTCGGGCCGTGCCTGGGGCGTCTATGGCCTGCCGACCACCATCCTGATCGACCGCCAGGGCCGCGAGATCGGCCGCCTGCCCGGCGCTGCCGCCTGGGACGGCCCCGATGCGCTCAAGCTGATCGACGCGGCCATCGCTGAACAGTGACGGCGCGGAGACATGAAAAAAGCCCGGCGATGAACCGGGCTTTTTGTTTCAGCGGTGCGTCCCCGCTTTAGCGCGTCGGCGTCGGATGTTCGCCGCGATAGTCGTAGAAGCCGCGGTTGGTCTTGCGCCCCAACCAGCCGGCCTCGACATACTTCACCAGCAACGGACACGGGCGATACTTGGAGTCGGCCAGGCCCTCGTAGAGCACCTGCATGATGGAGAGGCAGGTGTCGAGGCCAATAAAGTCCGCAAGCTGCAAGGGCCCCATCGGATGGTTGGCGCCCAACTTCATCGCGGTGTCGATGGCTTCGACCGAGCCGACGCCCTCATACAGCGTGTAGATCGCCTCGTTGATCATCGGCAGCAGGATGCGGTTGACGATGAAGGCGG
Organism: Ferrovibrio sp. GW821-FHT12B10; assembly: GCF_058807515.1. Lineage (NCBI taxonomy): Bacteria > Pseudomonadati > Pseudomonadota > Alphaproteobacteria > Rhodospirillales > Rhodospirillaceae > Ferrovibrio > Ferrovibrio sp. GW821-FHT12B10. The sequence goes on along the minus strand of NZ_JBXAQT010000001.1, from coordinate 1,191,584 downwards.
GGAAATCTTCCGAATTGGCCGGGGTCTTGCCCAGCTTGATGGTGAGCTCGCGCACCATGCGGAAGGTGTTTTCGTCGGTGGCGATGCCGCGGATCAGCTCGACCAGCGCCATCACCGGCACCGGGTTCATGAAATGCATGCCCATGAACTTTTCCGGCCGGTCGGTCGAGGAAGCGAGCCGGGTGACCGAGATCGACGAGGTGTTGGTGGCCAGCACCGCGGTCGGCTTCAAAACGGGGCAGAGGTCGGCGAAGATCTTCTTCTTCAGGCCCTCGTTCTCGGTGGCGGCCTCGACCACGAAGTCGGTCTCGGCGAAGACGCGGATGTCGTTCGAGGTGCGGATATGCGTGAGCGCCTTGGCCTTCTCGGCCTCGGTGATCTTGCCGCGCGCCACCTGGCGGGCCATGTTGCCGCCGATGGTTTCCAGCGCCTTGTCGAGCTGGGCGGCGTTGATGTCCTGCAGCACGACATCGTAGCCGGCCAGCGCGCAGACATGGGCGATACCATTGCCCATCTGGCCGGCGCCGATCACCCCAATGGTCTTGATCATGCGGTTCCCCGGTTCCGTTCGCTTACTTGGCCAGCTCGGCTTCGAGCTCGGGCAGAATCTTGAACAGGTCGCCGACCAGGCCGTAATCGGCAACCTGGAAGATCGGCGCCTCTTCGTCCTTGTTGATGGCGACGATCACCTTCGAGTCCTTCATGCCGGCGAGATGCTGGATCGCGCCCGAGATGCCGACGGCCACGTAAAGCTGCGGCGCCACGATCTTGCCAGTCTGGCCGACCTGATAGTCGTTCGGCACGAAGCCGGCGTCCACCGCGGCGCGGCTGGCGCCGACGGCGGCGCCGAGCTTGTCGGCGACGGCCTCGATCAGCTTGAAATTCTCGCCCGAGCCCATGCCGCGGCCGCCAGACACGATGATCTTGGCCGAGGTCAGCTCCGGACGATCCGACTTCTGCAGCTCCTGGCCGATGAACTTGGATAGGCCGGCATCAGCGGCGCCGCCCGCCTTCTCGACGGCGGCGGAACCGCCCTCGGCGGCGGCGGCCGCGAAGCCGGTCGCGCGCACGGTGATGACCTTGATGGCATCCGACGACTGCACGGTCGCCATGGCGTTGCCGGCATAGATCGGACGCACGAAGGTGTCGGCCGACTTCACTTCGACGATGCCTGAGATCTGGGCGACATCGAGCAGGGCGGCGACGCGCGGCAGCACGTTCTTGCCGCTGGTGGTCTCCGGCGCGAGAATCGCGGCGTAGCCCTTGCCGATAGCGGCGACCAGCGCGCCGAGCGGCTCGGCCAGGCCATGGGCATACTGCTCGCCCTCGACCTGGATGACCTTCTTCACGCCGGCGACCTTGGCAGCCGCGGCGGCGGCGGCATCGGCGCCCTTGCCGGCGACCAGCACATGCACATCGGCATCGATCTTGGCGGCGGCGGTGACGGCGTTGAGCGTCGGGGCCTTGAGCGAGGCGTTGTCGTGTTCAGCGATTACGAGGACGCTCATCTCAGATCACTCCCGCTTCGGTCTTCAGCTTCTGCACCAGGGTCGCCACATCGGGCACCTTGATGCCGGCCTGGCGCTTCGGCGGCTCGTCCACCGACAGCGTCTTCAGGCGCGGCGCGATATCGACGCCCAGGTCTTCCGGGGTCTTTTCATCAATCGGCTTCTTCTTCGCCTTCATGATGTTGGGCAGCGAGGCGTAGCGCGGCTCGTTCAGGCGCAGGTCGGTGGTGACCACGGCGGGCAGCTTGAGCTCGACGGTCTCCAGACCGCCGTCCACTTCGCGCACCACGGTGGCCTTGCCGTCGGCGAAGCTCGCCTTGTTGGCGAAGGTGCCCTGGGCCCAGTTCAGCAGCGCCGCCAGCATCTGGCCGGTCTGGTTGCTGTCGTCATCGATGGCCTGCTTGCCGACGATGACGAGCTGCGGCTGCTCGGCCTCGACGATCTTGGCCAGAATCTTGGCAACCGCCAGCGGCTGCACGTCGGCGTCGGTCTTGATCAGGATGCCGCGGTCGGCGCCCATGGCCAAAGCGGTGCGCAGCGTTTCCTGCGCCTGGGCCGGGCCGATGGAGACGGCGATCACCTCGGTGGCGGTGTTGGCTTCCTTGAGACGGACCGCCTCTTCGACGGCGATTTCGTCGAAGGGATTCATCGACATCTTGACGTTGGCGAGATCGACACCCGTCTTGTCCGCCTTGACGCGGATCTTGACGTTGTAGTCCACCACGCGCTTGACCGCGACCAGAACCTTCATGGACGTCAAACCTTGGTTGTTGCGAGCGAGTAAATGACAAAAGAGACGGTGTGCAGCCCCATAAATCACGGGGCGCCTACGTTTTTCGCGCTGCACACTATAACCCGCCATGGGGGCTGTCAACGAACCGCCATACGGCCGGAGAGTTCCCGCCGGCTACCGCAAGTCACCGTGCCGTTGGGGAAATTCCCGCTTTCAGGTGTCGTGCTGCGGGTGCGTTCTTCAGGCCGGGGATCAGCCCAGTGAAACGCCGGGCCAGCGCTGCCGCCAGGCCTGGAACATCAGCACCGTCCACAGGCTGTGCTGCCAGTTGCGGCGGCCGCTTAAGTGCTCGCGCCAGCGCTGCTGCACCGGGCCCGGATCGATCAGGCCATCGGCGCTCAGCCGCTGCTCGGAGAGCAGATCCGCGGCCCAGTCCTTCAGCGGCCCGCGCAGCCAGTCGCCGACCGGAATGCCGAAGCCGGTCTTGGGTCGCTCCACCATCTGCTGCGGCACATACTTGTAGAGCACCTGGCGCAACAGCCGCTTGCCCTGGCCGTCTTTCAGCAGGCGGTCGGGCGCCAGGCGCCAGGCATATTCCACCACGCGGTGATCGAGCAGCGGCACGCGCGCCTCCAGCGACACCGCCATGCTGGCGCGGTCCACCTTGGTCAGGATGTCGTCGGGCAGGTAGGTCACCATGTCGCGATAGCGCAGCCGGGCCACGGTTTCCGGCAGCTCGCCGGCCAGCCGCGTATCAAGCGCGCCACGCGAGGCGGCGCCACGGACCATGCTTTCGCCATCCCATTGCGTGACCAGGGCGGCATACATCGCATCGGCATCGGCTTCGGCCATGATGCCGGCGGCCTTGTGGATCTTGTCGCCGATGAACTTTGGCTTGTAGCGCTGCGGGATGGGCGAAAACACCGCGTCCCAGGCATCGGGCGACAGCAGCTTCAGCAGGCCGCCACCGCCATGCCGCAACGCGGCCGGCACAACGCCAACGGCGTTCCACAGCCGGTCGATGCCCTGGTAGCGCACATAGCCGGCAAAGATCTCGTCGCCGCCATCGCCCGACAGCGACACGGTGACGGATTTGCGCGCCAGTTCCGACACCAGATAGGTGGGGATTTGGGAGCTGTCCGAAAACGGCTCGTCATACATCTCGGCCAGTTTCGGGATCACGCTGCGCGCATGATCGGAATCGATCACCAGCTCGGTATGGTCGGTGCCCAGATGCCTGGCCACCGTGCGGGCATGGTCGGCCTCGTTGAAGGCCTCGTCGGTGAAGCCGATGGAAAAGGTCTGCACCGGCTGGCTCGACTGCGTCTGCATCAGCGCGACGACGGTGGACGAGTCTATGCCCCCGGACAAAAACGCGCCCAGCGGCACATCGGCCATCATGCGGCGTTTGACCGCGTCTTTCAGCAGCACATGCAGGTCTTCCAGCTGCTCGGCCTCGGGCCGCATGTCGCGGTTGCGCATGCCGGTGGCGGCGATGCGGCGCAGGTCCCAGAAGCAGCTCAAGGTCGTGTCGCCATTCTGGTCGATGCGCAGGATATGGCCCGGCGGCAGCTTCTGCACGCCGGCATAGATCGCGCGCGGCGCCGGCACATAGCCAAAGCGCAGGTAGCCGGCCAGCGCATCGCGATCCAGTTTCGGCGTCCAGCCCGGATAGGCGGTCAGCGCCTTCAGCTCCGATCCGAACAGCAGCGCCGGGCCTTCATCGGTGTTCTGTTGCGTCCAGTAGACCGGCTTGATGCCCAGGCGGTCGCGCACCAGCCACAGCACGCGCTCTTTGCGGTCCCACAGGGCGAAGGCGAACATGCCGATGAAGCGCGGGATGGCCTTCTCCACGCCCCAGGCGGCGCAGGCTTCCAGCAGCACTTCGGTATCGGATGTGCCACGGAAGGTCACATGCGGCAGATCGTGCGCGACCTCGGCGGCGTTGAAGATCTCGCCGTTGTAGCAGATGACGAACCGCTCATCGGCGCTCAGCATCGGCTGCGCGCCGGTCTCGGTCAGGTCGACGATGGCGAGGCGGCGATGCCCGAAGGCCAGGCCGGCGGCGGGATCCAGCCAGGACGTGGCGGCATCAGGCCCGCGATAGGCGATGGCATCGGTCATCGCGGTGACGCGGCGGCCCAGCGTATCGGCCGGGAGACTGCGTCCGGTCAGGATGCCTGCGATGCCGCACATATGAATCGGGTCCGTTTTCGAACGCTGGGGTGCCTCAGTGTTTAGGGGAGCGCCGCGCTGCCGTAAACGGCGGGCTTCCCGGAATGCGCGATGTTTGACATTTATTCCTATATACTCTATATGTTCTCATCGGGAGAGTCAATCTGATCAGGAGAGCGCCATGGCCGTGCAATATGATCCGTTTAAGGACGAAACCCTGGGCACCCCCGACGAGCCGCCGCTGCCTGTAAAGCCAAAACGCAAGCCCCCGGTCATGATCGACTGGAAAACTGTCGCCCGCCGGATCGCCGAGGGCGAGAAGCCGGTCGAAATCGCAGCCGCGCTCACAATCAAGGAAGACCGCATCTGGGATCATCTGAAGCGCAGCCTGCGCTTCCGCTTCCTGCTGGGGCAGGCATTGGAGCGCCAGCGGCAGCTTGCCGCCCTGCGTCTGGCGGCCGGCGGTCGCGCCACCCTGCTCAGTCAGGCCCTGCAGGCCGATGCCCTGGATGCCGACATGCTGCGCTGCCTGCTGGATCAGGAGGCCATGGAAGGCACGGCCGGCGATGTGCAAAAGCGCATCGAGACGCTGGGCGAAACCGGCCGCCGTGCGCCCAATGCCAGCCTGCGCAAGCGGATTACCGCCGAACGACAGGGGATGGACGCCTTTGTCGAGGCGACGGCGGCGCTACTGGCCGCGCGTGCGCCAGAGCCTGAAATCACAGAGCCTGAAGCGCCAGAGCCTGAGGTGCCGGCGACCGAAGCCAGGCGAACCGAAACGAACGCAAACGAAGCCAAACGAACTGAAACGAACCAAAACGAACAGGAACGAAGCCAAACGAACGCAGACGAAGCGAAACGAACGGAAACGAAGCCACGCGAACTCTGGCGGAAAGTGGACCTCCCCCCTGTCGGGACGCGCCCGCCCACCATTGTCGATCTGGATGGCCCCGATCTCGCCCGGCTGCGCGCCGCCGGCCTGATCGGGCCGCCGCCTGGTGACGCCGGGCCGGATGGGCCTGATCCGTCCTGACCTGGATCAAGGCGAACGAACGCGTCCCTGCGGCATTCTTTCCGGCAGCATTCTTTAACGGCCCCTCTTGCAGGCTGCGGCGGGCTTCCCACATTTCCGGTGCGGGGTCCGCCCCGGAGCCAGCCGCTGTCGGGGGTTCCGATATCAGGACTGCCGGACAAGGAGTTCGACATGGATTTCGAGAAATACACCGAGCGCAGCCGCGGTTTCCTCCAGGCTGCCCAGACCATGGCGCTGGCCCGCGGGCATCAGCGCTTCTCGCCCGAACATCTGCTCAAAGTCCTGAACGACGACCCGGAAGGCATGGCGGCGGGCCTGATCCGCGCCGCCGGCGGCCAGCCCGAGGTGGTGAAGGCCAAGACCGAAGAGGCGCTGGCCAAGATCCCCAAGGTGGAAGGCGGCGGTGCCGGCAGCCTGTACATGGCGCCCGAGATGGCGCGCCTGTTCGAAACGGCCGAGAAGCTGCGTGAAAAGGCCGGCGACAGTTTCGTCGCCGCCGAGCGGCTGCTGCAGGCGCTGGCGCTCTCCACCGGCACCCCGGCGGGCGACGCGCTGAAGGCCGGCAATGTCACGCCACAGAATCTGGAAAAGGCGATTCAGGATATGCGTAAAGGTCGCAAGGCCGATTCCGCGTCGGCCGAACAGGCTTATGACGCGCTCAAGAAATATGCCCGCGACCTCACCGAGGCCGCCGAACAGGGCAAGCTCGATCCGGTGATCGGCCGCGACGAAGAGATTCGCCGGACGATTCAGGTTCTGTCGCGCCGCACCAAGAACAATCCCGTGCTGATCGGCGAACCCGGCGTCGGCAAGACCGCGATTGTTGAAGGCCTCGCCCTTCGCATCGTCAAAGGCGACGTGCCCGAAAGCCTGAAGAACAAGAAGCTGATGGCGCTCGATCTCGGCGCCATGATCGCCGGCGCGAAATTCCGCGGCGAGTTCGAGGAGCGGCTCAAGGCCGTGCTGGCCGAGGTGACGGCCGCTGAAGGCCAGATCGTGCTGTTCATCGACGAGCTGCACACGCTGGTCGGCGCGGGCAAGGCCGATGGCGCGATGGATGCGTCCAACCTGCTGAAACCGGCGCTGGCGCGCGGCGAGCTGCATTGCGTCGGCGCCACCACGCTGGATGAATACCGCAAGTATATCGAGAAGGACGCGGCGCTGGCCCGTCGCTTCCAGTCCGTCTTCGTCGGCGAGCCGACGGTGGAGGACACCATCTCGATCCTGCGCGGCCTGAAGGAGAAGTATGAAGTGCACCATGGCGTGCGCATCACCGACAGCGCCATCGTGGCGGCTGCGACGCTCTCCAACCGCTACATCACGGATCGTTTCCTGCCTGACAAGGCGATCGACCTGATCGACGAGGCTTCGGCGCGGCTGCGCATGGAAGTCGATTCCAAGCCGGAAGCGGTGGACGAACTCGACCGCCGCATCATGCAGCTCAAGATCGAGCGCGAAGCGCTGAAGAAGGAGACCGATGCCGCCTCCAAGGACCGGCTGACCAAGCTGGAGGCGGAACTCGTCGATCTGGAAACCCAGTCGCACACGCTGACCTCGGCCTGGCAGGCCGAAAAGGACAAGCTGGGCGATGCGCAGAAGCTGAAGGAACAGCTCGATCAGGCCCGTCTCGATCTCGACCAGGCGAAAGCCAAGGCCGACTGGAACCGCGCGTCTGAACTCTCCTACGGCGTGATCCCCGATCTGGAGCGCAAGCTGCAGGATGCCGAGAAAGGTGGCGGCAAAGACAATAAAGCCATCGTTCGCGAGGCGGTCACCGAGAGCGACATCGCCGGCGTGGTGTCACGCTGGACCGGCATTCCGGTCGACAAGATGCTGTCGGGCGAGCGCGAGAAGCTGCTGAAGATGGAGCAGCGTCTGGGCACGCGCGTGGTCGGCCAGGACGAGGCGCTGGTGGCGGTGGCCAATGCGGTGCGCCGGGCGCGCGCCGGCCTGCAGGACCCCAACCGGCCGATCGGCAGCTTCCTGTTCCTCGGCCCCACCGGCGTGGGCAAGACCGAGCTGACCAAGGCTCTGGCCGAATTCCTGTTCGACGACGACAGCGCCATGGTGCGCATGGACATGTCGGAATACATGGAGAAGCATTCGGTCAGCCGCCTGATCGGCGCGCCGCCGGGCTATGTCGGCTATGACGAGGGCGGTGCGCTCACCGAAGCGGTGCGCCGCCGGCCCTATCAGGTGATCCTGTTCGACGAGGTCGAGAAGGCGCATCCGGATGTGTTCAACGTCCTGCTTCAGGTGCTGGATGACGGCCGGCTGACCGACGGCCAGGGCCGCACGGTGGACTTCAAGAACACCGTGATCATCCTGACCTCGAATCTGGGCAGCGAATATCTGGCCAAAGCCAGCGGCGACCAGATCGACGAGGCGCTGCGCCATCAGGTGATGGAAGTGGTGCGCGCCAGCTTCCGGCCGGAATTCCTCAACCGTCTGGATGAGGTGATCCTGTTCCGTCGCCTGAGCCGCGAGAACATGACCGGCATCGTCGACATCCAGCTGCTGCGGCTGCGCAAGCTGCTGGCCGATCGCAAGATCGAGATCAAGCTGGATGACGCGGCGAAGAAGTGGCTCGCCGATGCCGGCTACGATCCGGTCTACGGCGCGCGGCCCTTGAAGCGGGTGATCCAGCGGTCGCTGCAGAACCCGCTGGCCAGCATGATCCTGGAAGGCGAGATCGCCGATGGCGTGACGGTGAATGTGAGCGCCGGCCCCAAGGGCCTGACGATCCAGGACCGTATCGTCGACGTGGCGGCGGAGTGATCGGAAACGGGGCAGCGAAAGCTGCCCCGTTGCGGTTTTGTCAGACGTAAATGGGGCCCGGCTCGCGCTGCGCTTGGCCGGGGTGACGACTTTACTTTTTACCTGTCACCCCGGGCTTGACCCGGGGTCCCATTTTTAAGGACGCGTCGCCTCCCGGAAGGCCGCCTCCAGGTCGTCGATCAGGTCGTCGGGATGCTCCAGCCCGATCGAGACGCGGATCAGGCCTTCTGTCACGCCAAGCGTGTCGAGGATCTTGGTGCCGACGCCCGAATGCGTGGTGGACGCCGGATGGCAGACCAGCGATTCCGTGCCCCCTAAGCTGACGGCGGATTTGAACAGCCGCAGCGCGTTGATGAGCTTGAAGCTCTGCTGCCGCGTGGCGCCTTCCAGCGTGAAGGAGAAGGTCGAGCCGGGGCCTGAGCACTGGCGCTGGTAGACGGTCTGATAGGTGTTGTCGGTGATCAGGTCGGGATGCCGCACCGTCACCTTCATGTGCGGGTTGGTGTTCAGCCACTGCGCCACCTTGCGGCCGGTTTCGGCGGCACGCGTCATGCGGATCACCAGCGTCTCCAGCGAGCGGGCGATCATCCAGGAGGAATGCGGGTCGAGCTGGCTGCCAAAGGTGTTGCGGTAGCTGCGGATGCGGTCGAGCTGGGCTTTGGCGCCGACCGCGCTGCCGGCCACCAGGTCGCTATGGCCGCCGACATATTTGGTGAGAGAATACACCGCGATGTCGACGCCGTGGGCCAGCGGCTTCTGGAAGATCGGCCCCAGCATGGTGTTGTCGCAGACGATCAGCGGCCGCGTGCCGCCCTGTTTCTTGGCAATGGCGTCGGCGGCCTTGGCCACCATGGCGAAATCGACCATGGCGTTGTTCGGGTTGGCCGGCGTCTCGATGAAGATCATGGCGATGCGGCCTTTGGCGCTCTCTGCCGCCGCCGTGATGTCGCGGTCATGCAGGCCGTCATGGAATTCGGCGGTCGCGATGCCGAACTCGGGCAGCACCTTGCGGATCATCGTCTCGGTGCCGCCATAGAGCGGCGAGGAATGCAGCAGGGTGTCGCCGGGCCGCAAAAATGTGAGGAAGGCGCTGGCGATCGCCGCCATGCCGCTGGAAAAGACGGCGGCGGCTTCGGCGCCTTCGAGCAGCGCCAGGCGGTCCTCGACGATCTCGAGGTTGGGGTGGTTGAAGCGGCTGTAGATCAGGCCGGCTTTTTCGCCCTCGGGCAGCTTGGTGCGGCCCGCCATCAGGTCGAAGAAGGCGGCACCGTCCTCGGCGGTCTTGTAGGCGAAGGTGGAGGTGAGGAAGACGGGCGGTTTGACGGCGCCTTCCGAGAGGAAGGGGTCGTAGCCGTAGGTCATCATCTGGGTTTCGGGATGCAGGTCCCGGTCGCCGGCCCTGGTCCGCGTGTGGCGGGTCTTCGTCTCGGTCGGTTTTGCCATCTGGGCACCTCCTGATGAGGTCAGGATAGCGCCCAAGATGGCAAAAGCGTGATTTATCAGTCGCCCGGCAGCATCTTCACATGGCCGGGCTGCGCCGCGATGCGGCTCATCCAGGCGCGGATGGCGGGAAAGGGCTTGAGGTCGAGGTCGGATTCATCGGCGCGGTGGGTATAGGCGTAGAGCGCGATATCGGCGATCGAGTAGCTGCCGCCGACGAAGTAGTCGTTTTTCTGCAGGTGCTGCTCCATCACGCCCAGCGCGGCGCGGCCTTTTTCCAGGCGCTCAGGCATTTCAGCCATGCGCGGATGCTCGCGCCCGAGATGGCGCAGGATCCAGCGCGGCGTGGCGACGTAAGGCTCGTGGCTGTACTGCTCGAAGAACAGCCACTGCATCACCTGCGCGCGGGCCAGCCGGCTTTCCGGCAGGTATTTCGACCCATCGGCGATGTAATAGAGGATGGCGTTCGATTCCGGCAGCACGAAGCCGTCTTCCAGTTCCAGCGCCGGGATGCGGCCATTCGGATTCTTGGCCAGAAACGCATGGGTGCGGGTCTCGCCCTTGTCGAGATCGAGTTCGACGCGGCGATAGGGCACGTTCAGCAGGGCCATCAGCAGGCGGCATTTATAGCCGTTGCCGGAATCGAGGTAGTCATACAGCGTCATCATCACTTGCTCTCCAGCACTTGGCCGGGCTCGCGGCCCTGGGCGTAGGAAAATCCTTCATCGGCCCAGCCGGTCATGCCGCCGATCATGATCTTCACGGCATAGCCTAGGCTGGCGAGCTTCAGGGCAGCGCGGTCGGCGCCGTTGCAATGTGGCCCGGCGCAGTAGACGACGAACAGCGTGTCGTCGGCCCATTTGTCGACCATGCGCTCGGCCGTGATGTCGGCATGCGGCAGGCTGATCGCGCCGGGCACATGGTTCTCGGCATAGGCCTTGCGGCCGCGCACATCGAGCAGCACGAAGTCGGTGTGGCCGTGGCTTAAGGCGTGATGCACGTCCCAGCAGTCGGCCTCGAAGCTGAACTTGCGGGCGAAATGCAGCCGGGCCTCGGCGGCGGCGGCGGCGGGGGTTTCGGCGACATAACTGGGCATGGGCGGCTCCTGACTGGGTGGCCAGAGCGTCACCTAAGCCTGCCTAAGGCGCAAACGAGTGTTTCTAGGGTATTGGCTTAGGAAAGCTAAGGCATGATACTGAGGACATGCGCCGCCGCCTGCCACCCCTCAATGCCCTGCGTGCCTTCGAGGCCGCCGCCCGTCATGGCAGCTTTGCCTTGGCCGCCGCCGAACTGGGCGTCACGGCGGCCGCGATCAGCCAGCAGGTGAAGGGCCTGGAATCGCTGCTGCAGGTGCCGCTGTTCCGGCGCCAACCGCGTGGGCTCGCGCTCACCGATGCCGGCCGCGCCTATATGCCGGGCTTGAGCGATGCGCTCGACCGCATGGCGGCAGCGACAGCGCGGCTGCGTGAAGGCGGTGCGACCGGCCTGGTCACGGTGACCACGCTGGCGTCCTTTGCGGCGGGCTGGCTGGTGCCGCGCCTGTCGCGCTTCCGCATCGCCTATCCCGGCATCGAGCTGCGCATCGATACCTCGCGGCGGCTGGTTGATTTCGCGCGCGAGGATGTCGATCTCGCCATCCGTTTCGGTGCAGGCCCCTTTAAGGGCCTCCAAGCCGTGCCGCTGCTGGGTGAGGACGTGTTCCCGGTCGCCAGCCCGGCGCTGCTGCATGGCGGACCGCCGCTGCAGCGCTTCGAGGATCTGGCGCATCACCAGCTGCTGCATGATGTCGATGCGCAGCCGGCGCAGCCCTGGCTGAGCTGGCCAGCCTGGTTCGAGCGCGCCGGTCTGTCTCCTGCGCTGAGCGAGCGCGGGCTGCAGTTCACCGATTCCAATGTTCTGGTCGCCGCGGCCGTCGCGGGCCAGGGCGTGGCGCTGGGGCGTGCGCCGCATCTGGGCGAGCATCTGGCCAAGGGCCGCCTGGTGCGGCTGCTGGATGTGAGTTGGACGGCAGAGTGGCGCTACTGGGTGGTCGCGCCGGCGGCGCAGTTCCGCCGCCCGCTGGTGCAGGCCTTCGTCGACTGGCTGCAGTCGGAAGCCAGCAGCTGACCTACTGCGCCAGCCGTTCGGCCAGCTGCTGCACCAGCGCGACGGTTTTGCTGTCAGCCGCCGCGCAGGCCAGCCCCATGCGGCGCTCCAGCCCGACGGCTTCCTTCAGCGGCCGCACGATCACATGCGGCAGGCCGGTTGCGTGGGATTCCGGCACCAGCGACAGGCCGAGCCCGATCTCGACCATTTTCAGCAGCGCTTCCTCGCGCTCGGCGACGGCGCGCACGTCCAGCACGATGCCCTTCTCGGCCAACGCGCGGGTGAAGACCAGATTGAGCGCGCAATACGGCCGCTCGATGAAGGGCGCGCCATGCAGGTCGGCCAGCGCGAAGCCGTTGCGGAACCGCAAGGGATGGCTTTCGGGGATGATCACCACATAGCGGTCGGTCCATAGCGGTGCGAACCAGTCGGACTCAGTCTTGCAATGCTCGGCGACCATGCGCAGCGCGGCGGTCTCGCGGTCGGGCGTCAGCTTCAGTACCGCGTCGGGCATCAGCTCGCCCAGTGCGGCCATGAAAGGCCCGATGCGGCTGGTCAGCACATCGGGCTGCACGAACAGACGGACCTCTTCCTTGGGCGTGGTGCGGAAATCCTGCGCGATGGCGCTGGCCTCGGCCAGCAGGCTGCGGGCGCGCGGATAGAGCCGTTCGGCCGCCAGCGTCGCCACCAGGCCGCCCTTGCCACGCTCGAACAGCTGGGTCTCCAGCGCGGTTTCAAGATTGCGGATCGCCAAGCTGATCGAGGGCTGGGCGACGAAGCACCGCCTGGCCGCCGCGGTGATCGACGCTTCTTCGTAGGCGGCCACGAAGTAGGTCAGGGCCCGCAGGTCGAACATCATGGCGGTGCTTCTTTCATGCTCAGGAGGTGGCGGGCTGCATGCTCGCCACGGTCTCGCGGAAGTAGTCCATGCGGCCGTTGCGTGAATGGCTGATGATCCAGGTATGGCCATCCACCACCTGCTGCTGCAGGCCATAGAAGAAGCGCTGGTGGAATTCCGTCAGCACCCAGTCATCGCCCAGCGCCGTGCTGCGTGCCGACAGGATGTGTGTGCCCTGCGGGAAGATGTCGGTGCCCAGGCGCTGCAGCACCTGCAGCAGGCCGGCCTTGCCGGTGCATTGCTGCCAGCTCACATCGGCGGAATCGCGATAGTGATCGATGCGGAGATCAATCTCGTCGTCGATATGATCGAGCAGGGTGGGCACGTCGCCGGCAGCAAAGGCTTTGAGCACGATATCGATGGGGAAGCGGGTATCGGTGGTCATGGTGACAGTCCTTCTGTTGGAAAGGCCGTCACCCTAGGAACGAGCTATTCATAGGTAAAATATCATTTAAATCGTATCAGTCGATAAATTACCTATGGACTTCATAGCAAAACACCGCCCGTGACGAGGGCGGTGTTGGCTATACAGGCTTTAACGAAGGTTCAGTCGACGGTGGATCCGTCGACGCGCCGATCAATCACCACGATTGAGCAGCGCGAGCAGCGGCGTCTTGCGCAATTCGCCGTCGATCTCGCCCGCATGCTTGCGGAAGCGGTCGTATTCCTTGCCATCCAGCTTGCGGCCGGAGGGGAAGCGCACGCCGGTCGGATTGATCTGCTTGCCGTTCTGCATGACTTCGTAATGCAGATGCGGGCCGGTCGAACGCCCGGTGGTGCCGACCGCACCGATGATCTGGCCCTGGCGCACGCGCTGGCCGGTCTTCACGCCAAGGCGGCTCATATGCGCGTAGGCGGTCATATAGCCGTTGCCATGCTTGATGCGCACATACTGTCCGTAGCCGCCGTTCCAGCCGGCCATATCCACGACGCCTTCGCCGGCAGCCTGGATCGGCGTGCCGGTCATGGCGCCGAAGTCGACGCCCTTGTGCATCAGGCTGAAGCCGAGGATCGGGTGATGGCGCATGCCGAAGCCTGAGGTCAGTCGCGCGCCGTCGATCGGCGTGCGCAGCAGCGCCTTGCGCACACTGGAGCCGGCCGGCGTGAAATAGTCGGCATCGCCGCCATCGGACGGCTGATAGAAGTAGTAGCGCAGTTCGCGGCCCGACAGCGTCATCGCGGCAGCGGCAATGCGCCCGGTCTTCACGGTCTTGCCGTTGTCGTCGAAGTGACGATCAAAGAAGAGTTCGAAGCGATCGCCTGGCTGCACTTCGCGCTGGAAGTCGACATCGTATGAGAAGATGCGGATGAACTCGCTGAGCAGTGCGTTGTTCAGGCCCGCAGCAATGCCGGCGTTATAAAGGCTGTCGTCGATCTGGCCGGCG
>NZ_JBXAQT010000001.1:190049-1170049 GCF_058807515.1 Ferrovibrio sp. GW821-FHT12B10 | reverse complement strand
AAGCCGCTCGTTGTTGAGCGGATGGAGGGGGATGCCGGCGATCAGCGTGCTGCGGCGCGAATCGCAAATGAGCTGGAAATGTGCTTGAACACTGTATTTCCGGCGATCCGGGCGAATGCAGGCACCGATGCGAGCAGCAAACTGCTCATCGAGCCGAGCATCGTCGATCTCAAGAAAGTAAATGTCAGCGAGCGTTTTTGGCTCGGCAGCATGGCAGGTAGTTCAGCCGTCTTGCTCAAGGTCAAATATACCGATCTGGCGACCCAGCAGGTTGTGGCCGAGCCAATTTTCTATGCAAAAGCCAATGCCATGGGCGGCGCGTTTTCGATCGGCGGCACCGACAATCTGATGCTGTCCCGCGTGGTCGAAAACGCCTGCGATTACGGGCGCAAGTATTACTGACCGTTGCCGCTCAGGCGGATATGCAAACTGTCGGCGATTGCGCGCCGGCAGTTCCATCCGCAGGGGTCGCACAGGCCAGGCTCAGATCCGGCATCGGCAGCATGTGGGTTATGTCCCAGGCTGCGCCCGAGACTGAACTCCGCCAGCTTCCCAGCATGGGCCCGGGCCCGGCATAGTCGTGGCGATCGGTAACTTGCGTCAGGCCAGCGCCGGTCGCTTTGGCTATAGCCTCACGGATGGTCCATATCCGGTAAAACTCCGGGATTCCGCCGTGACTACGGTGTTGTTCATCGGCGCTGAAGCTAAGCGCAGAGATGCTGTGCAGATCCCGGTCCTGGCGGTGTGCTTCGACATCCACACCGATAGGGCCGGTGGCGCTGAGCGCGCAGGCGACCCACGCGCCGGAATGACTGAATGAAATCCAGACGGGGGAAGGACCGGCGTTGACGATGTGAGGCTGGCCGGATGGCGCACGAGAAAAAACCCATGTCGCGGCGTCGGGGAAAAGACCGGAATTCCTAGCGGAATATCTTAAAAGCGCCCGCGCCAGACGGCTGGAAGGGGACGCTGCTGTTTGGTCTGTTTCATGTCCCCAGGCTGCCAGCAACTGTAATCTCTGCCCTGCATCCCGGCTCATTGCGTGAACGAGTAACATGCGCGTTCATTTTCGCCTGAGTTGTAGAATATTCGAAAAATCTATACTAAAATTGTATTCAAGGTTGTGGGGATTTAGAAGAATGTAAGGCGGATCTGATTATGGCCGCCGAGCATATGTGGGGGACTTACATGGTGCAATGGAAGGCTCGCTGCGCTGTTGGCGCAGTGCTGGTTATCATGCTGACTGTCGGCGGCTGCAACCGCGTACAGCCTGTCTATAAAGTTGAAGACCATCCGATTCCGGTCGCAGCCCAGAAGGCCGACCTGGTGACGCTGGAGACCGCCATTTATCAGGCTGCCTCCTCGAATGGCTGGCTGGTCGAGAAGGTTAATCCCGGGCTGATGCGTGCCACCCAGAAATGGCGCGAACATACAGCGACGGTCGATATCGTCTACACGCAGAAAGCCTACAGCATCCGCTATGCAGGATCTTCAAACCTGAAGGCGGATCAGGACTGGATTCACCGGCGATACAATTCCATGGTCGTCAAACTTGAACAGGATATCGAGAAGCGCTTGTACACAGTCGGCTCCTGAAGGCCGGCTCTTGAAGGGGGGCGCATGTCGGTCCTGCTGACATTCGCGGTGCATGACTGTTATGCGTGGGCGCTGTCGCGCGATGCGCTGCCGTCTGTTTTTGGCGGCGGCCAGGATCGCGTGGTCGAACTGCCCATGATGATGCGTCGCCGGCTGACTCCGTCAGGGCAGGCTTTGATGAAGGCGGCTCTGTCCTGTGCGGGCAACCGGCAGGATGTGCGCTACATTCTGGCAAGTCGTGATGGCGAGCTGACGCGAACGTTGAGCATTCTTGAAGCGGTATCGCAGGGCGAGATGCCGTCACCGGCCGATTTCAGCGTCTCTGTTCACCATGCGCTGCTCGGCCTGCTGTCGATCCACACAAAGAACAGGGCCGGTCATACGGCAATTTCAGCAGGCCCTGATTCCTTCGGCTATGGCCTGCTTGAGGCGGCTGGTTGTCTGGCGCAAACGGGCGAGCCTGTATTGTTGCTGTACGGCGACGAACCACTTCCGGGGGCTTATGCAGCCTTTGAGGACGAAGAGCGTCCGCGCCAATCGTTCATCTTCTCCCTGTTGCTGGGGCAGCCGGCAGCGGGAAGCGATGTCATCCGTCTTCGCGTGTCGGCAGCCACGCAGCCCGAAGCCAATTCTGTCCCGTGCCTGGCGCAGGACTTTCTCGGCTTTCTGCTCTCAGACAGGAAGCATCAGGCGGCCGCCGGCGCTGATATGACATGGGAGTGGTCCCGTGCGGCTTGATCGGTTGGGGCGCACCTGGCGGATGCTGGCCACAGGGCTGGCCTTCGTCGCTTTGTTTGGCGGCGGACCGGTTCTTGCGCTGATTGCGATCTGCACCGTCCGCGTGATGTCGCTGGAAGGGCCCGAGCGTGGCGCGCGGGTGCGATACCTGATCCACCGCCTGTTCCGCCTGTATGTGGGTATTCTCCTGAAGCTGCGCATCCTCGACCTGGAAATGGCGGGCGTCGACAAGCTCGCGGATCGTGGCGGACGGCTGATTATTGCCAATCACCCCACGCTTCTCGATGTCGTCCTGCTTATTGCGCAGCTTCCGCGCGCGCAATGCGTGATCAAGGCAGAGCTCTGGGATAGCCCGATGCTTGGCCGTTTGATGCGGGCCGCCGATTATATCCGTAACGATCTGCCTGCCGAGGAAATGCTGTCGACCTGCCGCACCGCTCTGGAGGCCGGCAATCATCTGATCATCTTCCCCGAGGGCACGCGCAGCCGCCCCGGTGAGCCGTTGCGCTTCCGCCGTGGTTTCGCGCATATCGCGACGCTGCTCAATGCGGACATCCAGCTCGTCGTGTTGTCCTGTAATCCACCGACCCTTCTTAAGGGAGACAAGTGGTGGCAGGTTCCGGTGCGGCGTCCGCGCTTTCGGATCGTTATCGGGGACACCATAACGACGAAGGATATTGGTATCGAAGAGCATCGTTCGCTCACGACACGTAAGCTCGTTCGCCATCTTGAAGATTATTATACGGAACAGTTAGCCAATGGATGATCTTGAGCTCGAGGTTAAAAAACTAATAGTCGCGTCCTTGAAGCTTGAGGATATCAGGCCCGAGGAAATTGACAGTGAAGAGGCGCTGTTTTCGGACGGACTCGGATTGGATTCCATTGATGCGTTGGAGTTGGGTGTAGCGCTGCGCAAAGCCTTCAATGTGAAATTCGATACGGTAACCGAAGAGGTCAAGGCGCACTTCGCCAATGTGCGTAGTCTTGCCCGGTTCATTGCCGCTCAGCAGGCGGGGTGAGCGTGATGTTGTCGCGTGACGAAATTTTTGAAAAACTGAAGGGGCATCTCGAAGAGATGTTCGAGGTACCGCCCGAAAAGATCGTGCAGAGCGCGCGCCTGTATGAGGATCTTGACCTCGACAGCATCGATGCCGTCGATCTGGTGGTGAAGCTACAGGAACTGACGGGCCGAAAATTCAAACCGGAGGAATTCAAGAGTGTCCGGACGGTGGGCGATGTTCTTGAAGCGGTTTATGCCCTGGTTGCGTAACAGGGCTGCTGCAGCCGGTCTGGCGATCGTTTTTCTTCTCAGCGTCGGCTATCCCGCCATTGTGTACTTCACGCGAGATCGCGTCACGCCGCTGGCCTTTATCGGACTGGCAGAAGCGCTGCTGTTTGTGCGGCTGCTGACCCTGCCGGCGCATTTGATGCGGGACTGGCGGCCGGCTTTGCTGGCCGCGCTGGGATTGCTGCCTCTGCTGGCCGTGCTGGACGCCGAACTGGCCAGCCGCTGCTATCCGGTGCTACTCAGCCTGGCCGTTGCGGCCGTCTTTGCGGTATCGCTGTGGCGGCCGCCGAGCCTGATTGAGCGGTTTGCGCGCCTGCGCCATGGTGCTCTGCCGCCGGAGGGGCAGATTTACTGTCGCCGCCTGACGATAGTATGGGCCGCCTGGCTGGTCGCTAATGCCGTCATAGCAGCGGCCCTTGCCGCGGCAGGGGCCGATGATTACTGGGCGTTGTGGACCGGGTTGATTTCCTATGTCGTGATGGGGGGGCTGTTTGCTGGCGACTACATCCTGCGGCAGACCATTTATCGATCCTTCGGACGCGCATGATGGAAGGCCGGCTGTCACATTTGCTGACGGATGCATCTTCTCCAGCGCGATGCATCGCAATCCATGATGGACACCGCAAAAGCCATGCGGATTTCTGTGCTGATGTTGCCACCAATGCGCGACGCCTGCGGCAGGATGGATGCCGGCGCGGCCTGCTGTTCGCCGGTGACAGTTACTGGGCGGCGGTCGGCCTGTTTGCCCTGCTGGATGCCGGCTGCGAGATCGTCTTTCCACCTAATGGCCGGCCCGGCACGCTGGACGCAATGGCGGACAGCTTCGACTGCCTGGTCAGCGACGCACCGCCATCGGCGCCGGTGCATAGTCTGGTCCTGCAAGACGGCATGCCGGGTGAATCCCCTGCGGTCCGGCCGCTCAATCCTGCCGCGCCCATCGCCTTTTTCACTTCCGGTTCCACCGGCGCCGCCAAGCGTATCGATAAGACCCTGCATCAGCTCGAGCAGGAAGCTGCCGCGATCGAAGCGGTATTCGGGAGTGTCGTTCCGGCAGCGGCCTGCGTGCATGCCACGGTCAGTCATCAGCATGTCTACGGCCTTGCCTTCCGCTTGTGCTGGCCGCTGGCCACCGGTCGTGTCTTCGAAGGACGCACGCATGACATATGGGAAAGCGTGATGGCTGCCCTGCAGGATGGGGGCGTGCTGGTTACCAGCCCGGCGCATCTGATGCGGCTGGATGGCATGATGTCACCGTCGGAGAACCGCCGGCCCAGCCTCATCCTCTCGGCTGGTGCACCGCTTGGCCCGGAAGCGGCCGCGGCGACAGCGCAACTGTTCGGCATCGCTGCGACCGAGATTTTCGGCAGCACCGAGACCGGGGCGGTCGCCTGGCGCAGCCACCGCAGGCCAGATGCCGACTGGCAGCCGCTGCCTGGTGTGCGCATCGGCACGGATGCGGAAGGCCGCATGGAGGTGCAAGCGCTGCATGTCGCCGGGTTGCAGGCCAGTGCCGATCTGGTCGATCTGTTCCCCGACGGCGGCTTCCGCTTCCGTGGCCGTGCTGATCGGGTGGTGAAGGTGGAAGGAAAGCGCGTCAACTTGCAGCAGGTCGAGCAGATGCTGGTGGCGCTGCCCTGGATCGAGGATGCTGCCGTTATCCTGCACGAGCCGACACGACGCATTGCCGCTGCGGTGGTGACGACGACGGAGGGCCGGGATCAGCTGGAGAAGCTGGGGGCTTTTCGCTTCGGGCGCATGTTGCAGAAGGCATTATCAGTGACGCAGGAACCGGTCG
Organism: Ferrovibrio sp. GW821-FHT12B10; assembly: GCF_058807515.1. NCBI lineage: Bacteria > Pseudomonadati > Pseudomonadota > Alphaproteobacteria > Rhodospirillales > Rhodospirillaceae > Ferrovibrio > Ferrovibrio sp. GW821-FHT12B10. Next base: position 1,164,632 of record NZ_JBXAQT010000001.1, on the reverse strand, counting down.
GCCTGCCGCGCCGGTGGCGCTTCGTTGCCAGCCTGCCGGTTGCGGCGCTGGGCAAACGACGGCAAACGGACATTGCGGCGTTGTTCGATGTCGCAAAGGTGGAGGCTATCCAGTCATGACGCGGCCTGTCGAGCCGGTATTGCGCCATAGCCGTGTTGCTGACGGCGTGGCCGAGTTGACGCTTTTTATTCCGCCGGACCTGGCGCAATGCGAAGGGCATTTTCCCGGTCAGCCGGTGTTGCCTGGCGTGGTGCAGGTCGATTGGGCCGTATTGCTGGCCGAGCGGCATCTGGGGCTTGCGCTTGAATCTGCACAAAAGCTGCAGGTGAAATTCAGGCGAGTCACGCAGCCGGGCATGACCGTGGTCTTGCGCCTGCAGCATGCAGCCGCACGGGGGCGCCTGACATTCGAATACCGCCATGAGGAGGATATCCTCTCATCGGGCAGCATCGCCCTGGTGCCGGCATGACCGGTAGCGATCAGAAGATCTGTGCCATTGTTCCCAGCCATAATCACTGGCTGGCGCTGGACAGTGTGGTCTCGCCGCTGCGCGCGGCCGGGCTCACCGTGTTCGTCGTCGACGACGGCAATGTCGAACCTGCCCGGAGTGCTTTGGCGGCACGCCACGACCCCGCGCAGGGCGTCACCGTGCATCGCCTTGCCGTCAATCAGGGCAAGGGCGGGGCGGTGCTGGCCGGCATGGCGCTGGCTCAGGCGGCCGGTTTCACGCATGCCGTGCAGGTCGATGCTGACGGCCAGCATGATATGGGCAGGCTGGAAGACCTGCTGGCGTTGGCCCGGCAGCATCCGCAGGCTCTGGTAACCGGCGTTCCCGTCTATGACAACACCATCCCCCTGGGCCGTGCCATCGGTCGCTGGATTACGCATTTCTGGGTCTGGGTCGAAACCCTGTCCCTACAGATCCGTGATTCGATGTGCGGCTATCGCGTCTATCCGCTGGCTGCCGTGCAGCATCTGCGGGCCGATGGTGAAGTGCTGGGGCAACGGATGGATTTCGACACTGAAATCATGGTGCGTCTGTTCTGGCGCGGCACGCCGGTGGTGCAACTGCCGGTCCGCGTTACCTACCCGCCGGGCAATACTTCCAATTTCGATATGCTGCGCGACAATCTGCGAATATCGGCCATGCACACGCGGTTGTTTTTCACCATGCTGTGGCGCCTGCCACGGGTGCTGAAGCATCGCCCTGCACCGCTGCGCGCGGAACCCACGCACTGGGCGCGGCTGTCGGAGCGTGGGCTTTACTGGGGCCTGCGGTTCTGTTCGATCCTGTATCGCCTGCTCGGTCACCGGCTATCGCATGCCGTGATGTCGCCCATTGTGCTGTTTTTCTATCTTACCGGCGGCGAACAGCGCCGAGCCTCGCGGGACTTTCTGACCCGGGCCTTTGCCGCCCGTGGCGAAGCAGGCAAGCCTGGTTTCTGGAGCGGCTATCGGCATTTCTTCAGTTTTGCGGGCCGTGCGCTGGATTCCCTGTCGGCCTGGTCGGGCAACCTGTCACCCGACATGATGGATGGAGATGGCGCCGACAGCCTGCGGCAGGCGATGGGGGATCGGCGTGGTGCCGTGATCGTTGTCGCCCATGTCGGCAATATAGAGGTCTCGCGCGCACTCATCGATCCCGCCATCAGGCGCCGCCTGCTGGTGCTGGTCCATACCCAGCATGCCGCGAACTACAATCGCGTGCTGCGCGAGATTAATCCGGAAACCGCGCTGAACACATTTCAGGTGACCGAACTGGATGCCGCCACGGCGGTGCTGCTGAAGGAGAGGGTCGACCGCGGCGACTGGGTCGTCATCGCCGGCGACCGGGTGCCAGTTTCCGGCCAGCGGGTCAGCCTCGCTCCCTTTCTGGGGCAACCGGCAGCCTTTCCGCAGGGGCCGTATATCCTGGCGTCGGTCATGGAGTGCCCGCTCTACACATTGTTCTGCCGGCGTGAAGGCGGCCGCTTCCATCTGGCGGGTCGTCGGCTGGCCGAGCGGGTGACATTGCCGCGAGGGCAGCGTATGGAGGCACTGGACGGGTATGTGGGCGAATTCGCCCTTGCCCTGGAGGAACAGGCGCTGCTGGATCCGTTCCAGTGGTACAATTTCTTCGATTTCTGGGCGATGAAGAAGGAAACCGTAACGCCATGATCTCGGCCGAGGTGGTCATTCAGCCGCAATTCTATGATCTCGATCCGATGAATGTGGTCTGGCACGGAAATTACCCGCGGTTCCTGGAGCAGGCCCGTTGCGCCCTGCTGGACAAGATCGGCTACAATTACCAGCAGATGGTGGATTCAGGCTTTGCATGGCCGATTGTCGACATGCATCTGAAATACGTCCGGCCGATCCGCTTTTCCCAGGCGATCGTGGTGCGCGCCACCCTGACCGAATACGAGAATCGCGCCTGCATCGACTATCGTATTCTCGACCAGGCTACCGGCGAAACCCTGACCAAGGCGCGTACCGTGCAGCTCGCCATCACGGCTGAAACCGGCGAACTGCAATTCGTCTCCCCGCCAGCCTTTACCGATAAAGTCAGGGCCTTGCTGTGAGTGTCATGCTGCGCATCGGCCTTGCCTGCCTATTGCTTCTGCTGACGCTGCCTGCCGTGCATGCCGCTGAACGGGTCGGCGAGTTCACGGATGGCCAGGTCCTGCAGGGCCGCTTCGTGCAGCTGCGGCAGCTCGCCGGCTTTCCCGCGCCGCTCAAAAGCGAAGGGCGCTTCACGCTGGCGGCCGGCCGCGGCCTGATCTGGCGGACGGAAACCCCCTTTGCCGTCACCACGGTCATCAGCCCTGCCGGCCTGGTGCAGGAGACCGGTGGCGTAGAAACTATGCGTCTGCCGGCCGCGCGCCTGCCATTCATTGCGCGACTCTATGCCATGCTGGGCGGCGCCCTGAGTGGTGACTGGCGGGGCCTGGAAGAAGCCTTCGTGGTGACGCGCCAGGGCGATGACAAGGCCTGGACCCTGCGTCTACTGCCGCGCAACGCCGGTGATGCGGCCATGCCTTTCCGGGAGATACTCATCCAGGGCGGTCGTTATGCCGACCGGGTCGAGCTTTTGAAGCCCGATGGCGATCGTGACACCTTGATCTTCCTCGATCAGGCCCTGGCGACCCAGCCGCTGGCGACTGATGACATGCAGATCCTCACCACAGTGGGGCGTCGTTGATGCGCGTCCTTGCCGTTCTGTGGCTGGCTGTCGTTCTCTTGTCCGGGCTGTATTTGGGCTACCGCTTCCACGAGGGCGCGTTGTTCCGCACCGATCTCACGGCACTCTTGCCGCAGGACGAACGCAACCCGGTTCTGCAGCAGGCCAGCGACACCGTATCCAAGGCACTGAGCCGCCGCGTAATTTTCATGATCGGTCAACAGGACCGCATGGCGGCGCGCGCTGCCGCCGCACAATTCTCGACCGATCTACTGTCGCGCGGCGTCATCGAGCGGTTCGACTCGCAGTTCGATGCCGAGCGCGTGGTCCGGCTGGGCCGCCAGTATTTTCCCTATCGCGATGGCCTGCTGTCGGAGCGGCATCGCAGCCTCCTTCTGCAGGACCGAGGCGAACAGCTATCGGTCAACGCCCTGTCGCAGGTCTTCGGTTTTGTCGGTATGGCGGATGCCGCCTTGCTGCGACAGGATCCTTTCCTGCTGCTGCCGGGTTTCATTGCCGACCTGCCGTTTCCGGCATCGCGTCTGGTGGTGGACGATGGCTATCTCACCGTGGTTGACCAGGGCTTTACCTGGATCGCGTTAACCGGCCTGATCATCGGCGAACCGATGTCGCTCGACACGCAGCAGCGTGTGATCGATGCAGTGGCCGAGGCTGAAACCAGGCTCAGAGCGGCGGCACCGGGACTGGAGCTGCGACGGCTGGGCGTGACCTTCTTTGGTCATGCCGGTGCGTCGGTGGCGCTGGAGGAAGCTTCCTGGCTCGGTAGCCTGTCGCTGATCGGCACCGTGCTGCTGATCCTGGTGGTCTTCCGGCGCATCGGGCCCCTGCTGCATAACCTGATGGCACTGGCGACCGGAAGCATTGTCGCACTTGCCGTGAGCTTTTTCATTTTCGGCGAGCTGCATGTCGCCATCCTGCTGTTCGGCACCAGTCTGATCGGTGTCGCCGTCGATTATGGCCTGCATTACAGCGCCAGCCTCTTCGATCTGGATATACAGCATCCGACCGAGCGGCTTGCGCATGTGGGAATCGCCATCACGCTCGGCCTGGTGACCACGCTGATCGGCTATGCGACCCTATTGCTCGCGCCGTTTCCCGGGCTGCACCAGCTGGCGGTCTTCGCGGTGGTCGGGCTAATTGCCGCTTTCCTGACGGTGATCCTCTGGATTCCGCTGCTCGATCGTGACCGCACACTGCGCCATGGCGCAGTCATGCTGCATGCCGCCTCAGCGTTGTGGCGATTCTGGGCCGCGCCGCATCTGCGGTCGCTGCGGGGTGTCCTGCTCGCCCTCCTTGCCCTGATGGGTGTCGTCGGCTGGATGCGTCTGGAAGCGGATGACGATGTGCGTCACATGCAGGCGCTGTCGCCTGCGCTGCTGAAGGAGCAGGCGGACATCCAGCGCTTGACCGGTGCGGTGCCAGCCGCGCAGTTCCTGCTGATCAGGGCCGGCGATGATGAGGCTGCATTGCTGCGGGAAGAAGCAATCATGCCGACGCTGGAAACGATGAGGGTCGGCGGCCAGATCGCCAGCTATCAAGCTCCGGCCAGCTACGTGCCTTCGGCTGCACGTCAGCGCGAGAATGCGCAGCTCCGCGCCGCCCGTCTTGATATCCCGCTGCGGGACGGGCAATACGCCAGGCTCGGCCTGCCGGCGCCCGATGAGATCGTGCCGACGCAGGGCGTGTTGACGCTGGACGAGGCGTTGCAGCGCGACGCGGTCCCCTATCTCAAAGACATGGTTGTCGCGCCGGGCTTGCATACCATCACCTTGCATGGCCTGCAGGATGCTGCCGCGTTGCGCGCGGCCTTTTCCGGTATTCCCGATCTATGGGTGGTTGATCCGGTAACCGATTTCAATGCACTGCTCGGGCGCTATCGCGACCGTGCGGTGGTACTGATCGCTGTTTCCGCGCTACTGATGCTGCCACCGCTGTTCTGGCGCTATGGCTTACGCGGCGGCTTGAGCGTGATGGCGCCGCCAGCCATGGCACTGCTGTTGACACCGGCCGTGCTGGCCCTACTGGGCCAGCGGTTCACCTTTTTCCATGCCATGGCGATGATTCTGGTTCTGTCGATCAGCGTGGATTACGCGATCTTCTGCGCCGAGGGGGAAGCCGAGCATCATTCGATCATCATGCTGGCGATCTGGCTGGTCACTTTCACGACGCTTTTATCCTTCGGCATGCTGGCCTTCAGCAGTGTAGCTGTGGTGCACGGTTTCGGCCTCACCATGCTGATCGGCATGTGCATTTCGCTGTTTCTGGCGCCGCTGGCCCGCCGACAGATAACGGCGGAGGCGGCATGATGCGACGCTTGGCCCTGCCTGTGCTGCTGGTCCTGGCGCTGGCCGGTTGTGCCGTCGCGCCGCCGCCGGTCTCGCCCGAAGAGGCCGCGCGGCCGATGATCGCGCCGGCGCGACTGCTGACGTTGCCGCGGCCCGCCGACCTCGGACGCGAGGTGCAGGCCGTACAGCTCATCACGTTGCGCCGCGACAATCAGGCGATAAGTTTTGAAGGCCATCTCAGCATCACGCCGGAACGTCTGCTGCTCGTCGGTATTGACTCTCTAGGGCGGCGGGCGATGACTCTGACCTGGAGTGAGAATGGCCTTGCTGCCGAGGCCGCTTCCTGGCTTCCATCGGCCGTGCGGCCGGGCAGCATGTTGGCGGATATCGTGTTGCTGTACTGGCCGGCGACGGCGGTGCGCGCAAGCCTGCCGGCCGGCGGAGAACTGATCGAAAGTAATGGTCGTCGCCAAATCCTGCTCGACGGCAAGCCTGTGCTCAGCATCGAATACGGGTTCGATATCAGCCAGCGTTGGACCGGCCGCCTGCGCTATGTCAATTATTCCTGGGGCTACGAAATCGAGGTCCAGTCGGCGGAGGCAGGATCGTGATGGCGCTGTCTCTTGGCATCACGGCGATGGGCCTGTGCTCGCCGCTTGGGGCCGGTAAGGCCGCGACAACCGCGGCACTTTTTTCTGGTTCCGCCGCCGGTCTGGTCCCGCGCGATGACCTGCTGCCGGGGCGCAGCCTGCATATCGGATCAGTGCCGCAGGATCTGCCACCGCTGCCGGTTGCGCTGACACAGTGGGACTGCCGCAATAACCGGCTGATGATGCTGGCGTTGCAGGAAATCGCCGATCCGGTGCGCGAGGCCGCGGAACGGTACGGTCGTCACCGCGTCGCAGTCATCATGGGAACCAGCACCGGCGGCATCGCCGAGGGCGAGCTGGCCTTCGCCGCGTATCGGCAGAGCGGGCAATGGCCGGCTTGGTTCCACTACCGGAATCAGGAGGCTGGCAGCCTGAGCCGTTTTTCTGCAGCTGTGTTCGGCCTCACCGGGCCAGCCTATGCGGTGGTCACCGCCTGCTCGTCCAGCGGCAAGGTCTTTGCGTCGGCGCGCCGACTGATCCAAGCGGGCGTGGTCGATGCGGCAGTGGTCGGCGGCGCGGATACGTTGTGCCGCATGACGGTTGGCGGCTTCGCGGCCCTGGAGGCCGTATCGGCAGGACGCTGCAATCCGTTCAGTGCGCATCGTGATGGCATCAATATTGGTGAAGCTGCCGCAGCCTTCCTGCTCACGCGGGATGCGGCGCCGGTGCAACTGTGCGGCATCGGTGAAGGGTCGGATGCACATCATATCAGCGCGCCGGATCCCGAAGGTCATGGCGCCATCGCCGTGATGCGGCTGGCACTGGCCGATGCCGGCCTGATGCCTGGCGATATCGCCTATATCAATCTGCATGGTACCGGTACGACGTTGAACGATTCGATGGAATCCAAGGCGGTGGAAGCCGTTTTCGGTGCCGGCGTCGCCTGCAGTTCCACCAAGGGCATGACCGGGCACGCCCTGGGCGCTGCGGGTGCCTGCGAGGCAGCCTTCCTGTGGCTGACCTTGCATCCCGACTGGAACCCGGAGGGCTATCTGCCGCCGCATCTGTGGGATGGTAACACCGATCCGGCACTACCTCGCCTGGCGTTGACTGCAATTGGCGAGCGTTTGCGCGATCCGGGTGCCCCAGCGGCGCTGCTCAGCAATTCTTTTGCTTTCGGAGGCAGCAATCTGGCGCTGCTGTTTGCACGGGGGGAGTTGTCGTGACGCCTTGCCCCTATCCGATCGAGCGGCTTCTGCCGCATGCCGCGCCGATGCTGCTGCTCGACGAGGCGATCGCCTACGATGACACATCCATGCAGGCCGGCGTTACAGTCCGCGAGGGGGTGTTTTTCCGATCCGGCCGGGGCGTGCCGGCGCATATCGCGCTCGAATGGATGGCGCAAACTTGCGGCGCTTATATCGGCGCGTTGTCGCTCAACCGCAGCCTGCCTGTGCGGATCGGCTACCTGCTCGGCACCCGTGACTTCCGCTGCGAGCGGGCATGGTTCGCTGCTGGAGAGCATTTGCATGTCCATGCCAGACTGCTGTTTCGTGATGACGAAATGGGCGTGTTCGATTGCCGCGTTGCGGAAGTGGTGACGGGCCTGGACGTGGCGCAGGCACAATTGACGGTCTATCAGCCGGCCGAGGGTGGTACGCCGCCGGGCGCTGGCGGAGAAGGAGAGGGGCAGCCATGACACGATTCATACTGGTCACTGGCGCCAGCAAGGGCATCGGGCGAGCCATTGCCTTGCGGCTGGCGCGCGATGGATTCGGCATCGCCGTACATTACGGGAGTGACCGTGCCGGCGCTGAAGAGACGCTGCAGATGTTACAGGCTACCGGCGGCAAGGGCCGGTTGCTTGGCTTTGATATATCCGACCGTGCTGCGACGCAGAGAGCGCTGGAGACAGATACGCAGGAGCATAGCGTCTACTATGGCGTCGTGCTCAATGCGGGGATCACACGCGATGCCGCTTTTCCTGCCTTGTCCGATGATGACTGGGACTCCGTGCTGCGCACCAATCTCGATGGCTTCTACAATGTCCTGAAACCATTGAGCATGCTGATGATATCGGCAAGGCAAGGTGGACGTATCGTCACGCTTTCCTCAGTGTCCGGCCTGATCGGCAATCGTGGCCAGGTCAATTACAGCGCCGCGAAATCCGGCATCATCGGTGCGACCAAGGCGCTGGCCATAGAGCTGGCAAAGCGAAAGATCACCGTGAACTGTGTGGCGCCGGGTCTGATCGAGACGCAGATGACGAAAGATGTACCGATGGCGGAAGCCCTGAAGCTCGTGCCGATGAACCGGGCGGGCCAGCCGGACGAGGTGGCTGCTGCTGTGGCTTTCCTGTGCTCGGACGAGGCCGGTTACATCACGCGGCAAGTAATCTCGGTGAACGGAGGGATGATCTGATGCGGCGCGTCGCAGTCACCGGCATGGCGGGTATCACCGCCTTGGGTGAGGATTGGATCGGCATCCGAGGTCACATGATCCGTGGCGAAACGGCCGTGCGCGTCATGCCTGATTGGGATCGGTATGTGGGAATCAACACGCGCCTGGCCGCGCCGCTGCCGACCTTCACCGCAACCGATCATTATCCGCGCAAGAAGACACGCACCATGGGGGCGGTCGCGCGGATGGGTGTTTATGCTACGGAGCGCGCACTGGAGGATGCCGGCCTGCGGAATGATCCAGTCGTGTCCGGTGGCCGCACCGGTATTGCATATGGATCGTCTTTTGGCAGTCCGGCGCCGGTGATCGGTTTTGCCGAACTGATGACGCAGGGGCATTCGCGCACGTTGAACGCGACCACCTATATTCAGTTGATGAGCCATACCGCTGCGGTGAATATCGGCCTATTCTTTGAGATCACGGGACGCATTATTCCCACCTCCAGTGCCTGTACTTCTGGCAGTCAGGCTATCGGCTATGCCATGGAGGCGATCCGCACGGGCAAGGCGGACGTCATGGTCGCGGGTGGTGCGGAGGAGCTGGATGTTACCCAGGCGGCCGTATTCGATACGCTGTTTGCCACCTCAACACGCAACGACCGTCCGCAAACGACGCCCCGGCCCTATGACCGTGACCGCGATGGCCTGGTGATCGGCGAGGGGGCTGCCACTTTGATTCTGGAGGATTATGACCGCGCCGTGGCGCGCGGGGCCCGCATCTATGCCGAGGCCGTGGGATTTGCCACCAACTCTGACGGCAATCATGTCACCCAGCCGCAGGCATCGACCATGGAGCTGGCTTTGCGCATGGCTCTTGAGGATGCTGGCCTGCAGGCGGGAGATATTGGTGCAGTCAACGGCCATGGTACCGCAACGGAATGGGGTGATATCGCCGAGACGCAGGCAACCTATAATGTCTTCGGCGGATCAACGCCGATGCATTCCCTCAAGAGCTATTTCGGTCATACCCTTGGTGCCTGTGGGTCGCTCGAGGCCTGGTTGGCTATCGAGATGATGCGCGAGGGCGTGCTGTATCCGACCATAAACCTGACGAATGTGGACGAGCGCTGTGCGGCATTGGACTATGTGATGGGCGCTCCACGCCAGCACCCCCACGCTTATGTCATGTCTAACAATTTTGCTTTCGGGGGCATCAACACGTCTTTGATATTCAAAAAGGTATGACAGGGATGGGCGGAAATCGGAAGCGGCGCCGATTCCATTTTCATATCGTAAAGATTTTCTCGAAGCCTGAGCCGCCCGTTTGACAATCGGGATTTATTTGCTCAAGAATTTATGACTTTGCCCGGCTTTTTCGGGCTTCGCATCCCGGGAATGAATGTGACGAATCGGACACCGGTCGTAATTGCGAGCGTATTATGGCTGGCGGCGGCCCCTTGCGTGGCTGCGGCACCATCATACACGGCGGGCATGATGCAGTTGCCGCCCCTCCAGCTACCGGATGCCGTCGTTCCCGGCGTTCCTGTCACTGTCTGGTATCCCGCGAAGACGGCGGAGAAGATTGTACGCATCGGTGATGCGGAAGTTAAGGTGGCCTTAGGTGCGGCGCCGGTGCCGGGGCGTCGCCGTCTTATACTTATCTCGCATGGCAGCGAAGGAAGCGACTTAGCCCTTAGCGATTTGGCCCGGCTGTTGGCGCGCCGCGGAATGGTCGTTGCGGCGCCACGCCATCTGGGGGATAGCTTCGACGATAAATCGGCGCACGGTTCGTCACGTCAATTCGGCGCGCGCCCATATCAGGCATCGTATGCCCTGGATGTTGTGCTCAAGCACCCCCAGTTATCCAAGGTCGTTCATCCCCGGCGGATCGGCATGGTCGGGTATTCTGCCGGCGGCTATACGGCATTGGTGATGGCTGGCGCCAAACCCGATCGCCAGAACTGGATCAAGCATTGCCAGAAGCCAGTGGAGCATGGCGCCGCCTGTCCTTTGGGCGGTTGGCTGACGAGCCTAGGATTGAGATTTCTCGATGATTGGGACAGGCCCCCTGAAACCCGGATTAAGTCGGTCGTTCTGCTCGCTCCATTCGGCGTGATGTTTGATAAATCCGCCTTGGCAGATGTGAAGGTGCCCGTATTGATGTTCCAGCCACAACGAGACGAAATGCTGCCCAACGCTTTTAATGGTGAATTAATTCGGGATTCTCTGCCGATCCGACCGGATTACCGCACTGTTCCAGGCGGGCATTTCGTTTTTATTCAGCCCTGCTCGGCAAAGCTGGCCGCAGCGGTTCCGCGAGTTTGTGTGGATCCGCCGGGGGTGAATCGAGTGACGATGCAGCAGCAGACAAATACCGAGATTGCGGGATTCTTCACGCGAACCTTGGCTCGTAAGTAGGCGAATCGCCCCTTCCACGCCCGTGATACGGTACTTTTCAAGATTAAAGCTTGAGGAGATGCGCGGTAGAAATTCATTAATTATATCAATTTCTTAGAATTTATTTGAGATGGGAAAATTTATTTCCAACTCGTGCAGATAAAGCTGGTTGCATGTCCCCGCAACCAAATCAAAGAACCCGCCGGCGCAAGCCTGGCGGGTTTTTTTGTTATGCGCGGCCGGGCGCAGGCTGCGCGCCGCGATGTTGAACGGTATCAGGGCAGTTGATATAGCTGGCCATCGTCGGCGCCGACAGATCCAGGGGTGGAGCGCTGTCGATGTGTCTGAGGGGCTCTCTGCAGATGTTGGCTTTGGGACCAGGCGCGATCAGGGAATTCGACCTTGCAAAGGTCGAGGCCTGGGGCGGCCATGCCTATGTTGCCGAGCTGCCGGCCAGGTTCGGGCGCGGGGACGCCGCAGATGCGCCGCGCCGCTCGCCATATTGCCTGTATGAAGATGGGACTCCGCTCGGCCCCGGGCATAGCGCGCATGACGATATCGGCAGGCAGGGCGCCGGCCGTTTCTCCCACTGGGGAGAGAGGCTCTATTTCTCCGCCAGCGACAATTCCGATCCGCGGTCGAACGGCCGGCGCTACAGCCTGAAGCTGCCCGACACCGCCGATGCCGCGTCGACAGCTGGCGTGACCCGCTATGTTGCGGTTGGGCTCGATCATTTTTCCATGCATGGCCGCGACAAGACGATCGCGCATGGAGCGATCGTGCTGGTGCCGTTTGCGCTGGCATCGGCGGATATCCTGGCGCTGCGTGAGAATCCGTCGGTGATCCAGCTGCATTGCCTGACGCCCGATCCTGAACTGCTGCGGCAGCATGCGGGCTGGCTGCACGCGCTGGAGCCGCGCCGTTTGCTGCGTTTGCCGCCTGGCCGCGCGCGCGTCATGCTGCTTGGCTCTCCTGCGCTGCTGACGCGCCGGATGCTGCTCGGCCTGCTGATGGCCGGTCGCGGCGCGGCGCTGTGCTGGACCGGCGCCGGCTTTGAACTGACCGGCGTGCCGTGGCTGCTGCGCGCCGGCATCATGCATGCGCTGCTCATGCGGTTGCGGCATTTTCCCGACGAACATGGCCTGATCCGGGCCATTCATGCGTTGCGTCGGATTTCGCTGCTGCGCTCGCTCTGGCGCCGGCTTTTCCATGGCCGGGCCGAAACGGCCGGCAAACCCGATCAGGGCCAGCTGTTCAAGGCGCTGGTGGATGCGGCCCGCGATGCGGCCGCGCCCCTGGCCGTCGTGCCGGGGCGCGTCGTGATGGTCAATGCAGGGCTGGCGGCCGGCGGCGCTGAACGGCAGGTGGTGAACACGTTGCTGGGGCTGAAAGACAATGCGCGGCTGGAATCGGTCACCTTCCTCGGCGAGCATCTGACCGCGACGCCGGCGATGAATTTCTATGCCCCGCATCTGGCTGCCGCCGGGATTGCCATGCGCGCCGTGCAGCGCGGCGGCGGCGTGAGTGGCGGCCATCTGTACGATCTGCCGCCGCGGGTTGCCGGGCTGATGGCGCAGCTGCCGGTGGCGCTGGCCGACGACGTGCTCGATCTGGTCGCGGAGTTCACGGCGCTCAGACCGGAGGTCGTCCATGCCTGGCAGGACAGCACCAGCATCAAATGCGCGCTGGCCGCGGCGCTGGCAGGCGTGCCGCGCATCGTGGTGTCGGGACGCAACGTCAATCCGACACATTTCACCTATCATCAGGATTACATGCGTCCGGCCTATCGCGCGCTCGCGGCGATGCCGGGCGTCATCATGGTCAACAACAGCGCGGCCGGCGCGGCAAGCTATGCTGCCTGGCTCGACCTGCCGGTCGAGCGCTTCCGGGTGCTGCGCAACGGCCTCGCCCTGGAAGCCCTGCAGCGCGCGCCCGAACGCGAGGCGCAGGCCTATAAAGCACAGCTCGGGATTCCACGAGATGCGCCGGTGGTCGGGTCGGTCTTCCGCTTTTGGCCTGAAAAGCGGCCCCTGCTCTGGGTGGACACGGTGGCGCAGGTGACGCGCACACATCCGGATGTGCATTTCGTGCTGGTCGGCGACGGCCCGATGCGCGCCGAGATCATGGATGCGGCGGCGCGCAACGGCATTGCTGATCGCCTGCACCTGCCCGGCCAGAGCGCGGCCGTGCAGCTGCCGTTTTCCATCTTCGATATATTCCTGCTGACATCGGAATTCGAAGGCACGCCGAATGTCGTGCTCGAGGCCCAATGGCTTGGCCTGCCTGTCGTCGCGACCGAGGCCGGGGGCACGCGTGAGGCGCTGGACATCGGCGTCAGCGGATGGATGGCCGCGCCGCGGACTGAAGATCTCGCGGCCGCTGTAACGACGCTGCTCGATGCCCCGGCGCAACGCCTGGCCTGCCGTCAGAGCGGCCCGGCTTTCGTCGCGTCGCGCTTCGGGTTGGCCCGGATGATTGATGAAACCATTGATTTGTATGGCCTAAATCATTGAAAACACTGCACCAATTGGTGCAACAACCTTGCCCTGCCATGAGCGGCGCGTTATGATTCCGGCGCATCTTCCGGCAATCACGTTGCGTCTTGAGGCGGCACGCCACATGAAGGGGTCATGACCGTTCAGAAATCCTCCTGCGGATATCCCTGGCAACAGATGATCATCGATCTGACCGGGGAGGTCGTGCCGTGCTGCTTTTGGAGCGGTTATGGCAATGGCGGCAAGCCGCTGGGCAATACCAATGCCCAGACGATCGAGGAAATCTGGAACGGTCCGGCCTACCAGGCGCTGCGTCGGGCCAATGCAGGCGAGGAGCCGCCGCCGGGCCACCCCTGCCACAAATGCCTAGCCTATCACTGGTCGAACGACCGCTATCCGCCTTTCAAATGGCCCAATGCCATCGACCATGATGACCGTTTGGCCTATCGCGTGCCGGTCATTGCTGACAGCATCCGGTCTGCGGCGAAGGCGGGACTGCCCGTCGAACTTCTTGAAGATGGCATTGCGCTCGGGCCGGCGGACGCCGTGCATGAGGATATTCGCAGCCTCGGTGCCGGGCGGTATTCGGTCTGGCAGGGTGCGTTGTACTTCTCAGCCTCCGACAACAGTGATCCGCGCCGTAACGGCCGGTCCTACGAACTGGTCTGCGGCGATCAGCGCAGTATGGTCGGCGGCTTTCATGCCGATGTTTCGTCCGGCCAGAACCTGACGCTGGCGCATCAGGAATACGAGGCCGGTGCCGAAGTGATGACGGCCAAGCCCAGCATGCTGACGCTGGTTTCGACGGCGGACTGCAATATCGATTGTCCGGGCTGCAGCCAGAACATCGTGCGCGAAGTGCGGGTTCAGCATCGTCCCGAAACCGTGCCTGCCGTTCTCGCGCTGGTGCCGTATTTGTCGGAATTCACCTGGCAAGGCGGCGAGCCGTTCCTGATCAAGCGCCTGCGCGATTTCGTCGATAATTTCAAAACCGAGGATAATCCGAACCTGGTCTTCGGATTCACGTCGAACGGCACGATGATCACGGCGCGGGAAGTCGAGAAGCTGAAGAAATTCACCTTCCTGAACGCCAGCATTTCGATCGACAGTTTCAATCCCGCGACCTTCGAGAAAATCCGGACGGGCGCAAAACTTGACCGCGTCCTGCAGAATACGCTGAAGCTCTACGAACTCTATGACGCACCGCATCGCGTGATCTCGGTCGGCATGATCATCTGCAAGAGCAACATGGCGGAGCTGGCACAGAACTTGCGGCAGGCAATCGACCACGATATTGGCGTCAACCTGTCGCCGGTTTTGGTCTATCCGGTGACGGAGCGGCTGGACGTTTTTGAGGATTTCAAGGCGCAGACGCAGGGCTGGGAGGCAGCTCTGGACGACGCCGAGGCGCTGGTTGCGCAAGCGCATCGCGATGGCCGCACCGCCGTCCGGCGCATCGATCCGACCGGCATGCTCCGCGAGTTACGCAGGATTTACGAGCACCAACGCGAGCGCCATGCCGACACGGTGGACGTCGATGTGATCATCCATGGCGCGCCAGCCTCGATTTCCAACATGGCCGATCCTGGCATCACTGTGCTGGAGCACGGCAACAACAGCAACGCCATCGCCTATATACGCCTGAAGCCGGACCAAAACAGGTATCGCATGCGTCTGCCACGCGGCGATGTGGAGCGTCTCGACAAGTTCGACTGGTATGTATCGCACAGTATGCTAGATGCCCTGGGTTCGTTCGATCTGGGCGTTCGCATCAACCCGGCTCTTAAGCAGGGGCGTCGCGAAACCGTCGAAATCGAAATCGCACCCTTCAATCCATCGCCGGTGCCGCGCAATATCGAAGTTGCCAATTACGGCGAGTCCGATCCGCAGGGGCTGAATGTCCTTGATCCGGAAGATATCTACGTCGCCTATAATGCGGATATGGGGCGGAAGCCGCGCGGCTTCCGGGCGGATGGCATGGTTGTGCCAAGGCTGCTGCCGCCGCGATATGGCGTGAAACGGCTGCTGATGCGCGTTCGCGCTTTCGTGTCCTAGTCGCATGGTGTCGCGCTCATGACCGCTGAACGCCGCAACCTGGCCTGGACCCCGGATCTCGTCGGCAAGCTCTGGGACGGCATCGCTGCCGGCCGCCAGGCCGATCTGAGCTTTGCCAAGCTTTCGGGCCCCAAGTTCTTCGATCTGGTGAAGCCCTGGCTGCGGCCGTCCGGCCGGCATCTCGATTTCGGTGCGGGCAACGGCCATTTCGTCAAAATTCTGGTCGATAATGGCTACGATTGCGCTGCTTATGAGCCATCTCCGCGGCGTGCCGAAGCAATCCGCGCGCTGGTGGGCGAGAGCCGGCATTACCTGGGCGCCCTTGATGGCAGTGAAGGCGCGACCTTCGATGTGATCATCATGGCCGAGGTGATCGAGCATGTCCTGCCCGAGGATTTTGAGTCCGTTCTCCGGCTCATATCCAGCTTGCTCGTACCGGGCGGCATTCTGATCGTCACCACGCCCAACAATGAAGACATCGAGCAGTCGAAAGTCTTCTGCCCGGTCAGCGAGCTGTATTTCCACCCCTGGCAGCATGTCCGGTCATTCACACCGGAATCACTTGTCGCCACGCTGTCGCAATATGGCGTGACACGCCAATGGCTGGGCGTCGTCGACTTTTCTGATAACAGCAGGATGCTGGAGCACATCAACATGATGGATCGCAACGAATCCCGTCTGATGGAAATGGTGAGACTCCTAGCGACGACTGCCGAATCCCAGAGGGTCACGCTGCAGCAGCAGGCGGACATGGTGCAGCGGCAGATCGATCTGGTCCAGGTGCAGCAACAAATGATAGCCGAGGCCAAGCGCTCGGTATTGCTGTCGCTTCTGCGCAAGGTCAAAGCCGGCGTTTTGTCACGGCTGACGGGGCGTGCCGTGGCGACACAATCTGCCGATCCCCTGGCGAGTACGAAAGAACTTATGCAGCAGGCCAGCCGCAGCCTGACGCGATACCGTCCCGAACAGCAGGCATCGGCGGCCGATGCCATGCGGACGCTGCAGGCCCTGCAGGCGGAGCTGTTGGCGGCCATGTCAGCGTTGGCCTCTGCCTCTGCCGCGCATGGCTATGCGTTGCCGCCGGCTCGCACGCAGACTTCACCGGTGCCACTGCAGCCGGTGGATGCCTCGCCATCCCACGCAGCGGCACAGCTTGCGAGCATCGATCTTTCCGCGACGCCACCGGATCCTTATTTCGATCTGCGCCAAGGCGGAGAGGCAACCATCGTGTATGTCGCGAAAAAAGAATAAGCCGGGATGTTCAACCTGGAATTCCTGCGCGTCATTCGCCAGGCCGAATTCGAAGAGCTGCGCCGGGTCTTGCCGCCGCGGGGGAAGATTCTGGAAATCGGCGGCGGTACCGGCTATCAGGCGCGCTGCCTGACCGATGCCGGCTATGACGTGACATCCATCGATGTGCCTGACGGCACCTATGCGGCTGCGCAGATGGAATTCCCCGTGCAGCCTTATAACGGTCGCGACTTCCCCTTCCCGGACCAGAGCTTCGATATCGTCTTCTCATCCAATGTGCTGGAGCATGTCGCCGATCTACCCCGCCTGCATGCCGAGTCTATCCGCGTCCTGAAGCCGGACGGCCTCTGCGTGCATGTGATGCCGACCGGGGCCTGGCGCTTCTGGACCAACATCGCGCATTACGTCGAGCTCGTGCAGCGGCTGATGCTGGCTGCCTGGAATGCCGGGCCTTTCCGGCTGCGCGCGGCGGCAGGTGAGGCACACAGCCTGGTCCGTCATTACCGCGTCGTCCCGCGCCATGGCGAGGCGGGCAATGCGCTGACCGAGATTGTCACTTTCAGCGCGCTCTGGTGGCGGCGGCATTTCCGTCGGCAGGGCTTCATGTCCCTTCAGGTCCGCGGTAACGGGATTTTCTATACCGGCCACATGGTGCTGGGCCGCCGCCTGTCGATCGGCGTCAGGCGGGCGCTGTCGCGCGTCCTGGGCAGCGCCTGCAGTATCCATGTGCTGCGTCCGGGCCGAGACGGCCACGAATGATCGTCTGCTCGTCAGCCTGCCGGCGTGACGTCGATCGAAATATCGCCCTGCAGGTCGACGAGGGATGTGGTGAAGATCCGGCTGGTGCCGCTGACCTGGAAATGCAGGGCATCGTAATGCAGGTCCAGTTTCTGCCCATCATCCTGCGCCAGAGCGACGGTCAGGAAATAATCGCCGGCAGCCAGGTGCATGTTGACGGTCAGCGTCACGCTGACCTTGGCGCCCTTCCGGCAGGCCGGGATGCTGGGCAGCCTGGCCCATTGCGTATCCATGCCGAAGACATCGATGCCCTTGGTGGTGCGGATGATGAAGCCGGGCACCGAAAGCGGCGTGTCGGCGCGGTATGCGATGGCCATGCGGAAGGCGCAGGGCTGGCCGGCCGCGATCACGCTGGTGGGAGTGCCGGTTTCATCCAGCATCTGCACGTCCGTGATCGTGGCGGCACCGCTGCCGAAGCGGGAAGCCGGGCCGGAGGCATCGGGTGCGGCCGGCGACGCCTGCGATGACGGAGTGGCACTGGCCTGCGCTGCGTCCGGCTCGACCGGGCGTGGCGTCGGGTCGGCATCGCCGAACAGCAGTCTCTGGTAGCGATGGATGACGTCCTTGGGTTTCCCATCGGCGACAACGCGACCGTATTCCAGCAGGACGGCGCGGTCGCAGATCGCGCTGATGGCATTCAGGTCGTGTGAGACGAACAGGATGGTCTTGCCCTGGGTGCGGAAATCCTCGATGCGCTTGAACGACTTTCGCTGGAACTTGGCGTCGCCGACCGACAGCGCTTCGTCGATGATCAGGATGTCCGGGTCCACGCTGGTCGCGGTGGCGAAGGTCAGGCGCGCCCGCATGCCCGTCGAATAGGTGCGGAAGGGCAGGTCGACGAATTCGCCGATCTCGGCGAAATCGATGATCTCGTCTAGCCGGTCGTCGATCTCGTGGCGCTTCAAACCCAGGCACATGCCGCCGAGATAGATATTCTCGCGGCCAGTGAAATCGGGATGGAAGCCGGTGCCCAGCTCCAGGATGGCGGCGATCCGCCCCTGTGTGGCGACCTCGCCTTCGGTGGCATCCAGCGTGCCGGCGATGATGCGCAGCAGGGTGCTTTTCCCGGCGCCGTTGCGGCCCAGGATGCCGACCACCTCGCCCTTGCCGACTTCCAGAGTGATGCCGTTCAGGCTCTGGACGATATGGTGCCGCTTCCGGCCGGTCAGCAGCTCCTTCAGGATATCCGAGGGGCGGCCGTAGGCCTTGTAATGCTTGCTCAGTCCCCGCACCGCAATGGCGGGTGTCGTTCGGGTCATAGCGCGCTCCCGAAGCCGGGCTTCAGGCGGCGGAACACGGCGTACCCGATGGCAAAGCTGAACGGCGTCATCACGGCAAACACAATCCAGGACAGCGGATGGGCGATCCTGCCGAAATAGATCAGGTCCTGGAAGCACCAGATGACATGCGAGAACGGATTGTACTTCAGCAGCGAATAGAAGGTGCCGGGTTCGGTTGGCGGCGGATACAGCGCCGGCGTGAGATACAGCCCCATGGCCATGACGAGATTGACGATGTCGCGCAGGTCGCGGAAATAGACGGCGAGCGACGACAGGAAGTAGGACATCCCGCACATCAGCAGCAGGTGCAGCAGGAACAGGGCCGGCAGCAGCGCCATGGTCGCCGGCAGGCTCTGTCCGGACATCAGGATGTAGAGAACCAGCAGGACCATGAAGATGCCCTGCGTCACCAGCGTGGCGACCACGCCGGCGACGGGAAGGACTTCCACCGGGAAGACCACCTGCTTCACCAGGCTGGCCTGGGCCGAGATGGCCGAGGTACTCTTACCGAGGATTTCGGAAATCCCCAGCCAGGGCAGCAGGCCGCTCATCAGGAAGGCCGGATAATTCCGGTTCAGCTCTTCCGCGCCGGCCAGGTTGCCGCGGAAGATGAAGGTGAACACGACAATGTAGATCGCCAGCGAAATCAGCGGCGTGACGATGGTCCAGATCATGCCGAGAGCATGACCGGAGTGCCGCTCGGTGATCTCGCGCTTCGACAGCTCCCAGACCAGCTCGCGGTGCTGCGTGACCAGGCGCGTCAGCTCGCGCAGGCTGTTGCCGAGGGCAGATGAGGATGGGGTGTTCATCAATGCGCCGCCATTTCCAGAACCGCCCGGTTGGTGCCGTCATTGGCCGGCGAGGTGGGCAGCGGACCGTCGATCCAGGCCTGGAACCACATCTCGAGCATCAGCATGCCCCACAGGCGCGTGTGATGCAGCCGGATGCCGCTCACATGCTCGTTGAACTGGGTCTCGACGAAGTCCGGCCGGAAGAGGCCGCGCTCTCTGGCCGTCTGCGACAGCAAGGTATCAAGCAGCAGTTCCTTCAGCTCGTTGCCGATCCAGCGTTCCAGCGGAATGCCGAACCCCATCTTGGGGCGATACAGCACCTCATGCGGCAGATAGGGCTCGAGTGCCGCTTTGAGCAGCGCCTTGGATTCGCCGCCACGGAATTTGCAGATACCCGATATGCCGGCGGCCCAGGCCATCAGCTCCTGGTCGAGGAAGGGCGAGCGCGCCTCCAGGGAGTGCGCCATGCTGGCGATGTCGACTTTGACCAGCAGGTCGTCGGGAAGATAGGTGTGGATATCCGCCCATGCCGCACCCGACAGATAGCTTGGCGCCGCGTCGAAATAGGGCTGCAGCATGTCGATGCTCGAATGCTCGAGATAGGGGCGTAGCGCCGGGCCGTAGCCCGCTTCCTTGTCGTAGTCGCTGAAATAGGCGATTGACGGAGCGTAGCGCCGGGAATTGCGGTCTGCCGCTTCGTCGGCCTTGCGGCGCAGAAAACGCAGATAGCGGTTGCGGTCGGCGCCGGCCGGCAGGCTGCTGGACAGCAGCGAGCAGAGATGGCGCACCGGCATCGGCAGCGCGTCGATCCAGCGCGACTCCCAGCAATGCCGGTAGCGGCCATAGCCGAGGAAATTCTCGTCGCCGCCATCGCCGTTGAGGATGACAGTCACATTCTGCCGGGCGAGTGCGGAGACATAATAGGTCGGGATGGCCGACGGGTCGGCAAAGGGTTCGCCGTAATGCCAGATCAGGTTGGGTAGAATCTCGGCGGCATTGGGCCGGACGACATACTCCGTGTGCTGGGTGGCGTAGCGGTCGGCCACCATGCGCGCATAGCGGCGCTCATCAAACGCTTCGTCCTCGAAGCCCACGCAGTATGTCTTGATCGGACCGGCAGTGGTTTCGGCCATCATCGCGACGATGGCGGAGGAATCGACGCCACCCGACAGAAAGGCGCCGAGCGGAACATCCGACATCAGGCGAATCTGCACCGCTTCGCGTAGATGGTGCAGCAGTTCCTCCTGCAGCTCCACCGCGGGGCGGCTGCGCGCCAGTTTCGGATCCGGCAGGGCGGTGTAGCGCTGAATCTCCGGCGCCTGGCCCGGGCGCACCACCATGAAATGTCCCTGGGGCAGCCGGCGGATGCCGCCGAAGGCGCTGGCCGGGGCCGACACATACTGCCAGGTCAGGTAGTCGTGGATCGCGGCCATGTCGGGTTCGCGCGGCATGCCGGGCCATTGCAGGATGGCCTTGATCTCGGAGGCGAACAGGAATTGATTGTCGTGGGTGGCGTAGCACAGAGGCTTCTTGCCGATATGGTCGCGCGCCAGCGTCAATTCCTGTTTTCGGGAATCCCAAATGGCCAGCGCGAACATGCCGCGCAGGCGCTTGAACACGGCAGCGCCCCAGGCGCGGAAGCCGAGCAGGATCACTTCCGTGTCGGTGCGACTGATGAAACTATAACCGAGACTCTCGAGTTCACGACGCAGGATGGCGTGATTGTAGATCTCGCCATTGAAAATGATGGCGAGGTTGCCGTCCGGCGTCTGCATGGGCTGATGGCCGGCCATGCTCAGGTCGATGACGGACAGGCGGGCATGCGCCAGCCCGACGACACCATCGCTGTAGACACCGTCATCATCGGGGCCGCGATGGCGGATTGCGGCATTCATGGCGCGCAGATTTGCGAGCAACCCGTCGACGGATTGCGGGCCTTTATGCGACAGGGAGCCGGCTATTCCACACATGATCCCTCCGGCTACGGCTGAGGGCTGCGCCCGGCGGGGCGCTGAAGCGTGAAGTGACCGCTGATCTCCACCAGATCCGTGACGGCCCAGTGGCGATAGTCTGAATCGGCGGCGGCGAGCCGCGCCGAGAATTCCGCGAGATAATCCGGATCGGCGAACATGTTGGGTTCGTAGCACAAAATCTGGAAGCCTGCGGCCCGAAAAGCATCGGCCATTTCGCGCGGCCTGATCTGGCGCCCACATTCCCCATTCCGCTCCGTGAATACAGGCTCGAAAGCGGCGGGGGTGAGCAGCAGGTATTCGAGTGGCCGGTTGAAATCGCGATGATCGCGGAAGTCGACCTGGTGCAGGCCGTATCCGCCGGGCCTGGTGATGCGGGCGAACTCGGCAAAAGCCGTGGGAATATTGAACAGATGCTCAAGCACGGCGTTGGACAGGACAACGTCGATGCTGGCATCCGCAATGGTTGTCAGGTTTTCGGCCGGCTGGGTGTGAATCGCGATGACCTCGGGCACATGAGCCCTGGCAGCGATGATGCGGTCCAGCGGCTCCAGCGAGGGAGCCGGGGCAATTTCCTGCACCCGCCGGCGCAGCGCAGTGTAGAAGGCCGGATGGTAATCCGGTTGCCATGGCGTCAGGAAACGGTCTGCCACGGCCACGCGCGCGCCGTGACAGGCGAGAACGAGCATCGTGCCGAGATTGATGCCCGGGCCGAGTTCGAGGATGCGGCAATCCGCGAGGGCGATCTGCCGGCCGGCAAGCAGGGCCTGATAGTCGCCGGCGATCTTCAGGGCGTAGTCGACATCCACTGCGATGGCATCACCGGTGATGGCGCGGCTGCGGAAATTGACGGGCAGTGTATCCGCGGCCCTGAAAGGCCGAAGAGCGCGTCGGATGAGTTTCGGCAGTTGTTTCAGCACGGTCGGGTCAGAAGGTCTCGAAATCCTTGCGGTGAATCCGCTTCACGAAGTACGCGCCATAATTATTGAATAAGGATTTTATCCGGTAGGGCAGGTCTTCTGCGGAGAGATAGTCATGCAAGGCCCGGGCGCAGCCATCCCAGGCATAGTAATCATCTACGATGACCGTCGCCTCTTCAGACACGATGGGCATGAGAGTCTTGAGACAGGTGGATGTTGATTCGTACCAATCCCCATCCAGCCGAAGCAGCGCAATGCTGGTTTTGGCCAGCTCTGCGGCAGCCTGAGCGGCCGTATCCGCAAACCAGCCTTCCATGATGCGGTAGTCGCCGGCTGAAAATCCGAATTCGGATAGGGCGCGCATCAGATCCTGTTTGGCCGCTCTACAATTGTCAAAAAACTTCTCGGGATCGGCCCCGCTTTGCCATTGCGCGGCCAGAGGACCGTCGCGTGTGGTGACGCTGGGGAGACCGGCAAAGCTGTCCAGCATGAAGACCGGCTTCACGACTTTTCCAAATACCATGCGCTGCGCCAGCAGCATGGCGATGCTGCAGCCGCCTTTCCAGACCCCGCATTCGACGATGGCGCCGGGAATTCCGTTGGCCACCGCCGCGACAGCCTGTTCGGCAGCAAAACAGACGCCGGATTCGTGAACCATGGTGAGGTTCGCGACTTGAGAGGCGATCGTTGCCGCATCCTGTGCGGCAAGTTGGATGGCCTCATTCCGCTTTGTATTCATTGAACAATTCAACCCGCCTGACGATGAAGCCAGACTATGCTCCAATCGGGGAGGGCGGACAATGGCTGCCCTCCGCGCGCTGGCGCTGCGCCTGGGCTATAACGCCCTGATACATCCCGACCATATCCATGAACTCAGCCTCGGACGGCCTGTGTCTGCCGTGATCCGCCAGACGGAGCCTTTCGGCCTCGCTGCCAATGAGTCTGCCCAGTGCCGCGGCCAGTGCTGCGCTGTCGCCGGGCTCGTAGAAGATGCTGTCGTCATGCCCGGCGAGCTGTTCCGGCACGCCACCGACTGGCGTTGCGATGATGGGCAGGCCGAATGCCTTGGCCTCAAGAATGACGCGTGGATAGCTTTCCGATCGCGCGCAACTGACGAAGATGTCGGCGCCACTGTATAGCATCGCCGGGTTCGGAACGGCCGGCATGAACCGGAACATGCCCTGACGGTCGGCCGGCAGCAGCGCGATCGCAGTGCGCAACTGTGCGCCGTAACCTTCAGGATCGTCGCCGGCCAAGACAATGCGCAGCCTGTCGCAGAGCGCGGCCGGCAGCGCCAAGACGGCCTGCACCAGATCCACCTGCCCCTTGCGCGCGCACAAGGTGCCGACTGTGAGGGTGACAATGTCATCATCGCCAGCGGAGAGCTGGATGCGGGCTGCCCGCCGCAGGTCGGCGCCATTCTGGACATCCAGGCGCGCGGGATTCAGGACATTGGGGATGACGTAACTGCGGGCATGACGGTAATACGGTCGCCATTGCGCCTCGGTGGCCCGAGCGACGAAGACCAGCGCGTCGGCTGCCTCCAGTGCCTGCAGCGCCCGGTGCGCCAGAGCCTCGGGAAGATGCTTGAAGGCAGCAGGGCCACCCTCGTTTTCGCGGATGTTCCACAAGCAGGGTATTTGCGCTTTCACAGCGGCCTCGACAGCGGCAAAGCAACCGGCCGTATTCACGATGAGGACATCGGCTGCCATGCCGGCAATCCTGTCCGTCAGTGTTCGCACGCGGTCTTCATGTCGTGACACCGAGGCGATGGCATCGGTGGAGGTGATATCGAGAATGCCGATGTCTATCCCTGCATCGGCATAATGCTGGCGCAACGGGCCGTCTTCCGAGAAACACGCCGATACGGTGATGCCTGGTTGTCCCGCCATGGCAACAGCAAGTTCGCACTGGCTGATCGGCGCGCCTTCCAGGCGCAAGCTCGGGCCGATGAACAGCACGTGATAGCCGCCGGATGTATCGGGTCGTGATGCGACCGGACGATGCAATTCTGGCGGCGCTGCCGGTATGGCTGGCGCCGGGCTGATCTGGCCTGCGGCAAGGTTGCGAAAGCGGCGTCCGATTTCCCGGATGTCACCCCGACCCAGCAGCGCGAGAAATCGCATAACACCCTGCGCGATGCCACCGCGGCGCAACCGAAGCATCAGCAGTGGATATAGCGCCTGCCATGTCGACAGGGGGCGGATGTCGCCTTGCAGCTCGGGCTGGGGGCGCAGTTCGGGCAGGCCATCGCTGGCGAGCTGCACAGGCAGCGTCATGCTACGGCTGCCGGGTGCGGGATAAATGGTCCTGACCTGCTCAACGCCCTCGCTGGCGTAGGTGATCTGCAGTCTGGCGGGAAGAGGCCGGCCCGATCGTCCTGCTGCGGAGATAAGAAACCATTTGGGCGCAGTCATTTCCGGCCATTGAAAATTGACGGCGGTGTCGAACGTCGTTCACTCGACCTTCAGGATCTGCCGGCGGGCGTTATTTTCAGAGCGGCAGAATACCGGAAAATCTGATATAGACGCCAATGAATTATGGAGCGTCATCAGTGGTCAGAAACAGCATAGCAGGGTCCGCTTCCGCGCCCTGTCCGGTGACGGTGCTGATCGTCAATTTCAATGCCGGCGCGCATCTTGCCGAAGTGCTGCGTGGCCTGGCCCGGCAGACCTGGGGGCATTTCCGGGCGGTCGTGATTGACAACGCTTCGTCAGACCATTCATTTGCGACGGCCTGGGACGCCGTCCGCGACGATCCGCGCTACAGTTTTATCTGCAGCCCCGTCAATCTCGGATTCGCCGCCGCCAACAATCTTGCCGCCGCGACGGTGGAGACGCCCTGGATCGCGCTGCTGAATCCGGATGCCGTGCCGGAGGATGACTGGCTGGAGCAGATGCTGGCGGCAGCCGGGCGTCATGCCGATGCCGCGATGTTCGGGTCCACCCAGCTTGTGTATTCGGATCCCCTGATTCTGGATGGAGCAGGCGACCGCTATTTCGCGCCTGGCCTGGCCTGGCGCGGCGGGTATGGCTGGCCGCGCTCCGATCTGCCGGTTGAAGGCGAGGTTTTCTCGCCCTGCGCCGCCGCCGCCATGTATCGCACGGCGCTCTACCGCGAAGCCGGCGGCCTGGCGGAAAGCTTCTTCTGTTATGTCGAAGATGTGGACCTTGCCTTCCGCCTGCGGTTGCGGGGGCATCGCGGCATCCAGGTGCGCGACGCCGTCGTGCGGCATGTCGGCAGTGTCACCAGCGGCGGAGCGAATTCAGCCTTCGCGCGCTATCACGGGACGCGCAACATGGTGTGGTGCTTCCTGCGCAATATGCCGGGGCTGCTGTTCTGGCCGCTGCTGCCGCTTCATATCCTCGCCATGCTGGGGCTGTGGCTGCGGGCCACGCGAACCGGGATGTGGCGCGCCGTGGGGCGCGGCATCCGCGATGCCGTCCGTGACCTGCCGGCTGTGTGGCGACAGCGCAGTCTCATTCAGGCCGGCCGCACCGCCACGGTCTGGCAGGTGGCGCGCTGGCTGGTATGGAATCCTGCGGTCTATCTACGGCGGCAGCCCGGCTTGATCGGCCGCTGATCAAGCGGCGGCGAGGTGCTCGTAGCAGTCGCGGATGATGTCATCCAGCGAGCGCTCAATCTTCCAGTCGCCAACCTGGCACAGGCGGCTGATATCCGGCACGCGCGTGCCGGCAGCGGCGAAATCGCTGCCGAAGACATCGGTGTAGGGCTGGAATTCCAGACCGGCCTTGTGGCCGAGCAGGGCGATCATGCGTTCGGCAAGTTCGCGGATCGATACGGCCTGATCGTTGCCCATGTTGACCGGCTGCCCAATCAGCGCCGAGGCCTCCGGCAGCAGCAGCAAGGCATTCACCGCATCGGCGACATGCAGGAAGGCGCGGCGCTGCAGGCCATCACCATGGACGATGAGTGGCTTGCCGGCGCGAATATGCGCGGCGAAGGCGGCGATGCACAGGCCGGTTTCCGGACGCTGTCGCGCGCCGCCGATATTGAACGGCCGCACGATCCAGCCGGGAATGCCGTGTTCGGCGACCAGGCCGGCGACGAGCTGCTCAAGAGCGAACTTTCCCGTCGCATATCCCCAGCGCGATGCCAGGCCGAAACCGCAGGGATCGTCCTCATGCAGCGGCCGGTCGGTGCCGGGGCCATAAATCTCGGAACTTGAAATGGCCACCACCGGTTTGCGCAGACGCAGGCAGTGCTCGCTGACAGCCAGGCTGGCGGCAAGCATTTCCTGCACCATGCTGTGGCGCTCGGCATGGGCCTGCCGCACGCCGATGGGGCTGGCCAGGTGATAAAGCAGATCTGCATCCGCCAGCGCCGTGCCAAAAGCAGCATTGCCATCGGGCGTGCCGATCCGCGCCTGGACAAAGCGCAAGCGCGGATGTGTCGGCGGCAGGTTGACGAGCCGGCCGCTGGAGAGATCGTCGACGACAATCACGCGGTTGCCGCGCGTCAGCAGGGCATCAGCGAGATGTGAGCCGATGAAGCCGGCGCCGCCGGTGATCATGACCGTCGCGCCGGACTTCAGGGAAAATGCAGGTAGGGGGTTGGGCACGCCGACGCTTCCGGTTGAAAAATGCCGGGGAAACCTAACAACAAAGCCTGGTTCCAGCAACAAGCCGGCCCTCAGGCGGTGAGCTGATGTCCGTGCAGCTTGAGCATGTCCTGAAGGCTGCCCTGATCCACAAGGCGGCCGCCATCCAGCGCGATGGCCTGGGTGCAGATGCGCTCGACCAGGGACCGCGAGCGTTCGGCGATTACAACGATGGCGTCTTTGGGCATGCCGGTTTCGATGAAACGGCAGAGCCGGTCAATGAAGGGCGGCGACAGGTGTTCCAGCATCTCGTCGATCAGCAGGATATCGGCGGCATAGGCTGCGGCCACACTGAGTGCGACGCGAATCTGCTGGCCCTGTCCCAGCATGGTCATCTGCATATCGAGGATGTCGCCCAGATCGCCAAATGCAACGGCTTGGTCCAGCCGCTCGCGGCATTGTGCCGCCGTGAAGCCGAGCAGCAAGCCATGGCCCATCAGGGTCTGGCGCGTGGTGAAGGCGGGGTCGACCCCGATGCCGGTGCCGAGCAGGCTGACGCTGCGGCCCTGGATCGCGATGTGGCCGCTGGTGGGCGCCAGGGCGCCATCCAGCACGCGCAGCAAGGTGGTCTTGCCGGCGGCATTGCCGCCCAGCAGCGCCAATCTTGCGCCGGGTGCGATGGTCAGGCTGATGGAGTCGAGGGCGCGGATGGTCGTGCGCGCCGCTGCACCGGTGCGCGAACCGACCGTATCAAGCAGGTTCCATTTGACCGAGCGCTCTCCGGCGAAGAACAGCGGGAAGTCGACCCGGATATGCTTCAGCTCAATCGCAGACATCGTTCACAGCCAGTATGGCAGGCGTCTGGTGAAATGCCGGCCGAGCGCCCAGCAGAGCGCGCAGCCGCTGCAGGCCATCAGGCCGGCGATCAACCAGGTTTCCGGTGCAACCGGCTGGCCCAGCAACGGCTGGCGCAGGATGGCAACAAGATGCGTGAAGGGATTGAGGCGTGCCAGATACTCGAAGCGGCCGAGATTGTATTCGACCCACAGGATCGGGGTCAGGAAGAAGGCGAGGTGGCTGCCCCAGGCGACGAGCTGCGGCATGTCGCGGAAGCGGGCGCAGAACAGCGCCGAGGCGTAGCTCATCCAGAAAACATTGGCCACGGACAGCGTCAGTCCAGCGGCCAGCGCCCAGGGAGAGACATGGATGGCGCCGAAATACAGCCGGGCGGCAACCAGGGCTACGGCAAGGTTCAGGAGCAGGACCGTGCCGCTGTAAATCATCACGCGAATCACCGGCACGACCAAGGTCATGCGGGTGTGCCGCAGGGTGTTCAGGAAGGTCCAGATGTGGCTGTTGGCCTGATGGACGCTCGTGGCCAGGAAGGTCCAGGCGATCAGGCCGGCCGCCAAGAAAGGGATGTAGGCGTCGTAATCAGGTAGCTGCTGCCTGAGGACGGTGCCGAAGAACAGCCCCAGGATGGCGATCACCAGGGCAAGGCCGATCGTCGACCATAGGGGGC
This sequence comes from Ferrovibrio sp. GW821-FHT12B10, assembly GCF_058807515.1. Lineage (NCBI taxonomy): Bacteria > Pseudomonadati > Pseudomonadota > Alphaproteobacteria > Rhodospirillales > Rhodospirillaceae > Ferrovibrio > Ferrovibrio sp. GW821-FHT12B10. The sequence goes on along the minus strand of NZ_JBXAQT010000001.1, from coordinate 1,136,137 downwards.
CCAGGCCGGTGCGCCGGATGCCGGTCCGCAGGTCGGTCAGGCCGGCATAAACGGCAAACCGCAGTAACCCGGGAAAAACGGCAGATTTTGACATCAAGAGGAGGCCCCACGGGTAGGTCTTGGCCGGTAGTAAGCATCCCGACAGGCAGGGTCAACGGTCTCCATCGACGGTAGGCTGCCCCGGTCTTGCCTGCAAAGATGCAGGCAGTGGCGTACGCGGCGTTTAAAGGCCATCCACGAATTCAGCCAAGCCGTGTATACGGAAATTGAACGAAGTGTTGCGCGGATGTCACACCTGTCGGCATCACGTCAGCAGTGCAGGAGAACCGGGCAAAACGCATTGACAAAAGTCGCCTAAACCCAGAGTAATGAACGAGATAGACCCAGGGCGCTCCTGGGGGGAAGATATTCAATATACTACATGTAGGAGCTCCGCATGCTGCGTAAAGTTGCACTCAGCCTCGTTGGTCTGGGTATGGTGGTTTCGGGTGCCGCGATGGCCTCGAGCACGCAAAGCACGCCGAATCAGGCCACGACTTCGGCGACGGCCCCGATCGCGGCCGGCCAGACCGCCGGCATCATCAGCAGCGGCATCAGCAACGCCATTGGCGGCGGCGGCTTCGCCAGCGCCAACAACGCTTCCGGCAGCGTTGCCAGCAGCTATCTGAATTCGCGCGACACCGGCCGCAATGCCGGCGCTGCTGACAAGCCCTTCGGTGTCTGGGTCCAGGGTGCTTACACCAGCATCGACAATGGCCAGACCGGCGCGTCCTTCGATGGCGAAGTGATCAACTTCGTCGGTGGCTTCGACTACAAGATGAGCGACCGCCTGGTCCTCGGCGTTGCCGCCACCTATGAAACCCTCGACCTCGACACCAACATGCGCACCACGGGTCGTGGCAGCCTCGAGAACGACGGTTTCGGCCTCGCGCCGTATGTCGGCTTCAAGCTGACCGACCAGTGGACTGCCAGCCTGACCGCCGGCTACAGCTGGCTCAGCTATGATGCCAAGCGCAGCGGCAATGCGGTTTCGGGCAGCTTCGATGCCACCCGCTGGTTCCTGAATGGCGCTCTGAATGGCGCGTACAACGCGGGTGCGATCCGCGTGATGCCGCAGATCGGCGTGCTGTACATGGAAGAAGACCAGGACGGTTACCGTGAGTCGAACGGCACGGCGGTGGCTGGCAACACCATCACCCTGGGCCGGGCCTATGCCGGTGGCCGCGTCGGTTATCCGATCGGTAACGTCATGCCCTACGTGAAGCTGATCGGTGAGTGGGACTTCGAACATCCCGATGCGCTCGCTATCGGCAATGGTACCTTCACCAATAACGAAGACTTCGGTGGCCAGGCTGGTCTCGGTCTCGACTTCAAGTCGGCCGGCCCGCTCAGCGGCAACATCGAGACGAGCTACAACTCGCTCGGCCGTTCGGACCTCGATGTCTGGTCGATCATGGGTCGCGTGCGCCTGCAGTTCTGATCGGCGCTTGCACCTAAAGTATCCGCGTACCGAGAGGGCCAAACCGCAAGGTTTGGCCCTCTTGCTTTGTCTGCTGTCGATCGTGGCGCTGCCGGCCTGCACGCCTGATCTCAATCCCTTTGTCAGCCGCAGCGCCTATGCCGACAAGATTGCCGCCGGCTGGCAGAAGCAGGTCTTTCGCACCGACCGCTTCGACCTGACCGGCTATGCCCGCGTCGGCAATCCGGCCGATCCGGCGCTGGCCGTGTTCATCGAAGGCGACGGATTGGCCTATGTCAGCCGCAGCCAGGTCTCTCCCGATCCGACGCCCGAACATCCGACCGCGCTGGAAATGGCAGTGCGTCATCCGGCGGCCAATGTCCTGTATCTGGCCCGGCCCTGCCAGTATGCGGAAGGGACGCGTCAGCGCGGCTGCGAGCCGGCCTACTGGACCAGCGCCCGATTCGCGCCGGAAGCGGTGGCTGCGATGGACCAGGCCATCGACCAGTTCGTATCGCCGCGGGGATTGCGCAGCCTGACACTCTACGGCTATTCCGGCGGCGGCACGATCGCGGCGCTGCTGGCTGTGCGCCGCAAGGACGTGACGGGACTGGTGACGGTTGCCGGCGTGCTCGACCATCAGGCCTGGACCAGCCATTTCGGGGATTCCCCCTTGCGTTATTCGCTCAATCCCGCCGATGCCGCCGGCCAGCTGCGCATGGTCCCGCAGCGGCATTTTGTCGGTCAGCGCGATACCACCGTCCCGTTGCTGGTGGCGGAGTCCTATCTGCGGCGTGCGCGCCTTGATAGCTCCGCGGTGAGCATCGTGCCGCGCGCTGACCATACCTGCTGCTGGCCCGAGCTGTGGCCCGATCTGGCACGCCAGCCGCTCGCGGGGCCGCCGGGCTCCTGATCATGACGCTGCAAAACACTCCCTTGCTGCGGACTCTGTCGGCTGTGGCCTTCGTGCCGGCGCTGCTGCTGCCTTTCGCCTCGCTGGGAATCTTTGAATCCGGCCCATGGGAGCGGGCCGAACCCGTTGTCATCGCCGCGCATTCCGCCGCCGCGCTCGGTGCTGGTGTAATGGCCTTGAGCCTGCTGTGCGGCGGTTCGGTCCCCCTTGCGCATCTACGCTCTGCCTGGCCCGCAGCAGCGCTGGCACTGTGGTCATTCAGCGTTGCCTGGGTCCGCGGCGTGCCCATGACCGGCCTCTTCGGCGTGCCGCAATCGGGCTTGAGTGTATTGTGGTATCTCGATCTGGCGATCTGGCTGGTCCTGGCTGGCCAGGCGGTCGGAACGGCATCTCATTGGCGACGCGTTACCGATCTCAGTGCAGCGATTGGCTGGATCATCGCTGTGAGCACCCTCTGGGGCAGACTGACCGACGCCCCGCCCCTGATTCACGTCACTGCCTATTATGCCTGGCCCGCACTGGCGTTGCCCGCGATGCTGCTGGCGCATCCTGGCGGCGGCTACTGGCGCGTGCGGGTATGTATCGTTTCGGGGGCGGCGCTGGCGCTTCTCATCGCGGCGGACAGCATGACCTTCGCGCTGGCTGCGGCTTTGGCGGCAGGTATGAGTGGCCTCGCCTGGTATGCCGGCGATCGTCTGCCCTGGTTGCGGTCGCGCGGCTTCGGCCTGATTGCCGTCACCATTGCGGTCCTGCTGCCATTTGGCCTTGTCGTCTCCGGACTGGCCACCGGTCTTGGTCTATCGATGCGGGCTCGTGTGCTGGTCGCGCAGGTCGTGTTGGCTCGCTTGCAGGAGCAGTGGGACATTTGGCTGTTCGGCCTGGGCTGGGGGCGCACCACCGAGGCCTTTACTATGCATCTGGATAACGCCAAGGCTTCATTATGGGATCTGAGAGGTTGGGATTTTCTAAGCCGCGACTACTTCCATAGTCATAACTTTCTTATTGAAACCGCACTGGCGTCCGGCTTGGCGGGTGTGGCCCTGATGGTGGCCATCTTCGTGCTTCCCGTTTGGTGTGCGCCTTCCGAGAAAAGACCTTATGTCGTGGCGTTTGCCGTAGCATGGCTGCTCGGTCTAGGCGTGTGGTTCGAGCTCATTTTTGCCTTACCCATGTTTGCCTTGGCGATGGCTGCGCTCGGCCACAAAAGCAATGTGCCATATGCGGAGCCTGCCAAGCACCCGCGCTACATCCTTGGCGGGCTTTCTCTCGTCGCTGCCTGTGGCCTTTGTATTGCAGCGGGTGCGCTGGTTTATCAGAGCGTGAAGGCGGATCGCCTGACGGCTTGGCTCGATGCGCCGCAAGGCCTGCCGCCGCAAATTGTGGACGTTCGCGGCGATGATCGCGTCTTGTCGATGATCGTGTCCGGAGCATTACTCGATATGCAAAAGCGAGGAGCGGTCGCTTCTCTGGCGCCAGATCTCGATATCCGCCGCCTGACCTGGATGATTGCGGCACTTGAAGCCGCGATTCCACAAACCCGCAATCCGGCCTTGACGGTGATCGGAAACAATCTGCTGACCGAGCTGGCCATCAATCCGCATTTTGCGCCCGCGCATGACGCGCTGGCGCGCCATCTCGATCTCTGGGCCTCATGGGTGGATCGCGGCCTGACACTGGCGCCGGATCGTCGCGATCTGCCGGTTGCCTATCTCTCCTGGCGTTTCACCAAAGGCGATCACGGCGAAGTCCTGATCTGGGCGCGGCGGTTGCGGCTGCGCAATCCGGACGACCCGGTCGGCCTGTATTTCGAAGGCGGGGTCTATGCGCTGGGTACGGACTCACAGCAGCGGCAGCAGGGGATTGCCTTGTTGCGGCGGGCCCTGGAGCACGGCATCGAACGCTACATCCCGCTGGACGCTGCCTTCAAGGCGGCGATCGGCGTGCCGGCCGGCTGAGCGCAAATCGACTTTTCCGTGCCGATCGGTTATTCAGCCTTATGCCGCCCATCCCTTTGCAGACAGAGACTGTGCCCCCGGGTCGTCGGGTCTCCGCCGTCACCGTGATCTATTATACGGGGCCGGTGCTCTGGCAGTGCATCGACAGCCAGTTGGCGCAGCCAGAGCTGGCCGAACTGATCCTGGTGGTGAATGGCGCCGAGAGCGAGACGCAGGCCCGCTTGCGCGATCAGGCAGCCAGAGAGACGCGCATCCGCCTGATCGAAACCGGTCGCAATATCGGCTTCGCAGCCGGTTGCAATCGCGGCGCGGCAGTGGCGACCGCCGACCGGCTGGCCTTTGTCAATCCGGACTGCGTGCTGGCGCCGGGCACCTTTGGCGCGATCCTCGACGTGTTTGCCGCGCACCCCCAGGCATGGCTGGTGGGTGGGCACCTGCAGCATCCCGATGGCCGCGAGCAACGCGGCGGCCGACGCGAAATCCTGTCACCCTGGCGTGCCTTCATCGAGTTGACGCGACTGGATCGGGTGTTTCCCAATCATCCCTATTTCGCACGTCTGCATGGCCATGAGGACGAGGCGATTCATGTCGCCGTCGAAGTGCCGACCGTCAGTGGCGCCTTCATGATGATTGCGCGCGGCCATTATGAACGGCTGGGCGGCATGGATGACAACATGTTCCTGCACTTCGATGACGCGGATATCTGTATCCGGGTCAGGCAGCAGGGCGGGCAGGTCTGGTATGCCGGCCATGTACCGATCACGCACCACCTGAGCACCAGCGATGCGTCGCGGACGTTCATCGAGTGGCACAAGACTCGCAGCACCAGCTATTACTTCGTGAAGCATTTCCAGCGGCTGTATCCACGCTGGGCGCTGTCGGGGGTTTCCGTGCTGCTGTGGATCCGTTTCGGACTGATCGCGTTGCGGCAGTTGCCGATCGATTTGCCTCAGGCCGTCCGGCGCTGGCTGCGTCGTCGTCGGGCCTAGAGTGTTCGGGTCGCAAGCGCGACCGCCGCGGCGGCCACCGCAAAATACAGCCAGGGCAGCAGATGCGGTGACACACCGGCCCGCAGCAGGCGATGGCCGCTGTGATCGGTGCCGCCGATCCACGGCTTGCGGCCCGCCCGCAGCCGGCTGACCACCACCAGCGCGGAATCGGCCAGCGGCACCGTCAGCCAGCCAATGCTGGCGATCGGACCCTGATGGGCCGAGAGCAAGACCAGGCAGGTCCCGAGCATCAGGCTGCCGCCATCGCCCATGAAGCTGCGCGCCGGCGTCAGGTTGAACACCAGGAAGCCGGCGATGACCGCCGCGACCGCCAGGCCATCGGGATTGCCGCCGAAGAGGCAGACAGCGATGGCGGTTGCCGCAGCAATGCCATCGGTGTGATCCAGCAGGTTGAAGGCATTGGCGGCGATCCAGATGGCCGGGCCGATCCACCAGGGGCCGATGAACAGAACCGCTGCGCCGGCGGGAACCAGCAGCAGCAGCGCCTTAATGGCAGGGCTGAGGCGATGGTGGTCGTCATAGATGCCAATGGCGCCAGCGGCTACTGCGATCAGCCAGTGTTCAAGGGGCAGCGCCAGCAGCAGGCCGGCGGCAAGACCTGGCCCGGCCAGCTTCGGGATCATGCCGGCCGTATGCCAGCGGTCCGGGCGAACCTGCGCGACAGCACCGGTGCGCGGTGCGATGCGGATTCCCGCATAAACGCCAGCGGCGCTGACGGCAAAGGCGATGGGCAGGGTGACGAGAAGATCGTGGGTTGGCATCGACTCAGGGGGCCTGTCTGTCGGTTTCGGCCACGCCGGCCTTCCAGGCGTCGCGGTAGGCATGAAGGCCGTTCAGTTGCCAGGGCATAACGGGTTGCGGCGCCGGCAGGTCGGCCGTCAGATCTGACTGCCCCAGCAGCCAGGCGCCGGTGGTGGTGCCATGGCTGTCGTCGGCGATCAGCAGCCGTCGCGGCGCCAGCAGCGCTGCCAGACTGCCGGCATAGGCAGGATTGCCGGCAAAGGGGCCGTCGAGCACGACATCGCCGCGGCTGCCGAGTCGGCGGATCAGGTCTTCAGTCATCAGGGCGAGGTAGAGCGACGCCAGCGCGGCCCTGTCAGCGCCGATGGCGCCGGTGGCGCCGGTGATCCGGCCGGCATGGCGGCGATAGGGGCCGCCCTGCGGTGCGAAGGATGGCCAGCAGAAAACGCTGCGGTCGATCAGACCCTGAACATCGGCGGCAGTGATTGTTTCGGCAGCGGCAGCACCGGCAATGGCCTGGTATTCACGACCGCCCATGAAGCGGGCGCAGGGCACCGGTTTGCCGAAGCAGTCGCTATTGGCCAGCATATCCCTGGCGGGATCGAGGTTGCCGGCATCCGCGCCGCCGGCAAAGACCACGACCCAGGTGCCGGTCGATATCGTGGTCACGCCCTGCGCCCCGTTCGTCGCCCGATGTCGCAGATAGGCGGCGTTGCTGTCGTGAATGCCGTTGAGCACGCGGCAATGCGCCGGCAGGCCGGTGCGCGCCGCGATTTCCGGCAGAATCGGGCCGAGACTGTCCCAGGCCGGCCGGATTGCGGGGAACAGGCGCGCCAGATCCATCGATTCGACCCAGGGTGCGAAGCGGTTCCGCGCGATGTCCCATAGATCGGTGTGGCAGCCGAGCGACGTCACCTCGTTCGAGAGTATGCCCGACAGGCGCCAGGCCCAGTATTGCGGATAGGGCAGGATCGCGGTGACCCGCTCGAACTGCTCGGGATGGGTTTTGCGCAGCCAGTGGATTTGCCGCCCGAGATTCAGCCCGGCAGGCAATGCCGGTGAGCCAGTGGCGGGGAAATCCCGCGCCATGGCTTCATATTCCTCATCCACATCGCCGGGGATATTCCATTCGTAATCCATCACCGGGAAGGCGAGTTGATCGCCGGCCAGCAGCGCGGCGGTGGCGCCATGCGTCACCGGGATGATGCGACTTATGTTCGGGTGCTGGCGTGCAAAGCCACTGATCGTCCCCAGCAGCCATGCCCAGACGTCATCGGCGGGGATATGCGGATAGGGTCCGGCCGCGGATTGCGGCGTCTCAGTCTGCTGCTGGGCCAGAATCTGGCCGTCCGCTCCAAGCAGGGATGCCTTGAGTCGGGTCTTGCCGCAGTCGAAGACGATGGAGCAGTCTGACATCGAAGCGTTCAGTCCAGCCTGAAGACTTCCTGCAGCGGCAGCGCCACGGGTGAGCCGTCCGGATTTGTCGCCATGATGTCTTTCATGTAATCCCACCAGCGCCGCATGACCGGATGGTTCGGCAGGTCGTCCAGGCTGTTGGGCTCTGCCACCTCGTGAATGGCAAAGAGCTGGCGGGTGCGCGGGTCGAGAAAAATCGAGTAGCCCGAGATGCCGGATTTGCGCAGGAGGTCGCTCAGTTCGGGCCATATTTCGTCATGCCGGCGGCGGTATTCCTGTTCGGCCCCTGCATTCAGCTGCATAACGAATGCCCGTCGCATCCTGTCCCCCCGGTTGGTCTGGTCCTTAAATCGGGCCGGCTGGCAGTGCATAGGCCCGACGGATTTGTTATATACGGCAGGCTAGGCCGTTCATACTTCCGGACCCCTCTATGCTTATAGAATACCTGATTTTTACCGGCATGTTGCTGCTGTATGCCGGTACCGGATATGCCCTGGGCGCACAGACCCTGCTGACGGCCGTCCTGCTGGGCCTGGGCAATGCCGGTATCCTCACCAATATCCTTGCCGTGTTCGCGCCGGCGCTGGTCAAGCCGGTTCTGCTCGGTCTGGCGCTGCTGGGCGCCGCGGGCCTGTACCTCGCCCGGCAGCGGATCGCGGCGGCGGCAAGGGACGCCAGCACGCTGACGGTCGAGCGCTTGTGGGACGGGCTGTTGCTGGTCGTCGTGATCTGGATGATGCGCTTCTTCGCGCCTGTCTATTACGTCTTCGAACCGCATGACATTCTGTATTTCAGCCCGGCTCTCGAGATGCTGCGGGCCGATTATTCCGGTTCGCTGCGCTTGTTCACCTATTACCCGGAGACGATGGCCAGCTTCCATCATTTCTCCAGCGGTATCCTGGCGGCGCTGGCAGCGCCGCTGAAAACCCCGACACTGGTCGATATGGCGGCAGTACGCCATTTCCTGCTGACGGTCTGCGTCTTCCTGTTCCTGCGACCGCTGGTCCGCCGCCGCTTCCTGCCTGTCCTGCTTGTCTGTCTGGCGGTCTTCACGATCTACGGCGAAGAGATCAACTACAGCATGACGATCTCGTCGTATTTCTACGTCTTGCTGCTGTTTGGCATCGTGTCGACGCTGATGCGCCGGCAGGAGACGCCGCAGGTTTTCGTGCTGCTGCTGTTCATGCTGTGCTGCGCCAAGGGGCCGATCTTTTATTCCGCGTTTCTGGCTGCGTTGTTTGCCGCGGCGGTATTCTGGCGGCAGGTCAGCAAGCCCCTGGTCATCCTGTATCTCTGCTTTGCTGTCGCGGTGGTCTTTTCATGGACGGTGCCGCCGCCGCCCTATCAGGGACAGGATCTCGGCCTGACCATCTATCGCGGCCTGCCCGGTGCGGCAGCGCAGGAAGCCATGAATGGCGTGACCGGCTGGACCCTTTCCGATCCAGTGGTGCGGCAGATCATGGCGTGGTTCGGCGAGACGTCACTGCTGACCGCCCTGCTGCTGCTCATGCTCAACACCACCAAATACTATCTCGTCAGCTTTATCGGCCTACATCAGCTCGGCCGGCGCTTCTTCTCGGCCGACAGTGCCCGTCCGGCCATGGACCAGGCCAAGATGGGCATGGTGCTCGCGGCCTATGCGGTCGTTTCCCTTGCCGGTTTTCTGTGGGTCCGTAACGGCATCACTGCGATGCACCAGGCGCATGGTCCGCTGCTGGCCGCAGCGCTGAGCGCCGCCGTGTTGTCGGTCTGGGCCGCCGAGCGCCGCTCGCTGGTTGCGCCGCTGCTGGTCTGTGCCGGCCTCCTGGTGCTGTTCATACCGCGCAGTCTCGACCTGTCACTGCCGAACTATCATGTGCGGCAGGGCCGCCAGGGCCTGCTCGAACAGGATATCTTCACATGGAAGATCGGTGATCCTTTGCCGGCACGCGCTGCCGACGGCTGGTACAGGCCGGCGCCGGGAGAGGCCATGGTGAAAAGCGAACTGCTGGCCGGATTGACCGGACAGCGCCTGCGGAAAACAGATGCCCTTTCCGTGCCGGAAGGGGTGATACGACATTGGCGGACGGGAGACTGAGATCATGAAGACCACCAACGCTCTGACCGGCGTCAGCGATCTGCTGGGCGGCGGCTCCGTGCCGCCCTCTGCCATGCGCGTCAGCATCGATACCGACGGCAAGGTCTTTCTCTGCCGCATTCCGGAACTGTCGCTGTCGGCGAGCGGCGGCACGGCAGCAGAGGCCTATGCCAAGCTGGAGGCCCAGATCGCCGAGATCGACGGGCTGCTGGGCGAGGGTCGTGACCCGGTCGCCAAGGTGGCCAAGCTGCAGCGGGTGGAGGGCCTGAACCGGCGTTTGCGCAAGACCTCGATCGTGATGCTGGCCCTGTCGTTGCTGTTTTTCGCGCTTACCATCACGGTCGTGCCGCTGCTCGACATCCGCTATGCGATGACCACGGCGGCGTCGAACACCCTGTACAGTGGCATCGGCAAGCTGGCTGAAGCCGTGACCCGCATGGATCCGGAGCGGAAGAAGAAGTTGGCCGAGGATATCAGTGCGATCCGGCAGTTCGTCAACGACGTGACGGCCGAGCCGAAGCCGTAATCGACCAGACCTGAATTCCGGTCAGCTCCAGAGCGCGGGCATCTTCGTGCAGACGGCATCGGGGGTGACGCCCTCGGCCGCCAGCATCTTGCGCATCACCGGAATTTCCACCTGGCCATCGCGCCCGTGCAGTTCGGGCGAGACGATGCAGGTCTTGATGCGGGCGTCGCGGAATTTCGCGGCGGCAGCGGCATCGAGCGGCAGGTGCGTGAAACAATCGACCCAGACCCAGTCGATTTTGCCGGCCAGGCTCATGGCGGTATCGATCGATTCATATTCCGAATAGCGGATAGCAACACGCGACTCTTTCTGCCGCACCGTGCGGATCAGGAAGGGGAAGGACTGGTCGAGGAAGAAGAAGTCCTCGATCCCGCGCTGTTTCATGCAGGCGAGCACGGCATCCTCCAGGCCTTCTTCCTTGACGTTCAGGATGATCAGGCGGTGGCGGTAATGCTCGAGCCAGTCGGTAAACGACAGGCCGTCAACGAAGGCGTCGTGGTGGATGATCAGCCTGGAGCCCTGGCTGCGAATATCGACCTCGACGCCGAACTCGGCCGGCGTTTCACGCAGCTGCTCGATAGTGTTGCGGCGATGGGAAACCAGGATCATCGCGTTACCTCTTGTTCCTGAACAGACGCCAGCTATAGGCCATGGTGCGGCGGATCAGGCGGAATTTCGAGGTCCAGTCGACATTCCAGCTCGACACGCCGGACAGGCGCACACCGAAATCGACGGGGAACCGAACCACCGACAGATTGTCGCGACGGGCAGTGTAATAGGCGAAGAGGTCGAAGGAGAAGTCGGACGGCGGCGATTTCCAACTCTGCACGAAGCTACGCGGCATCACAGTTGGTTGGGCATTGATGTCACGCAGCGGCAGGCGCAGCAGGCAGGTCTCGAACACCGCCATCGCCCAGGTGAAGAACAGGTCGCCGGCCGGCCGATGGCGCCGCAGGCCTTTCACGAAACCGCGTTCGGGCTGCTCCATGCCGCGGAACAGATTCAGGGCTGTCACGGCATCCATGGGATCGGTCTGCATGTCGGCATGGGTCCAGCCGAGGATGTCGCCATCGGCGGCCTGCAGGCCGCTCCAGATGCCGAAGCCGTAGCCCTGGTTGCGGTCGACCGGCACCATCCGCAGGCCCGCGCGACCCGCGAGTTTTTCGGTCAGCAGCGCGCGCGTGCCGTCGGTGGAGCCGTTGTCGACCAGCAGCACTTCCATGGTCGACGGCCCGCCGGCGGCCGCGATGGCATCCTCGCAGCGGGCGATCAGTGCCGGCAGGTTGCCGGCTTCGTTGTAGCAGGGGATGACCAACGACAGTTTCATGCGCGCTTTGCCGGCTTGTCGGCATCGGCAAAGACCCAGTGGCGCATACCGATGAAATTCATGGTCGCCGATACGCCGGTGGCAATGACAAAGGCAAATACGATGGCCACGGGACCACGCTCAGTGGGCAGCAGGATCGCATAGTTGATGGCGGAGTTGACGCCAAGGCTGACCAGGAAGACCGCGTAGGAGCGCAGCAGCCGGCTGCCGCCGTGGGTGATGCGGAAGGTGAAGCGCTTGTTGGCGGCATAGCTGAACAGGCCGCCGAGCAGGAAGCTGGCGATCTTGGAGGGCACGACGGCGTCGGTCAGGTTAAGCAGCAGCAGGTAGCAGACGAAATCCAGCCCCACGGTGAGCAGGCCCACCACGATGAAGCGTCCGATCTCGCCCTGCAGATTCTTCACGTCTTGCCTGCCTACCAGTTCGGAAAGCCGGCCAGCACATCGGCGCGGGCCTTGGCCGGAATCATGGGGTCGCGGGCGACATCATAGGGGTGTCCGGCCCAGCGATGGAAGCAGGCCTGCCAGTACAGGAAGGTATCGAGATCCTCGGGTGTGCCCCAGTTGAGGAAGGCATCGACATCCAGGATGCGCACCGACAGGCCGTTTTCAATGGCGGTGTTGATGCAGGCATCGACATAGAATTCACCGCCAACCCGCTGATCGAGCGCGAACATGCGGTTGGCGGCGTCGAGGAAATCGGCGGTACGGCGGAAGGTGAAGGCACCCAGCACGACCGGATCCTTGGTCGGGTCGCCCAGTGCCTGCTTGACCGATACGCGACGGCAGATATCGCCGTCGGCCTCGACCCAGCTATAGGACTTCGCGCTGAGATCGACATAGGGCAGCGCCCGGCCGGTCCAAACGATCGCATCGACGCTGGCATCCGCCATCAACGCCTGGAAGCGGTCGGCATCGAACAGTACAGCTGAATCGCAAGCCGCGATGGTCAGCGGCGTTTCCGGGGCGCTGTTGCCCAGGGCCGCGACGCAGGTGCGGGCCTGGCCATCGGTCACCGCGTCGAGGGTATGGATGCGCGCCTGTGGGAAGCGCGCCTTCAGGCTGGCCTCCAGTGCATCACGCCCCGACATATCGGCGCGCAGGACGAAGATTTCATGCTCCGCTGTCGGCATAGCCTGCGTGGCCTGCACGGCCATCGGCACACCCGAGACCGGGATCAGTGGCTTGATGGTTGTGTAGCCGCGGTCCGCGAAGCGCTGGCCTAGGCCGGCCATCGGCATCAACAGCGTGCCGGTCTGCCGGGTGTCCTGCCGCGGTTCGACCATGCGGGCGAAGGCGCGATGCCAGGAGCGATAGTCGGCGAAATCCTCGGGCGTTCCCCAGTTCAGGAAATGCGGAATCTCGAAGATACGGATGTCGCGGCCTTCTTCGAGCAGCGGCTTGTAGGCCATGCTGATGAAGTATTCGCCGAGGACGATGGCATTGCGGTCGACGAGGGTCTGACAGGCGCGCTTGAGCAGCGCGCCAGAAGCGAAGTAGTAGATGCCGCTGGATGCATATTCGTGCATCGGGTCGTCGGTGAAGGGCTTCTTTTCCTGGATGTCAGTGACATGCCCGCCATCCTCGCGAATATAGGCGTGAAACATCGAGCGGCGCAGGTGCGGGTGGAAGTCACGATAGGCGGGAATGACGCCGTCCGGGCCATCCGCGATCATGGCCAGCAAGCGTTGCCAGTCGAAGATGGACACGCAGTCACAGTAGGTGACGATGACCGGGCGGTCGTCGTCGATATGATCGGCGGCAGCCAGCACGGACTGCACCGGCCCCAGTTTGTGCGACGGAATGCCAACGATATCGGCCTGCGGCCGGCAGCGGGTCAATCGCGCGGCCATGTCATAGGCGGGATCGGCGAGATGATCGGCATTGCAGATCAGCAGCGGGGATTCGATGCCGATGAACTGGTCCAGGACATGGGCGATCATCGGCCGCCCGTCGACATCGATCAGCGGCTTGGGTACATCGTAGCCGGCCCGGCGGAACCGTTCGCCGAAGCCGGCCATCGGCACCACAAGCTGAATACGATCGATAGGAGAGGTGGCCGTCATTCCGCTCTCCGGGAGATCGAACGCAGAAGCCTGCAATCGATCCTGCCGCAAAGCCTAGGCACTGATCAGGCCCGACAGATAATCTTTCTGAAGCTTCGAGCGGAACAGGTTGAAGCCGTTCCTGGCCACAGTCTTCAGCTTGTCAGGATTGTCGAGGTAATGCTCGCAGGTCTCGATCACGGTCTTGTACGGCGCGAAGACAATGCCGTCGCGATAGGGGTCTTCCAGCTGGTGGTCGGCACCAGGCTCGGAAATGACGAACTTCTCGTTCGACAGCAGATACGAGACGCGCACGATCTCGAATATGCGCGCAGCATAATGATGGATGTTCAGCACGATCTTCGAGCGGGCGATGTAGGCATCGCGGTCGGCACCATAGACGCCGTTGAGGAACACCACCTTGCGGCCGCGCTTTTCCAGCCCATCCATGATGGCGACGCGACGCTCGCTGCGCAGGCCATACATCAGGACGTCGATATCCTGTTCGGTCTTCTCGATGCGGGTCAGTTGCGGCACATAGCCGATGCCGCAGAAATGGATGTTCTTGACGCCCATGCCGTTCAGGCGGGCGATGTTCAGCCGGCTGTAGTCCCAGACTTCGTGGTTCCGCAGCTGGGTAAGATAGGTTTCCGTCAGCCAAGGGCTTTCGTCGTAGATCTGCTCGAAGTTGAACAGCACGGCATCGGAGGGAATGATCGAGGCGGCATCGCCGGTCAGCAGATTGCAGCCCAGCACGACGGGGCGGCCGATCACATCCTCGCGCCGGCGGACGATGGGGAAGTCATGGCCCAGCGCCTGAAAACCGTAGCTCAGGGATTCTGCAACCTCATCAAGGCCATGAGCACGCGAATCTCCATCCGGTGTCACGATCCAAATGCAATGTGTGGACATGTATTCCGAGCCGTCGCTTTCGTTCTTAACGCTCGCTGCCGGGCTGCCCCGGTTACGCGTCTTCCCCTCGCGGCCGCTGCGCGCCAGTGCAGGGCGTTTAACATTCCGGCCCCCCCTATACAAGATGGCGAAAAGCAAATCTAATACTGAATTACTTACTTATTCTGCAGGTTTACCGGCCCGATGAACTACGTGCCCGCCTTCGAAACGCAGCTGGACGCCTATAACCGCAGACTGCTGCCTGATTTGCAGGATTCGTACCACGCACTTGGCGCCCAGTTGGCCAAGTCGGGTATCGATGTTGAAAAGATTCTCGTTGAATTACAGTCTCTTAAGCTGGCAATCCCGTCCTGGGGTGTCGGCGTGGGGGGCACCCGGTTTGCGCGTTTCCCGATTGCCGGCGAACCACGCAATGTTGAAGAGAAGCTGCAGGACTGCGCGGTCATCCAGCAGCTTGGCCGGTCGACGCCGCTGGTGTCGCTGCATTTCCCTTGGGACCGAACCGCGGATTTCAAAGGCCTGAAAGAGCAGGCCGATGCACTGGGACTCGGCTTCGACGCGGTCAATTCCAACACCTTCCAGGACCAGCCGGGCCAGACGCTGTCCTACAAGTTCGGCAGCCTCAGCCACAGCGATTCGGCGGTGCGGGACCTGGCGATCCAGCACAATATTGATTGCATCCGCCATGGCGAGGTTCTGGGCTCGAAGGCGCTGACGGTCTGGATCGCGGACGGTTCGAATTTCCCCGGTCAGCAGCATTTTCGCAAATCACTGGAGCGGTACCTCGACAGCATGGCGAAAGTCTACGCCGCCCTGCCGGCCGACTGGACCATCCTGCTGGAACACAAGCTCTACGAGCCGGCCTTCTATTCGACAGTTATCGGCGACTGGGGCACCAGCTTTGCCTGCGCACAGATTCTGGGCGAAAAAGCCCGCTGTCTGGTGGATCTCGGCCATCACGCGCCGACCACCAATATCGAGATGATCGTGGCGCGCCTGATCCAGTTTTCCAAGCTGGGGGGCTTCCATTTCAACGACAGCAAGTATGGCGACGACGATCTCGACAGCGGCTCGATCGATCCATTCCGCCTGTTCCTGGTATTCAACGAACTTGTCGATGCCGAAAAGGCGGGCGCCCTGAAGCCGCCGCCGGCCTACATGATGGACCAGTCCCACAACGTGACTGATCCGGTCGAGAGCCTGATCGTCAGCAGCCGCGAAATCCTGCGCGCCTATGCCCAGGCGCTGCTGGTCGACCGGACGGCGCTGCATGGCCATCAGGACGCCAATGATGCGGTGATGGCGCTGGAGACCCTGCGGCGCGGCTATCAGACCGATGTCGGGCCGCTTCTGGCCATGGCGCGGTACCGGGCCGGCGGCGCGATCGACCCGATCGGAGCCTTCCGGGAGAGCGGCTACCGGGCTGCGATGGCAGCACGCCGCCCCAAGGCGGCCGGCACCAGCGCCGGCATCGTCTAGGCCCTCCCGTCCAGCCTGCCCTGCCCGGGGTGTGAGGGCAGAAAATAGCGGAAATACGCTAATCATTGACGTTCACCCTGTGAACGTGGTACCAAATTCACGGGGACGGCAACACCGAATCGCATCCATATGCGGGCTGCACCCCAAGACTGTCGAAAGGCAGAGGACAGGGGCCCGGGCACCTGTCCTGCGGTAGCAATAGAAAACCGCACGATCCCGGATTAATCAGTCCACTGATCATGTCCAGCAGCACCCATCCCGCCATGCCGACCACCGTCGGAGGGCGCCTTCTCGTCACGGGGGGCGCCGGCTATATCGGCAGCCATGTCGTGTATGCGGCGCTGGCTGCCGGTTACGAGGTCGTGGTCCTGGACGATCTGTCCGCCGGCGTGGCGGCCAACCTGCCCGCCAATGCCCGGCTGGTGGTCGGTGATGTCGGCGATGCCAGGCTGGTCTCCGGCCTGCTGCGCGATTTCCAGCCCGATGGCGTGGTCCATCTGGCCGGGCTGGTCAGTGTTGCCGAATCGATGGAGCAGCCGGCGCGCTACTACCGCGTCAACGCGGCCGCCAGTCTCGTGCTGTTTGAAGCTTGCGCGACGCAGGGCGTCGGGCATGTCGTCTTCTCGTCTTCGGCTGCGGTCTACGGTCTGCCCGGGGTCTCACGCATTCCGGAAACGGCGGCCCTCAATCCAATCAGTCCCTATGGCCGTTCGAAACTGATGGCAGAGCAGATGCTGGCGGATATCGCGCGGGTGTCTGGCATGCACTATGCCCTGCTGCGCTATTTCAATGTTGCCGGCGCCGATGCTGCCGGACGGACAGGGCAGAGCAGCCCGCAGGTGACGCATCTGATCCGCATTGCCTGCCAGGTGGCGGTGGGCAAGCGCGATCGCATGGCGGTCTTTGGCAATGATTATGCAACGCCTGACGGCAGCTGCATCCGCGACTATCTGCATGTCAGCGATCTGGCTGCCGCACATATCGGCGTGTTCGAGCATATCCGCGGCGCCGGCCGGAACGTCTGCTACAACTGCGGCAATGGCCAGGGTTTCTCGGTGCTGGAAGTGATCGCCGCGGTCGAGGCGGTCAGCGGTCGTCGCATTCCTGTCGACATCATGGGGCGCCGCGCCGGCGATCCCGCGATCCTAGTCGCTGATCCGACCCTGATCGCCGACGAGATCGGCTGGTCGGCCTCGCATGTCGGCCTTAACGATATGATTGCCAGCGCGCTCGCCTGGGAAAGCCGGATGGTGCGGGCATGACGCCGCGCGTCACCGTCTTGATGCCGGCCTACAATGCCGAGCGCCATATTGCAGCGGCCATCGACAGTATTCTGGCGCAGAGCTTTGTCGATTTCGAGCTGCTGATCGTCGATGACGGCTCGACCGATGGCACTGAAAAGATCATCGCCGGCTATAGTGATCCGCGTATCCGTTATCTGCGCAACCCGCAGAACATGCGGCTGGCAGCCACGCTGAATCGCGGCCTGGATGAGGCGCGCGGTGAGCTGGTGGCGCGTATGGATGCCGATGACATCGCGCTGCCCGACCGGCTGGCTGTTCAGGTGGCTTATCTCGATGCGCATCCCGATGTGATTCTGGCCGGCAGCGGCATGATCCGTTTCGACGATGGAAATGGCCGTGGTGCGGTTGCCCACGCGGTGACCAAACCGCATCTGCTGCGCTGGCGGCAGCATTTCGCCAACCAGGTCAATCATCCCACCATCATGGTCCGTCGCGCCATGTTGGCCGGCATGGGCCTGCGATATGGCGTGGTGCCGGATTGGGCGCGGCCGTCGGATCGTCTGCCACCGGTGGTCAGTCATTATTCCGAAGACTATCTGCTGTTCGGCCTGCTGGCGCTGCATGCGACGGTGGTGAACCTGCCTGAGGCATTGCTGCGTTACCGTGTTCATGCGGCGAGCGTTTCCGGCAGCCAGGCCGAGGTGCAGCTCGGCATGGCGCGCCAGGTTTCCCGCATCCTGTTCGAATACGTGCTGGGCGAAGAGGTTTCGGCCGAGGCCGCGGCGCTGGTGTATTTCACACGGCCGCAGCCGGCTGCCGTGTCTGCGGTCGAGGCGGCCTGTGATCTGATCGACCGCGCGCTCGCCGCGCATGTTGTCCGCTATGGTCTCTCCGCTGCCGCTGCCGCGGACCTGCGCCGCGATGCCGACCTGCGCAAGCGGGTTCTGCGTCGTCCGAATCTTTCATTGCGCGCCATCCTGCTGCAGATGCTGGCGCATCCCATCCTGCCGCGTGATGCGGAAGAGTGGCGCCTTGCGGTGCGCGCCTGCCTGGGCGAGCGCGGCATGGACGGTCTGAAGGCGGTGCGCGCGCGCCTGCTGGCCCGCTTCGGGTCGCCGCTGAAGGTGATATGACGTGCCGCTGCCTGTCGTGAAGCCGATGCCCCTGCCGCTGCGCCTGCTGCATGCGGGACTGCTGCGTCTGAGCCCGTCAGTGCTGATTCCGCTGTATATCCATCTGGCCGATATGTTCCTGTCGCTCGCCAACCTTCTGGTGACGCGCCAGCATGGCGGCGTGCACCCCAAGCACCGGATCATGCAGTACGAGCAGTTCTTCCTGCGCCATATCGGGCCTGAGATGACAGTGCTGGATGTGGGATCTGGTCCGGGCGTGGTGGCCAAGAAGCTGGCGGCAAAGGCCCGCCATGTCACCGGGCTGGAAATCGACGCCAGGGTCTGCGCTTTTGCGCGCCAGCATCATGCTGCCGGCAACATCGATTTCGTGCAAGGCGACGCGACCAGCTATGCCCCGTCGAACAGTTACGATGCCGCCGTGCTCTCGAATGTGTTGGAGCATGTGGATGACCGTGTGGGGTTGCTGAAGGCGCTCCACCGCTACAGCCGCGTGCTGCTGGTCCGTGTGCCGGCGATCGACCGGGACTGGTGGCCGACCTATCGCCGCGAGCTAGGGTTGGAATGGCGCAGCGATGCCACTCATTACATCGAGCACAGCGAAACGGAGCTGCGGTCCGAACTGCAGGCGGCGGGCTGGTCTATTGATGTGCTGGAGCGGCGCTGGGGCGAATTCTACGTGAAATGCTCTCCGGCAACGGATGGCACGGGGGCTGCGCATGCGCCGGCTGCGTAACGCGCTGCGCCCTTTGATGTTCACGCCGGGCCTCGGTCTGTCGCGACTCATGCCGCGCTCGCGTCGTCCTCGGCCGTTCTGGGGTTTTGTGCGTGGTGCTGTCGGCGGTCCGAATGTGCGCACCCGGCGCATGATCGAGGCGTTTGGCAATCATCCTTTCGCACCGAACCTGATTTATGCGCAGTCGGGCTGGAATGCGCCTTCGCTGGCCGCTGCGGCCCGTTTCCGCAAGCAGAGCGGGATTCCGCTCGTCTTCAACCAGAACGGCTGGTTCTATCCCGGCTGGTTCCGCGGCGACTGGGAAGCGGCGAACCGCCAGCTGGTGGCGACGCAGCAGGTTGCCGATTATGTGCTGTTCCAATCGCGTTTCTGCCTCGAGGCCGGCAAGGCGCTGACCGGGTATGTACCGGCCAATTATGAAGTGCTGCACAACGCCGTGCCTATGCTGCCGCAGCATGCAGGCGGAAATGCCGGTGATGGCCGCAGCTGCTGGCTGTCGGCGGTCTTCACCCCCGATGCAGAGCACATTCTCCGCCCGGCGCTACAGGCCTTCCGCTTGCTACACCAGCGGTCTGGCCGCGTGGCGCCGCGCCTGCTGCTGGCCGGCCGCATCGATGCCGAAACGCGTGAGGCTGCGTGGTTCCAGGAATGTCGCCGCGATTTGGCCGAACTCGAGGCTGCCGGTGCCTGCGAATGGCATGGCGAATACCGCATGCAGGATTTGCCGGCGCTGCTGGCCCGGGCCGATATCGCGCTGCATCTGAAATACAAGGATCCTTGCCCGAATGCGGTGATCGAGCGCCTGCATTTCGGCCTGCCGCATGTCTATTCGAATTCCGGCGGCACGCCCGAGCTTGTCGGCGAGGCAGGCATCGCGCTGGACGTCGAAGATCGCTGGGACCGTCAGGTGCCGGTCGAGCCCGCGATGCTGGCGGATGCGATCGTCGACGCCCTGTCGCGCCGACGTCAGCTTTCGGATGCGGCGCGAGAGCGCAGCACGATGTTTTCCTGGGACCACTATGTCGCCCGGCATGCCGAGATTCTCGAGCGGCTGGCAGCGTGACGGCGATGACGGATTTTAAAATCTTCATCCAGGCGCGCATGAGTTCGCAGCGCTTTCCGGGCAAGATGCTGGCACCTTTTGTCGGCCTGCCGCTGGTGGCGAATGTCGTCAATCGCCTGGCTGCGGCCGGCCTGCGCGACAAGGTGGTCCTTCTGACCAGTATAGACGCGACCGACGATCCGCTGGCGCTTTATGGCGCAACCAAGCTCGGCCTGCCGGTTTTTCGCGGCGATCTCGACAATGTACTGCGACGCTTCCAGGATTGTGCCCGCCAGCATCCCAGCGCATGGATTATCCGCATCTCCGGGGACAGCCCGGTCATCGACGGGTCGCTCATCGCCCGCATAACAGAGTTTGCCTCCGATGATTGTGATCTGGTTTCCAATGTGGTCCGCCGTACCTTTCCGCCGGGCCAGAGCGTCGAATGCATCCGCACCGCCAGCCTGCTGGCCCTGGATGCCGAGGCGCTGGCGCCGGACGAGCAGGAGCATGTCACCGTGCACTTCTATCGGAATGCAGGACGTTACCGTCTGCGCAGCGTGATCTGCAGCGACGCGACCCAGGCGGACCGCCGCCTGGTTGTGGATACGCTGGATGATTTGCGCGCGGTGCAGGATCTGGTGCGTACGGCGCCTGACTCGCTTTCGGGTTTCGGCGCGCTGGCGGTGGTCGAGCCATGAGCGGCGCGGCTCCCCCGCTTGGCGTGGCCGTTATCGGCCTGGGCATCGGCGAGCAGCATGCGCGCGCCTATGCCGCGCTCGGCGATTGCCGGGTCCGGGTGCTGTGCGACCTTGATCAAGAAAAGGCGCGCCGGCTGGCCGGCCTCTTCGAGGGTAGTGAGGCCGTTGCCGATTTCCAGGCCATCCTGGACCGGCCCGATGTCGATATCCTGTCGATCTGCTCGTTCGACGAGGCCCATTACGACCAGGTCATGCGGGCCCTGGCTGCGGGCAAACACGTTTTCGTCGAGAAGCCGCTCTGCCGCACCGAAGCCGAGCTTGGCCAGATTCGGCGCCGGCTCAATGAGGCTGGCAATCGCCTGCATCTGGGCAGCAATCTGGTTCTGCGCGGCGCCGAGATCTATCGCTGGCTGCGGCAGGAGATTGCGGCTGGGGCATTTGGTGAGATCTACGCCTTCGATGGCGATTATCTGTATGGCCGGCTGCACAAAATCACCGAGGGCTGGCGCAAGGATTCCGACGATTACTCCGTCATGCTGGGCGGGGGCATCCACCTGATCGACCTGATGCTGTGGCTCACCGGCCAGCGCCCCCGGCAGATCGCATCCGTGGGCAACGCCATCAGTACGCGGGGCACAGGTTTTCCCAATAACGATTTTTCAGCCGCGACGATGCTGTTCGACAGCGGTATGATTGGGCGAATCACTGCGAATTTCGGATGCGTCCACCGCCATCAGCATGCCATGCGCATCTTCGGAACCCGGAAGACCTTCATTCTTGACGATGCCGGCCCGCGGTTGTGCGAGACGCGCGACCCGGCTGTGACGGCCACGCGCCTGCCCCAGGCCACACTGCCGGTCGCCAAGGGTGTTCTGATACCTGATTTCGTCGCCGGCATCCGTCGCGGTCCCCAATTGGACAGCGGCGACCTCATGGCCACACTGGATAGCATCAGTGTTGCCATTACCTGCGACAAGGCCATGAAGAACGGGACCACGGAAACGGTGACTTACGCATGACAACGACAACGCGCAAAATCCCCTTCGGCAAGCCCTGGATCACCGACGCTGAGCGGAAGGCGGTACTGGACGTGCTGGCCGGCGACGTGCTGACGCATGGTCCGCAGGCCCATGCCTTCGAGAGCGAATTCGCCGCTTTCATGGGCGACGGCGCCCATTGCCTGACTGTCAGCTCCGGCATGGCCGCGCTGCATCTGGCCTACTGGCAGCTCGGCATCGGGCCGGGCGACGAGGTCATTGTACCGGCGCAGACCCATGTCGCAACTGTGCATGCCGTCGAAGTCATGGGCGGTCGGCCGGTCTTTGCCGATTGCGACAAGGCGACGGGCAATATCGATGTCGACATGGTCGCCTCGCTGGTGACGCCGCGCACCAAGGCCATCGGCATCGTCCATTTCCTGGGAATTCCCTGCGACATGCCGGGTATCATGGCCATCGCCAACAAGCATGGCCTGAAGGTGATCGAGGATTGCGCGTTGGCCATTGGCACGAAGATCAAGGGCAAGCATGCCGGCCTGTTCGGCGATGCCGCGATCTTCTCCTTCTATCCGGTCAAGCACATCACGACTGGCGATGGTGGCATGTTCGCCTCGCGGCATGCCGATCTGACGCAGAAGGTGGCCAAGGCCCGCGCCTTCGGTGTGGATCGTAGCTTCTCCGAGCGTTCGGTCGCCGGCGTGTATGACGTGCCGACACTCGGTATCAACTACCGCCTCAGCGACATCAATTCGGCCATCGGCCGCGAGCAGCTCAAGCGGATCGACATCATCCTGCAGAAGCGCCAGGAAAACTTCGCCGCGCTGAAGGCCGGCCTGACGGGAATCGCAGATGTCAGCATCCTGGACGTGACCGGCCCGGATCAGGTCAACAGTCATTACTGCCTGACCATCGTTCTTGACGGCCGCCTGGCTGGCAAGCGGACCGAAGTGGCGACGCAGCTGAATGCCGCCGGCATCGGCACCAGCGTCTATTACCCCCATCCGATCCCCCGACTGATTTATTATCGGGAGAAATATAACGAGGACCTGGGGCGGTATCCGAATGCGGCCCGGATCAGCGATCAGTCGATCGCTTTGCCGGTCGGCCCGCATCTCGACGTTGAAGACATGGATTACATCGCAAAAGCCGTCAAAACGATTACGGAGCGGGTGGTATGAACTACGAAAAACTGCGTGGTAAGCGCGTTGCCCTGATCGGTGGCGCGGGCTTCATCGGCCATAACATTGCGCTCGAACTGCGCAAGCATGGCGCTGACCCCCATGTGATCGACTGCCTGCAGGTGAACAACCTGGGCGCTTTCACCAATGCCTCGAACGATCCGAACAAGGAGCTGTATGTCGAGCTGATCTACGAACGCCTGGCGGCGATGCGGGAAGCGAATATCCCGCTGCATATCGTGGATGCGCGCGACTATCACATCCTGTCGCGCGCCCTGACCGACATCGACGCCGATGTCATCGTGCAGCTGGCGGCCATTGCCCATGCCAACCGGTCGAACAAAGATCCCTACACCACCTTCGATCACAGCTTCCGCACGCTGGAGAACGCTCTCGATATCGCGCGCGACAAGAACCGTCACTTCATCTATTTCTCGTCCTCGATGGTTTATGGCAACTTCGAAGGCGAGGCTGTCACCGAAGAACGGCATTGCGAACCGATGGGCATCTATGGTGCCCTGAAGTACGGTGGCGAAAAGCTGGTCATCGCGCATAATCAGGTTTTCGGCACACCCTATACCATCGTGCGGCCTTCGGCCCTTTACGGTGAGCGCTGCGTCAGTCGGCGTGTTGGCCAGGCCTTCATCGAAAACGCCCTGCGCGGCCTGCCGCTCAGCATTAATGGGGATGGCACCGACGGCCTCGATTTCACCTATATCGGCGACCTGGTACAGGGCATCCTGCGCTGTATCATCACGCCTGAGGCGCGCAACGAAACCTTCAACCTGACCTTCGGCGGCGCCCGCAGCCTGAACGAGATGGCTGACATTGTGCGCGAGCATTTCCCCGGCATCGATGTGAAGTATCAGCCGCGCGATGCCCTGATGCCCGAGCGCGGCACGCTGTCGATCGAGAAGGCCAAGCGCATCCTGGGCTACAAGCCGGAAAATCCTTTGGATGTGGGTTTTGTGAAATACATCAATTGGTATAAGGAAATGGCCAAACGGCATCCGCGTTACTTCCAGACTAACCGCTGACGGACATCGCGTCGGGATGGCTGCGGCACGCGATATGGTTCGAGATGAATGGTTGTCCGCTGTTTGCGGGCGGCCGTGTTTTCGCGTGCCTGACAGCCTGGCAACCCAAGCGGAGGGCGTCCCCGACCTGCTTCTGGATGCGGCGGATGGGGAGCAGGCGTTCTTTTATCTTCGTCTCCCGACCGAGCAGATCGACATGGCCACGCAAATGGTCCGGCAGGGGTTCCGCATCGTCGATACAGCCTTGACGCTGGAATACCGGAGTGCCGCTCCTATCCCGGCGTCGGACATCCAGGTGTCCGTTGCCGCGCCAGAGCAGGCTGCGGCAGCCGTGGCGCTCGCGGGCCGTAGCTTCCGGTATTCCCGGTTCCATCTCGACCCATTATTCCCGGACGTGCTGGCCAATCGCATCAAGCAGGCCTGGATCGAGAGCTATGCCCGCGGCACGCGCGGTGCGGCGCTCTATACTGCCGGGCGCAATGGCGTGACCGAGGGCTTCCTTGCGGCTCTGGTGACGGATGGCGGCAAAACCGCCGTCATCGACCTGATCGGCGTTGATCCGCAATCCGCGCGTCATGGTATCGGCCAGGCCCTGGTGCAGCATTTCATTGCCGCGTGGAAAGATGTCACCACCTGCCTGCGGGTCGGAACGCAGGTTGTCAATATTCCCTCGCTCCGCCTGTATGAGACCTGCGGGTTCAGAATCGCGGCGGCGGCCCATGTCCTACATGCCCACGTGCATCACGGAAAGATCGCATCATGAAATTCGGCCCGCTCGACCTTGCTCGCCAGCGCATCCTGATTGCCGAGATCGGCCATAACCATGAAGGTGACCCGGGTCTGGCCATGGAGCTGGCCGAGGCAGCCATCGAGGCCGGCGCCGACATCATCAAGTTGCAATTGATGGACCCGCCCCGGGTTGCCAACATTGCGCAGACTGAGCGCATTGCTCAGCTGGGCCGGTTCCGCCTGAAGCGTGAGGATTTTGCCGCTGTTGGCGAGCGGGTCCGGTCGCGGGGGCGGGTGTTCATGGCTTCGATTTTCGACTGCGACACGCTGGTCGCATTCGAAGGATTGCTCGATGTGATCAAAATCGCATCCGGCGACCTGAACTTCGATCAGATGCTGACCACGGCGGCTAAATTCGGAAAACCGATTGTCTTGTCTACCGGTATGTCGACGCTGGCGGAAATCCGCCGTGCAACCGAGGTGGTGGCGCAGGCGCTGCCGGCATCGGTAAAGCTGGCGGACCAATTGGCACTTCTTCATTGTGTCAGTCTGTATCCCACCACTGAAGAACAGGCCAACCTTCTGGCCATACCGCATATGGCCAAGATGCTGAATCTCAGTGTTGGTTATTCAGACCATACGATGGGGCTGACCGCATCCACGGCAGCGCTGGCACTGGGCGCCCGCATCATCGAAAAGCATTTCACCCTGAACAAGCAGCATTCGGCCTTCCGGGATCATGCCCTGTCGGCCGAGCCGGCGGAACTGAAGCGGTTGGCGGAGATCGTACACGGCATGGATGCCATGCTCGGTACTGGCGAGCGGGATACCCTGCCGGATGGCGCCACGCGTGATCTGGTCCGTCGCAGCATTGTGGCCATGGCGCCGATAAAGGCCGGCACCGTGCTGCAGGCCAGCGACCTTGATTTCATCCGTCCCGCCAATGGCCTTTCACCGGATCAGGCTGGAAAGCTGATCGGCCGCCGTCTGCGCGTCGATGTCGACCGCCATCATATCTTCCAGGCAGGAGATATAGACTGATGTGTGGCATTGCCGGGTATTTCGGGCGTGAGACTCTCCCGCAGGGGCGCGTGGAGGCCTGCCTCAAGCTGATGCAGCGCCGTGGTCCGGACCACCAGGAGGCGCGGAACTGGACCACGCCGGATGGTGCCAAGGCCTATCTGCTCCACAGCCGCCTCTCCATCATTGATCTGGAAGAGCGCTCGATTCAGCCCATGCAGGTCGATGACGGCTGGATCGCTTTCAACGGCGAGATATACAATTATATCGAGCGGCGCGAAGAGCTGCTGCGTCATGGCCGCACGCTGCGCACCCAGTCCGATACGGAAGTCCTGCTGGCGGGTATCGAGGATTTCGGTTGGGATGTCCTGGACCGCTGCGAGGGCATGTGGGCCTTTGCCCATTACAGCGAAAAGACCGGCCGTCTGACGCTCAGCCGCGACCGCTTCGGCGAAAAGCCGCTCTATCTGCTGAAAGATGAAACCGGCGTCTATTTCGGCTCGGAAATCAAGTTCCTGGCGGCCCTGTCAGGCCGCAAACTCACAATCAACTACGACCATCTCTGGCGTTATCTCGTCAACGGATACAAGGCTCTCTACAAGTCTGGTGCGGGCTTCTTTGCCGGAGTGGAGGAGCTGCCGCCTGGTGTGCTGGCGACGTTCAGTGGCGATGGCAAGGAAACCCGGACGGCATACTGGAGCCGGGCCGGCCGTGAAGAGCAGGAGATGAGCTTCGAAGAGGCGGTTGCCGGCACTCGCGAACGCCTGATCCGTTCGATGGAGCTGCGGTTGCGCGCCGATGTGCCGCTGGCCTTCTGCATGAGCGGCGGCGTCGACTCCGTGGCGCTGATCAGCATCGCCAAGCGTATTTTGAATTACGATGTGCATGGCTTTACGATCGTGAACACGGATGCGCGCTACGAAGAATCCGACATGATCGATATAGCCGTGCGTGAGTTGGGCGTGCGGCATACACCAGTGCCGCTGGATCCGAGTAATTTCCTGGAGCGCCTGCGCACCCAGATCCGCTATCACGATGCGCCGATCTATACTGTCACCTATTACGCCCAATGGCTGTTGACCCAGCAGATCGGCGCGGCCGGCTATCGCATCTCGATCAGCGGCACGGCTGCGGATGAGCTGTTCAGTGGTTACTACGACCACCATAATGCCTATTTGGCCGCCGTGCATGGCGACAAGGCTTTGCATGCCCAGTCCCTGAAGAACTGGCAGGAGCATATCAAGCCCATTGTGCGCAACCCGTATCTGGGCGATCCGGAGCTGTTTGTGCGCGACCCGGCTTTCCGCGACCACATTTTCCTGGATGCCGACGAATTCGCCCGATACCTGCATAAGCCTTGGCATGAGTCGTTTGCAGAGAAGGTTTACGCTCAGACCCTGTTGCGCAGCCGCATGATGAACGAGCTGTTCCACGAGTCGGTCCCGGTCATCCTGCACGAAGACGACCTGAACGCGATGTATTACTCGATCGAGAACCGTTCGCCGTTCCTCGACCGGCCTCTGTTTGAATTCAGCACCAGCATTCCGACCAAGCACCTGATCCGTGACGGCAAGGCCAAGGCCGTGTTGCGCGAGGCCATCCGCGGCATTGCGCCCGACGCCATTGTCGACAATCGCCGCAAGGTCGGGTTCAACGCACCCATTCTCGACCTGCTAGATGTCGCTTCGGCCGATACGCGGGCGTATCTGCTCGACGACAGCCCGATCTACGATCATGTGGATCGGAAAAAGATCGCGGCGTTGCTGGAAAAAACAAACCTGCCGAACAGCGAAAGCAAATTCCTGTTCTACTTCGTGAACTGCAAGATGTTCCTGGAAGAGTTCGCGGGTTAGACGGTGTGACATGAGATACTGCCAGCGCTGCATTCTGCCCGATACGCGACCCAACCTGACGCTCAATGCCGAGGGCATCTGCAATGCGTGTGAATCGCATGCGACCAAGAAGGTCATAGACTGGGGAAGCCGAGAGAAAGCGTTCCGCGCCGTGGTCGAGAATGCCAAGGCGCGCAGCAAGGGCTATGACTGTCTGATCCCAGTCAGCGGCGGCAAGGACAGCACCTGGCAGGTGGTGAAATGCCTGGAATATGGCCTCAAGCCCCTTACTGTCACCTGGCGCCCGCCGGGTCGCACCGGGATCGGCACCCGCAATCTGGACAATCTGATCAACCTGGGCGTCGACCATATTGATTACAGCATTTCGCCGGTCGTTGAGCGGAACTTCACGCTGACGTCGTTCAAGCGCTATGGCACCACGGCCATTCCGATGCACACGGCGATCTTCGCCATTCCCGCGCGCATTGCGACGCGACTGAATATCCCGTTGATCATCTGGGGCGAGAATTCGGCCTTTGAATATGGCGGGACCGAGGCCGAACGCACCGGCTTCCGCCTGGATGCCGCCTGGCTGAAAAAGCATGGCGTCACGCATGGCACCACGGCACGAGATTGGGTGTCGCCGGAGTTGACCGAAAAGGACCTGACGCCCTATTTCGGCCCCAGCGAACAGGAATTGGAAGAGGCGGGTCTGCTGGCCGTGTTCCTCGGCTACTATTTCGAATGGGATCCGGACATGACGCGGGCGGTGGCGGCGGCCCATGGCTTTAAGGTCGACCCCCAGGGTGCCCGCACCGGTCTGTACGATTACGCCGATATCGACGACGACTTCATTTCCGTCCATCACTGGCTGAAATGGTACAAGTTCGGTTTCACACGGCTCTACGACAACCTGTCACTGGAAATCCGCAATGGCCGCATGACGCGCGCCGAGGCCGTCGATATCGTGCGTGGGCGCGGCGACGAGACCCCGCAGGGCGATATCGAGAAGCTTTGCCATTTTCTGCAGATTTCCGTGAGCACCTTCAACGCAATCTGCGAGGATTTCCGCAACCACGATATCTGGTATCGCGATGGCGGCGTCTGGAAAATCCGGGATTTCCTGATCCCCGACTGGCGCTGGGCATGAGCAACGGAGTCGCATCATGAAATTCGACCAGAAAAACCCGCCGCGCCAGTTCGAAGTCGGTTACGACAAGAAGGGCATCATCAGCGATTGCGGCAGCATTCACCTCGCGGCGGATGAGCAGGTGACCTTCGTCACCGACAGCGGCAAGGAATACGATGTCACGCGGAAATCATGGGGCTTTTACGCCACACCGTCGCTGAACGGGCGACTGGCCAGCTTTGATCTGCGGGCTGTGCTGGTGAAGAACAGGCATGAGCGGTATTTCGTTATGCTGGTCGAGCGCGGCCATGAGGCCGGCTTCCAGGAATATGTCGATGGAGAGCCGCTGCAGATCGTGAGCTGGCTGGACAGCCAGGAAGCGCTGCAGAACCTGGATAGCCGGATGCGCCGCGATGACTGATCTGCGTCCCGACCGCTGCCCGATTTCTGGAGAGACCGCGGCGGCTTTGGTGTTCCACTATGATGCGCCTCCACCGGGTGAAGTCGGTTTCAAGCGCGTTGCCGGAGAGGCGTATCGGCGCGAGGTCTGGCAGTTCGAGCGGTCGCGCCATTACGTGTCCCGCCATGCCATGACCGTAGCCACCGATTATACAGGTGACTATGCCAACGCCACCTATGGCAATGCGGCAGGCATGGAGGCGACCTTCCGCCGCATCATCGCCCTGCCGCCCGAGCGCTCGGACAATGCTCATCGCATCCGCCGCCTTCAGGATTTTGCCGCCGCTTACTTCCCGGCCGGAACCGTGCCCCGCCTGCTCGACATCGGGTCCGGTCTTGGCGTCTTCCCCTATGCGGTGAAGAAGGCCGGCTGGGCCTGCACGGCGCTGGACCCGGACGCACGCGCAGCCCAGCATATCCGCGATGTGGTCGGCGTGACGGTGCTCTGTGGCGACTTCAATACCCAGGCGGATATCGGCCACTACGATGTCGTGACCCTGAACAAGGTGCTGGAGCATGTGCCGGATCCGGTTGCGATGCTGCGGCGCGTCCATACGGTGCTGGCACCCGGCGGGGTCGTCTATATCGAGCTTCCCGATGGCGAGGTGGCCGCCCGATCTGGCGCCGCGCGGGAGGAGTTCTTCATCGAGCATTTGCATGTGTTCAGCATGACGTCGCTGTCCATGTTGTTGGACCGTGCCGGCTTCACGCCGCTGCTGCTCGAGCGTCTGCAGGAGCCGAGCACAAAATACACCCTGCGTGCCTTCTGCATTCCGACACCGGGCGCGGTGCCCAGACAGGACAGATCATGAGTGACCAAGACAATCAGCGTCAGCGCATCGAAGAGGCAATCCAGCGCTGCTACTCCACCTGGGGCACCAGTTATTACAGCGATTACTACGGCCCGGATGCACCTTATCCGCCGATTCACATCGACCTGCTGCGCCGCCTGATCCTGGAAAGCAAGCCATCGCGCGTGCTGGATGCCGGCTGTGGTCCGGCCTCCTTCCTGCGCCACATGACCGACGACAACTGCGAGCTTTACGGCTTCGATCTCACCAGTGAAATGATCGCAGAGGCCAAGCGGGTTTTTGCCGAAAAGAAGCTCGATCCGGCACGCATCTGGCAGGGCAGCGTCCTCGACAAGGCGGCCTACCATCAGGGTGGCGACAGCAAGCCCTATGATTGCGCCGTTTGCGTTGGCGTCATGCCGCATATCGCCGCGGCGGACGACCAGACCCTGTATGCGAACATGCATGCTGCCGTACGGCCGGGTGGCCGGGTTCTGATCGAGGCGCGCAACCAGCTGTTCAGTCTGTTTACCATGAACCGGCCGTCCTATCAGTTCGTGACCGAAGAGCTGGTCCGCAGCAACGATCTGCTGGCGCGCGCCGGCGACCAGCGCCCGCAGATTGAAACCGCCCTGGAAGCGCTGAAGACCCAGTTCCGCATGGACCTGCCGCCGATCCGTCGCGGCAAGGCTGACGAGCCGGGCTATGATGAGGTGTTGTCGCGCACCCATAATCCGCTGGTGGAGCGCGATCGTTTCCAGGCTGCCGGTTTCAAGGATGTGCGGGTGCTGTTCTATCACTTCCACGCCCTACCACCGATGCTGGCCTCACATGCCAAGGAGTTCTTCCTGCGCGAAAGCGTCGCTATGGAAGAGGCGGAAGACTGGCGCGGCTATTTCATGGCTTCCGCTTTCATTCTCTGCGGTACTCGCGCATGATTCGTGCCGATGGCTGGCACCGCTTCAGTATCTGGGAGCACAGTGCGATTGTGCGCGAGCATTACGCGCGCCGTTGCCGCCTGGAAAGCGAAGAGATGACGGCGCATCGGCAAGCCGTCGACCTGCTGGAGCCGCATCTGGCTGCGGGTGACACCCTGCTGGATGTCGGTTGCGGCAGTGGATACTTCTACCATTCCCTGCGCAAGCGCGGCCTACTGGTTGAGTATTACGGCATCGACGCCGCCGCGCCGTTGCTCGATATTGGCCGCGGCATCCTGCCGCAATACGGTCTGGCGCCGGAGCGGTTGATCAATATGCGAATTGAGGACCTCTCAGCCGAGGTCGATCACGTCGTCTGTATCAATGTGCTATCGAATATTGACAATTATCATAAACCGCTCGAGCGCTTGCTGCTCGCGGCCCGCAAAACGGTTGTGCTGCGGGAGTCGATCGCCGATTTCAGCCGCTATACTTACGTCAAAGATGCCACGCTCGACCCTGATGTCAGTCTGAACGTGCATGTCAACACCTATGACAAGGCTGAGCTCGCGGCGTTCATCGAAGGTTATGGCTATGCCGTTCGCTTCCATACCGACGAATACACAGGTGGCGCGCCGCAGGATGTCGTTGGCTATCCGCACTGGTGGCAGTTTGCCGAAGCCGTGCGTCGTAACTGATCCGAGACCAATATGACCCGTATCCTAGGACTGAGCCGTCGCGACCCCGATCTCGTCAACCGTATGGCTGTCGCTGCGCGCAGCGGGTTTGCCGCCGGCGTCATGCCCGACCATGTGGTTGCGGATTTCCCGGCGATGACATTGGCTGCCGTGACGGCCGTGCCCGGCCGGTGTCACTACAGTGATGAGCGCATCGCCGTGGTCTGTGACGGCGCCGTCTTCAATGCGGCCGAGACCGGCCAGGCCGGGGGCGACGCCGCCGTGATTGCCGCGCTGTATCGTCGGCATGGCTTCGAAAAGATGCTGGAGGCCATCAACGGCGATTTCGCGATTGCGCTCTATGACCGGGACGAAGATACGCTTTGGCTCGGCCGCGACCGCCTGGCCATCAAGCCGCTGTATTACGTCGATCAGCCGGGCTTGTTCGCCTTTGCCTCGCGGCCGCGCAGCCTGCTGGCCATTCCGGGCGTCGATCCGTCCGTCAATCGCCGCTTTGCTGCGGTTTTCGCAGCTTCGCATTACCGCTATATCGATAACCGTCCGACGGAATCGCCCTATCAGGCCATCGCCCAGCTGCCTGGCGGGCACTGGTTGCGTCTGCGGAATGGCAAGGCGCAGATCGGCCAGTATTGGCGGTTGCAGGATGCGCCCGACTGGACTGACAGCGAAGAGATGCTGGCCGAGCGCTACCGCGACCTGCTACGCGATGCAGTCGCCATGCGGCTCGACAAGACCCGCAATGCGGCCTTCACGCTGTCAGGTGGCATGGATTCCTCTTCGGTGATGGCCTGCGCCGCCAAGTCCCGGGGCGAAAAGCAGGTGGCCTACTCCACCGTCTATTCCGATAAGACCTATGACGAGACCGACGAAATCCGCAGCATGCTGGATAGCACGGTGTCGAAGTGGAATCCGGTCCTGGTCGATAATCCGGATGTTTTCGGCACCATCCGGCGCATGGTCGATGCCAGTGACGAACCTGTTGCCACGGCGACCTGGCTGTCGCACTTCTTGCTATGCGAACAAGTGGCCAAGGCCGGTCATGATGCCCTGTTCGGTGGCCTTGGCGGCGACGAGCTCAATGCCGGCGAATACGAATATTTCTTCTTCCATTTTGCCGATCTGAAGCAGGCAAAACGCGACGTCGAGCTGCAACGCGAGATCGATGCCTGGGCGCATCATCACGATCATCCAATCTTTAAGAAGAACACCGCGGTCGCGATGGAAACCCTCGCGCGTTGCACCGATCAGTCTGCGCCAGGGCGCTGCTTGCCTGACGAGCGGCGCATGCGGCGCTATTACGGTGCCCTGAGCAAGGATTTTTTCCCGATCGACAGCTTTGTGCCACTGATGGAGGCCCCCTTCGCCAGTTATCTGAAGTCGCGCTCCTACCAAGACCTGACCAGCGAAACGGCGCCTTGCTGCCTGCGGGCCCAGGATCGGCAGAGTGCGGCCTTCGGCTTGGAGAACTACGCACCATTCTTCGATCACCGTCTAGTGGAGTTCATGTTCCGCGTGCCGGGATCGCTGAAAATCCGCGATGGTGTCACCAAGATTTTGCTGCGCAAGGCAATGCAGGGCATCCTGCCTGAAGAAACCCGCACTCGCATTAAGAAGACCGGCTGGAATGCCCCGGCGCATGTGTGGTTTTCGGGTGCCGGCCGTGACCAGTTGATGGACCTGTTGCATTCGCAACGCTTCCGCGAGCGCGGCGTTTATAATGTTCCGGAAGTCATTCGTCTGGCCGAAGAACACCAAGCCATCATGGCGTCGGATGAGCCGCGCGAAAACCACATGATGTTCTTCTGGCAGTTGGCCAACGTCGACGCCTGGCATGATCTTCTGGCCGCCTGATTTCCTGCTGCTGCCGCACCGCATCCTTCTGAATACATAAGATAAGGTCCGTGACATGAAAGCACCGCGCATCCTCGACACCACCCTCCGTGATGGCAGCTATGTCATCAACTTCCAGTTCACCGCGCGCGATACGGCGATCATCGCCGGCAAACTCGAGGCGGCCGGTTTCGAACTGATCGAGGTCGGTCACGGCGTCGGTCTCGGCGCTTCGGAAGCCGGTCACGGTACTGCGGCGGAGACCGACGAAGCCTATCTGAAGGCGACAGCGGAGTCGGTGAAGCATGCCATGTGGGGTGCTTTCTGCATCCCCGGAATCGCCAAGCTCGAACATATCGACATGGCGGCCGAATACGGCATGAAGTTCCTCCGCGTCGGCACCAATGTCTCTGACGTGCCGGATTCTCAGCCCTTCATTGAGCGGGCCAAGAAGCATGGCATGTATGTATGCTCGAACTACATGAAGTCCTATGCGGTGGATCCGCGTGACTTCGCCCGCAGCGCGCTGCTGTCGCAACAGTATGGCGCCGATGTCGTCTATATCGTCGACTCGGCCGGCGGCATGATGACGCGGGACATGGAGGCCTATTTCAAGGCGGTCCGTGATGTCAGCAGCGTCGAGATCGGCTTCCATGGCCATGACAATCTCGGCCTCGGTGTGGCCAATGCGGTGCGGGCTTACGAGCTCGGCGCCACCATTATCGACTCATCGCTGCAGGGTATGGGGCGCAGCGCCGGCAACACCAAGACGGAATTGTTCATTGCCGTCATGGAGCGCTTGGGCGTGAAGATGGGTTTTGACCCCCTGAAGGTCATGGACATCAGCGAGAAGTATATCAAGCCGTTTCTGCAGCCAGACGGCCTGAACTCCCTCGATATTGTCTGCGGCTATGCTCAGTTCCATTCCAGCTATATGGGTGTGATCCGTGAATTCTCGAGTAAGTTCGGCGTCGATCCGCGCAAGCTAATCATTGCCCTTTGCGAGCGCGATCGCCTGAGTGCGCCGCGGGAACTGATCGAGGAACTTGCCCGCTCGCTGAGCAGCGAGACTGACGAGGCCTTCTCGGCGCGCTTCCATCTCGACCGCTATTACGGCGCCGAGCAGTCGAACCACTAAGTTTTCCATGGTTGACATCTGGGCCCAGGCGATCGTCCGCCGCTTTCGCGAGAATGGTGAACGTGTGTTCATCATCGACGCGATCGGTGGCGGCGAACTGACTTATGCCGCATTGCTTGGTCGTGCGGCTGGCGCGGTCCTGGACCTGCGTCGGCGCGGATTGAAGTCGGGCGACCGCATCGGCATCAACATGCCGAATGGCGTGGATTTCGTCATTCTGTACTTTGCCTGCCTGCTGGGCGGCTTTACGGCCGTTCCCATCAACAACGCGCTTTCAGTTAAGGATCGGGCTTTCATCCTCTCCAGTTCGCGCCTTGCGGTTCTGGTGGTGGCCGATGCGAGCGAGGCTGCCCTGCGAGGGCTGTTCGGCGTGGAGGACCTGTCTTTCCTGCCGTCGGTGCTGACCTTGGCTGCCGCGGATAAAGACAAGCTGCTGTCGCTTGCCCAGGCCAATGCGGTAGCGGTCGACAGCCTGCTGGTTGACATCGATACCAACCGGCTGTTTTCGATTCACTTCACCTCCGGCACGACGAGTCTGCCGAAGGGTGTGCCGCATCGCGTCGCCGGCCTGCTAGCGAATGCCGACGCGTTCAACCGCATGTTCGGGATCGGGCCCGATAATCGGTTTGTGCACGTCATGCCGATGCCATACATGGCCGGTTTTCTCAATACCGTTCTCGAGCCTTTCATGGCCGGCGGCAGTCTGGTTCTGGCGCCGCAGTTCACCGCGCAAAGCGTGCTGCGCTTCTGGGATCCGATCATCGCTCACAAGGTCAACACGATCTGGGTTTCGCCGACCATGCTGGTCACGCTTACCAGGATCGACCGGAATCCGCAGGCCCCGGCCTATTGCCGCGACAGCGACCTGCTGGTCCTGAGCGCTACCGCGCCACTGCCGCTGAAGACGCGGCAAGACTTCGAGGCCAAGTACGGCGTTACGGTGGTGGAAAGCTACGGGCTTTCAGAGCTGCTGCTGATCACCGCGAATCTGGGCCCTGCGGGCTCGAAAGCCAACGCTGTCGGGCGCTGGATCCCGGAGGCCGCGGTCGAGGTGCGGGATGCCGATGGACATGCCTTGCCGCTCGGGCAGGATGGGGAAATCTATGTCAGCACGCCGCATGCCACGGTGGGGTATCTGGACTATGAGAGCGGAGAACCGGGTCGGCTTGAGCAGGCCTGGTTCCCGACCGGTGATGTCGGTCATGTTGATGCAGATGGCTACCTCTTCGTGACGGGGCGCAAGAAGGACCTGATCATCCGGGGCGGTTTCAATGTCAGTCCGCGCGCCATCGAGGAGTTACTGTTGGCGCATCCGGGCGTCGAGGATATTGCCGTCGTCGGGGCGCCACATGCCTTCTATGGCGAGGAAGTGGTTGCAGTCGTGATTGTGAAGAAGGGCGTTGGCCTGCCGGCTATCGAAGCCGAACTTGGCGCTCTGTGCCGACGCGATCTGGGCCCGACCTATGTGCCGGACCGCTTTGTCGCCGTTCCGGCATTCCCGGTCAGCACGACGGGCAAGGTGCAGAAGAATTTGCTGCGTGACCAGCTTGCAGCGTTGCCGGCCTGATGATCGTCGGCGTCAGTCACATGACCCTGGCCTGTGCGGACCTGGATACAGGAATCGCGGAGGTCGAGGCCCTGGGCTACCGGCTTGAATTCACGGACCGGGCTCTGCCCAACCATCCGGCCAAGACGCCGTTCCTGGCGCAGTCCCAGTCCGAGCATGCGATCGGTTTTGCCCGCTCCACTGGTGCCCTGCCGATCGAGCTGGTCAGCTACGGCCGCCCGCCGCCGGCCCCGGAGGGGCGCTTTCTGGGCATCTTCCTGCAGGCCCCGCCGGAACCGGCAGAGCAGGTGCCGCGCTTCAGGGACCGCGAGGCGGTCGTCCGCCAGGCTGGCGCTGGCGCCGAACCGGCGGCCCGGGCAATGCCAATGCTGGGCATGACCGCTTGTTTCGACATGACGACGACCGATGCCGGCGGCCTGACGGCGGCTATACTTGAGGTGCGGGATATGGCGCGTGCCCGCCATTTCTGGCAGGCCGGCCTGGGGTATAAATGCGCCGCCGAAGGGGTGTCGGATGCAGGAAAACCGTGGGCCAAGCTGCGCTTTCCCACGCCCGTCTCTACCTGGCGCTTCGATATTCTGCTAACGGAATGCGCCGATGCTGGACTGGAGCGCCCGCCGGGGCTGGATGGACGGGGCATGACCTGCCTGTCGCATGTCTGCACGGGCATCACCGCGGATCGCCAGCGTCTGCTGGATGCTGGCGCAACCGGAGCGACCGGGGCTTTCGCCGCCCAGGTCAACGGCAAAGCCCTGATGGTGGAAATTCTGCAGGGGCCCGATGGCGAGTTCATCGAGCTCATGCAGGTGATGGTCTAGTGTCGGTCGCCACAGGCGCCGGATCGGTTTGAGAGGGATATATGGCAAGGCGGATTGTCGATCTTTCATTTCCCATTCACGAAGGGATGACTACGTTTCCGGTGTCGTGGCATCCGATCGTCGAGATTTCGCAGCTCGGTCGCCTTGGCATCGAGGGGCGGGAGTCACGCAAGATCATTCTGGGCACCCATACTGGCACGCATGTCGATGCGCCCCGGCATTTCATTCCCGGGGCGGCGACCATCGATCAGGTTCCGCTTGAGCTGTTCATGGGGCCAGCCACGCTAGTCGATTTCTCTTACGCCAAGCCGCTGCAGGAAATGCAGGTCGAAGATTTCAAGCGTCAGCTCGCCGATCACAAGCCGGAACGCCTGCTGATCCGGTATGACTGGTCCGATCAGTGGGAGAATATTCGGTACTACCGGGAGCACCCCTATATTTCGGAAGACGCCGCCACATGGCTGGTCGGGCAGGGCGTGCGCCTGCTGGGCCTGGATGCGCCGCAGGCCGACAGCCCGCAGAACGGGCGTGGCGCCGAGCGCGACTCGCCTGTGCACAAGATTCTTCTAGGAGCGGGTGTCATCAAGCTGGAATACCTCAACAACATGAGGCAGCTCCGCCAGCGTGATTTCGACCTGCATGCGCTTCCCCTCAACATCCTGGGAGCAGACGGCTCTCCGGTGCGTTGCGTTGCCATTGAGCACAGCTGAGACAAGGTACGTAAGATGACCCCCAAGGAACTGGTCCTCAAGTTTTTTGCAGAAAAAGCGAAGGGAAAGCTGCCCGCCGCTGGCGAGCAGGCGATTCTGGACTGCCGGTATCTCGATGAGGGGTTGATCGATTCTCTCGGCATCGTGATGATGATCTCGCAGTTCGAGGAAGATCTGGGTATCGCGTTTTCGCCTGAGGACATGCAGTCCTACGAATTCCAGACCATCGGCGGCGTCGTCGGTATCATCGAGCGTCTGGTGTCCGAGAAAAAATGAGCTTCGTTCCCAAAGACGTCGTCCTGTTGCCGGAATCGACCCCGGCGCATCCGGATCGCTGGGTAGCGATGAACGTTTTTGCACGAACAGCGCTGGGCCTGAGTGGAGAAGTCGTTGCGCTGTTGGGCGCACTGTCGCGTGGCGACGCTGATCCAGCACCGGAGAAGACCTTCCGGTGCTGGGATATTGAATGCTTCTCGAATGCAGACGGCCTGCTTGCCGATCCCAGCCGGTATCAGCGTGATCCAGCCAAGTGGCGTGCGCTTGATCTTGAACATGCCGCCCTGATCGCCAAGCTGAAGGTGCATTGCATCCTGATCGACGACGAAGTGGCCTACCGGGCGCGTTTCCAGCCCAAGAAGAATCTGCTCGATCGCCAGAATTTCGGCGACTTCCACCAGCAGCACGGCCAGCACCTGATGCTGGTCAAGCGCGCCAATCCGGCGGAATGGTGGATGCAGCAGAAGTTCTCCGCCGATTATCTTTCCGTCCGGCCTGACACGCTGTACGGCGCCGTGCAGTGGTGTTTCCTGAAGGACTTCTTCGCTGCCAGGATCAAGCCAGGTATGACCGTGATCGACCTTGGTTGCGGCACTGGGATCTATGCCAATGCCATGGCTGCCCATGGGGCCACCGTCATTGGCATTGATCCGAGCGAGGAATATCTCGCCGTGGCGCGTGCCAATGCGGTTGAGGGTACGCGCTTCGAGGCGATGAATATCGGTGAGGCCGGCGGGCTGGATGCCATTCCCGACGCCTCCGCTGATATGGTCTTCATGAGCGATGCGCTGCTGTTCTATTATCGCCCGTTCTATCCAGGCCAGAAAGCCGATATCCAGGTCGTCCTCCGCGATATCCGCCGCATCCTCAAGCCGGGTGGCGTTTTCGTCAGCCTGGAGCCGCATGCGGCTTTCTATCTCACACCCTGGTTGGGTGCCGCCGATCGGCCCTTTACCGTGGTCAGCGAATATCTGCACAAGTGGTATGGCATCGTGCCGCCGTTATCCTGGATGATCCGGGCTTTCAATGAGGCCGGATTGGCTGTTGCAGATATGCAGGAGATCGGCCCTGCCGACTATTTCGCCGATATCGATCCCCGTGGCTTTGGCTTCGCCACCGAATTCCCTCTCTGGCAGCTCCTTGAGCTGAAAGTGCTGACGTGACCCAGACCAAGCGCCATTACACCCGTTCCGATCTTCTTGCGGCCATCCGGGCAACCGGGATCATAGCTGGCGATACCGTATCGCTGCAGGTCAGCCTTGGGCGCCTTGGGTTCCCTGACGGTGTCGAAGAGAATTACGAAGCCATTTCCGAGTTCGTGATCGATGCGTTCCTAGAGGTTATCGGCGCGGCGGGAACGCTGATCGTCCCGACCTACACCTATTCGATTGGTCGTGGTGAGGTCTTCGATGTCGAGAAGACGCCGGCGTCGATTGGCGAATTCCCGGAAATCTTCCGTAGGCGTCCTGGCGTCATCCGTTCGCGCGATCCGATGCTGTCGGCGGCGGGCATCGGCCCTAATGCCAGGACCGTGCTGCGTGAGATTTCGCACAGCTGTTATGGCGAAGGCAGCAGCTTCCACCGTCTGCGCGATGTCGGCGCCAAGATCTGCACGCTGGGTATCAGCCTCTACTGGGCGACCTTCCGCCACCATATCGAGGAAATGGCGGAAGTGCCGTTCCGGTATCGCAAGCTTTTCCAAGGCGTCATCCGGGAAAACGGCCGTGATGCGAAGGAGAGCTGGGTCTATTTCGCCGCCCCGTATCTCGAATGCTGCGAGCCGGTTGGCCTGCCTTTGGAAATCAAGGCTCGTGAAGCGGGGTTGGTCAAGGTGGCTCCGATCGGGCGCGGTGAGATTATGACCATTGACGCGCGCGACTATTTTGATTTTGGCCGTGCGGCACTGAAGCAAGACCCCTGGCTTACCGCCAAGGGTCCTGCTTGTACGCCGGAAGAGTTGATCCGCCTGGAAGATCAGCGCGTCGGCGCGCGGAAATTCGAAGTGTCGTTGGCGCCGGGTGCCACGGCCATGCAGATGATCGAGGCCGTCTGGGAGTTGCCGCGCGACCTCGTATCCGATGGTTACGACGCAGCACTATCGGCGCTGTCGCGGCAAGTCCCCATGACCATTCATGAATATCCGACCGGCACTGAATGCTGGACATGGATCGTGCCGGAAAAATGGATGTGCCGATCCGCCAGCCTGGAAACCATGGATGGCAAGGTGCTGTTTTCGCTGGACGACCATGTGTTGCATGTCCCGTCCTACTCGCATCCGTTCAATGGTGTGGTCAGCCGCGAAGAGCTTCTGAAACATATCTACGTGCATCCGGTCATGCCGGACCTGCTTCCATATCACTATCTGACCTATCGCCGTGAATGGGGGCTGTGCTGCAGCCAAACCATGAGGGACAGCCTTACTGACGATCAGTATCGCGTGAAGATCGATTCGGTCTTCAGCTATGGCACTCTGAAGGTGGGGCATGTGACGGTTCCCGGTAAAAGCCCCAAGTCCATCGTCCTGTGCGGCCATATCGATCATCCGGCGCAAGTGAATGACGGGTTGTCGGGTGTTGCGGTCGGCCTGGAGGTCATGCGGGAACTCGCAAAGCGTGACTCGCTGCGGCACAGTTATCATATGATCATCGTACCAGAGACGATCGGATCTTTATCGTTCCTCAGCCACCACGAACATCTGATCCCGGATATGGAGGGTGGCATCTTCCTGGAGATGATCGGTCTCGACCATCCGATCACAATGCAGCACTCCTTTGACCAGGATAGTCTCTGGGACCGCTGCTGCCAGGCGGTGCTTCAGTCGCGGGATCCCAAGGGGTTCCGCACCGGCGCCTTCCTGGAGGTGGTGACCAACGACGATCGGCAGTTCAATGCCCCGGGCGTTCGAGTCCCCATGGTGTCTCTGTCCCGCGTCGAGAAGCCGTGCGGTCGCGACGGTACGTGGATGTTTGATCAGTATCACAGTAAGGATGACGCGCCCGCACTGGTGAATGTCGACCGTCTGATCGATACGCGCGATGCGGTTCTGCAGATTATCGAGGCATGGGAAAGGAACTACGTGCCTGTGCCTAAATTTCGTGGCGAGGTCTTTCTGTCGCGCTACAGCATCTATTATGATTTTGCTGTGGACCCCGAATACGGGCAGGCCTTATTCGAAGTCATGCATGCCTTCGACGGGAAGCTTTCGATCGTCGATATAACATTGAAAATTCGGCGCCCCTTCGAGACCGTCTATCATGTTACGGAGCAGTTCCGTAAGGCCGGCCTCGTGACGGTCTTGCTAGATTGATCGCATTGGTGGACGACATCATCTTTGCGCCTGTTCGAGCAGGGGTGAGTATGTATATTCCGCTGCATGCGGCGGATAGCTGATCGCCATGCTCTATTCATACAATGACTGGGCCAATCTCCGGACTCTGACCGGACGCTTCCTGATTCCGCACTGGAAGTTGACCGTGCTTCTGGTGCTGCTCAGTTTTCTCGCGGGCGCGCTGACCAGCGCCTATCCATTGCTGCTGGCGCCAGTACTGAATATCGGGCAGCCGGGCGCGATGGAGCCGGCAGCCTCGCTGGCGGACCTGAGTCTGAACAACCTGGGAAGCAGCCTGTTGGCCCTGTTGCTACAAACGCCCGGCGCCATTGAGCCGTGGCAGCTGGTGACTGCTTCCGTGGCCCTGTTTCTGCTCGTTGGCAGCCTGGCGGCGGGAATTGGTTTCCTCGCCCATATGATTTCCAGTGTGATCACTGCCCGAACCTACAGTGACCTGCAGATCGAACTGCACGAGCATCTGCTGAGCCAGGAGATCGGGTTCTTCATGCACAGCCGCACCGGCGAGTTGACCAGCCGCCTTGTCACCGACGCGGGCGAAACCATGAGCAGCATGGATCTGGCCATACGTCAGGGCCTGCAGTCCCTGCTGCAGGTGGTCATCTATGGCTGGCTGCTGCTCAAGACTTCCCCGTTTCTGGCGGCCGCGACGCTGGTGATCAGTCTGCTGCATCTGGCCGTGAACCGCTTTGTCGGCACGCGCCTGCGTAAAAGCACGGCCGAAAAGCTGGATACCCTGGGCAGCATCAGCGGCGCGCTTCAGGAAGGTTTCACCAGCATCCGCGTGATCAAGTCTTTCGGCGCCGAACGCCATGAGCATGACCGGTTCGCGGCACTGGCCAAGCTGGTGGAGCGCGTGTCAATTGAGTATTCCCGCCAGAAGCATGGCGAGACGCCGTTGCGGCAGATTGCCGATGGCGTCACGCTCGGCCTTATCCTTCTCCTGGCTTTTGGCACGCTTCAGGCTGGCGAGATGACTTTCCAGGGCTTTGTGCTGTTTATGGTCGTGGTGCGTCTCACCATAGCGCCGATCTCGGCTTTCGCCCAGTCGATGACGCGTCTGCAGGCCGGCCTTGGTTCAGCCCGACGCGTCCTTGAGCTGCTGGAGCGCACGCCAGTGCTGCGTGACGGTTCTCAATCGGTCGGCGGATTCGAACGTGATCTGCGGATCGATAATGTCGACTTTTCCTACACTCCGGGCCAGCCTGTGCTGAATGGCATCGCGCTGGAGCTGCGTAAGGGCGAACTGCTGGCCGTCGTTGGATCGAGCGGTGCCGGCAAGTCCACACTGATCGACATTATCCTGCGACTTTATGATCCCGATGCGGGCAAGGTTCTGCTCGACGGGACTGACATCCGGGAGTTTCGCCAGTCCGAATACCGGCGACTATTCGGGGTGGTGTCACAGGAGAGCCTGCTATTCAACGACACTGTCGGCAATAACATCACCTTCGGC
Source organism: Ferrovibrio sp. GW821-FHT12B10 (assembly GCF_058807515.1). Lineage (NCBI taxonomy): Bacteria > Pseudomonadati > Pseudomonadota > Alphaproteobacteria > Rhodospirillales > Rhodospirillaceae > Ferrovibrio > Ferrovibrio sp. GW821-FHT12B10. Next base: position 1,093,496 of record NZ_JBXAQT010000001.1, on the reverse strand, counting down.
CGCGACACCGGCAATGAGGCAGATTTACGGCGCGCTGCCGATATCGCCAATGCTACCGAATTCGTCGCGCAGATGCCGAACGGCTTTGATACCATGGTGGGCGACCGCGGCGTTCGACTTTCCGGCGGGCAGCGGCAGCGGATCGCCATCGCCCGCGCTATCTATGCCCGCCCGCCGATCCTTGTTCTCGACGAGGCGACCAGTGCTCTCGATTCGGAATCCGAGCGCTTGGTACAACAGGCAATCGATCGCGTCCTGTCGGATGCGACAGCCATTGTGATTGCGCATCGTCTTTCGACCATTCTGCATGCGGATCGCATTGTCGTGCTGGACGGCGGGAAAATCAGCGCTATCGGTCGGCATCAGGATCTTCTGCAGGAAAGCCCGATTTATCGACGCTTCTGCGAAATGCAATTCCGCACCCCCGGTGTGGAGCAGGGTAAAACATGATCGAGGCGGGGATGCTCCAATGATCAAGAGGCTGTTGCGGCGGATTCTGCTAAGGCTGTGTGTATCAGCCGAGTTCGGTGCCCGGGCTTGGTCGAACCGTGAACTGGAGAAATTTGGCGGCCTGTTCAAGGGGCGTGTTCTGAATGTCAGTGGCGGCGCCGATTTGGACAAGGGGGGGCGCAGGTACAGGGATTACTTCACGGCTGCGACTGATTACGCCGTTTCGAATTTCGGCGGTCTTTCTGGCCTGGAACAGGAGTTTCCCTTTGACCTGGAGACGTCCGACCTGCCGGGCGATCTTGCGGGCAAGTATGATGTGGTTTTCAGTCATACTGTTCTGGAGCATGTTTATGACCTGCCGACGGCAATTCGCAACATATGTTCCATCAGCAGCGACATAGTCATCACCGTCGTTCCATTCCTGCAAAGCTATCATCATGGGCAGTGGTACGATGATTATTGGCGCTTCACGCCGCGCGGTATCATCAAACTCCTCACCGACCAAGGTCTGACGTCACTTTACGTCAGCTGGAATGATGATCCTTTGGGTAATCTTTACATCTTTCATATCGCGTCAAAGCATCCGGAGCGTTGGGTTTCTATCGCGCAGCGCCAGACCCGTCGTGATCTGGGGCCGGGAGTAACGCGGGATGAACTTGTATTCGGCAGTGTTAGTCGTGAAAACGCGGCGATTAATATAAAGTAGAAGGCCTGACGGCAGATGCGGATTCGAGCTTACTATGTCTAGCTGCCATCGTTTTTATCTGGACCGGTTTCTGAACCGTTCGATACCCATGATGCGCGGACATGTACTCGACATCGGAGGCACACGTATCAATCAGAAGGGTGAGTTCCGACCGCCATTACAGGATGTTGCTTCCTGGCGCTATCTCAATATTGCGGCTGAAACGAAACCGGATTTCCTGTGCGATGCAGCCAGCATCCCCCTGCCGGATGGCGGCATCGACTGCTTCATTCTTAGTGACGTCCTAGAGCACTTGCCGCATCCGGAAGCGGTACTTTGCGAGGCGGCTCGTGTGCTTTGCGCCGGCGGGCATGGCGTGGTGACAATCCCGTTCCTTTATCCCCTGCATGCTGATCCGTATGATTTTCAACGCTGGACAGCGGCAAAGCTGTCGCGGGAGCTGGAGCAAGCGGGATTATCTGTAGTCTCGCTCGAACCCCTCGGCGGGCCATTTTCGGTCATTCACACAGTATTGCTGAATCTAACTTGGCGCAGCCCCCGTAGTCTTGCCATGCGACTACTTGGCTTTCTGCTGGCCAGAACGGTTGGATTGGCGATCCGTATGGACCGGTGTGTTCCAAAATCCTGGGAGCATATTACGACAGGCTGGGGTGCGGTCGTATCCAGGACTACGCATTCGTAGGCGCATCATGCAGGAGATTTGTGGCGACATACCGCTCTCGATCGCGCAAAGGTTGCAGTACTTATGGGGAAACCTGAAGCGCAATTTGTCAGGTAGCCGGCATGGTTTGCATGCGCAGCGCTTTTTCCCGCGTCGAGCCGCGGAAACACACCCCATGGCATCGCCCAGCAGGGCGCTGACGGAAGCCTTTTTGCGGCATGAGTTGCCGAAACTGTTGCCGCCCGGCTCCGACAAACGGATTCTGGAAATTGGATGCGGCAGCGGACGGCTTTCACGCCAGCTCGCGGACGTTGGCTATGGCGGATCCTATCTCGGCGTGGATATCGGGAATCGCTTTGATCATGCTGACGTGCCAGGTATGACGCGCCAGTTCCGGCAGATTGATGCTCATGAGTTCAACGCCGACGAGCCCTACGATCTGATCGTATCCGTCTCCGCTCTTGAACATATACCGGATGACGGCCGGTTGATTGCACGCCTTCCCGGTATGCAAAAGCCTGGCGGACTGCAGGTGCATGTCGTTCCCGGTGGCTGGGGACTGTTTCTCTATCTATGGCACGGTTACCGGCAATACACGCTACCGGCCATTGGCCAGCGTTTCGTGCCGGAACACACGGAAGTCTATGCCTTGGGCGGAATGTTCAGCTTCGTGCTGCATATGGTCACTATTACTTTTAGTGAAATGATCTTGCGGATCCCGTTCCGCCAGCGCTGTTCCGGCGTGTATGAGAAATTGCTCGATGCCGCTTTGCGGCTGGATAGATATCTACCGTTCTGCCCGGCAATGTTTGCCATCGTTCAGAAAAGCGGCCGGTGATTGGCTGAGAAAAGATTCAGGGACTTATGACCAGGATTAAACTGCACCTCACGGGTGGGGACGGCTTTGGCTGGGCGTTGGATGAAGATCTGCGCATGTTCCGTGCAGGATTGCCGGCATCGGTTGAGGAAGTGTCTCTCCGGAACGCAGACGTAGTCTACTCTCCATGGTGGGAGGGCCTCGCGTATCTGGGAACGGAAGCGCTCGCAGGCAAGAAGATTCTCTGCGGTTTTGACAATCCGCTGTTCTACTGGATCACCCGCCCCCGGTTTCGTGCCGTAAAAGATGTGGTTGGCCTCTGGGTGGCTCACAATCAGCAGGCCATGGCCCAGGCTGCCAGCATCGGGCTGGCTTGTGATTTTGTCCCGCATGCCTTGCGCAGCGAAGCATTCCGGCCGCTGTCGGATCTCGCAACTCCCAGGCAGACCTTGCGTGACCGCTGGGGCATTCCGCAGGATCGATACATCATCGGTAACTTCCAGCGCGATACCGAGGGCGCCGATCTGCGATTGCCCAAAAAGCAGAAAGCGCCGGATGTGTTCGCTGAGATCGTCCGGGAGTTGCATGGTCGCGGGCTGCCGATCCATGTGGTTCTGGCCGGGCCGCGCCGGCACTGGCTGCGCAACAAGCTCACGGAATATGCGGTGCCCTTCACCTGCATCGGCAAGGTGATTGCAGGTGATGACCTGAAGGCCAATCTCCTGCAGCGCGAAGAGTTGAACGAGCTTTATCAGGCGCTTGACCTGTACCTGCTCACCAGTCGTTGGGAGGGCGGGCCTTATGCTGTACTCGAAGCAGCAGGAACCCGGTGCAAGATCCTGAGCACACGGGTTGGCCTTGCCGAGGATGTATTGGAACCGGCATCGCTGTTTGACGGAATTCCAACGGCCGTGGCGGCTATTTCGGCGGATATTGCCAATGGCAACCTGTCGGATTCTATCGAGCCACAGTATCGCCGTGTTGCCGAGAACCACACGGAAGCGGCTATTCGGCCGCATGTTGCCCGCATTTTCGAGCGGATCGAGTCCGTGCCGGTTTTCCAGCCGTTGCCGGCTGCGAAGGCTGCCGCTATCCCTGTAAGCCAGCCGAACACGGTCCTGGCGCGCTTGAACCGCGTGATGCGGCGGATCATTCCGGCACGGCCGGCGGGTGCGGGTCGCACCGTCTCGATCTTCCGGGAATATGTCAAACCACCCTATGGTGGCGGCAACCAGTTCATGCTGGCGCTGCGTGCGGAACTGCAGTCGCGCGGCGTGCGGGTGTTGAACAACCAGGTTGGCGACAGCATCGATGGTTATATCTTTGACTCCCTTTGGTTCGACCAGAAGCTCCTGAATAAGCTGGCCCGCCTGCAGAATCCCAAGGTGGTTCATCGAATCGATGGTCCGATCTATCTGTACCGCGGCCAGGATCGCGAGCTGGATGATCGTATTTTTGAGATCAATAACGAATTCGCGACCACCACAGTCATCCAGTCTCTGTTCACGCTGCAGCAGATCTACGGCTCTGGCTACAGGCCGGTGAATCCGGTGGTGATCCGCAATGCATCGGATCCGGCTATCTTCAATCGGACGGGGAAGGCCCCATTTCAGGATGGGCAAAAGCTACGCCTGATTTCCTCCAGCTGGTCGAATAACCCCCGTAAGGGCGGCGACATATACAAATGGCTGGACGAGAATCTAGACTGGAACCGGTATGACTATTCTTTCCTGGGACGCGCGTCGGCGGGGTTCCGCAATATTCGCCAATTTGATGCTGTGCCGTCCAAAGAGCTGGCAGCACATTTGAAGCAGTGCGATGTCTACATCACGGCGAGCCAGAACGATCCATGCTCAAATGCCCTGATCGAAGCCCTGAGCTGCGGCCTGCCGGCCATCTATCTACGTTCCGGCGGGCATCCCGAACTGGTCGGTACCGGTGGCATCGGCTTCGATACGCCGGAGGAAATCCCGGCCGCACTGGAGCAGCTAGCGGCGCATTACCGCAGCTTCCAGTCCTGCATTCAGGTCCATTCAATTACAGAAATTGCCGACAACTACCTTGCCTGCCTGGATGACCGCTAATGGTGTCGACGGATGTCATCGATCGCCGCCTGTCAGTCATCATCCAGGATCTGGAACGAGGTGGCACTGAACTTCAGCTGCTGGAGCTGCTGCCCCGCCTGATGAAGCTCGGCTGGCACTTGAAGCTGTATACCCTGGTCCCTGTGAGAGGCTTGTCGGACAGCTTCCGGGCCGCCGGCGTTGAGATTGTCGAGCCTAGCCGTCTGAGCTGGGCGCCGGCGCGGATAAGGCGGTTGGCGCAGATTGTCATGACCTGCGTTACGCTCTCGGTGCGGTTTCGTTTCGAGCCGCCGGGCCTTATTGTGGGTGTTCTGCCCGCCGGAAGTATTGCGGCCGGGCTGCTCGGCTATTTCTGCCGTTTCCAGTACATGGTGCTCCGTCGCAGCCGAAACTTCTATCAGGAGAAGCGGCCCTATGTGACATGCCTGGAGCGGGCGCTTTGCCGCCGGGCGGTGGTAGCCGGAAATTCACCGGCGGTGGCGGCGGATCTGCTGGCGGAGGGCGTGCCGGCTGATTCCGTCGTCTGCATTCCGAATGGTGTCGATGCTGCGCGGTTCAGTGAAAATCGTAACGCGGCCCGCACTGCTCTCGGCCTTCGCGACAATGCCCTTGTTCTGCTGTGCCTGGCCAACTTGATTAAATACAAAGGCCACGCCGATCTTCTGGCGGCACTGGCCTCGATCAAGGATCAGATGCCGGCACACTGGACGCTGCTGCTGGCTGGCCGCGATAACGGTATCGGCGAGTCCCTGAAATACCAAGCCATCCAGTCCGGCATCTCCGACAATATCCAGTTCCTCGGCGTTCGGTCGGATGTGCCGACGCTGCTCGCCGCTGCGGATATCGGCATCCTTGCCTCTCACGAGGAAGGCTTCTCGAACAGCGTGCTGGAAGGCATGGCCGCGGGCTTGCCGATGATCGTTACGGATGTGGGAGGCAATGCCGAGGCCGTCGATCAGGGGCGGGCCGGCATTGTAGTGCCGTCGCACAACCCCCAGGCCCTGGGAAGCGCGATTGCCGAACTGACCCATGATGCGGCGCGACGCAGCGCACTGGGCGAGGCGGCGCGGATGCGTGCCATCAAGCATTACAGTCTCGAGGCATCGGCGGAGGCGCATAGCGCCCTGTTCGAGGCTGTGCTTCTGAAGCGCCCAATACCGGCAGATTTGCGTTAGATCGCGGGGTTGCCGCTCAGATCGTAGGCATTCGCCTTTTCGATCTTCACCTTGATCATGTCGCCCACCTTCAGGTTGGCGGCATTTTTTATTTTCACGATGCCATCGATTTCAGGCGCATCGGCAAAGCTGCGGCCGCTGGCGGTGGTGCGCTTGGTTTCATCGATCAGGACGTCGAGCGTGCGACCGACCAGGCGCTTCAGACGGCGGGCACTGATCTTTTGCTGCACGGTCATGAAGCGCTCCCAGCGCTCCTGCTTCACATCGTCGGCCACATGGTTGGGCAGGTCGTTGGCTCGGGCGCCTTCGACATTCTCGTATTTGAAGCAGCCGACACGATCGAGCTCGGCCTCTTCCAGCCATTGCAGCAGGAATTCGAAATCGGCTTCGGTCTCACCGGGGAAGCCGACGATGAAGGTCGAGCGGATCGCAAGGTCTGGGCAGATCTCCCGCCAGCTCTTGATCCGCTGCAGCACCTTTTCCTGGTTGCCCGGGCGGCGCATGCTTTTCAGTACGCGTGGCTCGGCATGCTGGAAAGGAATGTCGAGGTAGGGGAGAATCTTGCCCTCCGCCATCAGCGGGATGATCTCGTCCACATGCGGATAGGGATAGACGTAATGCAGGCGCACCCAGGCGCCCAGGCTGCCCATGGCATCGCAAAGCTCGGTCAAGCGGGCCTTCACCTTGCGGTCGCGCCACTGGCTCTCGGCATGCTTGATGTCGACGCCATAAGCTGATGTGTCCTGCGAGATGACCAGCAGCTCCTTCACGCCAGCCTTCACCAGGCGTTCAGCTTCATAGAGCACGTCATTCGACTGCCGGCTCGCCAGCTTGCCGCGCATGGATGGAATGATGCAGAAGCTGCAGCTGTGATTGCAGCCCTCGGAAATTTTCAGATAAGCATAGTGGCGCGGCGTCAGCCGGATGCCCTGCGGCGGTACCAGATCGACGAAGGGATCATGCAGGGGTGGCGCTGCCTCATGTACCGCGCCGACGACTGCCTCATACTGCTGCGGGCCGGTGACGGCTAGAACATCGGGGAAGATGTCGCGGATCTTGTCGGCCTCGGCGCCCATGCAGCCAGTGACGATGACACGGCCGTTTTCGCGCATGGCCTCGCCGATGGCCTCCAGCGATTCCTGCTTGGCGCTGTCGAGGAAGCCACAGGTGTTCACCAGGACCACATCGGCGGCATCATAGGAACCGGAGATGGTGTAGCCCTCGGACCGCAGCTTGGTGATGATCCGCTCGGAATCCACCAGAGCCTTGGGGCAGCCAAGGCTGACGATCCCGACCTTGGGGGCGGGGGTGGAAGGGGGAGAGGGGGCGGGCTTGGTCATTGCGGCGGCTTATAAGCCCGAAACGTATGGCTGGCTAGCCCGTCGGCTCCGGAGATGGGTGCGAGTCAGGCCGCTTCGACCTGGCGGAGCGGCATTTTAGTGCGAACTAGGCGACCCATCAGCGAAATCAACAGGATAGCCCGGTTGCCATCCACGACTTCCTCGAACAGCGCCTGGGTGTCGGCCATCGGGCCTTCCACGATGCGCAGCGACTGGCCGCGCTGGAAGGTGGGGCCGTTGAGCTGGATGTAGCCGGTTTCGTCTTCCCGGCTCCGGATCTCGTCGATCACTGGCTCAGGGATTGCTGTCGGCGCATCGCCGAACATGACGAGGCCGATCACGCCGCGGGTGCCATTCACGGCGCGCCAGCGCTGCTGCGTCAGATCGATGCCGGCGAACAGGTAGCGTGGGAACAGCGGCGCGGCGACGATGTCGGTGCGGCCGGCATGACGCCGCATCTTCTGATACTGCGGCAGATAGACGGCGAAGCCCTGATGCGCGAGATGCTGCGCCGCCAGCGGCTCCTTGCCGGGCTGGGTGTGAACGGCATACCAGGATAGGGTCATGCCGCTTTCCCCTTGCGGGCGACCGGTATCGGCGTGACATGCAGGAAAGCCGGGGCCAGCAGGCGGTCGGCCGACAGGTCGGCGGCCATATGGTCGTAGACGGCCTGGGGCGCGACATTATCGGCAATGATCACGTATTCCGCACCTGCGGCGAGGGCGGCGGACAGTCCGCCGACGACCGGGCGGCCGTGGAACAGGCTGTCATTGCGGCCCGGCGCGATCACGGCGCTGACTGTCATGCCGGTGGCCGATGCGGACAGCAGCGCGATTTCCGCCAGTTCGCCGCTGCCGGCAATCGCCACCTTGGTGACGCCGCGGCTGATCAGTGTGGCGAACAGCTCTTCATACTGGCTGCGGGCGCGACGGAAGAAGTCGAGCGAGGATTCCAGATATTCGGCCACCAGGCGGCTTTTCTCGGCAAAGCCCTTGGGGGTCAGGTAATAGGCATACCGCCGCGCCGGCGCATTCTGGATCTTGATCAGGCCCTTGGCCACGCAGCGGCGAAGCAGCGCATTGGCAAGGCCCAGGGCCACATCCATGCGGCTGGCCAGGGTGCGCTGGGTATGCTCTTCGGTGCTGTCGACGGCGGACAGCAGGGCGACCATGGTGGCGGCGTCCTGACCCGATTCGAGCTTATCGTCCGATTTTGTGTTCATCACATGAACGATAAGCTGCGGCCCTGCGCCGGTCAATCGGAATATTTCTATGATTCTACTGGGTTTTTCCCTGAATCAGAGCCTCGATGGCCGCTGCTATCCGCAACAGGCGACGATCCTGGCCGTTGCGCGCGACCAGCATCAGGCCGACCGGCAAGTCGCCGGACCGCAGCCCGGCCGGCAGGGGCAGGGAAATGGCGCAGAGGTCGAAGAAATTGGCCATGCTGGGGTTGCGCAGCAGCAGCAGGTTGGCTGTTGTGAAGGCGGCCTCGTCATTGGCCAGATCGGCGATCCTGGGCGCGGTGATGGCCGTGGTGGGCAGCACCAGCGCATCCAGGTCGGCCAGGCGGGCATCCATGGTGCGGATCAGGGCGAAGCGGCGCTGCTGGGCGAAGACATAATCCATGGCCGGGATGCTGCGCCCGCGTTCGATGCGGCCACGCACGATCGGGTCGAAATCGGCACCCTTACTCTCGAACCAGTCGCGATGGATATGGGCGGCCTCGATGGCCGCGAAGGGCCCTTTGCCCGTCGCCTCCAGCATAGACGACAGGAGTTCGGTCAGCGGCAGTTCGCTCAGCACGATCCCGGCCTTGCCCAGCATTGCCAACGCCGTGTCATAGGAGGCGCTGACGGCGGCATCCAGATTGTCCAGCAGCAGGCCGCGCGGAATCCCGAGCCGCAGGCCCGCCAGTGGTGCGGCTTCAAGCGGCCGCGGCGCTTCATTGGCCATCACGGCGTCGGCAGCAGCGCAATCGGCAACACTGCGTCCCATCGGACCGATACTGTCCAGCGAGAAGGACAGCGGGAATGCACCGTCGGTCGGCACGCGATACTGGCTCGGCTTCAGGCCGACGATGCCGCACAGTGATGCCGGGATGCGGGTCGAGCCGCCGGTGTCGGAGCCGATGGTCAGTTCGGCCATGCCATCGGCAACCGAGACGGCGCCGCCCGAACTGGAGCCGCCGGGAATGCGGCTGCGGTCGGCCGGATTGCCAGGGGTGCCATAATGCGGATTGATGCCGACCCCGGAGAAGGCGAACTCGGTCATGTTGGTCTTGCCGATGATCACTGCGCCGGCCTGGCGCAGGCGGGTGACGGCGGGCGCTTCATGTGTGGCGGGCTTGGCATCGCGCAGCAGCTTCGAGCCGGCGGTGGTCGCCTCACCGGGGATATCGAACAGGTCCTTGATTGAGACAATGCGGCCATCCAGCGGGCCGAGGCTCTGGCCCAGCTTGGCGCGTGCATCGGCTGCTGTCGCGGCTGCCCGGGCCTGCTCCGCATAGAGCCTGGTAAAGGTTCGCCCCCCTTCGCCGGCCGGGTCCGCGATACGGGCGAGACAGGCATCGAGACGGGCGGAAGCGGGGGCGGACATCGGGATTCTCCAGGGTAAAGCGGCACTATCGCGGATTTGAGACGTTCGGCAAGACCTAGCGATCCTGTTCCGGTCGGCGCATATTCCAGTCATGAGCTTCGTTCAGATCTATGCCCGCGTGCTCGGGCTGCTCAAGCCCGAGCGCAACCTCGCCATCATGCTGGCTGTGGCCAATATCGCCTTGGCCGGCGTGGGCTTCATTGAACCAATTCTGTTTGGTCGCATCATCGACGTGCTGTCCAACACTGCTGGCCTCACGCCGGACGAAAGTTGGGCGCAGACCATTCAACTGCTGATCATCTGGTGCGCCGCGGGCCTGGGTGGCATCTTTGCCGGCATCCTGGTGGCCCTGCATGCGGATCGCCTGGCTCATCGCCGCCGGCTCGCCACCATGGCGTTGTATTTCGAACATGTGCTGAGCCTGCCGGTTGCCTTCCACAGCGCGACCCATTCCGGTACGCTGCTCAAAATCATGCTGAACGGAGCCGACAACCTGTTTGGCCTGTGGCTGGCTTTCTTCCGTGAGCATCTGTCCACTTTCGTCGCCGTGCTGGCGCTGCTGCCGCTGTCGCTGTACCTGAATTGGCGGCTGGGTCTGCTGCTGATCGGGCTAATCGTGATCTTCGCGCTGGTCAGCGCCTTCGTGGTGGCCAGAACGGAGAAAGCCCAAGCCGAGGTCGAAGGCTATCATTCCGAGCTGGCAGCACGGGCCGGCGATGCACTAGGCAATGTGGTGCTGGTGCAGAGCTTCGTGCGTCTGGCGCTTGAAGCGCGCGAACTCGCCAATGTGATGGAACGCCTGCTCAAGGCCCAGTTCCCGGTACTCAATCTCTGGGCCCTGATGACGGTGTTGAGTCGCATGGCTTCCACCATAACCATCATCAGCATCTTCGTGCTGGGCAGCTGGCTGCATCTGCACGGGCAGACCAGCGTGGGCGAGATCGTCAGCTTCATGGGTTTTGCCACCATGCTGATCGGCCGCCTGGAAGCGGCCATGGGTTTTGTCAGCCGCATGTTCTTCCAGATGCACAGCTTGGGTGAGTTCTTCCAGGTCCTCGACACGGAATCCGCCGTGCGTGACAAGCCCGGCGCCCGCACCGCCGGTGCACTGACCGGCAGTGTGACATTTGAGAATGTGACGCTGTCCTATGACGACAAGCGGCCCGCCGTGGTCGATGTGAGCTTCGAGGTTGCGGCAGGCAAGACTGTGGCGCTGGTCGGCCCGACGGGATCTGGCAAGACTTCCACGATGGCGCTGCTCAGCCGCCTCTGGGATCCGCAGTCAGGCAGCATCCGCATCGACGGCACTGATATCCGTGACATCACGCTGGAAAGTCTGCGCCGTAATATTGGCGTGGTGTTCCAGGACAGTGCGGTTTTCCATCGCTCGATCGCGGACAATATCCGGGTCGGCCGGCCGGAAGCTTCCGATGCAGAGGTCGAACAGGCAGCCAGGTTGGCCGAGGCGCACGACTTCATCATGCGGCAGACCAATGGCTACAGCACCATGGTGGGTGAGCGTGGCGTGAACCTGAGTGGCGGCGAACGCCAGCGGCTGGCGATTGCGCGTGCCCTGCTGAAGAACCCACCAGTACTGATCCTGGACGAGGCGACCTCGGCGCTGGATGCCGCCACCGAGGCGCGTATCCAGAAGGCGCTGGACGCCCTGATGCAGGGGCGCACGACTTTCATCATCGCGCATCGTCTTGCCACGGTGCGACAGGCCGACCTGATCCTGGTGCTGAAGGATGGTCATGTCGTCGAACGCGGAACCTTCGACGAGCTTGCAGGGCAGGGTGGCCTGTTCGCCGATCTGGTGCGCACCCAGTTCCAGGGCGCGCACTAGGCGTACTTCACACCGCGATGCCGGCCAGCGCCGTGCGCACTGCCAAAATATCCTCGCTCATTTCGCGATCCTCGATCATCGCCGGGACGTGGGCGCGAATCGCCTCGTAGAAGGGCCGTAGCGCCGGCGCCGGCGTCAGGCCGCGCAGATCATAGGCTTGGGCCGCGAGCAGCGCCTCGATCGCCACGATGGTTTCGGCCGTGTCGACGGCGAAGGCGGCGCGTTCGGCGGCCAGTGGCGACATTGGCACATGATCCTCGGTGTTGGCGCAGGTCGGCACCGACTGCAGCGAGGCCGGTACCGAGCGCATGCGCAGCTCGGCCACCAGTGATGCAGCCGTGTATTGCGCGATCATGAAGCCGGAATTTTCGCCCTGCCGCGCCTGTGGGTGGATCAGGAAAGCAGGCAGGCCGCCGGAATTCTTCTCGTCCACCAACCGTGCCGCGCGGCGCTCGCTGATCACTGCCATCGAAGAGACCGAGGTGGCCAGCATGTCCAGAACTTCGCCGGCGCGCTGGCCGTGGAAATTGCCGGAGTTGGAGGTGACGAAACCGTCGGCCAGGCCGAAAATCGGGTTGTCGTTGGTGGCGTTGATCTCGATCTCCAGCGTCTTTGCCGTATGCTCCACAGCGTCACGCGTGGCGCCCAGCACCTGCGGAATGCAACGCAGGCTGAGCCCGTCGCGCAAGCGACTCGGCCGCGGCGGCAGCACAGCGGTGCTGCCGGCCGTGTACTGACGTAAGGCTTCCGATGTGGCGATCTGGCCGGGATGCGGTTTAGCCAGTGCAACGCGTTCATCGAAGGCATCCGATACGCCACCGAGTGCTTCCAGGCTCATTGCCGCGATGGCTTCCGCCAGTCGCACCAGCCGGCGGGCGTCATAGGCGGCGAGGACACCGATGCCGGTGGTCTGTTCAGTACCGTTGATCAGTGCGATGCCGTCGCGGCCATCCACCGCGGGCTGTGGCAGACCAAGGGTGGCAAAGGCGGCGGCACCCTTTGTCCAGGCGCCACCCTTCACCTTGGCGCGGCCGAAGCCGATCATCGGCAATACCATATGGGCGAGCGGCGCTAGATCACCGCAGGCGCCGACTGAACCGCGGCGCGGCACATGCGGAATGATGCCGCCATTCAGCATGGCGAGCAGGGCATCCAGCGAGGCCGCACTGACGCCGGTGAGGCCTGTGGCCAACACATTGGCGCGGATCAGCATCATCGCGCGCACGGTATCGTCGGGCATCGGGTCACCGACACCGGCGGCATGGCTTTTCAGCAGGTTGTGCTGTTGCGCCCGGTTGGCTTCCGGCGGCACCGGGCGGCCATCCAGCGCGCCAAAGCCGGTGGTGACACCATAGATCGGCGTGCCATCCTTGATCATCCGGCGCAGCATCGCGTGGCAGTCTACCACCTTCTGCCGGCCATGATCCGAGAGACCGGCTGCTCGATTCTGCCGAGCAACAGACGCCACATCGGCGAGAGTCAGCGATTCTCCATCCAGCAGCAGGGGTGCGGCGGCATTCATGTCGTATCCTTTTCGGCGATGGGTAATCAGCGCCAGACGCGGCGCAGGCGGTCGCTTTCGGCGGGTTGGGGCTGCGGTTCGGCGGTGGCTGGTTTGACGGTCGCATCACGGGCGGCCTTGCGTTCTTCCCATTCGCGCCGCAACTTTTCATGCCCTTCGATGCTCTGCACCGTCAGCTCGCATTCGGTGGCGATGTTCTGCAGTACGGATTTGTCGAGCTTGGCGTAGGTCTTCATTCTGTTCATCACGCAATCCTCACGGGATGGCGTCATGCCGGGCGTGTAGTAGGCTGAATCCTTTGGGCCAGGGCGCACCACCAGGCCGACAATGCCCAGCAGGGCGGCGATCAACAGGCCGCTGCCACCATAGATGACGAGGCGGCGGTCGAGGCGTTTGGGTGAGCTGAACGGGCCGATGGGGCGTCTCCGGGGTTGAGCGGAAGTTTACCCCGGATTTCGTCGGCGCGAAGTCTGAATCAGGCCTTCAGGAAAGGAAGATTCAAGCCCTGATCTTCCGCGCATTTCACGGCGATGTCGTAGCCGGCATCAGCGTGACGCATCACTCCGGTGGCGGGGTCGTTCCATAGTACCCGCTCCAGTCTACGCGCCGCCGCCTCGGTGCCGTCGGCAACGATGACCACGCCGGCATGTTGCGAGAATCCCATGCCGACGCCGCCGCCATGATGCAGCGACACCCAGGTGGCGCCCGAGGCGGTGTTCAGCAATGCATTCAACAGTGGCCAGTCGGAAACGGCATCCGAGCCGTCCTTCATCGCTTCGGTCTCGCGGTTCGGGCTGGCGACTGAGCCCGAATCCAGATGATCGCGGCCGATCACGATCGGGCCTTTCAACTCGCCGTTCCTGACCATTTCGTTGAAGGCGAGGCCGAGGCGATGGCGCTGGCCCAGGCCGACCCAGCAGATGCGGGCTGGCAGGCCTTGGAACTTGATGCGCTGCCGGGCCATGTCGAGCCAGGTATGGAGGTGCGGATCGTCGGGGATCAGCTCCTTCACCTTGGCATCGGTCTTGTAGATGTCTTCCGGATCGCCCGAGAGCGCTACCCAGCGGAAGGGGCCGACGCCGCGGCAGAACAGCGGGCGGATATAGGCCGGCACGAAGCCGGGGAAGTTGAAGGCTTCGGTGACGCCGACTTCCTTGGCCATCTGGCGGATGTTGTTGCCGTAGTCGAAGGTCGGGATGCCCAGCTTCTGGAAATCCAGCATGGCGCGCACATGATGGGCCATCGAGGCTTTCGCCGCTTTCACCACGCCCTGTGGATCGGCCTCGCGTGCCTTTTCCCACTGTTCCAGCGTCCAGCCGGCCGGCAGGTAGCCATTCAGCGGGTCATGGGCACTGGTCTGGTCGGTCACCGCATCGGGACGGATGCCGCGCTTCACCATTTCAGGCAACAGCTCGGCGGCATTGCCCAGTAGGCCGACGGAGATCGCCTTACCGGCCTTCTTCGCCTCGTCCAGCATGCCGAGCGCCTGGTCCAGCGTTTCGGCCTTTGCGTCCAGATAGCCGGTGCGCAGGCGCATCTCGATACGCGAGGGCTGACACTCGATGGCCAGCATGGAAGCGCCGGCCATGGTGGCGGCCAGCGCCTGCGCGCCACCCATGCCGCCCAGACCGGCTGTGAGAATCCAGCGGCCCTTCAGGTTGCCGCCGTAATGCTGGCGACCCATCTCGACGAAGGTTTCATACGTGCCCTGCACGATGCCCTGGCTGCCGATATAGATCCAGGAGCCGGCCGTCATCTGGCCGTACATCATCAGGCCCTTGCGGTCGAGCTCGTGGAAATGCTCCCAGGTCGCCCATTCAGGCACCAGATTGGAATTGGCGATCAGCACGCGCGGGGCATCTTCATGCGTACGGAACACGCCGACCGGCTTGCCCGATTGCACCAGCAGCGTCTCGTCGGGCTTCAGCACGGTCAGTGCTTTCTGGATCTGGTCGAAACTCTGCCAGTTGCGCGCCGCCCGGCCGATGCCGCCATAAACCACCAGCTCTTCCGGCTTCTCGGCCACATCGGGATCGAGGTTGTTGCGCAGCATCCGGTAGGCCGCTTCGATCTGCCAGTTGCTCGTGTGCATCTCACTGCCATGAGGGCTGCGGATGACGCGGGTGTTGTCGCGGCGATTATCGGACATACGAAGGCCTCGTTACAGATGTGTGCGCTTCGACGTGCCGTCGGCGCGATAGGAGAAACGGGTGGCGAAACGGTGCGCATGGCCCGGATAGTAAAGCGTGGCGGCCGAGACGATCTGCGCGCCGGCCCAGGTGCGGCGACGTAGGCGCAGGCAGGGTTCGCCGGCGGCCATCTTCAGCAGCTTGCGGATGCGCGGATCGGGCATGGCGGCCTCGACGATATGCTCAACCTCGGTTGCCGGTGCCGAGCGCATCAGGAATTCATTGGGCGTGACCGTGGTGAAGTCGGTGTCCAGATAGCCCTGCGCGGTGGCAGGATTGACGAAGCGGTCTTCCACCTGCAGGGGCACGCCGTCGGCCAGATGCACCAGCACCGAATGATAGACAGCGGCATTCGGGTTCAGGCCCAGTTCGCGGGCGATCTCGGGGCTGGCCTTTTCCGTCTTCAGTAGCTCGACGCGGGCGGCATGGCGCTGGCCGCGTTCGGCGATCTCTTCGGCGATATTGCGCAGCTCGACCAGGTTGAAGATCGGGCGTTTCTCGGCCACGAAAGTCCCGGTGCCCTGCACGCGCACCAGCAGGCCTTCATGGGTCAGCTCACGCAGGGCGCGGTTGACCGTCATGCGGCTGACTTTGAGCTGCTTGACCAGGGCGCTTTCGGAGGGGACCTGGTCGCCGGCGCGCCAGTCGCCAGCCTCAAGATGGCGGACAATGAATTCCTTGACCCGGCGGTAACGCGGGGTCGGTCCGTTCTGCGCGGCGGAGGCTGACGCGGACATGTTTTTCCTGCCCTGACTGGTCCGGCCGATAGTATAGGTTTAATTGTATATACAAGTCCATAGGGGTGTGGCCCGGCCGTCTGGCGCCTGCAGTTGAATCCTTGTAAAAAACACCCCTCCGAAGCAATGCCGCGCTCCCGTGATGTCCTCTGCAGATTCAGCGCTCTCCCCCAGCGTCACCGTGGTGACAGTCACCTGCTTCAGTGAAGGGGTGATCGGGGAATGGCTGGCCAATCTGCCGCCCGGCCGGCCGGCGATCGTCACGGACAACCTGAGTGGCGATGCAACGCGTGACATCGTGCGGGCGGCGCAGCGCGCCACCCTGATCGTCAATGATGTGAATGTCGGTTTCGGCGCAGCGACCAATCAGGGCATCGATAAGGCCGACAGCGATTTCATCCTGCTGCTCAATCCCGATGCGAAGCTGCGGCCAGATTGTCTGGACCGGTTGCTGGACGCGGCCCGTCGCTATCCTGAGGCCGGCATCCTGGCGCCGGGGCTGCGCACTCCGGCCAATGGCTGGGAGGTGTCGCATGATGTCGACATGTTTACCCGGGCGACAATGCCCTCGCGCCGCCATGACCCGGAGCCCGAGGGTGACATCTGCGCCGGCTATGTTTCGGGAGCTGCGATGCTGGTGCGGCGCCAGGCCGTCGAGCAGATCGGCGGCTTCGACACGGCGATTTTTCTCTATTACGAGGATGATGATTTCTGCATCCGCCTGCAGCGAGCAGGCTGGTCGCTGGTCCGCGTCGCCGATGCGGTCGCCGATCATGTCGGCGGGGGATCGGTCAGGCGCAGCTGGGACAAGCACTGGGTGAAATACTGGCACTTTGCCTGGTCGCGGCTTTATATCGAGAAGAAATACAACGGTACGGCGGCAATGCTGCGCATCGCATTACCCAACCTGCTGCGCTATGGCCTGAAGGCGCCGCTGTACCTGCTGACCGATTTCAGGAACAAGGGCCTGCGCGACGCCGGCCGGTTCTGCGGCTCGGCCGCGTTTCTGCTTGGCATGAAATCCAGATAAGACTCAGGGCTCCGGCCAGGGGCGCAGGGCTGGCCGCATCTGCTCGTACAGATGCGCCATACGCAGCACACCGACATCGTCGAAGCGGCGGCCAATGATCTGCAGGCCGATGGGCAGGCCGTCGCCGTCATAGCCGGCGCAAATCGAGGCTGCCGGCTGCTCGGACATGTTGAAGGGTGCGGTGAAACGGATGTGCTCGGACTTGTATTGCGGATCATTGCCCGGCGCGGCTTCCTCGGCATCGTAGGCTGTGATCGGCGAGGTCGGCGACAGCACATAGTCAAAGGCTATCGTCGCGGCCACGGTGGCCTCGCGCAGGGCGAAGACCTGGCCCAGGCCGCGCAGGGCGTCCACGGCCGTGTATCCGGCGGCCATGCCGCACCATCTGGCAATATAGGGCAGCACCTTGGCCTGGCGTTCCGGCGACATGGCGGAGAAATCGGCATAGGCACGCGACTGGAAAAAGGTGTTCAGGCCGTCGGCCATCGCCTGGGTCATGAAAGGCTTCACCGGTTCGATCGCGGCGCCGGCCGCCTCGAACAGTTTGGCTGCGCGCTCCACGGCATCTTTCACGGCTGGCTGCACCGGCGTGCCAAGGCCGGCATCCAGCAGCAGGCCGATCTTCAGTCCCCTGGCTTCGCCGTCCAGCAGCTTCGGATAGTCATGCTCGACATAGGGCAGCGACATGTAGTCGCGCGCATCTGGCAGGGTCAGGTGGTTCATCAGCATGGCGCTGTCCATCACCGTGCGGGTCATCGGTCCGGTGACGCGGCCGAGCGCCGGCGGGTTGATCGGAATGCGGCCGAGGCTGGGCTTCAAGGCGAAGATGCCGTTATAGGCCGCCGGCAGACGCACCGAACCGCCGATATCGGTGCCCAGCGCCAGCGGGCCATAGCCCGCTGCGATGGCGGCGCCGGCACCTGAAGATGAGCCCGCTGTGTTGCGCTTGAGGTTCCAGGGGTTGTGGGTCGTGCCATGCAGGCTGGAGACACCAGATGCCAGCATGCCGAAATCGGGCATGGTGGTCTTGCCCAGGATGACGCAGCCGGCCTCCTTCACACGCGCCGCCGGCGGCGCATCCACGGCGCTGGGTGTGAGGATCGCGGCCGCCGTGCCGATCGGCGTCGGCGCGCCTTTTGTGGCAATATTTTCCTTCAGCGTGATCGGCACGCCGTCCAGTGGACTCAGTTGCTCGCCCTTGCGCCAGCGCTGTTCCGATGCCTTGGCCTGCGCCAGCGCGCCATCGGCGTCAGTGATATACATGGCGTTGATCTTGGGTTCCCAGGCCTCAATGCGCTTGAGCGCTGCCTTAGTCGCCTCCAGCGGCGAGATGCGGCCAGTGCGGTATCCCATCCAGAGATCATGAGCGGTGAGCGTGTGCAGATCGGTCATGGCAGTCTGCCTTCTTTGTATATGGCGAAACAGAACTACAGCCGGTTGAGGCCGCACCAGCGCGCAGTGAATGTAGCCAGCACGCTGGCCACCTCCATCATGCTGTCGATCGACACCCACTCATCGATGCCGTGGATATTCTCGGCTTTCGGCCCATAGCAGGTCGCCGGGATGTTGCCGTAGAGATTGAAAAAGCGGGCATCGGTGGTGCCGGTGAAGGCATTGAACGCGACCTCGCTGCCGGCGACGCTGCGATGGCAGTCAGCCAGCGTGGTGACCATCGGCGTATTGATGTCGAGCACGAAGCCTTCGGCCTGGAAGCCCTCGTAGATCACCTTGTAGTCAATACTGTTGTTCTGCGGATGCTTGCGATGGGCTTCGGCGAACAGCTTTTCGACTGTCTCCCGTACCTCCGCCGGTGTGATGCCAGGATAGAAGCCAAGCCGGATATCGGCACGGCAGGCAGTCGGGACCGAGGACGCCCATTCGCCGCCTTGGATCTTGCCCAGGTTGAAGTTCACCGGATGCTCATGCGCATGGTATTCCGCATGGCGGCCGGCCGGCGCATTCCACTGATGTTCCAGCTTTTTCAGTTCGCTGAACATGTAGAGGGCGAAATCGATGGCGGCAACGCCGGTATGGGCGACCGAGGCATGCACCGGCTTGCCGGCCACTTCCAGCGCCAGCCACATCACGCCCATCTGGGCATGCATAATGCCCTGGAAGGGTTCGGGGATGAGCGCCGCATCGGCGCGATAGCCTTGCATCAGGCAGGCCAGTGCGCCATTGCCGGTGCATTCTTCTTCCACCACCGACTGCAGGATTACCTCGGCGGCGGGTTCAAGGCCGAGTTTCTTTAGCGCTTTCATGGCGATGATATAGGCGACGATGCCGGATTTCATATCGCCACCACCGCGGCCATAGAGCCTGTCGCCATCGACCCAGGGTTCGAAGGGTGGCTTGGTCCAGAGAGTCTCTGAGCCGACCGGCACAACATCGATATGACCGTTGAAGATCAGCGACTTGCCTTTTGTGCCATGGCGCGGCTTGTGGATGCCGACGATATTGTGGCGCCCGTCATAAGAGACGATGGAGGGGGAGTAGCCGGGATGGGCTTTCAATCTGGCTTCGTCGATGGCGAATTCATCGACCTGCAGGTCCATGCCCTCGAACACGCCGCGCACCAGATCCTGGGCGCTTTTCTCGTCGCCCAGGAGGGAGGGGCAGCGCACCATGTTGGCGAGCAGGTCGATCGCCTCATTGCGCAGGCTGTCGACGGCATGCTTGATGCCGGTCACATCGACCTGATCCAGAAGTGCTGACATCGCATCCTCCCCAGACCCGGTCGCTGCATCGCTGGCGACAGTAGGGTCTCAGCTTGCCTGTTTGTCTTCCAGCCAGTCGCGACCGGGCAGGGCGGCGAAAAGCTGCTGGGTATACTCATGCTGGGGCGCGGCGAAGAGCCGTGCCGTTTCGGCAAATTCGACAATCTTGCCGCGCTGCATCACCGCGATGCGGTCGCAGAGCCGGGCTGCCACGCGCAGGTCATGGGTGATGAACAGGATGCTGATGCCGAACTGGTCACGGATGTTCTCGAGCAGATCGAGGACCTGCGCCTGCACCGAAACGTCCAGCGCCGACACGGCTTCGTCAGCGACCAGGATTTCCGGCTCCATGGCGAGCGCGCGGGCAATTGCCAGGCGCTGGCGCTGGCCGCCGGAGAATTGATGTGGATAGCGCTCCAGCGCATTAGCGTCGATGCCCACCGTTTTGAGCAGGCTGCGCGCGCGTTCGAGCGCTTCCTTGCGCGAGATGCCGTAATTCAACGGGCCTTCGATGATTGACTGCCCGATGGTGCGGCGCGGATTGAGCGAGCGATACGGATCCTGGAATACAACCTGGATGCGGCGGCGATGCGGATGCAGCTGGCGCTCGTTCATATGGGCGATATCGGCGCCATCCAGAAGAATCTGTCCGCCGGTCGGATCGATCAGACGGGCGACGCAGCGCGCTGCTGTCGACTTGCCCGAGCCAGATTCACCCACGATGCCCAGCGTCTGACCTTTGTAGAGTTGCAGCTGAATGCCATCGACGGCATGGACGGTGCGCGTCCCCTTGAACATGCTGGTGGAGACGTAGGTCTTGGTCAGATTCTCCGCCTTCAGCACCGGCTCGGCGGTGATCGGAGTGGCCTGCCGGGGTTTCAGCCGGGGCACGGCGTTGATCAGCATTTTGGTGTAGTCATGCTGCGGCCGGTAGAGCACGTCTTCGGTCTTGCCGGTCTCGACCACTTCGCCATAGCGCATGACGACCACGCGGTCGGCGATATCGGCCACCACACCGAAGTCATGGGTGATGAACAGCACGCCGGTGCCGCGCTTCTGCTGAAGTTCGCGCAGCAGGCTCAGAATCTGCGCCTGGGTGGTGACATCCAGCGCTGTGGTCGGCTCATCTGCAATCAGCAATGCGGGCTCAAGCGCCAGTGCCATGGCGATCATGACGCGCTGACGCTGGCCGCCGGACAGCTGATGCGGATAGGCATTCATCAGGCGCTCTGGATCAGGCAGATGCACGTCGGCGAACAGCTGCTGCACGCGCTCTTCCCGGCTGACGCCGCGGCCGGTCCAGCTGTGGGCGGCCAGCAACTCCACCACCTGTGCGCCGACGCGGTGCACAGGGTTGAGCGCCGTCATCGGTTCCTGGAAGATCATTGACATGCGGCTGCCGCGCAGATCGCGCAAGCGCGCTTTCGAGGCCTGGCGCAGGTCTTCGCCTTCCAGCCTGATTTCGCCGCTGACGATCGGCAGACTGCCCAGCCCCATCACGGTGCTGGCGGTGACCGATTTGCCCGAGCCGCTTTCGCCGACCAGGCAGACGATCTCGCCGGGCATCACCTCGAAACTGA
Source organism: Ferrovibrio sp. GW821-FHT12B10 (assembly GCF_058807515.1). Classification (NCBI taxonomy): domain Bacteria; kingdom Pseudomonadati; phylum Pseudomonadota; class Alphaproteobacteria; order Rhodospirillales; family Rhodospirillaceae; genus Ferrovibrio; species Ferrovibrio sp. GW821-FHT12B10. The sequence goes on along the minus strand of NZ_JBXAQT010000001.1, from coordinate 1,072,045 downwards.
TATTCTGGACAGCCAGGTTGCGGTCGCCACCCTTGGGCAGCGCGACAGCCAGATTCTTGACGCTGAGAACCGGTGCGGTTTTGGCTTCTGACATCGGATCAGGCCCCCAGCCGCTTTTTCATGCGCGGATCGAGCGTATCGCGCAGGCCGTCACCCATGATGTTGACAGCCAGGATGGTGCAGGCGAGGAAACCGCCGGGGAACAGGATGATCCAGGGCGCGCGCTGGAACACGGCGCGCCCCTCGGCAATGATGTTGCCCCAGGTCGGGATGTCGGTGGGCAGGCCGGCGCCCAGGAAGCTGAGGATCGATTCCGTCAGGATGGCGGAGGCGCAGATATATGTGCCCTGCACGATCAGTGGCGCGACAGTGTTGGGCAGGATGTGATTCAGCAGGATCTTGATGGTGGGGGTGCCCAGGCCGACGGCGGCCTCGACATAGGGTTCTTCGCGGATCGAGAGTACCACGCTGCGCACCAGGCGGGCGACACGCGGGATTTCCGGGATGACGATGGCGACGATCACGGTCAGCAATGAGGCGCCGCTCAGGCTGACTAGCGCGATGGCCAGCAAGATGCCCGGGATGGCCATCAGGCCATCCATGGCGCGCATCACGATGCCGTCCAGCCAGCGGATATAGCCGGCGACCAGGCCGATGGTCAGGCCAATGCTGATGGCGATGGTGGCGACGCAGGCGCTGACCAGCAGCGAGACGCGGCCGCCATGCACAACGCGGGTCCAGACGTCTCGACCCAGCATGTCGGTGCCCATCGGGAATTCATCCGATGGCGGCTTGAGCCGGAAGCGCGGCGCGATCTGCAGCGGGTCATACTGCGTCAGGAAGGGCGCAAGCAGAGCGATGAGCAGCAGCAGCAGCAGGATGCCGCCGCCGATCACGACCGAGGGATTGCGAAATGCTTGGTGCTGGAGAAAAGCGCGCATCAGTACCGGATTCTGGGGTCGAGCAGTACATAGGCGATGTCGATCGCCAGGTTGATCAGGACATAGATGCCTGAGAACAGCAGGATAATGCCCTGGATGATCGGGTAGTCGCGAGCCAGAACGGCATCCACCACCAGGCGGCCAACACCGGGGATATTGAACACAGTTTCGGTGATCACCACGCCGCCGATCAGGAGTGCGAAGCCGATGCCGATCACCGAGACGATCGGGATGGCGGCGTTGCGCAGCGCGTGCTTGACCAGCACAACGCGTTCCTTCAGGCCCTTGGCATGGGCGGTGCGGATGTAGTCCTCGCCCAGCACATCCAGCATGGCGGCGCGGGTGATGCGGGCGAACAGCGCGATATAGATGAAGCTGAGTGCAAAGGTGGGCAGCGCGATGCGGGCCAGGAAGGCCGGCAGGCCCTCGCGGATCGAGGCGAAGCCCTGGACCGGGAAGATGTCGAGCTTCATCGAGAAGACGAAGATCAGAATGTAGCCCAGCACAAAGACCGGAATCGAAAAGCCGGCGACTGATAGGGCCATGATGCCGCGGTCGATCCAGCTGCCCTGCTTCCAGGCGGCCAGGATGCCCATTGGCACGGCGACGAGAATGGCGAACAGCAGCGTGCAGAGCGCCAGTGAAATCGTGGGTTCGACGCGCTGACCGATCAGCATGGTGACCGGCTGCTTGGAGAAGACGGAATGGCCAAGGTTGCCCTGTGCCAGCTGGCCGATCCAGGTGATGAACTGCTCGGGGATCGGGCGGTCGAGGCCGAGATCGCTGCGGATCGCGGCGATCACCTCGGGTGTGGCGACATCACCGGCCAGGATAGCGGCCGGATCGCCAGGGCTGAGGCGCAGCATGAGGAAGACGAAGATGGCTACCACCCCCATGACGGGGATGGCAGCCACCAGACGCGACAGGATCAAACGCAACATGGGTAAAACTTAACCGGACGATGATGCGCTGATCTTACTTTTTCTCGACATTCCAAAGGATGTAAGCCGGGCTCGGCAGCATGCCTTCGACATTCTTGCGGATGGCCGAGGGCTGGAAATATTCGCCCAGCGGGATGTAGGTGACCATCTCATAGGCGCGCTTCTGCACCGCGATGGCCAACTCCTTCTGCTTCGCCGGATCGGTCTCCCGCGCATAAGCGTCGCGCAGCTTCTCGAGTTCGGCATCCTCGGTCCAGCCGAAGAAGCCGCCGGTCTTGCCCAGGCCGCGCACGCCGGCATTGCCGATCGGGTTCATCATGTCGGCGGTGCCCCAGGCGGTGTGGAAGATATGCCAGCCGCCCTGATCGATGCCGTCCATCTTGGCGCGGCGGCCGACGAGTGTCTGCCAGTCCATCGACTGCATGTCGATATTCAAGCCGATCGCCTTCAGGGCCGGCGTGGTCACCAGCGGGAGCTGGCTGATGCTGTTCAGGTCGGTCGGGGCCATGATGACGATCTTCTCGCCCTTGTAGCCGCTTTCCGCCAGCATCTTCTTGGCCTTGGCCAGGTCGGGCTTCTTTGTGTTGGTGGCGCCTTCCTCGCTCTTCAGCGGGGTGCTGCAACCGAACATGGCGCCGCAGACCTTGTAGTATTCCGGATCGCCGACCTGGGCGGCCAGATAGTCTTCCTGGAAGGTCGCGGCCATGATCGCCTGGCGGATCTTCACGTTATCCAGCGGCGGCTGCAGCCAGTTCATGCGCATCATGTAGTTCATGCCGAGCGGACCGAAATCCTTGACCAGGACGTCCTTGGACTTCTTCAGCTCCGGCAGAAGGTCGTAGGAGGCCTGCTCCCAGATATCGATTTCGCCCTTGGTGATGGCGTTCATCGCCGTCTGCGGATCGGTCATGGTGATCCACTCGACGCGGTCGACCTTCACCACCTTGCCGCCGCTCATGAAGGAGGGGGCTTCCGTGCGCGGTTTGTAGTCGGGGTTCTTCTCGTAAACCACCTTCACGCCAGGCTGGAACTCAGCCTTGATCATGCGATACGGGCCGGAACCGATTTCGTCGGGCACGTTCTGGGTGTGCGGCGTATCGGCCATTGCCTTCGGCATGATGAAGGGCACGTTCGAACTGGGCTTGCCCAGCGAGTCGAGCACCAGGCCATAGGGTTCCTTCAGCACCAGCTGGAAGGTCTTGTCGTTCACTGCGGTGAGGTCCTTGGTGAAGGACATCAGTTTCTGGCCCATGCCGTCAGCCTTGCCCCAGCGCTGCAGCGAGGCAACGACATCGGTGGAGGTGACTGGCGCGCCATTGTGGAATTTCAGTCCGTCACGCAGCGTGAAGGTGTAGGTCAGCTTGTCGCCGCTGACCTCGTACTTCTCGACCATCTGCGGCTTGACCTGCATCTTGTCGTCAACACCGAAGAGGGTGTCGTAGATCATGTAGCCGTGGTTGCGCGAGATGAAGGCGGTGGTGATGATCGGGTCGGTAGTACGCAGGCCCGAATGCGGAATGAAGCGCAGAACCTTCTTGTTGTCTTGCGCTGCTGCATCGTTCATCGTGATGCCGCCAAATGCAGCAGCAAAGGCCACAAATGAGGCAGCGTAGCCGAGGCGGCGCAGATTGGTCCGCAATGCGGGCGAACCAGTCAAAACGCGGGTGGAGGACGTGTTCTTCTTCATTGATACCCCCTGTCAGAAGATTTGCGACATCCGGAAAGCGTGGTCCAATGAACCGCCCTTCGTCAAGCGGATTCGATCTTGCACGAACGATCTTCCCGGTATCTGTTTCATACCGGCCTGCTGACTGAGGAGAATCTGTTCGATGAATGTGTTCATCGCCTGCCTGGGAACCGAGACCAATACCTTTTCGCCGTTGCCCACCGGGGAGGACGGATTTCGGGAATGGATGCTGTTCCACGGTGATGCAACCCGGCGGCCGGAGAACCTGTTCTCGGCGCCGTTGCATCTGTGGCGTCAGGCCGCCGAGGCCCAGCAGGCCAAGGTGACTGAAAGCCTGTCGGCCTTCGCCCAGCCGGCCGGCGTGACGGTGCGCAAGGTTTACGAGGGATTCCGCGAGGAAATCCTGCGTGATCTGCAGGCCGCCATGCCGATCGATATCGTGCTGCTCAGCATGCACGGCGCCATGGTGGCCGATGGCTATGACGATTGCGAGGGCGACCTGCTCGAGCGCGTGCGGCAGATCGTCGGGCCGAAGGCCGCCGTCGGCGCCGAGCTCGATCTGCATTGCTCGATCACCGCAAAAATGCTGGCGAACGCCGATGCGCTGATAACCTTCAAAGAGTACCCGCACACCGACAGCAAGGAGCGGGCGCAGGAACTGTATGACATCCTGCTGGCCAAGCATCAGGGCGGCGTGAAGCCGGTGATGGCGGTATTCGATACGCGCATGATCAATCTGTGGCGCACCCCGCTGGAACCAATGAAATCCTTCGTTGCCGAAATGCAGGCGCAGGAAGGCAAGGATGGGATCCTCTCGGTTTCCTTCGCGCATGGCTTTCCCATGCAGGATGTGCCCGATGCCACGGCCAAGATGATCGTGATCGCCGATGGTGACGGCGCCAAGGCTGCCGCGGTGGCCGAGCGCTTCGGCAAGAAGATATGGAGCCTGCGTGAGCAGACGGCGGCGCGGAATCTGAGCATCGATGCGGCGCTGGATCGCACCATTGCCGCCGACGCCAAGCGTCCCGTGGTGCTGGCCGATGTCACCGATAATCCCGGCGGCGGTGCACCGGGTGATGCCACCTTCATCTTGCGCCGCATGATCGAACGCGGCATCGGCAATGTTGTGAGCGGCGTCTACTGGGATCCGATGGCGGTGCGGTTCTGCCGCGACGCCGGCGAAGGTGCGGTCCTGGAGTTGCGCGTCGGCGGCAAATGCGGTCCGGTTTCGGGCGATCCGCTCGACCTGACGGTGACGGTGAAGCACGTGATCGAGGATGCGGCGCAGTCGGCGCTCGCCGGCCGCCTGTCGATGGGGCCGGCGGTCTGGGTGCAGGCCGGGAATGGCATCGACCTGGTGTTGAATTCCAATCGCACGCAGACCTTCCATCCCGATGCCTTCAGCCAGTTCGGCATCGATGTGGCGTCCAAGGCGATCATCGTGGTGAAGTCGACGCAGCATTTTCACGCCGGCTTCGCGCCGATTGCCGGCGAGATCCTGCATGTCGAGGCGGCGGGCGCCATGCGGTCGGATTTCGCCGATATTCCCTTCCAGAAAGTGCGCGGGCCCTACTGGCCGCGCGTGGCCGATCCTTTCGCCGCCGAGTAAGATTTCAAAAATAAAGTAGAGAGAGTCTCGTCATGTCATCCAACCTGAATCGTACCCTGCAGTTCCGTAAATCGGCGGCCAGCAGTCGTCGCGGCGTGGTGGTGTCGCAGAACCAGGCCGCCGCCGATGTCGGCGCGGCGGTGCTGCGCGCTGGCGGCAATGCCATTGACGCCGCCGTCGCCACCTCCTTTGCCGTCAGCGTGTTGGAGCCGTGGATGAGTGGCATCGGCGGCGGCGGTTACATGCAGGTTTATTGCGCCCGTACCAAGCAGGCGCATGTGATCGACTTCGGCATGATCAGCGCGGCTGGGCTTGATCCAGCCGATTACCCCCTGGTGGAAGGCAAGGGCGGCGACATGTTCGGCTGGCCAGCCGTCCTGGAAGACCGCAACATTATCGGCTATCCGGCTATGGCCGTGCCGGGTCAGGTCGATGGCATGCGACTGGCACTGGAAAGCTTCGGCACCCGCAGCTGGAGCGAGATGCTGGCGCCGGCGATCGAACTGGCGAAACGCGGCATGGAGACCGACTGGTTCCTCAGCCTGCAGGTGACCAATGCGGCGCGCAGCCTGGCGAAATCGCCGGCGGCGAAAGCACTGTTCCTGGCCGACGGGTTTCCGCCGGGCGCGGAGGCCGGCGGTTATCTGAAGAACGTGGCGCTGTTGGCCAGCCTGCAGCGGCTATCCCAGGCCGGCCCGCGCGACTATTACGAAGGCGAGCTGGCCAAGAAGATCGTCGCCGATCTGGCGAAGGGCGGTTCGAAGATTTCGGCCGCCGATCTCAGCGGCTATCGCGCCCGTCTGCTCGAACCGCTGCGCTATGATTACGGCGGCAAGACGCTGCTGCTGACGCCGAACCTCACGGCTGGGCCAAGCCTACGTGACGCCTTCGAGGTCGCCGGCCCGAAGCTGGATCGCAAGGGCCTCTCGGGGCAGAGCTATGTCGCCTATATCGAAGGTCTGACCGAAGCCTACGAGAAGCGCCTAATCGGCATGGGGGATACCGACAACGGCAAGAGCTGCACCAGCCATCTTTGCGTGGTGGACGGTGACGGCAATATGGTGGCGCTGACCCAGACGCTGCTCTCGGCCTTCGGCAGCTGTGTCATGCTGCCCGAAAGTGGCATCATCATGAATAACGGCATCATGTGGTTCGACACCCGCCCTGGCCGTCCGAATTCCATCGGCGCCGGCAAGCGCCCCTTGAGCAACATGCTGCCCACACTCGTGCTGGATGGCGACCGGCCCTGGCTGGCGGCTGGCGCGTCTGGCGGTCGTCGTATCATGCCGGCAGTGATGCAAATCCTATCTTTCCTGATCGACTACAAGATGCCGTTGGAAGCCGCCTTCCATCAGCCGCGCATCGATGCCAGCGTGATGGGGCAGCCTTGGTACGATCCGCAGCATGACCAGGGTGTGCAGGATGCAGTCAGAGGCCGCTTCCCCGGTGCCTTGCCCAAGCGCCGCGATCCCCTGCCGCTCAACTATGCCTGCCCCAGTGCGGTGATGTTCGGGCCGGATGGCGTCTGCAGCGGCATGGCCGAGATCGCCCAGCCCTGGGCCAGCGCTTCTGCTGTCTAAGAATTTACCAAGGAAATACAGTCACTAATCCGGCCGGACTTGCCTCCGGCCGGCCTGGGCCGTATATCCCGCCGGCATTTTCGCTACAGGAACAGGGTCATGGATCGCCAGCGTTTCGAAGGCTTTGCCTATCTCGCCGCCTTTATCGCCTGCGTGCCGGTCGCTAATTGGCTGATCGGCAATGTTGGGACTGTCTGTATCCCGAAGGGGCCCTGTCTCATTCCGGTTGCCCCGTTTGGCATTACCGCGCCCAGCGGCGTGCTGATGATCGGTCTGGCGCTGGTGCTGCGTGATCTGGTGCAGCGTCGCCTGGGCAAGGGCTGGACGCTTGGCGCCATCTTCGCCGGTGCGGCGCTGTCGGGCCTGGTGGCGCCGCCCGCGCTGGTGGCGGCCTCAATGGCCGCCTTCCTGCTATCCGAGCTGGCCGATTTCGCCGTTTACACGCCGCTGCAGAAGCGCGGCCTGATCCGTGCCGTGCTGCTGTCCAGCCTGGCCGGCCTCTGCGTCGACTCCGTCGTGTTCCTCTATCTTGCCTTCGGCAGCCTCGACTATCTGGGCGGGCAGATCATCGGTAAGGCTTGGATGGTGTTGCTTAGCCTGCCGGTCATCCGGCTCTTGCGCGATCGCGACCAGCGGCTTGGCATTGCCGCAGCCTGATTAAAAAAGGCGGCTTACGAGCCGCCTTTTTCTTTCCAGCTATTTCTTTTTGGCTTTCATCTCGGCGATGGCCTGCAGCCAGTAATCCGGATCCTCGTACTGCGTGGGATCGGGCACATCGGCCAGATGGAAGGCTTCGCGCCGCTCCACGCAGGTGCCGCACCGCCCGCAATGCTGCGCGCCGCCCTTGTAGCAGCTCCAGGTCAGGTGATAGGGCACGCCCAGCCTGGCGCCCTCGGCGACGATGCCGGCCTTGTCGGTGCCGGTGAAGGGCGCATAGAGCTCGACCTCCCACATGTCCTCCAGCGCGCAGTCCTGCATGGCGCGGAAAGCCTCGACGAAGGCTGGGCGGCAGTCGGGATAGATGAAATGGTCGCCACTATGCACGGCGATGCCCACCGCATCGGCCTGGGCGCCAGCGGCGATGCCGAAGGCGATGCTCAGCATGATGGCATTGCGGTTGGGCACCACGGTGGACTTCATGTTGTCCTGCGCGTAATGCCCGTCCGGGATCGCATTGCCGCCGCTGATCAGCGAGGACGAGGTGAGAAAGCGTCCGAGGCTGGTGATGTCCACCACATCGTGGCGTGCGCCCAGTTCCTTGGCGATGCGCGCGGCATGCTCGATCTCTCGACGATGGCGCTGGCCATAGTCGAAAGAAATAAGGCGGTCGAGCTTGCGCTCGACCGCCGTCTTGTAGGCCAGGGTGACGCTGTCGATGCCACCCGAACAGAGAACGACGGTCTTCATGGGACCATCATTTACGACGATCAGGCGGGCTGCGCTACCCCCCGCTCGATCCGGCGGCGCCGGATCTGCCACAGGATGATCAGAGCGTAGAGCACAATGGCCGGGGCCGCGACCCAGTAGGGATTGGGGCGCGGGTTCGGCTGCTTGACGCCGATCACCTCATTCCCGGTACGGACCTGTAGCTTGGCGGCTTCCGAGCTCGGCCGCACCGTGCCAACGACCAGCCGGTTGCCCTGCTGGATCACGGTGATACCCGCGGCCTGCAGCTTCTCGGCCACCGTGTTGCCGCTCGCCAGGTTCAGGCGGATGGCCTTTTCGACATCGTCGCCATCGCGGTCCTGTGCCAGCAGGCGGAAGCGCACGGCGTCACCGGGCTTGGTCTGGTCCACGATCTGGGTGAACTGGCTGGACGGCAGGTCCTGGTACGGCGGGATGATCTGGTCCATCCAGTAGTTCGGGCGCAGCAGCGTGAAGCACACCAGCAGCAGCAGAACCACTTCCACCCAGCTGCATTTGGTCAGCAGCCAGCGCTGGGTCGCGGCGACAAAGGCACCCATGGCCAGCGTGGCGCAGAGCACCACGACCAGGAACTCTACCACGCCACCAATATCGATCATCAGCAACTGGGTGTTGAAGATGAACATGAAGGGCAGTACGGCCGTGCGCGATTCATAAATCGTTGCCTGCCAGCCCACCTTCATCGGATCGGCGCCGGCGATCGCGCCGGCGGCATAGGCGGCAAGACCCACCGGCGGCGAGACGTCAGCCATCAGGCCGAAGTAGAAGACGAACATATGCACGGCGATCAGTGGAACGATCAGGTCGTTGAGCTGCGCGATCTCCACCACCACCGGCGCCATCAGCGTGGCGACGACGACATAGCTCGCCGTGGTCGGCAGGCCGGTGCCCAGCACGATGTTGATGACGGCAACCAGCATCAGCATGATCACGAAGTTGCCGGCCGACAGGAATTCGACCACCTCGACCAGCACCAGGCCGATGCCGGTCAGCGTCACGGTGCCGACGATGATGCCGGCCGCAGCCGTGGCGATGCCGACGGCGGCCATGTTGCGGCCACCGGTTTCCAGACCGCTGACGAAGTCGGTCCAGCCCTGCTTCCAGCGTGCATGCATGTCGCCTTCCTTGCGGAAATAGGCGGTCAGCGGATGCTGGGTCAGCACCACGGATGCCATGGCGACGCAGCCCCAGAAGGCCGAGAGACCGGGCGACAGCTCTTCGATCATCAGGCACCAGATCAGCACGCCGACCGGCAGCAGGTAGTGCAGCCCTGTGCGCGCCGTCTCGAAGAAATCGGGCACGGTGACTAGCGGCTTGGTCGGGTCGTCGATCGGCAGGTCGGGGTTCTTGGCGCGCAGGCGCACCAGGCCGGCATAGGCGAGAACCAGCAGCACCATGGCGATCCAGGTGGCGGCGCCGCCGAAGACGTCCGTCATCCAGCCCAGGCCATATTTGACGATGCCACAGAGGATGATGAAGCCGCAGATGGTCATCAGGCCGCGCAGGGCCGAGGCGGCGATGCTGCGCGTGCGAGTCAGCGGAATGCCTTTCATGCCAGCCTTCATCGCCTCGATATCGACGATGTAGAACAGCGCGCCATAGGTCATGATCGCCGGCAGGAAGGCGTGCTTCACCACCTGCGAATAAGGAATGCCGACATATTCGGCCATGATGAAGGCAGCGGCGCCCATCACGGGGGGCATCAGCTGGCCGTTGACGCCGGCCGCGGATTCGATGGCGGCGGCCTGGGTCGGCTTGTAGCCGACGCGCTTCATCAGCGGGATGGTGAAGGTGCCGGTGGTCACCACATTGGCGACCGAGGAGCCGGAGATCATGCCGGTCAGGCCCGACGAGACGACGCCTGCCTTGGCCGGGCCGCCGCGGAATTGGCCGAGCAGCGAGAAGGCAACCTGGATGAAGTAATTGCCGGCGCCGGCTTTCTCCAGCAGCGCGCCAAACAGTACGAAGAGGAAGATGAAGGCGGTCGAGACACCCAAAGCGACGCCGAACACGCCTTCAGTGGTGAGCCAGAACTGCGAGGCGGCGCGGCTGAGCGAGGCGCCCTTGTGTGAGATCATCTCCGGCAGCCAGGGACCGGTGAAGACGTAGATGAGCAGGATCACGCAGGTGATCGGCATCCAGATGCCGTCAGCGCGGCGCGAGGCTTCCAGCAGCACCAGCACGCCAACCACTGATACGGTTATGTCGGCGGGTGTCGGCAGGCCGGGGCGGGTCGAGAGCGCACGGTAGAAAACGACCAGGTACAGCACGGCGGCAATCGACAGGACGATGAAGATCCAGTCATAGGCCGGGATGCGATCGCGCGGCGCTTTCACGCTGGCCGGATAGGCGGCGAAGGCGAGGAACAGCGCGAAGGCAAGGTGAATGCAGCGCGCCTCGGTGTCGTTGAAGATACCGACATGGAAGATGAAGGGCAGCGGTGAGGCATACCAGAGCTGGAACAGCGACCAGGCGATGGCTGCGAATGCGATTGCCTTGGTGACGATCGGGCCGGGATGGCGGCCGCCGCGATCTGCCATCTCGACGAGAGCATCGAGATCGACATTCTGCGGGATGTTTTCACCCGCACCTTGGGATTTGCTGGTCATGGTAACTCACCGATTGTGGATTTTTATCGCCGCTCGCAGGCGGATGGCGGACGCGGAAGCGTCGCCGCAATACTGAATGGGCGGCCCTTGCGGGGCCGCCCATCTTCGCTGCTGGACTTACATCCAGCCCTTTTCCTTGTAGTACTTGACCGCGCCGTCATGCAGCGGGGCCGAGTTGCCGTCCTTGACCATCGCCTTCGGGTCGAGATTCGCGAAAGCGGGGTGCAGCTTTTTGAATTCCTCGAAGTTCTCGAAGGTGGCCTTGACCAGCTGATAGACGGTCTCGGTATCTACCTTCGACGAGGAGACCAGCGTGGCCAGCACGCCGTAGGTCTGCGTCGCCTGCGGGTTGTTGCTGTACAGGCCGGCCGGGATGGTGGCTTTGGCGTAGTAGGAGTTGGTGGCAACCAGCTTGTCGACGGCCGGACCGGTCAGCGAGACCAGCTTGGCGCCGCAACTCGTCGTCGGGTCCTGGATGTTGGCCGAGGGATGGCCGACGCCGTAGAAGAAGCCGTCGATCTTGTTGTCGCACAGCGCCGGGCCGTGCTCGTCAGCCTTCAACTCGGAGGCGAGTGCGAAGTCGCTCAACTTCCAGCCAAGCGCGCTGATGAACTCTTCCAGCGAGTTGCGGGTGCCGGAGCCGGGGTTGCCGACGTTGAAGCGCTTGCCCTTGAAGTCTTCGAACTTGGTGATGTTGGCTTCCTTGCGGGCCAGAACCGTGAAGGGCTCCGGATGCAGCGAGAAGACCGAACGCAGTTCCTTGAACTCGCCGGCGTCCTTGAACGGACCGAGGCCCTTGAGCGCCTGGTAGTGCACGTCGGACTGGGTGGTGCCGAAGTCCAGTTCGCCGCCCTTGATGGTGTTGACGTTGTAGGCCGAGCCACCGGTCGATTCAACCGAGCAGCGGATGCCATGGGCCTTGCGGTCCTTGTTCAGCAGGCGGCAGATCGCGCCACCGGCCGCGTAATACACGCCGGTCACGCCGCCGGTGCCGATGGTGACGAACTTCTGCTGCGCCATGCTGGCGCCTGGCAGGGCGGCCAGAAGGGCCGCGCCGAGCGCGCCCGCCGCAAGCTTGTTAGCAAACTGCATGATAACTTCTCCTCCGTTTTTGGCCGCCGCCGAGATTGACGATGGCCGCGAATACTGTTGATGACCGTCAAGCATGGAAACGCGCGAGACGGAATCGGACAGAGGCTGGGATTCTATAAGCCCAATGCACCCCGTTGCATGACGAGCCCCCTCCGTGCACCGCTTTGTGATAGCGGAAACCCTGTCTGTTCCGCCATGCGTATCGGTACCTCTTCCATAACTCTATGGTATGGACACCGTCCAGACCATATCGTCAAGCCCGTAAAGGTCGTTTTGCCGCGACCAGCGCGGCGGAAACGGCCTTCTCGGTCTGAGCCAGCAGCGCGCTGAATTTCCGCGCCAGCACCGAGGCCGGCTGGTGCTTGGCGCGGATCGCCTGCACCGAAAAACCGATAGTGGGCTGCAGCGGGCGGGCGACCACCAGGCTGGGGTCATGGGCAGCGGCAGTATACTGGTCGACGATCGCGGCACCGGCGCCGCGGGAAACCAAGGAAAGTGCGATCTGGTTGGTCTTGACCTCGACGATCGGCCGCAGCTCGACGTCGGAGAGCTTCACGGCCGCGCCAAAGGCAGCCCCCAGCGGATCGTCGCTGCGCAGGCCGATGAAGGGATGCTTGCGGAACCAGTCCAGCTTCACGGTCGGCGGCAGTTGGCTTTCCATTGCCTTGGGAAAAATCCCGTAGAACTGCGCATCCGCCAAGATCTGGATTTCCAGCCCGGGATGCGGCTGCACGTCGAATCCGATGCCCAGTTCCACTTCGTGGTTCAGCACCACGCGCACCAGGTCGGCATACTGGCGGGTCTCGACCTCAAAGCTGACATCGGCATGCTTCTGGCGGAAGCGCGTGATCGCCAGCGGAATCAGGTCGATGCACAGCGCGGGCGCTGCGGCGATGCGCAGATGGCCGGTCGTCGCGGCACCCAGGTTGCGCGAGAGTTTGCGCAGGTTGTCCAGGCCGCTGATGATGCGCTCGCTCTCGGCATGCAGCACCTGACCCTCGCGGGTCGGCAGCAGGCGGCCCTTCACGCGGTCGAACAGGCGATAGCCGAGCTGGTCTTCGGCGCGCAGCAGCAGGCGGGTGGCGGCCGGCTGCGAGATGTTGAGGAGTTTTGCGGCCGCCGTGATCGTGCCGGTCAGCATGATGGCGTGGAAGACTTCCAGATGACGGAGCTGCATTTTGGGGCCGGGCTTGGGCGGGAAATGGATCGCTGCACTGTAGCGTCGGGGCGGATTTTGCCAAGGGCCGGCATAACTCAATGTTATGGACGATACCTGCATCGGCAGTGGCCGGTGCCCGACCTTCACGCCTAGCCTGAAAGCCTTACGCTGCCGGCCGGTCGTTGCTGCGCGGCGACATGGAGCTATCATGAATATCGTGGTGATCGGATCTGGCGTGGTGGGAATGACGACGGCCTGGCGGCTGACGCAGGATGGCCATCGCGTCACCGTGGTCGATCGCGCACCGACGACGGCGCAGGGCGCCAGCCATGCCAATGGCGCGCAGCTGAGCTATTCCTATGTTGCGCCGCTGGCGGCGCCATCGGTATGGTTCGACCTGCCGAAATACCTGTTCAGCCGCAATTCGCCGGTGCGCTTCCGCCCCACCTTCGATCCATTCCAGTATCGCTGGCTGCTGAAATTCCTCGCTGCCTGCACGCAGGCCGAAGCGCTGGCCACCACCGACAAGCTGTTGCGTTTGGCTTATCTGAGTCGCGACGTGCTGCATGCCGCCAACGACATCCATGGCTTGGATTTCGTCTGGAGCCGCGCGGGCAAGCTGGTGTTGCAGGGCGACGCCGCGGGCCTCGATGGCGCCCGCGCCCAGGTCGAGTATCAAAGCAAACTCGGCAGCGTGCAGCAGGTGCTGGATCGCGACGGCTGCCTGAAGATTGAGCCGGCGCTGAAAACCATCGCGCATCGTATCCATGGCGGTGTCTATACCGCTGACGAGGAGGCCGGCGATCCCTACCGCCTGTGCATGGGCATCGAAAGCCTGCTGACCGGCGACAACAGCGGCGTGCAGTTCGTCTATGGCGCGCGCGTGCGCCGGCTGCTGCGGGCCGGCAACCGCCTGCTCGGCGTCGAGACTACCGGCGGCGATGTGCTGGAGGCCGATGCCTATGTGCTGGCGGCCGGCGTGGCCAGCCGTCGCCTTGGGCTGACGGCCGGCCTCGATTTGCCGATCTATCCGATCAAGGGTTACAGCCTGTCGCTGCCGATTGTGAAGGACGAGGCGACGCCGCGCGTCTCGGTCACCGATACCGCCTACAAGGTGGTCTATGCGCGCCTGGGCGAGAAGCTGAGGGTGGCCGGTATGGCCGACATCGTCGGCTTGGATGACAGCATCGATCCAGCGCGTCTCGGCCTGCTGGTCGAGCAGGCGCGCGAGACTTTCCCGGCGGCGTCCACCTGGCAGCAGATGGAACCCTGGACCGGCCTGCGCCCGGCGACGCCGAAAGGCCTGCCGATCCTGAATGGCAGCGGTGTCGACAACCTGCTGCTCAATGTCGGCCATGGCGCGCTCGGTTTCACGCTGGCCTTCGGCTCGGCTGAAGTGATTGCGGCTTCGATCAGCGGCCGGCCGTCGCCGGTGCCGCTGAACGATTTCGCCCTAAATGCCGCGTAAAAACCAGGCACCGCCCTAGCGCAGCTTTTCCAGATAGGCGCGCGCCGCTGCTGCATCGGCGATGGTGCGGCCCATCACGGCGGCGTGCTGGATGGTCTGGCGCACCAGCGCCGCATTGTCCGGCGCCGGGCTGCCATCGCTGAGCAGCGTGTTGTTCTCGAAGCCTATGCGGGCGTGGCCGTTCAAGCCCAGAGCGGTTAGCGCGCAGGCCGATTCCTTGGGGCCGAAGGCGCAGACGGCGAAATCGCCGTCGCTCGCCGTCCAGTCCTGCAGGAAAGGCAGCAGGTCGGCCGGCTCCGAACGCTGGCCGGCGGTATAGCGCCCCAGTACGAACAGCACGAAATGTCGGTCTCCCGGGATGATGCCGCGCGCCTTCAGCTCGTGGAAACGCTGCACATCCTCAGCGGCATAGAGGATATACTGCATCATCACGCCGGCCTTGTAGAGTTCAGTCAGGAAGGCGCCGCCCTCCGTTTCAGCTTCCGCATCGGGCAGGATCTCGCGGACCGCCAGGCTGCAGGCTTCCGGCATCAGGGCGCGCATCGCCGCCATCTGTTCGTGGCGGTTATAGACGCCGGCGGCTTCCGAGGTCGCCTGGATGATCAGCGCATCGCCGGCCTCGCGCCGCACCGCCTTGATGGCGGCGCGATAGAGATCGGCATCCAGCGAATGCTTGCCGCTGCCCGGCTCGCGCACATGCAGGTGGATCATGGCGGCCCCGGCATCGCGGCATTGCGCGGCGCAGAGGCCGAGTTCGTCGGCGGTCAGTGGCACGGCCGGATGATCGGCCTTCAGCTTGCGTGCTCCGTTGGGTGCAACAGCGATGATGGCAGACATCAGGCCACCGCCTTCAGCGAGACATCGACGGCCTCGCCCAGCTTGTCGACGATGGTGTTGATGTCCTCCGCGGTGCAGATGAAGGGCGGCGCGAGCAGGACATGGTCGCCATGCAGGCCGTCGATGGTGCCACCCATCGGATAGACCATCAGGCCGAGATTCATTGCTTCCTGCTTGATGCGGGCATGCAGCTTCTTGGCCGGATCGAAGGTGGCCTTGCTGGCGCGATCCTGCACCAGCTCGATGGCCTGAAACAGGCCGCGGCCGCGGATGTCTCCGACATGGCGATGGTTGCCGAAGCGGTCCTGCAGGCGGTCCATCAGATGTGCAC
The DNA here is from genome assembly GCF_058807515.1 of Ferrovibrio sp. GW821-FHT12B10. NCBI lineage: Bacteria > Pseudomonadati > Pseudomonadota > Alphaproteobacteria > Rhodospirillales > Rhodospirillaceae > Ferrovibrio > Ferrovibrio sp. GW821-FHT12B10. The sequence goes on along the minus strand of NZ_JBXAQT010000001.1, from coordinate 1,056,366 downwards.
CCATCGCTTGCACATTGTGCAGCAGGTGGTCGCGTTCGATTACCTGCTGCACCGCCATGGCGGCGGCGCAGGCCATCGGGTGGCCCAGATAGGTATGGCCGTGCTGGAAGAAGCCCGAGCCGTTTTTGAAGGCGTCGAAAATCTTCTGCGACAGCAGCGTGGCGCCGATCGGCTGGTAGCCGCCGCCCAGGCCCTTGGCGATGGTCATGATGTCGGGCGAAATGCCCTCCTGCTCGCAGGCATGCAGCGTGCCGGTGCGACCCATGCCACACATCACCTCGTCCAGGATCAGCAATACGCCATACTGGTCGCAGATCTCGCGAATGCGCTTGAAATAGCCCGGTGCGGCAGTCACGGCACCCAGCGTCGCGCCCACGACGGGCTCGGCGACGAAAGCGATCACGCTGTCCTTGCCAAGCTCCAGGATTTTGGCCTCCAGTTCGTCGGCGGCGCGCCGGCCATAGGCTTCCGGCGACTCGTCATCGTGGCGGTCGCGATACTCAAAGCAGGGTGCGATGTGATGTGCCTCGATCAGCATCGGAGCGAATTGCTGGCGTCGCCAAGCATTGCCGCCGACCGACAAAGCACCAACCGTGTTGCCGTGATAGCTCTGCCGGCGGGCGATGAAATGCTTGCGCTGTGGCTCGCCGCGTTCGACGTGATACTGGCGCGCCATCTTGAGCGCAGCCTCGATTGCCTCCGAACCGCCGGAGACGTAATAGACATGGCTGATGCCCTTGGGCGCGGTGGCGATCAGGCGGTCGGCCAGCGTCTCGGCCGGTTCGGTGGTGAAGAAGCTGGTATGGGCAAAGGCCAGCTTGTCGGCCTGCTCATGCATGGCGCGCGTGATGTCGGGATGACCGTGGCCCAGGCAGCTCACCGCCGCGCCGCCCGAGGCATCGATATAGCGCTTGCCGGTGGCATCGATGATGCGGATGCCTTCGCCGCCGACGGCGACCGGATAGGTATGAGTGATGCTGCGGTGAAGAATACGGCTCGTCATGACTTGGGCTTTCTGCGGGAGGGTTTGCGAGACCAGTAGGTGGAAAAGGCGCCGAGCTGGCTCTCGGCGTTGGCGATGGCGCTGAGCGCCTTGTCGCCGGCCCGCGCCGCCACCAGCGCGATCAGGGTTTCGGCTGCGGCGAAGGCGGGCGTGACGGCGTGGAAGAAGGAGGGTGTCTCGGTCGAGACCAGCAGGCTGCGCTGGGCCAGGCCGGCAATCGGCGAAACGCGGCTGTCGGTGATGGCGATGACGCTGCAGCCGCGTTCGCGGGCATAATGCAGGCGTTCGATGGTGGCGCTGGCATAGGGCGCGACGCTGATCGCCAGCAGAACGTCATCTGCGCCGGCATGGCGCAGCGGGTCGATCCCGGTATCGCCGGCGCCGTCCAGCAGCACGCCGTTGTCGCGGAAGAGGCCGTGCACGTACTGCGCCTGGAAGGCAACGGCGTAGCAGGACCGCAAGCCCAGGAAATACACACGGCGTGCTTTTTCCAGCAGGCCGGCGGCGGCGATCAGATTGCTGATCCCGGCTTCGTCATGGCTGTTGGCGATATGCTCCGCCATGGCCCAGCCGATCTGCGCGGCCAACGCGGCATCGCCGCCCTTCTGCTGGCGGCGCTGCAATTGACCGGCGCGGGCGCTGAAGCCGGCGCCGGCCGGCATCTGGCTGCGGCGTAGCGCTGCAGCCTGCAGGTCGCGGAAAGCGGCGTAATCTGCAAAGCCCAGCTCGCGGGCCAGCCGTGTCATGGTGACGGGTGGTACCCCGGCGCGGCGGGCCTGCTCGCGCATGGAGAGCAGCGCCACGTCGTCGGGGTTTTCCAGCACGAAGCGCGCCGCCGTCTGCAACTGCGGCGGCAGACCGGAAAAGGCGGCGGCAATGCGGTCGGCGAGCGATTGCTGCTGGATCATGGTCGGGATTGAACCGCAGCAGGCAAGGGTTTGCAACAATTGATTCAAGTTAATCAACAATGGAACACTTGTTTCATTGCGGATAGGTGATAAGCCGGGCTTATAGTCTCCCGGCTTTTCCATCGGGGCAGGCCATGGCCGATCTACGTAATCTCGAAACCTTTGTCTGGGTCGCCCATCTTGGCGGCTTCCGTTCGGCGGCCGAAAAGCTCAACACCACACAGCCAGCGGTGTCGCAGCGCATCGCGCAGCTGGAGACCGAACTGGGCGTGCGGCTCTTCGATCGCGAGCCGCGCGGCGTGGCGCTGACCGCCAAGGGCAACGAGCTGCTACCCTATGCCGAACGCATGCTGCAGCTCCACGCCGACCTGGTGCATGCGGCGCATGAGAAGAAGGCGATGCGCGGCATCGTGCGGCTCGGCGTTGCTGAAACCATCGTGCATACTTGGCTGTCGAAACTGATTGAACGCATGCATACGGTCTATCCTGCGCTGACGCTGGAGATCGAGGTCGATACATCGCCGCTGCTGCGCGAACGCCTGCTGGCGCACCAGCTCGACATCGCCTTCGTGCTGGGGCCGATCAGCGAACCTCGTATGAAAAACGTGGCTTTATCGAGCTACCCGCTGGCCTGGATCGCCAGCCCTGCGCTCGATCTTGGTGCCGACCCGGTGCCGCTCTCGGTGCTGGCGCGCTGGCCCATTATCACCTATCCGCGTAATACCCGGCCCTATATCACCATCCGCGAGATGATGACGCGTTCCGACATGCCGTCGCTTCGCATGTATGGCAATGCCTCTCTTTCAACCATTGTGCGCATGACGCTGGACGGCATCGGCATTTCGGCGATTCCGCCGCTGATCATCCGCCGCGAGCTTTCGGAAAAACGCCTACGTATCGTCAAGGCGGAACAGAATCTGCCTGATCTGAATTTTCATGCCTGCTACCCGGTCAAACCCGACAGCTATCTGGCCGAAGCGGTGACCGAGATCGCGCGCGAGATGGCGGCATCCGAGGCGAAGCGCCGGCAGAAGCGCCACTAAAATCATCGCATCGCCCGATTTTTGACCGATAAGAAATTCTTATAGGCTGCCATCGGAACTACCGATTGGACAGTCATGCGCCTGTCATGATGCGATGTGCGCGGGACAGGAGGAGTGAATGAACGCCATCGCATCAGGAACCATCTATGCCAGCGGCCGCGAGGCCCGGCAGGCGATCCGTCGCGGCGATCATCGCGGCCCCACCGCCGGCATTGCGCCGGGTTTCGTGCAGGGCAATCTGGCGATCCTGCCCAAGGCGCTCGCCGATGATTTCTTCCGCTTCTGCCAGTTCAATCCCAAGCCCTGCCCGCTGATCGGCGCCTCCGAGCCCGGCGATCCGCGCATTCCGGCACTGGGCGAAGACCTCGACATCCGCACCGACATCCCGCTCTACCGCATCTGGCGCGACGGCAAGCTGGTTGAGGAGGTGCGCGACCTGAAATCCGTGTGGCGCGATGATCTCGTCGCTTTCCTGATCGGCTGCTCGTTTTCGTTTGAGGAAGCGCTGATCGAGGATGGCATCCCGCTTCGCCATATCGCAGCCGGCACCAACGTGCCGATGTACCGGACCAACATTGAGACGACGGCAGCCGGCCCATTCCGTGGTCCGCTGGTGGTGTCGATGCGACCGCTGAAGCCGGCGGATGCGATCCGCGCCGTGCAGATCACCTCGCGTTTCCCCGCCGTGCATGGCGCGCCCGTCCATCTGGGCAAGCCCGAGCTGCTCGGCATCAAGGACATCATGGCGCCCGATTACGGCGACCCGGTCGAGGTGAAGGCCGACGAACTGCCGGTCTTCTGGGCCTGTGGCGTCACGCCCCAGTCGGTGATCGCCACCGTTAAGCCTGAATTCTGCATCACGCACGCACCTGGCCACATGCTGGTGACCGATCTGAAGAATAGTCGATTAGCCGTCCTATAAGTCTTTCCATTCCAACAGGGGGTAATGATGACGATGAAGACGCTTCTCACGGCGGTCAGTCTGATGGCTGCCACTGCCATGCCCGTTCTGGCCCAAGGCCTGCCGGCCGGCCCGAAGGTTTCGATCACCATGGCGACGCAGCCGGGTCCGGCTCTGCCGCAATACAGCAAGGTCGACGTGCCGATGCTGAAGGAAGGCGTGCCGGTCAAGAGCGGTGGCCGCATCGACATCAAATTGGCCAGCTGGCCGGAAATGAACCTGAACGGGCCTGAGATCATCCGTCTCGTGCGCGCCGGTCAGGTCGATATTGGCGCGGCGCCGCTCGCCACCGTTTCGGGCGACGTGCCCTTCCTGGATGGCGCCGATCTCGCCGGCCTCAACCCCACCATCGAGCAGGCCCGCAAAGTGGTCGATGCGCTGGTGCCGCTGGCCAATCGCGAGCTCGAGCGTTTCAACACGCGTATCGTGGCGGTCTATCCCTTCCCGGCGCAGGTGCTGTTCTGCCGCACGCCGGTGGCGGCGCTGGCCGATCTGAAGGGCAAGAAGGTCCGCACCAACGGCGGTTCGATGAACGACTTCATGAACTATATCGGCGCGCAGCCGATCGCCATCGGTTTCCCGGAAGTCTACGGCGCGCTGGAGCGCGGCGTGGCCGATTGTGCCATCACTGGCACTTCGTCGGGCAATGGCGCGAAGTGGTATGAAGTGGCCAAGCACATGTACACGCTGCCGCTCAGCTGGTCGACCTCGGCCTACATGGTGAACGTGCAGTGGTGGAACAAGCTGGACCCCGCCGTGCGTGACTTCATGACCAAGACTATGAAGGAAGTCGAGGATGCCCAGTGGAAGCTTGGCGCCGAAGCCACCGAAGACGGCATTGCCTGCAACAGCGGCAAGGCCGAAGGCTGCAAGATCGGTACCGTGGTGACCAACGCCCCGATGACCATCGTGCGCGAGAAGCCGGCCGATGTTGCGCTGCTGCGCCAGGCCGTGGGTGACGCCGTGCTGCCCGCCTGGGTCAAGCGCTGCGGCGAGCGTTGCGGCAAGGTCTACGAGCAGGTGATCGCCCCGATCACCGGCGTGCCGCTGAAGAACTGATCCGCTCATGACCGCCACTCCTCCGGCGGCTGGCGCCGCTGCGGCTTCTGCCGCAGCGGCCGCCAAACTCCGCCATGTCATTGAGGCCGTCAGCCGTTGGATGAATTACACGGCGGGCTGGGTCTTCGTGTTTTGCGCGCTGTTCGTCACCTTCGACGTGCTGGCGCGCGCCTTCCTCGGATTTTCTTCGCAGTCGACCACCGAGATGACCGGCTACATGCTGGCCTTCGGCATCGCCTGGGGTCTGCCGCATGCGCTGGCCACCCGCAACCATGTCCGCATTGACATGGTGTTGAACAAGGTGCCGCTGCGCGGCCGCCAGTATCTACATCTCTTCGCGCTCGCCCTGCTCGGCATGCTGGCGGGTTTCTTGAGCTTCGGCGCCATCGAACTGGTGCAGGAAAGCCAGGATTTCGGCGCTACCGACAACAGCCTGCTGCATACCCCGCTGGTGATCCCGCAGGGACTGTGGGCCATCGGTATCGTGGTCTTTTTCGTGCTGATCGTGGCCATGGTCATCGAGACGCTGCTGCTGATTCTCGCCGGGCGCCCCGATGCGGTCGATGCATTGCTCGGCCCCCGTACTTATACCGAAGAGGCGGCCGAGGCGCTCGAAGCTGTCGCCGTCAGCCGACAGGATACGAAATGATTGCCGTTGTCTTTCTGCTGATCCTGCTCGGCATCACCGTCGCCAGCGCGCTCACTGGCGGCGGCAACGCGCCAGTCGCCGAAATCATCCTGCTGGTCGGCGTGATGTGCACCTTCTTCGGCTCCGGCGTCTATATCGGCGCCGCGCTCGGCGCGCTCGGCCTGCTGGCCGGCTTCGCCTTCTCGGATCGGCCTTTCTGGAACTTCATCGGCCAGATGATCTGGGGGCCAAGCTCCAGCTTCGTGCTGGTCGCCGTGCCGCTGTTTCTGCTGATGGGCGAGATTCTCTTGCGCGCCGGGCTGTCCGACAAGCTCTATCGCGCGCTGAATGTCTGGCTCAACCGTCTACCCGGTGGCCTGCTGCACACCAATATCGCCGCCAGCGCCATCTTCTCGGCGATCTCCGGCTCCAGCGTGGCGACCGCCGCCACCATGGGCTCGGTGGCTCTGCCTTTCTTCAAGAACACCAAATACAGCCCGAAGATGGTGCTGGGTTCGCTGGCCGCCGGCGGCGCACTGGGCAACCTGATTCCGCCGGGCATCACCTTCATCATCTATGGTCTGATCACCGAGACCTCGGTAGGCGCGCTCTATATCGCGGCCCTGGGCCCCAGCCTGCTGGTGGTGGTGCTGTTCGTTGGGCTGATCGTGCTGCATGGCCTGCGCAATCCCATCGCCGCCGAAGGCCCGGCGATTCCGCTCAGCGAGAAGATCGCCAGCCTGAAGGACCTGATCCCGACTGCGCTGCTGATTCTGCTGGTGCTCGGCACCATCTATGCCGGCATCGCCACGCCGACCGAGGCGGCGGCGCTCGGTGTCACCGGCGCCATCGTCTTCGCGCTGGTCGGGCGCAAGCTGACCTGGAAGATGCTGCATGACTCGGCTGAGGCGACCGCGCGCACCACGGCGATGATCGGCCTGATCTTGTTCGGCGCCTATCTCCTCAACTTCATTCTCACCAGCCTGCGCGTGCCGCAGATGATGGCGGACACGGTGGCGGGCCTGCCGCTGCCGGGCTGGGCCATCGTTGCGCTGATCATCGGCTTCTATCTGGCGCTTGGCACCTTCATGGAAGGCTTTTCCATGATCCTGACCACCATCCCGATCGTTTTCCCGATCGTGAAGGCGCTGGGCTACGATCCGATCTGGTTTGGCGTCATTGTCACCATGCTGGTCGAGATCGCCATGATCAGTCCGCCCGACGGCACCGTGCTCTACGTGTTGCAGGGCATGAGGCCGGATCGCGGCCCGATCAGCGACGTCTTCTCTGGTGTCATGCCCTTCATGCTGGTCTATATCTTCGCCATCGTGCTGATGATGATTTGGCCGGGCATCGCGCTCTGGCTGCCGACTCAGTTTAATTGAGGATTACCGTTATGCTGACCTTCGACCGTTTCTGGCAGGATCGCCGCGACCGCATTGCCGTGCAGATCGACACGCTGATCGTCGCCGGCTGGGCCGGGCGCGATGCCCATGCCATCGAACATCATATCGAGGAACTGGCGGCCATTGGTGTGCCGCGCCCCAGCAGCGTGCCGCTGTTCTATCGCATCGGCACAGGCCAGCTCAGCCAGACCACGCATCTGCAGGTGCTCGGTCCGGATACGTCGGGTGAAGTGGAGCCTGTCATCGTTGCTCTGGCGGACGGCCTCTGGGTCACGCTCGGTTCCGATCATACCGACCGCAAGGCGGAGGCCGCCGGCGTGGCGCTGTCCAAGCAGCTCTGCTCGAAGGTGGTCGGCACCGGCCTGTGGCGTTACGACGACGTGGTGAAGCACTGGGACCAGCTGATCCTGCGTGCCTGGGCCACCATTGACGGCAAGCGCGTGCTCTATCAGGAAGGCGCCGTCTCGGGCCTGCGCAGCCCCGACGACCTGATGACCCGCTATCGCAACGAGACCTCGCTGCCGCCCGGCACCCTGATGTTCGGCGGCACGCTTGGCGCCATCGGCGGCATCCGGCCTTCCACGCGGTTCGAATTCGAATTGGAAGACCCGGTGCTCAAGCGCAAGCTCGGCCATGCCTATGACGTCGAGGCGCTGCCTGTTGTAGCCTGAGCAGCGAAGCCGTAAGAACTGGATCATGACCGCCTATCCCCAGATCAGGTCCTTTGGCGACACCGCCTTCAGCGTCGAATTCGGCGAAGGCATCGACCGCGGCGTCAACGCCATGGTGATGGCGCTGCATGCCGCGTTGCGTGATGCGAAGCCGGAGGGTCTGGTCGAGACCTTGCCGTCCTTCCGCGCGTTGCTGGTGCAGTACGACCCGCTGGTCACCAGCCGGGCCGATCTGGAAGCGCAGGTGCGCGGGCTGTTCAGTGGCCTGAAGCCCGAGCAGCGCGGCGGCCGGCTCTGGCGCCTGCCGGTTTGCTATGCTGTGGATTGTGCGCCGGATCTCAACGAGGTGGCAGAACGCTGCAAGGTCACGCCCGAGCAGGTGGTGAAAATCCATACGGATGGGCGGTATTTTGTCTACATGCTCGGCTTCATGCCGGGCCTGGCCTATATGGGCGGCCTCGATGCGACGCTGCATCTGCCTCGCCGCAAGGAGCCGCGCATCAAGGTGCCGCAGAGTTCGGTGGCGATCGCGGAATCGATGACCACGATCTACCCCTGGGAAAGTCCGGGCGGTTGGCATTTGATCGGTCGTACGCCGCTGCGCCCCTTCGATGCTCGTCGGGCAGAGCCGATTCTGCTCGCTCCAGGCGATGAGGTGACCTATGCGGCGGTTTCGGCGAATGACTATGACGCGATTCTGCGGCAGGTGGAGCAGGGCGCGTTCGACTATGCCGCGCTGCAGGTGAAGTCATGACGGCCGATATTGCGAATGGCGGTACGCTGGATATCGCTGCGCCAGGCCTGATGACTTCGGTGCAGGACTTCGGCTGGCGCGGGCATCAGGCGCTCGGCATGCCGGTGGCCGGCGCCACCGATCCGCTGGCCTTGCGGCTGGTCAACAGACTGGTCGGCAACGCGGAAAATACCGGCGCACTGGAGATCGGGTTCCTCGGGCCCACTTTCACGGTGAATGCCGAGGCGGTGCGGATAGCTTTCGGCGGCGCGGCGAAACTGACCCTGCAGCCGGCTGGCAATGGCGATGCGCGGGCGCTGAAGCCCTGGCGCTCGGCGCTGCTTAAGCGTGGCGACAAGCTGACCATCGGTGCGGTGGAGGAGGGCAGCGTGGCCTATCTCGCCGTCGAAGGCGGCTTCGCTATTCCAGCCTTCATGGGCAGCCAGTCCACCTATATGCGCTCCGGTCTTGGCGGCTTCGAGGGCCGCGCACTGAGGGCTGGCGACAGGCTGCCGATCGCCAAAATTGCTGAAGAAAGCGATGAGCGTGAGCTGGCTGATGTCCCTGACTACGGCGGCGGGCCCATCCGTGTAGTGCTGGGTCCTCAGGATGATCGCTTCACTGAAACCGGCATCAGAACCTTCCTCTCGGCCACCTATACCGTCACCAAGGAAGCTGATCGCATGGGTATCCGGCTGGATGGCGAAGCAATCGAGCATCTGCGTGGCGCAGATATCGCGTCCGAGGGTGTGACCGGTGGCTCGATCCAGGTGCCGGGCAACGGCAAGCCGATCATCCTGATGGTCGACCGTCAGACCATCGGCGGCTACACCAAGATCGCCACCGTGATCTCGGCTGATCTGCCGCGCGTCGGCCGCATGAAACCGGGCGACACGCTCACCTTCGCGGCTGTCAGTGTGGCTGAGGCCGAGACGGCCCGGCGCAACCAGGAGCAGGCGTTGAAGCGGCTGATCGAGGGTATCCGCACGGCGTTGCCCGATGTCTATCTCGACCTGAATGCGCTATATACACAGAACCTGATCAGCGGCGCCGTGGATGCCCCCAGCGGGCACTGGCGCTAGACCCGCGAGGCCTCCATGACGCTCAAGACCAACCTCAACAGTGATCTCGGCGAAAGCTACGGCGCCTGGACCATGGGCGACGATGCGGCGATGCTGGCCGTGGTGGGTACCGCCAATGTCGCCTGCGGTTTCCATGCCGGCGACTGGAGTGTGATGCAGGCGACCGTCGCCGAAGCCGTGAAGAACGGCGTCTCCATTGGCGCGCATCCGTCCTATCCCGACCTGCAGGGCTTCGGTCGCCGCCCGATGACCATGAGCAACAAGGAAGTCGAGGCGCTGATGGCTTATCAGATCGGCGCGCTGATGGGCGTGGCGGCCACCAAGGGCGGCAAGGTCACCCATGTGAAGCCGCATGGCGCCATCAACAACAAGGCCGCCGTCGACATGGACCTTGCCATGGCACTGGCGCGCGGCATCGCCGGCGTGTCGAAAGACCTGATCTTCCTGGCGCCGGCCGGTTCGGCCATGGCCGCCGCCGCCGCCAAGCTCAACCTGCCGGTGGCGCAGGAGGTCTTCGCCGATCGCAATTACGACGACGACGGCAATCTGGTGCCGCGTGGTCAGGCCAATGCGATGGTGCATGACAATGACGAGGCGCTGCAGAACGTGCTGCGCATGGTGCAGGAACGCGCCATCGTCTCGGTCTCAGGCAAGCGCATCCCCTGCAACGTCGATTCCATCTGCGTGCATGGCGACAGCGCCGGCGCCGTCTCGATGGCCCGCCATATCCGCGCCGGGTTGGAACGGGCTGGGGTGAAGCTGGTCACTTTGCCCCAGATGCTGGGCTGATCCTGCGCCGTCTCCGGACGGCCGCCGCTTGACGGCTCCCCCTCCCGCCCGGCAAGACTGGGTGAGGGGAGACCGCATGCCGAAGTCAAAAACCGCCCAAGTTAAAACTGCCCGGCCCGATACCAAGCGCACCCGCCAGCCGGACGTGACGCGGCGCAACATCCTGGATGCGGCGCTGGTCGAGTTCGCCGCCAAGGGCCTGGCCGGTGCCCGCGTCGACGAGATCGCCGCGCGTTCGGGTTCCAACAAACGTATGATCTATGAGTATTTCGGCAACAAGGATGGCCTGTGGCTGACCGTGCTGGAGCGCGCCTATGAGCGCATGCGCGAGGAGGAGCACGCCATCGATGTCGCCCGCATGTCGCCCACCGACGGCATGCGCTACCTGATGGAATTCAATTTCAAATTCTGCTCGCGCAATCCGGAATTCATTGCGCTGCTGAATGCGGAAAACCTGCATAAAGCCAGCTTCCTCAAGGATTCCAAGAAAATCCGTGAACTGTATACGCCGCTGCTGGTGGTGATCACCGATCTGCTGCAGCGCGGTCAGCGCGAGGGCGTGTTCCGCAAGAATGTCGATCCGGTCGAGTTGTATACCACCATCGCCGCGCTCGGGTTTTTCTACTTCTCCAATATACACACGCTGTCGACCATTTTCGGCCGCAACCTGCTCAGCGCCAAGGAGCAGAAAATCCGTCTCGATCACTCGATTGCGGTCGTGCTGGGCTATCTGCGGCCCTGATCCATCAAAGGTCGAATTTCGTAACTGACCGGTTACTTCCCCGTTGACAAGTCTGCCCGGCATCGGAAATGCTGGGCGGATAACAAGGATCGACACGATCCATAAACGGAGGAGACCGCCATGCAAGGCAAGCTTGCTATTCGTACAGCCGTGGCCGCTTTTGTTGCCGGTGCCTTGGGCTTCGTCGCCCAGCCGGCCGCCGCGCAGACCTGGAAACCGACCCGCCCGATCACCGTGATCGTGCCCTGGGCCGCCGGCGGCTCCACCGACCAGGTGATCCGTATTACCGCAGCCGAACTGGAAAAGGAGCTCGGGCAGAAGATCGTCGTGGTCAATCAGCCTGGCGCGTCGGGCTCGATCGGCACCAAGAGTGTGCTGGAAGGCCAGAAGGACGGCTACACCTGGGCTTCGGGCGCCGCCAAGGATATCGGCTCCTATGCCGTGTCGGGCCTGCTCGACACCACCGCCAAGGACTGGGACTTCTATCTCACCGTGGCGAACCAGTCGGTGATCAGCGTCAATCCGAATACCCCGTACAAGAGCGTCGCCGATCTGCTGGCCGCCATGAAGGCCAAGCCGGGTGCGGTGTCGTTCGCCACGGCCGGCGTGAATTCCTCGGGCCATTACGGCTCGGAAGCGCTGTCGCGTGCGGCTGGCGCCACCTACAAGCATGTCTCCTATGATGGCGGCAATCCGGCGGTGATCTCCACCGTGGCCGGCGAGACCGAGGTGACCAGCCAACTCGGCGTCGAGCAGATCGAAATGATCCGTGGCAAGCGCCTGCGTGCACTGGCGGTGCTGTCCGACAAGCCGCTGGTCGTCGACGGCGTGCCGCCGATCGAGCCGATCACCAAGACGTTGCCGAACTTCCGCACCGAAACCAACTATTTCGGCATCTTCGTGCCGAAGGGCGCGCCGGCCGAAGTGACCGCCACGCTGAACAAGATCTGGGAAGAGAAGATCTCGAAGTCGGAAGCGCTGAAGAAGTATGCTGCCGACAAGGGTGCGATCTTCGATCCGCGCCATGGCGAAGATGCCAAGAAGGCCTCTTTCCCGGCGATCCAGGGCGCCGCCTGGATTTTGCAGGAAGGCGGCAAGGCCAAGATCAATCCGGAAACCATCGGCATTCCGAAGCCGTAAGGCAGGGTGAACGAAACGGCCGCCTGGCGTGATCCAAGCCGGGCGGCCGATTTGCTTTTGTGGGGAGTGCGATCATGAGTGCAGGTGGAGACGAGGTGAAAGCCGCAGCCGCGCGGGCCGATGTCTGGTGGGGCGTTGGCTGGGTGGTGCTCGGCATCGCCATCACCTGGGGTGCGGTGAAGATGGACCGCCTCGAGAATCTGCACATCAATCCCTATACGATCCCGGGCCTGTTGCCCGGCATCCTCGGCATCTTCATTGCTTTCTTCGGCGTGATCCTCGCCATTCGCGCGATCCGTGCCGGCGCTTTCTCCGTGCCCCGGGTGCAGGATGCCGAAGCGCAGGCGGAAGCGCGCATAGCCTGGCGGCGCGTCGGCGTTACGGCGGCAGTCTGCGTGGCCTTTGCGCTTGGGCTGATTGGCCGCGGGCTGCCCTTCTGGGCGACGGCAGCCGCCTTCATCTTCACCTTCGTGACGATCTTCCAGTGGAAGGAACGCGGCGCGGCGAACCAGCGCCTGCGCGGCCTGCTGGCCGCAGCCGGCGTTGCCATCGGCGGTGCCGCCGTCATCACCTTTATCTTCCAGGAACTCTTCCTGGTCCGGCTGCCGTAAGCGGGGAATCAGTATGTTCGAAGGTCTCATCCTGCTCGGCTCCTCGCTCGCCAGCTTTCTCGGTCCCTGGCAACTCTTCTATGCCTTCGGCGCCACGCTGGCCGGCATCCTGATCGGCTGCATGCCGGGCCTCAGCGCCACGCTGGGTATTGCGCTGTTCACCACGCTCACCATCCGGATGCCGCCCAATGACGCCATCCTGATCCTGATCTGCGCCTATTCGGGCGCGATCTATGGCGGCAGCCGCACCGCCATCCTGCTCAACATCCCGGGCACCGCCGCCAATGCCGCCGCCTGCCTCGATGGCTACCAGCTTGCGCGCCAGGGCCAGGCCGGGCGCGCCATGGGCATCGCCACCACCGGCTCGGTGGTCGGTTCGATCTTCGGCATCATCTGCCTGGCGCTGTTCACGCCGCTGCTGGGCGAAGTGGCGCTCACCTTCGGCGCCTTCGAATTCTTCTGGCTCACCATGTTCGGCGTGATGATGTCGGGCAGCATCACCGGCGAGGATGCGCTCAAGGGCTGGATCATGGGCTTCCTCGGCCTGTTCATCGCCCTGATCGGCCAGGACGGCATCCATGCCTATGACCGCTACAGCTTCGGCATCAGTGATCTGACCGGCGGCTTCTCGCTGATCCCGTCGCTGGTCGGCGCCTTCGGCTTCGCCGAAGTGCTGACCGTGATGAAGGAGCGGCAGGCGCGTCCGGCCATCCATACGGTGGACTCGGTGCTGCCGCGCTTTGGCGACGTGATCAAATACTGGCGCACCATTCTCCGGTCGGGTGTGATCGGCGTCTATGTCGGCATCCTGCCTGGGGTGGGCGAGGATATGGCAGCCTGGAGTTCCTATGCCGCCGCCCGTCGCGCCAGCAAGGAAAAGGAAAAATACGGTAAGGGTTCCATCGAGGGACTGATTGCGGCCGAGACCGGCGACAATGCCTCGATCCCCGGCGCCATCATCCCCTCGCTGGCGCTGGCCATTCCCGGCTCGGCGCCGGCCGCCGTGCTGCTGGCCGCCATGATGATCCACGGCGTGCGGCCGGGCCCGATGCTGATGATCGAAAGTCCGCAGTTCGTCTACGACGTGGTGGCGATGAACCTGATGGCCACCGTGGCCATGCTGTTCTTCGGCCTCTTCCTGGTGCGGCCGCTGCTGCTGGTGCTGCAGATTCCGCGCACCTACATCATGGCGATCATCTTCGTGCTCTGCACCGTAGGATCCTACTCGCTGGCCGGTCGCCTGTTCGATGTCTGGACCATGCTGGGCTTCGGCATCGCCGGCTACATCCTGCGGCAGAATGGCTATTCCATGGCGCCGCTGGTGTTGGGCTTGGTGCTGGGCGACCTGATGGACAAGAGCCTGCGGCGCGGCTTGGTGCTGTCGGATGGTGACCTGACGCCCTTCTTCACCCGGCCGATCTGCATCGTGCTCTGGGTGGTCGTCGCCATCATGCTGCTGATGAGCATCCCGACCACCAGCCGGATCATCCGTGGCCAGATTCAGGCCGTGAAAACGCGCCTCGGCTTCAACGGCGCCTGAAAAACAGGATGGATCGCGAATTGACCATACTGTCCGTTTTCCGTTATAAGTAACTGAATGGTTACTTTAAGAAGAAAAGCCATGCGCGTCTCGCTCTGCAACGAAGTCCTCAGCCCGATGCCCTTTGCCGCGCAATGCGCGCTGGCGGCGGAACTCGGCTATGACGGGCTCGAGATCGCGCCCTTCACACTTAGCGACGATCCGCTGTCGCTGACGTCGGCTGAGCGCAAGGTCATCCGCCGCGCCGTCGAAGAGACTGGCCTCGTGGTCACCGGCCTGCACTGGCTGCTGGTGACGCCCAAGGGACTGTCCATCACCGATACCGATCCGGCGGTGCGCCGTCGCACCCGCGAGGTGATGCAGGGTCTGTGCGATCTCTGCGCCGATCTTGGCGGCCGCTATCTCGTGCATGGCTCGCCGGCGCAGCGTCAGTTGCCCGACCGCGACATCCATGCGGCGAAAGGCTATGCGCTGGAAGCCTTCCGCCATGCCGCGCGCGCCGCCGAGAAGGCCGGAGTCACCTATTGCCTGGAGCCGCTGTCACGCCGCGAAACCAACTTCGTCAACACGGTGGGCGAGGCGATCGGCATCGTCGAGGGCATCGCCAGCCGCGGCTTCCGCACCATGATCGACTGCAGCGCCGCCGGTCTGGCCGAGCAGGAAGGCGTGCCCGAGCTGATCGACCGCTGGATGCCGACCGGCCTGATCGCCCATGTGCAGGTGAATGACCCGAACCGGAAAGGTCCCGGCCAGGGCGAGATGACCTTCGCGCCGATCCTCGCCGCGCTGAAGCGCCATGGCTATGCCGGCGATATCGGCGTCGAGCCCTTCATCTACGAACCCGATGGCCCGGGTGTTGCCGCTCATTCCATCCGCTATCTGCGCGACCTGCTGGAGCCGGTATGACCGCCCCCGTCTTCCGCATTTCCGATATCCAGCTCTTCGAGCGTCCGGTCACGCTACGGCTGCCCTTCCGCTTCGGCGTGGTGACGCTGACGGCGGCGCCGCAGGCCTATGCGCGGCTGCGTATCACGCTGCCTGATGGCCGCAGCGGCTGGGGCGCGGCGGCTGAGCTGATGGCGCCGAAATGGTTCGACAAGGATCCGGCGCTGTCGAACGAACAGAATTTCGCCCAGTTGCGACAGAGTCTGCTGCATGCGGTCAATGCCTATGCCGCCGATCCGACGCCGCGCAGCGCCTTCGGTCATTCCGCGGCCCATCATGCGGCTCTTGTGAAAGAGGGTGCGAAAGCCGGCCTCAACGCATTGGTCGCCTCCTATGGCCCGGCGCTGCTAGACCGCGCCATCATCGACGCATTCTGCCGGCTGCGCCGCATTCCCTTCGCCGCCGCGCTGGGCCGCAACCTGTTCGGCATCCAGGGCGAAACCCTGACGCCTGATCTTACCGGCTTCGACCTCGATGGCTGGCTTGCCGGGCTTGTGTCGGTGCGCCGCATCGCCGCCCGCCATACGGTCGGCATGGTCGATCCGCTGCGCGAAAGCGACGTTGCCGCGCCGCGTCTCGACGATGGCCTGCCGGAAAGCCTGGAGGGAGCGGTCACGCAATACGGTCACCGCTGGTTCAAGCTGAAAGTGGGCGGCAATGCCGAGGCCGATCTGGCCCGCCTGCAGGGCATCGCGGCCGTGCTTGACCAGTCGACCGAGCCTTACTATGCCAGCCTCGACGGCAACGAGCAGTATGACGACGTCACCGGTATTGCCGCCTTGTGGCAATCCATGCGCGCTGACAGCCGTCTGCGCCGGCTCTGCTCCTCGATCATCTATATCGAACAGCCGATCAAGCGCGCCGCCGCGCTCGGTGCATCGGTGGCGCCGCTGGCCGCCGAGATTCCCCTGATCGTCGATGAATCGGATGCCGATTACGATGTTTTCCCGCGCGCCCGCGATCTGGGCTATCGCGGCATCTCGTCCAAGACCTGCAAGGGGGTCTATCGCGCCGTGCTGAATGCCGCCCGCGCGCAGCATTGGGGCCAGGAAAGCAATAACCACGGTTACTTCATAACCGGCGAGGATCTCACCTGTCAGGCCGGGCTGGCGCTGCAGCAGGACCTTGCGCTGGTGGCGGCGCTGGGCCTCACCCATGTCGAGCGCAACGGCCATCATTATGTGGACGGTTTCGGTTCTGCGTCGATGCCGGAGCAGAACGCATTCCTGGCCGCCCATCCCGATCTCTATCACCGCGACGAGGCCACCGGCCGCGTGCGGCTCGCCATCCGCCGCGGCGGCCTCGATCTCAACAGCCTGCTGGGCGCTGCCGGTTTCGGCGCCGCGGCCGAACCCGCTTGGGGCGATCTCGCCCCCATGACCTTGAATCCGTGAAAGAAGGACAAAAGACTATGAGCAAGGATATCCGTCTCGGCATCATCATGAACGGCGTCACCGGACGCATGGGCATGAACCAGCATCTGATCCGTTCCATCTGCGCCATTCGCAAGGATGGCGGCGTGGTGCTGAAGAATGGCCGCCGCGTGATGCCCGATCCGATCCTGGTCGGCCGCAATCTCGACAAGGTGGCG
Organism: Ferrovibrio sp. GW821-FHT12B10; assembly: GCF_058807515.1. NCBI lineage: Bacteria > Pseudomonadati > Pseudomonadota > Alphaproteobacteria > Rhodospirillales > Rhodospirillaceae > Ferrovibrio > Ferrovibrio sp. GW821-FHT12B10. Next base: position 1,039,514 of record NZ_JBXAQT010000001.1, on the reverse strand, counting down.
CGTCTGGCCAAGCAGCATGGCATCGAGCGTTATACCGACGATCTCGACGCCGCGCTGAAGAACAAGGACGACACCCTGTTCTTCGATGCCGCCACCACGCAGGCCCGCGCCGGGCTGCTGAAGAAGGCCATGGCGGCGGGCAAGGACGTCTATTGCGAAAAGCCGACGGCGGAAAAGCTCAGTGTCGCCCTCGACCTGGTCAAGGCGGCGAAGAAATACAAGATCAAGCACGGGGTGGTGCAGGACAAACTGTTCCTGCCCGGCCTGCAGAAGATCAAGATGCTGATCGACAGCGGCTTCTTCGGCGAGATCCTCTCCGTGCGCGGCGAGTTCGGCTACTGGGTCTTCGAGGGCGACTGGCAGCAGGCCCAGCGCCCGTCGTGGAACTACCGCTACAAGGACGGCGGCGGCATCATCCTCGACATGCTCTGCCACTGGCGCTACGTGCTTGACAACCTGTTCGGTGAGGTCGAGAGCGTGTCCTGCCTCGGCGCCACCCATATCAAGAAGCGCTGGGACGAGCAGGGCAAGCCCTACAAGGCCGATGCCGATGACGCGGCCTATGCCACCTTCCAGCTCAAGAGCGGCGTGATCGCGCAGATCAACTCCTCCTGGACCACCCGCGTGCGCCGTGACGATCTGGTCACCTTCCATGTCGACGGCACGCTAGGGTCGGCGGTCGCCGGCCTCACCAGCTGCCGCACCCAGGCTCGCGTCAACACGCCCAAGCCGGTGTGGAACCCCGATGTGCCGCAGACCATCGACTTCTTCGACACCTGGCAGGAAGTCCCCGACAACCAGGTCTACATGAACGGCTTCCGTGCTCAGTGGGAAATGTTCATCCGCCATCTGGTCGACAACGAGCCGTTCAAGTGGACCTTGCTCGAAGGCGCCAAGGGCGTGCAGCTGGCCGAAGCCGGCCTGAAGAGCTGGAAGGAACGCCGCTGGATTGATCTGCCGGAACTGAAGGCCTGATCAGAGCAGAGAGAGTAGGGAGTCCAAGCCATGGCGATCACGCTCACCCTGCCGGATGCGCCCGGTCATCTCAGCCCTTACAGGCTGAAGCAGCCCAAGGCCTTTCCTTCGGCCCAGAATCTGATTGATGGGGCGCCCTTCAGCCGCATCGCTTATGCAGCGGCCCATGTCGTTGCCGATCCGCTGGCCGAGCATGATCCCTGGCTGACGCCCGCCATCGACTGGGACAAGACCATCGCCTTCCGCCGGCATCTCTGGTCGCTCGGTTTCGGCGTGGCCGAGGCCATGGACACCGCCCAGCGTGGCATGGGGCTCGACTGGAACGACGCGCAGGAACTGGTGCGCCGCTCCCTCGATGCGGCGAAGGATGTGCCTGGCGCGGTCGTGGCGTCTGGTGCCGGCACCGACCACCTGATGCCGGGTCCCGATGTCACCATCGACACGGTCATTCGCGCCTATGAGGAACAGTGCGCAGCTATTGAGAAGCTCGGCGGCCGCATCATCCTGATGGCGTCGCGAGCGCTCACCGCAGCGGCGAAGTCGCCTGACGATTACATCAAGGTCTATGGCCGCATTCTGTCCCAGGTGAAGCAGCCCGTCGTCATGCACTGGCTGGGTGAGATGTTCGATCCTGCGCTCACCGGCTACTGGGGCAATGGCGATCACATGAAGGCGATGGACACCTGCCTGGATGTGATCAACGCCAATGCGGCCAAGGTCGACGGCATCAAGATTTCGCTCCTGGATAAGGACAAGGAGATCGTCATGCGCCGCAAGCTGCCGAAAGGCGTGCGCATGTATACTGGCGACGACTTCAACTATGCCGAACTGATCGTCGGCGATGCGCTGGGCCATTCCGACGCCCTGCTGGGCATCTTCGACGCCATCGCGCCGGCTGCGTCCGCCGCGCTGGGCGCGCTGACCCGCAACGACGAGAAGACCTTCCACGAGATCCTGGCGCCGACGGTGCCGTTGTCGCGGCATATCTTCAAGGCGCCGACGCGGTTCTATAAGACCGGCGTGGTCTTCATGGCCTATCTGAATGGCCACCAGGATCACTTCCTGATGGTCGGCGGCCAGCAGAGCACGCGCTCGGCGCTGCATCTGGCTGAACTCTTCCGTCTGGCCGATGCGGCCGGCCTGCTTGCCAATCCAGACCAGGCGGCAGCCCGCATGAAGGCGGTGATGGCGGTGCACGGGATCGACGCATGAGCCAGAAGAAACCCGGCCCGCTTTCTCTCAATACCGCAACGGTCAAGGAGCAGTGGTCGCTGCAGCAATGCATCGAGGGCTGCGCCCGTCATGGCATCACCGGCATCTCGCCCTGGCGCGACAAGCTGGCGGACTACACCACGGCCAAGGCGGCGAAACATATCCGCGATGTCGGACTCACCGTCACTGGCCTGTGCCGTGGCGGCATGTTTCCGGCTGCTGATGCCGCCGGCCGTCAGGCGGCGATCGACGACAACAAGCGCGCCATCGACGACGCGGCCACGCTGAATGCGCAATGCCTGGTGCTGGTGGTGGGCGGCATGCCGGCCGGCTCGAAGGATATCGCCGGTGCGCGCCAGCAGGTGCAGGATGGCATCGCCGCCGTGCTGGAGCATGCCAGGGCGGCGAAAGTCCCGCTCGCCATCGAACCGCTGCATCCGATGTATGCCGCCGACCGCGCCTGCGTGAACACGCTGGCCCAGGCGCTCGATCTCTGCGATGCGCTGGGCGCCGGTGCGCACGACCGGCATCTCGGCGTCGCCGTGGATGTCTATCATGTCTGGTGGGACCCGAACCTCGCAGCCCAAATCAAGCGGGCGAACAAGCGCGTGCTGGCTTTCCATGTCTGCGACTGGCTGGTGCCGACCACCGACCTGCTGCTGGATCGCGGCATGATGGGCGATGGGGTCATCGACATCCCCTCGATCCGCGCCATGGTCGAGGGCGTGGGTTACGATGGCTTCTGCGAGGTCGAGATCATGTCGACCAACAATTGGTGGAAAAAGGATGCCGATGCGGTGCTGAAAACCTGCATCGAGCGCCATGCGACCGCAGTCTGAGACGTAGTCTGACGGTCTTTGCACCTGTCCTCCCGGCCATCCCTTGATCGGCCGGGAGGGTTTCCCCATGATGGCGGCCCGTCCTTTTTGCCCGGTCCGCCATGTTCACCGCCAAACCGCTCTCCATTCCCGGCCTGCTGCTGATCCAGCCCACTACCCTGATGGACCGGCGCGGCTGGGTCAGCGCCGTCTATAACGAGGCGGCCCTGGGTGCGCTCGGCATCCACGACCGCTTCGTCGACGACCGCATCTCCTATTTCGACAAGCCGGGCAGCGTGCGTGGCCTGCGCTACCAGATCGCACCGGGCCAGCAGGCGTTGCTGCTGCGCATGCTGCGCGGCGACATGTTCGTGGCCGCGGTCGATCTGCGCCGGGATTCTCCGACCTTCGGCCGCTCGGCTCATAGCAACATCACCTATATGGGTGGTGAGCAGCTTTACATCATGCCGGGCTTCGCGGTCGGCTGGTGCAGCAAGTCGGCGGCGACCGAAGTGCTGATCAAGGCCAGCGCCGATTACAATGCCGAACTCGTGCGCGGCCTCGACTGGCGCGACCCCGCGCTAAAGATCGACTGGCCGGTCCGCGCGGCGGATGCGCTGGTCGAACCCGAGGATGTCGATCAGCCGCAGCTGGCCGAGCAGACCGACCTGCCGTAATGACAGCCCCGGCCGGCGGGCAACGGGAAAGTGCCGAGCGGCTCCAGCGTGCCGATGGCGCGCTACGCCTGCGCTTTGATTGCCAGGATCGTGATGGCGCGACCCGGCTGGCCGACCTGTACCAGCGCGATCCCTGCCGCGCCCTGCTGCCCGAACCCGATCCGGGCGATCCGCGCACCGCCGTCCTGATCACCACGGCCGGCGGCCTGACCGGCGGCGACCGGCTTGCTGTCGATGTTACGCTGGATGCGCAGGCGGTGGCGTTGTGCACGCCGCAGGCGGCCGAGAAGATCTATCGTTCGCCCGGCGATGCCGCCATGATCGACATCCGCATGACGGTGGCGGCGCAGGCCATGCTGGAATGGCTGCCGCAGGAAATGATCCTGTTCGATGGCGCACGGTTGCGCCGGCAGGTGCGGATCGACCTGCAGCAGGATGCGCGACTGCTGGCGGGCGACATCACCGTCTTCGGCCGTGTCGCGCGCGGCGAGACCTTCGACCACGGCGAGCTCTTCGACCGCTGGCAGGTCCGGCGCGATGGCCGTCTGGTCTGGACCGATGCTGCGCGCCTGACCGGCGACCTGCCAGCCCAGTTGCAGCATCCCGCCGGTTTCGACGGTGCGACCGCCCAGGCGCTGATCCTCTGTCGCGGACCGGAGCCAGCGGCGACGCGCGATCGTCTGCGTGCTCTGCTGGAGCAGCAGGACAATGGAACTCTGGCTGGGGCTACCGTCATCGACGACCTGCTGCTGCTGCGTCTCCTGGATCGCGATCCGGCGCGCCTGCGCCGGGTTTTCGCCCTGCTCTGGGCCGAGCTGCGGAGCGGGTTGGGCCTGCCCGGACGGATGCCGAGGCTCTGGCGCTTCTGATCCGGTTGACTCAAAGAGAGTCATGCAGCCTTCTTTTTGAGCAGTCGCGAATAGCCTCTCCGGAGGCATGCCTATAAAATATGCATCTTTATAAGGCAGCCGTCTCCGACCAAAGTCTGGGGATTGGTTCGCCTCGTGGTCCGGAGATTGTCATATTGCGGCGCGGAATCAGCACATTACCCGCGTCATAGGGCCATGCCGCTTGGACATGTCCGGCTTGGCACGCCCCTTGCGATTTCCCCCGCGTCTGGTCGCGCCTTGGGGGGCCGGCCCAAGCAGGAGAGGAATACAATGAGCAAGTTCATGCGGACGATGGCCGCGGCAGGCGCCATGCTGGGCGCCGTCACCGCCGGTGGCGCGGCCCAGGCCCAGGACACGATCAAGGTCGGTGTCCTGCATTCGCTGTCGGGCACGATGGCAATTTCCGAGACGACCCTGAAGGACACGGTCCTGATGATGGTCGACGATCTGAACAAGAAGGGCGGTCTGCTCGGCAAGAAGGTCGAGGCCGTGGTGGTCGATCCGGCCTCCAACTGGCCGCTGTTCGCCGAAAAGGCCCGCGAGCTGATCTCGAAGGAAAAGGTTTCGGTGGTCTTCGGCTGCTGGACCTCGGTGAGCCGCAAGTCGGTTTTGCCGGTCTTCGAGGAGCTGAACAGCATGCTGTTCTATCCCGTCCAGTATGAGGGCGAGGAAAGCTCGAAGAATGTGTTCTACACCGGCGCTGCTCCGAACCAGCAGGCCATTCCCGCTGTCGAATATCTGATGAGCAAGGAAGGTGGTGAAGTTAAGCGCTGGGTGCTCGCTGGCACGGATTATGTGTATCCGCGTACCACCAACAAGATCCTCGAAGCCTTCCTGAAGTCCAAGGGCGTCAAGCAGGAAGACATCATGATCAACTACACGCCGTTCGGTCATTCCGACTGGCAGACGATCGTGGCCGACATCAAGAAGTTCGGCTCGGCCGGCAAGAAGACCGCCGTGGTGTCGACCATCAATGGCGACGCCAACGTGCCGTTCTACAAGGAACTGGCCAACGCTGGCATCAAGGCCTCCGATATCCCGGTGGTCGCCTTCTCGGTCGGTGAGGAAGAGCTCGCCGGTATCGATACCAAGAACCTGGTCGGCCATCTCGCGGCCTGGAACTACTTCCAGAACGTCAAGGCCAATCCGACCAACGATGCGTTCGTGAAGCAGTGGAAGACCTTCATCAAGGATCCGAAGCGCGTCACCAACGATCCGATGGAAGCCACCTATATCGGCTTCAAGATGTGGGCCCAGGCTGTCGCCCAGGCCGGCACGACCCAGGTCGATGCCGTCCGTCAGGCGATGTATGGCCAGAAGGTCAAGGCGCCGTCGGGCTTCACCGCCGTGATGAACACCAACCACCACCTGTCCAAGCCGGTGATGATCGGTGAAATCCGTCCCGATGGTCAGTTCAACATCGTCTGGCAGACCAAGGGCCCGGTGAAGGCCGACGCCTGGTCGAAGTATATCCCGGAAAGCGCCAAGCTGACCGCCGACTGGACCTTCCCGTGGGTCTGCGGCAACTGCGAGAAGCCGAAATACGCGGCGCTCGCCAACTAAGTCAGGTTGCGTAATGGCATCCGGCCCCTCCCTTCACGGCGACGTGCGGGGAGGGGCTTGGAGCGCCCAAAAATCAGAAATTCACCCCGTCATCGCCACGGCCATAACAACAATGACCCGTTTCCTGCCCATTCTGCTGGTCGCGCTGATGCTGACGCTGGTCGCCTTCCGGCCGGTCAATGCGCAGGATCTGGCCACAAGTCTGACCGGTCTCACCGAGTCCGATCCCAAGCCCGCCATCGCCGCGCTCAGCGCGCTGGATGACGACAAGGCCAAGGCGGCGCTGGCCGCGCTTTCCCAGGGCAATCTCTATATCCGCCTGTCTGACAACGCAGTGGTGATCGGCGAGAAGGACGGCGACATGATCGTCGTCACCAACGCCACCACCGGCGATGTCGAGGACATGGCCAAGCCGGAAGACCTGCAGGCAATCGCGCTGCCCGACGACGCCAAGTCGCTGCTGGGCGCGGTTGCGGCCGACACGCAGGCCGGCCCCACCGATTTCGCAACGGCTGTGAACGGCCTCAAGGCCGACGGCTTCACCGACAAGGCCAAGGCGATCGCCGCACTCACCGCCATGGGCGATGCCCGCGCGGTGCCCGTCTTTCAGGCGCTGGCTGACGGCCGGCTCTTTACCCGCAAGTCAGATGGTGCGCTGGTGATCGGCAATGCCAGCGGCAACGACGTGGCGATCACCAGCGCGATCACCGGCGAAGCCTCGGGCATTGTCGCGCCGGGCGAGCTGAACGCGCTGTTCGTCAACAACAATCTGCGCAACGTGCTGCGCGAGGCGGTCGGCCGTCTCGGCCTCTCCAGTTCCGATGCCGCCGTGCGCCGCTCGGCCGCCGCGGCCTTGCTGGAAAGCCCGACGCCGGAAACGGTCGGCCTGCTGCGTGCGGCCTACGACAAGGAACAGAATAGCGGCGTGAAAGCCGTGATGGCGATGTCGCTCGCCGCCACCGATATCGCCGATCCCGACAAGTCCAAGCGCATCCTGGCGATCCAGACGCTGAGCAGCACGTCGGAGCTGCGCGTGCGCTCGCTGCTGCAGGCGCGGCTCTCCCAGGAAACCGACGCGGAGGTCAAGGCGGCCCTGACCAAGGCTTTCGACAGTCTGCAGACCAGGATCACGCTCTATTCCTATGCCGAAAACCTGATCCAGGGCATCTCGCTCGGTTCGGTGCTGTTGCTGGCCGCCGTCGGCCTGGCCATCACCTTCGGCGTCATGGGCGTCATCAACATGGCGCATGGCGAGATGATCATGCTGGGCGCTTATTCCGCCTATGTGACCCAGGAGTTTTTCCGCGCCGTGCTGCCGCCATCCTGGATCGGCGCCTACCTGCTGGTGGCGCTGCCGGTCGCCTTCCTGGTGGCCGCCGCCGTCGGCGTCGCCATTGAGCGCGGCATCATCCGCTGGCTCTACGGCCGGCCGCTGGAAACCATGCTGGCCACCTGGGGCATCAGCCTCTGCCTGCAGCAGGCGGTGCGCATGATCTTCGGCGCGCCCAACAAGGAAGTCGCCAATCCGGGCTGGATGACCGGCGCCATCGACGTGGCGGGCGGTTTGGCGATTACATGGAATCGCGTCTATATCATCATCTTCTGCTTCGCCGTGCTCGGCCTGATCGCGCTGATCCTCAAGCGCACCAGCTTCGGCCTGCATATGCGCGCCGTGACGCAGAACCGCCAGATGGCCGCCGTGATGGGCATTCCCACCGCGCGCGTCGACGCCATGACCTTCGCGCTCGGTTCCGGGATCGCCGGCATGGCCGGCGTGGCGCTCAGCCAGATCGGCAATGTCTCGCCCAATCTCGGCACCATCTACATCGTCGATAGTTTTCTCGTCGTCGTCTTCGGCGGCGTCGGCAGCCTGATGGGCACGCTCACCGGCGCGCTCACGCTCGGCATCGTCAACAAGATCCTCGAACCCGTCGCCGGTGCGGTGTTGGGCAAGGTGGTGGTGCTGGTCTGCATCATCCTGTTCATCCAGAAACGCCCGCGCGGGCTGTTCGCGGCGAAGGGGCGTTCGGCAGATGCTTAATCAGACTAACCTTGAGCAAAACCTGAAGACTCTCTCGCAGCCCCGGCCGCTGCTCGACCGGCGCGGCTGGATCGCCTTCCTCGCCATCGGCTTCGTGCTGCTGGTGATCGTGCCGCTGCTCAACCTGCTTCCCAGCCGTGGCGGCCTGGTGCATCTGCCCGACTATCTGATTCCGCTGCTCGGCAAATACGCCTGCTACGCGATCCTGGCGCTCAGCCTCGATCTGGTCTGGGGCTATGCCGGCATCCTCAGCCTCGGCCATGGCGCTTTCTTCGCGCTCGGCGGCTACGCCATGGGCATGTACCTGATGCGCCAGATCGGCACGCGCGGCGTCTACGGCCATCCCACGCTGCCCGATTTCATGGTGTTCCTGAACTGGAAGGAACTGCCCTGGTACTGGTCGGGTTTCGACAGCTTCCCGTTTGCCATGTTGATGGTGCTGCTGGCGCCGGGCATTCTCGCCCTGGTGCTGGGTTGGTTCGCCTTCCGCAGCCGCGTCACCGGCGTCTACATCTCGATTGTCACACAGGCGATGACCTTTGCGCTGCTGCTCGCCTTCTTCCGCAACGACATGGGCTTCGGCGGCAATAACGGCCTGACCGATTTCAAGGATATCCTCGGCTTCCCGATCCAGGCGGCGAGCACCCGCATCGGCCTCTATGCCGTCTCGGTCATCGTGCTGGGCTTGTGCTTCCTGCTCTGCCGCTTCGTCACCCTGTCCAAGCTCGGTCGTGTGCTGCTGGCGGTGCGCGACGCCGAAAGCCGGGTGCGCTTCCTCGGCTATTCGCCGACAGCGGCCAAGCTGTTCGCTTTCGTGCTCTCGGCGCTGCTGGCCGGCGTCGCCGGCGCGCTCTATGTGCCGCAGGTCGGCATCATCAATCCGAGCGAATTCTCGCCCGCCAACTCGATCGAGATCGCCATCTGGGTCGCGGTCGGCGGCCGCGGCACGCTCTATGGCGCAGTGCTGGGCGGCGTGGTGGTCAACCTGGTCAAGACCTGGCTGACAGGTGCGGCGCCCGAACTCTGGCTGTTTGTGCTCGGCGGGCTGTTCATCGCATCAACGCTGCTCTTCCCCAAGGGCATCGTCGGGCTGCTTGGCCAGTGGCGCGCCTGGCGCGACCAGAAACGCGCCTATGCGTTGAATGAAAAGGCGGGAGAATAACCATGCGCCGTCCCGCCATGCCTTTGCCGTCGCCGTTGATCCAGCCTGCCACTGCCGGCATGGCGCCGGATGTGGTCGACCGCCCGCGCGTCTCCGACACGCAGCTCTATCTCGATGGCGTCAGCGTCTCCTTCGACGGCTTCCGCGCCATCAACAACCTCGCCCTGATGGTTGCTCCTGGAGAGCTCCGTACAATTATCGGACCCAACGGTGCCGGCAAGACCACGATGATGGATATCATCACCGGCAAGACCAAGCCTGACTCGGGCGAGGTGATGTTCGCCGGCCGCGTCGACCTGACCAAGCTGGACGAGGTCGAGATCGCCAATCTGGGCATCGGCCGCAAGTTCCAGAAGCCCACCGTGTTCGAGAACCTCACCGTGTTCGAGAATTTCGAGCTGGCCATGAAATCGGCGCGCGGCGCCTGGAAGACGCTGCTGGGTCGCCTCAATTCCGAGGCGCTCGACCGCATTGCCTGGGCACTGCACACCGTGGGCCTGGAGGCCAAGCTGCGCGACCAGGCCGGTGCGCTCAGCCACGGCCAGAAGCAGTGGCTGGAGATCGGCATGCTGCTGGTGCAGGACACCCAGCTCATTCTGCTGGATGAGCCGGTCGCCGGCATGACCGATGCCGAAACCAAGCAGACCGCCGAACTGATCCTGACACTGAAGGGCGAGCGTACGCTGGTCGTGGTCGAACACGACATGGAATTTGTGCGTGACCTGGGCGCGCGCGTCACCGTGCTGCATGAAGGCAGCGTGCTGTCGGAAGGCAGCGTCGACCACGTGCAGAACGATCCGCGCGTCATTGAAGTCTATCTGGGGCGCTAGAGCATGCTGCAGGCCGAAGGTCTCAATCTCTATTACGGCGCCAGCCATGCGCTGCGCGATGTCGGCGTCACCGCCGAGCCGGGCAAGATCACCTGTGTGCTGGGCCGCAATGGCGTGGGCAAGACCTCTCTGATGCGGGCACTGGTCGGCCTGCAGTCGGTGCGGTCAGGCAAGATCATGTGGGAAGGCCATGATATCTCCGGGCTGAAGCCGCATGAGCGCGCCCGGCGCGGCATCGCCATGGTTCCACAGGGCCGTGAGATTTTCCCGCGCCTCACGGTCTATGAGAATCTGGAAACCGGCCTGGCGCCGCTGCCGCGCGCCGAGCGTCGGATCGAGGACGAAATCTTCGCGCTGTTCCCGGTGCTGCACGAGATGCGCAACCGGCGCGGCGGCGATCTTTCGGGGGGACAGCAGCAGCAACTGGCGATTGCGCGGGCCTTGGTCACGCGTCCCCGGTTGCTGCTGCTGGACGAACCGACCGAGGGCATCCAGCCCTCGATCATCAAGGATATCGGCCGGGTCATCCGCGAGCTGGCGGATCGCGGCACCATGGCCATTGTGCTGGTCGAGCAGTATTTCGACTTCGCCAGGGCGCTTACCGACCGCTTCATCCTGCTGCAGCGCGGCGAGGTTGTCGTGGCGGGCGATGCCGCAAGGCTGGATGCCGACGACGTCCGCCGCTATCTTACCGTCTGATCGTTTTCTGCTGTAGCTGGGGAGGGGGAGCGGCATGAATCTGACGCCCCGCGAAAAGGACAAACTGCTGGTCGCCATGGCGGCCACCGTGGCGCGCCGCCGGCTGGAACGCGGCGTGAAGCTCAATCACCCCGAAGCCGTGGCCCTGATCACCGATTTCGTGGTCGAAGGCGCCCGCGACGGTCGCAGCGTCGCCGACCTGATGCAGGCCGGCGCCACCGTCATCACCCGCGCGCAGGTGATGGATGGCATCCCGGAGATGATCCACGAGATCCAGGTCGAAGCCACCTTCCCCGACGGCACCAAGCTGGTGACCGTGCATAACCCGATCCGGTGATGGCTGCTTTTTCACACACCTCCCATTTGTCATGCTCGGGCTTGGCCCGAGCATCCACGCGTTCCTTTTTTAATGACTCGTGGATGCCACGGCCAAGCCGTGGCATGACGGGTTTGGGAAACGGAGATGCCCATGATCCCCGGTGAAATCATCACGGCTGATGGCGAGATCGAACTGAATGCCGGCCGGCCCACCGTGACCCTGGAGATCGCCAATACCGGCGACCGGCCGATCCAGGTCGGCAGCCATTACCATTTCTTCGAGACCAATCCGGCGCTGAAATTCGATCGCGACAAGGCGCGTGGCATGCGGCTCAACATCGCCGCCGGCACCGCCGTACGCTTCGAGCCGGGTCAGACCCGCAGCGTCGAACTGGTGAGCTTTGCCGGCAAGCGCGAGGTCTATGGATTCCGCGCGACCGTCATGGGCAAGCTGTAAGGGGATCAAGCAATGGCAAACCGCATTCCCCGCAAGGCCTATGCCGGCATGTACGGCCCCACCGTGGGCGACAAGGTGCGGCTGGCCGATACCGATATCATCATCGAGGTGGAGAAGGACTTCACCTCGATGCCGCCGACCGCCAAGGCCGGGCAGGGCGGATACAGCGCCAACACCCCGCTCTATGGCGAGGAAGTGAAGTTCGGCGGCGGCAAGGTGATCCGCGACGGCATGGGCCAGAGCCAGATCACCAACGCGGCCGGCGCGGTCGACACCGTGATCACCAATGCGCTGATCCTCGATCACTGGGGCATCGTGAAGGCCGATATCGGCCTCAAGAACGGCCGTATCGCCGCCATCGGCAAGGCTGGTAACCCCGATATCCAGTCTGGCATCGACATCATCATCGGCCCGGGCACCGAGGCGATTGCGGGCGAAGGCAAGATCATCACCGCCGGCGGCTTTGATGCCCATATCCATTTCATCTGCCCGCAGCAGATCGAGGAGGCGCTCTATTCCGGCGTCACCACCATGATGGGCGGCGGCACCGGGCCGGCGGCGGGCACCTCGGCCACCACCTGCACGCCGGGTCCGTTCCACATCATGCGCATGCTGCAGGCGGCCGAAGCCTTTCCCATGAATATCGGCCTGCTCGGCAAGGGCAATGCCTCGCAGCCGGATGGCCTGGTCGAGCAGATCGCTGCCGGTGTCTGTGGCCTGAAGCTGCATGAAGACTGGGGCACGACGCCGGCTGCCATCGACAACTGCCTCACCGTCGCCGAGCAGTATGACATCCAGGTGGCGATCCATACCGATACGCTGAACGAAAGTGGCTTCGTCGAGGACACGATTGCCGCCTTCAAGCATCGCACTATTCATGCCTTCCATACCGAAGGCGCGGGCGGCGGCCATGCGCCAGATATCATCAAGGTCGCCGGCCTGGCCAATGTGCTGCCCAGCTCGACCAACCCGACCATGCCCTACACGGTGAATACCGTGGACGAGCATCTCGACATGCTGATGGTCTGCCATCATCTCGATCCGCGCATCCCCGAAGACGTAGCCTTCGCCGATAGCCGCATCCGGCGCGAGACCATTGCCGCCGAAGACATCCTGCATGACTTGGGCGCGTTTTCGATGATGTCGTCCGACAGCCAGGCCATGGGCCGGGTGGGCGAGGTGATCATCCGCACCTGGCAGACCGCCGACAAGATGAAGAAGCAGCGCGGCCGTCTGCCCGAGGAGAAGGGCGACAATGACAATGTGCGCGCTAAGCGCTACATCGCCAAATACACCATCAATCCGGCGCTCAGCCACGGCGTGGCGCATGAGATCGGTTCGGTGGAAGTCGGCAAGTTCGCCGATCTGGTGATCTGGTCGCCGGCCTTCTTCGGCGTGAAGCCCGACATGATCCTGAAGGGCGGCAGCATTGCCGCCGCGCCGATGGGCGATCCCAATGCCTCGATCCCGACGCCGCAGCCGGTGCATTACCGTCCGATGTTTGCCAGCTTCGGCCGCAACATGACGCAGTCGAGCCTGCTGTTCGTCAGCGAGGCCGGCCTGCAGAACGACATCGCCACCAAATTCGGCCTGCAGCGGCCGATGGTCGCCGTCAAGGGCACGCGCACGGTGACCAAGAAGGACATGGTGCATAACGCCTACATGCCGGTGATCGAGGTCGACACGGAAACTTACGTGGTGCGCGCCGACGGCAAGCTGCTGACCTGCGAGCCGGCCAAGGAACTGGCCATGGCGCAGCGCTATTTCCTGTTCTGATGCCTATCGGACGCACCCGTTCACAAAACCCGTCATGCCACGGCTTGGCCGTGGCATCCACGAGTGACATTTTAAAACAACACGTGGATGCCACGTCTAAAGCGTGGCATGACGCATAAATGTTAAAGGCAATGTCCGTCATATCATCTAGTCGCTGGCCGGCAAACGAGCGCAAGGCCACCGTCACGCTCGCGCATCATGACCGCCATCGCCGCCGCATTCGTTTGACGGCCGATGACGGCACGGCGTTTCTGCTTGATCTGGCCGAAGCCACGGTGCTGCGACATGGCGACGGGCTGAAGCTGGAGAGTGGCGGCTATATCGAGGTGCAGGCGGCGCCCGAGCCATTGATCGAGGTGCGTGCGCCCTCGGCGCAACTGCTGGCGCGGCTGGCCTGGCATCTGGGCAACCGGCATCTGCCGGCTGAAATTCGCGCCGATTGCATCCTGATCCGCGACGATCATGTCATCGTCGACATGCTGAAAGGTCTCGGCGCGCAGGTGCAGGCGGTGAATGCACCCTTCGATCCCGAAGGCGGCGCCTACGGCCAGCATAACCACGATCCCTCGCATCCCTTCGGTCTCGGGTCGCGCTATGGCCAGCACGGGCATGGCCACGGTCATGCGCATTCGCATGCCGACGATCCCGGCCACGAGCATGACCCCAATCACGCTCATAGCCATGACCACGACCACAAGCACTGATCTTTATCGCCTGATGGCCTGGTTCTCGCCGAGCTATCCGATCGGCGCGTTCTCCTACAGCCATGGCATCGAATACGCCGTCGAAACCGGCCGCGTGAAAACCGCCGCGGATCTGTCGCAATGGATCGGCCATATCCTGCGCCATGGTGCTGGCTGGGTCGATGCAGTGCTGCTGAAGGACGCGCATGCTGCGATCCATGACATGGATCGGCTGGATGAGCTCTGCGATCTGGCCGCCGCCTGGCGCGGCACGGCCGAGATGGCGCTGGAAAGCGGCCAGCAGGGCGGCTCTTTCGTCACTGTCACCCGTGCCGCCTGGGGGCATGAAACGCTCGACGCTTTCGCCGCCCGTCGTGCCGGCAAGCCGATCCCGTTGAGCATCGCCATCGGCGTCGCATCGGCCGCGCATAATCTCGATGTCGCCAGCGTGCTGGCGGCCTATCTGCATGCCTTCGCCGCCAACCTGGTCTCGGCCGCCGTGCGCCTCATTCCCTTGGGCCAGACCGATGGCCAGCGCACGCTGCATGCCCTGATGCCGGTGGTCGATGAGATTGTGCCTTGCGCGCTAGCCTGTGCGCTGGAAGACTGTGGCACTGCGGCCCCGATGATCGACTTAACATCAATGCTGCATGAAACCCAGTATACGAGGCTGTTCCGCTCATGAGTTCATCGAACCCCCTCCGCGTCGGCATCGGTGGCCCTGTCGGGTCGGGCAAGACCGCGCTGGTCGAGCGGCTCTGCCGTCATTTGCGCGATGACTGGAACATCGCCGTCGTCACCAACGACATCTACACCAAGGAAGACGCCGAATTCCTCACCCGCGCTGGCGCGCTCGATCCGGCGCGCATCGCCGGTGTCGAGACCGGCGGCTGCCCGCATACGGCCATCCGCGAGGATGCGTCGATCAACCTGGCCGCCGTGGCCGACATGCAGCAGCGCTTCCCCGGTCTCGACGTGATCTTCGTTGAAAGCGGCGGCGACAACCTAGCGGCCACCTTCTCGCCGGAGCTGGCCGACATCACCATCTACGTGATCGACGTTTCAGCCGGCGACAAGATTCCGCGCAAGGGCGGCCCCGGCATCACGCGCTCGGACCTGCTGGTGATCAACAAGATCGACCTCGCGCCGCTGGTCGGCGCCTCGCTGGACGTGATGGATCGCGACTCGAAAAAGATGCGTGGGCAGCGCCCCTTCATCTTTGCCAATCTCAAGGCGGAAAAAGGCGTGGCCGAGATCGCTGACTTCATCCTGAAAAGCGGCGGCCTGAAGGAATAGGCGATGTCGAAGCCGGTATTCTCGGGCTTGTTCAGTGCCAGCGGGCGTCGAAACTGAAAGTCATATTTCCTGCTGATTATCCCTTTCGTTGGCCATATCCTGTGGGTTGCCCTGTTCCTCATTCCCGGCACGCGCGGCCCCAACCGTTACGGGCCCGATCCGCTAGCGCCGCTGGCGCCGCCGGAGTCGGCGCCTCTGCCAGTTTAAGGCAGTAGCTTTCCCCCGTTCGCCCCGGCTATCCTTCCAAAAAACAACGGCCAAAAAGAGTGGCCAAAAAGAGTGGGAGGAATCATGCCGGATAAGAGTGCAGAGCGCAGCGTGGCCCTGGATGCGATCCTGGGGCAGGTTCCCGTCATTCCGGTGCTGGTGATCGAGGATGTCGCCGCCGCCGTGCCGCTGGCGAAAGCGCTGGTGGCGGGCGGCGTCACCGTGCTCGAGATCACCCTGCGCTCGGCCGCGGCGCTGGATGCCATCAAGCGCATCGCCGCCGAGGTGCCCGAGGCCAGGGTCGGCGCCGGCACGGTGCTCAATCCCGCGCAGTTCGCCGCCGTGCAGCTTGCCGGCGCGCAGTTCGTCATCAGCCCTGGCGCGACCGAGGCGCTGTACTTCACGGCCAAGGATACCGGCCTGCCATTCCTGCCCGGCGTGGCCACCGCCAGCGACGTGATGCGGGCGATGGAGCATGGCTTCAATCGCGCCAAGTTCTTCCCCGCCGAAAGCAGCGGCGGCATCCCAGCACTCAAGAGCCTGCACGGGCCTTTCCCGGAGATGCGCTTCTGCCCGACCGGCGGCATCACCGAGGCCAACCTGCGCAGCTATACGTCCTTGCCCAATGTCTTCGCCGCCGGCGGCAGCTGGCTGGCACCGAAGGACAAGGTGGCGGCCAAGGACTGGGCCGCGATCACCGGCATCGCCAAAAAGGCCATCGCCACCGCAAAAGGTCTCTGATCATGCTCGAGCTGCGCCCGAACTGCGAATGCTGCAACACCGATCTCGCGCCCGACGCGGCCAATGCCGTGATCTGCACCTTCGAATGCACCTTCTGCCGTGACTGCGCCGATAACACGCTGAAGGGCATCTGCCCCAATTGCGGCGGCAACCTGGTCGCACGCCCGATCCGCCCGGCGGGCAAGCTGGCGAAATTCCCGGCCAGCACCAAACGCGTGTTCAAGGCTGAGGGCTGCGCTTCCGCCGCTGCAGAGTAATCATGACCAAATACGTTCTCGCCATCGACCAGGGCACGACCTCCAGCCGCGCCATCGTCTTCGACACCTCGGGCCTGCCGGTCGCCACCGCGCAGAAGGAACTGACCCAGCATTATCCGGCCGATGGCTGGGTCGAGCATGACGCCGAGGAGATCTGGCGCGACGTGCAGAGCGTGATGCGCGAGGCCGTCGCCAAGGCCAATCTGCGCGGCACCGACATCGCCGCCATCGGCATTACGAATCAGCGCGAAACCACGGTGATCTGGGAACGCAGCAGCGGCCGGCCGATCCACCATGCCATCGTCTGGCAGGATCGCCGTACGGCCGAGATCTGCCGCCGCAAGCGCGAGGATGGCGCCGGCAGCCTGGTGCAGAAAAAGACCGGCCTGCTGATCGACAGCTATTTCTCCGCCACCAAGATCGCCTGGCTGCTCGATCATGTGCCGGGTGCGCGGGCGCGGGCGGAGAAGGGCGAGCTCTGCTTCGGCACCATCGATTCATTCCTTCTGTTCCGCCTGACGGCCGGCCAGGTCCATGCCACCGACGCGACCAACGCCTCGCGCACCATGCTGTTCGATATCACCACGCAGGACTGGGACGACACGCTGCTGCAGCTCTTCAATGTGCCACGCGCGCTGCTGCCGGTGGTGCAGGACTGCAGCGGCGAATTCGGCATCGCGACCGCCGACACGCTCGGCCATGCCATTCCGGTCACCGGCATCGCCGGCGACCAGCAGGCCGCCACGTTTGGGCAAGCGTGTTTTCAGCCTGGCATGATCAAATCCACCTACGGCACCGGCTGCTTCGCGCTGGTCAATATCGGCGCCAAGCCCGTGCTGTCGAACAACCGCCTGCTCACCACGGTGGCCTATCGCCTCAACGGCCGGGTCACTTACGCCCTGGAAGGCTCGATCTTCGTCGCCGGCGCCGCCGTGAAATGGTTGCGCGATGGCCTGCAGATCGTCGGCAGCGCCGCCGAGACCGCGACGCTCGCCGCCGCCGCGCCGGAGCATCATGGCGTCTATCTGGTGCCGGCCTTCGTCGGCCTGGGCGCGCCCTATTGGGACCCGGATGCGCGCGCCGCCCTGCTCGGCATGACGCTCGATACCGGCCGCAGTCATGTCGCGCGTGCCACTCTGGAATCGGTCGCCTACCAGACCCGCGACCTGACGGCGGCGATGAAATCCGACGGCGCGCCGGCGCCGGCCGCCATCCGCGTCGATGGCGGCATGGTCGCCAATGACTGGCTCTGCCAGTTCCTCGCCGACATGCTGAATGTCGCGGTCGAACGCCCGCGGGTGATCGAGACCACGGCGCTGGGCGCGGCCTATCTCGCCGGGCTCGCCGTCGGCGTCTATGCCGGGCTTGATGCGGTGGCCTATGGCTGGCATTGTGAACGTCGCTTCGAGCCGCGCATGAATGCGGTCACGCGCGGCCAGCTTTACGAGGGCTGGAAAAAGGCCGTGCAGCGCGTGCTGACCAAATGAAGGCGGTTGCGCTCGGGCTGCTGCTTCTGCTGACGGCCTGCGCGCAGCACAAATCATCCAGCTTCAATGGTGAAAAGGTCACCTGGGAAAGCGTCGCCTGCACCGGCCAGCCGGTGATCTGCAACCGCATGGCGGCCACCGGCTATTTCTTCGCACAAGCCAATGCCAAAGCCGCCGTGCTGGTCACCCATGGCTCGCAGGGGCTGGATGCGCGCCTGTTCGAATATGTCGACAGCCTGCGCGCCGCCGGCTTCGCCGCGCTGGTGATCGACCATTGGACGCCACGCGACGTCACGGTGACGCATCACGACTATGTCGCCGCCTCGCTGAAGGGCGCCAACGAGTTCAACATGGCCTTCGACAGCCTAACGGCGGCGGCCTGGCTGCGGGCGCGCGGTTTCGACAAGGTTGGCAGCATCGGCGAATCCCAGGGCGGCGCCGGCGCCATCATGCTGACCCAGAGATGGGCGCATGAGCAGGTCGACCGCAATATGACGCGGCTCTACGGCCGGCCGTTCACGGCCAAGCCCTTCGATGCGGTGGTCGGCCTCTACGGCTATTGCGGCCTCCGCCATGCGGTGCGCGATGCCTATCTGCCCACGCCCTTCCTGTTCATCACCGGTGCCGGGGATGACGAGACGCCGAGCCGCTACTGCGAGCGCTATGTGCCCTGGATGAATGCGCGCGGTGGCCGGGCCAGCATCCTGGTGCTGCCCGGCGTCGGCCACAGCTTCGATGCGCCTTATACGCGCCGCCTCAACACCACCGGGCCGCATTACGCCAACTGCGACATCCTCATCGAGGCCGACCGCATGACCGAGCTGAACAGTGGCCGGACCATGCCGGGTCAGGATGTGCGGGCGCTGATGGCGACCTGCGTCGGCACCCGCTATCACAGCGGCTATGTCGGCGACCGCTTCGTCGCCGTGCCGCACTGGACCGGCTTCTTCCGCCAGCAGCTTCTGTAAGGCCCGGCGTTTACCATTGCCCTTTACCATCGTGCTTAACCATGGTGCGCCGGAAACATCACGCATCCGTGTTTTTGCGATTGCGCAACGGCGCCCCGGTCAGCTAGAAATTCAAGCAACGGCGCGAGAAACGCGGCGTTGCGGGCCGAAGGCCTGCCCTGAAAACCCGAATGATGGGCCGCAGAACGCGGTGCGATCATGGCGAATACAGTTAATACAAATGGCGGTGCGTTAACCGCCCTGTCGTCGCTGCGCAGCGGCACGATCTCGCTCAACTTCACCGCCAAGCGTGTGCAGACCGGATTCCGCGTGGCCGATGCCAGCGACGATGCCGCGATCTATGCCGCCGCCCAGGGCGTGCGCAGCAACATCAAGGCCTATGCCTCGGTGCAGTCCTCGCTGTCGGGCGGCATCGCGCTGGGCGACGTGACCATGGCGGCGATCCAGAGCATTTATAAGGTGGTGGGCGAGATCCGCGCCAAGATCGCCAACCTGGCCGACGGCTCGCTGGCGGTGGCGCAGCAGGATGTCTATCGCAGCGACATCGGCAAGCTGATCGAGCAGGTCAACAACTACATCGACCAGGCCAAATACAACGGCAAGAACATCCTGGCCGGCGATGCGCGCGCGACGCCGCTGAATTTCGTCGCCGATGTTGGCGGCTCGCTGCTGACTTATTCCACGCCGCACCAGCTCGACTGGGATGCCGACCAGTTCCTCGGGCCCAATATCCTGTTCCCCGATCCCAACGACGTGACCGAGAACGTCAACAAGTCGCCGCCCGACATCGCCACGGCGCTCATCGGCCTGCAATCCTTCGAGGACCGCCTGCTGGAAACGAGTCAGAATGTCTCGGCGCAGAAGCGCGCGATGGAGCAGCAGCGCGACTTCGTCAACAACATGGTCGATTCCATCACGGTGGCGCTCGGCGCGCTGGTGAATGCCGACATGGCCGCCGACAGCGCCGACCTGCAGTCCAAGCAGGTGGCGCAGCAGCTCACCATCCAGTCGCTCGGCCTGGCCAACCAGCAGCCCAGCGTGCTGCTCACCCTGCTGCGCTAACTCGCCCCTCTTCAGCTCGCCACGTAAATCAGCAGCACGCTGCTGCCGAAGCCGAGCAGGATGCAGGCCAGGCCATAGGCGGCGTACCAGCCGCGGCGCTGTGGCATCAGGCGCGTGGTCAGGCTGAACAGCAGCACCGCCGCCACCAGCACGCTGCCGGGCACGGCTTTCGCCGGCCGCACGACATAGGGGCCATAATGCTCCAGCAGGCCGGGCGAGAACTGCTCGCCGATACCCAGGGCAATCGTGATCAGCAAGGGAAGCAGCGCCAGCAGGCCGGCGCTGCGCGCCGCCCAGAATTTCCACGGGTCGCGCGGATCAGCGACGCGATGCCGCCGCGAGACATACAGTCCGATCAGCGCGATCACGATCAGGGTCAGCCCGCCGATCAGGCTGGGCCGGCCGATATAGACCAGGATGGGCCAGAGCTCGCTCATGTCTCTCCATCAGCGTCGCGTCCTTTCTAGATTGGGTCGGCCGCCCGGACTGCCAAGGCGGCCGGGCGTGACCATTTGTTCTTTAAATGTTCCATTTTTCATGATAAGATGGCTGCCGGTCCCATACAATCTGGAAGACGGGAAAGGCATCGGCATGAGCGATGATCCTAATGATATGATTTTAAAGGAAAAAACTGAAAAACGCCGGCAGATCGACTGGCAGGCTGCCGCTGCATTGCTGGCGCGTGGCCTCGCGGTGGAGACGGCGGCCGGACAGCTGGGCTGTCCCCCCTCGGTGCTGCGTCGGAATCTGAAGCGCTCGCCCAGCTTCCGCAGGCGTATCGAACATGCGGCCGAGGAACAGCGGCTGCTGGCCCAGTTGCGTTTCATGGCGCTGGGCGAGCATGCAGTGCTGCATCTGCAGCAGGCGGAAAAGCTGGATGCCCGCACCCTGCAATGGCTGGGCGCGCAGGTCGGACTGGAGCGTCTGGGACCCAGGCTGGAAGGCGACATCGCCGCCCGCTGGGAGGTGGCGCTGGGCCTGAAACCCAAGGCGGCGGTGGCAGTGCCTGCGCCCAAGAAGCCGGGTGAGCTGGATTACTACACGCATGCCGAACTGGACGCGATGCTGGCCGAGGTGCGCGAGGGAAGGGAGGATTGATGGCGCGGGCTGGCGGGGCTTGGTCGAAATTGGCACGAATTGGTCAGGGTTGGCGTGGATTGGCTCGAATTGGCATGGTCGCTGGCGGGCCTTGGCTGATACTGGCTGGTTTTGCGCATTTTCCGTGCGTAAAGCGCACGGCTTATGATCGTGCAGGTAACGCCCCCAGACCAGATTGCGCACTGCGACAAAAGGCTTGCGCCATGCGGCCGGTCGGGCTGTTGCGCCCCCCAGACCCGTATGCTAGTTAAACGCGGCTTTCGCGCCGGGGGGGCCGTTAAAAAGCTATAGCTTCCCCGAAAATTCCTTAAGTCGTGCAAGGTCTTAAGCGGTGCGTCGCAGGGCAGGTCGGAGTTCTCCGGTCGAGTCCCGCCCGACAGCGCCGGTCCTATTGAGAAGAAGGGTCGTTCGTGGCTGAAACTACGCTCGTCTCCGGCATTGCCGGCCGCTATGCGACTGCGCTGTTCGATCTGGCGCGCGATGCGAGCCAGCTTGATGCCGTCGCCAAGGATCTCGATGCTCTCGCCGGCATGCTGGCGGAGTCCAAGGATCTCGTCCGTCTGGTGCGCTCGCCGGCCTTCAGCCGCGAAGACCAGGCCAAGGCCATCGCCGCCGTCGCCGAAAAAGCCGGCCTGGGCGATCTGGTCCGCCGCTTCCTCGGCGTTGTCGCCGGCAACCGCCGCCTGTTCGCGCTCAGCGACATCATCGCGTCCTTCAAGACGCTGCTCAGCCATCATCGCGGCGAGACCGTTGCTGATGTCGTCTCGGCCGTGCCGCTGAACGACGCGCAGCTCGCCCAGATCAAGTCTTCGTTGTCGACGGCTTCCGCCGGCAATGTCGTGATCAACGCCAAGGTCGATCCCTCGCTGATCGGCGGCCTGATCGTCAAATTCGGCTCGCGCATGATCGATGCGTCGATCCAGACCAAACTCAACAGTCTCAAGACCGCCATGAAAGGTGTTGCGTGATGGATATCCGCGCCGCAGAGATTTCTGAAATCCTGAAGAGCCAGATCAAGAATTTCGGCGCCGAAGCCGAGGTTTCGGAAGTCGGTCAGGTTCTCTCCATCGGTGACGGCATCGCCCGCGTCCATGGCCTCGACAAGGTCCAGGCCGGCGAGATGGTCGAATTCCCCGGCGGCGTGAAGGGCATGGCCCTGAACCTGGAAACCGACAACGTCGGCGTCGTGATCTTCGGCGAAGATCGCGGCATCAAGGAAGGCGACACCGTCAAGCGGACCGGCGCCATCGTGGACGTTCCGGTCGGCATGGGTCTGCTGGGCCGCGTCGTCGACGCGCTGGGCAACCCGATCGACGGCAAGGGTCCGCTGAAAGACGTCAAGCGCGCCCGCGTCGAAGTGAAGGCCCCGGGCATCATCCCGCGCAAGTCGGTGCATGAGCCGATGCAGACCGGCCTGAAGGCGCTCGACGCCCTCGTGCCCGTCGGCCGTGGCCAGCGCGAACTGATCATCGGCGATCGCCAGACCGGCAAGACCGCCGTCGCGATCGATGCCATCCTGAACCAGAAGGCCACCAACACCGGCGATCAGAAGAAGAAGCTCTTCTGCATCTATGTCGCGGTCGGCCAGAAGCGCTCGACGGTTGCCCAGGTCGTGAAGACCCTGGAAGAAGCCGGCGCCATGGAATACTCGATCGTCGTGGCCGCCACCGCTTCCGAGCCGGCGCCGCTGCAGTTCCTGGCCCCGTATACCGGTTGCGCCATGGGCGAGTTCTTCCGCGACAACGGCATGCATGCCGTGATCGTGTATGACGACCTGTCCAAGCAGGCCGTTGCCTATCGCCAGATGTCGCTGCTGCTGCGCCGCCCGCCGGGCCGCGAAGCCTATCCGGGCGACGTGTTCTACATCCACTCGCGCCTGCTGGAACGCGCCGCGAAGATGTCGGACAAGAACGGCGCCGGTTCGCTCACCGCCCTGCCGGTCATCGAGACCCAGGCCGGCGACGTGTCGGCCTACATCCCGACCAACGTCATCTCGATCACCGACGGCCAGATCTTCCTGGAAACCGAACTCTTCTATAAGGGTATCCGTCCGGCCATCAACGTCGGCCTCTCGGTGTCCCGCGTCGGTTCGGCCGCGCAGATCAAGGCGATGAAGCAGGTTGCCGGCTCGATCAAGCTGGAACTCGCGCAGTATCGCGAAATGGCCGCTTTCGCCCAGTTCGGTTCGGATCTCGATCCGGCGACCCAGCGCCTGCTGAACCGCGGCGCGCGTCTGACCGAGCTGCTGAAGCAGGCCCAGTACCAGCCGCTGCCGGTCGAAGAGCAGGTCGTCTCGATCTATGCCGGCGTGAAGGGTTATCTCGACAAGCTGCCGGTCAGCAATGTCGGCCGCTTCGAGCAGACCCTGCTGAGCACCATCAAGTCCAAGCATGGCGACATTCTGTCTGGCATCCGTGAGAGCCAGGCGCTGACGCCGGACCTGGAAGGCAAACTCAAGGCCGTGCTCGAAGAGCTCGCCAAGACCTTCGCCTGAGCCGCTGAACCAAGGGTAGAGCTTCATGCCTAGCCTCAAGTCACTGCGCGTTCGGATCAACTCGGTCAAATCGACCCAGAAGATCACGAAGGCGATGAAGATGGTGGCAGCCAGCAAGCTGCGCCGCGCCCAGGAGGCCGCCGAAGCGGCGCGTCCTTATGCTGAGCGCATGGCGCAGATCATGGCGTCGCTGTCGGCTGCCCAGACGGGTTCCGACACCGCACCGAAGCTGATGATCGGCACCGGCAAGGATCAGGTTCATCTCCTGATCGTCGCCACCGCCGAACGCGGCCTCTGCGGTGCGTTCAATTCCTCGATCGTCAAGCTGGCTCGCCGCAAGATCGAAGAACTGACCGCCGCCGGCAAGACGGTGAAGATCCTCTGCGTCGGCAAGAAGGGCCGCGACCAGCTGCGTCGCGACCATGCGAGCAAGATCGCCGATACCGTCGATCTGGCCAAGGTCAAGAAGGTGGGTTTCTCTGAGGCCCAGGAGATCGCCGATCGCGTGCTGGCCATGTATGAGGCCGGCGAGTTCGACGTCGCTCACATCTTCTACAACAACTTCAAGTCGGTGATCAGCCAGATCCCGACCGTGCAGCAGCTCATCCCGGCCATGGTCGCCGGCGATGCGGCCAACGCGGCTGCGGCCCCGGACCTGCACGGCGCGATCTATGAATTCGAGCCGGACGAGGAAACCATTCTCGATCAGCTGCTGCCGCGGAACCTGTCGATGCAGGTCTACCGTGCGCTGCTGGAGAACGCGGCTTCCGAGCAGGGCGCCCGCATGTCCGCGATGGACAACGCGACGCGCAATGCCGGCGAGATGATCAAGAAACTCACGACCGTCTACAACCGGTCGCGTCAGGCCCAGATCACCAAAGAACTTATCGAAATCATCTCCGGCGCCGAGGCGGTCTAAGACCGCGCGCTGGACGAGACGGAAAAGAGAGAGCGGAGCAGCATCATGGCTACGAACAAGACGGGTCGCATTACCCAGGTCATCGGCGCGGTTGTCGACGTACAGTTCGACGGTTACCTGCCGGCGATCCTGAACGCCCTGCATTGCACCAACCAGGGCAACCATCTGGTGCTCGAAGTGGCGCAGCATCTGGGCGAACAGACCGTCCGCACCATCGCGATGGACTCGACCGACGGTCTGGTGCGCGGCATGGAAGTCACCGACACCGGCAGCGCCATCTCGGTGCCGGTTGGTCAGGAGACGCTGGGCCGCATCATCAACGTGATTGGCCAGCCGATTGACGAGCGCGGCCCGATCAACGCCAAGCATGCCGCGCCGATCCACGCGCCGGCCCCGGAATATGTTGATCAGTCGACCGAACAGAAGGTGCTGGTCACCGGCATCAAGGTCGTCGACCTGCTCGCGCCCTACTCGAAGGGCGGCAAGATCGGCCTGTTCGGCGGCGCCGGCGTCGGCAAGACCGTGCTGATCATGGAGCTGATCAACAACATCGCGAAGACGCATGGCGGCTACTCGGTGTTCGCCGGCGTGGGTGAGCGTACCCGCGAAGGCAACGATCTCTACCACGAAATGATGGAATCGGGCGTCATCAAGACCGATGGCCCGGGCTCCAAGGTCGCCCTCGTGTACGGCCAGATGAACGAGCCGCCGGGCGCCCGCGCCCGCGTCGCGCTGACCGGTCTGACCCTCGCGGAATACTTCCGCGACCAGGAAGGCCAGGACGTGCTGTTCTTCGTCGACAACATCTTCCGCTTCACCCAGGCGGGTTCGGAAATGTCGGCGCTGCTCGGCCGTATCCCGTCGGCGGTGGGTTACCAGCCGACGCTGGCCACCGACATGGGCATGCTGCAGGAGCGCATCACCTCGACCCATAAGGGCTCGATCACCTCGGTGCAGGCGATTTACGTGCCCGCCGACGATTTGACCGATCCGGCGCCCGCCACCTCGTTCGCGCACTTGGATGCGACCACCGTGCTGTCGCGCCAGATCGCCGAGCTCGGCATCTATCCGGCCGTCGATCCGCTCGACTCGACCTCGCGCATTCTCGATCCGCGCATCGTCGGCGAAGAGCATTACGACATCGCCCGCCGCGTGCAGTCGATCCTGCAGAGCTACAAGTCGCTGCAGGACATCATCGCCATCCTGGGCATGGACGAACTGTCGGAAGAAGACAAGCTGACGGTTGCCCGCGCCCGCAAGATCCAGCGCTTCCTGTCGCAGCCCTTCGACGTGGCCCAGGTGTTCACCGGCTCGCCGGGCGTGCAGGTGCCGCTGGCCGAGACGATCCGTGGCTTCAAGGAAATCGTCGAAGGCAAGCACGATCATCTGCCGGAGTCGGCCTTCTACATGGTCGGCACCATCGACGAGGCGATTGCCAAGGCGAAGAAGCTCGCGGCCGAAGCGGCCTAAGGCCTTCGCGTAAAGGAGTTGACCATGGCGGAGACCGTCAGGTTCGAACTGGTATCGCCCGAGAAGCTGCTTCTCAGCGTCGATGCCGAAATGGTGGTGGTGCCCGGTGAGGCCGGCGACTTCGGCGTCCTGCCGGGTCACAGCCCGCTGATCTCGACCATCCGCAACGGCATCATCGAAGTGACGGTGAACGGCCAGGTGGCGGAGCGCATCTTCGTCGCTGGCGGCTTTGCCGAAGTGGCGAATGACAAGCTGACCGTGCTGGCCGAAGAGGCCACGCCAGTGTCGAAGCTGGATCGTGCGAAGGTCGAAGCGGCGCTGAAGGATGCCCGCGAGGATTTCGAGGACGCCAAGGACGACCATGCCAAGGCCCGCGCCAACGCGCGCGTCGAGAAATACACCGCCATGCTCGAGGCGGCGGCGTAAGGCTCGGTCTTATAGAATTTGCAGGAACGGCGCGGCGTCAAACCCGCGCCGTTCAGCGTTTCAGGATGTGCTCGGCCACGTCGCGGCGATGTTCCCAGCCGGCGCGTTCCAGCTCGGGCGTGGCGGTCTCTTCCTCGGGCCAGCCGATGCAGAGATAGGCCACCAGCTTCCAGTCTTTATCGACATCGAGATCGCGCGTGAGGCTGTCCGGCTCGAAAATCGAGACCCAGCCAGCCCCCAGTCCCGCCGCGCGCGCCGCCAGCCAGAAGCCGTAGACCGCCATCACGGCCGAGTAGTCCAGCATCTCCGGCATGGTGCGGCGGCCGAGCCCGTGGCCCTGCGCCGTGGCCTCGTCGGCAAAGACCGCCAGATGCACCGGCGCCTCTTTCAAGCCCGCGAGTTTCAGCGAAGCATAGAGCTTCGCTTTCTCCCCACTGTAGTCGCTGAGCGCGTCCTTGTTGGCCCGCTCGAAATTGGCGATCACTTTGGCGCGGCGCTCGGGCTGTTCGACCAGCACGAAGCGCCAGGGTTGGCTGTTACCGACACTGGGCGCCAGCGCCGCTGTTTCCAGCAGCTTGGCGACCAGCTCCATCGGCACGGGCTGGTGCGGCTTGAAGCGGCGCACGTCGCGCCGCCAGGCCATCAGCTCGGCCAGCTTGCCCTGGAAAGCGTCATCGAAGACGGGCGGGGTCAGAATGGGCGCCCCCGGCCTTAGTGCAGGCTTGGCTGCTGGATGGCGCTGAGCAGCCACTTGCCATCCGGCGTGTTGCTGGCGCGCAGGAAGGTCCAGATCTCGGTGCTGCTGCCGCGTTCGGTGCGGCTGCCCTCGGCGACGCTGCCGTCGCTGCGCAGCGTGTAATCCAGGGCGCTCCAGCGCATCGCGACCGTTGCGTAGTCAAAGCCATCCTCGGACCAGGACTCGGCCAGGTCGCCCTGCTCGAGCATCACCGCCTCGACATGGTTGGTCAGGCCCTTGCTCGCCAGCAGCGACAGGTCGCGGCTGAAATAGCCGACCATCTCCGGTGTCGCATGACGACGCAGGGCTTCCAGATCGGCCTTCGACCAGGCGCTCTGAATGTCGCTCAGGGCCTGCTGGAAAGCCTCGAAATCCGTCTCGGTGATCTGCAGGGCGGTCCCGCCCGAAGCCGGCATGTCGGCCATGCGGGCCTGCGGCTGGGACTGCGCCGGCGGAATGTCGGTGACGCGGAAATCGGCCGGCGCGCCGCCTGCGGCCGCCATCTGTGGCTGCTGCGCCCCGCGCATGCTGCGGAAGATGCGCAGGCCGAGCCAGACCAGGCCGCCAATCAGCGCGACCTGCAGCAGCAGGCCAAGCACACCGGCAAAGCCCATGCCGGCGCCGCCGAAGCCGCCGCCGAACAGCATGCCGGCAATGCCGGCGCCGACCAGGCCGCCCATCATGCCAGCCATGAAGGGGTTGCGCTGGAAGAAGCCGGGCGGTTGCGCGGGTGCCGGTGCGGCCGGAGCAGGCGTGGCCTGCTGGGCCGGGCGGGGGGCGGCCTGCGCGGGCGGTGTGGCGCTGCGCTCGACCGGCGCGGCCGCGGGGGCGGTGGGGGTGGCGGGCGCCGACTGCGTGGTGCGGCTGCCGCGGCTGCCAGCACTGCTGCTGCTGCCGCCAGCCTTGGCGGCGGCGAGTGCGGGCGCCAGTGCGATGGCGAGGATAACGGCCAGCGTGGTCGCCGTGGCCATTTTGCGAATATGTGACATATGCCTACCCCTGTTTCACCCGCTCTGCCGACGGGTTCGATCCATGTAAGCAGCGGCAGCCGGCCGCGCAAGGTGCCGGCTGCCGTCTTGATGCGAAAAGCGGCTATTCCGCATGCCGATAGATTTCGCCACCATCCTTGCGGAAGCGCTCCGCCATCTCATTCATCCCAGCCTGCGCCACGTCATTCTGCTGCCGGGCGGCGTCGCGCACCTCCTGGCTGATCTTCATCGAGCAGAATTTCGGCCCGCACATCGAGCAGAAATGCGCCGTCTTGTGCGCTTCCTTCGGCAGGGTCTGGTCATGGAACTGCGCCGCCGTCTCCGGATCGAGGCCGAGATTGAACTGGTCCTCCCAGCGGAACTCGAAGCGGGCGCGAGACAATGCGTCGTCGCGTCTCGCGGCGCCCGGATGGCCCTTGGCCAGATCGGCCGCATGTGCCGCGATCTTGTAGGTCACCACGCCAACCTTCACGTCGTTGCGGTCGGGCAGGCCCAGATGCTCCTTCGGCGTCACATAGCAGAGCATGGCGCAACCATACCAGCCGATCATCGCCGCCCCGATGCCGCTGGTGATGTGGTCGTAGCCCGGCGCGATATCGGTGGTGAGCGGCCCCAGCGTATAGAAGGGTGCCTCGCCGCAGGTCTTGAGCTGCTTGTCCATGTTGGCCTTGATCTTGTGCATGGCGACATGGCCTGGCCCCTCGATCATCACCTGCACGCCCTTGGCCCAGGCGATCTTGGTCAGCTCGCCCAGCGTCTCCAGCTCGGCGAACTGCGCGGCGTCGTTGGCATCGGCAGTCGAGCCGGGCCGCAGGCCGTCGCCCAGCGAGAAGCTGATGTCGTAGGCCCGCATGATGTCGCAGATGTCTTCGAAATGCGTGTAGAGGAAATTCTCCTGGTGATGCGCCAGGCACCATTTCGCCATGATCGAACCGCCGCGCGAGACGATGCCGGTGACGCGGTTGGCGGTGAGCGGGATATAGCTCAGCCGCACACCGGCATGGATGGTGAAGTAATCCACGCCCTGCTCGGCCTGCTCGATCAGCGTGTCGCGATAGACCTCCCAGGTCAGGTCCTCGGCCTTGCCGTTCACCTTCTCCAGCGCCTGGTAGATCGGCACGGTGCCGATGGGAACGGGGGAGTTGCGCAGGATCCAGTCGCGGATGTTGTGGATGTTACGGCCCGTGGACAGGTCCATCACGGTATCGGCGCCCCAGCGGATCGCCCAGACCATCTTGTCGACTTCCTCGGCCACCGACGATGTGACGGCGGAGTTGCCGATATTGGCGTTGATCTTCACCAGGAAATTGCGGCCGATGATCATCGGCTCCAGTTCTGGGTGGTTGATGTTGCAGGGAATGATGGCGCGGCCGCGCGCGATTTCCGCGCGCACGAATTCCGGTGTCACGACATCCGGAATCTCGGCGCCGAAATCCTCGCCGTCGCGCGTCGCCAGTTCCTTGCGGGCTTCGTTCTCCCGGATAGCCACATATTCCATCTCCGGCGTGATGATGCCGCGCCGGGCGTATTCGTATTGCGTGACCGCCGCGTCGCCCTTGGCGCGCAAAGGCCGGGGATGCAGCGGGAAGGCCGGCACCGAACTGGCGCCGCCATTGTCTTCCGGCTTCACCAGGCGGCCGTCGTAGGCTTCCACGTCGCCACGCGCCAGGATCGACGCGCTGCGCCAGCGCGGCAAGCCCTTGTTGATGTCGATCTCGGCATCCGGGTCGGTATAGGGCCCGGAGGTGTCGTAGACCGGCAGCGGTGGCTCGTTGGCGGATGGATGCGTGGCGATCTCGCGATGCGGCACGCGGATGTCGGGGTGCAGGCTGCCCGACTGGTAGACCTTCACCGAGGCCGGCAGCGGACCTGTGGTGATCTTGAAGTTGGGGGCGTCGGCAAGCTTGTCCATGGGGATCTCCGTATCAACAGACGACAGGAGATCCGGGGTGTGGTGGATGTTCGCGGAATGCAGACGGCATGATCCAGCATGCGCCATACGACCGTTCCCTCCGCCGGCATGACCCGGATCAGGTTCACAAGCCCGCGACCACGGCGGAGCCGGGTAGCGGGGCTTCAGGGTCACGGCGTTGCAGGGTTTTGAATCCTGCCGGCCGAATCTCAGCGCCCTAGCGGCGCCCCCCTCGGTAAGGCGGATGGTGGCCTGAAGGACGTCCGGGGTCAACCCGGGGGCCGAGTCGCAACTTAGGACTGTGCACGGATCGTAATACGCGATTTACAGAGGCGATTCCGGCACGGCATGCTCATGACAGAAGTAAGCGGGGAAGGAAGCAAGCATGGGCTGGGTCCTGGATTTCCTGGAAACCGACGGGTTCCTGCCACATGGCATGTGCCTGATCTGGAAGCCCGAGGTGTTCTGGCTGCACTTCGTCGCCGACTCCGTCATCGCGCTGAGCTACTTCGCCATCCCGGCCGCGCTGTTCTATGTGGCGGTGCGGCGCAGCGACCTGGTGCCGCGCTGGCTGCTCGGCCTGTTCATGGCCTTCATCGTGCTCTGCGGCCTGACGCACCTGCTCGGCGTCTGGGTGTTGTGGAATCCCGATTACGGCGTCGAGGGCCTGGTGAAGGCGGCGACCGCCATGGTCTCCGTGGCGACGGCTGTATCGCTGATTCCGGCGGCACGCTGGGTCGGCCGTATGCCGAGCACCGGTCAATGGATCGACACCAACAAGCGCCTGAGCCGCCAGATGGCCGAGCGCCGCGCGGCGGAAGCCCAGGTACGCGCGCTCAATGCCGAACTGGAATCGCGCATCAGCACCCGCACAGCCGAATTGGAGGCGACCAATGACCGCTTGCAGCATGAGGTGGAGGAACGCAGCCTGGCCGAGCAGCGCTTCCGTCATGTGGCCGACCTGAGTGTCGACTGGATCTGGGAGACCGATGCCGAGCTGGTCTACAGTTACATGTCGGACCGGGTGGAGCAGGTAACGGGTCTGCGGGTGACAGATTATGTGGGCAGGTCGCGCGTCGAAATGTTTGGAGATATCTCGACCGATCCGTTCCTGCAGCAGCATGTCGAAGATCTGCGCAGCCATCGGCCGTTTTCCGACCTGGTGCAATGGCTGCACCGTCCACGCGGCTTGGTCTGCATCAGTGTCAGCGGCCGCCCGCGTTTTGACACTGATGGCCGCTTCATCGGTTATATCGGCGTTGGCCGCGATGTCACCCAGGAGCAGATGCAGCGCCGCCGGCTTGAGGACATGAATTTCGCCCTGGCCGAGGCGCGCGACCAGGCGTTGCGCGCCTCGAAAAGCAAATCCTCCTTCCTCGCGCATATGAGCCACGAGCTGCGCACGCCGATGAATGCCATCCTGGGCTTTGCCGAGGTGATGAAGGACCAGGTGATCGGCCCGCTGGAGGAGCGCTACCGCACCTATGCCTCCCATATCCATGACAGCGCCCTGCATTTGCTGAGCCTGATCAATGACGTGCTGGACCTCTCCAAGATCGAGGCTGGCGCTTATGAATTACAGGAGACCAGCGTCGACCTGCCCGCTGTCGGCTCACGGGCCCTGCGGCAGGTGGAAGCGGCGGCGCATGACAGCGGCGTCGTGCTGGCCATGGACATGCCGCGTGACCTGCCGGTGCTCTGGGCCGACCAGCGCGCGGTGTTCCAGATCACGCTGAACCTGCTCACCAACGCGGTGAAGTTCACCCCGCGCGAGGGCCAGGTCACGTTGTTCGCCCGCATGGAGCAGGGTGACGGCATCGCCTTCGGCGTGCGGGACACCGGTATCGGCATGAACGAGGACGAGATCGCCAAGGCACTGCAGCGCTTCGGACAGGTCGACAACGTGATGACGCGCGAGCGTCAGGGCTCCGGCCTCGGCCTGCCGCTGGTGCAGGAGCTGGCGCTGCTGCATGGCGGCGCCGTCAGCGTACAGTCTTCGCCGGGCGAGGGCACCGTGGTGACGGTGCGCTTCGGTGCCGATCGCGTAGGAAACCGCGAATAACCGTGCCGTGCCGCCTGTGTGCCCCGTCACCAAAGCACGGGGTTGACAATCTGCGGTCTTGGCTCAATACTAAACCTTATGGTTAAGTATTCGCAATCCCAGCTGGACCGCACCTTTGCAGCGCTTGCAGACCCGACGCGACGGGCTTTGCTGGCGCAGCTCGAGGCGCAGGACAGCATCACGATCAGCGACCTGGCCCGACCGTTTCCAGTGTCGCTGCCGGCGATCATGAAGCATCTCGACGTGCTGTCGGATGCCGGCCTGATCACCCGGAGCAAAAGCGGTCGCACAGTTACCTGCCGGCTCAATGCCGGTCCTATGGAGCAGGCCATGGACTGGCTGCATCGCTATCAACGGTTCTGGTCCGCGTCGCTTGATCGTCTCGCTGCCTTTGTCGAGGAACAGTCATGTCCGCCCAAGCTCTCTCTGGTGCCCCCGTCCGCCCCAGCCTCACCCTCAAGCGCCGGCTCAAGGCCGCGCCCGCCAAAGTCTACCGCGCCTGGACGGACCCCGCGCAAATAGTTGAATGGTTCGGGCCGGGAAACTGCGACTACCTGGCGTCTGATATCGATCTGCGGGTCGGCGGCCGTTTCCGCGTCGCTTTCCGCACCGATATAGACGGCAAGGCCGATGAGACCCATGAGGTGGGCGGCACCTACACGGAAATCGTGGAGAACCAGCGGCTGGTCTTCAGCTGGAACTGGTCCGCCACGCCCGAACGGGTGTCACAGGTGACGGTCACGCTGAAGCCCGATGGCGATGGCACGATCCTGACTCTGCATCACGAGCAGCTCTTCGATGAAGCTTCCAAGACCCGCCACACGCGCGGCTGGACTGCTTCGCTGGACAAGCTGGAAGCGAAATTCGCCTGAGGACATGGTCATGAAGCGTCGATATGCGGGCAGCTGCCACTGCGGTACCGTGCGGTTCCAATGCGAGCTGGACCTGTCGGCTGAAACCAGCCGGTGCAACTGCTCGGTCTGCCGCAAGGCGCGACTCTGGAAGGCGATTGCGACTGAAGATGCGGTCACGGTTCTGCAGGGCGAGGATCGCCTGACGGAATACCGTTTCGGCAGCCGGACGATCCGACATTTCTTCTGCAGCCTTTGCGGCATCAAGCCGTTCGGTCGCGGCGATATCGAGGGACTGGGGCCATTCTACGCCATCAATCTCGCATGCCTGGACGATGCTGCGGATGCCGAACTGGCAGCGGCGCCTGTCAAGTTTGAGGATGGCCGGAATAATGACTGGGGCCATGCCCCGTCCGAGACACGTCACCTGTAGCGAAGGAGAGGACCATGGAAAACCATAAAGTCGTATCCCGCGAAGACTGGCTGGCCGCGCGCAAGGCGCATCTGGCCCGCGAAAAGGAAATCACCCATGCCATGGATCGGCTGCATGAGGAGCGCCGCGCCCTGCCATGGGTGAAGGTGGACAAGAGCTATGCCTTCGAGACCACGGCAGGCCGCAAGACCCTGCCTGAGCTGTTTGGCGGCAACAGCCAGCTGATCGTCTATCATTTCATGTTCGGTCCCGACTGGGAGGCCGGCTGCCCCGGCTGCTCCTTCCTGGCCGACCATATCGATGGTGCCAACCAACATCTGAAGCATCACGACGTGTCGGTGGTGGTGGTGTCGCGCGCGCCACTGGCCAAGCTGCAGGCCTATCGCAAGCGCATGGGCTGGCAGTTCGAGTGGGTGTCCTCTAATGGCAGCGATTTCAACCACGACTACCATGTTTCCTTCACTGAGGCCGAGCTGGCCCAGGGCGACGTCTTCTACAATTTCGAGGCGATCAGCGAAGGCAATGACGAGCTGCCCGGCATCAGCGTGTTTTACAAGGACACCAAGGGTGACATCTTCCACACCTATTCATCCTACGCCCGGGGCGGCGACATCCTGATCGGCGCGCATAACTACCTCGACCTGACGCCGAAGGGCCGCAACGAATCCTCGACCATGGACTGGATGCGGCGTCATGATGAGTACGATGACGCGCCCATCAAGGCGGCTGATTGCTGCAATGACTGATGTCAAGACCACGCCCGGCAATCTCTATCCGGCATGGTATCCAGAGTCCCGCCCCGTATTGACCGCATGACTTGCCGGCACGCTGCGGGCTGAGTCCTGATTGCAAGAAAGAGGAGTAGGCGATGCGTGTGATGGTGATAGTGAAGGCGACGGCCGACAGCGAGACGGGGAAAATGCCATCGGCTGAACTGCTGGAGGCTATGGGCAAATATAACGAAGAGCTGATCAAGGCCGGTATCATGCTGTCCGGCGATGGACTGCATCCGTCCGCCAAGGGCAAGCGCATTGCCTTCAATGGCGCCGAGCGCAGCGTGATCGAGGGGCCTTTCGCGGCCACGAATGAACTGGTCGCCGGTTTCTGGCTCTGGCAGGTGAAGGATATGGAGGAAGCGGTGGCCTGGGCCAAGCGCTGCCCCAATCCGATGCCTGGTCCGAGCGATCTCGAAATCCGTCCACTCTACGAAGCGTCGGACTTCGAATAGAGCTAGCCCATCAGGCCTCTCTCGCGCAGGGACACATGACCCTTGCGGCCGATAATCAGATGGTCGTACACGGCGATGCCGAGCGCGGCGGCGGCATCGGATACCTGCCTGGTCATCTCGATATCGGCGCGCGACGGCGTCGGATCGCCACTGGGGTGGTTGTGCACCAGGATCAGTGCTGCGGCATTCAGCTCCAGGGCGCGCTTCACGACTTCACGTGGATAGACCGGCGTATGGTCGACGGTGCCGCGCTGCTGCTGCTCGTCGGCGATCACCTGGTTCTTGCGATCGAGGAAGAGGATGCGGAACTGCTCGATGCCCTCGTGCTGCAGCGCCGCACGGCAGTAATCCAGTAATGCCTGCCAGTTCGACACGGCCGGCCGCTTCATCGCTTCGGCCTTCAGCAGGCGCAGCCCGGCCTCGCGGGTGACCTTCAGCGCGGCAATCGCGGCCTCGCCGCAGCCGGGCACCTGCGCCAGCCGTTCCGGCGGTGCGGCGAGCGCGGCGGCCAGCGAGCCGAATTCCTTCACCAGCGCTTTCGCCAATGGCTTCACATCGCCGTTGCGGAAGACGCCGAACAGGATCAGCTCAAGGATTTCATAATCGGGTATGCCCGCACCGCCGCTTTCGAGGAAGCGGGCCCGCAATCTTGCGCGATGGCCGTGGAAGTGGGGTTTTTCTGTTTCGCCCGCTTCTGCCAATCGGTCCGTCTTTTAGAGATACGGCGGCTTGTGCCAGCCCTTGGGCGACTGCGTGAAAATCTCGTAGCCGGTCTCGGTGACACCGATCGAATGTTCGAACTGCGCCGAGAGCGACCGATCCTTGGTCACTGCGGTCCAGCCATCGGACAGCAGCTTCACCTGCCACTTGCCGGCGTTGATCATCGGCTCGATGGTGAAGAACATGCCAGCCTGCAGCGGCACGCCGGTGCTCGGTTCGCCGTAATGCAGGATGTTCGGCGGTTCGTGGAAGATGCGGCCCAGACCATGGCCGCAGAAGTCGCGCACCACCGAGAAGCGCTCTTTCTCGGCGAAGCGCTGGATCGCATAACCGATGTCGCCGGTGGTGGCGCCGGGCTTCACGACCTCGATGCCGCGCATCATGGCTTCATAGGTGATCTCGCAGAGCCGCTTGCCCTTCACGCCGACATCGCCGACCAGGAACATGCGGCTGGTATCGCCATGCCAGCCATCGACGATGACGGTGACGTCGATATTCAGGATGTCGCCGTCTTCCATCACCTTGTCGCCCGGAATGCCGTGGCAAACGACGTGATTGACCGAGGTGCAGATTGATTTCGGGAAGCCGCGATAGCCCAGCGGGGCGGGTACGGCACCATGCTCGGTGATGTAGTTATGGCAAAGCGTGTTGAGTTCGTCGGTGGTGATGCCGGGCACCACATGCGGGGTAATGAAATCCAGCGTCTCGGCAGCCAGGCGACCGGCCTTGCGCATGCCCTCGAAATCCGCCGCGCTGTGCAGACGGATGGCGCCTGGACGGAAATCGTCGTCCTCGTCCATGTCGTCGATGATGCGGGCCTGGTTCTGGTTCACGGCAAACGTCCGATTTCTTGTTTAAATACAGGGCGTTACGAGTCTATCGGCAGCCGGTCGGTAATCACGATCCCGGCTTCGGTAACGCGACAAGCATAACATAGCGCCTCCACCCCGGCTTTCCTAGCCTCGATGAAGGCGCCGGCATAGCCCGGATCGCAGTCGGCGGCGATGCGGAAATGGCTGCAGTCGGCGCGCTGCACGACGAACAGCATCACGGCGCGATGGCCGGCCGCCACCATCCCTGAAAGTTCGCGCAGATGCTTGGCGCCACGCTCCGTTACGCAATCGGGGAATTCGGCCAGCGGCGGCTGGCGGCTCAGATGCACGTTCTTGATCTCGAGATAGCAGTCGCGCTGGCCCGGGGCGGTGAGCAGGAAATCGACGCGGCTGTTGGCGCCGTATTTCACCTCCGGCCGATGCAGGTGATAGCCGGTCAGTTCGGCGATGCGGTCGGCGGCCAGCGCCTCGGCCGCCAGCCGGTTTGGCAGGCCGGTGTCGATGCCGACCAGCGCGCCGGTATCGGCCTCGGCGATCACCCAGCCCCAGTTCAGCTTGCCCTTGCCGGGCTTGAGCCAGACCCGGCTGCCGGGCCGGTCGAGGCCAAGCATGGCGCCGGGATTGGGGCAGTGCACGGTCTCCTCGTGGCCGTCGGCGAACCGCACATCGGCGAGGAAGCGCTTGTAACGGCGCAGCAACACGGCAGGGGTGAGGGGGGCCGGAAAGTCCATGCCCCGGCTATAGCGGCGGCTGGCCGGGCCGTCCAGCGCATGCTATGCCTCTGGCCATGTCCGATGCGCCTGTCCCTTCCTCTGCGCCCAAGATCGTCACCGCCGCCATCCTGGTGATCGGCAATGAGATCCTGTCCGGCCGTACCCGCGACGCCAACATGCACTTCCTTGCCGGCAAGCTGACCGAGATCGGCATCCGTCTGCGTGAGGCGCGCGTCATTCCCGATGTGGAAGAGACCATCGTGCAGACCGTCAACGAGTTGCGCGCGCGCCACGACTATGTCTTCACCTCGGGTGGCATCGGGCCTACGCACGACGACATCACCGCCGACAGCATCGCCAAAGCCTTCGGTGTCGGCATCGACGTGCATCCGGAGGCGCGCCGCCGCCTGGAGGCGCATTACGAGGCCGGCATGCTGAACGCCGCGCGCCTGCGCATGGCGCGTATTCCCGATACCGCGACGCTGATCGACAATCCGGTGTCGGCCGCGCCCGGTTTCCGTATCGACAATGTGATGGTGATGGCCGGCGTGCCGATGATCTTCCAGGCCATGGTCGGCAGCGTGACGCCGACACTGACCGGCGGCGACAAGCTGCTGTCACGCACCGTGCTGGCCTTCGTGCCCGAGGGTGCCGTTGCGGAAGACCTGGGCGCGCTGCAGCAGCAGTATCCCGATGTCGACATGGGGTCTTACCCGGCGTTCCGCGCCGGCCGCGCCTCGACTGCGATCGTGCTGCGTAGCACCGACAAAAACCGTCTGGATCAGGCGGCCGAAGCCATGTATGCCATCTTCCGCCGCATGGGTGGCGAGCCTTTCGAGAACGAGATCGTGTGATGCGCGTCCTGACTGCCGTGCTGTTTCTGCTGACTGCTATTCCCGCCCTGGCCCAGAGCCAGGCGCCGATGTCGCCGGCGCTTGCGCCGCCGCCGCGGTTTTTGGGCAAGGATCTGGCGGCCCTGTGCGAGGGCGCCGAGGGCAGCGCGCGGCTGGCCGGCTGCCTGCGCTACCTGCAGGGCGCCGTGGCAATGTATGAGCTCAGTGTCGGCGAAGCCAAGGACCTGAGCCTGTTCTGCGCGCCGCGCGAAGCGCCGCCGGCCCTGCTGCGCCAGCAGTATGTGGAGTGGGTCAAGGAAAACGCCGACCAGATGGGGCTGGAGGCGATCCAGACCGTGCGTCTGGCGCTCACCGATGCCTTCCCCTGCCAGGGTGATTGATTCTGGGTGATTGAAGGCTTCCTGAGGTCGCGGCGGCCCGCCAATTCTACACGGGAAGGTGATGGCCGGCCCTGATTCCGCCGCATTCGCGGGACAGCCTTCAGGCTATAATTTCCTGCCCCTTCAGAACCGGACGGGAAACGTCATGGGCAAAAAAACGCTCTCGTTTGCTGCGCTGTCTTTCATCGCTTTGCTGCTGGCCGCCTGTGGCCCGCCCGTGGCCTGGCAGAAACCCGGCGTCAGCATGCAGGAGGCCCAGGCCGACAGCCGCGAATGCAATCTCCTGGCGCGCAATCAGGCTTTCCGGGAAAGTTTCTTCAGCGGTTCTGCCTTCGGCTATCCAGGCTATGGCTATCCGTATTATCCCTACGGGCCATACGGCTACCGACGCTCCTATTACAACGACCCGTTCATGTATCGCGGACAGCGCGAGAGCGACCTGCAGGATTTCTGCCTGCGCGCCCGGGGTTACAGCCTGCAACCGATACCGCAATGAGGATGTCGTCATGATCCGTCCATCCGCCGCCTGCCTGTTTCTGCTTGCCGTTGCCGCCTGCGCCCCCAGCACCGAATGGACCCGGGCGGGGACACCGGTGGCGCAACGCAATGCCGATGAGAAAGCCTGCCTCGATATCGCCAACTACCAGGCCTTCGACGAAAGCGACAAGAGCAAGGCGATCTATCCGCCCTACAAGGACACCCAGTTCCAGGAAAGCGGTGGTGGTGGCGATGGCAATGGTGGTCGCGGCAGCAGCTTCAGTCTGCGCGGCGCGCGGGTCTACGAGCTGAGCGAATACTGCATGCAGCAGCGCGGCTACGCGCTGGCACCGATTCAGAAATGATGATCCGTGCTGCAGCTCTGATCGGTCTGGCGTTGCTCGCGGGGTGTGCGACGACGCCGACCGAATGGGTGCGCACCGATACCTCGCCGGCGCAGCGCCAGCGCGATACAGCCGATTGCCAGCAGATCGCCTCGGGTCAGGCCTTCGATGAGAGCATGTCATCGCGCCCGCTCTATCCGCCCTGGACCGGCACCGGTTTCAATCGCGGCTTCGGCATGCCCTGGGAGCGCGGCCATAACTCGCCG
Source organism: Ferrovibrio sp. GW821-FHT12B10 (assembly GCF_058807515.1). Lineage (NCBI taxonomy): Bacteria > Pseudomonadati > Pseudomonadota > Alphaproteobacteria > Rhodospirillales > Rhodospirillaceae > Ferrovibrio > Ferrovibrio sp. GW821-FHT12B10. Next base: position 1,000,190 of record NZ_JBXAQT010000001.1, on the reverse strand, counting down.
TCCTATTTTGACCGTGGGCCGCGTACGGCCGAGCTGGCGGATTACTGCATGCGCAGCCGTGGCTACCAGTTGCAAGTGCTCAGTCAGCCCCGGTAATCAGGCCGGCCTAATAACCTCTTCCACTTTGTGGCAGGCAGCACTGCGGCTGTCATTCAGCAGCCGCAACGGCGGTGTGACGGCGCGGCAATGATCGTCGGCATGAGCGCAGCGCGGCGCCAGCGCACAGCCGGCGGGCAACTGTGTCTGGTTGGGCGGGGCGCCCTGCAGCAGGCTGCGGCGGCGTTTCTGCCCGGGCGGCGGCGGCACCGGGCGCGGCAGAGCCGCCAACAACGCCTGGGTATAGGGATGCGCCGGCCGGGCGAACACGGTGTCGGTGCGGCCTTGTTCAACGATGCGGCCCAGATACATCACCGCCACATGCGTGCAGAGATGGTCGATCACCGCCAGGTTATGGCTGATGAACAGGTAGGTGATGCCGTGGTGGCGCTGCAGTTCGGCCATCAGGTTCAGCACCTGGGCCTGCACCGAGACATCCAGCGCCGAGACGGCCTCGTCGGCGACGATCAGGCGCGGCCGCGTGATCAGGGCGCGGGCAATGGCAATACGCTGGCGCTGGCCGCCCGAGAATTCATGCGGATATTTCTCCATGTCGCCAGCGCGCAGGCCCACGGTGGCGAGCGTTTCGGCGATGCGTCGGCGGCGATCCGCACGGCCGGATTTCTCCAGCATATCCAGCGGCTCGGCGACGATCCGTTCGACCGAGAGGCGCGGATCGAGCGAGCCGTAAGGGTCCTGAAACACCATCTGGAAATCGCGCCGTGCCGCGCGCAGATCGCTTTTCGACAGAGCATGCAGATCGTGGCCGTCAAATTGCACCTGACCCCGGTCGGGTTTCTCCAGCGCCATCACCAGACGGGCCAGCGTGGACTTGCCACAGCCGCTTTCGCCCACCACGCCCAGGCTTTCGCCCGGCGCGATGCGCAGCGACACGCCATTAACCGCATGCACCTGCCGCGCGGCCGTGAACGGCAGGCTGCGGCCGATGGCATAGGCCTTGTGAAGATCGTCGATCTCGACCAGTGGCGTCATGGCAAGGCCGCCGTGGCGTCGGTGCGCCAGCATTCGGCGCGGTGTTGAGGCCCGACGGTGACATCGGGCGGGAAGTCGGCACGGCAGCGCGGCTCGACCAGCGCGCAGCGGTCGGCAAAGGCGCAGGCCGGCGGCAGGTCGGCCAGATCCGGCACCATGCCGGGGATGGTCGGCAAGGCTGGGCGCGGATGTGGCATATTGCCGCCGATCTGCGGCATCGCCTGGAACAGCCCGCGCGCGTAGGGATGCGACAGCCGGTCGAACAGCGCATGCACCGGGCCGCTTTCCACGGCGCGGCCGGCATACATCACCATGACACGGTCGGCAGTCTCGGCGATCACGCCGAGGTCGTGGCTGATCAGGATGAGCCCCATGCCGGTTTCGTTCACAAGACCATGCAGCAGGTCGAGAATCTGGCCCTGGATGGTGACGTCAAGCGCCGTGGTCGGCTCATCGGCAATCAGGATGTCAGGTTCGCAGGCCAGCGCCATGGCGATCATCGCGCGTTGCCGCTGGCCACCGGATAGTTCGTGCGGATAGGCATTCAGCCGCTCGCGCGGGTTGGCGATGCCGACGCGGTCGAGCAGCTCGATGGCACGCTCGCGGGCCTGCTGCCGGCTGACGTTCCGATGCAAGAGTAGCGGCTCGGCGATCTGGTCGCCGATGCGATGCAGCGGGTTGAGCGAGGTCATCGGCTCCTGGAAGATCATGGCAAGCCGGTTCCCGCGCAGATCGCAGAGCGTGGCCTCGTCGGCTTGCAGCAGGTCGCGGTCGCGGTACAGCACCTGGCCGCCGGCCATGGCGCCTTCGGGCAGCAGGCCCATCAGCGCCAGCGCCGCCATCGATTTGCCGCAGCCGCTTTCCCCCACGATGCCCAGAGTCTCACCGGGCCGCAGGTCGAAGCTGATGCCGCGGACGGCGGCGACATTGCCGGCCTGCGCCGGCAGGGTCACGCGCAGGTCGCGCACGGAGAGCAGCGGAACATCCATCTCAGCGCCTCTGCCGCGACAGGCGCGGATCGGTCAGGTCGCGCAGGCCGTCGCCCAGCAGGTTGAGGCCCAGCACCGCCATGGCGATGGCGCAGCCAGGGAAGACGGCGAGGAACGGAGCCCGGAACACCATACCCTGGGCGTCATTCAGCATGCGGCCCCAGCTCGGTGTCGGCGGCTGCGTGCCCAGACCGAGATAGGACAGTGCCGCCTCGGCCAGGATGGCGAGCGCGAACTGGATGGTCGCCTGGACCACGATGACGCTGAGAATGTTGGGCAGAACATGTTCGATGGTGATGCGCAGGTCGCCCTTGCCGGCGCCGCGGGCGGCCAGGATAAAGTCGCGGGCCCAGATCGCATTGGCCGACCCGCGCACCACGCGGGCGAAGACCGGGATGTTGAAGATCGCGATGGCGATCACCGAATTCATGGTGCTGGCGCCGGCGATGGCGGCCAGCATGATGGCCGAGAGAATGGCGGGGAAGGCGAAGGTGAAGTCGGCGAAGCGCATCACCAGCTCTTCCAGCCAGCCGCGGCGCGCGGCGGCCAGCAGGCCCAGCGCGCTGCCCAGCAGCAGGCCGATGCCGACCGCGATAACGCCTACCAGCAGCGAATTTTGCGCACCCGCCAGGATCAACGACAGCACGTCGCGCCCGAAGGGATCGGTGCCGAGCCAGTATTCGGCCGAGGGCGGCGCCATGCGTTTGCGGATGTTGATGGCGGTCGGCGCATAAGGCATCCAGACCAGCGACAGCAGCGCCATGCCCAGTACCAGCGCGGTCAGCAGGCCGCCGACCATGAAGCTGCGATGGCGGATGGCGCGTTTCCAGAAGTCAGACATCCCGGGCCTTCAGGCGTGGATCGATCACGGCATAGAGGATGTCGACGATGAAATTCACCACCACCACGGTGAAGGCCAGCAGGATAACAGCGGCCTTCACCACTTCGATGTCACGATTGCTGATCGCCTGGAAGATCAGGCGGCCGAGGCCGGGCAGGGAGAAGACCTGCTCCACGATGATGGTGCCGGTCAGCAGATTGCCGAATTGAAGCCCGATCACGGTCACCACCGGGATCAGCGCATTACGCAGCACATGGCGCCATAGCACGGCCTGGCGGCTCAGGCCCTTGGCGCGCGCCGTGCGCACAAAATCCTCACGCAGCACATCCAGCACCGAGGAGCGCGTGATGCGGGCGAGGATCGCGGTCTGCACCACGGCCAGCGCGATGCTGGGCAGGATCAGGCTCTGGATGGCGCTGGCGGCATTGCCCCAGCCGGGAAAGCCGCCAGCCGAGACCCAGCCGAGGTTGACGGCAAACAGCAAGATCAGCAGTAGGCCGAACCAGAAATTCGGGATCGAGATGCCCAGCTGACTGAGGCTCATGATGATCAGATCGCCGGCGCGATTATGGCGCGCGGCGGCGAAGACGCCCAGGACAAGCGCCAGCGCGATGGTCAGCAGCATGGCGCTGACCGCCAGCGGATAGGTCAGCACCAGCCGCTCGGCGATCAGCGGCCAGACCGGCGTCTTGTAGGCATAGGAGATGCCGAAATCGCCATGCGCCAGGTTCACGATCCAAGCAAGATAGCGCGCCAGAATCGGACGGTTGAGGCCGTACTGCTCGCGGAAGGCGATGAGCTGCTCGTCGGTGGCGTCAATGCCCAGCACCAGCAGTGCCGGATCGCCAGGCAGGATTTCCAGTACCAGAAAAACGATCACCGAGGTCGCCGCCAGGGTGGCGAGCAGGGTGAGGAAGCGTTTCAGCAGGAAGGCCGACATGGGGCGGGCGGCCGTTCAGCGAGGACGTGGGCAGCAAAAGGGTGGAGGACGGTTCACCGGGCCGCCTCCCGGACCTTGGCGGCCAGATAGCTGTCCTTGCGGGCCGGCAGTTCGGCCAGCAGGGCCCGGCGTCCCGGACTATCCAGGGTCGGCCAGGACCCGATCTCGGCCCCGGTGCGCCAGCAGCCGATGCACCAGCCTGTCCGCCGGTCGATCTGGCAGACGTTAATGCAGGGCGAGGGCACGTCCGGCTGGTCATTCATGACGTGGCAAACCGGCGCATATTTCCGTGGAGGGCTTGAACCATGGCCGAGGAAACTCTTATCTAGCGGGCGCCGTGCGGCGGGAGGCTGCGCGGGCAGGCAAGGGGTGCCCTAAAACGATGATCGACATAAAGAATCTGGTCAAGCAATTCGGCCCGTTCACCGCCGTCGACAATGTCAGTTTCACGGTCTCCAAAGGGGAAGTGCTTGGCTTCCTCGGCCCTAACGGGGCCGGCAAGTCCACCACCATGAAAATGCTCTGCGGATTCCTGAGCGCCACCTCGGGCAGCATCTCGGTCTGCGGCCATGACGTGGAGGCCGAACCGCTGGCCGCCAAGCGCGCCATCGGTTACTTGCCGGAAGGCGCGCCGACCTATGCCGACATGACGGCGCGTGGTTTCCTGGATTTCATCGCCGATGTGCGCGAGATGAGCGGTGCGGACCGTCAGTGGCGGCTGGACAAGGTGATCGACCAGGTCAACATCAAGGATGTGCTGGACCAGCCGATCGACACGCTGTCCAAGGGCTACAAGCGCCGCGTCGGTCTGGCGCAGGCCATCCTGCATGATCCGCCGGTGCTGGTGCTCGACGAGCCGACCGACGGTCTCGACCCGAACCAGAAGCATGAAGTGCGCGGCCTGATCCAGGCCATGGCGCGCGACAAGGCGATCATCATCTCAACCCATATCCTGGAAGAGGTGGAGGCGGTGTGCAGCCGCGCCATCATCATCGCCCGCGGCCGCATCGTGGCCGAGGGTCGTCCGGAAGGTGCTGCAGGCTGGCGCATCGGCGACATCATCGCCGCGCCGGGCAAACTCGATGCGGCCTTCCGCCAGATCACCCAAGCGCGCGCCGCCTGAGGAAGTAGACCATGAAACCGATGCTTGCCGTTCTGCGCCGCGAACTCAGCGGCTATTTCTCGACGCCGGTCGCCTATGTCTTCATCGTGGTGTTCCTGTTCACCGCCGGCATCTTCACTTTCTATCTCGGCCAGTTCTTCGAGCGCGGCCAGGCCGACCTGAAGGCCTTCTTCCTGTTTCATCCCTGGCTCTACCTGTTTTTCCTGCCTGCCATTGCCATGCGGCTGTGGGCGGAGGAGCGCAAGGCCGGCACCATCGAACTGCTGCTGACCCTGCCGATCCCGCTCTGGGCCGCCGTGCTGGGCAAATTCCTTGCCGCCTGGGCCTTCGCCGGTATCGCGCTGCTGCTGACCTTCCCGCTGTGGCTGACCGTGAACTGGCTCGGCTCGCCCGATAACGGCGTCATTTTCGCCGGCTATATCGGCAGCCTGCTGATGGCCGGCGCCTATCTGGCGATCGGTAGCTGCATGTCGGCGGTGACCAAGAACCAGGTGATCGCCTTCGTGGTCAGCGTGCTGGTCTGCTTCATCTTCACCGTGTCGGGCGCACCGATGGTGCTGAGTTTCTTCCAGGGCTGGGCGCCGACGCTGATCGTCGACACCATTGCCTCCTTCAGCTTCCTGTCGCATTTCAACGCCATCACCGAAGGCGTGATCGACCTGCGCGACCTGGTGTTCTTCCTCTCGCTCATCGCAGTCTGGCTTTACGCCAATGCGGTGGTCGTCGACCTCAAGAAGGCGGGCTGAATCATGCAGACCGGCAAAAAAGCGCTTCTCACCGGCACCGGGCTCGTCGCCGCCTTCGCGGTCTTCCTCGGCTTCAACATCCTGGTCAACCAGGGCCTACGCGATACCCGCATCGACCTGACCGAGGCGCGACTCTATACGCTGTCCGACGGCACCAGGAACGTGCTGAAGAGCATCCCCGAGCCCGTCACGCTGCGGTACTTCTTTTCCGACAAGCTGGCCGGCAGCGCGCCGCAGCTGAAGCAGTACGGCACTCGTGTGCGCGAGCTGCTCGAGCGTTATGCGGCGCTGTCGGGCGGCAAGATCCGCCTCGAGGTGATCGATCCCGAGCCGTTCTCGGAAGCCGAGGACCGCGCGGTGCAGGCTGGCCTGCAGGGTGCGCAGACGCAGACCGGCTCGCTCTATTTCGGCCTGGTTGGCTCCAACACGCTCGACCAGCAGCAGGTGATCCCCTTCTTCCAGGCGGAGAAGGAGCAGTTCCTCGAATATGACCTGACCAAGCTGGTCTACGCGCTCAGCAACCCGACCAAGCCGGCAATCGGCATCCTCGGCGCGCTGCCGCTGGAATACGGGCCCGGCGGTGTGATGGCGGCGATGCGCGGCCAGTCGCAGCCCTATCTGATTCTGGAGCAGATCAGGCAGTTCTTCGACGTGAAGATGCTGGATGGCTCCAAGCCCGAAGACATCAATGAGAAACTCGGCGCGCTGGTGCTGGCGCATCCCAAGGATCTGAGCCCGCAGGCCCAGTATGCCATCGACCAGTATGTGCTGAAGGGCGGCCGTCTGATTGTCTTCGCCGATCCGTACTCCGAAACGATGGCGGCGCTGCCCGATCCGATGTCGGGCCGGCCGATGCCGCCGGGCGACCAGTCCTCGCTGCTGCCCGAGCTGTTCAAGGCCTGGGGTGTTGAGGTGCAGGCCGGCAAGTTCGTCGCCGATCTGGGCTTGGCCCAGCGCGTGCAGACCGGCCGCCAGGGCGCGGCGGCTGTCGTCGACTATGTGCCGTGGCTGGCGATCCAGCCGGATAACCTGAGTCATGGCGATGTGGTGACGGCCGACCTGACGCAGCTCAATGCCGCCTCGATGGGTTCGATCCGCAAGCTGGATGGCGCGTCCACCACGCTGACGCCGCTGATCACCTCGTCGAACCAGGCGATGCTGATGGATGTGGCCGACCTGCAGGGCGACCCCAATCCGCAGTTGCTGGCCGAGAAGTTCAAGCCCACCGGCGAGACCTACACGCTGGCGGCGCGCATCAGCGGCCCGGCCAAGACGGCTTTCCCCAATGGTGCGCCGGCGGTGGAGAAGAAGGACGACAAGGCGCCGGCCGTTCCGGTCGTGGCTCCGGTGACCGAGAGCGCCAAACCGATCAACGTGCTGCTGGTGGCTGATGCCGACATGCTGGACGATCGCTTCTGGGTCCGTACCCAGCAGATGATGGGGCAGAGCATGTATGTGCCGATCGCAGCCAATGCCGACTTCCTGGTCAATGCCATCGACAACATGTCGGGTTCGGGCGACATGATCGGCCTGCGCAGCCGTGGCAAGTCGCAGCGTCCGTTCGAGCTGATCGACGGCATGCGCCGGCAGGCCGACCAGCAGTTCCTGGCCCGCCAGCGTGCGCTGGAGCAGAAGCTGGAGACGACGCAGAAGCAGCTCGCCGATCTGCAGTCCAAGGCGCAGGAGCAGTCCAACGCGCTGCTCAGCGCCGAGCAGGAAGCAGCCATCGGCACTTTCCGCGACCAGCTGCTGGAAACCCGGCGCGAGTTGCGCGGCGTGCAGCGCGAGCTGAACCGCGACATCGAGGCGCTGCAGTTGCTGGTCAAGTTCATCAACATCGGCCTGATGCCGCTGCTGGCCGCCCTGGTGGCGGTCGGCCTCGCCATTGTCTGGCGTCAGCGCCGCATCCGGCGCGCGCTGGAAGGTTAAGACGGGAGTCACGTCATGCAGATGCGCAACAAGACCTGGGCGATCCTGCTGGGTGCTGCCGTCATCGTCGGCGGCGCCGGCTGGTGGGTGGCGACCTCGCGCGACCGTGCAGCGCAGGCCGATTTCACGCCGCAGCCGCTGTTTCCCGGCCTGACCGCCAAGGTCAACGAGGTGGCCTCGCTGGAGATTGCGACATCGAAGGCGCTGTTCCGCATCGAGCGTGGCGCCAGCGCCGAGCAGTGGAGCATGCCGAGCCGGCATGACTATCCGGTGCGCGCCGACCTGGTGCGCAAGAACGTGATCGGCATCGCTGGCCTGGAAACCATCGAGCCGCGCACCGACAAGCCGGACTACTACGACCGCCTGCAGGTCTCCGAGCCTGATCGCTACAAGCCGGTCGACGAGGCCGCCAAGGCCGATCCGGGTCCGATCCTGGTGCGCCTGGTCGATGCCGATTCAAAATCCATCGCCGCCGTGATCATGGGCAAGATGCGCAGCTTCCCAGTGGGCAGCAAGCCGGGTCAGATTCATGTGCGTAAGCCGGAGGAGGCCCGCGCCTGGCTGGCCCAGGGCATTGTCGAGCTGCCGGCCGACCCGGTGCAATGGCTGGTCAAGGACCTGATCAAGATCGAGCGTAGCCGGGTGGCCTATGCCACTGTGACGCATGCGGATGGCGAGAAGCTGCGCGTGCAGCGCGGCCCTGAAAAGACCGACGGCTCGGGCATCGATTTCGTGCTGCAGGATGTCCCCAAGGGCATGAAGCCCGGCTCGGCCTTCGACATCAACGCCGTGGCCGGCGCACTGGCCTATCCGACCTTCGAGGATGTCACCAAGGCCACCGAGCATGATTTTTCCAAGGCGACCGTGACCGAGATCGTGACGCTGGATGGTATCAGGGCCACCGTGCGCACCATCCCGGCCGAGCAGGAGAAGAAATTCTGGATCACCATCACGGTGGCCTATGATGCGGCGCTGGCCAAGCCGAACCCGACCAACAAGGACTTGCTGCCGCCGGACGAGGCCGAGAAGCAGGCCAATGCGGCGATCCGCCGCCTGGATGGCTGGGCCTATCTGGTACCGGACTATTCCGCCCGCGACCTGACCCGCCGCATCAAGGATGTGGTGGAAAAAGACGAGCCGAAGAAGGATGAAAAGAAGGGCTGATCAGCCCTTCTTTTTTATTCGCTTACATCCCGACGCGGCTGAGCGCCACTTCAGTGACGCCATAGCCGGCCTCGGCCGGGATGCGCAGATGCGGTTCGCTGAAGCTCACCTTGTCCAGCACGGGCATCACGTCGACGATCTGATCCTCGGCCGCAGCCTGTAATGCAGAGGCGACATCCTTCGATCGCGCCAGCTTGACCAGCTGCATGCGGGTGGCGAAGACGATGGTGCGCGTCTTGGCCTCCCAGGCATTGAGGGCGGCCTGCGCGCCGAGCCATTCTGATTCCACCGATTCACCGCCATCATGGGCGCCGATCTGGCCTTCGGGCGCCAGCGCCAGGAAGAACCAGGTGTCGAAGCGCTTGGGCATCACCTCGGGCGTGATCCAATGCGCAAACGGCACCAGGCGGTCGAGTGCATAATCGAGATTCTCGGCTTCGGCCATGTCGCGCAGTGTCTTGTCACCGCGGTTGAGCGGCTCGCGCCAATGCCCCAGCGCTTCCACCTCTGTGGCAGACAGCAGGCTGCCCTGGCCCTTCTTGCGCGCCAGCAGCAGGCCGGATTCCTCGAACGCCTCGCGGATCGCACCGAAAGCAAACGGCGTCAGCGCCGGGTCGAAACTGCCCGGCCGCGCATGGCGGCCCATCAGCACCGGATCGCTGTCGCCGTCGGCCAGCTTGCCGCCGGGAAACACCATGGCGCCGGAGGCGAAGTCGATGGCGTGGTTGCGCTTCACCATGAAGACTTCCAGGCCGGCATCGCCATCGCGGATCATCAGAACGGTGCTGGATGGCTTCAAGGCGGATTTCTGCTCACTCATCGGTTTCCTCGGGTCTTTTCTGATTATGCGGGGCGGCGCAGATAGATCCTGTTGCCGCCATGCGGGTCGGGTGTAAAGCCGCGCCGGCGCAGCCAGTCGATGCCGGTGCGGTCCTGCACGGGTCGCTGGATCTCAATGGTGGCGAGATCGAGGCTGCGTGCATGCCCCGCAGCGCAGTCGAGCAGCCAGCCGCCCACGCCGCGGCCGCGCGCATCCTCGGCGACCACGAGGCGGTGGATCAGCAGGCTGCGCTGCAGCGGCAGCAGCACAATGAAGCCATCGATGGCGGTTCGCCATTCGGCCAGAAACAGCGTGCTGCCATCGTGCTGCAGCTCGGCCAGATCCAGATCGGCAACGATCTCGGCCGGCAGGCTGCGGATGATGTCATTCAGGCGTGGCAGATCGTTGCGGTCAGCCGGCCGCAGGCGGTGCTCGATCCGGACGGGGGGCTGCGGCTGGTCACTCACGGGGCGGCACGGAACGATGGATCATGGCCGAAAGCTTCGGCCTGCCCGGCAGCGCTGTCAACGATTGAGGTTGTGACCGGCCAATCTGGCGGAAACCCGGCCCGGCCGGATTACTGCGCGGTCTTCAGGTCGACGGCACCAATAATCGGGCCGACGCCTTGGCTGTTCACCGCCTGCAGCAGCACGACGGCGCCCTGTCGGCTCCAATCGATATCCGCAAGGTTTGGCACCTCGTAGGTGGCATCCTTGCCCTGCCAGCGGCCAAGTTCGGCCCAGGAACGGGCGACATTGAGGTAGTTGAGCGTGCGGCCCTGATTTTCGCCGCGTTCGATCGCGACATCATGCTGCAGGTCGAAGCGGCAGAGTAGAAGCTTGGCTTCTCCTGCCCAGCCTTTTTCCACAACGGCCTTGTCGATATTGGGCACTTGCACCTGGAACTGTCCGGTTTTGGTCCGCTCGGCCTTCATGGACACATGCTGCTGCTTGCGTGCCTTCTCGATGGCGAAGGCGACGGCTTCGCGGTCGGACCCGACCACAGCAAACTGTCCGTCCACCACCACCTGCGGCGTATAGACTTCACGCTTGCCGGTGTTGCGCGCGTAATCCTGTTGGCGCACGCCATGACCCTTGCGGCTCAGCGTGTCCTTCCAGCCGAGATAATCCCAGTAGTCGACATGCAGCGACAGCGGCAGAACGCCGGGCTGCTGTTGCCAGTCTTTCATAAGGCCATCGGCCGGCGGGCAGGAGTTGCAGCCTTGGCTGGTGAAGAGTTCCAGAACCACAAGCTGCGAGGGATTCCTAGGTTGCGCCTGTGCAGCAATCGTTGTCGTGAGGGCGGCGAGGCCCAGCACGGCAAACAACCCAAAGCGGCGTACGGCGTTCAGCGTCATGTCGTCAACCTAGGCACCGGCCCAGCCTACGGCTACTCACGTTGCAGTGAAACAGTCACGTTGCGGTGAAAGTTGCAAGTCGTTGATCGAGCAGTGTTGCGGGCAATGGCATCAATCGCGGGGCATGGGTCCATAACAGGGCGGCCTCAACACTCCGCCCAGGGAATATCTGTTGCAGCAGAGCGCGATATAAAGCCATCTGATCCAGATATGCCGCATCCACTTCAGCAGCCTGCGCGGGTGGCGGCCTGTTGGTTTTGTAATCAACAACCAGCACTGCACTGTCAGTAATCAGCAAACGATCAACCTGGCCGGCAACCATCCGGTTGCCGACGCGACCAGCCAGAGGTGCCTCGACACGGGCCTGCGGCGCAAAGACTGGCGCGAAGGCCGGATCATCCAGAACCCTCAGGACTTCCTGCAGAATTTCATGCTGTTGCGCCGGAAGGAGGCCATGCGCGGGATGAGTCAGGAAGCGCGCTGCGGCGCTGCGGCGCGCATCTTCGCCGTCCAGGTCGGGCAAGGTTTGCAGCAGACGGTGGATCAGGCGGCCACGGGCCAAACCGACTAGTCGGTCGGTAGCGGTGGGACTGAGCGGCGGCGGATCGACCTTGCTCGGGCGTGAGGGGCTCAGCGGCCTGGGGGGCAGCGGATCGGGCGGCGGCGCATGGTGCAGCCAGGCGGGGAGGGCGGCCATGACGGGCGCGGCGGTTTGCGGTTTGGCTGTGCCGCGTGTCAACGGGAAGCTTTCAAACCGCAGGCCTTCGTCGCCCCAGGGAAGGGCAACGCTTTTTTCCTGCGTCTGCAATGTGGCGAAGCCAGCCGAGACAAGGTCATACCAGCAGCCCTGCGGCGGGCCTTTTTCTGCCGTGCGGCTGTTGAGATAGCCGCAAACATACAGGCGATCCTGCGCGCGCGTCAGCGCCACATAGAGCAGGCGGCGATATTCGGCCATCTGCTCGGCCTGACGCGCCGCGCGCAGGCCTGATGTTACGCTGACATCATTGTCTTTGCGCAGCGGCCAGTACAGTTGCGGTATGGCGCGCGCCAGCGCGGGACCAGCGGCATAGGTCGGCCGGCGCGGCGGCTGCGGTGCTTCGCCCCAGAGTAGACCCTCGCTGCCCTGCTCCTGCGGCAGGTCGCAGGTGTCAGGCAGGATCACCACCGGTGCCTCCAGGCCCTTCGCGCCATGCACGGTCAGCACGCGCACTTCATCGCGACCCTGATCCAGATCGCGTTTCACCTCGCCGGCATGGCGTGGGAACCAGCTGATGAAGCCCTGCAGGCTGGGCGCATTCTCGCGCTCATAGGCCAGCGTGGCCGCCAGGAATTCATCGATCGGTTCATTGGCCTGCGGTCCCAGTCGCGCGATCAGGCGGCGCCGTCCGCCGCCCGCGCCGAGCAGTTCGGCATAGAGTGTGAAGGGCGGGATCAGGTCGGCCCGGCCCAGCAGGACATGCAGTTCGTCGCTGGCAGTTTTCCAGTGCGGATGCTCGTTGGCGCGGGCCTGCAGCTCATGCCAGACATAGTGCTGCTTGCGATTCCAGCATAGCGCGAAGAGATCGTCTTCGCTGAAATTGAACAGTGGTCCTTTCAGCACAGCAGCCAGCGTCAGGTCGTCCTCCGGCAACAGGCAGAAGCGACCCAGCGCCAACAGGTCGAGTACGGCAACCTGCTCGGCCAGCCTCATGCGGTCAGCACCCGCCACCGGCACGTTGGCGGCCTTCAGCGCCTGGACCATCGCCTCGAAGAACACATTGCGGCGGCGGACCAGGATCATCACGTCGCCAGCGCGCAGGCGGCGGCCCTGGTTGGGCAGATCCTCGTGATCCATCCAGTGGCGAATCTGGGCGGCGATCTGTTCGGCCAGCCGCACGCGCGGGTCTTTCTGGCCGACATAATCCAGCGGCGCGTCCCAAGGTTCGCTCTGCGCTTTGGGGTCGGGCTTGAATGGCGGCCAGATTTCGATGCGGCCGGCGGCCTCGCGTCGGCTGGCCTTGTGGCTCAGCAGCTTGTCGTCCTGCACCACGCCTGTTTGCGCAGCTTCCTGGGCGAAGACGGCGTCGACCAGCTGCAGGATCGCCGGCGCGGAGCGGAAGGACATTTCCAGCGGCACGGGATGCAGCTGTTCGCCCACCGCTTCGGCGCGGCGGCGGAAATTCTCGCGCATGTCGAGGAAGGCCTGCGGCCGTGCGCCCTGGAAACTGTAGATCGACTGCTTGATGTCGCCCACGGCGAAGACCGTGCGGCGCAGCATGTCGCGTGCGCCGGTACCGCTGAAGAATTCTTCCGACAGGGCCGCGATCACTGACCATTGATCCGGGCTGGTATCCTGCGCTTCATCAACCAGGATATGGTCGATGCCCTGATCCAGCTTGAACATCACCCAGGGCACCTGGCTGGGTTCGACCAGCAGGTCGCGGCTCTTCAGGATCAGGTCGTCGTAATCCAGCAGACCGCGCGCGGCCTTCAGGTCCGTATAGGCAGCCAGCACGCGCTCGCTCAGCCGCAGCAGCATGGCGGTGGCTTCCGCGATGGTCAGGGCATTCAGGGTCTGCTGCAGGGCGATCAGGCGCGCCTGCTCCTCAGCCAGCGTATCCGCGGCAACCGGCCCGGCCGCCTTGCTAGCCATGCTGGCACGCGGTTTGCCTTCGGCGGTGAAGAAACCGGCCAGCCAGTCGGCTTCAAACCTGTCTGCGGGGCCGTTGGCGGCCAGCCAGTCGGCCAGCGGTCTGCCGATCTTCTGGTCGGTCTTGCCGCCACCGCAGAGCATTGCAGTGGCGTCGCGCAAGGCGGCCAGCGGCATGCGGTCGATATAGGCCTGCAGGCAGCCATCGCGTGTTGCATCCGGCGGCAGGTCGAGCAGTGCATGCAACGCGCCGATGGCGGCTGCGGCGCTGCCATGGGCCTCCAGCAGCAGGGCGAGATCGCGGCGCCTGCCCAGCAGGGCCTTCAGGATGGCGGCAAAGCGCGCATCATCCACGCGGGCGGCGAAGAAATGGATCACCGGCTGGAAGCTGGCATCCATCAGGCCGTCGCCCAGCACCTGCGCCTGGGCGACGGCGAACAGTTCGGCGGTGACGGCCTCGTCGGCGACGGCGAAGCCGGGCGGGACATTGGCCTCGACGGGGAAGCGTTTCAGCAAAGCTTCGCAGAAGGCATGGACGGTCTGGAGCCTCAGGCCGGCTGGTGCTTCCAGCGTGCGGGCGAACAGCCGTCGCGCCGCATCCATATCACCCGCCGTCACCTGCTGGCCGAGCAGATCGCGCAGTTCCTTGTCGAGTGCGCCGTCGTCCAGCGTGGTCCATTTGCCTAACCGGTCGGTCAGGCGCAGCTGCATTTCGGCAGCCGCGGCCTTGGTGAAGGTGAGGCAGAGAATGCCGCTCGGCCGCGTGCCCATCAAAAGCAGGCGGGTGACGCGGTCGACCAGCACACGGGTCTTGCCCGAGCCGGCATTGGCCGCCACCCAGGCTGACAGTGCCGGATCGGCGGCGACGCGCTGGTTGGTGGTGTGGGCGCGGAGTTCGTCGTCCGGAGTCTGGCTCATGACTCCTCTCCCGTGCCTTCGGCGCGCTCGGCCACGCGGGCGAGATGGTCGTAATCACCGGCATAGTCAACGAATTGCGGGCGTGGTCGCGAGAGATAGGGCATGGCAGCGTCGTCGAAGCGTGCAACCCAGGCGGCAAGCCGCGCCAATGCTTCCTTCGCCAGCTCATCGGCGGATGGGATGGGTGTACGGCTGGTGCCTTCTATCTTCCGCGCTTCGCCTGGTTCCGGCCCGCCACCGCTGAGCCGGATATAGACCAGTTCGGCAATCTCGGCCGGCGACAGGCCGTCGAAACCGCCGGCACGTGCGATGGCGGCTTCTAGCGCCAGCTGCGGCGACAGGCCGGTATGCACCTGCTTGGCCGAGGGCGGCCGGCCGGTCTTGTAATCCAGCACTGCCAGCGACTGGTCGCGCTCGTTGCGATCGATGCGATCCGCCTTGGCCTTCAGGACGAAGGGCCCGGCCGGCGCTGTGATCTCGAGTTTACCTTCCTGCTCCAGCAAGGCCGGACGGAAGCCGTCGCCACGGCGAGCCCGCTCATAGGCGACGAACCAGCGCATGGCGCGTTCGAAACGCGGCCACCACAGAGCGGCGATCTCGGATCGCTGCAGCCAGGCGCCGAATTCGGCGCGACCGAGATCGAAGAGTTCAGCCAGTGCGGGCTCATCCGCCGGCAGATCGGCCGGATGCTTTTTCAGGAAGGTTTCCAGCACGCTGTGGATCACGTTGCCGCGCAGGCGGGCATCGGGCGCCTGGTCGGGATCGTCGAGATGCCGCAGGTTCAGCACGCGCTTGGCATACAGCGCATAAGGGTCACGGATCCAGGTTTCGATATCGGTGACGTAAAGCGCGCGCGGACGCGCCTCGACCGGCGGCGTGGGCCGCGGGAGGGCGCCGCGCGCCACGTCCTTGGGTGCATCCATGCCATCGGCCCAGTGCAGATACTGCGGCGCCTGTGTGGCCGGCCAGCGCGGATCACCCTCCAGCAGCGCATCCAGCCGCAGCAGCCAGCGCGCCGGCACAGTGGGTGTGCCATCCACCTTGGCGGCACGGGTCAGGATCACGTCCGTGCCGCAGGCCGCCTGCATGAAATCATGCGCGGTCTGGCCCAGACGGAATTCCGGCGGCGTCAGGCCCAGCGTGTCACGCATCGGCCGGCTCAGCCACGGGTCTTCCTTGGCCTGCGGCGGCCAGGTGCCTTCGTTGAGGCCACCGAGGATGATGCGGTCGGCATGCTGCAGGCGGGCTTCCAGCAGGCCCCAGATGAACAGGCGCGGATGCGCATGGCGGCGTGGCCGCACCACCTGACCTTCCAGCAGGGCGTCTAGCAGGCGCGGCCAGGCGGCCGGCGCCAGTGCGCCGAATTGATGGGCTGCCTGCAGCAGCTCCACGGTCAGCGCGTGCAGGTTTTCACCGCTGTCATGCTGCCAAAGCGACGGGCCGTCAGCTTCGTCGGTCGAGGTCAGGTGTTCAGCCGCCACGATCTGCGCGCGCAGCATGTCATCCAGTGAAACCTCGGCCTGCTGCTGCAGGGCCAGCAAGGGCTGCAGGATAGTTTTCAGCCGTGTCAGTGGCGGCAACAGCTCGGCATGCCTGCGCTGCAGATCGGCGGCGAGGGCTGCGAGGCTGGACAGCGCGCGGGGCTTGCGCAGCACGGCGCGTTCAACCTGCCGGGTCCAGCGCAGCAGATCGAGGCGCTTCATGCCGATCCGGCAGAAGGGATGCTTCAGCAGCGCCAGCAGGGCGACCGGCGCGCAATCCTCGGCCACCACTTGCGCCAGCAGTCGCAAGAACACGGCCGGTGGCGTCTGGTCCAGCGGCGTGCCGGCGGAATCGTCGATATTGATGCCGTAGCGCGCAAGCTCGGCTGCGACGCGGCGTGCCAGCATGCGGTCGGGTGTGATCAGCGCCGCCGTGCGGCCGGGCTGTTCCAGCGTCTGGCGCATCATCAGCGCGATGGCCAGGGCTTCTTCGCGCGGACCCGGCGCATAGACGCGCTGCAGGCCGGACAATGCCGCATCGGTAGCGGCCGTCGCCATGCCGCGCCAGCGATGGGTCTCGCCCGGCGGCAGCAGTGCGGCCGAGAAGAGGGCTGCGCGCGCCGTGGCAATGTCATCGCTGCCGGCAGTATCGGGCCAGTCCTGCACATCCTGACGCAGCGCGCCGATGGTCTGTAGCAGGCGTGCCAGTGCATGCTGCGGGTGGGTGGGTTCGGTCTTTGCCGCGGTCCAGGCAGCTTCGTCGAGATGACGGTCGAGGCCGGGCAGCACCACCATACCCTGCGGCAGGCGCGCAATCAGCTTCAGCAGCCGCGCGGTGGCGGGAATGGTGCCGGTGGAGCCGGCGGCGATCACCGGGCCGGCGGGCGGATGCGCCTGCCAGTGATCGACCCAGCGCTGGGTCAGGGCTTGGCGATGTTCGGCGGCATCGGCACGGTTCTGCTCGGTCTTGATTGCCGGCCAGGCGGTGCGGATGACATCGAGGAACTGCAGCGTCTGCTGCCAATGTCCGGCCAGGCTGGCGGGAACGAGATCGGGAAGTCGGTCGAGCCCGACTTCCTCGGTGGATGCAGCATCGAGCAGATGACCCAGGTCGCGCGCCAGCCGCACGGCGGTGGCCGGATCGTTGCCGGCCAGCGGTGCGGCGCGCACCAGGCGCGCCAGCAGCAGCGTGCGGTCCAGCGCCGAGAAGGGCAGCGCTTCAGGATCGGTGGCCTCGCCGCGCAGATCGAGTTCGTCTTCATCGATGTCACCCAGCGGGCGGATCACCGGCAGCAGCAGAGCCGCGCCATCGCTCTGGCGCAGAAAGGCCTCGGTCAGCGCGCGGCAGGCGCGCCGTGTGGGCAGCAGGACAGTGACCTGCGACAGTTGCAGCGGATCGCAGCCGAAGCGCTGCAGGATGCCGTTGGCCAGCACATCGAGAAAGGCGCGGCCGGGCGCAATCGTGAAGACGGCGGGATCGGCCGCGCGCGTCATGTCAGCCGCGTTTCGGCCTGGGCGAGGCCGTCATGTGTGCCGACATCCATCCAGTCGCCGTGATGCACCAGGCCATGCAGGCGGCTTGCTGCAATGGCGCGGTCATAAAGGATATTCAGCGAGAAGGCGCCGGGTGGGGCATCGCGGAACAGGGCCGGCTGCAGGATCTGCACGCCGGTATAGACGTATGGCGCCGTCGGCTGCGTGCCGCGCCGGATCAGGCGGCCATCAGCGCTCAGTGAAAAATCGCCGGGACCGTTATGGCCGGTGGCGGCCTCGCGCGGCTGCAGCAGCAGAAGGCCATCCATGCTGGCCGGATCGAAGGCATCAGCCAGACGTTGCAGCGAAGACGGACCGTCATCGCGCCAGATCAGGTCGGCATTCACAGCGAAGAAAGGCGTGTCGCCGAGCAGTGGCAGGGCTTTCGCTATGCCGCCACCGGTTTCCAGCAGCAGGTCGCTTTCATCCGAAATGACAATCGCGATATCGCGGCGCATGATGAGGTGATCGCGGATCTTCCGGCCGAGCCAGTGGATGTTGACGACAGCACGGCTGACGCCGGCCTCCACCAGACGGTCGAGGCAGCGGTCGAGCAGCGTGCGGCCGGCGACGCTGACCAGTGGTTTGGGCGTGTGATCGGTGATGGGCTTGAGCCGCGTGCCAAGGCCGGCGGCCAGGACCATCGCGGTGTGCGGAACGCTGTCCATCACAGGCCCGGCAGCGGCTTGCGCCGCAGATCCTGCGGCACGGTCGCATCGAACCAGCCGCGCAAGTCGGCAAGCGCGGGATGGGCAAGGTCGCGCTCGACCAGACCCCACATGCGCGGCATGAAGGCTTGGTAGTGTGGCTTGCCGTCGCGCTTCCACAGGCGGGTGAAGATGCCGAGGATGCGGATGTTGCGCTGAGCGCCGAGAATGGCATAGGCGCGGCGGAAGGCGGCGTCATCGACGCCGCTGCGGGCGATGTAACGCTGCAGCATCGCTTCGGCCAGTTCCGGATCGACATCGCGGCGCGCATCTTCCAGCAACGAGACAAGATCGTAGGCACGGTGGCCGGCGACCGCGTCCTGGAAATCCAGCAGGCCGATCTTCGCCGCGCCCTGGCGCCTGGGCAGCCAGAGCAGGTTCTCGGCATGAAAATCACGCAGCACCAGCACGCGTGGCTCCACAACCACTTCCGGGGCTAGAATGCTCCACAGGAAGCGGAAGGCGTTGCGTTGCGCCGGCGGCGTTTCGCGGCCGGTCAACGTGGGCAGATACCAGTCGATGAACAGCTCGACCTCATCGATCAGGCGCTGCTCGTCATAGGAGGCAATGCCGGCGGGGGCGGGATGGCGATGCAGGTCGAGCAGGAAGTCGATGGTGGTTTCATAGAGCGGCGTTTCCGCCGTGCCCTCATGGATCAAGCGGGCGAAGAGATCGTCGCCCAGGTCTTCCAGCAGCAGGAAGCCATGCTCGGCATCCTCGGCCAGGATGCGCGGTGCGCTGTAGTCTAGTTTTTCCAGATGACGCGCGATGCGCACGAAGGGCCGGACGTCTTCCTGCGGCGGCGGCGCATCCATCAGCACGGCCGAGGCCGCACCGCGCCGCAGGCGATCGTATTTGCGGAAGGAGGCATCGCCCGCCAGTTTGGCGCGCACGGCATCGCCCCAGCCGGCCTTCGCCAGGAAGGCAGTCGAGAGAGCCAGGCGGTCAGTCATGCACGGATACCGGAAAATCGTTGAGGCGGTCGGCCCAGGTCTCGTCGCCCAGCAGGTCGGCCCAGCGCGGGCTATCGGCGCCTGCGGTGGGCGCAAGATGGATGGTCAGCGCCGTGGCCGGCATCTGGCTACCCATGCGGTCGGGCCATTCGATCAGCGTGATGCCGTCGCGTAGCGCATCATCGAGGCCGAGCTCGTCGAGTTCGCGCACGTCGGCCACGCGGTAGAGATCGAAATGCCACAGCGTGGCGATATCCGTCTCATAGGTCAGGACGAGGTTGAAGCTCGGGCTGGGCACTTCGGTCGCCGGGCCAGTCAGATGCCGGATCAGGGCACGGGCGAAGCTGGTTTTGCCGGCGCCCAGCGGGCCATCCAGCAGCAGCGCGTCGCCAGGCTTGAGCCGTGGCGCCAGCGCCCGCGCCAGCGCGGCGGTGGCTGCCTCGTCGGGCAGCGTAAGACGGCGAATCAACGGCATGAAATTGAGTCTACTGACGGCCTGTCAGGGCCGCAATCGCATCTGCCGGCGGAGTGTCGTTGGATTGGCAGGGCAGCAGGATTTCCACGGCCTGGAGGCCGTCCTGGTCGCCGGCCAGCCGCAGGCGGGCGCCATGTAGGTCGAACAGGCCCCGGGCCACGATTAGCGACAGGTCGGCATTGGCCCGGCGGTGTTCCGGCGGGTCGACCAGATCGGCGAAAAGCTGGCGCGGCTGTACCGGGCTCAGGCCCCCACTGTGGCATTCGATCCGCAGGCAGATGTCGTCCCGGCCATGGCTGGCCAGGCTGAAGGCAACCTGGCCGCCCTGTGGGGTGCCATCCAGGGCGGCGACCATTACACTATCGAGCGCCTGGCGCAGGCGCTGGCCGTCGCCACTGATGATGGTGCCTGCGCGGCTTTCATCGGGCATGGTCAGCTGGATGGTGCGGCGGTCGGCCAGGTCCCGCCAGATCGCGGCTTCATCCTGCCATAGTGCGTCCATCGCAATCGGTTCGGGTTCCAGCGCCATCTGGCCGACCTCGATGGTGGCGATAGCAATAATGTCATCAAGCAGGCGCAGCAGGTCGCGCGATGTCTTCATGATGTCGGCGCAGTATTCCTCCTGCCGCGCGTTCATCGGCCCCAGAATGCCTTGTGACAGCACCTCGGTCATGCTGATCAGCGTGCCAAGCGGCGAGCGCAAGTCATGCGTGATGTTGCTGATGAAGGCGGCATTCATGCGATCGGTGCGTTCCAACGCCTCGTTGCGCTCGCGCAGCGCGCGTTCGATGCGGATGCTGGCGCTGACATCGAGATAAGTATAAAGCACCGCGCCATCGGGCAGCGGCACCGAAGCGTAATCGATCACGGTGCCGTCGCCGCGTTCCAGCCGGCCGCGCGTGGCCTTGCGGCTGGCGAAGCTGTCGATCAGGCGCTCGCGGAGCTGCGCCCAGTCGGGGCCGCGCTGCATCAGCGGGCGTGCCGCCTCCATCACCTCGGTAATATGCGGCTGGCGGTTCAGGATATCGGGGTCGATCTGCCAGAGCTGGGCGAAGGCGCGGTTGTACAGCGAGATGCGGCCGTCCGAGCCATACACCACCACCGCTTCATAGAGGTGATCCAGCGTTGCGCGCTGGACGGCGATCATGGTGTTGGTAGCCCGTTCCAGTGTCAGTTGCCGCGTCACGTCGTCATAGGCGAAGAGCAGGCCGCCGGAGGGATAGGCGCTGATCACCAGCCGCAGCGTCGAGCCGTCGGGCAGGTGAATCAGCTCTTCCTGCCGCTCGATCACCGAGGTGAACAGGTTGAGCTGGCTACGCTTATAGGCTTGCCAGTCGATCTGCTCAGGCAGGCGGCGGTCGGCGCGCAAGTGTTCCAGAATCTCGCCGAAGCCGGGGCGGGATTCGAGCCAGGCCTCGTCCAGTTGCCACAGGCGCGCATAGGCGCGGTTCCAGATCAGCAGCTTCTTGTCGGGGCCGTAGATGGCGGTGGCGGTCGAGATGGTGCGCAACACCTCCATATGGGCTTCCATATGGCGGCGCAGCTGGCCGCGCGCATCGGCCTCGGGCGTGATGTCCTGCGCAAAACCGAGCGTGCCGTCGCCGGCCGGCTGTTCGAAGATGCGGTAGTTTCGGCGGTCGCCCTCGGCGACGAAGCGGCGCTCCTCCGATTTCAGTGTGGCGGCTTCGCGGGCGGCCAGCGCCAGGTCGCGCGGCTGGTCCAGATCATGCGCCGAGGCCAGTTCCAGGCCGCGGTCGATCACATCCTCGGCGGTCGTCTCGGCCAGCACGGCATAGCGGGCGTTCACCCAGATCAGGCGGCCCTGCGCATCGCGGCGCCAGATCGGGAAGGGGGCTGCATCCAGCAGGCCTTTGGCCTGGGCTTCGGCTTCCTGCAGGTGATCGTTATCCGCCAGCAGGGCATCGAGCCGCTGCTGCAGGGCCAAGGCGGCCTTGCGCTCGCCTTCGCGGGCGATCTGGGTGGCCGCGGTTTCGGCTTCAGCGATACGCAGCTTCTCGGCGAGACCGCGTGCGCGCCAGCCCTGCCAGCCGGCCACGCCGGCGGCAGCGGCAACAGCCGCCAGCCACAGGGTATCGTTCACGCCAGTGTCTCCGCAGCCCCAGACATGCCGGCCACTATCGACACCTCAGGCTGCCAAGACAAGGCGTTAAAACGACAAAGGCCGGGACAAGCCCGGCCTTTGCGCATGACGAACGATTCGTCGTTATCAATTAGTAGCGATAGTGGTCCGGCTTGAACGGGCCCTTCTCGGCAATGCCGAGATACTTCGACTGCACCGGAGTGAGCTTGGTCAGCTTGGCGCCGACCTTCTCCAGATGCAGGCTGGCGACCTTTTCGTCCAGATGCTTGGGTAGGGTGTAGACCTGCTTTTCGTACTTGCCCGGGTTGGTCCAGAGTTCGATCTGCGCCAGCACCTGGTTGGTGAAGGAGGCGCTCATCACGAAGCTGGGGTGACCGGTGGCGTTGCCCAGGTTCACGAGACGGCCTTCCGACAGCACAATGATGCGCTTCTTGTCGGGGAACTCGACCTCGTCCACCTGCGGCTTCACATTGTGCCACTTCATGTTCTTCAGCGCGCCGATCTGGATCTCAGAGTCGAAGTGACCGATGTTGCAGACGATGGCGCGATGCTTCATGGCGCGCATGTGCTCGATGGTGATGACATCGAGGTTGCCGGTGGCGGTGACGAAGATGTCGCCCTTCGGGGCGGCCTCTTCCATGGTCACGACCTCATAGCCTTCCATAGCGGCCTGCAGGGCGCAGATCGGATCGATTTCAGTGACCATGACGCGGCAGCCGGCGTTGCGCAGCGAGGCAGCCGAACCCTTGCCCACGTCGCCGTAACCGGCGATGACGGCGATCTTGCCGGCCATCATGACGTCGGTGCCGCGGCGGATACCGTCGACCAGGCTTTCGCGGCAGCCATAGAGGTTGTCGAACTTCGACTTGGTTACGCTGTCGTTGACGTTGATCGCCGGGAACAGCAGGCGGCCTTCCTTGGCCATCACATACAGGCGATGCACGCCAGTGGTGGTTTCCTCGGTCACGCCCTTGATGGCATTGCCCATCTTGGAATACCAGCCCGGCGAGGACTTCAGCTTCTTGGCGATCGCGGCGTAGAGGACGGTTTCTTCCTCATTGGTCGGCTTGGAGATCACCGAGGCGTCCTTCTCGGCCTGCATGCCCAGATGGATCAGCAGGGTGGCGTCGCCGCCGTCGTCGAGGATCATATTCGGGGTGCCGCCGTCGGCCCATTCGAAGATCTTGTGGGTGTAGTCCCAGTATTCTTCCAGGGTCTCGCCCTTCACAGCGAAGACCGGGATGCCGGCCTTGGCGATGGCAGCGGCGGCATGGTCCTGGGTCGAATAGATGTTGCACGAGGCCCAGCGGATGTCGGCGCCCAGCGCCTTCAGGGTCTCGATCAGCACACCGGTCTGGATCGTCATGTGCAGCGAGCCGGCGATGCGGGCGCCTTTCAGCGGCTGGGCCTTGCCGAATTCGGCGCGGGTGGCCATCAGACCGGGCATTTCGGTCTCGGCCATATCCAGTTCCTTGCGGCCCCAATCGGCCAGACCGATGTCCTTAACGATATAATCCGCGCTCATTTTCCGCAGCTCCAGTTGGCGAGATTTCACACTGGGCGCGGATATAGCAGCGGCCGGAGGGGCTTGTCCAGCCTTATATAAAGAAATCTTTATATAGGTATATAGATTTTTAGGTCCGGGCTATTCCGGTTCCCCGAACTTGCCCTCGACCAGGGCGACCAAGGCGTCCAGGGCCGCCTCCGCCTCGATACCGGTGGCGGCGATATCAATGCTGCTGCCCTGGGTGCCGGCCAGCATCATCAGGCCCATGATCGATTCCCCGTTGACGGTCTGACCGTCTTTGGAGACCTGGATGCGGGCCTGGGGGAACTTGGCGACCACTTGGACAAATTTAGCCGCAGCACGGGCATGCAGGCCGCGCTGGTTCGGGATCGTCACGCTGCGGGTGAGCGCGTCGCCGCTTGTAGGGGCAGTCATCAGGCCGACTCTCCCGCCAGCAGCTTGGAGGCGACGTTGATGTATTTGCGGCCGGCTTCCTGACCAGCCGTCACGGCGGCCTGCAATTCGGCCTTGCCTCGCACGCTCGCCAGCTTGATCAGCATCGGCAGGTTCACACCGGCGATCACTTCCACTTTGGCTTGGTCCATGATCGAGATGGCCAGGTTGGACGGCGTGCCGCCGAACATATCGGTCAGGACGATCACGCCCTTGCCGGTATCGACGGCAGCCACTGCCGCCAGAATGTCGGAGCGGCGCTGCTCCATGTCATCCTCCGGCCCGATGCAGACGGCGCGCAGGTTCTTCTGCGGTCCGACCACATGTTCGGTGGCGTGGATGAATTCCTCGGCGAGGCGGCCGTGGGTAACGACGACAATACCGATCATGGGACGCTATCGATCTTGTGGCTGAATCATAAGGCTGGGGGTCCTATGCAACCGGGTCAGGCGCTAGCCAGTTCCCGGTCGCGATGGCGGATATCGACACGTTGGCCGGCTTCGCGCAAGTGTTTGCCCAGGGCCTCGGCAACCACAACGGAGCGGTGCCGGCCGCCTGTGCAACCAACGGCGATGGCCAGGTAACGTTTACCTTCTGCTGCATACCGGGGGAGGAGGCTCTCAACCATGCCGGTGAGCTGTTTGAAAAACCCATCATAGCCGGGGTCGGCCGTGACGTAGCTGGCGACCGCCGGCTCAATGCCGGTCTGCGGGCGCAGGGCGTCATCGTAATGGGGATTGCGCAGGAAGCGCACGTCGAACACCAGGTCAGCCTCGCGCGGCAGCCCCAGTTTATAAGAAAACGAGATCACCATGAGGCTGAGGGTAGGCCGGGCATCGAGTTCGAACTGCGCTGCCATCACCTGACGGAATTCGGGCAGCGCCAGTGCCGAGGTATCCAGCACCAGATCAGCCTCGCCCTGCAGTGGTTGCATCAGCCGGCGTTCTGCGGTGATGCCATCTGCCACCGGGCGATCGGCAGCCAGTGGATGACGGCGGCGGGTGGCGGTGAAACGTTTGAGCAGCACGTCGTCGTCGCAGTCAAAATACAGCAGTTGCACGGCGAGATCGGGGCGTTGCTTCAATTCAGCGATCAGGCCGATCACAGCATCGGGCTGAAAGCCGCGGGTTCGGCTATCGATGCCGATGGCGATGCCGCGACGCGGCGCCGTTGCGGCTTCATCCTCGGGCGCAGCCAGGCCGCGTAACAACGACACTGGCAGGTTATCGACCGCCTCGTAGCCCATGTCTTCCAGCACTTTCAGCGCCGTGGTCTTGCCAGCCCCCGACAGGCCGCTGACAAGAACGACGCGGATCGGCGTTGTGGCTGGTGGCATGGTGGTCATGGCGTCAGGCCTGATGCCGGAAGCGGATGACAGTGCCGGCGTCTCCGGCTTCATCCGGTTCGAACAGGCGGCCGGTCGCGGCGCGTGCCAGCGCCCATTTCACCTTGGCCGGCGCACCGGCTTCGAATGCATGCAGCGACAGCCTGGGCAGGGTGATGTCGCAAAGCGACTCAAAAGCGGGATCGGGCAGACGCGGCACATCGGCCATGGGCACCAGCTCAACGATCAGCGCCACCGGTGTCGGCGCAGCGGCGGTCACGCGGATCGGACCCAGGCCACGGATTTCCAGCAGGCCATGGATGGTGTCCGGCACGGATGCAATCAGGCGGTGGCCATCACGCACAAGGATGGTGCGGTCGTCGGCCACCAGGCCGGCACCGGCGATGCCATCGATCAGGCGAAGCGCGAGGTCGGATTTTCCGGCGGCCGAGGGACCGCGCAGCAGCACCGCCTCGCCGGCAATCGCCACACAGGTAGCGTGGACAGTCAGCATGGGCGCGCAGCCTGCCGCCCGCTCCGTGCACTGTCAATACACCCTATCGTGGATAACCACCTGTACCCGGTGGGGTTGGTTAATACCGGCGTTTAAAGCGGCAATCGCACCACGAAGCGGGCACCGGTGGGGCCGTCGTCGCGGTTCTCGGCATGAATCTGGCCGCCTAGCGACTGGACGATCTGGCGCGCAATCGACAGGCCGAGGCCGGAATGCAGGCCGAAAGCTTCGGCCGATGGGCGTTCGCTGTAGAACCGCTCGAAGATTGACTCCCGGTTCTCCTCGGGGATGCCAGGACCTTCATCGGTGATGCTGAAGACGATATGGCGGGGTTCGCGTTTCACCGTGATGGTGATCGTGCCCTGCGGCGGACTGAAGGAAATAGCGTTGTCGATCAGGTTGCGCGCCACCTGTCCGAGCCGGTCTTCGAAGCCCGGCGCAAGATAGGGCCCGGGCTCGACCAGCTTCAGCTCGATGTGCGGCCCGGCATCGGCCAATCGCGTGACATAAGGCTCGATGACGGACTGCAGCATGCCGGCAATATCGATCGGCTCGGCCGCGGCGCGCGCCAGTTCGGCATCCAGGCGAGAGGCGCCGGAAATATCGGTGATCAGACGATCCATGCGGCGGACGTCATCCTGCATCACGGCCAGTAGCCGATCGCGCAGCTCCGGCTTGTCGGTGCGCATGAAGGTTTCCATGGCGCTGCGCAGCGAGGTCAGCGGGTTCTTGATTTCATGCGAGACGTCGGCGGCGAATTTCTCGATGGCGTCCAGGCGCTGCGACAGGGCGGCAGTCATCGCGCGCAGCACACTGGAGAGGTCGCCGATCTCGTCTTCGCGGCGCGAGAAATCCGGCAGCGACAGATGCGCGATGCGGCCCTTGGCGGCGCGGATGCGCTCGGCGGCCTCGGCCAGGCGATGGATCGGCCGCACGATGGCGCCGGCCAGATACAGCGAGGCCAGCACGGTGAAGCCCAGGACGGCCACGAAGATCTTCAGCACACCCAGCCGTTCCTCGCGGACGCGGGCGTCAAGTTCGGCGGAATCGATGTTCAGCAGCAGGGCGCCGACCACCTTGCGCAGGCCCTGCACCGGCACGGCGACCGACAGCATGATGCGGCCGTCGGGCAGGTCGCGCAGCTGCTCGCTGCTTTCGCCATACAGCGCACGACGCGCCTCCGAATAATCGTTGGCATGGGTGAAGGGCAGCTCGACATAGGCCGGCAGCTGCAGCGTCGTCATGAACAGGGCGTTGATATTGTCGTAGAGGCTGACCAGGGCCTGTTCCCAGGGTGTGTCGATATTGGGCGGGGCCAGCTGGCGTAGGACCACGCCGCGGCCGGCGGCCAGCAGCAGGCGGCTGTCGGCGATCAGCTCGCCATCGGCGTCAAACAGCCTGGCCCGGGCGCTGGACTGCGTGGCCAGGCGGCGCATCAGCTGGCGCGCCAGTTCCGGTTCCAGCGTCGGCGCATATTCTGTAGGCGAGATGGCGGATTCACCCAGCGCACCCGCGATCAGATTGGCCTCATAGCGCAGGGCATTGATGCGGGTGTCGATCAGGCTGAGGCGGAACTGGTCGAGATAGAAGAAGGCCAGCACCAGCGCCAGTGGCGCCGCCAGATTGATCAGCAGAATGCGGCGGGTCAGCGGCGACATCAGTCGCCGCCGCTGGCGCTGTTCGCTCACCGCCACATCTCCGTGATCATGCGTCCCTCAGCACCGGCTGATCAGGCGGCCTGTTCCTTGAAGCGATAGCCAACGCCATACAGCGTCTCGATCGAATCAAAGTCGTCGTCGATCGACTTGAACTTCTTGCGCAGCCGCTTGATGTGGCTGTCGATGGTGCGGTCGTCGACATAGACGTTATCGTCATAGGCCGCATCCATCAGTTGGTCGCGGTTCTTCACGTGACCGGGGCGCTGGGCCAGTGCCTCGAGCAGCAGGAATTCCGTCACCGTCAGGGTGACGTCCTCGCCCTTCCAGGTGCAGCGATGGCGCGCCGGATCGAGCGCCAGCGGACCGCGGATGATCATCTTGTCGGCCGATGTTTCCTCGGCGCCCGGGCGGTTCGCCTCGGCGCGGCGCAGCACGGCCTTGATGCGCTCGATCAAAAGGCGCTGGCTGAAGGGCTTGGTGATGTAGTCGTCGGCGCCCATCTTCAGGCCCAGCACCTCGTCGATCTCCTCGTCCTTGGAGGTGAGGAAGATTACGGGCACCTGGCTGACGCGGCGCAGACGGCCGAGCGTCTCCATGCCGTCGAGGCGCGGCATCTTGATGTCGAGGATCACCAGATCCGGCGTCTGCTGGGTCAGGTGGCGCAGGGCTTCGGCGCCGTCATTGTAGGTGCGGACCTTGTAGCCTTCCGCTTCCAGCGCAATGGAAACCGAGGTGAGGATATTGCGGTCGTCATCGACCAGGGCAATGGTGGCGCTCACGGCAATTCCTTAAATTATGAAGACTGTCTAATCCCCGGAAAACCGGTGATCACAGTCACAGGACTATAGCAACCTGCTGGCCCTTTTGCAGGGGCCGGCGCAGGCTGCGGGCATGAATTTAATGCCCTTCATAACGGCTGGATCCGCAGTTCATATCCATCTTGCCGCCACAATTCTGGCGCTGGGACTGGGAACCGCGATGCTGATTCGCCGCAAGGGCAGCGGATCGCACCGCCTGCTGAGCTGGATCTGGGTCGGCCTCATGCTGACGGCTGCCGCCAGCTCCTTCTGGATCACCGGCATCCGCGGCGGCTACAGCCCGATCCATGGCCTGAGCATCCTGGTATTGATCCTGGTGCCGATGGCCATTCTGGCAATCCGGCGCGGCAAGGTCGGCCGACACCGTATGGCGATGATCGGCCTGTTTTTTGGCGCGCTGGTGATCCCCGGGCTGTTCACCCTGCTACCGATGCGGCTGCTCGGCCGCCTGATGACCGAAGGCGTGACCCTACTCACCCTGGCCCAGTAGCAGCCCGCGCTGGCGCGCCGCCTCGAACAGGGCCAGGAAGGCGGCAAAGCCCAGCGTCAGATACAGCGCGTTCAGCGCAAAGGCCGCTGCCAGCAGGTCATGCCGCAGCACGCCATCCACCAGCAGGGCGCGCATCCCCTCGAAGACATAGGCCGGCGGCATGGCCCAGGCGACCGGCTGCAACCAGGCCGGCAGCACGCTGACCGGGTAATAGACCGCCGCCACCGGCAGGATCAGGAACATGGCGCCCCAGGCCGCGCTCTCGGCGCCGAGGCCATGGCGCATGATCAGGCCGCAGACCGCTATGCCGATGGCCCAGCCGAACATGGTGAGGCTGAAGAAGAAGCCAGCCAGGCCGATGCCCATGCCGTAGACCGAGAAGTCGAAGAACAGCCAGGCCATCACGCTGACCGGGATCATGCCGACCAGGGTGCGCAGCAGGCCCATCAGCAGGACGGAGGCCGCGAACTCGCTTGGCCGCAGCGGGCTGACAAACAGGTTACCCAGATTGCGCGACCACATTTCCTCCAGGAAGGAGATGGCGACGCCCAGTTGCACGCGGAACATCGAATCCCACAGCATCATGCCGGCGAGGAAGACGCCGAAGGCCTGCGCGACATAGGAGGTCTTGCCGGCCAGGAACTGGGTGAGGAAGCCCCACATGATCATCTGCACGGCGGGCCAGTAGATCAGCTCGGTAATGCGCGTCCATGAGCCCGACAACAGATACCAATGTCGGCGCAACATGGCGCCGACGCGTTGCAGGCTGCAGCTGATTTCACCTGCCTGTGCGCTCATGCCGGCACCTTCTGTTCAGCGGCTTTGCCTTGGCCGCGCGCGATGTCGAGGAAAACTTCTTCGAGGTTGCGCCGACCATAGCGGTCGATCAGTTCCGGCGCCGTCCCGCGGTCGACGATCCGGCCCTGCTTCATCATCAACACTTGGTCGCACAGCCGTTCGACCTCGGCCATGTTGTGCGAAGCGAGCAGGATGGTGGTCCCGCGCTCGGCGCGATAGCGTTCCAGAAGGCTGCGTACCCAGTCGGCGGTATCGGGGTCGAGCGACGCCGTCGGCTCGTCCAGCAGCAGAGCATCGGGCAGGTTGATCAGTGCCTTGGCCAGCGCCACGCGGGTCTTTTGGCCGGCCGAGAGCGCGCCGGCCGGGCGATCCAGCAGGGCGGCGAAATCGAGTTCCTTGGCCAGTTCCTCGATGCGGCGGCCTGCCTGCGGCACGGCATAGAGGCCGGCAAAGACATGCAGGTTCTGCCGCACGGTCAGGCGATGCGGCAGGTCGACATAGGGCGAGGAGAAATTCAGGCGCGGCAGGATGCGGTGCCGCTCGCGCAGCATGTCAGTGCCCAGGATGGTGATGCTGCCGGCAGAGGGCTTCAGCAGGCCGAGCAGCATGGCGATGGTGGTGGTCTTGCCGGCGCCGTTGCCGCCGAGCAGGGCAGTGACGCTACCGGGCTTGACGGCGAAGTCGATGCCGTCCACGGCGCGCACCAGCGTCTCGCCCTGACCGTAGGTCTTGGCAAGGCCTGTAACGGCAATAGCAGACTCGGTCATGCGCAGGCCCTGGTGGCTGACGGGTGGTTCAGGCGAACTGATATGGCAGGCATACAGGGGTTGTCCAGCCCGACAGGCTGATGAGGCTGAGGGGCCGGACAGCCTACTTCTGGGTCATGGTCCAGATGCCATCCCAGGCTTCTGGCGTGTCCTTTTCCAGGATCGCGATGCGCGTCAGGAAGGTCTCGGCCAGAGGATCGCCACCGGTCTTCTGCACGACCTGCTCCAGATGCCGGCGCGCGACCGCCCAGTCACCCTGGCGATAGGCCGCCAGTGCTTCGGCGAAGATCGTGTCACGGTCGCCCTGCAGGGCAGCGGCTGTGCCATACAGTTCGTACACACGCTCGGGTTCGGTCTTGCCCACCACGCGCATCATGTCGATCTCGCGCAGGGCAAACTGGTCGCCCAGCATGTTGCGGGTCTGCGTGTTGATCATGATGCGGGTGCCGTAGCTCTTGTTGGCGGCTTCCAGGCGCGAGGCCAGATTGACGCTGTCGCCCAGGACGGAATAGCTCTGCGAGAATTCCGAACCGATCGAGCCGACCAGCATTTCGCCGGTGGCGATGCCGATCCGGATGTTGATCGTAGGCAGATTGCCACGCATGCCGATCAGGTCAGGCAGCTCGGCATTGAAGCGTTCGAGCTGCCTCACCATGTCCAAGGCCGCTTCGCAGGCCATGATGGCCTGGCGGTCGCTTGGCACGAAGGGAGGGCCCCAGTAGGCCATGATGGCATCGCCGATATACTTGTCGATCACGCCGTTATGCTCGCGCACAGGTTCCGACATCAGGGTCAGGTAACGGTTCACCACGGCCAACAGCGCGGCAGGCGACAGGCGCTCGCTCAGCGCCGTGAAACCCTGCATGTCGCAGAACAGCACGGTCATGACGCGGCGTTCGCCCTCGCTGTGGGCCAGGTCAGGGCGGTCCAGCAGGCCCTCGACGATGCGCGGATCCATATAACGGCCGAAGGTGTCGCGGATGCGCTCCTTCTTGCGCAGTTCCTCCACCATCACATTGAAACTGGCGGTGAGCTGGCCTATCTCGTCGCGCGAGGATACCGGCAGGTCGACATCCAGCGAGCCGCCCTCGATCCGTTGGGCGCCCAGCAGCAGCGCCTTCACCGGGCGGACCAGGCTGCGGGTGATGAAGCCGGCCGCGACCAGGCCTAGCGCACAGGCCAGGATGGTGACGAGCATGTTGGCGAGCATGAGGTTTTCCTGGAACTCGCGCACATTCTTGGCGGCGCCTTCAAGGATGAGCCGCATGTCGTTGCGATAACGCTCCAGTCGGTCGTTCACCTCCGTGCTGTGTTCTTCGATGGCATCCAGTGCGCCATAGACCCGCTTCCAGTCTTCGACGGCCAGACCGTCCAGCACTGGGGCCATTACGCGTTCTTCCTTGCTGAAAAGCTCCAGCATCATTTCAATCTGGGCATCAACGCGCGCGATAGCCTGATCGTTGTGGAAATAGGAATCCCAGTCCAGCAAGGCGTGTAGATGCTGCCGCGTGGTTGTCAACTCGGCCCTGACCTCCTCGATCGACCTGAAGACGGTGGCGCGATAAACTTGGTTATTCTCATTGGTGGTCATATCGCCCGAGCGGACATGCACGATCAGGCGCCGCAGGGCGAGATCCTCTTCCACCGAGCGGATATGGGCGCGTGCCAGCGCGGCATAGGCTGGCATGTAATGCCGCTCGATCAGGGTCAGTTCATCGCTGACGATTCGCGCCATCTGGCTGGCAACGACAGCGACCAGCACCATGATCGCAAGCAGGCCGGCGGCCACCGCAAAAATCTTGGCGCCGACCGAGCGAAGCAGGGTGACCTTGAAGGGCAGGGAGGCGAGCGTGGAAAAGAATGTCATGAGGGGTCCGGCAGGATCGCGAGCCGCCAGCATGACATAGTGAAGACGGGCCGGGAAGGGGACGTGATAGCCGGATGTCAATCAACAAAGGCGTGAAAGCGCTGGCCCCTGATGCGGCAAACCGGTAACGTCCGGCCCATGTCGCGCGAAACTCGGCGCTTCCTCTGGGCGCTCTTCATCTCAATCGGACTGGTCTACGCGGTGCTTGAGCCGCGTCATGTCCCGTTCATGTGGACCTGGCTGATCTCGCCTTACCTGCCGCTGTGGCTCGACAAGCCGCTGGCGGTGCTGGCCTGGTTCAGCCTGGCCTGGACGGTCGCCACCGGCTTCGAGCTGTTCCTGTGGCGCCGGATGTACGGCCAGAGCCTGTCGGGCGTACCGCGGCAGCGAAAATTACTGACCGACCTGTTCAACGTGATGCTGTATGTCCTCGCCGCCGGCTTCGTTGCGGTCGAGGTCTTCGACCAGGCGCCGACCGGCGTCTTCGCCACCTCCGGCGTGGTCGCCATCGTGCTGGGCTTTGCCCTGCAGCAGTTGCTGACTGACATCTTTGCCGGCGTCGCCCTCAATCTGGAGCGGCCGTTCAAGGCCGGCGACTGGGTCACCGTGGATGGCACCCAGGGTGTGGTGCTGATGACCAATTGGCGCGCCACCCATCTGCGCACCCGCACCATGGATCTGGTCGTGATCCCAAATGCCGTGATCGGCCGCGCCAAGCTGACCAATCATGGCCGCCCGCAGGCGCGCCATCTGGATTCCGTGGAGGTGCCGCTGCAATACGGGTTCGATGAGGTCGAGCTGCAGCGCCTGCTGCGCGAGGCGGCGCTTGGCGTCGAGGGTGTGCTGGCCGACCCGGCACCGATCATTCTGCTGCACGAAATGCGGCCGGTCACCATGGTCTGGCGCATCTATTTCTTCACCGACAATTTCGGCGCGCTGGTGATCATGAAGGCGGCGATCCTGCAGGCCGCCTATGCCGCACTGCGCGGCGGCGAGCTGTCGGTCTATCTGCCGCGCAACGAGACGATCCTGCATCTGGATACGCCGGGGGCGGCCATCCAGGGCAACTGATGCGGTTGTAATTTTGGGTTTGGGGGACTGGGACGATGAAAAAGAAGAGTCTGAAGCTGGCCCTGCAGGGCGGCGGTGCGCATGGCGCCTTCACCTGGGGCGTGCTGGATCGTCTGCTGGAAGACGACCGCATCGAGATCGAAGCGCTGGTTGGCACTTCCGCAGGCGCGATGAACGCTGCCGTGGCGGCCTATGGTCTGGGCGCCGGCGGTCCGGCGAAAGCCAAGGAGCTGCTTGAGCTGTTCTGGCGCAAGTCGTCTGAAGCCGGCAAGAAGGGTCCGCTGCAGCCCAGCCCGATCGACAAGATGTTCAGCATCGGCAACATGGATTTCTCGCCGATGTATCATTTCTTCAATTCGCTGTCGCAGATGATGTCGCCCTACCAGCTCAACCCGGCGAATATCAATCCGCTGCGCGACATCATCGCCGAGGTGGTGGATTTCGATGCGCTGCGCGCCAACAAGACGGCGGCCAAGCTGTTCATCTGCGCCACCAATGTAAAGAACGGCCGCATCCGCGTGTTCAACCGCGATGAAGTGACGCCCGATGCGGTGATGGCCTCGGCTTGCCTGCCGTTTCTGTTCCAGGCGGTGGAAGTGGACGGCAACTTCTACTGGGATGGTGGCTATTGCGGCAATCCGCCGATCTTCCCGCTGATCTATGAAAAGGGCACCAACGACATCCTGATTGTGCAGATCAATCCGGTGAATATTCCTGAAGTGCCCAACACCGCAGCGGCGATCCTGGACCGCATCAACACGCTGAGTTGGAATTCCAGCCTGATGCGCGAGATGCGCGCCATCCAGTTCGTCACCAACCTGCTGGATACCAATGAGCTGAATCGCGACAAGTACCCGCGCGTGTTCATGCACAGCATCGATGCCGAAGACCTGCTGGCAAAGTTCAGCGTCTCGTCCAAACTCAATCCGGACTGGGATTTCCTGTGCTACCTGCGCGGCATCGGCCGGGAAAAGGCCGAGGCCTTCCTGGCCACCCATTTCGACGATATCGGCAAGAGTTCCACCACCGATATCGTGGCCAAATTCATGTA
Organism: Ferrovibrio sp. GW821-FHT12B10; assembly: GCF_058807515.1. Classification (NCBI taxonomy): domain Bacteria; kingdom Pseudomonadati; phylum Pseudomonadota; class Alphaproteobacteria; order Rhodospirillales; family Rhodospirillaceae; genus Ferrovibrio; species Ferrovibrio sp. GW821-FHT12B10. The sequence goes on along the minus strand of NZ_JBXAQT010000001.1, from coordinate 966,077 downwards.
AATCGGGCCCCATCCGGCCTCCTGGGTCCGGGGCTGGACAGGGGTGGGGATTTTGTCTATAACCGCGCGCCGTTACGGACCTTTAGCCCGTATCGACGCATGTGTGCCCAGGTAGCTCAGCTGGTAGAGCAGAGGACTGAAAATCCTCGTGTCGGCGGTTCAACTCCGTCCCTGGGCACCATTTTCCCTTCAAAAAGTTATATCTTCATCAGCGCCATGCCCCATGGCGATGCCATATCTGCGACCCGATTGATCCCATGATCCTGCATGTCTTCGCCGCGCTGCGCCGCGTCCCTCTGCTTCTCCTGATGTTCGGCCTGCTGCTGGCTGCCTTGCCGGCCTCGGCCCAGCAGCCGGCTGCCCCAGCCATGGGCCTGAGCCCGGCCGAGCTGAACACGCTGGCCGATCAATTGGAAAACGAGACCGAACGGCGCAAGCTGATCGAGACCTTGCGCGCCCTGTCGGCAGCACAGAAAAGCGGCGGCGCTCAGCCAGCGCAGGCGGCTTCCCCAGCTGCAGCGCCGGCACCTGCACCTGCTCCGACTCCGGCCGCGCCGGCCAAACCGGCGGCCGCGACCGAGCCGGAAGATCCTGGCGCCGTCATTGTTGATTCCGTGGTCGACCAGATGCGGCGCGCGGGCAGCAGTTTTGCGGCATTGGGCGCCCTATTCTCCGATATCCCCGCGTTGAAGACTTGGCTCACCCTGCAGGTCGAGAATCCGAAGCGCCGCGCATTATGGAACGACGTGCTGCTGAAGCTGGGCGCCGTGCTGGTGGCCGCGCTCGCCATGCAGGCGCTGGCCTATATGGCGATCCGCCGGCCGCTGGCCACGCTGGAATTGCGACGGCCCGGCCCGGTCTGGCTCGGACTGACCTTCGTGCTGGTGCGCGCGCTGGTGGCTTTGGTGCCGACCGCCGTTTTCGCGGCGACCGCCTACGGCACGCTGATCCTGCTTGCGCCCAATAACCTGACGCGCGACATCGCGCAGATCATTGTGCTGGCCTTTGTCGCCTGGCGTGCCATCGAGATTGCCGGCCAGATGCTGCTGGCCCCCGACACCGCCATGACGCGCTTGCTGCGCCTGGATGGCGAGAGTGGCGCCTATATCCAGGTCTGGCTGCGGCGCCTGAGCGCGGTTGGCCTGTTTGGCTATGCCGCCGTACGCATCGCCCGCCGCGTGCGTATCCCCGAAGACGGCATCGACGCCATTGCGACCGTGGTCGGTTTTGTCTTCGCGCTGTTGCTCTCCATCCTGGTGCTGCAGAACCGCATGGCGGTGGCGCAGCGTATCCGCGGCGTGGAATCCGGCGACCACGACAGCCCGCGCAGCAATGCCCTGCGGCTGCTGCGGGCGCGCGCGGCCGATATCTGGCATGTGCTGGCGCTGCTTTATATTGGCGCGACCTTCGCCGTATGGGCCTTCGATGTCAGCGGCGGTTTCGAGATCATCCTGCGCGGCACGCTGTTCACCGTGGCGATCCTGATCGTGGTGCGGGCGCTGCTGTTCGGCGCCGAGCATGGCTTTGGCCGGCTGTTCGCCGTGCGCGAGGATGTGCGTTCCCGCTTCCCCGGCCTGGAGGCACGCGCCAACCGCTACTTGCCGGTACTGCTCGGCGGCCTGCGCCTGCTGCTCTATATCGTGGCGGTCTTCGCCATCATGCAGGCCTGGGGCATCGATACGCTCGACTGGCTGAACAGCGCGACCGGCCGCAACATCGTGGCCCGGGTGACAACCATTGTGCTGGTCGTTGTGATCACCTTGGTCCTGTGGGAGGCGACCGCCGCCGGCATTGAATATTACCTGACGCGACCTGGCATCGATGGCCAGCCGGGCATGCGCTCAAGCCGGGTGCGCACGCTGCTGCCGCTGCTGCGGCGCTTCGTCTCCATCGTGCTGGGCCTGATCGCCTGTCTGATCGTGCTGTCGGAACTGGGTATCAACATTGCGCCGCTGCTGGCTGGCGCCGGCGTGATCGGCCTTGCCATCGGCTTTGGTGCGCAGACCCTGGTGAAGGATGTCATTACCGGCATCTTCATCCTGGCCGAGGAAACCATCTCGGTCGGCGATGTGGTCGACCTGGGCGGCAACTCCGGCGTGGTGGAGGATATCTCGATCCGCACTATCCGTCTGCGTGACATGGACGGCACTGTGCATGTGATCCCGTTCAGCGAGGTCAGCAAGGTCAAGAACATGACGCGCGGCTTTGCTCATGCGGTGATCGATGCCAATGTGGCCTATCAGGAAGATGTCGACACTGTCATCGGTGCATTGCAGGAGCTGGCCGAGGGCATGCGGGCCGAGCCGGAATGGCAGGCCAAGATCATGGAGCCGCTGGAGATCATCGGCGTCGAGCAGATCGCTGCCGCTGGCGTGATCATCCGCGTGCGCTTCAAGACGCTGGCCGGTGCGCAGTGGAGCGTGAAGCGCGAATTCTTCCGTCGCATGAAAGTGCGCTTCGACGAGCGCGGCATCGTTATTCCCTTCGCCCAGACCGTCTTCATCGAGCGTGACCGTGACGAAGACGAGGAGGACGGCAAGCCCAAGGCGAAGAAGCGTCTGCCGCCGAACCAGGATCCGCCGCAAGGCAGCACCGAGGCTGACGCACCGCCAGATGTGCCGCCATCCAAGGCCAGTCCGTAAGAATCCTGCCGCCGCGCGAGTCGCCCACGTATCGTCATCGCGCTGTCATGCGTCCTGCATCCCAGTGTCATGCAGGCGCATTACGGAGTCCCCCTGTCATTGAAAACAGGGGGATCCGATATGAAACCGACTGCTCTCGCCTTGCTCTCCGCTGCCGTGCTGGCCACGACCGGCGCCATGGCTCAGGACAAGCCGTTCCGCGCCACGCTCACTGGTCATGTTTTCCTGCCGGCCCAGAGTTTCGTCGATGCCCCGGGTGATGCACCGGCCTCGCTGAAGACCTCGGGGAAATTCACCGGCGCGCAGCGCAACGACACGCTCAATAGCGTGGAAGGCATTTCGGCGCTGTCCGACAGGAATGCGCCGCGCAAGATCGGCATCAGCCTGCCCTTCAAGGGCCAGCCGGTGCAGGGCTTCTCTGGCGTCCGTTCGCTGGGCAACGGCGAATTCCTGGTCGTCACCGATAACGGCTTCGGCAATCGCGCCAATTCACCCGATGCCATGCTGATGTTCCATCGCCTGAAGCTGGATTTCGCTAGCGGCACGGCGCAGCGGCTCGAGACGATGTTCCTGCACGATCCGGACAAGAAAGTACCCTTCCTGATCGTCAACGAGGGCACGACCAAGCGTTATCTCACGGGTGCTGATTTCGATCTGGAATCGATGCAGATCGCTGGCGACACCCTGTGGTTTGGCGATGAATTCGGCCCCTATCTGATCGCCACTGATCGCAAGGGCAAGGTGAAGCAGGTGGTCGAAACCAAGGTGAACGGCAAGCTGGTGCGCTCGCCTGATCATTACATGGTGCGCATGCCGGGCGCGCCGGGCGCGGTCGCCTTCGAGGTGCGTCGCAGCAAGGGCTTCGAGGGCATGGCCGCCAGCAAGGATGGCAAGTTCCTCTATCCGTTGCTGGAGGGTGCGCTGTGGGATGCGGCCGCCAACGGCACGGAAAAGGGCGCGGATGGCAAGGAATACCTGCGCATTCTGGAATTCGACTTGGCTAAGAACGACTGGAGTGGTCGCAGCTGGAAATACCGCCTCGAAGTCAATGGCAACAGTATCGGCGACTTCAACATGATCGACGCCCGCACCGGCATGATCATCGAACGCGACGATACCGAGGGCAATGCGGCGCTGGCCTGCAAGGGCGAGATGAAGTCCGACTGCTTCAACGTGCCGGCCAGGTTCAAGCGCGTCTACAAGATCGACTTCAGCCAGGCCGATGCCGACGGCTATGTGAAGAAGGTCGGCTATATCGACCTGATGGACATGGCCGATCCGAACAAAAAGGCGAAGCAGGGCGGCGAAACGGGCGAGGGCGGCCCGCGCCTGACCTTCCCCTTCTTCACGATCGAGAATGTCGATGTGGTGGACGGCAGCCATATCATTGTCGGCAACGACAACAACCTGCCGTATTCCTCGGGCCGCCAGCTGGGCAAAAGCGATGACAACGAATTTGTACTGCTGGAAGTGAAGGACTTCCTGGCGGCGAAGTAACCGCTATCCGCCAGGATGGGCCCGGCCGGGTGTTATCCGGCCGGGCTTTTTCCTGTCTGGCCGGGCCTTTATGCCGGCTTGCCCGGGGAGTCGCCGTTCCGTAGATTGCAGCATCCTGTTTTACCGGCCCGATTCGCCGACTTATGGTCGCCTGTCCGGCCCAGCTTTTGAATGCTGCCATGCTGAACCCCGGCCTCGACCTTCTCACCGATTATCCCTTCACTCGCCTGCGCGCGCTGCTCGATGCCGAGCCGCTGCCGCCGGGCATCACGCCGATCAACCTCTCCATTGGCGAGCCGCAGCATGCCATGCCGGGCTTCGTCGCCGAGGCGCTGACCCGTGACCTGGGCAGCCTGAGCCGCTATCCCACCGCCAACGGCTCGCCTGAATTGCGCAATGCCTGTGCCGGCTGGCTGCAGCGCCGCTACAACCTGCCCGACGGTCTGCTGGATGCGGAAAAGCAGATCGTGGCGCTGAACGGCACCCGCGAGGGCCTGTTCATGGTGGCGCAGGTCGTCATTCCCCAGAAGAAGGGTCCGAAGGGCGAGAAGCCCATCGTGCTGATGCCCAACCCCTTCTATCAGGCCTATGTCGGTGCTGCAGCGGCCTGCGGCGCCGAACCGTATTTCGTTCCAGCCCTGCCGGAAAACGGCTTCATGCCCGATTTCGCCAGCCTGCCCCGCGACATCCTGCAGCGCACGGCGCTGCTCTATCTCTGCACGCCGGCCAATCCGCAGGGCACGGTGGCGAGCCTGGATTACATGGCGCGCTTGATCGAACTGGCGCGCGAGCATGACTTCGTCATCGCCTTCGATGAATGCTATGCCGAGATCTATGTCGACACGCCGCCGCCGGGCGGGCTGGAGGCGGCGATGAAGCTGACCGGCAACAAGGCGACGAAAGATGCCCTGAAGAATGTGCTGGTCTTCCATTCGCTGTCCAAGCGCTCCAGCGCCCCGGGGCTCCGGTCCGGCTTCTGCGCCGGCGACCCCGAGATCACCCAGGCCTTCATCAAGCTGCGCAACTATGGCTGCGCCGGCCTGATGATGCCGGTGGTCGAGGCCTCCACCGCCCTGTGGAATGATGAGGCCCATGTCGAGGCCAACCGGGCGCTGTACCGCCAGAAGTTCGACATGGCGCAGAACGTGCTGGGCAACCGCTTCGGTTTCTATCGCCCGCCGGGCGGCTTCTATCTCTGGCTCGACGTGGGCGACCCGGAAGCGGCGGCGCTCAAGCTGTGGCGTGAGGCCGGCATCCGCACCCTGCCGGGCAATTATCTGACCCGACCGGAAAACGATGGCGAAAAGGCCGGAAAACCCTATCTTCGCATCGCGTTGGTGGCCGATTTGGAGACCACCCGGGTCGCGCTTCAACGAATCAGTAACGTTCTGGGGGCTTAACTACACAGGCTAGGGCGAATCGGCTCGGCCTGGCTCCGTTTGTGTTGCCGATTATAGTGAATCGTGAGGATGGACATGGCCGCCCGGTCCAAGAAGAAGCGTTCGTTCTTCCCCGAAGGTTTTGACGAGTTCCTGCGCCTGCGCGCCCGCGAGGGTGGCGGCATCCTGATCCTTGGCATCGGCTTTTTGGTGGCACTGGCACTGGCCACCTTCGATCCGGCCGACCCCAACTTCAATCATGCGACCCCGCTGGCGCCGAAGAACTGGCTTGGCCTGCCGGGCGCTTATATGTCCGATGTGCTGCTGCAGACGCTCGGCCTCTCGGCCTGGCTGTTCGTGCTGCTGCTGGCGAGCTGGGGCTTCCGCATCGTATCGCATCGCGGTCTGCCGCGTTGGTGGCTGAATGTGGCGCTTGTGCCGCTCACCCTGATCCTGTTCGCCTGCTTTGCCGCTGCCCTACCGGTGCCCACCATGTGGGCCATGCGCGCCGGTCTCGGCGGCGTGGTCGGCGATTACATCCTCTATCACCAGCTGGTGCCGGTCTGTGTCGCTATTGGCCTGCCGATGTCGGCGGTGTTGCCGGCCGTGCTCTGCTTCGGCTTTGCCGCGCTGTGCTTCTATTTCGCTTCCGGGCTATCGACCAACGAGTGGCGCAGCATGGGTGCTGGCCTCGGCTTCGGCGCCGCCGCCACTACCGGTCTGGCCGCACAGGGCATCTATCATGGCGGCAAGGCCGCGATGCGCGGCGGTCAGGCGGCGCATGGCTTCTTCGGCCGCCTGAAGGAATTCTTCGCCCGCGACAAGGATGACGACGACAAACCGGTGCTGCGTAAATCTGAACCGAGTTTCGGCAAGGCCAAGAGGGCTGCTGCAGCCGCAGAGGATGATTACGTCAATCCAGATAATCTGGACGAGGATATCGACGACGAGGATGACGAGGGCGACCTGCCGCGCCTGCCCACGGCCAAGCGTGCCGATGAGAATCGCGTCACCCGTCGCATCGAAAAGCCCAAGGCCGGCGCCCGCGCCGCCCGCGAGGCCCAGACCACGATGAAGCTGGGCGAGGCCGGCGATTTCGAGCTGCCGGAGCTATCGCTGCTCAAGCCGGCCCCGGCCGACAATGGTCGCGAAAAGATCAACGAAGACGCGCTGGAGCAGAATGCGCGCATGCTGGAATCCGTGCTGAACGAATTCGGCGTGCAGGGTGAGATCACCAAGGTGCGCCCGGGTCCGGTCGTCACGTTGTATGAACTCGAACCTGCTCCGGGTACCAAGTCCAGCCGCGTGATCGGCCTGTCGGACGACATCGCCCGCTCGATGAGCGCGCTCTCGGCCCGCGTCGCCGTCATTCCGGGCCGCAACGCCATCGGCATCGAGCTGCCGAACGCCAAGCGCGAGACCGTTTACCTGCGCGAGCTGCTGGGTTCGGCCGAATTCGAGGCGCCGTCGACCAAGCTGGGCTTGGCGCTGGGCAAGGATATCGGCGGTTCGGCCATTATCGCCGACCTGACCAAGATGCCGCATCTGCTCGTCGCCGGCACCACCGGTTCGGGCAAGTCGGTGGCCATCAACACCATGATCCTGTCGCTGCTGTACAAGCTGACGCCGGATCAGTGCCGCTTCATCATGGTCGATCCCAAGATGCTCGAACTGTCCGTCTATGACGGCATCCCGCATCTGCTGGCCCCGGTGGTGACCGAGCCGGGTAAGGCCGTGGTCGCGCTGAAGTGGACCGTGCGCGAGATGGAAGACCGTTATCGCAAGATGTCCGAACTCGGCGTGCGCAACATCGCCAGTTATAACGAGCGTCTGGCCCAGGCCCGGGCCAAGGACGAGAAACTCGGCCGCACCGTGCAGACCGGCTTCGACGAGGCCGGCAAGCCGATGTACGAAGAACGCCCGGTCGATCTTAACCCGCTGCCCTTCATCGTCGTCATCGTCGACGAGCTGGCGGATCTCATGCTGGTTGCCGGCAAGGATATCGAAGCCGCGATCCAGCGTCTGGCGCAGATGGCGCGCGCCGCCGGTATTCACCTGATCATGGCGACGCAGCGCCCCTCGGTTGACGTCATCACCGGCACGATCAAGGCCAACTTCCCGACCCGCATCTCCTTCCAGGTGACGTCGAAGATCGACAGCCGCACCATCCTGGGCGAGCAGGGTGCCGAGCAGCTGCTGGGTATGGGCGACATGTTGTTCATGCCGGGCGCCGGCCGCATCAGCCGCGTGCATGGCCCCTTCGTCTCGGACGAAGAGGTCGAACGCGTGGTGAAGATGCTGAAGGACCAGGCCGAGCCGGTCTATGTCGAAGCCGTCACCGCCGATCTCGAGGGTGGCAAATACGGTGCGCCGGGTTCCGGCGGCGAAGGCGGTGAGGAAGACACGCTATACGACCAGGCGGTCGCCCTGGTCTGCCGCGAGCGCAAGGCCAGCACCTCCTTCATCCAGCGCCATCTGCAGATCGGCTACAACCGTGCCGCCCGCATCATGGAACGCATGGAAAAGGAAGGCGTGGTCGGCACCGCCAACCATGTGGGCAAGCGCGAAGTGCTCGCCCGCAACATCGAGGCGGCGGAGTAGCCCTTCCGTTCCCGTTAAATTTTGCTAACGCCCGGCAGCAATGCCGGGCTTTTTTCTGCCGCCAGATTGGCGGCGGGTGTTTCGGTGCTATCGTGGCGGTGCTTCTGCCGTTCCGGATGGCCATCATGACCGACACGTTGCGTCGCCAATGGATGTTCTGGCAGGCCGCCCTCGCGGTCTTCATGCTCTATCTCGGCGCAGCCAATGTGGCGAGCATCCAGCGCGTCACTGTCCTGACCCTGCAACCCCATGTCGCGACGCAGCTGAATGTCTTCAGCATGCTGGGGCATGACGTTTATCTCGATCTGGAGTTCGGTCGTTTTGCCGCCAAGGGTGAGGATGACGGCCGGCGCACCCATGAACTGGGTGGCGTGCGGGGCCGGCCCGGTCCAGGTGGCAACGTCATTTTTGTCGGCCAGCCTGTGGTGCTTGATGTTTCCATTAATGGTGGCGCGTACAAACGCCTGAGCGCCGCGCCGGCAAGTCGTGTCGGACCCTATACGATCACCCGCAACTTGCGCACCGAGGCGATGGTGGCGCAGGTGCGCCTGCCCGGTGCTGGCCGTGACGAGACAGAGAAGCTGGTCGCGCATCCCGGTCTCAACCGGCTGTCCGTCCGTGTGGTCGACGTGGGGTCAACGCTGCAGGGTGAGGATGTTGAACTGGTGGCGCTGGCGCCGATGCAGGCGAGCGGTCTGCAGCCGGGCTATGGCATCTTCCTGATGGCATTCCTGCTCATACCGCTTGCCATGGCTGGCTTCATCGGCTGGGCCGTATTTCTGATTATGCTCGGCAACCGCCAGCCACCAGGTCCGGGTCTGGCCTAGGCCGCTGCTGCGGCCAGTGCAGCCTTCCTCGCATTCTTCAGGGCGCGCTGCGACTGTGCCGGGTCATGCCGCAGAGCGCGCGCCAGCAACAGGCCGCCGACCATCACCGACAGCACAGCCTGGGCGCGGTCTTCTGTCTGCTGCTTTGTGGGGGCCTTGATGACACTGGCGAACAGTGCCAGCAGCTTGGCGATGCCGTCTTCATAGGCCGCCTGCACGGCGCCGCCGGCGCGCTGCGCCTCCATGCCGATGGCGGCCATGACGCAGCCGCGGTCCGGGCGGTCGCGATGGACTTCGGTCAGGTAGGTGTCGAGCACGGCTTCGAGTGCTTTCCCTGCTGGTGCCTTCTCAGCGATTGTCACAAGTCGCATCCGCATGGAGGCGAGGGATTCGGCCACGGCCTCTGCGGCCAACTCATCCTTGGAGGCGAAATGCCGGTAAAAGCCGCCATGGGTCAGCCCGGCTTCGGTCATGACATCTGCCACGCCGGTTTCGGCCAGACCACGGCCGCGGATCATGTGGCCGGCTGTCCTGACAATCTGGCGGCGGGTTTCCGCCTTTTCCTCGGCCGAGCGACGCATGGAAGCCTTTCCGCGCTGCAAAAAGCGCTTGACGAATAGATGATAGCAATCATCTAAATAGGACGGCAAGAGAAAATACGGAGAGCCGCCTATGTCTGTCGTCGCCCATGACCCCATTGTCATCGCATCCGCCATTCGCACACCGCTCGGCCGCTTCGGCGGCGCGCTGGCCTCGGTGGCTGCCAACGAGCTTGGCGCGGTCGCCATCAAGGCGGCACTGGAGCGCGCCGGGGTGAAGGGTGCAGACATCGACGAAGTCCTGATGGGCTGCGTGCTGCCGGCTGGCCAGGGTCAGGCCCCGGCGCGGCAGGCCTCGCGTAAGGCCGGGTTGCCCGACCATGTCGGTGCGGTCACCATCAACAAGGTTTGCGGTTCGGGGATGCGCGCCGCCATGCTGGCGCATGACATGCTGCGCGCCGGTTCGGCCGATATCATGGTGGCCGGCGGTATGGAGAGCATGTCGGGCGCGCCCTATCTGTTGCCGCAGATGCGTTTCGGCCACAAGGCCGGCCATACCAGGGTGCTCGACCACATGGCGCTGGATGGCCTGGAAGACGCCTATGAACGCGACCGCGCCATGGGCACCTTCGGCGAGGACTGTGCCGCAAAATACGGATTCACTCGCGCCGAGCAGGATGCCTATGCCATTGAGACGCTGACCCGCGCGCGCAAGGCTGTCGAGAACGGCTGGTTCGATGCCGAGATCGTCAGCGTTACGCCCACGGTGAAAGGCGCCGAGACCGTCAGCCGCGACGAGAACCCGCTCAAAGTCAGCCCGGAGAAAATCCCGACCCTGAAGGCCGCTTTCAAGGCCAACGGCACGATCACGCCGGCCAGCTCCAGCGCCAATGCCGACGGCGCGGCGGCGATGGTGCTGACCCGTGCTTCGGTCGCGAAAGAACGCGGCCTGCCGGTGATCGCGCGGATCGTGGGCCATGCCGTGCATGCGCAGGATCCCGCCTGGTTCACCACGGCGCCCATCCCGGCGATCCGCAAGCTGCTGGGCAAGATCGACTGGAGCGTCGATGACGTCGACCTGTTCGAGATCAACGAAGCTTTCGCGGCGGTGCCGATGGCGGCAATGCGCGACCTCAATATCGGCCATGACCGGCTGAATGTGCTGGGCGGCGCCTGTGCGCTGGGTCACCCCATCGGCGCGACTGGCGCCCGTATCATGGTCACGCTGCTGAATGCCCTGGAACGCTCGGGCGGCAAGCGCGGCATCGCCTCGCTGTGCATCGGTGGTGGCGAGGCCACTGCCATCGCCGTGGAGCGCGCCGCGTGAGGAAGGCTCCCATGGCGTATGCGCCGCTGATCGTGTTGCTGACGGCGCTGGCTGCCATCGGCATGCTGTCGACCAATATCTACCTGCCGGCGCTGCCGGTGATTGGCGAGGCGCTCAAGGCCGATGCCGACACGGTGCGTCTGACGCTGACGGTCTATCTGGCGGTCTTTGCCGTCTGCCAACTCATCGTCGGGCCGCTCAGCGACCGTTATGGCCGGCGGCCGGTGGTGGTGATCGGCCTGGCGCTGTTCTTTGCCGCCACGCTGCTCTGCGCCACGGCGCAGACGGTGGAAATGCTGATCCTCGGTCGTGCGCTGCAGGCCGTCGGCGCCTGCGCCGCTTCGGTGATCGGCCGGGCCATGGCGCGTGATCTCTTTGAGGGCGCGGGCTTGAGCAAGGCGCTAGGCCTGATCATGACCGGCGTCGCGGTGGCGCCCGGCTTCAGCCCGCTGCTCGGCGGCCTGCTGCAGGAAGGCCTGAGCTGGCGCGCGCCCTTCTATGCAGTAGCCATCTTCGGCATTGTCATTTTGGTCATCGTGCTGGTACGCCTGGGTGAGACACGACCGGCCGATGCGCCGCGTCCCGATATCGGGGGCGCCTTCGCGGCCTATGGCAGCCTGCTATCCAGCAGCCTGTTCCTGCTGCCGGCTCTGGCCACCACCGCTGCGCTGGGCGCGCTGTTTGCCTTCTTCGCCGGCGCGCCCGGACTTTTCATCGCTGAGTACGGCCTCAGTCCGACGCAGTTCGGCCTCGTCTCCAGCGTCACGGTCTTTGCCGTCTTCGCCGGTGGCTACAGCGCGCCGAAACTGATGCGGCGCGTGGGCCCGGTGCTGGCGATGCGCTTCGGCTTCCTGGTACTCAGCCTGGGCGGCGCAGTGATGCTGCTGCAGGTCGATGCCGTGCCGGGCGTGCTGCCAGCCATCGGCGCGACGCTGGTGTTCCTCTATGGCATCGGCATCGTCAATCCACTCACCGTGGCGGCCGCGCTGCAGCCGTTTCCGCTGCGCGCCGGTGCCGCGGCCGCCCTGATCGGCGCCATGCAGATGGCTGGCGCCACGCTGGGGGCCGCGCTGGTCAACCTGCTGCCGCTGTCCGGCAGTCGGCCGATGCCGGGCGCCATGCTGGTGATGGCGTTGCTCGGCCTGGTTACGGTCCTGTGTCAGCCGCAACCGGCGGCACAGCCGGCTTAAACGCAACTGTGACGGCAAAAGGGTTTCGCCCCCGCGCCCCGCTGCTTATGCTCCTCCGGCCCTAACACCGGAGGAGACCGTCATGGATGTGCGCGCTGCTGTCGCCTTTGAAGCCAAGAAGCCGCTGAGCATCGAGACGGTCAAGCTGGAAGGGCCGAAGGCCGGCGAGGTGCTGGTCGAGATCAAGGCCACCGGCGTTTGCCATACCGATGCCTATACGCTGTCGGGCCTCGACTCCGAGGGCAAGTTTCCCTGCATTCTCGGCCACGAAGGTGCCGGCGTGGTGGTCGATATCGGCCCGGGCGTCACCAGCGTGAAGAAGGGTGACCATGTCATTCCGCTCTACACACCGGAATGCCGCCAGTGCGACTACTGCCTCAGCCGCAAGACCAATCTTTGCCAGTCGATCCGCATCACGCAAGGGCAGGGCCTGATGCCGGATGGTACCAGCCGCTTCAAATGCCGCGGTGAGACGGTTTGGCATTACATGGGCACATCCACCTTTGCCAATTACACCGTGCTGCCAGAGATCGCGGTAGCCAAGATCCGGCCCGACGCACCGTTCGAGAAGGTCTGTTATATCGGCTGCGGCGTCACCACCGGCATCGGCGCGGTGGTCTATACGGCAAAAGTTCAGGCTGGCGCCAATGTGGTGGTATTCGGTCTGGGCGGCATCGGGCTCAACGTGATCCAGGGCGCGCGCATGGTGGGCGCCGACCGCATCATCGGCGTCGACATCAATCCCTCGCGCAAGGCGATGGCCGAAAAGTTCGGCATGACGCATTTCGTCAATCCCAAGGACATGAAGGATGACGAGCTGGTGCCGCATCTGGTCGACCTGACCAAGGGCGGCGCCGATTACAGCTTCGAATGCATCGGCAATACCAAGACCATGCGGCAGGCGCTGGAATGCTGCCACAAGGGCTGGGGCGAGTCGGTCATCATTGGCGTCGCCCCTTCGGGTGCGGAAATCTCGACCCGGCCATTCCAGCTCGTCACCGGCCGCGTCTGGAAGGGTTCGGCTTTCGGCGGCGCGCGCGGGCGTTCGGACGTGCCGCAGATCGTCGACTGGTATATGGACGGCAAGATCAATATCGACGACCTGATCACCCATGTGATGCCACTGGAGAAAATCAACGACGCCTTCGACCTGATGCATGAAGGCACGTCGATCCGTTCCGTGGTCACCTTCTGATGGAGCGCATCAAGAACTGGGCCTGCTTCGGCGGCCAGCAGCAGGTCTGGCGGCATGCCTCCTCGGTGCTCGGCTGCAGCATGGAGGTCGCGGTCTATCTGCCGGCCCAGGCGGCCGACAAGCATGCGCGCCTGCCGGTGCTGTATTATCTCTCGGGCCTCACCTGCACCTGGGAAAACATGGTCGCCAAGGCCGGGGCGCAGCGCTATGCCGCCGAACATGGCTTGATCCTGGTGGCACCCGATACCAGTCCGCGCGGCGTGAATCTACCGGGCGAGGATGAGGCATACGACTTCGGTTCCGGCGCCGGCTTTTATGTCGACGCCACGCAGGCGCCGTGGTCGCGCCATTACCGCATGTATTCGTATGTGACCGAAGAGCTGCCGCTGCTGATGGCCGAGTATTTTCCGGTCGAGCCGACGCGCAGCGGCATTTTCGGGCATTCCATGGGCGGTCATGGCGCACTGATTTGCGCCTTCCGCAATCCGCAGCGCTACAGGTCGGTATCGGCCTTCGCGCCGATCGTCGCGCCGGCGCAGGTGCCTTGGGGCGAGAAGGCTTTCACCGGCTATCTCGGCCCGAACCGCGCGCTCTGGCAGGACTGGGATGCCAGCATGCTGGCGGCCAGCACCGACTGGCACAAACCGGTGCTGATCGATCAGGGCACGGCTGATGAATTCCTGGAGGCGCAGCTGAAGCCGCAGCTACTGGCCAATGCCTGCGCCGCGGTCGGCATTCCGCTCACCCTGCGCCTGCAGGCGGGCTACGACCACAGCTACTATTTCATCTCCAGCTTCATCGGCGACCATATCGCCCATCACGCCGCCCAGTTGCGGCGCTAGTCGGCGGCATCCATCGTTCTTGTGCTGTCGCCCACGAATTGCAGCAGCATGCGATGCACCTCCGGGTCGGTCATCAGCCGGCGATGGCCCAGTCCGTCCAGGCGGTGGAACTGCGCTCCCACCCAGGCGGCGGCATTCTCTTCACCATGTTGCAGCGGCACCAGACGGTCGTCGCGGCTGTGCAGCAGAAGGCCAGGCACGGCAAGGGTGCGCAGCTTCGGCGGCAGATAGAGTGAATCCATGCTGCGCCCGATCAGTTGCTCGATGGCGGTGAAGACCATACTGATCTGCACCTGATCCAGTCCCAGCATGGTCATCATCGCGCCGGCGAAAAGGCGCGGATGGTTGGGCGGTGCGAGCAGGGCGAGGCGTCCCGGCCGCAGGCCCAGTTCGGCCGCGGCCAACACAGTGGCGGTGCCGCCGAGCGAATGCGCGATGGTGGCGTGGATCGGCGTGGCGCCGATGTTTTCCGCCTCACGGCCCACAGCGGCAACACCGGCCGCCATGATCGGCAGACTGATCAGATGCTGCGACAGCGCCGTGGTGGGTGTGCGCCCGTGACCGGGCAGGTCGGGCGCGAGCACGCGGAAACCACGCCCGACCAGATTGTCGATCAACGGGGCCCAACTCAGGTGATCGTCTTCCCAGCCATGCACCAGCAGTACGACCGGATCGCCCGGCCGTCCGAAGCTCCAGGCGGCAATCGGTCCGTGGGGACCGTCAGCCACGAAGGGTGTTGCGTGGGAAAGATAAGCCGGGCGGCCGGGTGACGGCCTGCGCCATGTTCGCAGGAACAGGCGCGCGGCACGGCCCGTTGCCCAATGCGGGGCGATGGCGAACCCTGCCTGAAGCAGGACTTTTCGAACAAAAAAATCGATTAATGCACGAACATTCGTGCTTTTATTGGCAAATGAGGTTTTCTTCTTGTCCATGATCGCATCCGGCTAAGAGGGGTTCAGTCAGAATATAGAACGATCGTACTTTTTTTCAAGCCAAATCACCGGAGCGCTCGTTCCAGCCTGATCTCGATTTCGCGATCGACGTATTCCCATTCCAGGCTGGCGCGGAGGGCCAACAGCAGGGCGTCGAAAGCGGCCGCATCGGCGGGCGCAAACTCAAACCAGGTCAGGAAGTCGAAGGGTTCACCCAGATCGCGGGCGTGATACAGCTTGCGCGCCACCGCAGGCAGATAGGCCATGCCGATGGCTATATGGCGCGAGTGTTCCTCGATGATGGCGCGGCGCTCATCCTGCGCCAGCAGCCACCAGGCTGCCGTCTTGCGGATCGGGATCAGTGCGGCGCAGCTGGCCTCTGGCCGGTTCAGGGACGGCTGAACGGCCGCCAGGGCCTGACGTTCGGTTTCATGGGTGTAGCGTAGGTTGCTCGCCACGCCGCGCAGTTGCCACGGTGCATCCTCGACCTCCATCAGGTCGCTGCGCAGGCTCAGATGCGTGGCCATAGGGAGGCTGTCGCCGGTTACGGCCCTGATCGATACGATTTTCCATTGCCCCATCGGCCCGCCGATGAAGCTGGTGAAGCGCGATTCCATTGTCTTGTATCCCCCGGTGCGCCGGGGCGCCCGGCGTCAGCCCAGTTTTACCGCAGTTCCGCTGGCGGCGACCATCAACATTTGACGGTCCGACCCGCCGATCTGCTGGTAATCCAGATCCATGCCGACGATGGCATCGGCACCCAGGGCCGCGGCCTCCTCCGTCAGGCTCTCCAGCGCCAGCGCCTTGGCCTTGCGGAGTTCCTTTTCGTAGGAGCCCGAGCGCCCACCCAGGATGTCGGTGATGCCGGCGAAGAAGTCGCGGAATACATTGGTGCCCATCACGGCCTCGCCAGCCACGATGCCGAGATAGGCGGTGATCTTGCGTCCCTCGACGCCGTCTGTGGTGGTCAGGATCATCGCTGTCTCCGGGGTTGCTTCGGGTCACGTCTTGGCCAGCCTAGCCGCGCCGCCTTGATTTCGCCATCTGCGAAGGCTACGCCTCTATCATGACTGATCGTCGCCGTTTCCTGCTTGCCATGGCCATTGCCGCGACCGCGGCAAAGATGCCGTTCGCCACAGCCTATGCCGCCACGCCGGCGGGCTCGGCCAAACTCACGGATACGGATAAGGCTGATCTCAAGCGCATTGCCGATTATTTCAATACCGTGCGCACCATGCAGGGCCGGTTCCTGCAGGTGGCGCCCGATGGCAGCGCGGCCGAGGGCAAGATTTACATGAGCCGGCCCGGCCGGTTCCGTTTCGAATTCGATCCGCCGGTGCCGATGCTGATCGTGTCGGATGGCGCCTATATCATCATGGAAGATCGCGAGCTGAAGTCAGTCGAGCGCATCCCGCTGGGTGCCACGCCGCTGGATCTGCTGCTGCGCGAAAAAGTCAGTTTTGACGACCAGGACGTCGGAATCGCCAAAGTTGAGCGCGGCGCGGCGATTCTGCGCGTCACGCTGTTCTCGCCCGAGCGGCCCAAGGAAGGCTCGCTTACCGTCGTATTCGGGGACAAGCCGCTGGAATTCGCCGGCTGGACCGTGACCGACGCCCAGGGCAAGGTCACGGCGATCACGCTGAACAAGATCGACTTCAACCCCCAGGTCAACGCCCGCCTGTTCACCTATGGCGATCGCCCCGCCGTCGAGCGGGACCTGATGCGCCGGCGCTGAGTCCGGCGCCAAGCCCAACCGCAAGCATCGTATACGTCGCACTCGTCCTCAGGGCGGTGACATCCCCCTCCCAGGCCGGCACCGACCGGTAACCGGCCCGCCTAGGTATGCCGTCATGTTATGGGCCAGGGTCACGGTGTCATAACTTGCTGCAATCCCGTGAACTTTCGTCGAAAACCCTGCGAATTGACCGGCGCGGCGGTTGCGGCTTTTCGATAGGTTGCTATAACCTCGTTCCCTGAAGGGCACTCACTGAGACCCGGTCTATCCGGGTTCGAAAAACCCGTAGGGCAGCATGAACATCCATGAATATCAGGCGAAAAGCCTGCTCGCGAAATACGGCGTCGCCGTCCCGCGTGGCGGAGTTGCGTTCTCCGCCGACGAAGCCATCACCGTAGCCAAGCAGCTTGGCGGCCCGGTCTGGGTCGTGAAAGCCCAGATCCATGCCGGCGGTCGCGGCAAGGGCGGTGGCGTGAAGGTGGTGAAGTCGATCGACGACGTTGCTGCCCAGTCCAAGGCCATTCTCGGCATGACCCTGGTCACGCACCAGACCGGTCCCGAGGGCAAGCTGGTCAAGCGGCTCTACATCGAGGAAGGCTGCGACATCAAACGCGAGCTGTATCTCAGCTTCCTGGTTGACCGCGCCACCTCGCGCATCACCGTGATGGCCTCCACCGAGGGCGGCATGGAGATCGAGGAAGTCGCCGCGGCGCATCCGGAAAAGATCCTCAAGGTCGCCATCGATCCCGCCAGCGGCATGCAGCCGCATCATGCGCGCCAGATCGCCTTCGGCCTCGGCCTGGAAGGCAAGCAGGTGCAGTCAGCGGTCAAGTTCATGACCGCGATGTACGAGGCCTTCGTGGCCCTCGACGCCTCCATTGTCGAAATCAACCCGCTGGTCGTCACTGGCGCCGGCGAGATGATCGCGCTGGATGCCAAGATGAACTTCGATGACAACGCGCTGTACCGCCACAAGGACGTGGAGGACATGCGCGATCCAGACGAGGAAGACGCGTCCGAGCTCGAAGCCGCCAAGTGGTCGCTGAACTACGTCAAGCTCGACGGCGAGATCGGCTGCATGGTCAACGGCGCCGGCCTGGCCATGGCCACCATGGACATCATCAAGCTGTACGGCTCCGAGCCGGCCAACTTCCTCGATGTCGGCGGCGGTGCCACCAAGGAGCGCGTCACGGCGGCCTTCAAGATCATTCTTGGCGACAAGAACGTGAAGGGCATCCTGGTCAACATCTTTGGCGGCATCATGCGTTGCGACATCATCGCCGAAGGCGTGGTCGCTGCGGCCCGTGAGGTGAAGCTGGCCGTGCCGCTGGTGGTGCGTCTGGAAGGCACCAATGTCGATCTGGGCAAGAAGATCATGGCCGAGAGCGGCCTGCCGATCATCTCTGCCGACAATCTCGCCGACGCCGCCGAAAAGGTGGTTAAGGCCGTGAAGGGAGCCAAGTAACATGGCTGTTCTCGTCAACAAGGACACCAAGGTCATCTGCCAGGGCATCACCGGCAGCCAGGGCACCTTCCACAGCGAACAGGCGATTGCCTACGGCACCAAGATGGTTGGCGGCGTGACCCCCGGTAAGGGCGGCACGCAGCATATCGGCCTGCCGGTGTTCAACACCGTGGCCGATGCCGTCGAAAAGACCGGCGCCAACGCGAGTGTCATCTACGTCCCGCCGCCGTTCGCGGCCGACTCGATCCTGGAAGCCATCGCTGCGGAAATCCCGCTGGTGGTCTGCATCACCGAGGGTATCCCGGTGCTGGACATGGTGAAGGTCAAGCGCGCGCTCACCGGCTCGTCTACCCGTCTGATCGGCCCGAACTGCCCGGGCGTCATCACGCCGGGTGAATGCAAGATCGGCATCATGCCGGGTCACATCCATCGTCGCGGCAAGGTCGGCATCGTGTCTCGTTCGGGCACGCTGACGTATGAAGCCGTCGCGCAGACCACGGCGGCTGGCCTCGGCCAGACCACCTGCATCGGTATCGGCGGCGACCCCGTCAACGGCACCAACTTCATCGACGCTCTCGATCTGTTCCTTGGCGACAAGGAGACCGAGTGCATCATCATGATCGGCGAAATCGGCGGCAGCGCCGAGGAAGAAGCCGCCGAGTTCCTCAAGAAGTCCAAGGTGAAGAAGCCGACAGTCGGCTTCATTGCCGGTCGTACCGCGCCTCCGGGCCGCCGCATGGGTCATGCCGGCGCCATCATCTCGGGCGGCAAGGGCGATGCGAACACCAAGCTGGAGGCCATGCGATCGGCCGGCATCCGCGTTTCGGAGAGCCCGGCAGCGCTCGGCACCACCCTGGTTGAACTGTTGAACGGGAAGTAACAGGAAACATAGAGGGCGGCGCCGGCCAACAAGCGGCGCCACGACATCGATGACGGCGCAGCTTGAACGCACGCAATTCCTCTACGGTGGCAACAGCACCTTCGTTGAGGAGCTGTATGCCAAGTACGTAGCCAACCCCGACAGCGTCGATGCTTCCTGGAAGCAGTTCTTCGAGGCGCTGGGCGACGACTTCAGCCAGCCCAAGCAGGCGCTGAGTCGCCCGTCCTGGGCTCCGGCCACTGTGCTGGTGCCGATGGAAGACGAGGGCCTGCTCGGTCCGCAGGGCAAGGCTGCCAAGTCGGCCGACCGTGCGGTCAAGGGCGGTGCCTCGCCTGCCGATGCCCGTAACGCGGCGTTGGACACCATCCGCGCGGCGATGCTGATCCGCAACTACCGCATCCGCGGCCATCTGATGGCCAACCTGGACCCGCTGGGCATCCAGGCGCCGGGCGCCCATCCCGAACTGGAACCGGAATCCTACGGCTTCACCGATGCCGACATGGATCGTCCGATCTTCATCGACAACATGCTGGGTCTGGAAACCTCGACGCTGCGCGAGATTCTGGTGATCCTGCGGCGCACCTACTGCGCCAGCATCGGCGTCGAGTTCATGCACATCTACCATCCGGAGCAGAAGGCCTGGATCCAGGAGCGCATCGAGGGTCGCGACAAGGAAGTGCAGTTCACGCCCGAGGGCAAGAAGGCGATCCTGAACAAGCTGGTGGAAGGCGAGATCTTCGAGCGCTTCTGCCACATGAAGTTCACCGGCACCAAGCGCTTCGGCCTGGAAGGCGGTGAAGCCCTGATCCCGGCGATGGAAGCCATCATCAAGCGCGGCGGCCAGCTCGGCCTGCGCGACATCGAGCTGGGCATGCCGCATCGCGGCCGCCTCAATCTGCTTGCCAACGTGATGGCCAAGCCCTATCGCGCCATCTTCACCGAATTCAAGGGCATGGCCTATCACCCGGATGATTTCCAGGGTTCAGGCGATGTGAAGTACCACCTTGGCGTCTCGTCGGATCGCGAGTTCGACGGCAACAAGGTGCATCTCTCGATGGCGGCCAATCCGTCGCACCTGGAAATCGTCAATCCGGTCTGCCTGGGCAAGTCGCGCGCCAAGCAGACGCAGATGGGCGATACCGAACGCGGCCAGGTGATGACCGTGCTGCTGCACGGCGATGCGGCCTTCGCCGGTCAGGGCGTGGTGGCGGAATGCTTCGCGCTCTCCGAGCTGCGCGGCTATCGCACCGGCGGCACCATCCACATCATCGTGAACAACCAGATCGGCTTCACCACCAATCCGTCCTACTCGCGCTCCTCGCCCTATCCGTCGGATGGCGCGAAGGTGGTGCAGGCGCCGATCTTCCACGTCAACGGCGACGATCCGGAAGCCGTGACGCATGTGGCCAAGATCGCGGTCGAGTTCCGCCAGAAGTTCAAGAAGGACGTGGTTATCGACCTGTTCTGTTATCGCCGTCACGGCCATAACGAAACGGACGATCCCTCCTTCACCCAGCCGATCATGTACCGCACGATCGCGACGCATCCGACCACGCGTCAGATCTATGCCAAGCGCCTGGTCGACGAAGGCACGATGACCGAGGCCGAGGCCGAGGCGATGGTGACCGAGTTCCAGAACAAGCTGGAAGGCGAGCTGGAAGCGTCGAAGTCGTTCAAGCCGAACAAGGCCGACTGGCTGGAAGGCAAGTGGGCTGGCCTGGAGCAGGCCTCGGGCGATGAGCGTCGCGGCACCACGGCGGTCGAAATCGAAACCCTGAAGAAGATCGGCCTGGCCATCACGTCGGTGCCGGACGGCTTCAACATCCACAAGACGCTGGCGCGCAATACCCAGAACCGCCGCAACGCCATCGAGGCGGGCGAGGGTATCGACTGGGCGACCGGCGAAGCGCTGGCCTTCGGTTCGCTGCAGACGGAAGGCTATGGCGTGCGTCTCTCGGGCCAGGATTGCGGTCGCGGCACCTTCAGCCAGCGTCACAGCGTCTGGCACGACCAGCAGACCGAAGAGCGCTATGTGCCGCTCAATCACATCGCGGATGGCCAGGCCAATTACGAGGTGATCGACAGCCTGCTCTCCGAAGTGGCTGTCCTCGGCTATGAATACGGTTACAGCCTGGCCGAGCCGAACGCGCTCGTCATGTGGGAAGGTCAGTTCGGCGATTTCGCCAACGGCGCCCAGGTGGTGTTCGACCAGTTCATCTCGTCGGGCGAAGCCAAGTGGATGCGCATGTCAGGTCTCGCCGTGCTGCTGCCGCATGGCTATGAAGGGCAGGGCCCTGAGCACAGCTCGGCCCGTCTGGAGCGCTATCTCCAGCTCTGCGCCGAAGACAACATGCAGGTTGCGAACTGCACGACGCCGGCCAACTACTTCCACATCCTGCGCCGGCAGGTGCATCGCAAGTTCCGCAAGCCGCTGATCCTGATGACGCCGAAGTCGCTGCTGCGTCACAAGCTGGCGGTGTCCAAGCTCACCGATATGGGGCCTGGCTCTTCGTTCCATCGCGTGCTCTGGGATGATGCCCACCCGGCCGATGATGCGAAGGTCAAGCGCGTGATCCTGTGCTCGGGCAAGGTTTATTACGACATCTTCGAAGAGCGCCAGAAGCGCGAGATGAAGGATACCGTCATCCTGCGCCTCGAACAGCTCTACCCCTTCCCGCACAAGGCGCTGATCAAGGAGCTTAGCCGCTACAAGAATGCCAAGACCGTGGTCTGGTGCCAGGAAGAACCGAAGAACATGGGTGCCTGGACCTTTGTCGAACCCTTCATTGAAGCCGTGCTGACCGAGCTGGGCCTGAAGGCTAAGCGCGCCGTCTATACCGGCCGCGTCGAGGCGGCATCGCCTGCCACGGGCCTGATGAGCAAGCATAACCAGCAGCAGGCCAAGCTCGTCGACGACGCGCTCACGGCATAAGCATTTTTAGGACAAGGACGTAAGAACATGGCAGTTGAAATCCGCGTTCCGCAGCTGGCGGAATCGATCTCCGAAGCCACCGTCGGCAAGTGGTCGGCCAAGGCCGGCGATGCCGTCGCGCGCGACCAGCTTCTGGTCGAGCTCGAGACCGACAAGGTCACGGTCGAGGTCAATGCGCCGGAAGCCGGCACGCTGGGCGAAGTGCTCGCCGCTGAGGGCGCCACCGTGCAGGTCGGCGACCTGCTGGCGACCCTGACCGCGGGTGCCGGCGCTGCCGCGAAGCCGGCTGCCAAGCCCGCAGCCGCTCCGGCTGCTGCCCCGGCGCCGGCCGCCAAGCCTGCCGCCGCTCCGGCTGCCGCTGCTCCCGCAGCCGGTCAGGCCCTGCCGGCCGCCGCCAAGCTGGCCGCCGAGAAGAACGTCAATGTCTCGGGCGTCGCCGGCTCGGGCCGGGACGGCCGCGTCACCAAGGGCGACGTCATGGATATTATCGCCGGTGGCGGCGCCGCGCCTGCGGCCCGCCCGTCGGTGCCGGCCGGTCCGCGTGCCAATGGCGACCGCGAGGAACGCCAGCGCATGTCCAAGCTGCGCCAGGTGATCGCCCGCCGCCTGAAGGAAGCGCAGAACACCGCAGCGCTCCTCACCACCTTCAACGAGGTGGACATGTCGGCGCTGATGGCTGCCCGCAAGCAGTATGTCGACCAGTTCGAGAAGAAGCACGGCGTGCGCCTGGGCTTCATGTCCTTCTTCGTGAAGGCCTGCGTGCAGGCCCTGCGCGAATTCCCGGCCGTCAATGCCGAGATCGAGGGCGACGAGATCGTCTTCAAGAACTACTTCAACATCGGCTGCGCCGTCTCCACCCCGACCGGCCTGGTCGTGCCGGTGATCCGCGACGCCGACCATCTGTCGTTCGCAGGCATCGAGAAGACCATCGCCGACATGGGCAAGCGCGCTCGTGACGGCAAGCTCGGTATCGACGAGCTGCAGGGTGGCAGCTTCAGCATCACCAATGGCGGCGTGTTCGGCTCGCTGATGTCGACCCCGATCATCAATCCGCCGCAGTCGGCCATCCTTGGCATGCACAAGATCCAGGAGCGTCCGATGGCCGTGAATGGCCAGGTCGTGATCCGCCCGATGATGTATGTGGCGCTGACCTACGATCATCGCATCGTTGATGGCCGCGAGGCCGTCAGCTTCCTCGTGCGCGTCAAGGAGTGCCTCGAGGATCCGCAGCGTCTGCTCTTCGAAATGTAAGGAGACGGGGCGAAGCGATGATCGTCCGCGTCTGGAGCACGGCCTATATGCCGGGACGGATCGAGGATTTCATCGCCTTCGGCCGCGACAGGCTGGAGCCGCTGTTCAAGAACCTGGACGGCTGCCTCGCCTGCTTTTTCACCTACGACGATCAGGAATGGCGGACCATCACCTTCTGGCGTGACCAGGCATCAGTGAATGCGGTGAAGGATTCGGCTGTTTACACGGCCATGCTGGCTGATCTGGTCAGCAGCGGCCTGCTGGTCGGTACGCAGAAGGTCAAGATCATGACTTCTGCCGGCGGCGGCCTCTACGGCGAGCTGCCTTTCTGAGATTCTGGAGGACGATCCATGAGTGAACAGGCTTTTGACGTTATCATCATCGGTGCTGGCCCTGGCGGCTACACCATGGCGATCCGCTGCGCCCAGCTCGGCATGAGTGTGGCCGTGGTGGAGAAAGATGCCGGCCTCGGCGGCACCTGCACCAATGTCGGCTGCATTCCGTCCAAGGCGCTGCTGCATTCGTCTGAGCTGTATCATGAGGCGACCCACGGCTTCACCCAGCACGGCATCAAGGTCGGCAAGATCGATATCGACCTGCCGGCGATGATGGCGCAGAAGCAGAGTGTGGTCACCGCGTCGAACAAGGGTATCGAATTCCTGTTCAAGAAGAACAAGATCACCTGGCTGAAGGGCACCGGCAAGCTGCTGGGCGGCGGCAAGGTGGAGGTGGCTGGCGAGAGCAAGGGCGCCTATTCGGCCAAGAATATCGTCATCGCCACCGGCTCCGAAGTGACGCCTCTCAAGGGCATCGAGATCGACGAAAAGCAGGTGGTGTCGTCCACTGGCGCGCTGAAGCTGCCGGCCGTGCCGAAGAGCATGGTGGTGATCGGTGGCGGCGTGATCGGCCTGGAGCTCGGTTCGGTCTGGATGCGCCTGGGTGCCGACGTCACCGTGGTGGAATTCCTCGATCGTATCCTGCCGACCAATGATGGCGAGGTGTCGAAGCAGATGCAGCGCATCCTGGCCAAGCAGGGCATGAAATTTAAGCTCGGCACCAAGGTGACCGCCGCCAAGGCCGCCAAGGGCGGCGTAGCGCTGACCATGGAGCCGGCTGCGGGCGGCGACAAGGAAGAGGTCACCGCCGATGTGGTGCTGGTCTCGATCGGCCGTCGTCCCTATACCACGGGCCTGGGCTTGGATGCTGCCGGCGTGCAGCTGGATGAACGCGGCCGCGTGAAGACTGACGGTCATTTCCAGACCACCGCCAAGGGCGTCTACGCTATTGGCGATGCCATCATCGGACCGATGCTCGCGCATAAGGCGGATGAAGAGGGTATGGTGCTGGCCGAGATCCTGGCTGGCCAGAAGCCGCATATCAATTACGACGCCATTCCGGGCGTGGTTTACACCTATCCGGAAGTGGCGTCTGTCGGCAAAACCGAGGAAGAGCTGAAGGCTGGGGGCATCGCCTACAAGACCGGCAAGTTCCCCTTCACGGCCAATGCGCGCGCTCGCGCCATGACCATGACCGACGGCTTCGTGAAGATCCTGGAAGATGAGAAGACCAAGAAGGTGGTTGGTGCGCATATCATCGGCGCCGATGCCGGCCATCTGATCCAGGAGCTGGTGATGGCGATCGAGTTCGGCGCCTCGGCCGAGGACATCTATCGCACCGTCCATGCCCATCCGGCGCTGACCGAGGCGGTGAAGGAAGCCGCGCTGGCCGTCGACGGCCATACGATCACGATCTGATCGGGCGGGAATTCACGAAAGGGCGGCCCGGGAGATATCTCCGGCCGCCCTTTTTTCGTTGCAATGGTGCTGCACCGTGACCCCTTTCCGTCTTGAAGCCAAAGCGCAGGCCGCCCTATGGGTACTGGGCGCGGCGCTGGCTTTCTCACTGCTTTATGCTTCGGGCAAGCTGACGGGCGGGCTGGTGCCGGCGATCCAGATCGTTTTTATCCGTTATTTAAGCGGCTTTGCGACGGTCAACGGCGTCGCCGTCCTGCAACGTGTGCCGCCCCGGCAGATCCTGAACACTACGCGCCGGCCGCTGCATCTGCTGCGCGCCTGCTTCGGTGTCGGCGGCGGCGCCTTCAGCATTTATGGCGCCACGCATATGCCGCTGGCCGATGCCTCGGCGCTAGCGTTGCTTCAGGGCGTGTTCACGATGATCCTGGCAGTGCTGTTGTTACGCGAGCGGATCAGCCCGGCGCAGGCACTGGCCGCCGTGCTCTGTGTGGCTGGCGCCTTCGTCATCGTGCGCGGCAGCAGCGGCGGCTTTTCACTCGACAGCCTGATGGCGCATGGCATCGCGCCGCTCTGCATGGTCGCCGGGGCCTTCCTCACCGCCTGCGAGGTGATCATGATCAAGGTGCTGTCGCGCCATGAAAGCATGCTGTCGATGCTGTTTCATGTGAACGGTTTCGCCGCCCTGCTGCTCGGCGCGGCCATGCTGGTGCTCTGGGTGCCGGCAGAGCCGCTGACGCTGGCAGCCCTTTGCCTGATCGGCCCGATGGCGATCTTCGGGCAGATGTGCAATGTGCAGGCCTACCGGCTGGCCGATGCCGCCTGGCTGGCGCCGTTCGGTTACAGTTCGGTCGCCTTCGCCGCCCTGATCGGCTGGACGGTGTTCGGCGATCTTCCGGGCCTGGCAACCCTGCTGGGCACCGGGCTGATCGTGGCTGGCGGCCTGCTGCTGATCAGGCGCTAGTAGTGCAGCTCGGCGATCACCGCGCGATCGTCGATGGCGTTCCAGGACTGGACGACAATCGTTTCATTATTGAAGCGGCAGACCACGCTGCGCTGGGCCTCGCCACGCGGCAGGGTCAGCGTCGAGGTCGAGTTCACTGGGATACCGGCCGGAATGCCGGTGCCCGGCTTGCCATCCAGCGTGACGATGTCGCCGCGCGCCTGGCCGAAATAACCGCGTGGACGGCTGAGGGTGATGATCGAACCGGCCTGGCGGTCGCGGTCGGCCACCACGGCGGTGCGCAGGTGAACCTGCGCCGACGAGCGCGGGAAGGGTGAGCGGTAGATATGCGTGGTGGTCTGGCCGGTCACACTCAGGACGAATTCGTAGGTTGCAGTCGGGCTGGCCGTGAACGGGCCCCAGTAGCCGTCCGGGCCGGTCACCTTGGCATGCACCTGGCGGCGGCGCGCGCCAGTCTGCGGATCGGTCTCGTGGATTTCGACGCGTGCGCCTTCGACCGGCAGGTTGGTCGGCGAACCGCGCACCATGCCGTTCACCTTGCCGTTCAGCACGGGTGCGGATTCCGGGATGATGGCCGTGGTGGCGGGCGCGCTGCCCATGATGAATTCCCAGGTCGCGGCGAAAGCCTTCTCGTGGAAGGCGACCTCGCGATGGTCCAGGCCGGGCAGCACGATGTTCTTCGCCCCGGCCAGCGCCGGGCCGTCGGCGGTGACGCCCGTCGCGGTCCCGGCGAAACCGAGCGCTGCGCCGTCGGGCTGTGCGAACTTGTCGGCATTGTCGCTGCGCGTGGTCATCCAGGCAACGCCGGGCACGACCTCAGAGCCGCTGTTGAGCTGGCGCAGGAAATTGCTGGTGCCGTTGAATTCGCTGCCCACCAGTTTGTCGTTCGAGACGATGACACCATGGTTGGGCGTGCCGCAGAGCACGGCATGGCTGACATAGGCGGCGCCAGGGCTGTTCTTCAGGTAGTTGCGGATGGCGTAGCCGCCGCGCGAGGACCCGACCAGCGCGACGCGCCCGGCCTTGGTTTCACGCAGCGCCAGTTCGATGGCGGCGGACAGCTGCTCCAGCTGTTCCTTAGTGGAAGACCGGCCGGCCTGGAATTCGTCGTCATTGCTGCGCGCCAGCGGATAGGGGAAATCGAGGGTCAGCAGGCGGTCGGCCGGGAAGCCGTTGCTCTCCCAGCGCCAGCAGGTGGTGTTCCACAAGGCCGCGGTGTCGCCGTTGCCATGGACGAAGATGATCGGCGTCGCGGTATCGTATTTCATGTTGACGGAGCCCTGGCGCGGTGCGCAGGCAAGCAGTGGTGTAAGGCCCAGCGCGGCGCTGCCAGTGAGGAACAGGCGGCGCGAGACGGGAGCGGTGAAGCGGACGGATGAGTTGCGGGACATGGGCGTTCCTGATTTCTGGAGACTGGTTCTGGTGGCCAGTTTCGGGATGAATAAATCTTTATTGCCTGGAAATGTGACGATACTCTGGCAGTCCGGCCCGGATCGTTGAATACTGCGTGACCGAAGGCAAGCCCTGTCTTTTCCTGTCCCGCACCCGCCCCGGTTTTATGTCCCCCCGCATCCTGATTGTCCTGATCTCCGCGCTGGAAGTACTGGCGATTCTGCCCTTGGCCAGTTTCCCGGCCCTGATGCCGGATTTCATCGCCGTCTGGGGCCTCACCAACACGGAAGCCGGGTGGATCGCCGGCGTCTATTACCTGGGTTACATGCTGTTCGTGACCTGGGCTGTGATGCTGACCGACCGGATCGACGCCCGGCTGGTCTTTGCCGCCGGTGCGGCGGTCACCGGGATCAGTACCGTGGCTTTTGCGGTGCTGGCCGACGGCTTCTGGTCAGGCTTCATCCTGAGGGCCATCGGCGGTGCCGGGCAGGCGGCGATTTATATGCCGGGGTTACGCGCGCTGACCGACCGGCTGCGCGGCGGCGAACAGAGCCGCGCCGTAACTTTCTATACTGCGAGCTACTCGATCGCCGTCGCCCTCAGCTTCACCGTCACCGGTCTGCTGGCCGAATGGTTCGGGTGGCGCTGGAGTTTCGGTGTGATTGGCCTGTTCTGCCTGGCCTCGGGTGCCCTGGCTTGGCTGCTGCTGGCCCCGGAAGCGCCGGCTGGTGCCAAGGCGGCGGCCGGTTTCCAGCTCAAGCCTGTGCTGCGCAACCGTGACGCCATGGGCTACATCATCGGCTATGCGGCCCATGGCTTCGAACTGACCGCCATGCGTGCCTGGTTGACCGCCTTCCTGGTCTTCGTGCTGGCGCGTGAGCCGGCGGTGGCGGCTGTGCTGCCCAGTGCCACGGTGCTGGCGGCGATCGTCACGTTGATCGGCCTGCCGGCCAGCCTGCTGGGTAACGAAATGGCATTGAAATTCGGTCGTCGCCGCGCCCTGGTGGCGATCATGACCCTGTCCGGTGTCATGGGCATTGTCTTCGGCTTCACGGCGGCATTGCCGGTCTGGCTGGTGTTGGCTTATTGCGCGATTTATTTCGTGTTCATCTGTGGCGATTCCGGTGCGCTCACGTCGGGGATGATGGCGGCCGCCGAGCCGCAGCATCGCGCCTCGACCATGGCGCTGCATTCTGCGCTGGGCTTTGGCGTCTCGGTGCTGGGTCCGCTCTTTGTAGGTTTCGCGCTGGATGCCGCGCAGTATTTTACCGGCAGCCAGACGGTGCTCAGCTGGGGTCTGGGCTTGGCAGTCATGGGGCTGGGCGCCCTGATCGGGCCGCTGGCGCTGCTGCGCACCGGCCGGTTCCTGAAAGCGGGTGCGGGAACGGGCCAATCTTCCTGATTGGTTCATGTGCCGCCTGCACAGGCTTCCGTTGACCCTCACTGGGTGATCCGGTCTAATTCTGCCCATGTGCGAACGTTGCGAGATGCTGCCGCCCGGCGTCGAACTGCTGCATGACCTCGAAGAGGATCAGGCAGCGGCCAAGCAGCGCTACAAGCGCCAGCAGCGCATTCTCGACCTGCTCTCGATCATGGAAAACCCCGATGCCCTGCCGCCGCAGGACGCCATGCGCGTGGGCCAGGAAATCCTCGCCCTGCTGTCCGAAGTCGATGACGATCCGCATATGACCGCCTCTACCGGCCTGCCGCGCCTGCGTCGTGGCGCCCGTCCGAATTTCCGTTCCTTCTCCTGATCTGAAGAAAGACCGACCCATGCATGCTTCCGTGCCGCGCGTTCTCGCCGCCAACAAAAAGGCTGTCTTCGACAAGATCGCCGGCCTGCTGCCCGAGATGGAGAAAATCTATCTCGACCTGCACCGTCATCCCGAACTCTCCATGCAGGAAGTGCGCACGGCGGGCGTCGCCGCCAACTGGATGAAGAAATATGGCTTCGAGGTTCATGAGGGCATCGGCAAGACCGGCGTTGTCGCGCTGCTGAAGAATGGCGAGGGTCCGGTGATCCTGCTGCGCGCCGATATGGATGGCCTTCCCGTCAAGGAGAAGACTGGCCTCGATTATGCCAGCACACAGACCGGCACCGACCGTTTCGGCCAGTCGGTGTCGATCATGCATGCCTGCGGTCATGACCTGCATGTCACCTGGCTGATGGCCGTCGGTCGCCTGCTGTCAGAGCATCGCGATACCTGGAAGGGCACGGTGATGGCTGTGTTCCAGCCCGCCGAAGAGATTGGCGCTGGCGCGCGCGCCATGCTGAATGACGGCATGGTGAAGAAATTCCCTAAGCCGACCGTGTCGTTGGGCCAGCATGTCATCCCGATGCCGGCCGGCACCATCGGCTACAAGCCGGGCGTCGCCATGTCGGCCGCCGACAGCTGGGAAGTGAAGATCTTCGGCCGTGGCGCCCATGGCTCCAAGCCGCAGAACAGTATTGATCCCGTCGTGATGGCTGCAGCCACGGTCATGCGCTTGCAGACCGTGGTGTCGCGCGAGGTGGCGATGGCCGACAGCGCCGTGGTCACCGTCGGCACGTTACAGTCCGGCCTGAATGAGAACGTGATTCCCGACGAGGCGTTACTGCGCCTGAATATCCGCACTTTCAAGGAAAGCGTGCGCACCCGCGTGCTGGCCTCGGTCAAGCGCATCATCGAGGCCGAGGCCGCAGCCTCGGGCGCGCCAAAGCCGCCGGCGATTTCCGAAATCAGCCAGTTCCCGCTCACCATCAATGACGAAGCGGCGACCATGCGCACGGTCGAGGGCATGCAGGCTTATTTCGGCGCCGACCGTGTTGTGCAGGTCGAGCCGGCCTCGGGCAGTGAGGATTTCGGCCTGTTCGGCACGGCATGGAATGTGCCGTCCGTTTTCTGGGTAATCGGCGGCACCGACCCCGAGCTGTTCGCCAAGGCGCAAAAGAGCGAAGACCCCAGCATCCTGCCGGTCAACCATTCGCCGTTCTATGCACCGGTGCTGAATCCCACGCTGCGCACCGGCATCGAGGCGATGCTGGCGACAGCCTATACCTGGTTGGATTAAGTCGGGCTGGACGGATCCGGGTCGGGCAGGTCCTGCGGCTTCGCGAAGACACCGCCGTCCAGCATCCAGCTGAAGCTGGCGGGGAAATCGAAATCGGGTTCCTGCGAGGCGGCCATGGTGGCGGCGCCCAGCGTCGCGCCGTTGGCCAGCTCGGCCAGTAGACGATCCTCGCCGTGATCCAGTTTGTGCCAGCAGACCTCGATGCCGCGCCGCCACACCAGCAGGCGTTCGCTGCTGCCGGCCATGCGGATGCGATCCACCACAGGTGAATCCGGTTGGTGCACCTGCCAGATCTGGCTGACCGGGAAGGGCGTCGACAGGCGTTGCACCGAGGGATGCAGCGGCAACGGCATCTGAGCGGTGGTGTCTGAATCCGGCAGGTCTTCCGGCCGCAGGATGTCGGTATCGTCAGCCTGTGCCGCGATATTAAGCGCCCATTCGAAAGCGGCGATGTCGGGCAGATAATGGTGGCCGCCCAGGTCGGGCAGGGCGGCGAGGAAGGTCGGGAAGCCGTCGCCATACAGGCTCAGGATCGGCGAGCGCGGCGGATCGAAGATCAAAAAGTCGCGTGCCGTCTGGGCGAAGAAGGCTTCGCCGACCAGGGCGCGGGTGACGGGAAAAACCGTGGCCAGGCTTTCCAGCAGGCTGGCGCGGAAACGGTCGGCATAAATCTGCAGACGGCCTTCGGCCGGAATCGCGTCACCAATCACCTTCTCGGCCACCGCATGCAGCGAACCGGTCAGGGCGTCGGCGAATTCGCGCTGGCGTTCAAGCAGCGCGCTCATCGCCGCCTTCCGTTGTCGTGAGAGTGTCGCCCGGCAGGTCGCTGGGCCTGAGCGCCGCCGCGCGCTGCCGCGCCGCATGATCGGCTTCCGACAGCAAATGCCCCAGCGGCGGCAGGTTGCTGTCCCATTCCAGCAGCGTCGCCGCATGAGGGAAGCGCTGCACCGCGTTGGCATAGAGGCGCCAGACTGGTTCTGCGACCAGGGCTGCATGATCGTCGATCAGCATCAGGCGGCCGTCGGCCATTTTCTCGCTGTGGCCGCCGATGCGGATTTCATGTACCGCCGGCGCCGGCAGGCTGTCGAGATAGGCCTCCGCCACCGCCAGTGCTGACTCGCGGCCGACATGGTTGACGCTGGAGACATAGAGATTATTGACGTCGCAGAGGATGCCGCAGCCGGTTTCATTGCTCAGGCGGCTCAGGAATTCGGCTTCGGCGATCTGGCTTTCGCGGAAGCGCAGGTAAGTGGCCGGATTGGCCATCAGCAGCGGGCGCTTCAGCCGGGTCTGCACGATGTCGACGTTGCGGCAACAGTTTTCCAGCGTCTCGGCCGTATAGGGCAGCGGCAGCAGGTCATTGTAATAGCGCCCTTCGACGCCGACCCAGGCCAGATGCTCCGACAGCAGCACCGGATCGAGCCAGTCGACCAGGCGGGCCAGCCGTTCCAGATGCTCGGCATCGGGCAGTTCGCCGCCGCCCAGTCCCAGGCCGGTGCCCTGCACGGCCACCGGCCAGCGGGCACGGACCTGTTCCAGATACCAGCGGGCGGCGCCGCCACCCATATAGGTCTCGGCGTGAATCTCGACCCAGCCGACATCGGGCCGGCTGCGCAGCAGGTCGACATGATGCGGCGGCCGCAGGCTGATGCCGATCTGCTCCGGCGACAGCCGGGTCGGACCCGGAAAGGCGATGGGCTTCTGATCCGTCATGCTGCGGATGGTTGTTCCCTGTTAGGCACCCATGGCCTGCCGCCATGTGTACAGGGGTCGGAGTGTAGCATCCTGTGGACAGAATTACTCCCCGCGAACGGCGAGGAAAACTCTCAACTGCAGGTTATTTGTGGATATCCGCAGTCTGCTCGGCAGGCATGCCAAGCCGCCCCAGACCGGGCAGTTTGATGGCCGGGCGCAGCACATCCAGGCCGATGGTGAAGCCCAGCAGGTTGAGTTCCAGGCCCTCGCGCGCAGCGGCGGTGGCGCCGACCAGGCCAAACAGCGAGACCTGCCAGCCGGTGCCACTGGGAGCCGGGGCGACCAGCCGGGTGGCGCCGATCCAGTCCTTGCCCACGGCGGTGGGGGGTAGTTGCAGGCCCAGCTCCGGTACCTCGCGGGCCAGCC
This sequence comes from Ferrovibrio sp. GW821-FHT12B10, assembly GCF_058807515.1. Taxonomy (NCBI): domain Bacteria; kingdom Pseudomonadati; phylum Pseudomonadota; class Alphaproteobacteria; order Rhodospirillales; family Rhodospirillaceae; genus Ferrovibrio; species Ferrovibrio sp. GW821-FHT12B10. The sequence continues at coordinate 933,564 of NZ_JBXAQT010000001.1, read as the reverse complement.
AGGCGACAAAGCTGTTGGAGTTCGGGCCCGGCCACATCACGTATTCGTCGCGCCAGGGATAGCGCTCGGCGGCTGAAATCAGCAGAGGGATGGCTGCGGCGGCTTCCGGGCCACGCAGGTCGTGCAGCAGCTCCGGCGCATTGCCGGCCCAGTAGCCATCGGGAACGCGCTGGCTGATCCGCACCGGCGCGCCACCCCAGCCCACCACCTCGTAACGGGTGTAGCTGGGTGCGCCGGCCGGCTTGACCACCACCCAGGTGTGGACGGCCAGCGCTCCACGCCAGCCCCAGACGCGGGCCGCGTAAACCTGCACCACGGCATCCTTGTAGGAGACGGGGTCAGGCGCGAGGCCGACGGAGTCCCAGCGGGCCTGCGACCAGTGCTTGCGCTCGGCTGTTGCAATCGACGCCCCACTGGCCAGCAAGGGCACGGCGATCAGGCCGGCGAGGCCGAGGAGGGCATAGCGGATGAGGGGGCGAAATCTGATGGTCATGTCTGCCTGCACGGAGAAGCATAGAATTTCCTCCGATTAAGGCAAAGCTGGGGCGTGTGCCGCCGGTGGTCTGTGACGCCGATCACCCGGCTCAGACAGCCATGACCCGGCGCAGGTGGAACAGGTCGGTGGACAGGTCATTGTCGCCGTCGATGGCCGACGGGCAGACCACCACGCCACGCTGTTTCAGAGCGGCGATCACTGCATCGGAATAGCAATGCGCCAGACCCTCCGGATAGGAGTAGTGACGCGGCCCGATGCCGGCTTTCTCGCGCAGGAGGTCCAGCGAGGTGTCGAGCTCCTGTTCCAGCGCCGTGGGGGTCAGGAAGGAGAGGATAGCATGGGTGTGTGAATGGCCGCCGACAACGAACAGCGGGTCGCTGTCGAGCCTGCGCACCTCATCCCAGGTCATCTTGCGATCCAGGGGATCGTCGGTCGACCAGGTTTCCGGCAGGCCAAGCTGCAGCTGGATATCGGTGGCGAGGCCGTCCATCGAAATGCTGCGATCGCTTTTGACCTGGCGCCGCACTTCACTCAGCAGCGCACGTTTCTCATCGTCGGTGGAAAAGCGCGCCTCATCGGTCCAGGGCAGTCGCAGCTTGCCGGCGGGAATCTGTTCGACAGCCCATTCAATGCGATCGACCCAGGACATGCGGTTCGACTGAATAAAATCGCTGGTGACATAGAAGGTGGCCGGAATGCCCAGATCGGCGAGAATGGGCGCGGCAACAGTCAGATTGTTGAGAAATCCGTCGTCAAACGTGATGCTGAAGCTTTTCGGCGGCAGCGGCTTGCCATCCGCCTGATGGGCGGCGACATCGTCCAGCGAAACAGGGTGGCCGCCGGCATCCAGTAGTGAACGCAGGCTGGCGGCGAAATAGTCGGCCTCAAGGTGCTTGCGCGTGTAATTGCGCACCGGATGCGTCTGTGTCTCGATCACGCCGTGGAATAGAAAAACCGCGAACCGATCATCCCGCAGTCGGGCTGCGTAATCCATCATAACGTCTCCGTGTAACGGGCGAAGCGTTTCACGCAGATCGCCTTCAATGGAGTGGGCATGAAGGAATAATATCGGCCTTTCTGGCGCTGCGCACGGGTTTCCAATCGGCCAGCCAGCATTTGTGTGACGGCCGTATCGGTCAGGCGCAGGCAGGTTTCCGTATTCGCCTGCCGCAACTGATGCAGGCTGCTGCCGCGCGCGATCTTCACCGGCTGGCAGTCCAGAATATCGCCCGTATCCAGATCCGCGGCGACGCGATGCAGGCAGGTGGCGATCCCGGCAAAATCGCCATGCCAGATCGACCACAGATGGGTGTCGAGGCCGCGATAGTGTTCAGGGTCTCCGCCATGCAGGTTGAGCAGCCGGCCGCCGGCCGCCGCAATCAGGTCGGCGCGCAGGATTCGGGTGCCGAAGGTGATGATCAGCTCGGCTTCGCTGGCAGTCAGCGCGGTGATGCAGTCGGCCTGGTTGATGTCATCGAAAACCTGCGTCCTGCAGAAGTCGGCGATACGGGCGGTCTTGCCACCGAACCAGTATTCGCGTTCGTAGGTTTCACGTTCGGCCTCAAAAGGGTGTGCGGTCTCATAAGGCGGCTTGAGCGAACCGCTTTCAACCAGCGCAAGGACGTCATGCCCGCGGTCGGCCAGTGCCCGCACGTAATGGGCGTGATGCAGCGTTTCAGTGGTGAGGATGCACAGGCGCATGATGGTTTGAATCCGAAGATCAGAGTCTGGCGCGCGGATGAGCGCCGTCATAGACCCGCAGCAGGGCCTCGGCATCCACCTCGGTATAGCGCTGCGTAGTGGTCAGTGAGGCATGGCCCAGCAGTTCCTGGATGGTGCGCAGGTCGCCGCCAGCCGCCAGCAGATGCGTCGCGAAACTGTGGCGCAGGGCATGTGGCGTGGCGGTCTCGGGCAGATTCAGCATGCGCCGTGCGTTGCGCATCGTCTTCTGGACGATGGCCGGGTCGACGCGCTTGCCGCGCGCGCCATAGAACAGCGGCGTGCCCTGGCTGATCGGATAGGGGCAGAGCCTTGCATAGACGGCGATGGCCTCGCGTACCACCGGTAGGATGGGCGCCAGGCGCTGCTTGTTGCCCTTGCCGGTCACTGTCAACGTGTCGCCCTTCGGCAGGTCTTCGCCATTGAGCCCCAGCGCCTCGCCCAGACGCAGTCCGGCGCCCCAGAGCAGCGTCAGGATTGCAGCGTCGCGTGCCTGCAGCCAAGGGGCGGTATCGGCCTCGTCGGCGGCGTCGATCACCTGCTGCGCGGCGGGTACGCTCAAGGGTTTGGGCACGCTATGCGGCCGCTTTGGCGTGCGGATCAGGTTGGCGGCAGCATTCTCCACCACGCCATCCTTCTGCAGGCGACGGAAGAAGCTGCGCACGGCACTTAAACTGCGCGCCAGCGAGGTGGCTTCGATGCCATCGTTGCGGCGGCGGCTCAAGTACGCGCGGAAATCGGCCTGACGCAAGGAGCGCAGGTCATCCAGCGTCGCAGCTTCGCCCAGATGATCGCTCAGGAAAGCCAGGAAACCCGACAGGTCTTGTCCGTAGGCGCGCAACGTATGTTTTGAAAAACGTTTTTCCTTGGCCAGCCAGCGATACCAGCCTTCTGCTTTGCCCTTCACGTCATCGGCGGCGAGGAAGAACGGCAGGTGCTCTTCGCTTGTGGTTATGGCTGCGGCAGATCGAGCCATGACCGCACCGACCGGCCGAGCACGCCGGCGAGGAATTGCAGCAGTTCGGTGCCCTGGTTGGGCTGGAACTTGTCGGCCTCGCGCGAGCCGAGCGCGAGCAGGGCTTGCGGCGCGGTCGGACCGAAATCCAGGCGCGCCAGCGCATCGGATTTCACCAGCGTCGCCGCCGGGCCGTAGATCCAGTCGGCGGCCTCGCAATGGTCGCGCGCCACGGCGGGCAGCGCACCGAGCAGCGTCTCGATGGCACCGCTGGGCAGCACGACCACGCCGCCAGTGGCAATGTCCTTCATTTTTTCCGGATCGCCTTCGACGCAGAGGCTGATGGCGTCGACCTCCAACAGGTCGGTCCAGTCCTGCGTCGCCATATGGATCATGTGCTCGAAGCTGCCGGCTTCCAGCAGCATCAGCACGGCGGCATGCACGCGCTGGGTGGCAGAGAGATTCTGGCGGCTGGCATCCAGCAGTTCGGTGCCGACATGCGACACGCGATGCAGTTCGCCTTGCAGGCGCTGCACCATGAAGCGCTGCAGGTCGACGACATTGTCGCCGCTCTGCTGGCGCGCCGGCGGCAGCAGGATGTCGCACAGGTCGGGATGGCGGGTCAGCAGATCAGGATGCTGCTGCAGCCAGGCAATGACCTCGGCCTCGCTGAGTGCGGGGGTGGAGAGCGGTGCTGTGGTGCGGTCGGCCATGACGGTGATCTTACTTGCTGTCCAGGATCGACTGGCCGGTCTTCTTCCAGTCGGCCAGGAAGGCGTCCAGCCCCTTGTCGGTGAGCGGATGCTTCACCAGGCTTTTCAGCACATTGGGCGGCAGCGTGGCGACATCGGCGCCCAGCTTGGCGGATTCGATCAGATGGATCGGATGGCGGATCGAGGCGACCAGCACCTCGGTCTTGAAATCGGGGTAGTTGTTGTAGATCTGCACGATGTCGGCGATCAGCTGCATGCCGTCCTGGCCGATATCGTCCAGCCGGCCCACGAAAGGCGAAATGAAGGTGGCGCCGGCCTTGGCGGCGAGGATCGCCTGGGCGGGCGAGAAGCACAGCGTCACGTTGACCATGATGCCGTCATCCGACAGCACCTTGCAGGTCTTAAGGCCGTCCATGGTCAGCGGCACCTTCACGGCCACGTTGGTGGCCAGGGCGGCCAGCTTACGGCCCTCGGCCAGCATGGTGGCATGGTCGGTGGCGGTCACCTCGGCCGAAACCGGACCCTTCACGATCTTGCAGATTTCCTTGATCGTGGTGACGAAATCCTTGCCGGTCTTGGCCACCAGGGAGGGATTGGTGGTCACGCCATCGAGCAGGCCGGTATCGTTGAGCTCTGCAATCTCGGCGATGTCGGCGGTATCGACGAAAAACTTCATGTCCTAAACTCCGTGGGCGGCTGCCGCGACGCGAATCGGCCGCGATGCTACAGTCGATTTGGTTAACAATACCCGACCCCGTAAGGTCATTCCACCGGAACCGCCCTTTTGCCCGCTGCCGACCAGATCCGCGTCCTGCTGCCGTTGCCGCTGGCCGAGCCGTTCACCTATCGGGTGGGCGAGGCGGGGCCATTGCAACCGGGCGACATCGTGGAAGTTCCCATCGGGACCCGGGTTTCGCTCGGCGTGGTCTGGGATGGCGTACCCGAGGCATTACCGCCTACCGCGAAGCTCAAATCCGTGCTGCGGCGCTGTGATGCGCCCCCGATCGCGCCCGCGCTGCGCAAGCTGGTGGACTGGGTCGCGGCCTATACGCTCAACCCCACCGGCGCGGTGCTGAAGATGTGCCTGCCGGAGCCGCGTGCCCTGATCGAAGCGCCGCCGCTGCGGCAGGTGCTGCGTGCCGGCCCGGTGCCGGCCGATCTGCGTGCCAGTGCACAGAGAGATCGCGTCATGCAGATGGCAGCCGAGCGGCCGGGACTTGGCGTCACCGAACTGGCCGAGGCCGCCGCCGTCTCGCAGGCCGTGGTGCGCAAGCTGGTCGAGCTGGGTGCGCTGCAGTCCGAGAGCGTGCCGGCCTTCCGCGCGCCGCCATTGCCCGACTGGCAGCAGAGGGGGCGTCCGCTCAATCCGCTGCAGGCCGAAGCCGCCGCCGCCTTGCGCGCCGCCGTGGCCGCGAAAGATTTCTCCGTCACGTTGCTGGAAGGCGTAACAGGCGCGGGCAAGACGGAGGTCTATTACGAGGCGATCGCCGAGGCGCTGAAGGATGGTCGCCAGGTTCTGGTGCTGCTGCCCGAAATCGCGCTGACCCAGCAGTCGCTGGATCGCTTTGAGCAGCGCTTCAATGCGCCGGCCTGGGCCTGGCATTCGGAAATGGCCGAAGGCCGCCGCGCCGCCACCTTGCGGGCCATCAGCCGCGGCGAGGCGCGGGTGGTGATCGGGGCGCGCTCGGCCCTGTTTCTGCCCTATGCCGACCTGGCCTTGGTGGTGGTCGATGAAGAGCACGATGCCTCCTACAAGCAGGAAGAGGGCGTGATCTACAATGCCCGCGACATGGCGGTGGTGCGGGCCAAGCTGGAGGGCGCTGCCTGCGTGCTGGCCTCTGCCACACCCTCGCTGGAAAGTCTGCATAACGTGGCGCGCCGCCGCTATGCCCATGCCGTGCTGCCCGAACGCCATGGCACGGCGGTTCTGCCGAAGATCGATGTGGTCGATCTGCGGAAAGAGCGGTTGCCGGCGCAACGCTTCATCAGCGCGCCCTTGCGGCATGCGATTGAGGAAACCATCGGCAGTGGCGAGCAGGCCATGCTGTTCCTCAACCGCCGCGGCTATGCGCCGTTGACGCTGTGCGGCGCCTGCGGCCATCGGATGAGCTGCCCGAACTGCTCGGCCTGGCTGGTTGAGCACAAGCGCCATGGCCGCCTGCAATGCCACCACTGCGGCCATCAGGAGCGCCTGCCGCAGCATTGCCCGCAATGCAACGCCGAAGACAAGTTCAAGGCCTGTGGCCCTGGCGTTGAGCGGCTGGTGGAGGAAGCCTCCAGCCTGTTCCCCGATGCGCGCATCGCCATGATGGCCTCGGATACCACCAATACGCCCGCGCAGATTTCCGAAGTGCTGACGCGCATGGAGAAGGGTGAGGTCGATATCCTGATCGGTACGCAGATCGTGGCCAAGGGGCATCACTTCCCGCTACTCACGCTGGTTGGGGTCATCGATGCCGACCTGGGCCTGGCCGGCGGCGATCCGCGCGCCGCCGAGCGCACGCACCAGCTGCTCACCCAGGTGGCCGGCCGTGCCGGCCGCGCCGCGCATCCTGGTCGTGTGCTGCTGCAGAGTTTCCTGCCCGAGCATCCGGTGATCATGGCGCTCAGCAAGCATGATGGAGTCGGTTTCCTGGCGGCTGAAATGGCCGAGCGGCAGCGCGCCGGCATGCCGCCCTTTGGCCGCCTGGCATCCCTGATCATCAGTGGCCCCGATCAGGCCCAGGTCGAGCAGGCTTCGCGTGCGCTGGCCCGCGTCGCCCCCAGGGGCGATGGCCTGGTTGTACTCGGCCCGGCGCCGGCGCCGCTGCATTACCTGCGTGGCCGCTTCCGCGAACGGCTGCTGCTCAAGGCCAGTCGCGAGATCGACGTGCCCGCCGTGTTGCGGGAATGGATCGCAAAAGTAAAACTACCCTCGGCTGTAAAGCGGGCCGTCGACGTCGATCCGTATAGCTTTCTGTAAGACTTGGGCTTTTAAAGTGGGCCGCAACGGCCGCGCCCGGCGACGGCTGAGTCTATTCGAGGGGAAGACTTTCATGCGGATTCATTGCGGTTCAGCGCTCGGCGTCCTGGCCATTGCGGCGCTGCTGCTGTCAGGCTGCTTCGAGGCCAAGGAAACCGCGCCCGAGAAGCGCCATATGGCGCTTAGCAACTTCGTGCAGTTCATCCAGAAGACCGGCGGCCTGAAAAGCCTCAACACTTTCTACAAGCGCCGCCCCGAGATCAATTCCGAGGAAAGCCTTGGCGTGATCTATGACGGTGCGCGCACCCAGGGCGAGGTGATGCGCTTCAATGACAAGCAGCTGGCCAAGGAAATGCTGCCGGCGCTGCAGGCTGTGCGCAAGCGACTGGGCGAATCCGAGAATTGCGCGCTGCGCGGCTATTTCATTGCCTGTGGCGAAGACAAGTTCGTCGAAATCTTCAAGAAGTGGGAATGAGGCGGCCTCAGTAGCCGCGCTTGTAATCCACCACGCGCAGCAGCGGCTGGCCGCTCTGCATGCGTTTTATGTTGTCGACGATCTGTGGCGCCACCTGCGCCGGGATGCTGTCGGCCGCGTTATGCGGCGTCACTGTCACCTTGGGATGAGTCCAGAAGGGATGGTCGTCGCGCAGGGGTTCTTCGTCGAAGACATCCAATGTCGCGCCTGACAGCCATTCGCTGTCCAGCGCATGCAGCAGGTCGGCTTCCGCCACATGGCCGCCGCGGGCAGCGTTGATGATATAGGCGCCGCGCGGCAGCAGGGAGAGCGAGCGGCGGTTGATGATGCCACGGGTTTCCTTGGTCAGCGGCAACAGGCAGATGAGCACGTTGCACAGCCGCAGGAAGCTATCGAGATGATCGTCGCCATGGAAGCTGGTGACGCCATCGACCGCCTTCAGGCCGCGGCTCCAGCTCACCAGTTGGAAGCCGAAGGGCTTCAGCTTCTCGGCCGCCGCCGTGCCCAGCGCGCCCATGCCCATAATGCCGACAACGCGCTCGCTGGCATCCACCGGCGCCAGCCACTTCCAGGTCTTGTTGCGCTGGTTCAGCGCCATGGCATCGACCTGACGGTGAAAGCGCAACACATGCAGCAGGATATATTCCGTCATCGCCACGGTCAGGCGTTCATCCACCACGCGGGTCAACGGCACATGACGCGGCAGCTCGGGGTCGGCCAGGATGGCGTCGACGCCGGCGCCGAAAGCGTGGATCAGCTTCAGATTGGGAAAGCTTTTCAGCAGGCCATGCGGCGGCTTGGCCACCACGGCGGCCTCAATCTCGGCCGGATTGCCAGTCTGCGGATGCAGGCGGATATCCAGTGTGGGGTCGATGGCGCGCATGGCGGCGGCCCATTCGGCCGGGTCATGCGCCTTGGTATAGATCAGAACAGCCATAGAGCTTTCTTTGAAGTATTGGGCTTGGGGATTATGTACGGGTGGCGGTTTCGTGACGCACCGCAATCTCGAAGGCGGCGGCGATCAGCGCGCGGGTATAGTCATTCTGCGGGGCGTCGAAAATCTGCTTCGCCGTGTTTTCTTCCACCACCTTGCCGTCTTTCATCACCATGACGCGGTCGGCTAGCGCCCGCACCACGCGCAAATCGTGGCTGATGAACAGATAGGCCAGGCCGTGTTTCTCCTGAAGGTCGCGCAGCAGGTCGACGATCTGGGCTTGCACGCTCATGTCCAGCGCCGAGGTAGGCTCGTCCAGCACCAGGAATTTCGGCTTCAGCACCATGGCGCGTGCAATCGCGATGCGCTGGCGTTGGCCGCCGGAGAATTCATGCGGATAGCGATCCATGGTAGCGGGATCTAGGCCCACTTCGGTGAGTGCAGCCGCCACCATGCTGCGGCGCTCGCTCTCGGACCCGCCGATGCCATGCACCTTCAGGCCCTCAGACACGATATGGAAGACTGACATGCGCGGCGAGAGTGAGTCGAACGGATCCTGGAACACGATCTGCATCTGGCGGCGCAGGGCGCGGATCTCGGCCCAGCTTTTGCCCTGCAGATCCTGGCCCTGGAAACGGATCAGGCCGGTGCTTTTCTGCAGGCGCAGCAGCGCATAGGCCAGCGTCGACTTGCCCGAGCCGCTTTCACCGACAACGCCCAACGTTTCGCCGGCGCGGATCTGGAAACTGACGCCATCGACGGCCTTGATATGGCCGATGGTGCGCTTGAACAGGCCGGCCGTGATCGGGAACCAGACCTTCAGGTCCTTTGCCTCGGCCACCATCGACGCATCGACAGGGGCGACGGCGGCGACGCCCTTGGGCTCGGCGGCGAGCAGCTTTTTCGTATAGGCATGGCTCGGTTGGCCGAAAACCTGCGCCACCGGGCCGCTCTCGACGATCTTCCCCTCGGTCATGACACAGACGCGGTCGGCCACGTTGCGCACGATGTTCAGGTCATGTGTGATCAGCAGCAGCGCCATGCCCATCTTCTGCTGCAGGTCTTTCAGCAGCTTCAGGATCTGCGCCTGGATGGTGACGTCGAGCGCGGTGGTCGGCTCATCGGCGATCAGGATGTCGGGTTCGTTGGCGAGCGCCATGGCGATCATCACGCGTTGGCGCTGACCACCTGACAGCTGGTGCGGATAGGCGCCGAGCCGCTGCTCGGCCTGAGGCAGGCCGACCAGCTTCAGGAGCTCCAGCGTACGGGCGCGTGCCTGCGCCCGGTTCATGCCCTTGTGCAGGGTCAGCACCTCGTTCACCTGCTGCTCGATGGTGTGCAGCGGGTTGAGCGAGGTCATCGGCTCCTGGAAGACCATGGCGATGCGGTTGCCGCGAATACGGCGCAGCACCTCTGGCGATGCGGCCACCAGGTTCTCGCCCCGGTATGTGATGCTGCCGGCGGGATGGCTGGCCAGCGGATAGGGCAGCAGCTGCAGCACCGACAGCGCCGTCACTGATTTGCCCGAGCCGCTTTCGCCGACCAGGGCCAGGGTCTCGCCGGACGCGATGTCGAAGCTGACGCCGCGCACCGCCTCGGGGTTGTCGCCGAAACGCACATGCAGGTCTTTCACCGACAGAAGCGCATCGGTCATTTGAAGATCTTCCGGGGGTCGAAGGCGTCGCGCACGGCCTCGCCGATGAACAGCAGCAGGCTGAGCATCACGGCGAGGATCATGAAGGCAGTGATGCCGAGCCAGGGTGCCTGGATGTTGTTCTTGCCCTGGCTGAGCAGCTCGCCCAGCGAGGGCGAACCCGGTGGCAGGCCGAAGCCGAGGAAGTCGAGTGCCGTGAGCGTGGTGATCGAGCCGTTCAGGATGAAAGGCAGCATGGTCAGCGTCGCCACCATGGCATTGGGCAGCAGATGGCGGACCATGATGCCGCTGTCGGACACGCCGAGCGCACGGGCGGCGCGCACATAGCCGAAGTTGCGGGCGCGCAGGAATTCCGCGCGCACCACACCGACCAGTGCCATCCATGAGAACAGCAGCATGATGCCGAGCAGCCACCAGAAATTCGGCTGCACGATGCTCGCCAGGATGATGAGCAGGTAGAGGGTCGGCAGACCGGACCAGATTTCGATGAAGCGCTGGAACAGCAGGTCGGTCTTGCCGCCGAAATAACCCTGCACCGCGCCGGCAGTCACGCCGATGATCGAACTGAAGATGGTGAGGATCAAGCCGAACAGCACGCTGATGCGGAAGCCGTAGATCAGGCGCGCCAGCACGTCACGGCCCTGGTCGTCGGTGCCGAGCCAGTTTTCCCTGCTAGGTGGGGCAGGGGCTGGACGGCCGAGCTCGTAATTGATGGTGCGGTAGCTGTAGCGGATCGGCGGCCAGATCATCCAGCCGTCCTTTTCCTTGATCAGGTCGGCGACGAACTGGTCGCGGTATTTCGCCTCGGTTTCGAAGTCGCCGCCGAAAGTGGTCTCCGGATAGGCCTTGAAGGCCGGATAGTAGAACTGCCCGTCGTAGCGCAGCAGGACGGGAGAATCGTTGGCGATCAGCTCAGCACTCAGGCTGAGCGCGAAGAGTGCCAGGAAAATCCACAGCGACCAGAAGCCGCGCTTGTTGGCGCGGAAGTTGTGCCAGCGGCGGGCATTGATGGGCGACAGGGTCATGCCTGCCTGCTCTCGAAGTCGATGCGCGGATCGATCACCATATACATCAGGTCGGAGACCAGGCCGACCACCAAACCCAGCAGGGTGAAGATGAACAGCGAGCCGAACATGATCGGATAGTCGCGCTTCAGCGCTGCCTCGAAACCAAGCAGGCCTAGCCCGTCGAGCGAGAAGATCACCTCGATCAGCAGCGAGGAGGTGAAGAGGATGCCGATGAAGGCGCCGGGAAAGCCTGCAATCACGATCAGCATGGCATTGCGGAAGACGTGGCCGTACAGCACGCGGCCCTCGCTCAGGCCTTTGGCCCGGGCGGTCAGCACATAGAGCTTGTTGATTTCTTCCATGAAGGAATTCTTGGTCAGCATGGTCAGGCCGGCGAAGCCACCGATCACCATGGCCATGACCGGCAGCACGAGATGCCAGAAGTAGTCCAGAATCCGGCCCCCCAAACTGAGCTGCGCCCAGTTGTCCGAGGTAAGCCCGCGCAAGGGGAACCACTGCACGAAGCTGCCGCCGGCAAACAGAACGACCAGCAGCACGGCGAACAGGAAGCCCGGGATGGCCTCGCCGATCACGATGGCGGCCGAGGACCAGATGTCGAAGCGGCTGCCATCGCGTACCGCCTTGCCGATGCCGAGCGGGATCGAGATCAGGTAGACGAGCAGCGTGGTCCACAGGCCGAGCGAGATCGAGACCGGCAGTTTTTCCAGGATCAGGTCCACCACCGGGCGGTCCTTGAAATAGCTGACGCCGAAATCCAGCCGGGCATATTGGCCCAGCATGAGCAGGAAACGCTCATGTGCCGGCTTGTCGAAGCCGAACTGCTTTTCGATCTTCTTGATGAATTCCGGGTCCAGGCCCTGCGCGCCGCGATAGCGGCTGCTGGCACCTTCGGCCGCCTGGGCGAAGGCGCCGCCGGCCGGGCCGGTTTCGCTGCCCGAGGCGCCGCCGATCCGCGCCGTGCTGTCGGCGGCCGTGCCCGTCACCTGGGCGATGACCTGCTCGACGGGGCCGCCGGGCGCGAACTGCACCACGACGAAATTGATCAGAATGATGCCGAACAGGGTCGGCAGGATCAGGGCCAGGCGGCGGAGGATATAGGCGAGCATGCTTGGCGGCCGCATCCGTCTTGCGAAATCAATGACTTCAATTGACCACAGCGCACTGACAGACGCAAACCGGCGGCATGGTTTGTTTGTTCAATCTATTTTTAGCAAGGGGCGATGTCATTGCGATTGAACAAAATAGAAACAAATACCGCCGTGGGTTGCCAGGCCCCATATGGAAATCAGGCCATTCGCCAGGCTGCGCGCTGGAGTCCCATGCGGCCATCCAAGATCGCTGGCGCGAGTCGCGGTCAGGTCAAAAAATGGCGATCTTCTAGGAGAATTATGGCGCCAGACGTTTCAAAATGGGGCGTTTGGAAATATAAGTGATGCGCGCGCGAATCGACGAATGGTGCATGTTTAATGGCAAAGCAGTTGCCGGTTTCTTCCGTCGTCCACGGAATCGAAAGACTCACGTTCAAAGGGCTGGACGACATCGTCAGGTCTTTCATCACCAAGCGTCATGCATATTTTGGCGTACAGCGGGTCGATTTCGGCCAGCCGGCGTCAAATGACGGGCCTGTGCTGCATATCTCGGCAGAGAATGTGCTGACGGATTTCGATTACGTAGAGCAGGCGCTGGCCAAGCTGCAGGCTGGCGCCGGCGTGGTGACCCTGACCGGCGCGGTGCCCGGCACGCAGTTCGATCGCCTTACGAGGCCTGGCGCTGCAGGCGGTCCGGCCTATGTGCTGCAGGCGGATACGCAGCTTCGCTTCAACAACCAGTTCAATCTGCGCAAGGTGAAGCGGCATAAGATGTTCCGGCTGCTGCTCGAGCGCGAGCCGGAGCTGTGGAAGCTCGACATCGATGGCATCAACGCTGCGGTGAAACGGCATCATCTCGACTTGGCGCTCTATGGGGTGTCCGCGGGTGCGGTGTACCAGAAAACCTGCCCCCATTGTGGCGGCGCAGATCTGGTGCCGCTACATGGTCGTGCATCGCAGCCGGTGATTGGTTATGTCTCGCCTGAGATCGCTTTGTATGTTCAGTGCGTGTCCTGCGGTCTTGGCTTTATGACGCCGCATGTTGCGCCTGAGCGCACGGGCGAGCTGTACGATGACTACGATGCCGCCGATGGAGGCGCGCCTCTGGATGTGATCTTCGCGGCACCGATGGCGCCCAAGGTCAGGATCGCGCTCGACATGGCGGTCCAACATGTCCCGGACAACGCCCGGATTCTCGACCTCGGTGGCGGCAGTGGCCGCTTCTCGATGCATGCCAAGCAGCGACAGCCCAACTGGACGGTCGTTCATTCGGATTTTGACGCGAGACAGCATCATGAGCTCACGCAGCGTGGGATTGAAACCAAGGCGATCAATATAATCGCGGACGATCTAGGGCAGAATGAATACGACTTGATCACCGCATTCGAGGTGATCGAGCATCTGGATTTCAAAAGTTTCGTCAATCTGATGATGAAGGTCAAAGCGGCCCTGCGCCCCGGCGGTTGTTTCCTGCTGACCACACCGGACATGGATTCTCCGGCCATCCATGCTTTTGATTTCTTCAACGCATATGCACCGTATCACCTGCTGCTATTCGGAAAGTCATGGCTCACGACATATTTCGAGCGTTCGGGATCGGGCTTTGAAATTGTGGGGACCACGTCTGGCGCCGATCTTTTCGACGATGGTGCTGCTTACTTCGACTACTACGCTCAAACCTCTCCTACGCCGCAGCTGAAGGCAGCTGCCCGCGTCATGAAGACGCTGTTGGCGGACGAGAGGAATTGTTCCGACCTATTGTCCCGTGGATATGGATCGGAAGTCATCATGCTTCTACGGGCATAAACTGAGGGTCGGCAGGTGCTGTTTAAGGATATAACGGTGGATCGCCAGATGTTGGGCGATTTTGATCGCAATGGTTATGTGGTGCTTCGCAAGGCTTTTTCCGAGCAGTTGCAGCATAATCTCCTATTGGCGTTACGTGGCACGATCATTGGCCAGGTGAGATATGCCGGCAAATCCCATCTGCTGCCTGAGCCGCCGACTGACCTGCGCGATTTCTTTGAGAACTATGTTCTAGCCGTGGAAAAGCTGGAGCACCGCATTCTGTATCGGGTCTATGAGACCTTTTATGATACGGCGGCCGCTACGGCGATTTTCATGAGTCAGCCGCTGCTTGGCATCTCGGCTTCGATACTGGGTGCGCCCGAAGGTCAGCTGTTCATTGCCAGCAACCGTGTTCGCATCGATCCTCCCGGCCCGGCGCCGTATCGCCTGGATTGGCACCAGGAAAGTGGATACACGCGCAGCAAGGCTCGGGAAATTCAATACTGGGCGCCCCTTGTTTTCCCTTCGTCATGGGAGAACGGCAGCATTGAAGTTGGTGTTGGTTCCCATGTCGGGGGGCGCGTTACCGAAAGCATCGCCGAGGCCGTCGCGCGTGAAGCGGGTGGCGTGAAGTCGGGCGCAACGCAGAACAAGGTGCCAGAAGACTATGTCGCCAAATTCCCGGTGGAGCTGGTCGAGATCGAGCCGGGCGATGTCCTGCTGTTCTCCTGCGATCTGCTGCATCGCTCTTCGGATCCGACCCGGCAGACCCGGATGAAATACTCGGTTGTCGGGCGCTTTACCGATGCCGGGTCGCATGAATTCTCGCCGTATGAGGGCTTGCCGAACTGGTAATCGGCGCGCTTAGCGCTGCCGCGCCAAGTTCAATGTCTTGTCTTTGGCTTGATCGATCCACCAGGTCTCGATCAGGCCGACATCATAGGCCGGTTTGACTGCCGGGCGGGCGAAGCGGTCCCAATAACCCAGCTTCACCGTGCCGCTGTACCAGTGCGGGATGACATACCAGTTCCACATCAGCACGCGGTCGAGCGCCCGGGTGGCGGCACGCATCTCGTCACGATTGCGGGCGGCAACGATATGCTCGACCAGATCGTCGACCACCGGGTCCTGGACCCCGGAGAAGTTGAAGCTGCCGATCGTGGTGGCGGCGCGGCGGGCCCAGTAGTTCCGCTGCTCGACGCCGGGGGTGAGCGGCTGGGCGAAGCGGCGCGACATGATGTCGTAATCGAAGGCGCGCATGCGGTTCTCGAAGGTGGAATTATCCACCATGCGCAGGCTGACGCTAATGCCAATGAGCTCGAGGTTGCGCGCAAAAGGATTGATGAAGCGCTGGAAGCTCGGCTCATACATCAGGAATTCCAGCTCGAAGGGCTTGCCCTTGGCATCCACCAGCTTGCCATCCACCACCCGCCAGCCGGCCTCTTTCAGCAGCTCCTGTGCCCGCTTCAGGTTGGCGCGGTTACGGCCCGAACCGTCGCTGACCGGCGGTTGGTATTCGGTCGTGAAGACTTCTGCCGGCACGCGGCCGCGGAAAGGCTCCAGCAGCTTGAGCTCGGCCTCCGACGGCAGGCCGGTGGCGGCCAGATCCGAATTCTCGAACATCGAGCGGGTGCGTTTGTACAGGCCGTAGAACAGTGTCTTGTTCGCCCATTCATAATCATAGGCGAGGTTGATCGCCTGCCGCACGCGCGGATCGGCCAGATGCGGCTTGCGGGTGTTGAGGAACCAGGCCTGTACACCGGACGGCGTTTCATCCTTCAGCACCTCGCGCTTGATGCGGCCCTGGTCGAAGGCCGGCTTACCCTGATAGCCGGTGGCCCACACCCGCGCGATCACCTCTTCGCGGAAGTCGTACTCGCCCGCGAAAAAGGCCTCCACCGCAATGTCGCGGTCGCGGTAATAGTCCTCGCGGATCCAGTCGAAATTGTAGCGGCCGCGATGCACCCCCAGGTCTTTCGCCCACCAGTCCTTGACGCGTTCAAACACCAGGGTGCGGCCGGCATCCACGCGGCTGATGCGATAGGGGCCGGATCCGGTGATCGGTTCCATGGTCGGCGCGGCGAAGGCACGATCCTTGAACCAGGCCTTGGGCAGGATTGGCAGTTGCGCCACGATCAGCGGCAGGTCGCGGCGGCTTTCAGTTTCCTTGAAACGGAAGATCACGCGGCGTGGCCCTTCGGCCGTCACGCTCTCCACATCGCGAAGCGTCAGCTGATACAGCGGATGGCCTTCATCCCGGGTGGTTTCCACCGTGAAGACGACATCCTCGGCAGTCACCGCCTTGCCGTCATGCCAACGCGCCTGCGGATGGATATTGAACGCGGCCCAGCTGCGGTTGGGCGCCAGCTCGGCGCTTTCGGCCAGGTCGCCATAGACCGCATCCGGCTCATCGACGGCGCGGGTCATCAGGCTCTGGAAGGTCAGGCCCAGATTCTGCGCCATTACGCCTTTGAGGACGAGGGGGTGCAGGCTGTCGAAGCCATTGAGCTGCCAGCTGCGCAATTCGCCGCCCTTGGGCGCATTGGGATTGACGTAGTCGTAGTGCTTGAAGCCGGCAGGGTATTTGAGGTCGCCGAAGGCGGACAGGCCGTGGCGCGGCGTGGCTTTCTCCTGGGCAGCGACGGCACCACTGAGCAGCAGCGCCAGCAGGAAAAAGGGCGCCGCCGCCTTCACGCCGCCTGGCCCTCGGCCAGGTTGAGGCGGTTCCGCAGATGGGTTTTCACCACCGGCCACTCGGCCGGCAGGATGCTGAACACGACGGTGTCGCGCAGGGTGCCGTTCACGCCGATCTGGTGGCTGCGCAGGATGCCGTCCTGTTTGGCCCCCAGCCGGGCAATCGCCTCGCGGCTCTGATGATTGAAGAAATGCGTGCGGAATTCGACGGCAATGCAGTCCAGTGGCTCAAAGGCATACTGCAGCAGCATCAGCTTGCAGCGCGTGTTGAGTGCGGTGCGCTGCACGGCCTTGCGATACCAGGTGGAGCCGATCTCGACGCGACGGTTGGCGGCGTCGACATTCATGTAGGTGGTCATGCCGACAGCCTTGCGGCTTGCCTTGTCGATCACGGTGAAGGGCAGCATCGAGCCCTTCTCCTGCAGTCCCAGCCGGCGGTCGATCTCGGCCGTCATCTTGTCCGGCGTCGGGATCAGCGTGTACCACAGCGTCCATAGTTCGCCGTCCTTCACGGCCTCCACCAGGTCGTCATGATGGTCGTGGCTCAGCGGCACCAGGGAAACGGCGCTGTCTTGAAGAGTAACGGGTTTAAGCCAGGTCATGATGGGGCGCTTTGCTTACTGGGGCTTGCTGGTGTTGAGCTTGGCCGCCTTGGCGGGATCGATCCACCAAGCCATGAAGTCGACGCCGTTCTTGGGGTAGGTCGCGGTCTTTCCGAACTTGTCCCAATAGGCGATGCGGCTGGAGCTGTAGCCCAGCGTCGGCACAATGTAGTTGTTCCAGGTCAGCGCGCGATCCAGCGCACGCGTCGTCGGGATCAGGGCAGCGCGCGATGGTGCGGCGATCACGGCCTCGATCAGCGCGTCGATGGCCGGATTCTTGATGCCGGCGATGTTGCGCCCGCCCGGATTGTCGGCAGCAGCAGAGGAATAGAAGCTGCGCTGCTCGTTGCCCGGCGAATTCGACTGACCCCAGCCGGAATAGACGACGTCATAGTCGAAGCTGCGGATGCGGTTGACATACTGCGCGCTGTCGACGGTGCGCATGTTTAGCGTGATGCCCAGTCGCTGCAGGCTCTGCGCCCAGGGTGCGCCCATGCGTTCATAGGTGGCGTCCTGCAACAGCAGCTCGACAACCAGTGGCTCGCCCTTCTGGTTGACCAGCTTGCCATTCTTGATTTCCCAGCCGGCGGCTTTCAGCAGTTGCGTCGCCTCGCGCAGGTTCTTGCGATCCTGGCCGCTGCCATCCGAGACCGGCGCTTTCCAGGCCGGGCCGAAGACTTCCTTGGGCAGCTTGTCGCGCAGCGGCTCCAGCAGCTTCAGCTCTTCCGCCGAGGGCTCGCCGCGGGCGGCGAAGTCTGAGTTTTCGAAATAGCTGTTCGGGCGATAATAGGCGCCATAGGCCATGTTCTTGTTGTACCACTCGAAGTCCCAGGCCAGTCCCAGCGCCTGGCGCACGCGGATATCCTGGAATTTTTCGCGACGGACGTTGAAGACGAAGCCGCCGATACCGCCCGGGCGTTCGTGTTTCACCTCTTCCTTTTTCACCAGCCCCTGCGTGACGGCCGGGAAGTCGTAGAAGATCGCCCACTCGCGGGCGCTGTTCTCGCTGCGGAAATCATACTGGCCCGACTTGAAGGCTTCGCGCGCCACGGTCTGGTCGCGATAGACGTCGTAGCGGATGCGATCGAAATTATAGCGCCCCTTGTTGATCGGCAGGTCCTTGCCCCACCAATCGTTGCGGCGTGCATACACGATGGTGCGGTTCGCCTCGAAGCTTTCGATGCGATAGGGGCCCGAGCCTTCCCACTTCTCCAGTGTCACCTTGTCGAAGCCGCGCTTTTCCCAATCGGCCTTCTGCAGCACGGGCAGCTGGCCCATGATCTGCGGCAGTTCGCGATTCTTGGGTCCGGTGAAGTGGAACTTCACCTTGCGCGGCGCCAGCGCCTCGGCCTTCTGCACATTGCCGTAGTAATACTGGTACATCGGCTCGCCGTTGGCCTTGATCTGCTCGAAGCTCCAGACCACATCCTCGGCGGTGATCGGTTTGCCGTTGGCCCACTTGGCCTCGGCGCGCAGGTTGAAGACGATCCAGCTCAGGTCGTCCGGCACCTCGACATTTTCGGCGATCAGGCCGTATTCCGACAGGTCGTCGTCCGGCGTTTGCGACATCAGGGTTTCGTAGATCACGCCAAGGCCGGGCGCTTCGTCACCTTTCGGGATGAAGGGATTGAAGCTGTCGAAGCCACCGGGCGTGGACAGCTTCAGCTCACCGCCCTTGGGTGCGTTCGGATTGACGTAATCCAGCTGCTTGAAACCGGCGGGGTATTTGGGCGCATCCCCCAGGGTCAGCGCATGGCTGACCGTGCCGGTGGCGGTCTGGGCGTGGAGAAGGACGGGTGTGCTGAGCGTAAGACCGAGAACCAAGGTGGGCAGCAGCAGGCGTCGCATCAGGTCACTCCCAATAAGGTCAGACTCCAGACAGGTACTGCATGGCAGTGTCATGCAGGGCCGGATTGGCCGAGGCCAGGACGCGCGACTTGCCGCGCATCTCCAGCGGCTTGCCTTCCCAGTCAGTGATGACGCCGCCGGCGCCGGCGACCACCGGGCCCAGTGCCGCGTAATCATAGGGCTGCATCCGGCCATCCAGTGCCAGATCGGCAAATCCGGACGCCAGCATAGCATAGGCAATGCAGTCGCCGGACATGCGATTGATGCGGCAGGCCTTTCGCAATGTCGTGAACGCTGCCAGCTCGGCGTCGCTGAAGCTGTCGACATAGGTGGTCATCACCACGGCGTCCTTGAGGGCGCGGTCGGCATTGGTGCGGGCCGGCTGGCCGTTATAGACAGTGGGACGGCCAGCGGCGCCGAGCCAGCGGTCGGCCATGATCGGCTGGTCGATCACGCCCAGCACCGGGCGGTTCTCGTAGGTGAGGGCAATCAGCGTGCCGAAGATCGGCAAGCCGCTGACGAAGCTTTTGGTGCCGTCGATGGGATCGAGAATCCACTGCCAGGCGGCATCCGTGCGCACCGGGCCGAATTCCTCGCCGAAGATGCCGTGATCGGGATAGCGCGCCTCGATGGCCTTGCGCATCGCGGCCTCGGCATTGCGGTCGGCAATGGTCACCGGCGAGGCATCGGCCTTGCTGACGACGTCAATCGGTTTGCGGAAATGCGGCCGGATCTCGGCGCGGGCCAGGTCGCCCAGATGGTGGGCGAAGGCGACGAGGTCGTCGGCCTGGGAAACAAAAAGGGCCGGGATGTCTGTCATGGCGACCGCCCGGCCCTTTGTATGTTCGATACGATATGAAACGCTTACGGCAGCGGCTTCGGGCTGTCGGACAGCGAGCGCAGATAGGCGATCAGGTCGGCGCGCTCCTTCGAGCTCTTGGCGCCGGCGAAGGCCATCTTGGTGCCCGGGGCATAGGCCTTCGGGTTCTTCAGGAAGGCGTAGAGGCTGTCATAGGTCCATTCGCCGCCGGTCTTCTTCAGGCCGTCGGAATAGGCGAAGCCGGCCATATGGCCCTTGGGCGACTGCACGATGTCGAACAGGTTCGGGCCGACCTTGGCCGGGCCGCCCTTTTCCACGCTGTGGCAGGCGGCGCACTTGCCGAAGGCCTTCTTGCCGTTGTCGGCGCTGGCGGCAGCCAGCAGGCCGGCGACCGGCGGATCGGCTTCCTCGGCGGCAGCCGGACCGGCGCCACCGGCGGCCGGAGCATCCGGCACGTCGATCTTGTAGGCAGCTTCGGCGAGCTTCTTGGGATGGACCAGCATGTTGCCGACCTGGTTCACGCCCATGATGATCAGCAGGGCGAACAGCGCGGCGCCGGCAATTTTATTAAGCTCAAAACTATCCATCGGGGAAGCTCCTGGAGGCGACGGAGGACGGTTCCGGCCAAGTATCCGAAACCGCCTGAAAATCGCCGGGAGATTAGCGGCTTCCCCGACCCGTCCGCAACCCGTATATATCCGCAGGTTCAGGGCCTTGGCCCACTCCGGCTGCGGCGAAGTGCCGCACCGGACCTGTGTCCGATCTCGCTGCTTTTTCAAGGCTTAAGAAATGACCGCGGCCCAAGAAAGTCACCTGCCGAAAAACCCGATCGTCCTGATCCCGTCGCGACTCGCCTCGACCCGGCTGCCCGACAAGCCTCTGGCCGATATCCACGGCTTGCCGATGATCGTCCATTGCCTGCACCGGGCCCGGGAGGCTGGCTTCGGCCGGGTGGCTGTGGCCTGCGGCGACCAGGCCATCGCCGACGCCATCCAGGCCCATGGCGGCGAGGCCGTGATGACCGACCCGAACCACCCGTCGGGATCGGACCGGATTTTCGAGGCCCTGCGCCGGCTCGACCCCGAGGGGCGGCACGATGCGGTGGTGAATTTCCAGGGCGACCTGCCGGCCATCGACCCGAAGGTGGTGGCCGCCGCGCTCACGCCCCTGAACGACGCCGCCATCGACATCGCCACGCTCGCCACACCGATCACCGACGCGCATGAGGTCGACGATCCCAATGTGGTGAAGGCGGTGCTCAGCCTCGCACCCGGCCAGGCCGTCGGCCGTGCGCTGTATTTCAGCCGTCGCCCGGTGCCGTCGGGTGAGGGGCCGCTGTGGCATCATATCGGCATCTACGCCTATCGCCGCGCGGCGCTCGAACGCTTCGTCACGCTGAAGCCGTCGCCGCTGGAACTGCGCGAGAAGCTGGAGCAGCTGCGTGCGCTGGAAAACGGCATGGCCATTGCGGCGGCTGTCGTTGACACGCTTCCGCTCGGTGTCGATACTCCCGCCGATCTCGCGCGCATCCGCGCGGTGATGCAGCCCAAATCATCATAGAAACCGAGCCCGCCATGTCGCCTGTCGCCACCATTGCCACGGACGCCACCGATCCTGCCAAGGTCGTGGCTTTTCAGGGTGCGCCGGGCGCCTATTCGCATCTGGCCTGCCGCGAGGCGCTGCCCGATCTGGTGCCGCTGCCGTGCCCCAGCTTCGAGGATGCTTTCGCCGCCGTGCGCGAGGGCCGGGCGGCCTGTGGCCTGATCCCGATCGAGAATTCCACCGCCGGCCGCGTGGCCGATATCCACCAGCTGCTGCCCGAGGGCAACCTCTACATCACGGCCGAGCATTTCCTGCGCGTACGGCACCAGCTGCTGGCGCCCAAGGCCGCGTCGCTCAAGACCGTGAAGCGCGTCTACAGCCATGTGCAGGGCCTGTCACAGTGCCGCAAGGTGATCAAGGAGCTCGGCCTCGAGGCCGTGGTCGCCAGTGACACCGCCGGTTCGGCCAAGGATGTGTCGGAACGCAACAGTGTCGAGGAAGCTGCCATCGCCTCGACGATTGCCGGCGAACTCTATGGCCTGCAGGTGCTGCGTCCCGATATCGAGGACAACGCGACCAACACCACGCGCTTCATCAAGCTG
The DNA here is from genome assembly GCF_058807515.1 of Ferrovibrio sp. GW821-FHT12B10. NCBI lineage: Bacteria > Pseudomonadati > Pseudomonadota > Alphaproteobacteria > Rhodospirillales > Rhodospirillaceae > Ferrovibrio > Ferrovibrio sp. GW821-FHT12B10. The sequence goes on along the minus strand of NZ_JBXAQT010000001.1, from coordinate 911,644 downwards.
GAGCGCCAGCGCCGCGATCCCGCCCCGAAGGCGGCCAACAGCCTGACCGCGATCATGTTCCGCGTGCGCAGCGTGCCGGCCGCGCTCTACAAGGCGCTGGGTGGGTTCGCCACCAACGGCGTCAACGTGGTGAAGCTGGAAAGCTACTTGTCCGACGGCTTCAAGGTGGCGGAATTCTATGCCGAGATCGAAGGCCATCCGGCGCAGAGGAGCGTCGATCTGGCCTTGCAGGAGCTCGAATATTTCAGCTCCTTCCTCAAGGTGATCGGCGTCTTCACCGCGCATCCCTTCCGGTCCCAGGACTGAAGCTGCACAAACCTTCCAGACCGGGCTGGGATTCGGTGTCCTCATGGCGGCATGAGCCTTGAGCAATCCGCTGCCTTTTTCCTGTTTTCCCTGATCGCCGCGATCACGCCCGGCCCCAGCAACGTGTTGCTGGTCGCGGCCGGTGCGCAGGCCGGCTTCTGGCGCGGGCTGCCCTGTCTGACCGGCGTCTCGGCCGGCATGGGGTCGATGATGTTTATCGCGGCCTACGGTCTGGGCAGCATCCTGCTGGCGCATCCGCAGGTTCTGCTGGCGGCGCGCATCGCCGGCGCGGCCTTCCTGCTCTGGCTCGCCTGGAAGATCGCCAGCGCGCCGCCCTCGCGCGACGATGCGGCAGCGCCGCGACCGGTGGGGTTCTTCGGCGCGGCGGCACTGCAATGGATCAATCCGAAAGCCTGGATGGTCAGCCTGGGTGCGGTTGCCACCTATCTGCCGGCAGAGGCGGGCGATGCCATGCTGCGCTCGCTCGGCTTCGCGCTGGTCTTCGTGGCAGCGGCGCTGCCCAGCGGCCTGGTCTGGCTGCTCTTCGGCGTGGCGGCCCAGCGCCTGCTGCGCGATGCGCGGCGGCAACGTATCTTCAACATCGCTATGGGTCTGGCGCTGGCCGCCTCGGTGACCATGATCCTGCGCTGATGTCACACCATCCCGCTTGCGAAAGCCCGAGGTCATGCAACCGCATCGCCCGCGCGGGCTGACATTTTTGTGTAGGGCGGCCCCTAAAATTTCATCCGGACTGCCGCGCTTCGCTGCATAATGTGGCCATGACGACGCTGACGCGACGACAGGCGCTTATGACGGCTGGCGCGGCCCTGCTGCTGCCGGCCGTTGCGCGTGCTGCTGTCATGCCGACGGAGGCCGATGTGGTGATCGTCGGCGCCGGCCTCGCCGGCCTGAGCGCCGCGCGGCTGCTGAAGGAGCGCAATCGCAGCGCCGTGGTGCTGGAGGCGCGTGAGCGCATCGGTGGCCGCATCCGTGCCGAGATGCTGGGCGCCGGCATCCAGGCCGATCTCGGTGCATCCATGCTGCGCTCTGCCGATATCAATCCGCTGGTCGCCGAGATGCGGCGCAACGATGCGCGCCTGCAGGCCGATGACGGCGACTTCTGGCTGTTTGACGGCAACAAGGATGCCGACGGCCATGACTATGACGCCCTCGGCTTCGTCTATGACAAGCTGGATGACGCGCTGCTGGATGCGCGCACGTTGCGCAGCGACGTCACGCTGGCGAGCCGCGTCAAGCTTGATGGAAAATGGGCCGATACGGCGCGCGCGCTGGCCGGGCCTTTGCATGTCGGCATCGAATATGGTGCCGTCTCGGCGCTGGATGCGCCACGGCTGTCGGGCACCGGCAACGACGCCTGGCTGAATGGCAGCTTCGGCGCCTGGGTGCAGCAGTATGGCCAGGGCCTGCCGGTTTTCACCGGCCGGCCGGTGGTGCGGATCGACTGGGGTGGCGACCATGTCACTGTCGCCACAGCCGATGGCGAGCTGCGCGCCGAGGCCTGCATCGTCACCGTGCCGCTCGGCCTGCTGGCGCGCGAGGGCATCGTCTTCCAGCCTGGGCTGCCGCAACCGCAGCGCGACGCGCTCGGCCGCACCGGCATGGGGCTGATCGACCGCATCGCGCTGCATTACGAACCCGGTAGCTTCGAGGCGCCGGCCAATACCCAGGCGCTGCCGCGCATCAGCGGCACGCGCGGCATGAGCTTCCGCATCAATGCACAGGGTCTGCCGCTGGCGGTCGCCACCGTAGGCGGCGACTATGCCCGCGAACTGGAGGCGCAGGGCGAGGCGGCAATGATCAGCGCGGCGCGCCTGCAGCTGAAAGCCATGTTCGGCGAGGCGCTGGATCGCCGTTTCCTCAAGGGCGCGGCCTCTGCCTGGGGGCGCGATGATTTCAGTCGCGGCGCCATCGCCACCGTGCGGCCGGGCTTCGCCACCGCACGTCGCAATGCCGGCCGCGCGCTCACCAGCGCCACCGGCCGGTCGAGGGTGCTGTTCGCTGGCGAGGCTTTTGCGCCGGTCGACTGGATCGGCACGGCCACCGGCGCCTGGCTCTCGGGCCGGCAGGCGGCCGCGGAAGCGCTCCGGTTGTTCGGCTGACGGGTCCGATGATCGAGAATTATCAGGGCTTCACCATCTATCAGGATGTGAATGGCGGCGCGTATATCGCCACCGGCCTTTGCATCATCCTGCTGGGAATATTCCTGGCGAACCGGCGTGCCATGATCGAACGCATGGGGGCCCGCAAATTCAACATCCTGATCGCGAGCATGACCGCGGCGATGCTCGGCTGTTTTGCACTGTCGGTGTGGGTATACCGTAATGGCCAGCCGACAGTGCTGGCCGTGGCCACGCCGCAGTATTTCTACTGTGCCGGAGCAGGCCAGAGCATCCGATGGTCCGATATTGAACATCTGACGCTCGATACGACGCGGAGTGGCCGGCGCAACACTCTGAACGGATATGTCATCAATGCGGTGCTGAGAAATGGCGGAACGGCAGCCGGCAGTGCTGGGGTTGAGCGCCGGGTTCAGTGCCGTCTGAGCAGTATGGGCGTTTCGGTCGATGATGTCGCTCGGGTGCATGCCTACTGGCTGCATTACCGGCAGGGAAGGCAGCCGTGACTCTATTGTAAAAACCCCGGACCAATTTGGTTCGGCTTGCCTGTCCGTGGTGCGCGGCCCGATACTGCACGCAATCCTTTCCCACTCAGAAACTCTCCCCGTCAGCAGAAAGTCCCGCCCGTGAAATTCCGCAATCTCGGTACCTCCGGCCTTCTGGTTTCCGAAGTCGGCCTCGGCTGCAACAATTTCGAGATGCGCCTTGACCTCGAAGCCTCGCGCAAGGTGATCCACAAGGCGCTCGACCTGGGCATCACGCTGTTCGATACCGCTGATATCTACGGTAACAAGGGCGGCTCCGAGACCCAGATGGGCAAGATCCTCGGCGCCCGCCGCAAGGACATCGTGCTGGCCACCAAGTTCGCCATGCCGATGGATGACGAGGGCAAGAAGGTCGGCGCTTCGCGCCGCTACATCATGAAGGCGGTGGAAGACAGCCTGACCCGCCTGCAGACCGATTACATCGATCTCTACCAGCAGCACCAGCCTGATCCGCGCACGCCCATCGACGAGACGCTGCGCGCACTGGATGACCTGATCCGCCAGGGCAAGGTGCGCTATATCGGCAATTCCAATTTCGCCAGCTGGCAGCTCGCCGATGCCGACTGGACCGCGAAGCAGCTCGGCACCCATCGCTTCGTTTCGGCCCAGGATGAACTCAGTCTGGTCTTCCGCAAGGCCGAAGCCGAGCAGCTGCCGGCCTGCGAACGCTTTGGGCTGGGGTTCCTGCCATTCTTCCCGCTCGCCAGCGGGTTGCTCACCGGCAAGCACAAGGCTGGCGCCGCCGCCGAAGGCTCGCGCCTGGCCAACACCCAGCGCCTGGCCGACCGCTACATGACGCCGGCCAATCTGGCTACCGTGGAGCGCCTGCGCGGCTGGTGCGACAAGCGCGGCATCGGCATGACCGAGCTGGCTTTTGCCTGGCTGCTGGCCAAGCCGCAGGTGTCCAGCGTGATCGCTGGCGCCACCAAGCCCGAACAGCTGGAGCAGAATGTGAAGGCGGGTGAGACGGTGCTGTCGGCTGACGATCTGGCCGAGATCACCAAGCTGCTGGAAGGCTGACACGACTCCGCGTCATGCTGCCATTACCTCCTGAGCCGTTTGTTTTTACCGACGACTATGGTTTTTCCACGACTGCGATTTTCCTCGTAGTGCTGGTCATCGGCGCAGTCGTTTGGGGCAAAGGACATCAGGTCATTGCCAAGCACGGGCCTTTCAAAGGAGGCCTGATCGTCAATGGTGGCAGGCTTGTTGCAGTTTTCTCGGTCGCTGCGGTGATCTGGAACCTCTTCATCGCAGAACCCTATCCGGTCCTTACTCTGGATGGAGACGGTCTGCGGTGCTCAAGCCACAAAAATTATACACTTTCATGGAGCGATGTGACGGCCGTCCAGGTCGAGTACGAAACCAGGAGACGCAGCGGCGTATATGAGGTGGGTATCACGTATATTGATCGTGCGGAGCGTGTGCCGCGTGAGTGGCAGACAACGTGCCAAATAAGGGCGGCGGGCATTCCGACCGAGGTGGCCGCTCACATCACAACGTACTGGCGAAACGCTGCGGCGCGCCTGAAATCTCCAACCTAATAGCCGGCCTTGCCGCTTTCCATGTCGGCGCGCATCTGCATGGCGTAGTCGCGGTAATCCACTTCCAGCGTATAGCGTGCGCTATCGACATAGCGCCGCTTCACGCCGCGCCAGTGTTCGTTCACTTCCGCCTGCATGGCATTGCGCGGCGGCAGGGCGATCTGACCTGCCAGCACGCCGGCCAGCCAACGCGACTGGATTTCGACCAGCGGAATGGTGGCGCCGATCGGCTGCACCAGCCCGGCGAAATACAGCCCTGGTTGCGTCACGGCCAGCATGCGGCGATATAGCTGCGGCGCCTCGTTGTCTTTCACGCTGAACAGCGCCGGATCGAGGAAGGGGAAGCTGGTCTTGTAGCCGGTGGCATAGATGATGGCATCGAAGTCGTCTTCGCTGCCATCGGCGAAGCGGATGCGTGCGCCCTTCAGTTCGGCCACATTCGGCTTCACCCTGATCCAACCATGGCCGATATACGGTAAAAGTTCCTGGCTGATGGTGGCGTGCTCGCGCCACATCGGATGCTTCGGCGTCGGCATGCCATAGCGGCGCTGGTCGCCCACGGTGAGGTACATCAGCTTGTTGACGATCATGCGGGCCAGCACGGTCGGCAGCTTAAGCTTGCGCGAGAAGAAAGCGCCCCAGCGGTCGGTCGGAATGCCCATGATGTATTTGGGCATGATCCAGGCGCCGCGTCGCGTCGACAGCGTCACGCTGCGGGCGCGGCGGCAGAGATCGACCGCGATATCGACGGCGGAGTTGCCGATGCCGACCACCAGCACACGTTTGTCGTCGAAAGGCTCGGCCGTCTTATAGGCATGCGAGTGGATCGCCATGCCATCGAACTGCCCGGGGAAATCCGGCAGGCGCGTATCCCACAGATGGCCGTTGGCGACGATCACGGCGGCAAAGCGCTTGGTTTCGCCGCTGTCGAGCGTCACATCCCAGGCGCCGTCACCGGCCGGCGTCACCGATGTTACGCTGGTGCGGAAGCGGATATGCGGCCGGATGCCGAAACGCTCGGCGTAATCGTCGAGGTATTTCATCACCTGCCAGTGCGAGGGGAAATCCGGCAGGTCGTCGGGCGTTGGGAAATCGGGGTATTGCAGGTTCTTGCGGCTAGTGTCGATATGCAGACTGCGATAGGCGGCTGAGACGCCGTTGTCGTTGTTGTAACGCCAGTTGCCGCCGATATCCGAGCCCTTCTCGAAACATTCGAAATCCAGGCCCTTGTCCTTCAGCGCCTTGGCGGCGGCGATGCCTGACGACCCGGCGCCGATGATGCAGATGGGATCACGGGCGGCCATGTTTACGCCGTCTCCCGTGCGGATTCCAGATAGGCGTCGATGATGGCGTCAAAACCGGCATCGGGCAGGATGCCGTGCTTGCGCGCCAGCTTTGAGTCGAACCGCTTGGGCCAGCCGTCGACAATCGCCTGCAGCGCCGGATCGTGCTTCCACTGCACCTGACCCAGCTTGCGTCCGTCGCTGTGGCGGCCGACGCTGTCGACCATATCGGCGACGCTGACACTGAGCGCGGGCAGGTTGAAGGCGCGGCTGGCGCCGAATGCGCTGGCCGGCAGGTCATGCACGCGGATCAGGCCACGCGCCACCGCCTGCACCGAGACCAGCGGCACCAGCGTATCGGCGCGCAACGGGCAGGCGACAATGCGGCCATGCAGCGGTTCGCGGGCGATGGCGGCCACGCGGTCGGAGACCGATTGTCCACCCCCCTGGTGATTGGTGGGCGGACGGATGACGACAATGGGCAGGCGCAGGCAACGGCCATCGATCACGCCATGGCGGCTGTGGTCGTTGATCAGCTGTTCGGCGATCACTTTATGCGTGCCATAGGACGTCTGCGGTGTCTGCGGCGTGCTGTCGTCCACGGTCTCGGGCAGGGCGCCGCCGAACGTGGCGATGGAACTGGCGAAGACAATTTTCGGCGCAGAGTCTTGTGTGCGGCAGAGGTCCAGCAAGCCGAGCAGGCTCAGCACGTTGGCCTCAATGCCCTGCGCGATGTCGCGCTCGGCATCGGTGGTGAGCGCCGCGGCCAGATGGAACAGGCTGTCGATGCCGCCGGCGAAAACCCGGCCGCGAAAAGCAGGATCGCGCAGATCGCCGGTCTCATGCCGCAGGGCGATGCCGTCGATCATGCCGGCCGGGGCGTCGAAGGGACTGCGGTCGACCAGCACCAGTTCGCTGATCGGGAGAAAGTCCTGTGCGGAATCGGCCAGCTGGCCGGTCTTGATCAATGCTGCGGTCAGTTCCCGGCCGATAAAGCCTGCTGCACCGGTGATGACAACGCGCATCACGTCTCCCGTTTGTTGGTCGTTTCTTTTTTATGGCGCATCATTAATCCGGAGCAGGATCAGTGACGCAACCAAAAAATCCGGAGGCGGAGGGTCGGAGCAAAGAAAGCGGGCGGGTCATGATGACCCGCCCGCAGGATACCGACTATTCGGTCTGTTTGGTTATTCGGCTTCGATGCCGGCGGCCTTCACAACCTTGGCCCATTTGTCGGTTTCGCTGACCACGAAATCGGCCAGTTCCTTGCGGCTGCTGGATTTCGGCTCGATGCCGGCGGCCATCAGCTTGTCCTGGATTTCCTTGTCCTTGATGGCGGTCGCCATCGCGGCCTGCAGCTTGTCGGCAATCGGCGCCGGCGTCTTGGCGGGCAGCCAGGCGGCGAACCAGGCCGTGATTTCATAGCCCGGTACGCCCTGGCTGGCGATGGTGGACAGGCCCGGCGCGACCGGCGAGGGGCCCTTGGTCGACACGCCCAGTGCCTTCACCTTGCCGGCATTTGCCTGCGGCAGGGTGGTGGACACGTCGGCGATCATCAGATGCACCTGGCCGCCCAGCAGATCGGTCACCGCCTGCGGATTGCTTTTGTAGGGCACATGCACGATGTCGGTCCCGGTCATGGTCTTGAACATCTCGACGCTGATGCGTGCCGAGCTGGAGCCGGCGCCGAAGCTGAGCTTGCCCGGATTGGCCTTCGCATAGGCGATCAGTTCCGGCACCGTGTTTACCGGCACTGACGGGCTGACCACCAGCGCCATCGGAATGGTGCCAAGCATGCTCACGGTCTCGAAATCCTTCACGGCATCATAAGGCAGCTTTTTCAGCATGCTCTGGTTGGCGGCATGTGTGGTGTTGGTCGAGATCAGCAGGGTGTAGCCGTCCGGCGCGGCGGTCGCCACCTTCTGCGCCGCGATCACGCCGTTGCCGCCCGCGAGGTTTTCCACCACCACCGACTGCTTCAGGTCGCGGGTGATGCGGTCGCCGACCACGCGGGCCACCGTGTCGGTGGCGCTGCCGGCGGCGAACGGCACGATGAACTTGATCGGCCGGTTGGGATAGTCGCTCTGGGGGAAAGCTGCGGCGGGTGCAAGCGCCAGCAGGATGGCGAGGGATGTCAGGATACGCATGGTTTTCCTCCGTGGTTTCTTTTAAGCGGTTCGGGATTGTGCGATCAGCGGCAGCAGGGCTGCCGGCAGGGTGATGTCGAGGGTAAGCAGACGGAAGGACAGCGTCTTGCCATGGCCATCCAGGCCGAGGCTGGCGTTGACGCCGCCGTCCAGGGCGCGGTCGAGCACGAAGTTGAAGGCCCAAAGCTTTGGCAGGTCGAAACGCTGGACGTGGCTGGGATTGCGGCTGGCGAACAGCGCGGCCACGCGATCGGGCGTCGCCTGCGCGGCCACCGTCTCGAAGAAATCCGGGCGATAGCAGATCAGCGCGATATTCAGCCGGTTGCCCTTGTCGCCCGAACGGGCGTGGGCCAGCAGATGCAGCGGCACGGACGAAGGGATAATGGCGGTCACAGCAGCACCGCCTGTTCCTGCAGCAGGCTGCGCTCAATCAAACAGCTGGCGCTCGCCAGCTGCGGCACCAGATGCCGCCGCACGCCGCCGCCGCCGGCCGGGCCGGCCACATACAGCGCCTCGACCTCATCCAGCAGGTGCTTCACGGCGGCCGGGTCGGCATGGCGCGCGGCGAACCGCACACGCAGATCATCGCTGCCGTCGGTGCTCGCGGCCAGATCGGCGCCGGCGCTGTCGCCGAAGCTGGAGACCAGTCCGATGATGTCGGCGCGGATGACCAGTCCGGGCTGCGCCTTCGCCATGCGAGCACGGATGATCTCGACCGCCAGCCGTGCGCGCGCTGTGGCATTCGGCCCGGCATAGGAAATCTCAGCCTCGCCGAACCAGCCATTCTCGAAACATACGGTGGCCTTCAGGGTCTCGGGCCGGGCATGGCCGCGTGCACCACGGATAGCCACGCGATCCTCGCCCTGCTGTTCGACCTCGACATCGGTCAGGTCGAGGATCACGTCCGGTGTCAGATAGGCGGCCGGATCATGGATCTCATACAGCATCTGTTCCTTCACGGTGCGCAGGTCGACCACGCCGCCGGTATGCGCGGGCTTGGTGATGACAGCGGTGCCGTCAGAACTGACTTCGGCGATGGGATAGCCGATGTCGATGAAGTCGGATGCGTCCTTGAAGCCGGGATCGGCAAAATAGCCGCCGCTGACCTGTGGGCCGCATTCCAGCAAATGGCCCACCAGCGTGCCGGCGGCAAGGCGGTCCCAATCCTGCCAGTCCCAACCGAAGGCATGCACCAGCGGGCCGAGCACCAGCGAGGGATCGGCGACGCGGCCGGTCACCACGATCTGCGCGCCACGATCCAGCGCATCGGCGATGGCGCGCGCGCCCAGATAGGCATTGGCGGCGACGATCCTGTCGCGTCCGGCCAGCAGGTTGCCGTCGCTCTCGCGTTGCGCCAGCTCCTGCGGGCTCATGCGTGCTGAAAGGTCATCGCCTTGCACCAGGGCGATCTTCGCCTGCGGATAGCCGGCCTCTGCGGCCATGGCGGCGATGCGTTTCGCGGCGGCTTGCGGATTGGCGGCGCCGAAATTGCTGACGATGCGGATGTTGTGCTTGAGGCATTGCGCCAGCACTGGCGCCAGCAGCGGCTCCAGCGCCGGGCTGTAGCCGCCATTGGCCGGGTCCTTCAGGCGCGCCAGTTGCGCCAGCGCCAGCGTGCGCTCGGCCAAGGTCTCGAAAATCAGGAAAGAGGGTGCGCGGCTTTTGATCAGCGCCTCGACCACCGCGACGGCGGCGCCAGCCCGGTCGCCGGCAAAGCCGGCTCCGCCACCGATATGGACTGTCTTGCTGGACATTCTCTGGCCCGTTTCCTCTGTGGCCAGTCTCCGCCCTGCGATGTATAACGTCCAATATATAAGAAATATGGACTTATAATCTGTGCCTATAAATCTCAGCCTTCGCCAGCTCGAAATCTTCACCGCCACCGCGCGACTGGAAAGCTTCAGTCTCGCCGCCGCCGAGCTGCGCATCTCGCAGCCGGCGCTCAGCGTGGCGATCCGCAAGATCGAGGCTGAGCTCGCTCTGCAGCTGTTCGACCGCAGCACCCGCAGCGTGACGCTGACCGCCGATGGCCGCCATCTCGCCGCCGTGGCCGAAGATCTGCTGCGAGACGTGAAGGTTGGGCTGCAGAGCGTGGCCTCCCGCGTCAGCGGTTTGCATGGGCGCCTGGCCATCGCCGTGCTGCCATCGGTCGCCACCTCGATCCTGCCGGCGGCGCTGGAGCGGCTGCAGCGCAAATATCCCGGCATCGACGTGGCGATCTACGACGTGATGCACGAGCGCGCCGTGAAGATGGTGAGCGACGGCATCGCCGATTTCGCCGTCACCACGCGCATCGCCGATACGGCGGCGCTGGCCTATGAGGAGCTCGGCGCCGACCGCATTCACCTCGTCTGCCGTGACGATCATCCGCTGAAGGGAAAAAGCCCGCTGCCCTGGAGCGCACTGGCCGGCCATCCTTATGTGGCGATGGCCGGCAGCACGTCGGTGCGCCGGCTGGCCGATGCCGTGCTGCTGCAGGCCGATTTCGCGCTGCAGCCGCGCTACGAGGTCGAGCAGATCGCCTCCTGCATCGCGCTGGTCGCGGCAGGCCTGGGCGTCACGGCCCTGCCGGCACTCACCTTCACGATGTTTTCGACTGACAAGCTTTGCATGCGGCCGCTGATCGGCCCGGCCTTGAGCCGGCAGCTCGGTTTCCTGCAACTGAAAGGCCGGGTGCTGTCGGCGCCGGCGCGCGCGCTGACCGGGGAAATCTCGGCCGCCTTCGCGGCGGCGCGCCCTAAGCGATGATGTCGGGGATCAGCAGGTTTTCGATGCGGGTGATCTGATCCTTCAGCGCCAGCTTGCGCTTTTTCATGCGCTGGATCTGGATCAGGTTGAGGCTCGGCTGCTCGGCCAGCGCGGCAATCGCGTCGTCGAGGTCGCGGTGCTCGGCGCGCAGATCGGCGACTTTGCGCTCCAATTCCTCGGTGTCGATGGGACCGGGAAAATTCATACCGTCACTCAAGCCTACCCTTGGGCCATAAAAGCCCGCTACCATAGCATGAATGACCGAGTCCGATAGCCGCCCAAAAACCCTTTCCGCCAGCGACGTTAAGGTTCCCGGTCTCTGGGCCTTCTCGCTGGAGCTCTACGGCCGCCCGGGCGTGGCCGAAGCCTGCCTGGCCCTGCAGGACCGTTTTGGTGCCGATGTGAATCTGCTGCTGCTCGGCTTCTGGCGCGCCGCCAAGGGCTATCCCGGCTGGGAAGCGGCCGAGCTTGACCATGCCGCGCATGCGGTCGCGCCGGTGAATGCCGTGCTGCAGCCGTTTCGCGAAGCCAGGCGCGCGCTGAAGGCCCTGATCGCCGATGAACCGGCAGCGGAATCCCTCTATGCCGATGCCAAGGCGCTGGAGCTGCGGCTGGAGCAGGTGGCGCAGGCCTGGCTGGCAGCGGTGAGTCGCATCAGCCCGGCCACCAAACGCCCGCTGCCATTGTCGCGCGCCGATCATGTGGAGGCGGCGGCGACGCATCTGTCGCAGTATCTGGATCAGATAGCGGGCGGCAATGCGGAGGCGATGCAGCTGGCTGCCGATCTGCTCGGCGCGGCGCTCTCTGAGTCTTAAGGCCGGCCGCTCCAGCGCTTCACCAGGCCGCTGTCGAGCCCGAAGAGATCGAGCACGCGGCCGACCGTGTGATCGACCAGGTCCTCCAGCGTCTGCGGCATGGCATAGAAAGCCGGCATCGGCGGCGCGATGATCGCGCCCATCTCGGTCACCGCCGTCATGTTGCGCAGGTGGCCCAGATGCAGCGGCGTCTCGCGCGGCACCAGCACCAGCCGGCGGCGCTCTTTCAGCGTCACATCGGCGGCGCGGCTGAGCAATGTGCTGGTCACGCCGGTGGCGACCTCGGCCAGTGTCTTCATCGAGCAGGGCAGGATAACCATGCCCAGCGTCTGGAACGAGCCCGACGAGATCGCCGCGCCGATATCGCCAACGGCGTATACTTTGGTCGCCAGCGCCTTCACATCCTTCGCATCCCGAGTCGTTTCGTATGCGATGGTCATCTCGGCGGCCCGGCTCATGACCAGATGGGATTCGATGCCGCTGTTTTTGAGCGCTTCCAGCAAACGGATGCCATAGGTCACGCCCGAGGCGCCGGTGATGCCTACAACCAGGCGCCGCTGCGCCGGGTGTCGGATCGCCGGGATAATTTTTCCTGCACTGATCGCAGCTTGGCTGCGCTTCCTGATTTCAGGCCGCGCTTCGCCGCCCACGCGCGCGGTTTTGCCCGCTGCTCGCTTGGAGGGCGTTTTGTCAGAGGTTTTCCGTGTGCGGCGCATACAAAATTTCGCTTCTGTGAGAATTTACCAATTCGGGGCTGACAAAGCGCGAGACGAGTGCTTAGCTAACTGAAGGCGCGGACCGATGCGGTCGTGCCTCGCAGGGCGACCGCAGCTTTTGGCCGGTTGACGCGCTCCGAACCGAAAGGAGGAGCCCGCGATGAACAATTTGGCGCATCTCGACACTCTCATCGAAAAACATCACAGCCTGCAAGCGGCGATCGATGACGAGATCCACCGCCCGATGCCCGATCAGACCCGCCTCACCCAGCTCAAACGCGAAAAGCTGAAGCTGAAAGAGGCCATCTCCCGATATACCCAGTAACTGGCGTCAGCCGGGCTTCAAGTGAGCGGAGCGTAAGGCTCCTCACTTGATCGCCTTGGCTTTCTCGCGCAGTTCAAACTTCTGAATCTTGCCCGTCGAGGTTTTCGGCAGCTCGCCGAACACCACGGTTTTGGGCACCTTGAACCGTGCCAGCCGCTCCTTGCAGAAGGCGATGATGGCGTCGCCGCCTGCCTTGTCGGCGGTCGTCTGCGCGCCATTGCGCAGGGTGACGAAGGCGCAGGGCGTCTCGCCCCAATGCTCGTCCGGGCGCGCGACCACCGCGGCCTCGACGATATCGGGGTGCATGTAGAGCACGCCTTCCACCTCGATGGTGGAGATATTCTCGCCACCTGAAATGATGATGTCCTTCGAGCGGTCCTTGATCTGCATGTAGCCGCCCGGATAGAGCACGCCCAGATCGCCGGAATGGAACCAGCCGCCGGCAAAGGCCTCCTGCGTGGCCTTCGGGTTTTTCAGATAGCCCTTCATCACGATATTGCCGCGGAACATGATCTCGCCCATGGTCTCGCCGTCTTCCGGCACGCGTTCCATGGTTTCAGGATTAAGGACGGTGACGTCTTCCTCGACGTGATAGCGCACGCCCTGGCGCGCCTTCATCGCCGCCTTCTCGGGCAACGGCAGGCTGTCCCATTCTTCATGCCAGTCGCAGACCACGGCCGGGCCATAGACTTCGGTCAGGCCATAAACATGGGTGACGTCGAAGCCCATCTTTTCCATCGCAGCCAGCACCGCGGCCGGCGGGGCCGCGCCGGCCGTCATGCATTTGACACCGGGCTTCAGCTTGGCCTTCACGTCATCGGGCGCGTTGATCAGCATGGTCAGCACGGTGGGCGCGCCGCAGAAATGCGTCACGCCGTGATTCAGGAAGCTGTCGAAGACCAGCGCCGGATCCACCTTGCGCAGGCAGACATGCACGCCCGCCAGCATGGTGATGGTCCAGGGGAAGCACCAGCCGTCGCAGTGGAACATCGGCAGGGTCCACAGATAGCGCGGGTGCTTGGGCAGGTTCCAGGTCACCGCGTTGCCGACGGCATTCAGGTAGGCGCCGCGATGATGCGTCACCACGCCCTTCGGGTTGCCGGTGGTGCCCGAGGTGTAGCCCAGCGAGACCGCATCCCATTCATCGCTGACGCCGCGCCACTCCCAATCAGGATCGCCGCTTGCCAGAAATTCCTCATACTCCATTTCGCCGAACAGCTCGCCGGTGGTGCAGAGGTGATCGTCGATATCAATGACGATGGGCTTGCTGCTCGAGATATGCACCGCCTGTTTCACGACGGCGCTGTATTCGCGGTCGGTGAACAGGATTTTGGCCTCGCCATGCTCCAGGATGAAGGCAATGGCGGCGGCATCAAGCCGTGTGTTGATCGCGTTGATCACCGCGCCGGTGACGGGGATGCCGAAATGCGCTTCCAGATGGGCAGGCGTGTTGGGCGCAATGATCGCCACCGTGTCGCCGCGCTTGATGCCGCGCTTTTCCAGCGCCGAGGCCAGCCGGCGGCAGCGCTGATACAGTTCGATATAGGAATAGCGCAGCTTGCCGTGGATCACGGCCTGGTGGTTGGGAAAGACCTCGGCCGTGCGGCGCAGGAAACTCATGGGCGACAGGGCCTCGTAATTGGCCCGGTTCTGGTCGAGATCGCGGTCGTAAATCGTGGTCATTGTCCGGCAGCCCCCCTGATGGATGCCAAGCTAGAGCAAACTGTGCATCTGCGGCAACCGCCCCCGGAATATCCCTGTTTGTTGGCCAGTTTTCTTATGGGAAATGCAGGCCGAAGCCGTCTGCCAGCAGCTTCAGGCCGCAGAGGAAGACGAAGCCGTAGACAATGCGGAAGAACAGCGCGTCGCTCATCTTGTGGTGCAGGTACATCCCGAGATACACGCCGCCGACCGCCACCGGCACCAGCACGGCGCCGGTCGCCAGGTTGCCCGGGGTGAACTGGCCCAGCCACCAGTAGGGCACCAGCTTCACGTAATTCACCATGGCGAAGAAGATCACGGTGGTGGCGACGAACTTGGTCTTGTCCATCTGCTGCGGCAGCAGATAGACCTGCAGCGGCGGACCGCCCGCATGGGCTATGAAGCTGGTGAAGCCCGAACAGGCGCTCCAGAATATACCCTTGGCCATATTGGGCCGCGCCGGTTCGACCGGACCGCGCTTCAGCCATTTCTGCAGGGCGAAGACCACGGCCACGCTACCGACGATGATCTCGACGCCGCTGTTGCTGACATACCCCGCCGTCAGCGTCCCGATGGCAATGCCGATCAGGGCGCCGGGCAGGATGATCTTCATGTTTTCCTTGTCCCAGCGGCCGCGGAAGCCCCACAGGCCGGCCAGGTCCATGGCGCAGAGCACCGGCAACATGATGGCGGCGGCCTGCAGCGGCGGCAGCACCAGGCTCAGCAGCGGCAGGGCGATCAGGCTGGTGCCGGGGCCGAATCCGCCCTTGCTCATCCCCACGATCAGGACCGCCGGGAAGGCGGCCGCATAGAACCAGGGATCTGCGATCATTGGAAAATCGGTCATGGGCGGTCAGGTAGAATGTGGCGGGAAGACGGCAAGCGGTTTGGTTGCGCGGAGCGGTCGCGAAGTTTATCTTCCATATCAAGTTTACCGCCCAACACCAATGAACTGAAGCAAACCAATGCAAACCGGTGTCTCTGCAGCGGTGGCCGCCATGGAGCAGGCCGTGCGCCGGCTGGATACCGCCCTGGCGCAGCGCGGGGCGGCATTCCGGTCGCTGGCCGAACAGCATGGCCTGGTGGCATCCGAGCTCAAAACCCTGCGCGACGAGGTGCAGGCCGCGCGCGACGAGGCCGCATCCCTGCGCGAACGCGCTGCCCTGGTCGATGCCCTGCGCGCCGAACTGGCGCAATTGCAGCAGGACGAAGCGGCCGTGGTGCAGGATGACAGCGCACTGCGCGAAACGCTCGGTGCGCGTGAGGCTGAGATCGCGGCGCTGAAGCAGACCGTCGACGAGTTGCGCGCCAAGTTGGCTGCCGCGGTGGATGCCAAGGTGGAGTTGCAGGCACGCGACGCCGAGGCCACGGCGCTGCGCAAGGAGACGGAAGACCTGCGCGGCCGGCTGGCTGCTGCGGTTGACGCCAAGGTGGCATTGCAGGAACAGGTGACGCAGCAGACGGCAGCACCTGCCGCGGCCACGAATGGCGCAGGTCACGGCGAAGTCGCGGCGCTGAAGGCTGAACTGGCAGCGGCGCGCGCGGCCCATACCGAGATGCAGGCCTTCCAGTCGGGTGTCGCGGCGCGGCTGGAGGCGACGATGGCGCGCCTGCGCCAGGCGCTGGATGCAGAAGTGCGGATGTAAGGAGGCTGCGATGGCTGAGATCAATGTCACCGTCAACAATCGCCTCTATCCGATCGGCTGCGACGACGGCGAGGAGGATCAGGTCCGCCGCCTGTCCGGGCTGGTCGATGTGCGGGTGAAGGAACTGGCGGCGCTGGTTGGCCAGGTGGGCGAGGCGCGCCTCCTGCTGATGACGGCGCTCACCCTGGCCGACGACCTGGAGCAGGCCCAGCGCGACGTGGCCGCCATGCGGCAAGAGGTTAATGCGCTCTCTGAAGAGCAGAAAACGGCCGCTGGCGGCGCCGATGCCCTGCTGGGGCTGGCAAAACGGCTGGAAGACATTGCCGCAAGGCTGGAGACCACCTAAATAAGGCCTTGGACGGGTGCTGCCCGGTGCGTTGGTGTTCATAACCCTGGGGCCAATGCTCATCTCTAGGGAGCTGTCCCTGGCCGGAGCCCTGGTTCCGATCATACGGCGCCCACCTGGTACGCCAGGCCACAGAGGTTAGTTCATGCTAACGGCCATGGCGGGCCCGTCCACTTCCGCTCCCTTCAATTGATCAGGCCGGCTTGGCTTCGCGAAACGACTCCCCTGGCGATCCCGCACTCGACCAACGCTCCGGTCTTGATCAGCGTAAGGCGAGCCTGCGCGCCAAGCTGAAGCTGCGCCGCGCCGAAGCCGCGCAAACGAATGGCGCGGCGATTGCCGCGCTGGCGGCCGAGCGTTTTCTTGCCGCCATTCCCGTATCCGCTGGCCAGGTGGTTGCCGGCTACTGGCCGATGGGCGACGAGCTCGATCCGTTGCCGCTGCTGTTGGCCTTGCAGCGCCAGGGCGCGCGGATCGTGCTGCCCGCCGTGCAGAAGGGGTCGCGCCTGCTGCAGTTCCGCCTGTGCGAAGACCTTGCCAATCCGCCGCCGGGCGGCGCCTATGGCATTCCGGCACCGGGCGAGGGCGCGGCCATGCTGCCGCCCGATATCCTGCTGGTGCCGCTGATCGGGTTCGATACGGCCGGCCGGCGGCTCGGCATGGGTGGCGGCTATTACGACGCGACGCTGCAGGCTCTGCGGGCCTCAGGTAAAAAGATTGTAGCTGTCGGCTATGCCTTCGCGGTACAGCAGGTGGCGGAGTTGCCTCACGGGACGCATGACGAAATACTGGACTGGGCGGTGACCGAACGCGGCGCTGTGCGGTTTGCCAAGGACTGAGTAGACAGGACCAGCAATGAAACTTCTGTATTGCGGCGATATTGTCGGCCGCTCGGGCCGCGACGCGGTGGTCTCGCGCATCCCGGAGCTGCGCAAGACGCTTGGCCTCGATTTCGTGCTGGTCAACGGCGAGAACGCGGCTGCCGGCTTCGGCATCACCGGGAAAATCTGCGAAGAGTTCTATGCCGCCGGCATTGATGTGATCGTGCTTGGCAACCATGCCTGGGACCAGCGCGAGACCCTCAGCTACATCAACTCCGATCCGAAACTGCTGCGGCCGCTGAATTACCCCAAGGGCACGCCTGGCAAGGGTGCGGCGCTATACACGCTGCAAAGCGGCAAGAAGGTGCTGGTGATCCAGGTGATGGGCCGCATCTTCATGGATCCGCTGGACGATCCCTTCGCCGCTGTCGACGGCGAGCTGCAGAAATACCGTCTGGGTGCTGGCGCGGGCGCCGATGCGATCATTGTCGACATCCATGGCGAGGCGACCTCGGAAAAGATGGCGATGGGCCATTTCTGCGATGGCCGCGCCTCACTGGTCTGCGGCACGCACAGCCATATTCCCACGGCTGATGCGCAGATCCTGCCCGGCGGTACGGCCTACCAGACCGATGCCGGCATGTGCGGCGACTACAATTCGGTGATCGGCATGGACAAGACCGAGCCGCTGAACCGCTTCACCCGCAAGGTGCCGAACGGACGCTTCGAGCCGGCCAATGGCGAGGGCACGCTCTGCGCCGTCTATGTCGAGACGGATGATCGCACCGGCCTGGCCACGCGGATTTCGCCGATCAGGCTGGGCGGCCGGCTCGCCCAGGCAACGCTCTAGAGGTCGGGATCGCGGATCAGGAAGTCGACGATGCAGAACAGCATGTCGACGCGCACGCCGTCCGATGCCATCGGCATCACGATATCCACCACCGTCAGGAAATCCTTGTGCGGGCCGACATAGGGCACGCGGTTGATCCGCGGCGTCTTGGCTTCGGTCACGGTCGACAGGCTGGTCCAGATGCGGCTTGGCGGCTTCTGGTGCGGCAGGTCGCTCATGCACTGGCCGGTGTAGCGCGCATTCATCTGGGCATCCACCTGGGTGCCGAGCAGGCGATAGCGGAAATCCAGCGGCCAGCCCGGCTTGGAGTCGTACAGCACATCCATCAGGATGACATGCGGCAGCAGGGAAACGATTTCGGTGGGCTCGATATCGGCGCGCGCCGGCATGAGGCGGGCGCCGCGCTTGGCGCGCCAGTAGTCGTAACCGCGCAGCAGCAGCGGCGTCGCGCCGCTTAAATCGAGATCAGGCGATGCCTGGGCCGGGCCGTTCATCGGGGAAAGGGTGGCATGAAAGCCCCGGCCATGCACGTCCTAAGTAGGCGCGGCCTATGCACGGGCGCGTGAAGCCGGTCAGTTCATCCCGCGTGGGATGAAATCCACCACCGACATCAGCATGGTGACCGTGTCGTCATCGGGCGACAGCGGCAGGATCAGGTCCATCACGGTCAGGAAATCCTTGTGCGGGCCGACATAGGGCACGTGGTTAAGTTGCGGCCGCTTCTCTGTCACCACATGCTCGAAGTTGCGCCAGAGCTGACTGTCCGGCTGCTGGTGCGCCACCTCGCTCATCTGCACGCCGGTGAAACGGCGCGACATATGCGAATCCACCACGGTGCCCATCACGCGGTAGCGGAAGTCGAGCGGCCAACCCGGTTTGGACTCGCGCAGCACATCGATCAGCACGATGTTGGGCAGCAGGTTGCCCATTTCGATGGGGTCGATGTCAGCGCGGGATGGCATCAGGCGGGCGCCGCGCTTGGCGTTCCAGTAGTCATATCCACGCAGCAGGACTGGCGTGGCATGGCGGCTCATCAGCATGTCGCGCATGCTTGACAATGGCTGGCCTGCGCTAGCCCAGCTGCGTGAAGGGATCGGTGCCATCCTGCAGGCGCACGGCCTGGTGCAGGTCGACGCAGACCAGCACATGGTCGACGGTTTCGCCGTCATCGGCCAGCGGCATGACGATATGGAAGATGCTGCTGATCTCGCGGCTGCGGCCCACATAGGGCAGCACGCCCTTCACCGGCGCGCGGCAGTCGACGGCGGCGGTGAGGTGGTCCCACACCATGCTGGGCGCGCGCTGGTGCGCGATCTCGCTCAGGCGCTTGCCGGAATAATCGCCGTTGCTCAGCGCCTGCATGCGGCTGCCGATCATCACATAGCGGAAGTCATGCGGGTCGCGCTCGAGCGCCATCAGGATCAGCTGCGGGCGCAGCGGCTCCAGGCCCGGATGCTCCAGCATGCCACGATGGGGCATCTCGGCCGCGCCGCGGGCCGCCAGCCACAGGCCATGGGCATAGGTCAGCAGCACCGACTGCGGATAGCCCGGCAGGCCGCTGGAGGGTCTGGCCCCTCCGCCCGGCACGGCTACCAGCTGCATGATGTCGCTCGCGCTGCTCATAAGTTATTGTATAGGTTGTATTATTTTTGTCAGACGTGAGGCGGGGTGGGTCCCCGGTCGGCCAAAACACTAGCGGCCCGCGTGATTCGGCGCAACGAAACACTCACCCCGAAGGATCAGCCGGTATCCCGCGGCATCCTTGCTTTTGCGGGGCGCCGGCTTTATCGCGCTGGCGGTCGGCCGCAACCTGGTGGGGCCGGGCAGATAAACGGACCGAAATGTGGTAAACATGCCCGATTCGGTCGCTTTTTCACGATTTAGCCGCAGGTTCCGTCATGGCTGGCCATTCCCAGTTTAAAAACATCATGCATCGCAAGGGCGCGCAGGATGCCAAGCGCGCCAAGATTTTCACCAAGCTGATCCGCGAACTGACCACCGCGGCCCGCACCGGCCAGCCCGATCCGGCCGCCAACCCCCGGCTGCGCGCCGCCATCCAGGCCGCCCGCGTCGCCAATATGTCGAAGGACACGCTGGAGCGCGCGATCAAGCGCGGCGCCGGCGGCGATGCCACCGAGAATTACGAAGAGGTGCGCTACGAGGGCTACGGCCCCGGCGGCGTCGCCGTGATCGTCGAGGCGCTGACCGACAATCGCAACCGCACGGCTGGTGAAGTCCGCGCGGCGTTTTCGAAGAACGGCGGGGCGCTCGGCGAGACCAATTCGGTCGCCTTCATGTTCGACCGCGTCGGCGAGATCGTCTTCCCCGTCGCCGCCGCCAGCGCCGAAGCGCTGTTCGAGGGCGCGCTGGAAGCCGGCGCCGAGGATGTGCAGTCCGATGAGGAAGGCCACAGCGTCACCTGCGCGCAGGATGACTTCGCCGCCGTGCGCGAGGCGCTGGAAAAGCGGTTCGGCGAGCCCAAGTCGGCCAAGCTGGTCTGGAAGCCCAAGACCACCACGCCGGTCGAGGGCGAGAAGGCCGAGACGCTGTTCAGGATGATCGAGGTCCTCGAGGACAGCGACGACGTGCAGACGGTCTACGCCAATTTCGATATTTCCGACGACGAGCTGAAGAAGCTCGCGAGCTGAAGAGGCGGCTGAAAGAGTCAGATGCGCATCATTGGTCTCGATCCGGGCCTGCGCGCCACCGGCTGGGGAGTGATCTCCGCCGAGGGCAACCGGTTGAGCCATGTGGCGCATGGCACCATCCGCACCAACCCGGACGACGAACTCGCCTATCGCCTGCGCACCGTGCATGACGCGCTGGCGGAAATCCTTAGCCAGTGGCAGCCGCAGGCGGCCGCCGTGGAAGAGACCTTTGTGAACAAGAATCCGTCCTCGACCTTGAAGCTCGGCCAGGTGCGCGGGGTGGTACTGCTGGCGCCGGCCCTGCTGGGGCTGGCCGTCGGCGAATATGCGCCGACCGTGATCAAGAAGGCCGTGGTCGGCACCGGCGCGGCCGAGAAGGACCAGGTCCATGCCATGGTGAAGCGCCTGCTGCCGGGCTGCAATGTGACGGGCGCAGACGCTGCCGATGCTCTGGCCGTCGCCATCTGCCATTCGCATCATGCCGCCACCGCGCGCCGCGTGATGACGGCGGAAGTGCGGGTCCCCCGATGATCGCCAAGCTCAGCGGGCTGCTCGACAGCGTGTCGGAGACCGCCTGCATCCTCGATGTCGGCGGCGTCGGCTATCAGGTCTACTGCTCGGCCCGCACGCTGCGCAGCCTGCCACGTCCGGGCGAGGCGGTGCGCCTGCATATCGAGACCCATGTGCGCGAAGATCACATTCATTTGTTCGGCTTTCTCTCCGAAGCCGAGCGCGGCTGGTTCAACCTGCTGCAGACCGTGCAGGGCGTCGGCGCCAAGGTCGCGCTCGGCATCCAGTCGACGCTGGCGCCGGACGAGCTGTTCCGCGCCATTGCGTCTGCCGACAAGACCACGCTCAACCGCTGCGACGGCGTCGGGCCGAAGCTGGCCGTGCGCCTGATCACCGAGCTGAAGGACAAGGTCGGCGGCATCGCGCTGGGGTCATCTGTTGCTGCGGCCGCGCCGGGTGAGATCGCGGCAGTCGAGGAAAAGACCGGTGGCCCGGTCGCTGATGCGCTCTCGGCCCTGGTCAACTTGGGCTACAAGCGCGCCGATGCCTTTGGCGCCGTCACCACCGCCGCCCGCAATCTCGGCGACAAGGCGCCCGGTAAACCAATAGATGTGCAGCAGCTCATTCCGGCAGCCCTCAAGGAGCTGGCGCGATGAGTGAAGCCCCTCGTATCGTGTCCAGCGCGAAAGCCGAAGGCGACGACTTCGAGCGCCATCTGCGCCCACAGGTGCTCGGCGATTTCATCGGCCAGCAGCGCGCCCGCGAGAATCTCAGCATCTTCATCCATGCCGCCAAGGAGCGCGGCGAGGCGCTGGACCATGTGCTGCTGCACGGGCCGCCGGGCCTGGGCAAGACCACCATGGCGCAGATCGTGGCGCGCGAGCTGGGCGCCGGCTTCAAGGCCACGTCCGGCCCGGTGATCGCCAAGGCCGGCGATCTCGCCGCGCTGCTGACCAATCTGGAAGCGCGCGACGTGCTGTTCATCGACGAGATCCATCGCCTCAATCCGGCGGTGGAGGAAATCCTCTATCCGGCGATGGAGGACTTCCAGCTCGACCTGATCATCGGCGAGGGGCCGTCGGCGCGCAGCGTGCGCATCGACCTGCCGCCCTTCACCCTGGTCGGCGCCACCACGCGGTCGGGCCTGCTCACCACGCCGCTGCGCGAGCGTTTCGGCATTCCGCTGCGCCTGAACTTCTATGAAGTCGAGGAGCTGGAACTGATCGTGCGGCGCGGCGCCCGTATCCTGGATCTCGAACTCGACGCCTCAGGCGCCAGAGAAATCGCCCGCCGCGCCCGTGGCACGCCGCGCGTGGCCGGCCGCCTGCTGCGCCGCGTGCGCGATTTCGCCGTCTATGCCAAGGCCAAGGTGGTGGATGCCGCCACCGCCGACGCGGCGTTGCTGCGGCTGGAAGTGGATGCGCGCGGCCTGGATGCCATGGATCGCCGCTATCTGACCGTGATCGCCCGCGACTTCCAGGGCGGCCCGGTCGGCGTCGAAACCATCGCCGCCGCGCTGTCGGAACCGCGCGACGCGCTGGAAGACATCATCGAGCCCTATCTCATTCAGCAGGGCTTCCTGCAGCGCACCCCGCGCGGTCGCCTGCTCACGGCCGCCGCCTTCGCCCATCTCGGTCTCAACGCTCCGGCGTCCTTAAGCACCGCCGGCCAGCTCGACCTGCTGGGAGATGATGATGCCTGAATCCTTGCATCGCTATCCGCCCCATAAATATTCTCTGCGGGTGCAGTGGGAAGACACCGATGCCGCCGGCATCGTCTATTACGCTAATTATCTGCGCTTCATCGAGCGCGGCCGCTCCGACCTGCTGCTGCAAAAGGGCATCAGCCAGCGCGCTGTCATGGCCGATGCGGCGCAGGGTGTGGCCTTCGCCGTCCGGGCCTGCAATATCGAATACCTGAAACCGGCCAGGTTGCATGAGGATCTGACCGTTACGACCGCCATTACCGAGCTGCGGGGCGCCAGCCTGACTGCCCGCCAGGATGTCTGGCGCGGCGAGGAATTGCTGGCCCGGGCAGAGGTTAGGTTGGCCTGCATCGACCAGGCTGGCCGGCCCAGACGCGTTCCGGCCCCGATTGCGGCGGTTTTCGCCACACTTTCACCAAATTTGTCGCATTGATCTGCTAACTCGTAACGAAAAGGATTCGAACTTATGGACAGGACCGTTAGCGCCGCGCAGCTCGGGGGCTCATCCGCCGCCGCCGATCTCTCGCTCTGGGCGCTCTTCATCCAGGCCGACTGGATCGTCAAGGCCGTCATGCTGATGCTGATCCTGGCCTCCTTCTGGTCCTGGGCGATCATCTTCGACAAGCTGATCAAGATCCGCCGCACCGTGATCGACACCGACAAGTTCGAGAACGACTTCTGGTCGGGTGGTTCGCTCGATGCGCTCTACGACCGGCTCTCGATGGCCGGCCCGCAGCATCCGATGGCCGTGCTGTTCGTCGCCGCCATGCGCGAATGGCGCCGCTCCACCGAGCGCGGCCTGGTGCGCGGCAAGCAGGGGCTGGGGTCGCTGCAGGTCCGCATCAACCAGGTCATGCGCGTGTCGATCGACCGCGAGATGGAGCGCCTGGAGCGCTACCTCGGCTTCCTCGCCTCGGTCGGTTCGGTCTCGCCCTTCGTCGGCCTGTTTGGCACGGTCTGGGGCATCATGAACTCATTCCACGCGATTGCGTCCTCCAAGAACACCTCGCTGGCCGTCGTGGCGCCCGGCATCGCCGAGGCGCTGTTCGCCACCGCGCTGGGCCTGCTGGCCGCCATTCCGGCCGTCATGGCCTACAACAAGTTCTCCAACGACCTTGGCCGCCTGAACGTGCGGCTCGAAGGCTTCGCCGGTGAATTCTCCGCGCTGATGTCGCGTCAGCTCGACGAAGAGGCAGCCTGATATGGGTATGCAGATGGGCGGCGGCTCCACCCGCGGCGGTCGCCGCATGCGGGCGCCGATGTCGGAAATCAACGTGACGCCGCTGGTCGACGTCATGCTGGTGCTGCTGATTGTGTTCATGGTCGCGGCCCCGCTGCTCACCGTCGGCGTGCAGGTCGATCTGCCCAAGACGCAGGCAGCGGCGATCCAGGGCCAGGACGAGCCGCTGAGCGTCACCATCGATTCCAAGGGCGCCGTTTACCTGCAGGAAACGGTGGTCGAGCTAGACCAGCTTGTTCCGCGCCTGCAGGCGATTGCCGGCAATGCGCCTGACCGCCGCATCTTCGTGCGTGGCGACCAGGCGATCAATTACGGCAAGGTGCTGGAAGTGATGGGAATGATCAATTCCGGCGGCTTCACCAAGGTCGCGCTGGTGGGCAATCCGCCGGCCGGTCCGGCCCCGAAGCGCTAAGACGCTGGTTAAGTCAGTAATGGGCAGAGGGTTGGGTTAAGAGTGCAGCGCAAGTCCTACATATTCTCGGCAAGTCTGCATGGCGGCATCGTTGCCTTCGCCGTGTTCGGGCTGCCGCATCTGTTCGATACGCCGCGCGAGCCTGAGCCGATGGTGGTGCTGGCCGAATTCGCGCCGATCGCCGAGAAGACCAACGTGCCCAAGGTCCAGCCCAAGGTAGTCGAGACCAAGGCACCGCCGAAGGAAGAGCCGCTGCCCGAGGCCAAGCCCGAGCCGAAGCCGGAGCCGCCCAAGCCCGCGCCGCAGGCCGTGGCGCCCCCGCCGCCCCCTCCGCCGCCGCCGACCCCTGAGCCGCCCAAGCAGGTCGAAGCGCCAAAGCCGGCGCCGATGCCCGAGCCGACACCGGCTCCCAAGCCGATCCCGAAGCCGGAGAAGGTGGTCGAGGCGCCCGAGCCGCCGAAGGTGACCGAGAAGCCGAAGCCGGAATCCAAGCCGACGCCGCCCAAGCCGGCGCAGCGCACGGAAGAGAAGAGCAAGACGCCCGACTTCGCCGATGTCGCCGCCCTGGTCAACAAGATGAAGACCGCGCCGGCGCCGCAGCCTAATCCGGCACCGCAGACGGCCACGCGCTCGCCGCCGCCGGCTGCCTCGCCGCGCATGGAAGGCCCGTCCAATCCGAACCTGCCTGTCTCGATGAGCGAGAAGGACTTCATTCGCAAGCAGATTGAAGACAAGTGGCAGTTCGACGTTGGCGCCCGCGATGCGAACAACCTGATTGTGCGCATCAAATTCAGCCTCAACGCCGATGGGTCGCTGCGTACGCAGCCCGAGATCGTCGACCAGGCCCGCATGTACATGCCGGGCCAGGAATCCTATCGCTCCGCGGCTGAATCGGCGCGTCGCGCCGTGCTCAAGGCCGCGCCCTTCCAGTTGCCGCCCGGCGACAAGGACAAGTGGAGCCAGGAGATCATTCTGAACTTTGACCCGCGTATGATGTTGGGTGGGTAATGGATAAGGAGACAAGGATGAATCGGATGGCAATTTTGCCCACGATGCGGGCCGGCGCGCTGGCGCTGATGGCAATGGTCTTCATTGCCGCTTCAGCCCATGCCGCCGTCGAAATCGA
This sequence comes from Ferrovibrio sp. GW821-FHT12B10, assembly GCF_058807515.1. NCBI lineage: Bacteria > Pseudomonadati > Pseudomonadota > Alphaproteobacteria > Rhodospirillales > Rhodospirillaceae > Ferrovibrio > Ferrovibrio sp. GW821-FHT12B10. The sequence goes on along the minus strand of NZ_JBXAQT010000001.1, from coordinate 886,072 downwards.
CATCACCAAGGGCAACTTCAGGCCGGTGCCGATCGCCATTTCGGATTTCGATGCCGATAATCCGCAGGCCACCAAGATCGGCGCCGATGTCGCCCGCGTCATCCGTGCCGACCTCGAGCGCTCAGGTCTGTTCAAGCCCGCCGATCCGCGCGCCCATATCCAGACCCCGGCGCAGTTGCGCGTGCAGCCGCGCTTTGGCGACTGGCGCGTCATCAATGTTGATGCGCTGGTCAGCGGCCGCCTCGAGGTGCAGCCCGATGGCCGCCTGCGCGGCGAATTCCGCCTCTGGGACGTGGCCGCCGAGAATCAGATGACCGGCCTGGCGTTGTTCACCACGCCCGACAACTGGCGTCGCCTAGCGCATCTGATCGCCGATGCGATCTACAAGCGCGTCACCGGCGAGGATGGCTATTTCGACACCCGCATCGTCTACGTCGCCGAAAGCGGCCCGCCGGACAAGCGCATCAAGCGTCTGGCGATTATGGACCAGGACGGCGAGAACCATCGCTTCCTGACCGACGGCCGCTACCTGGTGCTGACCCCGCGCTTCAGCCCGAGCCAGCAGGAAATCACCTACCTGTCGTATTTCAACGACAAGCCGCGCGTGTACCTGTTCAACATCGATACCGGGCAGCAGGAGCTGGTCGGCGACTTCCCGGGCATGACCTTTGCTCCGCGCTTCTCGCCGGATGGCAATCGCGTGATCATGTCGCTTGCCGCGGATGGCAACTCGGATGTCTACATGATGGATCTGCGCACGCGGCAGCGTTCGCGCCTGACGCAGGACCCGGGCATCGATACCTCGCCGTCCTTTGCGCCTGACGGTCGCCGTATCACCTTCAATTCGGATCGCGGCGGCACCAAGCAGATCTATGTCATGAATTCCGATGGGTCTGACCAGAAGCGCGTCAGCTTCGGTCAGGGCCGCTATTCCACGCCGGTCTGGTCGCCGCGTGGCGATCTGATCGCCTTCACCAAGGAATACCAGGGCCAGTTCTCGATCGGCGTGATGCGCCCCGATGGGTCTGGCGAGCGCATCCTGTCGTCGAACAGCGTGGTGCAGGAAGCGCCGACCTGGGCGCCGAACGGCCGTGTCCTGATGTTCTATCGCGAGACGCCCTGGAATTCGTCGGGGCGTGGCCAGCGCGTGCGTCTGGTCTCGATCGATCTCACCGGCGTCAACGAACGCGAGATTCCCACCCCGATCGACGCCTCCGACCCGGCCTGGTCGCCGCTTTCCCCCCTGGTTCGCTAAAAGGGGATATCCACAGGACGCAACCTGTGGATAACTAAAGTTATCCCGCCCTCTGTTGCAGAAATGCCGCAGGGGGCGGTTTAGTATTTACAAGCCCTTACCCCTATTGATTCAGCAAAAACCGGTGGATATAGTCCACCGTGACGTAATGGCTTGAACTGAGGGTTCCGGCAACGTTTGCTGCGGGTGCGGTCCCTGGGACTGAGAACCTGCCCCGAACGTCTGTTTTAACCTCCGGTTTGTCAGACGGTTCGTCCTGAGAGCGAAAAAAACTCGACCCACGGGATGGAACGCAAGTTTTGGTCTCAAGTTTTGTCTGTAGTTCTCAGGTTCTGACTCACTCAATCGAAACCCTTGGAGGGATAATAAAAATGCGCCTCAACACCTTCGGCTCCAAGTTCCTGGCCGTGGCTGCCGTTGGCCTGCTGCTCGCTGCCTGCTCGTCTGATCCGGCCCCGACCGCTGGCACCACCGGCACCGGCACCGCGAGCACCACCACCACCAGCATCGCGCCGGGCACCGTGCAGGACTTCCAGGTCAACGTCGGCGACCGCGTCTTCTTCGACTATGACAAGTTCGAAGTGAAGCCGGCTGGCAAGGCCACCCTCGACAAGCAGGCTGCTTGGCTGAAGCGTTACGGCCAGTGGAAGGTCGTCGTGGAAGGTCATGCTGACGAGCGCGGCACTCGCGAATACAACCTGGCGCTCGGCGATCGTCGCGCCAACGCCGTCAAGTCCTACCTGGTCAATCAGGGCATCCCGGCGAACCGCGTCACCATCATCTCCTACGGTAAGGAGCGTCCGGTGGCTCTCGGTTCGAACGAGGCCGCCTGGGCCCAGAACCGTCGCGGTGTGACGGTCCTGTCGAACTAATATCCCTTCCGGTGGCTTAAGGCCGCCGGACAGAGATGGTTCTCTGAGACGCCCGCCTGTCGCAAGACAGGCGGGTGTTTCTTTTTTGGCCGGATGTTTTTTCTCGCCGTGCGTTTCTTTTTAGCCCGCATCTCACGGCGGTCACACACTTCGTCAATAAACTCGTGCCATGGTCTCACCGTGGCGGGGCTTGTCATTTGCCCAAGTTCCGCCGCAATGCGCGCGCGTTTCCGCCATGAAGCGCAGGCTTCCTAACACTCAGGCAGAGCAAGAAAAGGGACTACCCCAATGAAAATGAGTCAGATGATGATGCGGTCGATGTTTGCAGCCGCGCTGGTGCTGGGCCTGGCGGCCTGCGAAAGCGCGCCGCAGCCGGTCAGCTCCACCGGTGGCGGTGGCAGCGGCGGCCCCTCGATGCAGGGCAGCGGCAACCGCAACGTCGGCGTCGGCACCGGCAGCCTGGAAGAGCAGCAGCGCCAGTTCGCCGCCAATGTCGGCGACCGCGTCTTCTTCGACTATGACTCCTTCGCCCTGAAGCCGGCCGGCCAGCAGACGCTGGACCGCCAGACCGCCTTCCTGCGCCAGAACGGCCAGTTCCGCGTCGTCATCGAAGGCCACAGCGATGAACGCGGTACCCGCGAATACAATCTGGCGCTCAGCGAGCGCCGCGCCACCACGGTGCGCAATTACCTGGTCAACCAGGGCATCCCGGCCGCCCGCGTCACCATTGTCGCCTATGGCAAGGAGCGCCCGGTGGCGCTCGGCGGCAACGAGGCCTCCTGGGCCGAGAACCGCCGCGGCGTGACCGTGCTGGCCAACTGAGCCGCCGGACCGCACAAGACTGATGACAGGCCCCGTCTTTCCGGCGGGGCCTGTTTTCTTGGTCACGTAATTGTAGCGGCCAGGCCTGCCCTGGCGTTGCGCGACGCCATGCTTTTGACGTAAACCGCGATAAAATCGATAAACTCGGTTTTCCGTCCGATTCGCTTTTCAGCCATCGGCCTACCGTTGGGGTTTGCCATGTCCGCGTCTTCGATGCTTCGTATGTCCGCTGTCGTCCTGCTGCTTGCCGGTGCCTCTGCTCCGGTCGTCGCGCAGGACGCCGCCGAACGCCTCAACCGTCTGGAAAACGACCTGCGCACCCTGCAGCGCCAGGTCTATCGCGGCACGCCGCCCGGTGCGGGCGGCGGCAGCTCGGCCGGCCTCACCGATGCCGGCAGCGACGGCTCCAGCCCGGCCAACCGCCTGAACGCGCGCATCGACGATCTGGAAAACCAGATCCGCCAGCTCACCGGGCGCTTCGAGGAGGTGGAATTCACCGCCAGCCAGGCCAATCGCCGCATGGACAAGCTGACCGAGGATGTCGACTTCCGTCTCAACCAGCTCGAGCGTGGCGGCGCCACAGCGGGCGCGGGCCAGCAGACCGGCAGCGTCGAGCAGGTGAAGCCGACGCCGGCCCAGCAGGGCGTGGCCGCGCCGGGGACTCCCGTGGTGCGCGGCTCGACCTCGTCGACGCCGGGCCAGGCGCCGACCAGGGAAGGCAATCTCGGTTCGATGCCGGTCGATGCGCAGGGCCGTCCGATTCAGGGTGGCGGCAACCAGCAGACCGCTGCAGCCCCGCCGGCCGCCGCCGGCAATCCGGCCAGCGGCAAGGGCAAGCTGCCCAACGGCACGCCGCAGGAGCGCTACAACTACGCCTACAAGCTGCTGGTGCAGAGCGACTATGCCGATGCCGAAGCCGCCTTCCGCGAATTCCTCTCCGCGCATCCCAAGGATGCGCTGGCCGGCAACGCGCAATACTGGCTGGGCGAGACCTATTACGTGCGCGGCCAGTATGAACCCGCCAGCCAGGCCTTCCTGCAGGGCTATCAGGGCTACAAGGGCAACAGCCGCGGCAAGGCACCCGACAGCCTGCTGAAGCTGGGCATGTCGCTGGCGGCGATGAAAAAGACGCCCGAGGCCTGCGCCGCATTGGGCCAGCTCGGCAAGGATTTCCCCGACGCGCTGCCGCATGTGAAGGATGCCGCGGTGCGCGAGCGCTCCAAGCTGAGCTGCCGCTAGGATGACGGCAGCGGGGGCAGTGGGCGCGGCCGAATTCGGCCGGCTGCTGCAGCCGCTGCTGCCACGCCCGGCTCAGGATAATCGCGTCAAGCACATCGCCATCGCGGTGTCGGGCGGCGCCGACAGCATGGCGCTGGCGCTGCTCAGCCATGACTGGGCCAAAGCCAAGCGCGTCAAACTCACCGCCTTCATTGTCGATCACGGCCTGCGCAAGGAGAGCGCGGCTGAATCGCAGCAGGTGCTGGGCTGGCTGAAAAAAGCCGGCATCAAGGCCGAGCGCCTGGTCTGGCGCGGCGCCAAGCCGACCGCCAACAAGCAGGCGGCGGCGCGGGCCGCGCGCTACCGCCTGCTGGAAGCGGCCTGCGCCAAGGCGGGGATTGCCCATCTGCTGCTCGGCCAGCATCGCGACGACCAGGCCGAAACGCTGCTGCTGCGCAGCCTGCGCGGCTCCGGCGTCGACGGCCTGGCGGCGATGGCGCCGGTGCGCGCCTTCAACGACCATCTCACCGTGCTGCGGCCGCTGCTCGATATCCCGAAGGCGCGGCTCATCGCGACGCTGGAGAAGCGCCGGCATCCCTGGGTGGAGGACCCCTCCAACGCCGATCCGGGCTACATGCGCGCCCGGCTGCGGCGCGCGCTGGATGTCTTGAGCGACAACGATGCCGGCAGCCGCGCCGAGATGGTGGCGCATCTGGCGCAGACCGCGCGCAACTTCGCCCGCACCCGCGCGCTGCTGGACGAGAGCGCCTATGACCTGCTGCACCGGAGCGTGCGGCTGCATCCGGCCGGCATCGCCTGGCTCGACCGCGCGCTGCTCGCCGACGCCCATGACGAGATCGCGCTGCGCAGCCTCAGTCGATTGCTGAGCGCCATCGGCGGCGACCCGCTGCCGCCGCGCCTCGACCGGCTGGAGCGCCTGCTCGACAGCCTGCGCGCCAAAACCGTCACGCCGCAGACCCTGCATCGCTGCGCGCTGCGCCCGATCAGGGACCGCATCCTGGTCTGCCGCGAGGCGCGCCACCTGCCGGCGCCCGAACCCCTGCGGCCAGGCCCCGGAATGACCATGCTCTGGGACGGCCGCTTCCGTGTCACAATCGGCAAAATCCCGCCAAAGCGTCTGGGCGGCCTGACAATCGGGCCGCTTGGCAGTCACAAACCGGCGGATGTCGATCATACCGCAGTGCCAAAAGTGGCCTGGCCGGCGCTGCCGGCGCTCTGGAAGGGCGGGGCGCTGCTCGCCGTTCCGGCTTTGGGCTGGGGAACGCTGCCCGCCGGGCTGCAGATCGCCTTCCGGCCCAGCCTGCTGCCGCCCGCCGAGACGCTTCTGGCGGAAATTCCCTGAGACCTTCCATAAAAACGACGACGTAACTGCTTGTTTAGCCCTGCCGCGGTCATATCTATGGTCTGGGCCGGCTGAAATCGGCTAGAATTTTTCCACCGGTGTGGAACCCTTTCCCCCGGCGGTTTTGATGAGGAAAGAGCTTCCGTGAACATGTTCGGTCGTAATCTGGCCCTGTGGGTGATCATCGCGCTTCTGGTGGTTGCTCTGTTCAACCTGTTCCAGGGACCCAGCGTCCGCGGCGGCAGCCAGTCGCTCGCCTATTCCGACTTCCTCAACGACGTGTCCAACGGCCAGGTCACCGACGTGACCATCCAGGGCGGCAACACCGTCACCGGTCACTTCCGCGACGGCCGCAGCTTCTCCACCTACACGCCCAATGACCCGACGCTGGTGAGCAAGCTCACCGAGCGCGGCGTGCGCGTCACGGCCGCCCCGCCGGAAGAGGGCAACACGCTGGTGCAGATCCTGATCAGCTGGTTCCCCATGCTGCTGCTGATCGGCGTGTGGATTTTCTTCATGCGCCAGATGCAGTCGGGCGGCGGCAAGGCCATGGGCTTCGGCAAATCCAAGGCCCGCCTGCTCACCGAACGCCATGGCCGCGTCACCTTCGAGGACGTCGCCGGCATCGAGGAAGCGAAGAGCGAACTGGAAGAGATCGTCGACTTCCTGCGCGACCCGCAGAAATTCCAGCGCCTCGGCGGCAAGATCCCCAAGGGCTGCCTGCTCGTCGGCCCGCCGGGCACCGGTAAGACGCTGCTCGCCCGCGCCATCGCCGGCGAAGCCAACGTGCCGTTCTTCACCATCTCGGGGTCCGACTTCGTCGAAATGTTCGTCGGCGTCGGCGCCAGCCGCGTGCGCGACATGTTCGAGCAGGCCAAGAAGAACGCGCCCTGCATCATCTTCATCGACGAAATCGACGCCGTCGGCCGCCATCGTGGCGCTGGCCTGGGCGGCGGCAATGACGAACGCGAGCAGACGCTGAACCAGCTGCTGGTCGAGATGGACGGTTTCGAGGCGACCGAAGGCGTGATCCTGATCGCCGCCACCAACCGCCCCGACGTGCTCGATCCGGCGCTGCTGCGTCCGGGCCGTTTCGACCGCCAGATCGTGGTGCCGAACCCCGACATCATCGGCCGCGAGCACATCCTGCGCGTCCATATGCGGAAAGTCCCGCTGGCGCCCGACGTGGAACCCAAGATCATTGCCCGCGGCACGCCCGGTTTCTCCGGCGCCGATCTGGCCAACCTGGTGAACGAGGCAGCCCTTCTCGCGGCCCGCCGCAACAAGCGCGTCGTCACCATGGCCGATTTCGAGCATGCCAAGGACAAGGTGATGATGGGCGCCGAGCGCCGCTCGATGGTGATGGGCGAAGAGGAAAAGCGCCTCACCGCCTTCCACGAGGCGGGCCATGCGCTGGTCGGCCTGAACGTGCCCAAGCATGATCCGCTGCACAAGGTGACGATCATCCCGCGCGGTCGCGCGCTGGGCGTCACCATGTCGCTGCCCGAGAAGGACCGCCTGTCGATGTCGACGCTGGAACTGGAATCGCGTCTGGCGATGATGTTCGGCGGCCGCATGGCGGAAGAACTGGTCTTCGGCAAGGAAAACATCACCACCGGCGCCTCCAACGACATCCAGCAGGCGACAGGCCTGGCCCGTCGCATGGTGACCGAATGGGGCATGAGCGACCTGCTCGGCCGCCTGCGCTATTCCGACAACGAGGAAGAGGTCTTCCTCGGCCACTCGGTCACGCAACGCAAGAACGTCTCGGATGCCACCGCGAAGCTGATCGACGAGGAAGTGCGTCGCATCATCGATACCGCCGAAGGCACCGCGCGCCGCATCCTCACCGACCATCGCGCCGACCTCGACAAGATCGCGCTGGCGCTGCTGGAATACGAAACCCTGTCGGGCGACGAGGTGCGCGCGCTGCTGCGTGGCGAACCGATCATCCGCACCGACGACCGCACGCCCACCCCGGGCAGCGACAGCGGCCCGCGCTCGGCGGTGCCGACGTCATCTCGTGGTGGCGGCACTGGTGGCAAGCCCGGCTTCGAGCCGGAGCCGCAGCCAGGTGCATAAGCATCGCTTATGCACCTGATCCTCGGGCTTGACCCGAGGACCTCAGGGTGAGCATCAGAATTGAAAACGCCCGGTGGAAACACCGGGCGTTTTTCTTTGCCGCTCTCGCTCATCTACACAGACTGTCATCCCGGCCGAAGCGCAGCGCAGAGCCGGGATCCCATTTTCTGTTTCTCTGTCCCACGATAAAAATGGGACCCCGGCCAATCTTCTAATTAAGACTGGGCCCGGGGTGACGGTCTGTGAGTGAGGGACGATCTTTGAACTACCGTCCGGCCAGAAACCCGGCGATCCATCGCATGCCGGTATCGTCCGTCGCGGCAGTGTCTGTCGGCCGGCCCGGCTTTGCCGCCTGCTGCGACAGGCAGTCGATCAGGTCGGCCAGATAGGCCTGGCTGAATTCCGGATGGAACTGCACCGACAGGATCGGAGCATGGGTATAGCGCAGGGCTGCATAGTGGCAGGCCGCGCTCTGCGCCACGATCTCTGTATCGGGCGGCTGCACCACGATCTGGTCCTGGTGGAAGGCCGGCATCGTCACGCTGCGGCTGTCGCCATCGATGCTGGTGGCATAGCGCTCCATGCCGATGCGCCAGCCTTGGGACGCTTTCTCCACCTTGCCGCCCAGTGCCTCGGCGATGATCTGGTGCCCGAAACAGACGCCCACCATCGGGCGCTTCTGCGCCGCCGCCTCGCGGATGAAATCCTTCAGGCTGGCGATCCACGGCAGGTCGTCATAGACGCCGTGGCGCGAGCCGGTCAGCAGCCAGGCATCCTGCGCGTCGACGGCGGGCAGCGTCTCGCCATGCACCACCGAGATGGTCGAGAAGCTGGCTGCAGGCAGCAGGGTTCTGAGCTGCGCCGCGAACATCGCGGGATAGCTGACATGGCGGCCGCGCAACGCCTCGGGCACCGGCCCGCATTCTATGATGCCAATTTTCATCGTCACGCTACCCAATCTGGTCCTTCCGGCAGACTATACCGGACCCACGCAGATCGTCACCCTTGGGCTTGATCCGAGAATTTCATGGCGATGAATACGAAAACGCCCGCTGGAGGCAGGGGCGTTTTTATTATTCTATTCCATCAAACGGAACCAGTCCCGCACTGTAAGTTGAAGGCGTAGAACTTCGTCCTCGGCGAGGGGGCTGCAATGTGCGATCGGACCACGGAGAGAGTTGAGATTTGCCATAACTTTCTCCACGGCTTTTCTGCTGTCGAATAGTGCCCCGAAAATGTCCCAGTTAGACGTGATGATGACTGAAAGTTCGCCAAAGGTGGTGTAATCGAGCTCATTGCTAGAGCGACGGGTCATGCCAGAATCGAGCTCTTTCTGAATTCGGCCGGTGACTTCGGTTTTTATTGAGGCTGGTACACGTGATGAATTCCACCAGTTGGCATTCTTTTCGGCAGCTTCAAGGGTTTCGGCGACGAGCTCTCGAATTGACTTTTCTAAACAATAGAATGTTTCGTAATGCTTGCTCATGGACGCAGCTTCTGCGCGGACAGTGCTGTCAAATTGAGGATAATAAATATCTTCAACTTGGGTAACTATGGGCACGTGTCCTAGATCAACAGCGTATAGATTCCCTATGCGCTGCAAATCTTCATTAATCATATGGTTGGTCATTCCAAATGATTTAATTCTTTGCAGAGGGGCCGCCATAATTACTGATCCTCCGAAAACAGATGTTCTTTTAGGCTTCTAAAAATTGCATTGAAAACAGCTTGATCGGAAGTTGCTGGTAGATTGAGGTTTATGGTGTACGAAAGGTTCATGCCTGAATGAATTTTCCGCACAGCTTTGACAGCATCAGAGCTATCAATCGGAGTTACTTTCACCGGGGGTGAGGCTTCTTCGGAATCACTCGCGTCAAAATTTGCATAGCCCTTAAGGGCCTTTAAAGTTGAGAAAGTCAATTTCGCTACTGCATTATCCTTCTCGGCCCCGGTCACTTGCACGATTAAATCTAAGAGTTCTTTGTCGCCAAGGTCATAAAAATACTCATTCACCTGAGCTAAGGGGCTGTATCCAAATTTTATGGCATCAGCTACTGCTCCGCCTCCAGTAGAGGGATTTCGGAAGCGCTTGTATAAATCGGTAGGTGACCCGTCGGCGGCTACAAAGCCAATTTTTTTGAGAAATGGCGTTATTGCCGCGCCAGTCCCTCCTTTGATTTGCAGCTTTGTTGTTATGAAATCGCCATTGACCCGAGGCGGCGTTGCTGCGGCCCGAATTTTCTCAAAGGCAGTTTTTACTGTGCCTGGTGACACCAGATACGGAAGAACACTAGCCATTTAATTCCCCTATGCTTGCCTGGGGGATGAGAGCTTTTCGGTTTTTCTGAATCAAGTCCTGATGTTAAAATCTTTAGATTGAGTAACATGGTAATCACATTAAGTGATTGCACGACAATTAATCTTCACCGCTCCGTCAGCGCCAGCTTGGCCCCCAGCGCCACAAAGGCCGCCGCGAAACTCCGGCGCATCCACAGCAGCACGGTCGGCCGGCTCAGCACATGGTCGCGCACTGCTGATGCAAAGAGTCCGTAGATTGCAAAGACAACAAAGGTCATCGCCATGAACACGCCGCTCATCTCCAGCATGCGCGGCAGCACGGCCGGTTCGTCACTGGCGATGAACTGCGGCAGGAAGGCGAAGAAGAAGATCGAGAGTTTTGGATTCAGCAGGTTGATCACGATGGCTTCCACCGTCACCTGGATGAAGCTCTGCTTCTGCGGCCCCTTGCCGGTGAGGCTCAAACTGCCCCGGTCATGCCAGGTCTGCCAGGCCATCCACAGCAGATAGGCGACGCCGGCATATTTCACGGCGTCGAACATCACAGCACTCGTGTGCAGCAGCGCGGCCAGGCCGGTGATCGCGGCCACCATGTGCGGCACGATCCCGAGCGTGCAGCCAAAGGCCGCCACCACACTGGCCTTGGCGCCGCGCGTCAGCCCGGCGGCCACGGTGTAGATCATGCCGGTGCCCGGCGTGGCGACGACGATCAGCGCGATGATCAGGAATTCGAGGGTCATACGATGGTATTCCGTGCTGGAGGGTGGTCAGGATGGCCGGTTATCGCCGCCCAATATCCTTATCGGGAGGCGCACTGGAAAGTCCGAAAATCTTGCATTGTGGATGAGAACATGATAGGAACATATTGTCCCGACCGCTAGGCCGGATTCAGGTGCAGCTTGCCCGGAATCTCGCTTTGGCGGGCGAAAGCCGTTAACACGGCTGGGACGGACTATCGCGGCGGTCTCTGGTGGGCACCAACGGGCTCCAGTGGGCACCAGCGGGACGCAGCCGACCGCAGTCGACCGTAACCGGCGCCAGTGGGCCCCAGTGGGCCGTAACGAACCTTAGTGGGCCGGACTGGACCCGAACGGGATCGAACGAAAACGAAGCCGAACGAACCAAAACGAACGCAAACGAAGCCGAACGAACTGAAACGAAGCCAAACGAATGCAAACGAACGCAAACGAAGCGGTATTGAATTCGTGACGGCACATGCACCCATATGCGGCCTCGACTGGTCGCGCCCCCATGTGATGGGCATCGTCAATGTCACCGACGACAGCTTCTCGGGCGACGGATTGAAGGCGGATGCCGCAGCCGCCATCGCCCAGGCCCGTGCGCAGGTCGCCGCTGGCGCCGACCTGATCGATCTCGGCGCTGAATCGACGCGGCCGGGTGCTGCCGTGGTCACGCCGGAGCAGGAGATCGCGCGGCTGCTGCCGGTGCTGGAGGGTTTGCGCGATATCGGCGTGCCGATCTCAGTGGATACGCGCAACGCCGCCACCATGCGCGCCGTGGCCAAAGCGGGCGCCGCCATCATCAACGACATCTCGGCGCTGGAAGGCCCGGGCAGCCTGGCCGCCGCCGCCGAGACCGGCCTGCCGGTGGTGCTGATGCATATGCAGGGCGAACCCGGCACCATGCAGCAGGCGCCGACATACCATGACGTCGTCGCCGATGTGCATGCCTATCTCAGCCAGCGGATTGCCGCCTGCATCAAGGCCGGCATCGCGCGCGCGAAGATCATCGTCGATCCCGGCATCGGCTTCGGCAAGACGGTCGAGCATAATCTCGCGCTGCTGCGCCATCTCGATCGCTTCGCCGACCTCGGCTGCCCGCTGCTGATCGGCGTGTCGCGCAAGAGCTTCATCGGCGCGCTGACCGGTGAGCGCGATCCGGCGCAGCGCGTGCCCGGCTCCATCACGGCCGGATTATGGGCCGTGGAAAAGGGCGGGGCGCATATCCTGCGGGTGCATGATGTGGCCAAGACCGTGCAGGCGCTGCGCACCTGGCGCGCCATCGCCAGACCGCCGGCGCTGTAGGGCCTCTTCCGAGGCCGGAATTGTAACGAGACGTAACAGCGCCGCCTGCGGATTGACCGCGTAAAGCCTGCCGTTTTCGCAGGTTCTGTGGCATAGTCCGCGCCGTTACAAAGCAACGGGACCCGAGTCGCATGACCCGCACCTTCTTCGGCACCGACGGCATCCGCGGCCTCGCCAATACCGAACCGATGACCGCCGCCACGGCGCTGCGCGTCGGCATGGCGGCCGGCGCCTATTTCACCCGCGGCGACCATCGCCATCGCGTGCTGATCGGCAAGGACACGCGGTTGTCCGGCTACATGCTGGAGCCGGCGCTGGTGGCCGGCTTCACCGCCGTCGGCATGGACGTCTTCCAGGTCGGCCCGATGCCGACGCCGGCCGTCGCCATGCTGACGCGCGCGTTGCGCTGCGATCTCGGCGTGATGATCTCGGCCTCGCATAATCCGTTCCACGACAACGGCATCAAGCTGTTCGGCCCTGATGGCTACAAGCTGTCGGATGCGGCCGAGGCCGAGATCGAGGCCATGATCCTGGGCGAGACCGAGCCGGCACTGGCCGATGCGGCCAGGCTCGGCCGCGCCCGCCGTCTGGATGACGCCGATGGCCGCTATATCGAATTCGCCAAGGCGACGCTGCCCAAGGGGCAGATGCTCGCCGGTCTGAAGGTGGTGGTCGACTGCGCCAACGGCGCCGCCTACAAGGTCGCGCCCGCCGTGCTGTGGGAGCTGGAGGCCGAGGTGGTGACGCTGGGCGTCAAGCCCGACGGCTTCAACATCAACCGCGACTGCGGCTCGACGCATCCGCGCGCCCTGCAGGAAGCCGTGGTGGCGCATGGCGCCCATATCGGCATCGCGCTGGATGGCGATGCCGACCGCCTGGTGATGGTGGACGAGCGCGGCCAGGTGATCGACGGCGACCAGCTGATGGCGGTGATCGCCGAAAGCTGGCTGCGGCAGGGCCGGCTGGCCAAGAACGGCCTGGTCGCCACCGTGATGTCCAATCTCGGCCTCGAACGCTTCGTGCAGGGCATCGGCGTCGATCTGATCCGCACCAAGGTCGGCGACCGCTATGTGCTCGAGGCCATGCGCAACGAGGGCTACAATCTGGGCGGCGAACAGTCGGGCCATATCATCCTGTCCGATTTCGCCACCACCGGCGACGGCATTGTCGCCGCCCTGCAGGTGCTGTCGGCGCTGCGCGAGTCCGGCAAGACGGCGAGCCAGTTCTGCCGCCGCTTCACGCCCTATCCGCAACTGCTGCGCAACGTGCGCCACAGCGGCGGCCAGCCGCTGGAGCTGCCCAAGGTCAAGTCGGCCATCGATGCCGGCGAAAAGCGCCTGGGCAAGACCGGTCGCCTGGTGATCCGCGCCAGCGGCACCGAGCCGCTGATCCGCGTGATGGCGGAAGGCGAGGACGAGACGCTGGTGAAAACCGTGGTCGACGACATCATCACCGCGCTGGAGCAGGCGGCGTGACGGCAGAGTCTGCCGCCGCCGCCGCGAAGAAAGGCCGGGTTCTCATCATCGCCGGCTCGGATTCGGGCGGCGGCGCCGGCATCCAGGCCGATATCAAGACGGTGACGGCGCTGGGCGGCTATGCCATGACCGCCATCACCGCGCTGACCGCCCAGGATACCCGCACGGTGCACGACATCTTTGATGTGCCGGCCTCGTTCATCGCGCTGCAGCTCAAGGTCGTGCTGCAGGATATCGGCGCCGATGCGATCAAGACCGGCATGCTGCACCGGGCCGACATCATCGACGCCGTGGTCGAGGCGCTCGATCGGTATGCGCCCGGCGTGCCGCTGGTGGTCGATCCGGTGATGGTGGCCAAGGGCGGCGCCTCGCTGCTGCAGCCGGCCGCCGCCGAGGCCCTGCGCACCAAACTGATTCCGCGCGCCACCGTGATCACGCCCAACCTGCCCGAGGCCGCCGTGCTCTCGGCGCTGAAAGTCGAGGCAGAATCCGACATGGCGGTGGCGGCCGATGCGTTGCTGCGGCTCGGGCCGCGCGCCGTGCTGCTGAAAGGTGGCCATCTGCCGGGCGATCGGCTGGTCGATCTGCTGCGCGACGATGCCGGCGAGACCCGCTTTGTGGATACCAGGCTCGATACGCGTTCAACGCATGGCACCGGCTGCACGCTGGCTTCGGCCATCGCGACAGGTCTGGCTTTTGGGTTGTCGCTCAAGGATGCCGTGACCCAGGCGCGCGCCTATGTGCGCACCGCCATCGAGACCGCGCCGGGCTTCGGCCATGGCCACGGCCCGCTCAACCACGCGCACACAGTGACTAAAGCAGCGCTGCGAGGATGAGCGCGACCAGCAGCAGCAGCGGCACCAGCGGCAGGATCAGCCGATAGCTCTGGCGTTCGCTGCCGCTGCAGCCGGCAAAGGCGCAAGCCATCGCCACCTTGCCCGGGAAGAAGGGCGTGAACAGGCTGCCGGTCACGTTTTGTAAAGCGCTGACCCATAAGACGCTTGCACCGGCCGATCCGGCGAGGGCTGCCTGCAGCGGCAGCATCAGGCTGTTCGAGGCCGTGTTGCTCCCCGTCAGGCCGCCGGCCACCGCCGCGAAGATGGGTGTTGCCAGCAGCGCCTGTGCGCCGGCCACCGATTGCCAGGCTGTCGCGAGCTCTGCAGGGATGCCGCTGGCCGCCATCAGCCGCGCCATCACCAGGAAGATCAAGGTCGTGGCGATCGCCACGCGTCCGGCCTGCCAGGTTTGCGTGAGGATCGGCAGGGCCTGCCCGGGCTTCAGCATCATGGCGCCATAGATCGCCGCCGTGACGGTCAGCATCACGCCGGCCTGATAGGCAAACGGAAACGCCGGCATGTCGGCAAAGGGTTGCGCCACCAGGATGCTGTTCAGCGCTTCGGTCACCGGCCTGATCAGCCGCGTCGACAGCAGCAGCGCGATCAGCAGCAGATAGGGTAGCGCGATGCGCAGCATGGCTTTCAGCGCCGGCCGCCGCGGGTTCAGGAGTTGCGACAGCGCCAGCAGCGGCGCGGTTGCGATCAGTCCCGCCGTGTCGACCGAGGCATAGAGATTGCCCAGATACAGCAGGCCAAGCATGGCGATGGTCCAGGCCAGGTCGATCGCCATGTTCTGCAGGCTGAGGCCCAGCCCCAGTTTATGCGACCACCACCAGAACCAGCCCAGCAGCAGCAGGACAAACGGCAGGATCATCACCGCGCTGTAGAGGCTGAAGTCCTGCAGCGGCAGATGGCCGAGCGCCGCGCCGATCACCGTGCCGATGCCCAGCCCGCCCCAGACCACCAGCATCTGGCTGAGCAATCCCACCGCGATGGCGGCCAGCGGGGCCACGCCCAGCCGCAGCATGCCGTGGATCGCCAGCGCATAGCCGACGCCGAAGCCGACCGCGCATTCGATCAGGCCGCCGGCGATGAAGCTGACGAAATAGGCCTGACGGTGGCGCGACACCGGCGGTGCGTCTGAGTCTGCAGGGGGCGGGGCGGCTGCGCTGATCACATGATGCACCAGCAGGCCGGCGAAGATCACGGCAATGGCATGCCAGGCGAGCCAGGCGCCCTTCAGGCTTTCGATCAGCAGGAACTCGGTAAAGCCGCGCTGGCCATGCAATCCCACGGCCGCGGCGGGGAGAGTCGCGATCAGGCCGGCGAGGCCGGCCTTGATCAGCGAGACGCGGCCGGTGGCCACCAGGCCGATCACCAGGATGATCGGCGCCAGATAGATCAGGATGGTCACGGCAGCAGGCGTGTCAGACGATGGACTGGCGGGCTTCCGGGCCGCGCTCGATCAGGTTGCGCAGGCGGCGCAGCGCCTCGCTCACTTCGTTGCGGTCGGGTGAGGGGGCCAGCGAGATGCGCACCCACGGCGGCGGATTGGGCCGGGTGTCGAGCAGGAAGCTGGTGCAGCTGGCGATGCGCACGCCCTGGCCCAGTGCCTGGTTGGTGAACTCGTTCGGTTTCCAGGGCGCGGGCAGTTCCAGATAGCAGTGCAGGCTGGCCGGATGGCTGCGCATGGTCAGGCCGTCGAAGGTTTCGGTCGCCATGATGTTGCGGATCTCGGCCTCGTCGCGCAGGCGTTCGACCAGCGCGGCGGCCGTGCCGTCCTCGATCCACTGCCGCACGATTTCCTGGTTGAGCCGCGGATTATTGACCGCGACCGCATGCAGGGCATCGGCGAAGCGCTCGACCAGCACCGGCGGCGAGGCGATCCAGCCCACGCGCAGGCCCGGCGCCATGCATTTCGAGGCGCTGGCGATATAGATCGTGCGTTCCGGCGCCAGCGCCGCCAGCGGCAGCGGCCGTTCGCGGATCAGGAAGCCGTAGACGTCGTCCTCGATGATGGTGAGGTCGTATTTGCGTGCCACAGCCACGATGGCGGCGCGGCGCTCGGCCGACATCGTCACCGTCGTCGGATTGTGGATGGTCGGCTGGATCAGCACCAGCCGGCTGCCGGTACGGCGCGCGGCCTCGGCCAGCGCGTCCGGCATCATGCCTTCCTCATCCATCGCCACGCCTTCGAGGCGGACCGGGCGCTGTCGGGCATTCTCATGCACGCCGCCATAGGTCAGCGCTTCCACCAGCATGATCTCGTTGGGCATGGTCATCGCGGTGATGACGATGGCGAGCGCCTGCTGCGCACCGGCGGTGGCCAGCACCTGCTCCGGCGCGACCGTGAGGCCGACGCGCGAAATCCACTTGGCGGCGGCGGCGCGATGCGCCGGGTCACCCAGCGTGCGGCTGTAGCCCAGCAGGTTCTGCAGGCCGCGCTTGGACGCCAGCCGCTGCAGCGAGCGGCGCATGATGTCCTCGAAGTCGGGCAGGCTCGGCTCGTTGCGCGACATCTCGATCACGCCCGGCGTGTTGAGCCGCGGAATCTCCATCTGGTCGGGCGCGAGAATCTCGCTGCTGCCGATGATTGGCGTGCCGTCTTCCGAAGGCTTCACAAAGGTGCCGCGTCCCACCTCGCCCGACAGCAGGCCCTTCTGCTCGGCCAGCATGTAGCCGCGGCTCACCGTGCCGACGGTGACGCCGAGCTTCCAGGCCAGGTTGCGCTGGGGCGGCAGCTTGGCGCCCACCGGCAGTTCACCGGTCTGGATGGCGGTCTCGATGGCCGAGGCCAGCGCCTGGTAGCGCGGGCCGGGGAAGTGTTCGAGTTTCGGGATCCACATTGTCATGGTGACAATACTCGCATTGACTCGATCAAAGAGTCAATCAATTATCTCAATTGCCCGAATTGATCGGGTTCAATCTTAGAATATATCCAAAATTGGAGGGATATCATGTCAAATTGGATCGGTACAATCGATCGGCCTTCTGGTATCGGCCCGGTCGAACGCGTGGGCAGCACGATCGGCCGGGTTATCGACCGCACTGTGACTGTCAGCGCCAGGAGCGCGACGTCGATGGTGCTGGTGCTGCTCGACTGGCAGCGTCAGGCCCGGGAACGGAGCGAACTGGCATCTCTGCCGCCTGAAATTCTCAAGGATGTCGGGCTGAGCAAAGCCGATGTCCATGGCGAGGTGGTCAAGCCGGTGTGGCTTCGATAACCCGCGCATCTACGTTTAGCCTTCCGGCTGTTTAGCCCCCCGGCTGCCGGCGTCGCACGGTGCCATCACTATCGTCCGCGACGCCGGTTCTACCGAAAGCCATCCATGTCCGCCGTTCCGCCTGATTCCGTGTTCCTGCTGGTGCCGCTGGCGATCTTCGCCACGGTGACCTCGATCACGCCAGGCCCGAACAACATTCTCCTCACTGCCTCGGGTGCCAATTTCGGCTTCCGCCTCACCGTGCCGCATATGCTGGGCATCAGCGCCGGTTTCATGTCGCTGATCCTGGTCTGCGGCCTGGGCGTCGGCGCCGTGGTCGCCACCACGCCCTGGCTGCATGGGGCGCTGAAGATCGTCGGCGCCGCCTATCTGGTCTGGCTCGCCTGGCAACTGGCGCGCGCCGGCAGCATCCAGAGCATGAGCAAGGCGCGGCCGATGCGGTTTCATGAAGCCGCGCTGTTCCAGTATGTGAATCCCAAGGCCTGGATGATGGCCGTCGGTGCTATCGCTGCCTTCACCACGCCGGGTGGCGATTATGCTGTTGAACTGGCGCTGATCGCCGTCATCTTCACCATCATCAACCTGCCTTGCGTGTCGCTCTGGGCGCTGTTCGGTGTCGGCATCGGCCGTTTCCTCACCGATGCGCGCGCCAAGCTGACCTTCAATCTCGTCATGGCGGGTCTGACCGTGCTGTCCGCCCTGCTGCTGTTCATCTGAGGAGCGCCCGAACATGACGCGCCTGCCGATCTATCAGGTCGATGCCTTTGCCGATGCGGCGTTCAAGGGCAATCCAGCCGCCGTGATGCCGCTGGACAACTGGCTACCTGACGACGTGATGCAGCGCATCGCCATGGAGAACAACCTGTCGGAGACGGCTTTCTTCGTGGCACAGAAGGGCGGGCTGAACGAGGATGGCTTCGCGCTGCGCTGGTTCACGCCGGCGAATGAAGTGAAGCTTTGCGGCCATGCCACGCTGGCCTCAGCCTGGGTGATCTTCAACCGGCTGGAGCCGGCGCGTCGGCGCATTGATTTCTTCACCAAGAGCGGCACGCTGACCGTGCGCCAGGATGGCGAGACCGGCCGGCTGTCGATGGATTTCCCGGCCCAGCCGGCCAGTGACTGCACGCCCTGCGCCGGCCTGATCGAAGCGCTGGGCGTAGCGCCGGCCAAGGTGATGGGGTCGACCAAATACATGCTGGTTTATGAAACGGCCGAGCAGGTGCGGAAGATGAAGCCGGACATGAACGGCCTCATGGAGCTGGATCGTGATGGCGTGATCGTCACAGCGCCGAGCGATCTGCCTGGCGTGGATTGCGTTTCGCGGTATTTCGTGCCGGCTGCAGGCGTTCCCGAAGATCCGGTCACCGGTTCGGCGCATTGCATCGTCGTGCCGTACTGGGCCAAGCGGTTGGGCAAGCAGGATATTGTCGCCTACCAGGCATCGGCGCGCGGCGGCACGCTGTACTGCCGCGATGAGGGTGAGCGCGTGCGTATCGCAGGCTCGGCGGTGCCGTTCATGGAAGGCACGGTCACGCTGTAGGGGCGGCGGAGGACTTTGTTTTCGGCGGTTGCCCCGATAACTGCCGAAAAGCCGGTGCAAGCCGGTGGGCGCGGTGCACTCCCCTGTTGTGTGCCGCGCCCTTTTCTTTTCTGATGAAGCCATGACCGACTCAGCCGTGACCATCCAGCCCGCCGTAACCGCTGACGATCTCGCAGCGGTGCGCCGCCTGTTCACCGCCTATGCGCAATCCCTGGATTTCAGCCTGGACTTCCAGGGTTTCGATACGGAGCTGGCTAGTCTGCCGGGCAAGTATGCGCCGGCGGAGAAGGGCGCCCTGCTGCTGGGCCGGGTGGGTGAGAGGATCGTCGGCGTGGTGGGCCTGCGCAATCTGGGAAACGGCATCGCCGAGATGAAGCGGCTCTATATCGAGCCCGAGGGCCGCGGCCATAACCTGGGCCGCCGACTCACGGATGCGGTGCTGTCTGAGGCCCGCCGGCAGGGCTACAGCGCCATCCGGCTGGATACCTTCCCCTCCATGGTGGCGGCCAACCGCATCTATGACGCCCTGAATTTCACTGATATTCCAGCATATTATGACAATCCTCTGCCGGGCGCGCGCTATCGCGAGCTAAAATTATGAACATTGTTCATTTTTATGAACAATGATATTCTATCCTTCAGAAAATCTGGAGGACATCATGCCCGAACCCATCGTCCTGTATGAACGTGACGGCCGCATCGCCCGCATCACGCTGAACCGGCCCGACCATCTGAACGCCATCCATGAAACGACACCCGACCTGCTGCGGGCGGCCGTCGAGCGCGCCAACCAGGACGACGATGTGCATGTGATCGCCCTGACCGGAGCCGGCCGCGCCTTCTGCGCCGGCTATGACCTCAAGGAATACGCCGAGAAGCCGCGTCCGGTGAAAGGCAGCCAGGACATGCCTTGGGACCCGCTGGTCGACTATCAGTGGATGCGGCATTCGACCGACTGCTTCTTCAGCCTCTGGCGCTCCCTGAAACCGGTGGTGGCCAAG
Organism: Ferrovibrio sp. GW821-FHT12B10; assembly: GCF_058807515.1. Lineage (NCBI taxonomy): Bacteria > Pseudomonadati > Pseudomonadota > Alphaproteobacteria > Rhodospirillales > Rhodospirillaceae > Ferrovibrio > Ferrovibrio sp. GW821-FHT12B10. Next base: position 866,041 of record NZ_JBXAQT010000001.1, on the reverse strand, counting down.
ATCCGCGGTTTCGCGGTGGCGGGCGGCAGCGACATTGCATTGTGCTGCGACCTGGTGGTGATGGCCGAGGATGCCAAGATCGGCTATCCGCCGGCGCGCATCTGGGGTTGCCCCACCACGGCGATGTGGGTCTATCGCCTGGGCGCCGAGAAGGCCAAGCGCATGCTGCTGACCGGTGATCTCATTGATGGCAGGACAGCCAAGGAATACGGCCTGGTGATCGACACAGTGCCCGATGCCGATCTGGATGATCATGTCGAGGCGCTGCTGGCACGCATTGCCAGCGTGCCGAAAAACCAGCTGATGATGCAGAAAATGATGGTCAACCAGGCCTACGACAATATGGGCCTGAACTCGACGCAGACCCTGGCGACATTGTTCGACGGCATCACGCGGCATTCGCCGGAAGGCGTGGCCTTCAAGGCGCGCTGTGAACAGGTCGGCTTCAAGGCCGCCGTGAAAGAACGCGATGGCGGCGATCCGCTGGCCTGGAAAAATGCCCGCTGAAACTTCACTGATCGAAAAAAAGAAGACGGGCAGGCGTGATGCCGTTCGTGCCTTCAAGCGCGACGCCATCCTGCAGGCGGCGCGTACCCTCTTCGGCCGCGACGGGCTGGATGGCACGACGCTGCGCGCGATTGCTGCCGAGGCCGGCGTCGCGGTTGGCACGGTCTATCTGCATTATCCCAGCAAGGAGGCGCTCTATGCCGACATGCTGGCCGTGTCGCTGGCCGACCTGCAGAAGCATCTGCGCGATGCCGTCGCAAAAGCCGCGCCCAGGGACCAGTTGATGTCCGGTGCGCTGGCTTTCTATGATTTCTACCGTAAGCGGCCCGATGACCTTTATCTCGGCCTCTATCTGGGGCAAGGCTTCCGCCCCACCAGCCTGACGCCGGAGCTGGATCGCCTGCTCAACGGCCGGATGATTCAGGGCTATACCGTGCTGGGAGATGCCATGCGGCAGCTGGCGCCGCTGGAGCCGGAGGCCATGCGGGCGGAAACCGTGTCGCTGGTGGCCGCTGTCGGCGGCGCCCTGATGTTGGAAACCACCGGCCGCCTCAAGGTGCTGGGCGACAGCGGCGAGGCTGTGGTGCGCCGCCATGTGGAAGCGCTCATTGGGCGGTTGCGTGCCGCTCTTTAAGCGGCGAACATAGAGGCCCGCCTTATCTCCTTTCACTGCCGAGAGTTTGCCGTGACCAATTTCCGCGAAACCTACCGCGGTTCCGTTGCCGCCTGGGAATGCGACCAGTATGGCCATATGAACGTGCAGTTCTATACCGCCCGGATCAGCGATGCGGCGGCCAGCGTGATGCTGGCGGCCGGTTTCGGGCAGGAAGCCTTCAAGACGCGCAAGCTGGGCATTGCCGCGGTGAATGCTGAAACCCGCTTCATATCCGAACTGCACGCCGGCGACCCGATCCGCATGGAAAGCGGCGTGACGCTGGCGGAAGGCAAGAAGATCAAGTTCCATCATCGCGTCTACAACGCCGAGACCGGCGCGCTCAGTATGCAGGCCGATGTGCTGGCCCTGTGCTTCGACCTGCAGGCGCGCAAGGCCGTGACGCTGCCGGCTGACCTGGAAGACGGCTTCAAGCGCGTGCGGGTGGATGTCGATACGCCAGCCGGGCCGGTTGCGGTGCCGCCGACCGAAGACGGTTTCCTGCCGACGGGACGCGCCCCGGTGCAGCCCTGGGAATGCGACCAGTACGGCCATATGAACGTGCAGTTCTATCTGGCGCGCTTCGCCGAGGCCGAGAAACAGGTGCTACTGGCATTGGGCTATGGTCCGAAGCGTCGCCGTGAGGACAAGGTGGCGGTGCGGCCGACACGTCATCGCATCCAGTTCAGGCGCGAGAACCATGAAGGGGCGGTGCTGCGCCTGCGGACCGGCATCCGCAAAGTGGAGGCCGACCGGCTGCATCTCTGCCACGAGCTTTATGAAGACGAAACCGGCACGCTGTCGGCAGCCTGCGAAGCCGTGGTGATCATCGACCGGCTGGATGGCAGCGGTCCCTCGGCGTTGCCCGCCGATGTGCGGCAGGCGGGCGAGGTGCTGGCCCGGCAGTTGCGTGCGCCCGACATACCGCAGCCGCAGGGCGGTCCAGCCGCGCCGGCTGCGCCGGTGGAGGGCATGTATGAAACCTGCCGCGGCATGGTGGATCGCTGGCAGGCCGAGGAAACCGGCCGCATGGCCACGCGCTTCTACATGGCGCGTTTCTCTGAAGCCGCGGCCCACACATTGGCCGGCGTCGAGATGACCGCGGAAGCGATGCGGGCCCAGGGTGTGGGCGCGGCGGCACTGGATTATACCATCGACTATTTCCGCCATCTGACGATTGGCGACATCTATCACACCCGGACCGCCATCCTGGAATTGCGCGAAAAGACCTGGCGCTTTTGCCATTTCCTGCTCGACAGCAAGACGGAGCAGCCGCTGGCGCGGGCCGAGATCGTCGCCGTGATGTTCGATACCAAGGCGCGCAAGTCGATTCCGCTGCCCGATCATATCCGGGCTGCCTTCACCAAGCGGCTATTGACGCCGCAGCCGGCGGAATAGGGCGGACCGGGCAATGGGAACCCTGTTGAATGTCTCGCTGCCCTTTTTCGGCTTGATCTTTGTCGGCTATGCCGCCGGCTATACGCGTATCATCACCGCGCAGGCCTATCTCGGCCTCAATGCCTTCGTGATCTGGTTCGCGCTGCCGGCGATGCTGTTCACCAAGATGGCTGCCGCGCCGGTGTTCGAGGCTTTCGACTGGAAATTCGTCGCCGCCTATAGCGGCGGCGGCCTGATCGCTTATGCCTTCACGGTGGGCCTCAGCCGCCTGCTGTTTTCCGTCACCTGGGGCGAGCGCGCCATGCAGGGCATGGGCGCGTCGTTTGGCAATGTCGGCTTCATGGGGTTGCCGATCCTGGTGACGCTGTTCGGCGACGCCGCCGTGCTGCCGGCAGTGCTGATCATCGTCTTCGACCATATTCTCCTGATCCCGCTGACCACGGCGCTGATCGAGGGCTCGAATGGCGGCAATGCCTCACTCGGCGCGATCTTCCGCCGCGTCGCCATCGGCATGTCGCGCAATCCGCTGATCATCTCCACCTTCGCCGGCCTGCTCTGGGGCCTGACCGGCCTGAGCCTGGCCACACCCGTCGAGACGCTGCTCAACCTGCTGGCCAATGCCTCGGCACCCTGCGCGCTATTCGCGCTGGGCCTGACGCTGGTGGGACGGCCGATCGCCGAGGGGCTGGAGCAGATTTCGCTTACCGCCATCGGCAAGCTGGCGGTACATCCGCTGGTGGTCTGGATGCTCTCGGCCTTCGTGCTGAAACTCGATCCGTTCCTCACCGCCGTGGCGGTGATCCAGGCTTCGATGCCGACCGCGGCGAATGTCTATATCCTTGCCACCCAGCAGAACACCTATGTGCAGCGCTCATCGTCCACCATCCTGGTGACGACGCTGATCGCCACCGTGACGGTGTCGGCCTTCATGGTGCTGTTCACGGCCTATTGAAGGCCGGGTCAGATCTCGGCGTAGATTTCCAGCAGGTTGCCATCCGGATCGCGGAAAAACAGCGTGCGATGCCCGAAGGGGCGGTCAGTGGGCGGCGACAGGATGGCGATGCCCTGCCGGGTAAGCTCCTCGGCGCAGCGGTCGACGATTCCCGGCGCCACCCGGAAGGCGAGTTGCAAGGCCGCGGTGCCAACGGGCACGGGTGCATCGCCCTTGGTCCAGCCCGGCAGCGACAGCGCCAGGATGTTGCTGCCCACGCGGTATTCAATCCAGCTATCTGAAAGCTCGCGCTGCAGCGGGAAACAAAGGACCTCTTCGTAGAAGCGGCGCATCGCCGCCATGTCGCGCACGATGATGACGCTATAGTCAATGCTCTGGATGGCCCGGAAAGGCGATGTCTGGTCTGTCATGGCATTCAGTCTACAACTTCGTCCGCACTGACCATAGTTCGGAAAAGAAACTGCGCTCCAGCGCCTGCCGCAGATAGGCCACGCCGGCGCTGCCACCGGTGCCCTGGCGCATGCCGATGATGCGCTCCACCGTCTTCATGTGGCGGAAGCGCCATTGCTGAAAGCTGTCCTCCACATCGACCAGTTCCTCGGCCAGCTCATACAGATCGAAATGGGTCTCGGATTCGCGATAGACGGTCTCCCAGACTGCCTCGACGCGTGGGTCCGGCACATGCGGCTTGGTCACATCGCGCTCCAGCACATCCTTGGGCACGGGCAGGCCACGGCGCGCCAGCAGGCGCAACGCCTCGTCATAGAGGCTGGGTGCGGTGAAGGCGGTCTCCAGCGGGCCATGGATGTCGGGGCGATGCGCATGGGGCTTGAGCATCAGCGGATTCTTGGCGCCCAGCTTGAATTCGATCTGGCGATACTGCCAGGACTGGAAGCCCGAAGACGAACCCAGCACCGGGCGGAAACGCAGGTAATCGGCTGGCGTCATGGTCGCCAGCACGTCCCAGGCCTGGATCAGCTGCATCTGGATGCGCGAGACGCGGGCCAGGCATTTGAAGCTGGGCGGCAGCGCATCGGCGCGGATATGCGCCATGGCATTGTCGAGCTCGCTGTTCAGCAGCTTCATCCACAATTCCTGCACCTGATGGATGGTGATGAACAGCAGTTCGTCCGGCTCAGAGGAGAGCGGTTTCTGCGCCGACAGCAGGGTGTCGAGATGCAGATAGTCGCCATAGCTCATACGGCCGGAGAAGTCGGTTTCGATGCCGTCCATCGTCATGGGTCTTGCTCCTGAAAACTCTTTAAACCTAAAATATCATGACCGGCCCGGAAGAGGAAACGGCATGGCCTCCCTCGATTTGAAACGGCATTTCTCGCGATTCCTCGGCGACAAGCCGGGACTGCATTTCACCGCGCACAGCCATCATCCCTGGCCCGATGTCAGCCGCGACGCGCAGCTGCTGGCCTGGGACACGGCAGCGCAGCTGATCGACCGCAAATGGGAAACCGTGCTGGGGCCTGTCATGCAGGCGGTGCAGGGCCATATCGCGCGCCAGCTCAATCTGCCGGATCCTGGCAGCATCGTGTTCGCGCCCAACACGCATGAGCTGGTGGTGCGGTTGCTATCCTGCTTCCCAGCCAACCGCGCCATCCGCATCCTGACCAGCGATTCCGAATTCCACTCTTTCGGGCGCCAGATCGCGCGCATGGAGGAAGACGGCCTGGTGCGGGTGCAGCGCGTCGCCACTGAACCTTTTGAGAGTTTTGCTGAACGCTTCGCCGAAGCCGCGCTGATCGGCCATGACTTGGTCTTTGTCAGCGAGGTGTTCTTCAATTCCGGCTTCGCGCTCGACCAGTTCGACCAGATCATGGCATCCGCCGGCGAGGCCATGGTGGTGGTCGATGGCTATCACGGTTTCATGGCGCGGCCGCTCGACTGGTCGCCCTATGCCGGGCGGGCCTTCTACATGGCGGGCGGCTACAAATACGCGATGTCGGGCGAGGGCGCGGCCTTCATGCACTGTCCGCCGGGCTGGGCGGCGCGGCCACGCGATACCGGCTGGTATGCCTCCTTCGGCACGCTGAGCAACAGTGACGGCAGCGTCGGCTATACGGCGGATGGCTGGCGCTTCATGGGCGCCACCTTCGATCCATCAGGCCTGTTCCGTTTCCGCGCCGTGCAGGACTGGCTGCAGACCGAGGGCGTGACGGTGGCTATGATCCACGATCACGCGCGCAGCCTGCAGCACCGGCTGATCGCCGGCCTGCCGAAAGGCCCGCTGGCGACGAAAGACCTGCTGTTGCCGGTGCAACTGCCGCATGGCAATTTTCTCAGCTTCGATCTCGATAATGCCGAGGAGGTGCGCCAGCGCCTGTTCCGCGCCGGCGTCACCACGGATTTCCGCGGCCGCCGCCTGCGCATCGGCTTTGGCATCTGCCATACCGAGGCCGATGTGGATGCGCTGCTGGCGCGGCTTCGGGACCTGTAGGACTCAGTTCTTGTAACTGGTGTCCTTCGCATCCAGCATGCGCAGCAGCCCGCCCCAGGCCAGGCCACTGACATCGATCTTCATGCCGCGCACCTGATTCTTCACCAGCTCCTGCACATCGGTCTTGGGCTTGTGCAGGGCACCGCCGCCGCTCATGGCGCGGATCTGCGCCTGACAGGCGCGTTCCAGCACATGCATGTTGAGGAAGGCCTGGGCCACGGTGCGGCCGCAGGTCAACGTGCCGTGGTTGCGCAGGATCATCATGTTGCTCTGGCCCAGATCGGCGACCAGGCGCTCGCGTTCCCCCAGATCAAGCGCGATGCCCTCGAACTCGTGATAGGTGAGGCCGGCCAGCGCGATCATCGCGGTCTGGCTCAAGGGCAGCAGGCCCTCGGCCATGGCGGAGACGGCGATGCCGTCGCTGGTATGCAGATGCAGCACGCAGCCGACATCATGGCGGGCTGCATGCACGGCGGAATGGATGGTGAAGCCGGCCGGATTGATGATATGGCCGGTCGACGAGACGATGTTGCCGTCCAGGTCGACCTTGACCAGGGACGAAGCCGTCATCTCGTGGAACATCCAGCCGTAAGGGTTGATCAGGAAATGCTCCTCCGGTCCCGGCACCCGGGCGGAGATATGCGTGAAGATGAGGTCGTCCCAGCCGTAATGCGCGACTAGGCGATAGGCGGCGGCGAGATCGACGCGGGTCTGCCATTCTTCAGGACTCACCTGGGCGCGGATATCGGCCGGGGATTTCAGGACGGCGGCGGAAGCGGGCGGGGTCATCGGTTTCCTCCAGTGTCTTTTATGATTGGCACCAGTCTGGGCGATTGTCCGGGGAAGTCAATTTCACTGCATCCCATAAGACTCTGCGACGCATCACGAGTCGGCCAGAGCGACCTTACGGAAGATCGCCGCTTCAGCGGTTGAACGGGTTGCGATCACATAACCTTGATGACGGCGTTAGGCCAAATTTCTTCGACTTTAGTCGAAGAAATCAGCCGTAGACGGCTTAAACCGGTCGACGCCTGAAGAATTGTGCAGTGCAAGGAGTAACCCGCGCATAAAAAAATCTGGACGGGTTCAGCGTATACGTCCAATGATGACGGCGCTCGAATTTACGTTTCGAAATTATAGGCCGGCTACCGGCGCAAAACACCAACGGGAGGGAACGATGACCGAGCAGTCCAAGAGCACAATTACGTCCAAAAAGAGCGGCCGTCGCCAGTTCCTGCGTGGGGCCGGCCTGGCCGGCGCTGCCGCTGCCGCCACTGTGGCGATGCCGAACGTGTCGCGTGCCCAGACGGTGACGTTGAAGTATCAGTCGACCTGGCCGACCAAGGACATCTTCCATGAGATGGCCACCGACTTCGCCACCCGTGTCAACGATCTGTCGGGCGGCCGCCTGAAGCTCGACGTTCTAGCCGCCGGTTCGGTAGTGCCCGCCTTTGGCATGCAGGACGCCGTGCACAGCGGCGTGCTGGATGCCGGCCATGGTGTGGCGGCCTACTGGTACGGCAAGCACAAGGCCTTCTCGCTGTTCGGTACCGTGCCGCCATATGGCTGGGACGCCAATGGCGTGATGGCCTGGATGAACTACGGTGGCGGCTATCAGCTCTATAACGAGCTGATGCACGACATCCTGAAGCTCAACCTCGTCGGCTTCATGTCAGGGCCGATGCCGGCGCAGCCGCTAGGCTGGTTCAAGAAGGAAATCAAGACCGCCGACGACCTGAAGAACATGAAGTACCGCACGGTCGGCCTCTCGGCCGATCTGTTCAAGGAAATGGGTGCGGCCGTCACCATCGTGGCCGGTGGCGAAATCGTTCCGGCGATGGATCGCGGCCTGCTCGACGGCGCGGAATTCAACAACCCGTCGTCGGACCGTGTGCTCGGCTTCCCGGACGTTTCGAAGGTCTACATGCTGCAGAGCTATCATCAGGCAGCCGAGATGTTCGAAATCCTGATCAACAAAACCAAGTACGATGGCCTGCCTGCCGAGCAGAAGCAGATCCTCAAGTATGCGGCCGAAGCCGCATCTTCCGACATGTCGTGGAAGGCGCTCGACCGTTACTCGAAGGATCTGGCCGAGATGCAGACCAAGGACAAGGTCCGCGTCTTCCGCACGCCGCGCGTCGTGCAGGATGCGCAGCTCAAGGCCTGGGATAATGTGCTCAAGGCGCAGAACGAAGAAGCCTTCTTCGCCAAGGTGAGCAAGTCGCAGCTGGAGTGGGTCCGCCGCACGGTGCGTTACGAACTGCTGAACAACCCGAGCAAGGAAGTGGCCTACAATCACTTCTTCAATCGCAAGGGCTGAGTGCAAATACATTGAGTATCAGGGGAACCGCCGGGTGACCGGCGGTTCCCTTCGTTTAAGAAGCAGCCTCATAAAATCCGCATAAACATAGAGGCGGAAGGGCATACGGGGAGCGCATGGATAATCGATTGGTATTCTGGATCGACACGATCAATACATGGATCGGTAAGATCTTTGGCTGGTGTATCGTCCTTCTGACGGCGGCGACGTCATATGAAGTCTTCGCGCGCTATGTGCTGCAAGCCCCCACCGAGTGGGCCTTCGATGCGGCCTACATTCTGTACGGCACCCTGTTCATGATGGCCGGCGCCTACACACTGGCGCGCAACAGCCATGTGCGCGGCGACTGGATCTATCGCAACTGGTCACCCCAAACGCAGGCGAAGTCGGACCTGATCCTTTACTTCCTGTTCTTCTTCCCAGGCATCATCACGCTGCTCTACACGGGCTGGGATTACGCCGCCTATTCCTGGTCGGTGAAGGAGCGCAGCCTGTTCACGCCGGCCGGCCCGATCATCTATCCGTTCAAGACCGTCATTCCGATCGCCGGCACCATGCTGATCGCCCAAGGCGTGGCTGAAGTGCTCCGCTGCGTTTATTGCATCAAACATGGAAACTGGCCGCCCCGGTTGGGCGATGTGGAGGAGTTGGAGCAGGTGTTGCAGAAGCAGTACAGTACCGATGGTAAGTCTGGGGAGACCGGCAAATGACTGATCCCCAGGTTGGCATTCTGATGCTGGTGGTGTTCCTGTTTGCCATCGGCTTCGGGTTTCCCATCGCTTTCACCCTCATGGCCATTGGCGTCGGCTTTGGCTACTACGCCATGGGCAGCCATATTTTCGAGCTGTTCGTGCAGCGCACCTTCAGCGTCATGGCCAATGACGTTCTGATCTCGGTGCCCCTGTTCCTGTTCATGGGTTACATCGTCGAACGCGCCAATATTCTCGACCGATTGTTCCTGAGTATCGAGCTGGCAGCGAAAAACCTGCCAGGCTCGCTGGCAGTGGCGACGCTGCTGACCTGTGCGCTGTTCGCAACCGCGACAGGCATTGTTGGCGCAGTGGTGACGCTGATGAGCCTGCTGGCTCTGCCGGCGATGCTGCGTGCGGGGTATGATCCCAAGCTGGCGGCCGGTGTTGTCTGCGCTGGCGGTTGCCTGGGCATCCTGATCCCGCCCAGCGTGTTGCTGATCCTCTATGGCGCCACGGCCGGCGTCTCGGTGGTCAAACTCTATGCCGGCGCCTTCCTGCCGGGCCTGATGCTGGCCGGCCTGTACATGGCCTATGTGATTGGTCGGGCCGTCATCAATCCCTCGCTGGCGCCCAAGCCGCCGAAGGAAATCCTGGATGTCCCGCTCAAGAAGGTGATCTGGGCGCTGGCGACCTCCTTCCTGCCGCTGGCTTTGCTGATCGTCACCGTGCTTGGCGCGATCCTGTTTGGCCTGGCGACACCGACGGAAGCTGCGGCGGTGGGTGCGGCCGGCGCGGTGGTGCTGGCGATCTGCTACAACAGCTTCAGTATCGCCAAGCTGACCGAGTCCGTGTTCCTCACGGCCCGTTCGGCGGCGATGGTCTGCTGGCTGTTTGTCGGCTCGGCCACCTTCTCGGCGGTCTTCGCCTATCTGAACGGCCATGAAGTGGTACGCGCGCTGATCGACTACCTCGATCTGTCGGGCACGCAGTTCATGATCCTGGCGCAGTTTATTATCTTCCTGCTGGGCTGGCCGCTGGAATGGACCGAGATCATCGTGATCTTCGTGCCAATCTTCATGCCGTTGCTGCAGCATTACGGCGTTGACCCGCTGTTCTTCGGCATCCTGGTCGCGCTGAACCTGCAGACGTCGTTCCTAACCCCGCCTGTGGCGATGGCGGCCTTCTATTGCAAGGGCGTGGCGCCAAAAAGCCTGTCGATCGATGAGATATTCAAGGGTATCTATCCCTTCGTCTTCATTGTGCTGTTCTCGATGGTGCTGATGTACATCTTCCCCGAGATCGCCCTGTGGCTGCCGGATCAGCTGTATGGCAGTGGCGGTGAGGTGGGAGATGCATTGCCAGGCAGCGAGGGTGGCAACACCACGTTGTTCGATACATCCGACGATCCATCGTCGGGTGAAGGTGAAGTGGCAGCGCCAGACTGATCGGCGCCAAGTCTGCTCAATAAAAAGGCCGGGGGAACCCGGCCTTTTTTTATGCGTTGTTTACGCGGTTTCGCGGAAAAGCAGCGCAAAAACGCTTTCCCTTGCCGCGAATCAAAAAGCCGTTTCTCATCCGCGGGCGATCCGAAGCGGTCGCGAGGAAATGCTCAACATCAATTAGAGATTATTGGAGGGGCCTCCATGTGGAGTCAGGTCTATAACCCGCTCGGCAGCGCAGTGCTGTCTACCGCCATTGCCGCAATCCCGATTGTCATTCTGCTCGGTCTGATCGCCTTTGCCCGCATGCAGGCGCATCTGGCCGCCGTGATTGCGCTGATCGGCGCAATCGTCGTCGCCGTCTTCGGCTTCACCATGCCGATGGATCTGGCGCTCAAGGCCTCCTGGCTCGGCCTGCTCACCGGCCTGTTCCCGATCGGCTGGATCATCCTCAACGTCATCTTCCTCTATCGCCTGACGCGCGATAACGGCTATTTCGAGATCCTGCAGAAATCCATCGCGGGCATCACGCCGGACCGCCGCCTGCAGCTGCTGATGGTGGCCTTTTCGTTTGGCGCCTTCTTCGAGGGCGCGGGCGGTTTCGGCACGCCGGTAGCCGTCACGGGCGCGATCCTGATCGGCCTGGGCTTCTCGCCGCTGGCAGCCTCGGGCCTGTCACTGATCGCCAATACGGCCCCGGTGGCCTTCGGCGCACTCGGCACACCGATCGTGACGCTGGGCGCCGTGACCGGCATGGATGTATTCCAGCTTGGCGCCATGGTCGGCCGTCAGCTGCCGTTCTTCTCGCTGATCGTGCCGTTCTGGCTGATCTGGGCCTTCGCCGGCTGGCGCGGCATGATCGCCATCTGGCCGGCCATCCTGGTCTGCGGCGCCAGCTTCGCCATCCCGCAGTATCTGGTATCGAACTACCACGGCCCCTGGCTGGTCGACGTGGTCGCCGCCCTGGTGTCGATGGGTTGCCTCTTCGCCTTCCTCAAGGTCTGGAAGCCGGCGGAAATCTGGCATTCGCCCAAGCTGCGCAACCGCGAGGACAATTCGGCGGTTGGCGTACCCGGCGTGGGTGCGCCGGCGCCCAGCATTGCCTCGCCCTCGCAGGGTCAGGTGCTGGCGGCCTGGATTCCGTGGATCATCCTCTGCGTCTTTGTCTTCGTCTGGGGCACCCAGACCTTCAAGGATGCGGTGAATCCCTGGTTCTTCCCCAAGTTCACCATCGAGGGCCTGCATAACATGATCCAGAAGGTCCCGCCGGTGGTGGCCAAGCCGATCCCCGAGGGCGCGATCTTCAACTTCAACATCCTGACCATGACGGGCACGGCGATCTTCCTCGCCGCGATCATCTCCGGTCTGGTGATGAAGTACTCGCCGATGCAGCTGGTCAAAGCCTATGGCGCGACCATCTGGGCGGTGCGTTACTCGCTGATCACCATCGCCGCCATGCTGGCGCTGGGCACGCTGACGCGCTACTCGGGCGTCGATGCGACACTCGGTCTGGCTTTTGCAGCAACCGGCGTGCTGTATCCCTTCTTCGGCACCCTGCTCGGCTGGCTGGGCGTGGCGCTGACCGGTTCGGATACGGCCTCCAATGTGCTGTTCGGCGGCCTGCAGAAGATCACGTCTGAACAGCTCGGCCTGTCGCCGATCCTGATGGGCGCCGCCAATTCATCGGGCGGTGTGATGGGCAAGATGATCGATGCCCAATCCATTGTGGTGGCCTCCACCGCCACCAACTGGTTCGGCCATGAAAGCGAGATCCTGCGCTATGTGTTCTGGCACTCGATCGCGCTAGCCTGCCTGGTTGGTGTGCTGGTGACGTTACAGGCCTATGTCTGGCCGTTCTCGGCCATGGTTATCCACTGAGGATCGCCTGATCCAAAAAAAGGCCCGGGGAAACCCGGGCCTTTTCGTTTGTGGCGGTATTCGTTGCGTCAAGCGGCGTAGAAGGATTTGCCTCCTGCCGCCATGTCGCGCAGCAGCTTGGGCGGCGTGAAGCGCGCGCCGTGCTTCTGGGCCAGTTGGTCGCATTCGGCCACGAAGGGCTGCACGCCCACGGTATCGATGTTGCTGATGGTGCCGCCACGGAAGGGCGGGAAGCCCCAGCCCATGATCGAACCGACATCGGCATCGCGCACGTCGATGATGACGTTCTCTTCCACGCAGCGGGCGGTCTCGACCGACTGGATATAGACCAGACGCTTGATCACATCGGACAGCGCCGGCTGTTCGGCCTTGACCGGGAAATGCTTGCCCAGCTCGGTCCACAGCTTCTTTTTGCCATCGGCGGGATATTCGTAGAAGCCCTTGGCCGCTTTCTTGCCCAGGCGTCCGAGCTTTTCGACCATCAGCGACAGCACGGGAGCCGAGCCGTCGGGCTTGTAGGCATCGCCCAGGTCCTTCTGGGTCTGGGTGCGCACGCGGTGCATCAGCTCCAGCGAAACCTCGTCAGCCAGCGCCAGCGGGCCGACCGGCATGCCGGCGGCCTTGCCGGCATTCTCGATCAGGGCCGGTGCCACGCCCTCGGACAGCAGGGTCAGGCCCTCGCTGACGTAAGTGGCGAAGACGCGGCTGGTATAGAAGCCACGGCTGTCATTGACGACAATCGGCGTCTTGCGGATTTTCTTCACGAAATCCATGGCGCGCGCCAGCGTCTCGTCCGAGGTCTGCTTGCCGCGGATGATCTCGACCAGCGGCATCTTGTCGACCGGCGAGAAGAAATGCAGGCCGATGAAGTTGGCCGGCCGGCTGCTGGCCTCGGCCAGGCCACTGATCGGCAGGGTCGATGTGTTGGAGGCAAAGATGGCGGTCGGCGCGATCTGCGCCTCGGCCTTCTTGGTCACATCGGCCTTGATGGCGCGATCCTCGAACACGGCCTCAATCACCATGTCGCAGCCCTTGAGGTCGTCATAGGAGGTCGTGGCCTTGATCAGGCCGAGCTGCTTCTCCTTGTCGGCCTCGCTGGCCTTCTTAGCCTTGACGCGCTTATCAAGAAGCCCGGCGGTATAGGCCTTGCCCTTGTCGGCCGAGTCCTGGGTGCTGTCGAGCAGCACGACCTGCAGACCGGCCGAGGAGGCGGAATAGGCGATGCCCGCGCCCATCATGCCGGCGCCCAGGATACCGATCTTGGTGTAGGCCTGGGTCGGGATGTTCTTCGGGCGATTGGCCAGCTTGTTGGCGTCGCCGATCGAGAAGAACAGCGAGCGGATCATGTTTCGCGCTTCCTTCGACTGGGTGCAGGCGACGAAATAGCGGCTTTCAATCTTCAGGCCGGTGTCGATATCGACCAGCATGCCCTCGTAGACGCAGGACATGATGTATTGCGCATTGGGGTAGTTGCCCATGGTCTTGGCCCGCAGCATGGCGTTGCCGGCGGTGAAGATCTGCGCGCCCTTCGGTGTGTTGGCGGCTTCCGGCACGCGGAAGCCCTTCTGGTCCCAGGGCTTCACATGGCCGGTCTGGCCCTCGGCCAGGATCCAGGCCTTGGCGCGGGCCAGCAGCTCAGCGGGTGCGACAATCTCGTCGATCATGCCCATGCCAAGCGCCGTCTTGGCGTCGACCTTCTTGCCTTCCAGCATCATCGGCAGCGCCTTGGACACGCCGATCAGGCGCGGCAGGCGCTGGGTGCCGCCGGCACCCGGCAGCAGCCCGATGGTGGCTTCCGGCAGGCCGATCAGCGTCTTGGGGTTATCGGCGGCGATGCGGCGATGGCAGGCAAGGCAGATCTCGTAGCCGCCGCCTAAAGCTGTGCCATTGATGGCCACCGCGAAGGGCTTGCCGGCCTTTTCGATGTCGCGGAACAGCTTCTGCAAAGCGAAGCTGTTCTGCAGCGCCTTGGCCGGATCCTTCGATTCTTCCAGCATGCTGACTAGGTCGCCGCCGGCGACGAAGTCGGGCTTCGCCGAAGTGACGATCACGCCCTTCACGGCCTTGTCGCCGATGGCCTTGGCAACGGCATCGCGGAAAGCGCCGATGCTGTCCCTGTTCATCACATTCATCGGCCGGTCGGCCATGTTCCAGGTAATGGTGGCGACGCCGTCGCCGTCAACGGAATAGTCGATCATGGAATCAATCTCCGAAATGCAGCGGCGCTTTAGACGCGCTCGATAATGGTGGCAGTACCCATGCCGGCGCCGACGCAGAGCGTGATAAGCGCCGTGCTTTTGCCGCTGCGCTCCAACTCGTCGACCATGGTGCCCAGGATCATCGCGCCGGTCGCACCCAGCGGATGGCCCAGCGCGATGGCGCCGCCATTCACGTTGATCTTGTCATGCGGGATGTTGAGCGCCTGCATGAAGCGCAGGACGACCGAGGCAAAGGCCTCGTTCAGCTCATAGAGGTCGATATCAGACGGCTTCATGCCGGCCAGCTTCAGCGCCTTTTCGGCTGCGAAAGACGGGCCGGTCAGCATGATGGTCGGCTCTGAACCGATGGAGGCGAAGCTGCGGATGCGGGCGCGTGGCTTCAGGCCTGATGCCTTGCCGGCGTCCTTGTTACCGATCAGCACGGCGGCCGCGCCGTCCACGATGCCCGAGCTGTTGCCGGCATGATGGACATGCTCGATGCGCTCGACTTCGGGATAGCGCTGGGTGGCGACGGAATCGAAGCCGAACTGCTCGCCCATCACCGTGAAGGACGGATCGAGCGAGGCCAGCGTCTGCATGGTGGTGTCGGGGCGCAGATGCTCGTCGCGGTCCAAAATGGTCAGGCCGTTGATGTCCTTGACCGGGATGATCGACTTCTTGAAGCGGCCCTCGTCCCAGGAGCGCTTGGCGCGCTTCTGGCTCTCGACCGCGTAAGAATCGACATCGTCGCGGCTGAAGCCGTATTTGGTGGCGATCAAGTCGGCCGAGATGCCCTGCGGCACAAAATAGGTCGAGATCGCCACGGCCGGATCGGTGGCCCAGGCGCCGCCGTCGGAGCCCATCGGCACGCGGCTCATGCTTTCCACGCCGCCGCCGATCGCCATCTGCGACTGGCCCGACATCACCTGCGCGGCCGCCATGTTGCAGGCTTCCAGGCCCGAGGCGCAGAAACGATTGATCTGCACGCCGGCGGTCGTCTCGGCATAGCCGGACTGGATCACGGCGACGCGGGCGATATCCGAGCCCTGTTCACCCACCGGCATGACGCAGCCGAGAACCACGTCATCCACGAGCGAGGTGTCGAGCTCGTTGCGGTCGCGCACGGCTTCCAGCGCCGTGGTGGCCAGGCGCATCGGGGTGACTTCATGCAGGGCGCCGCTGGCGCGGCCCTTGCCGCGCGGCGTGCGCACGGCGTCGTAGATGAAGGCTTCGGTCATGGTTCTCTCCCTAGGCTTGTTTGTTCCGCCGGATTCCCGGATATCGATTCAAAGCGCCATACTTGCTCAAAGCGTACGACTGATCAGTTCCTTCATGATTTCGTTGGTGCCGCCATAGATGCGCTGCACGCGGGCATCGGCATAGGCGCGGGTGATCGGGTATTCCCACATGAAGCCGTAGCCGCCGAACAGCTGCAGGCAGCGATCCAGGATCTTGCACTGCAGGTCGCTGCACCAGTATTTCGCCATCGCCGCCGTGGCCGGGTCCAGCTTGTGCTGGGCCACCAACTCGATGCATTTGTCGACAAAAACGCGGGCGATCTGCGTCTCGGTCTTCATCTCGGCCAGCTCGAACTTGGTGTTCTGGAAGTCCAGCACGCTCTTGCCGAAAGCCTTGCGCTCACGGGTGTAGTCGATGGTCCATTTCAGCGCACCCTCGCAGCCGGCCACCGCCATGATGGCGATCTGCAGCCGTTCCCAGGCCAGTTCCTGCATCAGGTAGAAGAAGCCCTGGCCTTCACCGCCCAGCATGTTCTCTGGCGGCACGCGCACGTCGGAGAAGAACAGCTCCGAGGTGTCCTGGGCCTTCATGCCCAGCTTTTCCAGGTTGCGGCCCTTGGTGAATCCCTCGCGACCGGCCTCGACCAGGAACAGCGTGGTGCCCTTGGCGCCCTGCTTGGGATCGGTCTTGGTCACCACGATCACCAGATCGGCATTCTGGCCGTTGGTGATGAAGGTCTTCTGGCCGTTGATGACGTATTCATTGCCGTCTTTCAGCGCCGTGGTCTTCACGGCCTGCAGATCCGAGCCGCCGCTGGGTTCGGTCATGGCGATGGCGCCGATCACTTCGCCGGTGGCCATCTTGGGCAGCCACTTTTTCTTCTGCTCTTCCGAGCCATAGGCGAGGATATAGGGGGCGACAATGTCGGAATGCAGCGAGAAGCCCGGGCCGGTGCAGCCGGTATAGGCCTGCTCTTCCATCAGGATGGCCGAATAGAGGCGATCGACGCCGGAGCCGCCATATTCCTCCGGCATGGTCGGGCAGAGGAAACCGTTCTCGCCGGCCTTGCGCCAGATCTCCTTCGGCACCACACCGTCCTCTTCCCACTTGGGGTGGTTGGGGACGACTTCGCGCTCGAAGAACTTGCGCGCCGCCTCACGGAACATCTGATGATCTTCCGTGTAGATGGAACGCGGGATGCCGTATTCGGTCATTCTTGTCGTTTCCTCCGGCTAGACCCAGATTCTTGCACTGGGGCCACGTATTACGCGGCTTGCATGGTCAGAAATTGGCGGCCTTCAGCATCATGGTGCTTTCCGAGCCGGCCTGGATCTTGGCCAGCTGCGCCGCCGTATCGGGCAGCATGCGCTCCATGAAGAAGCGGGCGGTGATCAGCTTGGTCTCGTAGAATTCCTTGTCGCCCTCGCCATCGGCCAGCTTCTGCTTGGCCACCTTGGCCATGCGGGCCCACATGTAGCCCAGCGCGACCAGCGCAAAGAGATTCAGGTAATCCCACGAGGCGGCGCCGGCTTCGTCCGGGTTCTTCAGGCCACGCTCAGAGACCAGCGCGGTGGCGGTCTGCAGGCGGGCGAAGGCCTTGGCCAGCGGCATGACGAAGTCCTTGCCGATGCCAGAGTCCATCATGTTCTCTTCGACGAAGCTCGAGACCGGATGGAAGAAGCGGCGGGCGAGGCGGCCGATGCCGGTGGGCAGCTTGCGGCCAACCAGGTCGAGCGCCTGGATGCCGTTGGCGCCTTCATAGATCATGGCGATGCGGGCATCGCGCACGAACTGCTCCATGCCCCATTCGGCGATATAGCCGTGGCCGCCATAGACCTGCTGGGCCATGGTGGCGCACTGGTAGCCGTAATCGGTCATGTAGGCTTTCACCATCGGCGTCAGGAAGGCGACCAGATCGTCGGCCTCCTGGCGGCGGTCGGCATCCGGATGCTTGGCAGAAATGTCCAGCTCGATGCCGGTCCACAGCGCCAGTGCGCGGCTGCCCTCGGTGAAGGCCTTGATGGTCAGCAGCATGCGCCGGATGTCGGGATGCACGATGATCGGATCGGCCGGCTTTTCCGGGTTCTTCGTGCCAGTGATGGCACGACCCTGAAGGCGGTCATTGGCATAGGTCAGCGCGTTCTGGTAGGCGACTTCGGCCTGGGAGAGGCCCTGTACGCCGACACCGAGGCGGGCGGCGTTCATCATCACGAACATCGCCTGCATGCCCTTGTGCATCTGGCCGACCAGCCAACCCTTGGCGTTGTCGTAATTCAGCACGCAGGTGGAATTGCCATGGATGCCCATCTTGTGCTCGATCGAGCCGCAGGAGACGCCGTTGCGGGCGCCGAGCGAGCCGTCATCGTTCACCAGGAATTTCGGCACCACGAAGAGGCTGACGCCCTTGATGCCTTCCGGGCCGCCCGGAATCTTGGCCAGCACCAGATGGATGATGTTCTCGGCCATGTCATGTTCGCCGGCCGAGATGAAAATCTTGGTGCCGGTGATCAGGTAGCTGCCGTCCTTCTGGGGTTCGGCCTTGGTGCGCATCAGGCCCAGATCGGTGCCGCAATGCGGCTCGGTCAGGTTCATGGTGCCGGTCCATTTGCCCGACGCCATGTTCGGCAGATACTTGTCCTTCTGCTCTTCCGAGCCGTGACGCAGCAGCGCCTCATAGGCGCCATGGGTCAGGCCGGGATACATGGCAAAGGCCATGTTCGCCGAGGACTGGATTTCCGCCATGGCGATGCCCAGCACATGGGGCAGGCCCTGGCCGCCGTATTTCTCTTCAGCGGTCAGCGCGCCCCAGCCGGCTTCGCAATACTGCTGGTAGGCTTCCTTGAAGCCGGTCGGCGTGGTGACTACGCCATTGTCCCACTTGCAACCTTCCAGGTCGCCGACGCGGTTCAGCGGCGCGGTGACCTCGCTCATGAACTTGCCGCCTTCTTCCAGCACGGCGTCGATCACGTCGCGGCTGGCATCGGTGAAGCCCAGCAGGTTGCTCATCTTTTCCATCTGCAGCACATCGTGCAGCACGAACTGGAAGTCCTTTACGGGGGCGGTATAGCTCGGCATGGCCTGTCTCCCTCAACTCTCTGCTCAGAATGGGCTGCTCAGTTACGCAGCGGCTTGCCCTTGGTGAGCATGTGTTCAATGCGATCCAGCGTGGCGTTGGTCTTGATCAGCGCCATGAAGTTCTCGCGTTCCAGCTCCAGCAGCTTCTTCTCAGTCACCACCTCGGTGATGTCGGTCTTGCCGCCCGAGACCACATTGGCCAGGGCACCGGAGACGACGACATCATGCTTGGTGGCCTTTCCCTGCTGGGCGAAGCCTTCGACAGCCAGGCTCATCGCCGCCTTGGCCGTGGGGCCGGGCAGGCTGATTTCCACCGGCACCGGCGGCTTGTAGTCCTTGCTCAGCTCCAGCGCCTTGGCCTTGGCATCGGCCAACAGGCGGCGGCGGTTCATGGTGATGCTGTCGCTCTCGCGCAGGATCAGCATGTCGCGCGCTTCCATGGCCGAGGTCGCGACCTTGGCGGTCGAGATCGCCTCGAACACCTGGGCCAGCGCCGGCATCGGGCCGCCGGGGCGCCGCTTGTTGGTGATGGCGCGGGTGATCAACTCCTTGCAGCCGCCCCAGCCGGGGATGACGCCGACGCCGACTTCCACGAGGCCCATGTAGCTTTCGGCATGGGCCTGGATGGCAGAGGAATGCAGCGTGATCTCGCAGCCGCCGCCCAGCGCCATGCCGGCGACCGCCGACACGACCGGGAAGGGGGCATATTTCAGCTTCATATAGGCGTCCTGGCCCTCGCTGATGCCCTGCTCGATGGCGGGCCACATGGCGATGTTGGCCTGGAACAGGGCAATGCCGACATTGGCGCCGACCGAGAAGTTGTCGGAGTCAGAGCCGATGATCAGCGCCTTGAAGCCCTTCTTGTCGATCTTGCCGGCTTCCTTGACCATGGCGATGATGTCGGCATCCACCGCATTCATCTTGGTGTGGAATTCCAGGCAAGCGACGCCGTCGCCGACATCCCAGATGCTGGCGCCACGGTTGGACAGGATCGGCTGCTTGCCGCGCTTCTTGTCGGCCAGCGTCCAGGCGTCGGGCGCGACCACGATCTCGGCGTAGTCGCCCTTCGGCGTCAGGCGATACGCCTTGTCGCCTTCTTCCTTGTAGAAGGGGCGGCCAGCGGCGATCTCCACCATCTTCGGCACGGGCATGCCCGATGCCTTCAGCTTGTCGGCGAACCACTGGGTGCCGAGCTGGTCGATCTGCTGGTAGGGGCCGTATTTCCAGGCGTAGCCGGTCTTCATCGCGGTATCGACCGCTGCGATGTCGTCGACGATCTCCGGCACCAGGTCGGCGGCATAGCTCAGCACGCGGCTGAGTACGCCCCAGGCATACTGGCCGCCCTTGTCGGGATGCTCGACCAGGGCGCGCAGACCCTTCTTGGCGACCTTGGCGGATTCGAGATTCGCGCGGATGGTGGCGCGGAATTCGCCGGTCTTGAGGTCCAGCGCTTCCTTGCCACGGGCGCGGTAGAAACCGCCCTTGCCTTTGCGGCCGGTATAGCCGTCCTTGATCATCTTCTGCATCAGCGCGTTCAGCGGGTGATCGGCCTTGTAGAACTGCAGCAGCGGATCGGTCTTGGGCAGGGTCCTCAGCATCGAGCCGACCACATGCGGGCCAAGGTCGATGCCGGTCAGGTCGGCCAGGCCGAAGATGCCGGTCTTGGGCACGCCCATCGGACGGCCGACGATGCTGTCGGCTTCCTCGACGGTCAGGTCGAGGTCATAGGCCAGTGCGGTGGCGACCGTCGACCAGTAGATGCCGATGCGGTTGGCGATGAAACCCGGGCGGTCCTTGCAATCGACCACTTCCTTGCCGAGCTTGACGTCGCCGAACTGGCGCAGCGCGTCGATCACGGCGGGCTTGGTCTTGGGGCCCTTCACCAGTTCGAACAGGCGCATGTAGCGCGGCGGATTGAAGAAGTGCGTAACAGCGAAGTCGGCCGCGAAGCTTTCCGGCAGGCCTTCGGTCAGCAGGTCGAGCGGGATCGTCGAGGTGTTCGAGGTGACGATCGAGCCCTTCTTGCGCTTCTGCTCAAGCTGGGCATAGAGCTTCCGCTTCAGCTCGACATTCTCGATGATCGCCTCGCAGATCCAGTCCACGTCGGCGAGCTTGTCGAGGTCGTCTTCCAGGTTGCCTGGCGTGACTAGCTTGGCCACGCGCGGATGCATGAAGGGCGCAGGTTTGGTCTTCAGCATCTTGTCGATGGCGCCCTTGGCCAGCGCGCTGCGGTCGTTGGCGCCCTGCGGCACGATGTCCAGCAGGATGACAGGGATGCCGGCATTGGCGACATGGGCGGCGATGCCGGAGCCCATGACGCCCGCCCCAATCACCGCGACTTTCTTGATCTCGGTCATACTTCGAACTCCAGTCGCGGTGGCGTTAGACGGCTTCCAGAACGGTGGCGATGCCCTGACCGCCGCCGATGCACTGGGTGGCCAGCGCGAACTGCTTGCCTTCACGCTTCAGCAGAGACGCAGCCTTGCCGGTGATACGTGCGCCGGTGGCGCCCATCGGATGGCCGAGCGCGATGGCGCCGCCATCGAGGTTGACCTTCTTCATGTCGTATTTAGCTTCGGCGACGCAGGCCAGCGCCTGGGCGCCAAAGGCTTCGTTCAGCTCGATGATGTCGATATCGCCCAGCTTCAGGCCGGCGCGCTCCAGCGCCTTCTTGGTGGCGGGCACCGGACCGATGCCCATCATCTCAGGCGCGCAGCCGGCGACGGCGACGGACTTGATGCGGGCCAGCACCTTGAGGCCATGGGCCTTGGCGAAATCTTCCGAACAGACCAGCGTGGCCGAGGCGCCATCGGTCAGCGGCGACGAGGTGCCGGCGGTGACGGTGCCCTTTTCGTCAAAGGCCGGGTTCAGGCCGGCGAGGCCTTCAGCCGTGGTGTCCGGGCGGATGCAGCCATCGAGCTCGACGCGGTTGTTGCCGTCGACGATCGCGACGATCTCGTCCTTCAGCTTGCCGGCTTTCTGTGCCGCGAGTGCCTTGGCATGGCTTTCAACGGCCATCTGCTCCTGCGCCTTGCGGTCGATGCCGTACTTCTTGGCCAGGTTTTCCGCGGTGATGCCCATGGAGACATAGGCCTGCGGGTATTCCTTCAGGAGGGTGGGGTTGGGCATGGTGTTGAAACCGCCCATCGGCACGCGGGTCATGCTCTCGACGCCAGCGCAGATGAAAGCTTCGCCGGCCTTCATCTGGATGGCGCCGGCGGCCTGGTGGATGCTCTGCATCGACGAGCCGCAGAAGCGGTTGACCGTGGTGCCGGCCGCATCCTGCGGGATGCCGGCGAGGAAGCTGATCAGGCGGGCGACGTTCAGGCCCTGCTCGCCCTCGGGGAAGGCGCAGCCGACGATGACGTCTTCGATGGCCTTGGGGTCAACGCCGGTGCGCTCGATCAGGGCCTTGATCACCTGCGCGGTGAGATCGTCGGGACGGACCTTGGCCAGCGCACCCTTGCGGGCGAGCGTGAACGGCGAACGGGCATAGCCGGCGATCACCACATTGCGCATCATGACGAATCTCCTTGAGTGCGGACGGTCTTTTATTTGGGTAGCGAGGAAACGGATGGGAAGCGGCGCCGCAGACTGTTGCGGCGCCAGGCTTGCTTATTCGGCGACGGCAGCGAACTCTTCGGTGCGGCTGCGCACGAAATCCTTGAATGACACGGCGCTGGGCCGGTCACGGCTCTGCTTCAGGAAATCGTCCAGAATGCGGACATCCTGCTTGAGCTGGGTGATGGCCTCTTCGATGTCGTGCCGCTGGGTCTCCAGGGCGGCAAGGCGGTCGCGCGAGCGCTTGAGCGTGAGCGTCAGTTGCTCGATACGGCCATCGCCCAGGTCGTAGAGGTCGATCATCTCGCGGATCTCGGCCAGGCTGAAGCCCAGACGCTTGCCGCGCAGGATCAGCAGCAGGCGGGCGCGGTCACGCTTGGTGTAGACCCGCATCATGCCCTGGCGGGATGGATGCAGCAGACCTTTGTCCTCGTAGAATCGAATCGCGCGCGCGGTGACTTTGAATTCGTGCGCCAGATCGGTGATCGTGTAGGTTATATCCGACACGGCAGGCCCTCCCTAAAGGCTCAAATTTGAGTCGAGCTGAGTCTTAGTTTCCGCTTACGTCAACGTCAACTCGAATCTCATTTGTGGACAAATGTTGGATTAATTCGCGGAATTCCAGTAAAAACGACATAAGCCGTCAACAACAGAGTATGGAGGAAATCACAATGTCCGACAATCGGATATCTTCATATGCCGAGTTCTGGCCCTTTTACCTGCGCGAGCATGCCAAGCCGCTGACGCGTGCCTGGCACTACTTTGGCACCACCCTGGCGCTCAGCAGCCTGGCCGCCCTGGTCGTCACCGGGCAGTGGTATTGGCTGGTGGGCGCGCTGCTGATCGGCTACGGCCCCGCCTGGATCGGGCATTTCTTCGTCGAGAAGAACAAGCCGGCCAGTTTCAAATACCCGCTCTGGTCCTTCATTTCGGACTTCCGCATGTATTTCGCCTTCCTCTCGGGCCGGATCGGCCGCGAGCTCGAGCAGGCCGGCGTGCCGGCCGGCATGGGGCATAACAGTGGCGCCGGGGCGGCCGGCTGAGGGATCATTTGTTCGGGAAAATCACACGAACACCATGATATGGCGTGGCAGTTTGGCCCCAGAGCTTTATAAGAAAATTGGGCTTTATAATGAATCAGGCTTCATAAGCAGGTGAAGCCGCAAGCCGCGTAGTCGTAGGGTCCGGCCACAATTATGCAGATATACCTCCCCATCGCCGAGCTTTCGGTCAGCATATGGCTGCTGCTCGGGCTCGGCGGAGCGGTGGGGTATCTGTCGGGCCTGTTCGGCGTGGGCGGCGGTTTTCTGCTCACCCCCATGTTGATCTTCATCGGCGTGCCGCCGCCGGTGGCGGTGGCCACCTCGGCCAACCAGGTGGTGGCGGCCAGCGTCTCGGCCGTCTATGCGCATTGGCGCAAGGATAATGTCGATTTCAAGATGGGCGCGGTGCTGCTGGTTGGCGGCCTGATCGGTTCCAGCTTCGGCGCCTATCTCTTCACCGTGCTCAAGCGCATCGGCCAGCTCGATGCGGTGATCGCGCTCTCCTATGTGATCATCCTCGGCACCATCGGCGGCATGATGATGACCGAAAGCGTGCGCGCGCTGCGGGCCAAGCCGAGCAGCACGCCGGTGGTGCGCCGCAAGCGGCTGAACGATCACGACCTGATCCGCGCGCTGCCCTTCAAGATGCGTTTCCGCAAGTCGCAGCTCTACATCAGTGCGCTGATGCCGCTGGCGCTCGGTTTCCTGGTCGGCATTCTCGCCGCCATCATGGGCGTCGGCGCCGGCTTCCTGCTGGTGCCGGCAATGATCTACCTGCTCGGCATGCCGACCGCCATCGTGGTTGGCACCTCGCTGTTCCAGATCATCTTCGTCACCGCGAATGTCACCATCCTGCATGCCATCACGACGCAGACCGTGGATGTGACCTTGGCGCTGCTGCTGCTGCTTGGCTCGGTGATCGGCGCTCAATACGGCGTGCGCCATGGCGCCAAGCTGCGCGGCGAACAGATTCGCGGCCTGCTGGCTGCGTTGGTGCTGGCGGTGGCGATCGCGCTCGCCATCGAACTGATCCTGCCACCCGATGACCAGTTCTTCCTCGAGGCGGGGCCAAGATGAGAAGGCTCCTGCTGCTGCTCATCCTTCTGGCCGGTACGGGCGAGGTCTTCGCCCAGGCGACGCCGAATGCGCCGCGCGGCCCGGCGCCGGCCGATTCACCGCTGATCACCGATCTTTCCTCGCATCTGATCGCGATCACCTCCAGCTTCACCGGCACCGAACTGCTGCTGTTCGGCGCCATCGATGAGCCGGGCGACGTTGTTGTGGTGGTGCGCGGACCGACAGCGACCTCGGTGGTTCGGCGCAAGCGACCCACACTGGGCCTGTGGTTGACGCGGCGCTCGGAAAGCTTCGACAACGTGCCGTCCTATTACGCGGTGGCCAGCAGTCGGCCGTTGCGTGAGATCGCGCCTGCCAGCCTGCTGCAGCGCTTGCAGATCGGCACCGAGAATCTGCGCTTCCGCTATCTGGGGCTGCGCCGCTTCGACAATATCGGCGATTACGAGAAATCCATTGTGCGTCTGAAAATCCGCGATGGGCTCTATCGCGAGAATATCGGCGCCATCGATTTTCTGGGGCCGAAGCTGTTCCGCACCGAAATCAGCTTCCCCTCCACCGTGCCGGTCGGCACCTATCAGACCGAAGTCTATCTGGTGCGTGGCGAGCGCATCATCGCCGCCCAATCGACGCCGCTGTTCATCGACAAACAGGGCGTTGAGCAGGAGGTCTATGAATTCTCGCGCACGGAACCTGCGGTCTACGGTCTGGTGGCCGTACTGATGGCTGTCTTCTTCGGCTGGATGGCTGCCATCGCGTTCCGTCGCGGCTGACGCGAAGTTTTTCTCTCTCCGGCTTGCGCTCCGGTCTGATTGTGCCAAGCTGTATACAGACCATTTGGCAGAGTGACGACCATGGATACCGACACCCTTGAACAGACCCGGCAAGGTCTGCGCCGCTTCGTTCGCGAACGGCTGGTTCCCCTCGAGAAACAGGTTGCTGACGAAGACAAGGTGCCGGCGGAGATCCGCAGTGCCTTCGCCGAGATGGGCCTGTTCGGCATTTCTATCCCTGAAGAATATGGCGGTCTTGGCCTCAATCTGGCCGAAGAGGTCGAGCTGGTGTTCGAGCTTGGCTGGACCTCGCCGGCCTTCCGCAGCATGTTCGGCACCAATGTCGGCATCGGCAGCCAGGGCATCCTGATCGACGGCACGCCGGAGCAGAAGCAGACCTGGCTGCCGCGCCTGGCCAGCGGCGAGGTAATCTCCAGCTTCGCGCTGACCGAACCCGATGCGGGCTCCGATGCGGCCAGCGTGAAGACGCGCGCCGAGAAGCAGGGCGATCATTACGTCATCAACGGCGCCAAGCGCTTCATTACCAATGCGCCGCAGGCCGGCATCTTCACCCTGATGGCCCGCACCGATCCATCCAACAAGGGCGCTGGTGGCGTCACCGCCTTCATCGTCGAGGCCAAGACGCCGGGCATCAGCATCGGCAAGCCGGACAAGAAGATGGGCCAGCGCGGTTCGCATACCGCTGACGTGATTTTTGACAATGTGAAGGTCCCTGCCGCCAATATCATCGGCGGCAAGGAAGGGCAGGGCTTCAAGACCGCGATGAAGGTACTGGATCGCGGCCGCCTGCATATCTCGGCCATGTGCGTCGGCGCGGCCGAGCGTCTGATCCATGAATCGGTGTCTTACGCGCGTGACCGCAAGCAGTTCGGCCAAGCCATCGCCGAGTTTCAACTCATTCAGGCCATGTTGGCCGACAGTAAGACCGAGGCCTATGCCGCACGCTGCATGGTGCGCGATGCCGCTGGCCGCTATGCTGCAGGCGAAAACGTTTCAATGGAAGCCAGCAGCTGCAAGCTGTTCGCCTCGGAGATGGTCGGTCGCGTCGCCGATCGCGCCGTGCAGATCCATGGCGGGTCGGGCTACATCCAGGAATATGCCGTCGAACGCTTCTACCGCGATGTGCGGCTGTTCCGGCTCTATGAAGGCACCAGCCAGATCCAGCAGCTGGTGATCGCCAAGCAGATGCTGCGCAAGGCCGAAACCGGCATGGAGTCCTGAGCGCATGCCGGAGGACGGATCAGGACGGACCAGCGCTGCCCGCACGGGCGTGCTGCTGGTGGGCATCTGCTTCCTGCTCAATGCGCTGTCGCGCGGCAGCGGCGAAACCTTCACCACCTTTCTGCTGGCGCTGACCGCGGAATTCCAGGCCAACCGCGCCGATGTCGCGGTGATCTACTCGCTGCAGATGCTGCTGGCCGGCGTCTGCGCGCCGGTGGCCGGCTACTGCTTCGACCGCTTCGGCCCGCTCAAGCTCTATATCGGCGGCCTGATCCTGCTGGCGACCGGCTTGTTGTTGGCCTCTTTCGTCAGCGCGATCTGGCAGCTCTATATCTTCATCGGCATCGGCGTCGGCGGGGCGGCGGCCTTTCTGGGCAATGCGCCGCATTCGGCACTGCTGGCGCGTTGGTTCGAGAATATCCATCTGTCGCGTGCAATGAGCGTGGTCTATGCCGCGTTGGGCATCGGCTCACTGCTGCTGGTACCGCTGGCGCAGCTGGTGATCGAGACGTGGGGCTGGCGCAACGCCTATCGCATGCTGGCCGTCATTGCCGTGGTGGTGGCGCCGGTGCTGCTGCTGGTCTCCTGGCCGACAGCCCAGGTTGGCCGCATCCGCCCGCCGCAGCCGGCGACGAAGGAGGGTGGCGACGTCGTCGAGAAGATTGCCGTGATCGAATGGACCATCGGCACAGCGATGCGCAATCCGGCTTTCTGGGGTCTGGCCTCGGTTTTCTTCTTCACGTCTGCCGGCATGTTCTCGGTGCTGGTGCAGGCGGTGGCTTATTTGGTCGAACTGGGCTATGCGCCGCTGAAGGCCGCCTCGATCTATGGCCTGGTCGGCGTGCTGACGCCGATCGGCATCCTGGGCTTTGCCTGGATGGATGGCCGCATCGGCCGCCATGCTTCGGCTGCGATCTCTTATGCTTTCAGCCTCACCGGCCTGGGCGCGCTCTGGGCCCTTAAGGCTTGGTCCTCGCCGCTGCTGCTCTGGGTCTTCGTGCTGCTGGTCGGCCTGTCCTTCGGCGCCCGCGGCCCCATGGTCGGCGCGACGGCGGCGCGCATTTTCCACGGGCCGCGCTTCGGCATGATTTTCGGCACCATTATGGTGGGCAGTGGCTTCGGCGTCGCCTTCGGCACCTTCTCGGGCGCCACCCTGCACGACATGACCGGCGGCTACACCGCGGTTTTCCTGTTTTCGGCCTTCTGCGTGGTCATGGGCGCACTGCCTTTCTGGACCTACCGCTCGTTGCGGGCCTATGGCCCATAACTTTGTCGGGTAACAATCCGGTGGGTTGAAAGGGCAGGGAGAATCCCTATCATTTTCCCACCCAATGCCCCCCAGAGACGCCCCGGAAAGCCTGGGCCCGCGTCTCTCCTGAAAGGAATGCCCGCATGACCAAGTTCGGCCAGAGCCAGCCGGTTCGCCGTGTCGAGGACCAGCGTTTCATCACCGGCAAGGGCCGTTACGCGGATGATATCAGCCTGGAGAACCAGGCTTATGGCGTCTTCCTGCGGTCGCCGCATGCGCATGCCAAAATCCTGAAGATCGACACCACGGCGGCGAAAGACGCGCCGGGCGTGTTGGCCGTCTATACGCTGGCCGATCTCAAGGCTGCCAATGTCGGCGATCTGCCCTGCACCATCCCGCTCAAGAACCGCGACGGCAGCAACCGCGCCGACCCGCCGCGCCCGGCACTGGCCGACGGCATGGTGCGCCATGTCGGCGATCCGGTCGCCTTCGTGGTGGCCGAGACGGTGGCACAGGCGCGCGACGCGGCCGAGCTGATCGAGGTGGATTACGACAGCCTGCCGGCCGCCGCCGACCTCAACACCGCCATGGATGCCGGCCAGCCGCAGATCTGGCCCGAGGCGCCCAGCAATCGCGCCTTCGATTGGGAGATCGGCGACAAGGCCAAGGTGGATGGCATCTTCGCCGGCGCCGCCAAGACCGTGAAGCTGACGCTGGACAACAACCGCGTCATTGTCGCCTCGATGGAGGCGCGTGCCTCGCTGGCCTCCTTCGACAAGGATACCGGCCGCTTTGCCCTCTATGTACCCACCCAAGGCGTATGGGTGCAGAAGAAGCTGCTGGCCAAGATATTCGGCCTGCCGGATGAGAAATTCGCCGTCTACACCAACGACGTCGGCGGTGGCTTCGGCATGAAGATCTTCATCTATCCCGAACAGGTGCTGACCCTGTTCGCCGCCCGCGCGCTTGGCCGCCCGGTCAAATGGACCTCGGAGCGCAGCGAGGCCTTCCTCACCGATACCCATGGCCGCGCCAACCTGACCCATGCCGAGATGGCGCTGGACAAGGACAATCATTTCCTGGCGCTGCGCATCCACAACATCGCCGATATGGGGGCCTATCTATCCACCTATGCGCCGATGATCCCGACCATGGCCGGTACCAAGGTGCTCAGCTCGGTCTATCGTTTCCAGGCCGTGCACAGTCGCGTCGAGGGCGTGTTCACCAACACGGTGCCGGTGGATGCCTATCGCGGCGCCGGCCGCCCGGAATCGAATTACGTGATGGAGCGCCTGATCGATGTGGCGGCGCGCGAACTGAAGATCGACCGCGCCGAATTGCGTCGTAAGAACTACATTCCGCCGACCGCCTTCCCCTGGACCAGCGCCATGGGCCTCACTTATGACTCGGGCGAGTTTGAGAACACCGCCGACACTGCGCTGAAGGCGATCGACTGGGCCGGCTTCGAGACCCGCCGCGCCGAGGCCAGGAAGCGCGGCAAGCGTCGCGGCATCGGTATGGCCTATTATCTGGAAGCCACCGGTGGCGCGCCGACCGAGCGCGCCGAAATCCGCTTCGCCGAGGACGGCTATGTCGATGTCTATGTCGGCACACAGTCGACCGGTCAGGGGCATGAAACCGCCTATACCGAGATCGTCGCCGATCAGCTGGGCGTGGACTTCGACAAGATCCGCATCAAGCAGGGCGACAGCGACATGATCCCCACCGGTGGCGGCACCGGCGGTGCGCGCTCGCTCTATTCGCAGGGTGGCGCCATCCTCAAGACCAAGGATGCCATCATCGAAAAGGGCAAGACGGTAGCAGCCGAGATGCTGGAAACCGCCATCGGCGACATCGAGTTCGCGGCCGGCCGCTTTGCCGTGGCCGGCACAGATCGCGGCGTCGGCATCCTGGATGTGGCCAAGGAGGCGCGGATGCGCGCCGGCGTCGGCTATGACCAGGCCGCCGGTCTGGATACCGCCACCGATCACCAGATCCAGGCGATCACCTTCCCCAATGGCTGTCATGCCTGCGAGGTCGAGATCGACGAAGCCACCGGCGTCGCCGAGGTGGTGCGCTATGTGGTCGCCGACGACATGGGCAAGGTGATCAATCCCACCATCGTGAAAGGCCAGATTCATGGCGGTGTGGTGCAGGGCGTGGGTCAGGCGCTGTATGAGCATGTGGTCTATGACGCCGACGGTCAGCTGCTGACCGGCAGCTTCACCGATTACTGTCTGCCGCGCGCCGATAACTTCCCCGATATCGACGTGATCCTCTGCGAGGTGCCCTGCAAGACCAATCCGCTGGGTGTGAAGGGTGCGGGCGAGGCGGGCGCTGTCGGTTCGGCCCCGGCCACTATCAGCGCCGTGGTCGATGCGCTGGCCGATCTGGGCGTGAAGCATGTCGACATGCCGGCCACGCCGCAGAAGCTGTGGCAGATTCTGCACGGCGGTATGAGCCAGGCTGCCGAATAAGCGGCAGTTCCAGCCGGAAACGCAAAACGGCGGGCTATGCCCGCCGTTTTTTTATGGTCCGCGGAACCCTGCGGTCAGTGCTTGCCGTTTTGCGGCACTTGCATGACTGTCAGGAACAGGCCCAGCTGGCGGATCGCCTGAGCGAAATTCTCGTAATTCACCGGTTTGGTGATGTAGACGTTGCAGCCCAGCTCATAGCAGCGCTGGATCTCGGTCTTATCATCAGTGGTGGTCAGCACCACGACCGGCGACAGCGCAACGCCAGGGCTGTTCTTTACGGCCTTCAGGATGTCGGTGCCCTGCATGTCGGGCAGGTTAAGGTCGAGCAGGATCAGCAGGGCATTGCCCTTGTGGACTTCGCCGGTGCCGTCGGCGCCGAGCAGGAATTCCAGGGCGGGGGCGCCGGCACTGAAGCCCACAATCTCGTTGTTGACGCCGGCGCGACGGATGTTCTTTTCGATCAGACGGGCATGACCTTCATCATCCTCGATCATCACGATGGTTACGGGCTTATTCTCGGACATGATGCAATTCCTGACACTGAAGAGACTACGGTGTCCATGCTTTGGGTAAAATAACAGTAAAGGTTGTACCTTTGTTGATCGCGCTGTCAACTTTGATGGTGCCGCCGATGCGGCGAACCAGTGCGCGCACATGCGCAAGGCCGATGCCCTCACCCGGACGATCCTGTGTGCCGGCGCGGCGGAACAGCTCGAAGATACGTTCGTGATCTTTCGGATCGACGCCGCGACCGTTGTCAGAAACCTGGATGTGGACAAAGCCGCGCCGCGTGTCGCCGGTGATGTCGATCTGGCCAGCTATGTCGCTGCGCAGGTATTTGATCGCGTTGTCTAGCAGATTGGAGAAAATCTGTTCCAGCGCCAGGCGGTCGCTGGAGATGGACGGCAGATCGCCGATTTCGATCCTGGCATTGGCTTCGAGGGCGCGATGGGCGATGTCGTTGGCAAGGCCCTTCGCCAGGACGGTCAGATCGACCGGCTGAGACGTGAATTCGCGCCGGCCGGCGCGCGAAAGCTGCAGAATGGCGTTGATCAGCCGGTCCATCTTGGCGATCGAGGTCTTGATGAAGCCGAGCGCCTCGTTGAATTCCTTGCGCTGTTCCTCGCGCTTGTCGGTATTCTCGCCGGCCTTGTCGGTGAAGATCTCTTCCTGCAGGGCCGATAGCTCGCTGGTGAAGCCCATGATGTTGACCAGCGGCGAGCGCAGGTCGTGGCTGACGATGAAGGCGAAGCGCTGGATTTCTTCATTGGCCTCGCGCAGATCGGCGGTACGTTCAGCAACGCGGTCTTCCAATTGGGCGTTGGTTTTCGCCAGCGCCGCATTGGCCTCGGCCAGCTCGGCATGCGCCTGGGCGAGCTGCAGGTTGCGCTTGCGGATCAGCGAGATCGAGGCCAGCGCCAGCACCGCGATGATCAGACCGCCGGCGAAGTTGACGATGAACAGCAGCAGGTTGGTACGGTCGGCATAGTCCTGCCGCTCTTCCAGCAGTTTGCGTTCGTCGGCGATCATGGCGAGGATCTGGGCCAGCAGCCGGTTCATCAATTCCAGGCCCTGGCCGGTGCGGGTCAGTGCGGCGGCTTCCTCCTGCCGGCCGGAGGCCATCAAACGCACCGTCTCGGACAGTTCCGTCAGCTTGGCTTCCAGGGCCGGCTGCAGGCTGGCGAATTTCGCCTGCTGGGACGGATTATCGGAAATTAGGCGCTCGAGTTCGGGGCGGATTTCCCGCATCCGGGCCAGGCCGATCTCGTAATCAGACAGGTAGGCGCGGTCGCCGGTCAGAAGGAAGCCGCGCTGGCCGCTTTCGGCCCGGCGGATGGCGCCTTGGAAGACGACAATGGCATTGTTCACTTCCAGGGTATGGGAGACCTGCTCGGAGGCGGTGTCGGTTTCCCGCGACAGCCACAGCGAGGTCAGGCTCATGGTGACCAGCACGACGAAGCCGGAGATCAGCAGGGCGAACTGAATCGGAATACGGAGATGCAGGGGGCGGATTTCGATCATGAAAATGCCGGAACCACGCTTAAATCATTGAGCAATTTGTCTTTTATAACGAAAATCAGCACCCGACGCAAAACAATGATCCGGCCGGCAAGCCGGGGTTTGGAGCTCTCATGTCGCGCGAATATCCGGACCGGCCGATTGTCGGGCTGGGCGCCATCGTCTGGAAGGACGGCCGGGTGCTGATGGTGCAGCGCGGCCGGCCGCCACGGGCCGGTATCTGGAGCTTGCCGGGCGGGGCGCAGGACCTGGGTGAGACGGTCGCCGAGGGCATCCGGCGCGAGATCGCCGAGGAGACCGGGATCGAGATCGAGCTGCTGGGGCTGGTCGAGGTGATCGACTCTGTCCAGCGCGATGCCACCGGTGGGGTACTGTATCACTACACCATCATCGATTATGTCGCCCGCTGGACTGGTGGCGAGGCGGTGGCCGGCGATGATGCCGCCGCTGTCGCCTGGGTCGATCCCGCCGAGTTGCATCGGATGGACCTTTGGGACGAGACCATCCGGGTAATCGAAAAATCACGCGCTTGGATTGCCTCCTGAGGCCCAGATCATTTGCGCCGTCCGTGCCATGTGGTTAAGTAGGGTCGCCTATTTCTCTATTCTACCGTCGGGCGTGGGGGATGAATTTTCCGAAAGGCGCGGGACAACAGTTCCAGCCCACCAAATTCGATGAGCGCGGCACGGCGGTGGCTTTCACGACGCCGGCGCTCAGCCAGGCGCGCGTGCGCATGGATAATCGCGACCAGCTCGAACTCACGGTCTCGGCCTTTTCCGGCGTGAAGGGCAATTACGTCATCCGCTGGAAAGACGTGCCCGACATCTTTTCGCTGACCATGCATGACCGCGCACTGCAGGAAGCGATCTTCAAGGAGAATTCCTGCCTGCCGGCCGATGTGCGCCGCGCCACGCTGGAAACCGCCCGCACCGGCCTCGCCGGTCCGGAATCGCAGCGCAGCGCTGAGGAAGCGATCGCCGAGGACGAGAATGAGGCGCTGCTGACGCGCTTCTATCTGTTCAAGTCGGCGGTGGAGAAGCTGTCTGGCGGCGAGATGAAGCTGCATTTGTCCGATTTCACCTCATCGGCCGGACGCGAGCGGGTCAAAAACGACCTCGGCGATATCGCCCAGCGCTTCGGCACCACCGCCAACGAGCTATATTCCCGCTTCGAGCTCTGGGGGCAGATGATCGCCCCGCTGGGCATGCCGGGCACCACCAAGGACTGCCGTCTGCGTCGGCTGGTCCGGGAGATCGGCACGCTCTCGGATCGCCTGAACCAGTGGTCGATGACCGACAAGTCAGAGGCCGCCGATCTGGCGCGCGGCATCGCCAAGGTGGCCGCCTTCACCGAAAGTTTTGCCGCCGATCTGGCCAGTGTGGCCGTGCGGCCGGTGGATTACGCCGAACGCGTGCTGGCAAACTGGGACAAGGCGATGGAAACCCTGCAGAAGGACATCGAGCGGCTATACTGGACCGTCGATGGCTGGGAGTTCATCAGTCTGCTGTGGAAGGATGCCGAAGGGCAGGATCGGGATCATCAACGGGCAGCAGTAACGGAAATTTATCGAGTTCTGCCGATGATCCCCGAGAAAGAAGCGTTGAACCGGCCGAATGTGCAGGCAATGCAGGAAAACACGCGCATGCAGGTGCGTGCCCTTGAGGGATGGAACTCCGGCTCACTGGATATCGAGATGATCCGCCGTGTCGAAAATGTGAAGCGGAGACGGATATGACCGATCTTGCCTCCGAACTGCGCGATATCGAGCGCAAGCTTTTCGAAATTCCCGACGAAAAGGTTGCCCAGCTCACCTTGCTGATCGAACGCTCGCGCGCCGTGGTGTTGTCGGCGGCGCTGGCCGATGCCGCTTTGGGGACGCTGCGTCCGCGCCTGGCCAAGACCCGCCCGCCGCGCCATCTGACCCTGCAGCGCATTTTCTGCCATCCCTTCGAAGACCTGCTGGTCATCCCCGAAGACAACGACAAGCAGTTCGGCCGCATTTCGCGTGCCTCGCTCGCGCCCTGCTGGGATTTCGTGCTCAGTGGCCTCGACCAGGCCGCGGTCAAGGAACTGGAAGCTTCCTTGCGCAAGGAAACGCCGCCGGCCATGGGCGCGGTGGCCGATCCGCGCATCGCCAAGCTGGGTGAAACGTTGTGGTCCATTGCCACGCGCCACCTGCATGCGGAGATTGATGCCGCCGAGACCGACCCGGCCAGACGTGCCGAGCTGGTGGCCAAGCTGGGCAGTGAGACGGTCTATCTCGACCTGATCGACATGCTGGGCATGCTGGAGATCGCCGCCTTCCTCGAGGCGCTGCGCGAAGAGCTGTCGCCCAAGCCGGTCGGCAAGTTCCTCGACAGCCAGATCGAGGCGATCAAGGACACCTATGCGGCACTGTGCAACTTCGGCACGGTGCGGCCGGGCTACATGATCGCCTTCGTGCTGGCGCGTATGACCGACGCCTTCCAGGCTCTGCCGATCTTTGGCGAGATGGGCGACATGCCGACCGGTGTCGCCGATCTCAAGCCCGGCCAGTATGCGCGCCGCATGATCGCGGGCGACAGCAAGCGCTTCTTCAAGGCGATCGGGCGCAGCGACGCCAGCAAGATGGAAGCCGGCAACATTGCCGGCATGGTTGACGATTTCGTGCGCATGATCGGCCGCCTGAAAGCTGACGGCATGGCCGAGGGCCCGCAGCCCGAAATGGATGCGGCCGGCGTGAAACTGCGGGACATGGTGAAGACCGGCGTTCTGGCCGGTGCGGACGACAAGGTCCTCAATGCGCTGGCTACGCCGGCCAGCATCGAGCCGGGCCAGGAAGCCGCCATGAAAGAAGCGATTTTTGAGGCCAAGGTTGAGGCGGAAAACCGCGTCTATGCCATCCAGAAGGTGGCGAAGGTGGCGGGCGAGATCGGCGCCGACAAAGATGTGAGCGTCACGCTGAAGCAGCTTGGCGGCCAGATCGAAGAGGGCGGCGGCACGCTGATTGCCGATATCAAATCCGGCAAGCTGAACGCGCTGGGCAAGGAGGCGGCCCGGCAACAGCTTTATGGCGCGGTGCGCATGCTGGAACTGGTCAGCGGCGGCACCGCTGCGGCCAAGCTGATGAAGGATGGCCTCGCCGCCATTGAAAAGATGCCGGCCTGACGCCATCTCCCTCTCGAGGGGCGATAAGCCCCGCGCGGAGGAGATGGGATGGACAACAGTCCGAAGCAGGTGCCGCCGGGACCAGCCCCGCAAGTGGGCGTGGTCCGCAAGAAACTGTCCCAGGCGGATATCAACAGCGTCATCAAGTTGCATCAGGATTATCGCAACGGCGTCTATGGCGGGCGGCGCGCGATCCTGTCATTCCACGATCTGGAAGGGATGCTGTTCGCAGGCGCCGATCTGAGCGATGCTGACTTCACCGGTGCGGCGCTCTATGGCGCCAGCCTGGGCGGCTGCAACCTGGATCGCGCCGTGTTTTTCGGGGCCGATCTGCGCAATGCCAATCTCACCGGCGCCAGCCTGGTGCGCGCCGATCTGCGTGGCGCCATCCTGCAGGGTGCGAACCTTACCCAGGCCAACCTGTTCGATGCCGACCTGCGCGATGGCATGATCGCCGAGCGCGATAACCAGACCCGCGACATCAAGGCCATGCAGTACAAGCCCGGTGCGGTCGAGATGCAAGGCGCGGCGATGCAGGGCGCCAATCTGACCAAGGCGCGCATGACTGGCGCTGTGGCGCATCATACCGACTTCACCGATGCGATCATGGTGGGGTGTAATCTGGTGCGTGCCAACCTGGCGCATGCCAACCTGACCAATGCTGATCTTTCCGGCGCCGATCTGTCGGGCGCACGGCTCACCGGCGCGACGCTGACCAATGCGGTGCTGACCGAGGCGAAGTTGCAGATGGCGGACATGTCCGGCGCCAAGACGGATGGTATGCTGGGCGACAAGCCGGCCGGACGGCCACTGGAAGAGCTTGGCATGACGCCGGAAGAGGCGCTGCGCCTGCATGGCCTCTGGGTCACGTCGGGAGGTGCGGAAGGCAAGCTGGTGGATTTCAGCGGCTTCGACCTGCGCAAGATCGGCAGTCTCTACAAGGCCCAGCTGACCGGCCTGATGGCAGTGAAAGCGGTATTCTTCGGACTCAATCTGGAGGGTGCCGCCATGCAGGGCGCGCGGCTGACTGGAGCCGACCTGCGCAACTGCCGGCTGACACGGGCGGATCTGCGCGGCGCCAATCTCAAGGAAGCCAAGCTCGGCCATGCCGATATGCGGGGGGCCGACCTCAGTCCGCTGGTGGTTGCGCCGACGCGCAGCTTCGCCTGTCACTTGGATGGTGCCAACCTGCGGCACGCGGATCTGCGCAATGCAAACCTGAAGGGCGCTGTGCTGACCGATGCCGATTTGCAGGATGCCAACGTCGAGGGCGTCGATTTCACCGATGCGGTGGGCCTGCCGCCACCGGATTAGGGTGCTACCGGATCAGGCTTTCGGCACGCGCGCCAATGCAATCAGGCCGCTGGTGGCGCTGTCATGCTCGTGCTGCACGGATGCGTCGCTCAATTCTTCCAGGATCGGCTTGGCCAGTTGCTTGCCCAGCTCAACGCCCCACTGGTCGAAGGAATTGATCCCCCAGATGACGCCCTGGGTAAATATCTTGTGCTCAT
This sequence comes from Ferrovibrio sp. GW821-FHT12B10, assembly GCF_058807515.1. Lineage (NCBI taxonomy): Bacteria > Pseudomonadati > Pseudomonadota > Alphaproteobacteria > Rhodospirillales > Rhodospirillaceae > Ferrovibrio > Ferrovibrio sp. GW821-FHT12B10. The sequence continues at coordinate 829,146 of NZ_JBXAQT010000001.1, read as the reverse complement.
ACAGCGCGATCAGCATGCCGAGGTGATAGGGGTCGATCTGCGGCAGCAGTAACGTGCTGCTGGGGCGGTTGCCGGGGAAGACCTTGTGCGCGGCAAGTGCAGCCACGGTGGTGTCATCCGCACCGGCGTCGCGCAGTTCCTTTTCAGCCTCGGTTCGGGTCTTGCCGCGCATCAGGGCTTCGGCCTGGGCAAAGACATTGGCGAGCAGCATGTCGTGATGCTTGCCCAGCGGGTAGCGGCTTTTCAGCGGCGCGATGAAGTCGGCCGGAATCACCTGCGGACCCTGATGCAGCAGCTGATAGAAGGCATGCTGGCCGTTGGTGCCGGGTTCACCGAATACCACAGGGCCGGTGGCGTAACCCAGCGGTCGGCCCCAGCGATCGACGCTCTTGCCGTTACTTTCCATATCCGCCTGCTGCAGATACGGCGCCAGCTTGGACAGGCCCTGGTCGTAGGGCAGCACGGCGAGCGCGGTCGAACCGAGGAAGTTGATGTTCCACACGCCGGCCAGCGCCATCAGCACGGGCAGGTTCTCACCCAGCGGCGTGGTGGCGAAGTGATGATCCATCGCATGCGCGCCATCCAGCATCTGGCGGAACTTGTCCATGCCGATGCTGAGCGCGATGGGAAAGCCGATCGCTGACCACAACGAATAGCGGCCACCCACCCAGTCCCAGAACTGCAGGACCTGCTCGGGCCGGATGCCGAACTTGCCAGGCACCGTGGTATTGGCCGACAGACCCATGAAATGCCGGGGCCAGTCGATGATACCGGGGCCGAGCTTTTCCTGCAGCCAGGCCCGCGCCGTCTCGGCGTTGGCCATGGTTTCCTGGGTCGTGAAGGTCTTCGAAGCCACGATGAACAGCGTGGTCTCGGCGTCGCATTTCTCCAGCGCGCGGGCGATATCGGCGCCATCCACGTTGCTGACGAAATGGATGTCGATATCGGGCAGGCGGTCGGCGGTCAGTGCTTCCAGCGCCATCCGCGGTCCAAGATCCGAGCCGCCAATGCCCATGGCGACGACGCTCTTGAATGGCTTCTCGGTGGTGCCGCGCCAGGTGCCGTCGCGCAGCGCGGTGATGATCTCTTCCATCCGCGCCAGTTCGCCATGCACCATGGCGGCGATGTCGGTGTTGCCCACCAGCAGGCTGCTGCCTGCGGGCAGACGCAGGGCGGTGTGCAGGGCAGCGCGATCTTCAGTGGTGTTGATATGCTCACCGCGCAGCAGGCGGTCGCGCCAGCCTTCCACATCGGCGGCCTTGGCGAGATCGAGCAGTAGGTCCAGTGTCTCGCCATCGATGCGCTGGCGCGACAGGTCGAGCAGCATGTCGCCGCAGCGATAGGAGAAGGTCTCGAAGCGCGCGGGATCGGCGGCAAACAGGTCGCGCAACTGCCGCGTCCGGGTAGCCGAGGCATGGGCGGCCAGGGCACGCCAGGCAGGTGTCTGGTCGATCGGCGGCGGCAGCGACATCATCCCTCCGACGGTTGCATGAAAGTGTTACGCAGATCTTACGTGATCACATCGGGACCGGTGCGGCCACTACTGGCGCGCAAGCCGGTCAGCCGTTCGGCCAGCTCGATCATCGGTTCAAGGCGGGTTTGCACGTCGTCGCCCTGTCGCGCCGGATCGGCATCGAACAGCTCGAAATACAAACGAACGGTGGCGCCTTCGGTGCCCGTGCCGGACAACCGTGCGATCAGGCGGGCCTGCTCGCCGAAAATCACCCGCAAGCCCTGGCCCTTGCTGACCGAGTGGTCGATCGGGTCGGTATAGGCGAAATCGTCGGCGGCCGTGACCGTCATGCCGGCCAGGGTCTGGCCCACCAGGCCCGGCAGGGCGGCGCGCAGGCGATCCAGCGAAGCAGTCGCGATCTTTGCATCCACGGCGTCATAGTCATGGCGGCTGTAATAATGCCGGCCAAAGCGCTTCCAGTGCGCCTGCAGCAGCGACAGCACGGTTTCGCCCGGTTGCGCCGCCAGCAGGTTGAGCCAGAACAGCACGGCCCAGAGGCCGTCCTTTTCACGCACATGGCTGGAACTGGTGCCGTAGCTTTCCTCGCCACAGAGCGTAATGCGGCCGCTATCCATGAGATTGCCGAAGAATTTCCAGCCGGTCGGGGTCTCGAAGCTTTCGATCTTCAGTGCGGCAGCCACCGCATCGGCGGCGCGGCTGGTCGGCATGGAGCGGGCCACGCCACTGATACCCTTGGCATAGCCCGGCACCAGCGTCGCATTGGCGGCCAGCACGGCGAGGCTATCACTGGGCGACACGGCGATGCCCTTGCCCAGGATCATGTTGCGGTCGCCGTCACCGTCGGAAGCGGCGGCGAAGTCCAGTACGCCGTCGGCGACCGCAGCCTTATACAGCTCAGGCGCATAGGCCGGGTTGGGGTCGGGGTGGCCGCCGCCGAAATCTTCTTTCGGCTCGGCATTGATCACACTGGCTGCCGAAGCGCCCAGCATCTGGATGAAGAGGCGCTTCGCATACGGCCCGGTGACCGCATGCATGGCGTCAAAGCGGAAGCGGAAGCCTGGCCTGGCGATCAGGCGACGGATGGCGTCGAAATCGAATAGCGTCTGCAGCAGCTCGGCGTAATCGGCGACCGGATCGAAGATGCTGACGCTCATCTCCCCCAGCCTGAATTCGCCGATGCGATCCAGGCCCGGCGCGTCAATCTCCAGGATGCGGTAGCGGTCGATCACCTGCGTGCGGGCGTAGATCGCCTCGGTCACGGCTTCCGGAGCAGGGCCGCCATTGGCGATGTTATACTTGATGCCGAAATCGCCGTCGGGGCCGCCGGGATTATGGCTGGCCGACAGGATCAGGCCGCCATTGGCCTGGCGACGGCGGATCACCGCGCTGCAGGCAGGCGTGGAGAGAATGCCGCCTTGGGCGACCAGCACGCGGGCGATGCCATTGGCGGCCGCCATGCGCAGGATGACGCGGATTGCCTCGCGATTGAAATAGCGGCCGTCGCCGCCCAGCACCAGTGTTCCACCTTTCAGGTCAGGGCGCGTGTCGAACACCGCCTGCACGAAGGCTTCCAGATAGCCGGACTTCTGGAACACGGTCACCTTCTTGCGCAGGCCCGATGTGCCGGGCTTCTGCCCCTCGAAGGGCGAGATCGCGACGTCGCGCGCGTTCATGCGGGTGCTCTGGCTCAGGTCCGCGGGAAGCGGCTGGAGATATCGTAGCGCGCGCCAGTCCTGGCCATCAGGATCACGCTGTGGGTATAGGCCTGACCATCCTGGATGCTGACGCCGCGGCAGACCGGCCCGGAGTTGATGCCGGTGGCAACAAAGACAGCGTCGTCGCTCTTCACCAGCTCGGCGCCCGATAGCCACTTGGTGCTGTCGAGGCCGAAGGCTTTCACCTTCTGGGCTTCGTCATCGCCCTGCGGGTCGACGCGGCCGAAGAACTCGCCACCCATGGCGCGCACGAAGATCGCGGTGATGATGCCTTCGGGCGAACCGCCGGTGCCGAACAGGGCGTCAACGTTGCTGCCCTTCTGCACGGCCATGAATGCGCCGGCGACATCGCCGTTCTCCTGCAGCACGGTGCGCGCGCCGGCGTCGTGGATTTCCTTGATCATCGCGTGATGACGCTTGCGGTTCAGCACGAAGATGCGCAGCTCGGATACCGGCTTCTTCAGTGCTTGGCCAAGCGCTTCCAGCTTCTTCTTCACCGGCCAGTTTGGGTCGACCTTGCCCTTGGCGGGCGCGGGCAGCACCAGCTTGTCCATATAGAAGCTCGGGCCGAGGTCGAACATCGCACCACGCGGGGCCATCGCCATCACGGCCATCGAATTGTCGGTGCCGTTGGCCATGTTGGTCGTGCCTTCGATCGGGTCGACGGCGATCTCGATTTCCGGTTCGCCGCTGCCGATGCGCTCGCCGCGATACAGGAGCGGTGCATTGTCCTTCTCGCCTTCGCCGATCATCACGATGGCGTTGACGTTGATGCTGCCCAGCGCCTTGCGCATGGCTTCCACCGCGGCGCCATCGCCATCTTCCTTCCTGCTGCGGCCGACCCAGTCATAGGAGGCGACAGCCGCCGCTTCGGTCACGAGACGAAGGGCGAACGGAAAATCGGCGCGGTCGAAGGGACCGGGACGGGTGGTCATGGGAGATACTCCGGGACAGCAGCAGATAAGACGGGTGGCCGGGTCGGTTTTTCAGTCCGGTCGGTTATTCCGTGGAAATACGGCAAAAACCGGGCGAGGCCAAGGCGTGGGCGGGTGAATTCAAAGCTGGAAGCGGTGATTTCGGCGGGCCTCAGGGCCGGGCGAGGGCTGCGGCTGCGGTTTTCCGCGCCCGCTGCTGATCCATGGCTACTGGTCGATGCGGCGGCGCCAGAATTCCTGGCTCTGGCGCTCGCCGATATCGCACCCCTTGGAATAGCGCGCGCCGCCTGACTGGGCCTTCTGGAAGACCGGGGGGCCGATGCGCTGCCAGGCCGGCGGCACCAGCTGCGGCGTGCTGGCGATTTCCATGATCAGTTTGCGCCGGACCGCCTCGCCGAAACTTTTGAAGTCTTCGGCCACCACCACGAAGGATCCTGGTCCGCCGATGACGCAGCCTTCGTAATAGAGGTCGAGGTCTTCCAGTGCGGGGAAGCCCCAGGGACTCGGTCGGTTGTTGTTGATCGGCAGGCCGTTGATGATGATGCCGGCGGCTAGCGCCTTGTCGCGGGCGAGGTCAACCGGGCCGCCGTCGTTGTTGGGGCCGTCGCCGGAAATATCCAGAACCTGCCGCACGCCCTTGTAGGGGCCGGCACCAAAGCGCGGAATGGCATAGGCGATGGCGCCGGTGATGCTGGTCCGGCGTGCCGTGCGGGTCGGCTGCTCCAGCAGCTTGCGCGACACCGCTTCGGCGCTGGCCTGGTCATGCACCAGCACCCAGTCGATCACCTCGGTCTGCATATAGGAATCCGACCAGTCGAAATAGGCGAGCGCAATCTTGCCGTGGATGCCGCCGCGGATTGCCTTCACCACCTGGGGATCGACCAGGGCGCGGGCATAGCCTTCGCGCTGCATCCGGGCTTCCTCGGCGTCGATGCTGCCTGAGATGTCGATGGCCAGCATCAATTCCAGATCGACGGGCATCTTCTCGGCGGCCAGCGCCGGGAAGCCCGTCAGCCATGCCAGCACAAGGAGAAGCGCCTGCGGCCTGAACTGCATGGTTCAAAAGCTAGTACGGGATACCCCGGTCGTCCAAAGAAATTGCCGTGGATGGCTCCGGGCCGGCTGGACAAGTGACCTCCGTCTGCGGATGGTACGTCCATGACCGCGTCCTCATCCCCTGCCCGAGAGCTGTTCGACGTCGCCGTGATCGGCGGCGGCCTGAATGGCCTGACCCAGGCCATCGCCTTGGCCCGCCATGGCATTTCGGTGGCGGTGATCGACCGGGAAGATCCGGTTCGGGCCACCGCGGCCGGTTTCGACGGCCGCGTCTCAGCCATCGCCCTGGCCTCCCAGCGCATGCTGGCTGCGATTGGTCTGTGGGACCATGTGGCAAAGGCCCAGCCGATGTGGGACATCCGGGTCTCCGATGGCGACTCGCTGCTGTTCCTGCATTACGACCACCGTGATCTAGGTAGCAATCCCTTCGGGTACCTGGTCGAGAACCGTGTGATGCGGCTGGCCCAGCAGGCGGCGATCGCCAGTCATCCGAACCTCGAACTGATCGCGCCGATGACGGCGGGCGACATCGTCTATGGCGCGTCCGGGGCTGGTGCGCCGGCCGAGCTGACCCTGGCCAATGGTCGCCGCATCCGCGCGCGGTTGGTGGTGGGCGCCGATGGCAGGAATTCCACGATCCGGCAGCAGGCCGGGATCCGCACCCTGAACTGGGACTACCACCAGACCGGTATCGTCTGCACCGTGCAGCATGAGCTGCCGCATGAAGGCGTGGCGCAGGAACGCTTCCTGCCGGCCGGGCCTTTCGCCATCCTGCCGATGACGGATGACGATCAGGGCCGGCATCGCTCCTCCCTGGTCTGGACCGAGCCGACGGAGCGCGCCGCCGTCATCATGGCGCTGGATGACGCGGCTTTTGCGGCCGAGATGCGTCAGCGCTTCGGCAGCGGCTACGGCGCTTGCGACGTCACCGGCCCACGCTGGTCCTATCCGCTCAGCTTCCTGCTGGCGCAGCGGTATACCGGTCATCGCCTGGCTTTGATCGGCGATGCGGCGCATGGCATCCACCCCATCGCGGGGCAGGGCCTCAATCTGGGCCTGCGCGACATCGCGGCGCTGACCGAGGCGGTGGTCGAGGCCAAACGGCTCGGCCTCGATATCGGCCGCATGGATGTGCTGGAGCGCTACGAGCGCTGGCGCCGCGTCGACAATGTGGTGCTGGGCACGGTGACTGATGGCCTGACGCGGCTGTTCTCCAACGACATTGCGCCGCTGCGGATGGCGCGTGATCTGGGGCTCGGCCTGGTCGAGCGCCTTCCGCCGCTGAAAAGGCTGTTCATGCGCCATGCCATGGGCGATGTGGGCCAGCTACCGCGGCTGCTGAAGGGCGAGCCCGTCTAAAAACCGAAAATTCCGTTCCGGTTCCGGCCGGTGGATTCGTCTAACAGGGCAGAGCCCTGTTTTTCGCGTCTCTTAAGCTGCCGGAGTGCCCCATGACCGTGAAAATCTTCAAGATCTGGTATCTCGTCCATAAGTGGACCAGCCTGATCTGCACGGTCTTCCTGCTGATGCTCTGCATCACCGGCCTGCCGCTGATCTTCCATCATGAGATCGAGCATCTGCTGGGCGACAGCGTCGAACCGTTGGTGGTGCCGGCCGGCACGCCCGACATGGCGCTCGACCGCCTGGTCGCCAGCGCCGCCGGAAAGTGGCCGGGTGAAACCGTCATGTTCGTCTCCTGGGACCCGGAAGAGGCGGGGCTGGTCTTCATCACCACCGGCCCGGATCCGAAGGTCAACGAGAACCTGCATTTCCTGACTTTCGATAACCGCACCGGCGACATCCTGTCCGAGCAGTCGCAGAACAGGCTGACTTTCATGCATGTGATGCTGCAGCTGCATGTCGACATGTTCGCCGGCCTGCCGGGCAAGCTGTTCCTCGGCTTCATGGGCCTGCTGTTCGTCGTGGCCATCGTCACCGGCATTGCCGTCTACGGCCCGCTGATGCGCAAACTGGATTTCGGCACCGTGCGCAAGCAGCGCAGCAGACGCGTCAAATGGCTCGACCTGCACAACATGCTGGGCATCATCACGGTAGCCTGGGCGTTGGTCGTGGGGGGTACCGGCGTGATCAACACCTGGGCCGATCTGATCTTCAAATACTGGCAGTATGACCAGCTTGCGGCGATGACTGCACCCTATGCGGGCCAGCCGGTGTCGCAGCAGCTCGGCTCGCTGGATGCGGCGATGGCAACCGCAAAGGCCAATGCACCCGGTATGAACCCGGGCTTCGTCGCTTTCCCGGGCGGCAATTTCAGCAGTCCGCATCACTATGCGATCTTCATGCGCGGCAATACACCGCTGACCGCGCGGCTGTTCAAGCCGGTGCTGGCCGATGCGCAGACCGGTGCCTTCACCGACAGCCGCGACATGCCCTGGTACGCGACCGCGCTGCTGCTGTCGCAGCCGCTGCATTTCGGCGACTACGGCGGCCTGCCGCTGAAAGTTATCTGGGCGCTGTTCGACGTTTTCACCATCGTCATCCTCGGCAGCGGGCTGTACCTCTGGCTCAAGCGCCGCCGCAATCCGGTGGAACAGCGCATCCGCGAGCTGGAGCAGGATGCCGGCGCCCAGCTCGATCTCGCCGCGCGGAGCAGTGTGTGATGCAAGTGAAGCTGTGGGGCATGCCGATCCTGCTGGGTGTCATGAGTCTGGTCGGCTTGATCTCAGCGCTGCTGGAGGACGGCATCTGGGACGCGCTGTCCTGGCTGACGCTCGGCATCCCGGTAATGCTGATCCTGTGGTATTGGAGCAAACCGGCGTCGCACTAGCGCGGGCGGTATGGGCTTGACAGTTTGCCCATCCCCGGATTTGTAGTCGCAGTACCCGGGGCAGCCGATGCCGAGATTGTCTCGCTGCCGAAATCTTTGGCAGGCCGCAATGATCATCGTAAGGTGGCATTCATGACTGAGGCTGGCCTGTTCCAGGCCCTGGCCGGAATACCCACCGTCGTGATTGGCCCGGGTTCAATTGCCCAGGCCCATATCGCCGATGAATGGATTGCCGAAAGCGAATTGGCCCAGTGTGAGGTTTTCATCGACCGTCTGATCCATATCTGTCAGACATGACTCAGAATGGGGGAGTACAAGATGCGTGTATCGAAGATGACGGCCCGGTTCGCTGCGATGGCACTTGGCGGATTGCTGATGGTGGTCGCGCCGGCCTATGGTCAGGCGCCGTCCCTCAAGCTGCTCAGCGGTGCGAAAGGCGGTACTTTCTTTGAATATGGCGAGGCGGCGGCCAAGTTCATCACGGCCGAGACCGGTATACCGGTTGCCGTGGAACCCAGCGGCGGCAGCTACGAGAATATCCGCGCTCTGCATGATGCGAAGGCCGATCTCGGCCTGGTGGCGATGGGGCCGGGCTTTGAGGCCTGGAACAACAGTGCGGCCTGGACCAAGGGCGACACAATGCGCCAGCTGCGTGCGTTATTCCCGATGTATGAGACTCCGTTCCATATGGGCCTGCGTCCCGATGCTGGCGTCGGTACCATTGTCGGGCTGGATGGCAAACGTGTTGGCGTCGGGCCGGAAAATGGACCGGGCGCGGCGATGTTCCGCGATATGGCGGCAGAGCTGAAGATCAAACCGGAGATCGCGTTCGGTGCGCCGCAGACGCTCGCCGACGACCTGATGGCGGGTCGCCTTGATGGCTTCTTCTTCGGCGCCGGCGTGCCGGTGCCGGCTTTCCAGCAAATGGCTGACAAGGATCGCCTGCGCCTGCTGCCGCTGGATGGTCAGGCCGCCGCCGCCTTGCGCAAGCACTACCCTTATCTGGTTGATAGCGCCATTCCGGCGGGTACCTACAAGGGGCAGCCACAGGCAGTTGCGGCAGTCTCGGTGTGGAATTTCGTGGCCGCCCGCGAAGGGCTGCCCGAGGAGGTCGCCTACCGTATCACCAAGGCGATGATGGGTGATCCGGGCAGGGCGACGAAAATCCATGTCACGGCAACAGGCACGACGGTGGGGAATGTGAAGGCCAATACCTTCATGCCGTTCCATCCCGGCGCGGTGCGCTACTTCAAGGAAGTCGGCATTCCGCTGGCAGTGCAGTAGGCTATCAGCGCGCCCGGCTAACGCGCCCGGCTAACGCGCCCTGGGGTCGCGGCTGAGGCCGCGCGCTTCCAGCCGGTTGAGATAGTCCTGCCACAGCGCGTCCTGGTCATGGCCGCGGTCGTAGAACCATTCCCAGCTGTACAGGCCACTGTCATGCAGGTCGTCGAATTTCAGGCGCACCGCATAGGTGCCGACCGGTTCGATGCCAATGATCCCGACATGGCGACGGCTGGGCACGAGGGTCTTCTGGCCCGCGCCATGGCCCTGCACTTCGGCCGACGGGCTTTCGATGCGCAGGAACTCGGCGGTGAAGCTGAAGCTCTTGCCGTCCTCGAACACTACCTCCAGCCGCTTTTCGGCCGAGATGTAGCGCAGGTCGGTGCAGGCCGGTCGGCCGGCCTTCTGGTAGATGCCATATTCGGTCATGGATGCCTTACGGCGTATCGTCGAGCTGACGTGCCTCGTCGACCAGCATGATCGGGATTCCGTCGCGGATCGGGAAGGCGAGGCCGGCCTTTTCGCTGACCAGCTCGCCACGGGCACGGTCATAGGTCAGTGGGCCTTTGGTGACGGGGCAGACCAGCAGTTCCAGCAGCTTGGGGTCGACCGGCGCATTGCTGTGCGAGGGCGGCAGTGGCTGCTGCGGGACGGGGGGTGTGAAACCTTCGGTCATGTCGGTCGTCCTCAATCGGAAGCTGGCTTAGTTGGGCTTGTGACCGCGCGGCAGGCTGGCAGCGTCCAGCATCGCCATTTCCAGCAGGCTGACCAGCAGGGCGGCGCGCGCCTTGAAGTTTCCAGCCTCGAGCAGAGCCTGTTTCTCGCCGGCGGTAAAGGGGCAGATCATCGCCAGCGAATGGACCAGCAGGTCGTCATTCACCGCGGTGATCGCATCCCAGTCGGCCGGCAGGTTGTGGCGCGCGCAATAGCCCTGCAGCGCATGCAGCAGGCGGTTGCGGTCGCACAGGCCGTCCATCTGTGGCTTCAGGTCCTCGGCGTAGGGCGCGTAATCGGCCTCAACCTGGCGGTAGGGCGTATCGGCCGGCAGTTCGCGCGCGATGTGGAAGCGGCACAGGCCGCGCAGGGTCAGCAGGAAGCGGCCGTCGTCCGTCTCCGTTGCAGAGACGATCTGGCCGAGGCAGCCGACGGGCTGCACATCGGCGGCCTTGTCGGGCGGCGACTGGCCGCCGCGGCCGAAGGGTTCGCTGGGCTGCACCATGCCGATCAGCTTCGCGCCGTCCAGGGCAGCCCGCGTCATCGCCAGATAGCGTGGCTCGAAGATGTTGAGCGGCAGCAGCCCGCGCGGCAGCAGCAGCACACCCGTCAGCGGAAAGATCGGAATGGTGCGGCTGAGCGCTCCGATATTCTCCGGTGTGGTGCCGCTGTCATGCATGGGGTTACGCGAACAGGATGGAGGAGAGTTTGCGGCGGGCGTCGACCACCAGCGGATCCATCGGGCCCAGTGCTTCGAACATGGTCACCAACTGCTTGCGCGCGGCTTCCTCGTTCCATTTGCGGTCGCGCTTGACGATGTCCAGCAACTGTTCGAGCGCCTCGCCCTGCCGGTTGTCGCCCACCAGCGCCAGCGCATAATCATAGCGCGCCTGATGGTCGTTCGGATTGGCGGCGACGGCGTCTTCCAGCGGCTTCAGGTTGCCAGCCGCCTTGGCACCGTCTTCCAGCAGCTGCAACGCCGAGCGCGCAGCATGAATCTCGGCATGCTCGGCGATCGCCGGCGGCACGCCGTCGAGAATTTCCTTGGCGGCGTCCACTTCGCCCATGCCGATCAGCGCGCGCGCCAGGCCGCCCAGCGCTGCCGGATTTTCGGGTTCCGCGCCGAGCGCGTCCGAGAAAGCGGCCGCGGCATCTTCAAAGGCCTGCGTGCCGAGTGCGGCCTTGCCGGCCTCGATGGCATCGGCGGCGGCGTCCTGCACCGGACCGGCGCCCGGCAGGCTTTCGACGAATTTCTTCAGTTGGCTTTCCGGCAATGCACCGACGAAGCCATCGACCGGCTGGCCGCCCGAGAAGGCATAGACCGCCGGGATCGACTGGATGCGCAACTGCTGCGCCAGCGGCTGGTTCTTCGGATCGTCGACATTGATCTTGACCAGGCGCAGCTTGCCGCCGGCACCCTTGACCAGCTTTTCCAGTGCCGGCGTCAGCTGCTTGCAGGGGCCGCACCACGGAGCCCAGAAGTCGACCAGCACCGGGCCGTTCATGGAGGCCTGCACCACGTCCTGCATGAAGGTCGTGATGTCGGCATCCTTGATCAGATCGCCCGCCGCGGTTGCAGGTACGGGTGCTGACATGGGCGCGGCGGGATCGGCGGAAAAGCCGGTCAGGCCGGGATTACCGGTGGGCTTGGCTGAAAGGTCCATGGCGGTCTTCACAATCGCAAAGTTATGAGTCGGCTTCACAGATAAGGGGGTAGGGGCCAAAAGCCAACTGCCTCCGCCGCAAATGCCGACAGGCCTGGCGAAAATATAGGCAGGCGCGCACCGGGGGCAAGGCGGCTTTCGTCACGGGAATCGGGCGTTTCACGCTGGTATGCGTCTTGCTACATCGGACAGGGGGCTCATGACGTCGGATCGCATCGACATCGTCTGGATTTTGGTGGCGACCTGCATGATCTTCACCATGCAGGCTGGTTTCTGCTGCCTGGAGAGCGGCTTTGTCCGCGCCAAGAACAGCATCAACGTAGCGTTGAAGAACCTGGCCGATTTCTGCATCGCCGGCCTGCTGTTCTGGGCTTTCGGCTTCGGCCTGGCTTTCGGCGACAGCGCCGGCGGCTGGATCGGTGCCAGCCACTGGATGTTCGACGGCCGCGGCGCCATTGCCGCTGGCGCCTTCTTCCTGTTCCAGCTCATGTTCTGCGGCACCTCGGCCACCATCGTCTCGGGCGCGGTGGCCGAGCGCGTCAGCTTTGCCAGCTATATCGTGATCACCATCGTGATCTCCGGGGTGATCTATCCGGTCTATGCGCACTGGGCCTGGAATACCGGCCAGTTCGGCAGCAGTGCCGGTTGGCTGGCCGAGCTTGGCTTCATCGATTTCGCCGGCTCCAGCGTCGTGCATTCGATCGGCGGCTGGGTCTCGCTCGCTGCCGTGCTGATCATCGGCTCGCGCAAGGGCCGCTTCTCCAAGGGCCAGACGGCGATGCGTGGCCACGACCTGGTGATGTCGACGCTCGGCGTCATGCTGCTGTGGTTCGGCTGGTTCGGCTTCAACGGCGGCTCGACATTGGCGCTCAACGAAACCGTGCCCTCGATCCTGATCAACACCACGCTGGGCGGCTGCGCCGGCGCGGTGGCGACGCTGCTACTCTCGCAGATGCTGCACGGCAAGATCCGCGTCGAGGATTTCCTCAACGGCACGCTGGCCGGCCTGGTCGCCATCACCGCCAACTGCCACAACACATCGGGCCTGAGCGCCGTGATCATCGGCGGCATCGGCGGCGCGGTGGCGCTGGCCGCCGCCGAGGCGATGGAGCGGCTCCGGATTGACGATGCGGTCGGCGCCGTGCCGGTGCATCTGTGCGCCGGCATCTGGGGCACGCTGGCTGTGGCGATCTTCGGCGACCCTGCGGGCTGGCCGGTCGAACATGACCGCTGGACCCAGTTCGGTATCCAGCTGCTCGGCTGCGCGGCGGCCGGCGTCTATGCCTTCGGCGTCACCTATGGCCTGCTGCGTCTGGTCAACCTGGCGCTGCCGCTGCGCGTCTCGCCCGAGGCCGAGGCGGTCGGCCTCAACCAGGCCGAACATGGCGCCGGTTCGGCCATGCTCGATCTGGTCAACGACATGGAGCGCCAGCGCGGCGAGGGCCGCTTCGACCAGCCGGTGCGTGTCGCCGTCGGCTCGGAGGTCGAGCCGATCGCGCTGCAGTACAATCGCGTGATCGCGCGGGTGAACCGCGATGCCGATGCGCTGCGCCGCGCCATCGAGGACCTGACGCGCGCCAAGCTGGCGGCCGAAGAGGCCAACCAGGCCAAGAGCGCCTTCCTCGCCAATATGAGCCACGAACTGCGCACGCCGCTCAACGCCGTGATCGGCTTTTCCGAGATTCTCACCGGCGAGCTGTTCGGCACGCTGGGCGATCCGCGCTACCGCGATTACGCCACCGACATCCTCGCCAGCGGCCGCCATCTGCTCAGTCTGGTGAACGACCTGCTGGACCATACCCGCATCGAGGCCGGCGCCACCGAACTGCGCGAGGCCGAGATCGACGTACTGGAGCAGGGTACGATGGCGCTGCGCATGATGCGCGAGCGCGCCGAGGCGGCGGGCGTGATCCTGCAATCCGACCTGGCGCCGGATCTGCCGCTGCTGGTGGCCGACGAGCGCGCGTTGCGGCAGATCCTGCTCAACCTGTTGGGCAATGCCGTGAAGTTCACGCCGGCCGGCGGCAGCGTCACGCTCACCACCCGGTTGGAAGAGGACGGCCGGCTGGCCATCACCATCACCGACACCGGCATCGGCATGAAGCGCGAGGATATCCCGCGGTCCTTCGAGCCCTTCGTGCAGTTGCATCACCACATGAACAAGGCCTATGGCGGCACCGGTCTCGGCCTGCCGCTGGTGCAGGCGCTGATGCGTCTGCATGGCGGCTCGGTCACCATCGACAGTCGCGAGGGCCTGGGCACGGCGGCGACCATCCGTTTCCCGCGCGCCCGCATCCGCCGCCTCGATACGGCAGCAGCCTAAAGCATCACAGCATGTAGCCCTGACCGCGCAGCGTGGCGGCCAGCGCCTGCGCATCGGCGGGCACGTCCGCCTGCGCAGGCAACCCCATATCGGCATGCAAGGCCGGGGGGGGCTGGTCGGTCCTGGCTGCCGTCTCCGCCTCGGCGGGGCTCAGGAAAACGGGCCAGTGGAAAAGCGGCAGACTGAAGCTCATGGCCGCATTCTGCATTCTGGCGATTTTCGTGAAAATAAGTTAATATGATGATATATTATCTCAAAAATAGGGATAATAAATGTCAGAATTAGCAGATTACCGGTCTTTTGTGGCTATCGTGGATCGCGGCAGCCTGACCGGGGCGGCACGCCAGCTCGGCCGTTCGCTGCAGGCGGTCAGCCGCTCGCTGCAGATGCTGGAGCAGGAGCTGGGCGTCGAGCTGGTGGCGCGCACCACGCGACAGAGCCGCGTCACCGATGCCGGCCGCAAGTTCTACCAGCGCCTGAAGCCGGTACTGGCCGATCTCGACCTGGCGCGTGAAGCGGTGGCTGAAGAGGGCATCGGCCTGGCCGGCCGCATCCGCGTCGCGGCGTCTTCGCGTTTCGGCGTCGCCCATGTGCTGCCGGTGTTGACCGCCTTCATGGAGCGTCATCCCGCCGTTGATATCGAGCTTTCGCTGGAGGACCGCTATGTCGACCTGCTGGCCGAGAATTTCGATCTGGCCGTGCAGTTCGGATTCCTCGAGGATTCAACATTGCGCGTGCGACGCCTGGGCCTGATACGGCGTGTCATCTTCGCATCGCCGCGCTATCTGGCGGCGCGCGGCCGGCCGCAGGTGCCCGAGGATCTGAAGGCGCATGACTGCGTGACGCGCTTCAGCCATCACAGCAACGACGCCTGGCAGTTCGGCGAAGGCGAGACGGCAGAGCAGATACCGGTGAAGGGCCGCTTCCGCTCCGACACCGCGCCGGCCCGCATCGAGGCGGTGGTGGCGGGCTTAGGGATCGGTCAGGCGCCGCTTTATCAGATCAGGCCCTATCTCGATGACGGCCGGCTGGAGCTGCTGCTGTCTGAATTCGAGACCTCGCCGATGCCACTGCAGATGGTCTGGCTGCCCGGCGTGATGCCGGCGCGCCTGCGGCTGCTGATCGACTTCATCGCGGCGCGGCTTTCGCTGGCCGGGCTCTAGGCCGCTTTCCGCTTCTGTCTGTCGATCTCGCGGCCGACCGCGATCAGATGCTGGCGCAGCCAGATCGCGCCGGGATCGTTCTGGGTGCGCGTCGGCCAGAATACGTATTCGGTATCGCCCTCCGGCGCGATGGGCGGCTGCACGGCGATGATTCCCAGCTGGTCGCTCAGACTGGCGATCATGCGGCTGGGCACGAAGGCGACCAGGTCGCTGCGCGCCACGATATGCAGGGCCTGCAGATAGCTCGGCACGGTCAGCGCCAGCGGCCGGGTATAGCCCGCATTGGCCTGCAGCCAGGTGTCGATCAGGTCCTCACGCAGGCCCCGCCCGATCACGCCGACATGGCGGGCGGTCAGGAACACCGCGCGTTTTTTCAGCGTCGCCGCCAGCGGATGGCCGCGCCGCACTGCCAGCACATCGCAATCGCCGAACAACCGCTGATAATGAAAGCCCGGGAAGGCATCGTTATGGCAGTTCACCACGAAGTCGATGCTGCGTGAGAAATCCGGCCCCAGGTAGGAAATGCCGCGCCAGGGCGTCACATCCAGCCGCAGGCCCGGCGCTTCCGCGGCTACGCGCTGCACCAGTGGCGGCATGATCAGGTTGGTCAGGTGATCGGGCACCATCAGCGCGAAACGCCGGCTGCTGCTGCTCGGATCAAAGCCATCAGCGACGAACAGCCCGCGCACCTGCTCCAGCGTCTCGCGCAACGGTGCGCGCAGGCTCTGGGCGCGCGGCGTCAGCTCCATGCCTGTCCCCACGCGCACCAGCAGGGGATCGCCCAGAATGTCGCGCAGGCGGCGCAGCGCATGGCTCATCGCCGGCTGCGACAGGCCCACGCGGGTGGCGGCGCGGCCGACATGGATGTCGGTGACCAGCGCATCCAGCGCCACCAGCAGGTTGAGGTCGAGGGCGGATAAATTCATGAAACGAATATAGGTCATATCAATCATCGATTGGAAGAATGATTCGATCCGGCGCATGCTCCGCCCTGAAACCGCTATCGGAGAGACGCCATGACCACGACCCGCATCGCCGCCCGTCCGCGCCCGCCGCGCATTGACCTCGCCTCGCCGCCCCATGCGCCCGACATCCAGGCCGTGCTCGACCGCCTGCCGACTGGCTGGCAGCCGCCCTTTGCGCTGTTCACCGCCCTGGCGCGCGACGGCAACCTGTTCCACCGCTTCGTCAAAGGCGCGCCGATCTATTTCGAGGGCAGCAATGTTGCCCTGCACCAGCGCGAGGTGCTGCTGCTGCGCGTCACGGCGAACTGCCGTTGCGAATATGAATGGGGCCTGCGCATCCGTTTCTTCAGCAAGGATGCCGGCCTGGATGACAACCAGATTTTCTCCACCGTCTACGGCAATGCCGAGGATGCCTGCTGGGAGGCGGATGACCGGCTGATGATCCGGCTGGCCGATGCGCTGCATGCCAGCGCCGATATCCCCGATGGCCTGTGGGGCGAGCTGAGCGGTCGCTACAGTCCGGAGGCCATCATGGAGCTGCTGCTGCTGGCCGGCTATTACCGCACGGTGGCCTATCTGGCCAACGGGCTGCGCCTGCCGATGGAGCCGATGGCGGCTGCCTTCCCGCGTGGGGTGGCGGCATGACGGCGCACGGCATGAGCAGCGCAGCCGACAACAAGCGCCGCCTGCAGGAGGCCTTCGCCGGCACGGCCGAGGGCAACGGCCGGCTGTTCGTCGGGCTGATGGCCGATGACGTGACCTGGACGATTGCCGGCGGCAGGGACTGGCCGCTGCACTATGCCGGCAAGGCGGCGGTGCTGGGCGATCTGCTGGCCAAGGTGAATGCCCAGTTCGATGGCCCGAACCGTTGCGTGGCCGAGGCCTTCATTGCCGAGGGCGATCGTGTGGTGGTGGAGGCGCGCGGGCTTAATCGCACCAAGCGTGGCGCCTACGAGAACCGCTATTGCATGATCTTCACCTTCCGTGACGGCCAGGTGGCGGCCATCACGGAATACATGGATACGGCGCTGGCCGAACGCGTGCTGCCCTATGCCGACAGCGCGGCGGGCGACGCGGCGCGATAGTTGCGCACCGCCAGGATGCCGAGCACGACGAACAGCGCCAGCGTCAGGCTTTCGGTGATCAGAAAGGGCGGTTCCGACTGCGTCGGCGCCACGGCGCGTAAGCCTGGCACCTTGGCAAAGGTCTGGGCGATGGCCACGAAGACAAGCAGGAACAGGCTGGCCACCGTGCCGCCGGCATAGATCGCGCGCCAGGCGCCGGCCATCCCGAAGCGATAGCGCGCCGGCAGGATCACGGCCAGCACCAGCAGCGCCACGATGGCGGTGCCATGTGAGGGCAGGAAGACGGCGAAGGGAAACAGGAAACCGGTGGCGCTGGTCAGCAGCGCGGTGGCCAGGAAACTGGTGGCGAGGCGGGGCGGGAGCATGCGGTGCAGGCTAGTGGCCGGTTTATGCGACGTCTAGCC
This sequence comes from Ferrovibrio sp. GW821-FHT12B10, assembly GCF_058807515.1. Taxonomy (NCBI): domain Bacteria; kingdom Pseudomonadati; phylum Pseudomonadota; class Alphaproteobacteria; order Rhodospirillales; family Rhodospirillaceae; genus Ferrovibrio; species Ferrovibrio sp. GW821-FHT12B10. Next base: position 811,579 of record NZ_JBXAQT010000001.1, on the reverse strand, counting down.
GCGCTGCAGCACCTGATCCGGCTCTGATAATGCGCGGTCTGGTTCGCGCCACCGATATCGCTGGCGAGTAAGAATTTGGAACGCATACATGGTCTGCTTGTGCAAAGACGACGCAGGCCACGGCAGGCTTTCTTATTTGTCGCACTTGTTTGTCCAATCCGTCTCAAATCCACCGGGGCGGGCTGTTGCCCAGGTGACAAACCCCGCAATTATTGCAAATCTGGCAATAAGTGGGAGCATGCTCGGGGGGGCAATATGCGCTGTTTTGTGATTGGTGTGCTGGGGGTGCTGACCGCCGGGGCTGGCGGCAGCGCGATGGCGCAGTCGGCGCCAGCCGTCGTGGACTGGTCAGGTCTGTATATCAGCGGCCTCGCGGGCGCGACCAACGGAACCGCGGATATGAAGACGGTTACCGGGCGGCTCCAATACTTCGATGCGACCGATGCCAGCCAGATCGCCCGGGTCGGCAAGAACGATATCGACCAGTGGCGTCCGTCCGGCGCTCTGGCCGGCGGCTACGGGATGCAGTTCGGCCATGTCCTCGTCGGCATCGAGGCGAGCGCCAATACCCTTTTCATCGATCAAGAGAGTGTCCGGCGACAGGAGATGGATGCGAATCCGGGTTCGCAGAGCACCATCCGGCAATCGGTCAAGGCCGACTGGATGGCAACGCTGCGTCCCAAGCTGGGATGGGCGCAGGATAACTGGCTCGGTTACATCACCGGCGGCGTCGCCGCCACGCGGGTGAAATTCGACGCCCAGTATACCGACAACGCCTTCAGTGGGTTTTCCAAGGTCTCGAAAGAGCAGTTCGTGGCGGGCTGGAGCATCGGGTTCGGCGGCGAGTATGCGCTGAGCGGCAACTGGTCGCTGCGGGGTGATTATCTCTTTACGCGGTTCGGAGAGGTCAACTCGGTGTCTAATGTCACCTCGACCAATAACTCGGGCGGCACCATGCTTCACTCGGCCGATCTCGATACCCATGGCCTGTTCCTCGGCCTCACGTACCGCTTCAACTAGGCCGGGGACATGGCAGCCTGCAGGCTTCTCTATCTCGCCCTTGCGGCATTGCTGTCGGTGCTGGCGCCGGCGCCAGCCCAGGCGCAAGTCGAGCAGATCAAATTCCAGGGCTGGATATGGAACGGGACCGGCGCCGCTATCACGGTGCAAAGGGTGACGATGCAATGCTGGGACGCGCAGCAGCTCGCCTATCATCAGATCCAGCCCAATGCCTTATGGAGTTTTGTCACCGAGAGCGACCATTATCCCACCTGCGGCAGCGGCTTCATTTCCGCGAATGTCTTCGACCAGAACAACACCCTGCTGTACTGGTTTCAGATCGTCGATAATTTCGTTGAGAATACGTGCTATATCTATCTCTTCTTTCCCGGTGGCACGACCCTCTTCGACATCCTGCCGCCGGTGGCTTGCGATCACACCGAAACGATCTCCTACACGATGTATGTTTGGGGCCCCGCACCGAATGTCCTGATCAGCACGGGCTTGAACCCCCCACCCTGAGGTGAATGCCCAGTTCGATGGCCCGAACCGTTGCGTGGCCGAGGCCTTCATTGCCGAGGGCGATCGTGTGGTGGTGGAGGCGCGCGGGCTTAATCGCACCAAGCGCGGCGCCTACGAGAACCGCTATTGCATGATCTTCACCTTCCGTGATGGCCAGGTGGTGGCCATCACGGAATACATGGATACGGCGCTGGCCGAACGCGTGCTGCCTTACGCGGGATAGACAGTCTTACGCAGGATAGGTTGCGCCGGCAGACACCGCAGTCTGGCGCGCCTTGCGCACCACCAGCCAGCATAGCGGCGCGAAGACCACCAGCGCGATGGCCTGCGCGACGGCAAAGGGCGGCTCGCCCAGCGTCGGCGCATAGGCACCGATGCGTGGCACGCGCAGGAAGGCCTCGGCGATGAAGACGAAGGTGAGCCAGTAGACGCTGACCACCAGGCTGGCGGCATAGATCGAACGCCAGCGGCCGGCCAGTTTCTTGCGGCGTGCCAGCAGCGCGACGGCAAAGGTCAGCAGCGCCGCCGCGCCCACGATATGCGGCGGGGTGATCTGCGTGGCGGGGAACAGGTAGCCCGAGGCGCTGGTGAACAGCGCGGTCCAGATGAACAGCTTCTCCCAGCCATCGGGGGTGCGGCCGCGCAGCCGGTCGGCCAGCATCACCACGCCGGCAAAGGCGGCGACGATGCTGATGGCGACATGGATGAAGGTGAGCAGGAAGAGATACATGGCGGAGCTCGGGGCAGCGGCTGATGATGCCCAAGTATGCCCGAAAGCGGGATTTCTGGATACTTTAATCCAGCTCGATCACAATCTTACCGAAGTGAATGCCGCCGCCCATATGGCCATAGGCGGCGCGCACGTCGTTCTGCGAGAATTCAAACGTGGTGTCGAGCACCGGATGCAGCTTCGCCAATGTCATGGCGCGCAGCATGGCGTCCAGGCCGTCCTTGGCGCCCACCGTCACGCCCTGCAGCCGCACCTGCTGCATCACCACCAGCGGCAGCAGCAGATCGTTGCTGGCGGCGCCCGACAGCACGCCGATCATGGCAATGAAGCCGCCGGGACGGACGGCGCGGATCGACTGCATCAGCGTGCCGGCGCCGCCGAGCTCCACGATATGGTCCAGCCCCGCGCCGCCGCTCAAGGCCCGCGCCGTACGGCCCCATTGCGGGTCGGTCTTGTAGTTGATGGTGTGGTCGGCGCCCATGGCCTTCACCCGCAGCAGCTTCTCGTCGCTGGACGAGGTCATGATCACCTCGGCGCCGCAGAGCTTGGCAAACTGCAAGGCGAACAGCGCCACGCCGCCGGTGCCCTGGATCAGCACGCGGTCGCCGGGCTTGACCTGGCCGTGGGTGACAATGGCGCTCCAGGCGGTCAGCGCCGCGCAGGGCAGGGCGGCGGCTTCCTCATAAGTCAGGTGCTCGGGAATGGGCGACAGCGCCTCGGCGCGATAGACGCGCTGCTCGCAGAGCCAGCCATCGAGCGGGCCGCCCATGGAGACCGAGAATTTCTCCACGCTGGGTTCGCCGCTGAGCCAGGCCGGGAAGAAATGCCCCAGCACGCGGTCGCCGGTCTTGAATTGCGTGACGCCGGTCCCCACGCCGATCACTTCGCCGGCGCCATCGGAAATGGGAATCAGCGGCAGCCTCTGCTTCGGATTGTAGCTGCCCAGCGCCATCAGCCAGTCGCGGAAGTTCAGCGACACGGCTTTGACCTTGACCAGCACCTCGCCCGGGCCGGGCAGCGGCTCGGGGCGCTCGGTCATGGTGAGCGCGTCGACCGAGAAGCTTCGCAGTTCGATCGCGCGCATGGGCTGTTCCTGTCTGTTTACTGGGCTGCGAAGGCGATACTGCAGCGTCCGAGGCCCTCGGCGATCACCTCGAACTGGTCGCCGGGGCTGGCGGGCTGCATCGGGAAGTAAGTCCCGGTCATGATCACGTCGCCCGCTTTCAGCGGCATTTCATCCAGCACCATGCGGCCGGCGAGCCAGGTCAGCGCATGGAGCGGATTGCCGTAGACCAGTTCGCCGGTGCCTTCGGCGATTGTCTGGCCGGCCTTGGTCATGTGCATCGGCATGCGGCGCAGGTCGAGGCCGTCCAGCTTGCGCACCGGATTGCCCAGCACGAAGGCGCCGCCATTGGCATTGTCGGCGATCAGGTCGACGGTCTTGGCGTCCAGGTTGGCGATGCGGCTGCCCACCACCTCGATGGCGGTGACGCAGTAGCCCACGGCGCGATAGATGTCGGCCAGCGTCGGCTGTTCCATCGCCAGGTCGCGCTCCAGCACGATGGCGACCTCGCCCTCGACGCGCGGCTGCAGCACGCGGCCCAGCGCCACCTCGTCGCCGTCGCCCAGCAGCATGTCGGCATAGAGTATGCCAAAGGCCGGCTCCTTCAGGCCGAGCGACGTCTGCGCCGCCTTGGCGCTCAACGCGATCTTGCGGCCGACCGCGCGGCGTCCCGACTTGAGCCAGTGGTCGCGGTTCACCGCCTGCACGGCATAGGCCGAGGCGAGATCCATCTCGGGGAACAGGTCGCGGATCGGCGCGCAGGCCTTGCCGGTTTCGCTGGCCTCGCGCAGGCGCTGCGCCGCCGTCTGGATAAGGTCGTCCTTGCTCATTTATGCGAGCCCCGCTGCTGCATTGGTCTGCGAGGCCGAGACTTTCACGGACTCGCCGGCCGCGATGATTTCCGTCCAGGTCGTCTCGTCCACCGGAATGCCCTCGGCGCTGCGCTTGGCCTTCGACTTGCGCTCAGGCTCGCCGGCCACCATGACGCCAGAACTGCCACTCCCCGGCGGCGACTTCTTCACCCAGTCGACAAAGGCGGCCGTCTCGGCTTTCCAGGTATCCGCGCCGCCCAGTTTCGAGGGATCGATGATAATGGAAAGCATGTTGTTGGTGATGGTGTTTTTCGCCCAGCTGCCATCATGCATGGTGATGCCGCCGGTCAGGGCGCCGGCCAGCAGCTCGGCGATCACGGCGAGGCCATAGCCCTTGTGCTCGCCAAAGGCCAGGATCGCGCCGATGGGCGTATTGAACATGGTCTTCGGGTCGTTGGTCGGTCCACCCTTTGAATCGATCAGTGTGCCGGGCGCGATCTGCTCGCCCTTGTTCATGGCGACGCGCACCTTGCCCATGGCAATGCGGCTGGTCGCCATGTCGAGCACGATCGGCTCGCCACCGGGCTCGGTCGCGGGGATGGCGCAGCAATAGGGATTGGTGGCGAAGCGCGCGTCCGCGCCGCCATAGGGCGCCACGAGAGCGGGGCGGCCAACCACATTCACATAATGCGTCGACACCATGCCGGCGGCGGCGCATTGCTCGCCCCAGTGGCCGATGCGGCCGATATGATGGCTGTTGCGTAAAGACACGATGCAGGCGCCGGTCTCCTTGGCGCGGCGGATGCCCAGCTCCATGGCTTCATGACCGATCACCTGGCCATAGCCCATGCCGCCATCGAGGTTGAGGATGGCGCCGGCATCGCTCATCACGCTGACCGACTGGTTCACCACCAGGCGTTTCTCCACGGCGGCCAGGATATACTGCGGCAGCATGCCGACGCCGTGGCTGTCATGGCCGGTCAGGTTGGCCAGCACCAGGTTGTCGGCGACCAGGGCGGCTTCGCGCTCGTTGCTCCCGCCGGCGATGCAGATATGGCGCACGGCGGCGCGCAGGTTGTCCGGCTTGACGGTGACATATCCACCCATGGTCTCGGGTCCTCCTGGTTGCCATCCGGTTTATCGGAAAGGGCGGGTCCGGACAACGGGTGAACCTTATACGGAGAAGGTTTGACCAGTCTTCCGCGTTGCGGCAAAGTGCATCTCATGCACAAGATTCTCTCCGCCTTCGCCGCCGCCGCAATGCTTGCCGGCTGTGCCTCGCCGCTGGAACACAAGGCCGAGCGCGCCCGCACCGAGCTGCTGGGCGTCAGCGGCGACCAGCTCAAAGCATGTGCCGGCCAGCCGACCGCGCTCAACCGCGAGAACGGCGTCGATATCTGGAGCTATTTCCGCGAGACCAGCCGCAGCGCCACGGTGCAGACCGGGGTCGGCTTCTCGCCGTCCGGGCGTGGCGAGATGGCGACGGATTATTTCCGCTACTGCGAGGCGACCTTCTTCCTGCAGAACAACCGCGTCACCGCCCTGGAATTCCGCGGCCGCACCGCCACCGGCCGTGAGGTGATGGAGCCCTGCGGCGCCATCGTCGACCGCTGCATCGCAGCCAAATAAGATAACGGCGCGAAATGATCACCTGCTTCCTGCGCTACGAAGTCGATGCCGACAAGCTGAAAGACTTCGAGGAATACGGGAAGATGTGGATCCGGCTGGTCAACAAGCTGGGCGGCACCCATCACGGCTACCTGATGCCATCCGAAGGCGCCAGCGACATTGCGCTTGCCTCGTTCAGCTTCCCCTCGATGGCGGCGTATGAGCAGTACCGCGTTGCCGCCGTGAAAGACCCGGACTGCCAGGCCGCCATGGCCTTCTACGCGCGGACGCAATGCTTCCGCCGCTACGAGCGCAGCTTCTTCCGGCCGGTGTTCGAGTAAAGCGAAAACAGGCGAGGCGCTTAATGCGCCTCTTCCCAGTTTAGGCCGACGCCGGCTTCCACGGTCAGCGGCACGTCGAGTGACGCAGCGCCCTGCATCACGCGCTTGGCCACCGCGATCAGCGCATCCACTTCCGCATCGGCGGCTTCGAACACCAGTTCGTCATGCACCTGCAGCAGCATGCGGGCCTTCAGGCCCTCGGCGGCAATAGCGGCAGGCAGCTTGGCCATGGCGCGTTTGATGATGTCGGCGGCCGAGCCCTGGATCGGCGCGTTGATGGCGGCGCGCTCGAGGAAATTGCGTTCGGCCGGGTTCTTGGAATTGATGTTGGGGAAATGCACGCGGCGACCATAGAGCGTGGTGACGAAGCCCTGTTCCTTCACCTGCTTCTTGGTGCTGTCCATATAGGCGCGGATGCCCGGATAGCGCTGGAAATAGGCCTCGATATAGCTCTGCGCCTCGCGCTGCGGGATGCCGAGTTGGGCGGCCAGGCCGAAGGCGCTCATGCCGTAGATGATGCCGAAGTTGATGGCTTTCGCGGCGCGGCGCACCATCGGGTCCATGCCTTCGACCGGCGTGGCAAACACCTGGCTGGCGGTCAGCGCGTGGATGTCGATGCCGTCGCGGAAGGCATCCTTCAAGGCGCCGATATCGGCGATATGCGCGAGGATGCGCAGCTCGATCTGCGAATAGTCGGCCGAGACCAGCTTGTGGCCCTTCTCGGCGACGAAGGCCTTGCGGATCTTGCGGCCTTCCTCGGTGCGCACCGGAATGTTCTGCAGGTTCGGATCGCTGGACGCGAAGCGCCCGGTATTGGTGGCCGAGAGCGAGAAGGAGGTGTGCACGCGGCCGGTCTTGGGGTTGATCGAGGCGACCAGCGCATCGGCGTAGGTGCTTTTCAGCTTGGCCAGCTGGCGCCAGTCGACGACGACGCGCGGCAGTTCATGGCCCTCGGCGGCCAGTTCCTCCAGGATTTCCGCGCCGGTCGAGTAGGCCCCGGTCTTGCCCTTCTTGCCGCCGGGCAGTTTCATCTTGTCGAACAGGATCTCGCCGAGCTGCTTGGGCGAGCCGATATTGAAGCTCTCCTCGGCCAGCTCATGCGCCTTCTTTTCGAAGGTCTCCATGCGCTGCGCGAAATCCGCCGACAGGCGGTTGAGTTCGGCCGGATCGACCTTGATGCCGGCGCATTCCATGGCGCAGACGACGCTGGGCAACGGCCGCTCGATGGTCTCGTAGAGCGTGACCTGTTTCTCGGCCAGCAGGCGCGGCTTCAGCACATGATAAAGCCGCAGCGTCACATCGGCGTCTTCGGCGGCATAGTCGCGCGCCTTGTCCAGCGCCACTTCGGCAAAGGAAATGCGCGCCTTGCCGGTGCCGGTCACCTCGTCATAGCTGATTGGCGTATGGCCGAGATGGCGCTCGGACAGCTCATCCATGCCATGACCATGTTTACCGGCATCGAGCGAATACGAGATCAGCATCGTGTCGTCGTAGGACACGATCTCGACGCCATGGCCGTTCAGCACCGCCATGTCGTATTTGATGTTCTGGCCGATTTTCAGCACGCCCGGATCGGCGAGCAGGGGCTTCAGCGCATCGAGCGCCTCTTTCACCGCCAGCTGCTTGATGGCGCCATCGCCCGAGAAATCCAGCCCGCCGCCGCCTGGCGCAATATGCCCGACCGGGATATAGCAGGCCTCGCCCGGCGCGACGGCCAGCGAAATGCCGACCAGGTTGGCCTTGGTCGGAGATAAGTCGGTCGTCTCGGTGTCGAAGGCGATGATGCCGGCCTCGAAGCCACGCGCGATCCAGCGCTGCAGCGCGCCCAGATCCTGCACCAGCTCATAGCGGTCGCGGCTGACCGCCGGCTGCTCGGGTCCGCCTTCACCGGGGTAGGCGATCGGCGTGGTGGCGCGATGCGACGAGGCTACCGGCGCACTCGGCTGGGCACCGATTGGCGCGCCGGGCCGTGCAGTAACACCCCCACTCTGAAGTATGGGCGCGCCGCCGGACATATCCGTTCCGCGCATCTTCAGCCGGTTCTCAATCCGGCTGGTCAGCGTGCGGAATTCCATCTCGTTGAGGAAGGCCGAGAGCCTGGGCCATTCCACCGGCGACAGCTTGAGGTCGTCCAGCCCCAGCTCCAGCGGCACGTCGTCTTTCAGCTTCACCAGCTGGTATGAGATGCGCGCCTTGTCGGCATTGGTCTGCAAGGTCTCGCGGCGCTTGGGCTGCTTGATCTCGCCGGCGCGCGCCAGCAGCGTCTCCAGGTCGCCATAGGTGTTGATCAGCTCGGCCGCCGTCTTGACGCCGATGCCGGGCACGCCGGGCACGTTGTCGGTAGAATCACCGGCCAGGGCCTGCACGTCGATCACCTTGTCAGGCGCCACGCCGAATTTCTCCAGCACCTCGGCCGGGCCGATGCTGCGATCCTTCATCGGATCCATCATGCCGATGCCAGGATCTTTATCAGTAGCTGGGCGGACAAGCTGCATCAGGTCCTTGTCGGACGACACGATGCAGACTTCCATGCCGGCTTCGTTGGCGATGCGGGCGTAGGTCGCGATGATGTCGTCGGCCTCGAAGCCGCTCTTTTCGATGGAGGGCAGACCAAAGGCCCGCGTCGCTTCGCGGATCGGCGCGAATTGCGGGATCAAGTCTTCCGGCGTCTCGCTGCGGTTGGCCTTGTATTCGGGATAGATCTCGCTGCGAAAAGTTTCGCGGCCGGCATCGAAGATCACGGCCATATGGCTGACCGCCTCGTCATGCTCGGCTTTGTCCCGGAGGGACGAGAGCATGTTGCAAAAGCCCGAGACGGCGCCGATCGGCATGCCGTCGGATTTGCGCGTCAGCGGCGGCAGGGCGTGATAGGCGCGGAAGATGTAGCCCGAGCCGTCGACGAGGTAGAGGCGGTGCTTGCTGTCAGCCATTATGAAGAATGCAGCCCGGCCTTAATGGCCGTGGCCACCAGCGCCTTCCTTCAGCAGGTAGAGGCGGCCGCAATAGGGGCAGTCGATCTGGTGCTTCTCGCCCATGTTCAGGTAGACGCGCGGATGGCCCAGCGCGCCGCCGCCGCCATCGCAGGCGATGACCGGGCTCTCGACGGTGATCGTCTCTGGGGCCGAGGCGGATGCAGAGGGGGATTTGGTGGCCTGCATGGGGGTCTCCAAAGGCTGATCGAGGCAGTCGGTGCGGGCGGGTAAATTGACCAGCCCGGCATCTGGTGATACCTACCGCAGGGCCGCTCGCCACGCCAGCCTTTCAGGCCATAAAGACAATGTCAGACACCCCGTCGACCGCCTCGGTTCCGGACCGGAATGCCGCCATTTCGGTGCGCGATCTGGTCAAGATTTACGGCTCTGGCGCCAAGGCCAAGCAGGCGCTGCATGGCGTCTCGCTCGACATCGCGCGCGGCAGCTTTTTCGGGCTTCTTGGTCCCAACGGGGCTGGCAAATCCACCCTGATCAACATTCTCGCCGGCCTGGTGCGCAAGACCGCCGGCCAGGCCATGGTCTGGGGCCATGACATCGACAGCGACACCCGCATGGCGCGGGCCGCCATCGGCGTGGTGCCGCAGGAGCTCAACCTCGATCCCTTCTTCACGCCGGAAGAGGCGCTGGAATTCCAGGCCGGCCTCTATGGCGTACCCAAGGCCGAACGCCGCACGGCTGAAATCCTCGCCGCCATGGGGCTGACCGACAAGGCGCAGGCCTATGCGCGCACGCTCTCGGGCGGCATGCGGCGGCGCCTGCTGGTGGCCAAGGCGCTGGTGCATGCGCCGCCGGTGCTGGTGCTGGATGAACCCACTGCGGGCGTCGATATCGAACTGCGCCAGCAGCTCTGGGCCTATATCCGCGAGCTGAACAAGTCGGGTGTCACCGTGGTGCTGACCACGCATTACCTGGAAGAGGCCGAGGCGCTGTGCGACCACATCGCCATCGTCAATCACGGCCGTATCGTGGCGCAGGGCGAAACCCCGGCGCTGCTGTCGAAGCTCGACCGCAAGGATGTGATCCTCACACTGGGCGCTGATCTCTCGGCCGCGCCGGCCTCTCTAGCCAGTTTGAGCCCGGAACTGCTGGGGCCGCGTCGCCTGCGGCTGCATTACCGTCCCAGCGCCACGCCGTTTCCGCGTGTGCTGGCGCTGGTGCAGGCGGCGGGTCTGGAGATCATCGATCTCTCGACCCAGGAAGCCGACCTGGAAGACCTGTTCCTCGAACTGACCAGCAGCCGCGCGGCATAAAAGGGTTATTCGGCACCCTTGCGCAGGGCGTCCTGGATGCATTGGTGCACCACGTCCAGATCGTAGGGCTTGCGGATCATCGGCCCGATATCGTCGTCGCAGGCGGCGACGACGCCGGAGGTGACGATCACCGGCACGGCGGGATGGTTGGCTTTCACCCATCTGGCCAGTCCAATGCCATCCATCTCGCCGGGCATCTGCAGATCGGTGAAGACCAGATCAATATTCATTTCGCGGGCGAAACTGGCGATCGCCTCGGCGGCATCCTCGGCCTGCAGCACGACATAACCGCAGCTTTCCAGGAAATCGGTGGTGGTCAGGCGGATCAGTAGGTCGTCTTCCACCAGCAGGATGCAGATCGGAGTCTCGCCGGCGTCCTTGAGCAGCATGATGGGGTAGCGCGTATTGGCCAGAGCCCCGTCTTCGACAGGATTCCGGCCGGCATTCGCTATTATCGCGTCTGCGGACGATGCCGTGTGGAGCGTGACATCCGTTCCATCCAAGTGTTTCAACGACAAATACTCCAGGCGGCAGCGCAATGCTGGTGCATGACGGGGGAACCACCTCGTGGTCCGATGGTTCCGATCGAGCGAGGATGAGCAGGAATTGATTGATTTTTGTCGCAGCGGAACACAGCTGGCGTCATAAGGGCTGCTCAGCCACGGGGTAGCGCAATCTCCCGAGGGAAGGTGATGGTGACGGTCAGTCCGCTGCCGTTGCTCTGCGCACCGGAATCAAGGCTGCCATGGAGCTGTTTGACCAGCAGCCGGATCACCTTCATGCCGAAACCGCGGCTCGCATCGGCGGCCTGGCCGGCGGGCATGCCGGGTCCTTCGTCGGAAACCGACAACGCGTAGCCGGCCTCAGCCTCGGCAAAGCGGACCGCGACCTTGCCCTTGCCGTATTTGATCGCGTTGGTGACCAGTTCGTTGATGATCAGGCCGATGGCGACGATCCGTGCGGTGGGCAGCTTTACTTCGGCGCCGCTGACTGCGATTTCACCGCGACCGGTGGCGCGCAGCATCACTGACAGGTCGTCGCAGATTCGCTGCAGATATTGTGCGACATCGGCATGCTCGATGCCCTCGCTCAGATAGATATGCTGGTGCACCCTGGCGATGGCGGCGACGCGGCCGGCCGCCTGCTTGAGCTGGGTGGGCACATCGTCGTCGCTATGGCTGCGGCTTTGCATCGACAGCAGACCCGAGACGAGCTGCAGGCTGTTCATCACCCGGTGGTCGATTTCGTTGGCCATGGTGGCGGCCAGGCGCAGCGCGTTTTCCTTGTCGGCGGCAACCTCTGACAGCGCCGCCGCGGCGCGGCGTGCGGCGAGCCGCAGGTCGAGTTGGTCCATGGCAATGGCGGCCAGGTTGCCAAGGCTGGCGATCTGCCGGCGGGTCACGCTGCGGGGCTTGTGGTCCATGACGCAGAGCGCGCCGATATTGCTGCCATCGGCGCTGCACAGCGGAATGCCCAGGTAGAAGCGCAGGCCGAAATCACCGGTGACCAGCGGATGCGCCTGCGCCCGCCGGTCCGCCTCGGCATCCGATACCAGCCAGGGGCGCGTCTGCAGGATGGCCGAAGCGCACAGGCCCGGCTCCCGGCCGGTCTGCCGCAGGGGCATGCCGTGACGGGATTTGAACCAGACGCGGTCCTCATCGACAATGCTGATCATCGCTATTGGCGCCGACAGCAGGTCGGCGGCCATCACCGCGATATGGTCGAAGGCGGCTTCGGGTTGGGTATCCAGGATGTCGTGCTGGCGCACGGCAGCCATGCGCCGCTTCTCCTCTGACGGAGAAAGCAGTGGCTGGACGGACGGCATCATGGCGAGCGTCTCATACGGCCTGCGAATTGTAGGGCTGGCCTTGAGAGATACGACTCTACGGTGGTATGTCGAGTGATATTTCGAGGTAGTCCGCCGTGGTGCGGCTCTGTTGCCTGTATGGACCTGGACTGCGCGGATTTGTGCGTCGCCTGACGAACAGACAGGCATTGTCAGCGCCATGGTGTCTCCACCATTTCGCCTGCATACGCCCATTCCGCTGCTTCAAATCGCCTTACCTACCGTCATCTGCCGGCTGAAGGCTTCGTCCTCGTCGATGAAGGCGGCTTCCGGCATCGCGCCCACGGCATCGAGATAACGGCTGAAGAAGCAACGCCAGGCGGCGCAGAAGGCGATGTCGCCGATCTCGCGGTCGCTGAAGCCGGCAGCGCGCAGCCTGTCGATATCGGCCTGCGTCACAGCGGCGGCATTCAGGGCGACCTGCTCAGCATAGGCCAGCATCGCCACATCTTTCGCCGACAGGCCCGCATTGCGGAAGTCGCGATGCGCCGCCAGCACGGCGTCCTTCGATCCCAGATCGGCGATCAGCTGCTGGCTGTAGACTTGCGTGCAGTAAGTGGAGGGGATGTGCTTGGCGGCGATCAGGGTGATCAGGCGCCAGGCGCGCAGGTCGAGTGAGAAGCCGGCGCGGATCGCTTTGTTGAAATCGTAATAGAGCGGTAGCAGGTCGGGCCGCGTGGTCAGGCACTGGCTGGCCTGCATCACGAAGCCGAAGCGCGCCTTCTCATCGGCATAGATTTCGGCGATGCGGCCGGTGGCGTCTTTCTCCGCGATGGTTTGCAGGAACATTCATGTTTCTCCAATGGCAGGCGCATGCATCTGCAGGCGACTCGTGTGCTGCAGGCTAGCAGCCGGATCGCGCGGCTCTAGTTCAATTTCCGGACACTGGTTCCAGACACTGGGCGATTCCCCCGATCTTGACCGGGGTCAGCCATACGGAACCGATGCGTCGCGGAAATCTGCAAATTCTCGGAGCGTGGTTTGCGGGCTGCGATTCAGATGAGCGCGGCGCGCATTTTTTGAAAGGGCGCTGGAACGTTTCTGCTGGAATGGCGTTCCAACCTCAGGCAAAAATTGCATTTCCGGGGACGGAGAGGCCAGGGAAATAACGGGGACGGATCATGCGATATCGCAGGAAGCCCGAGATTATCGAGGCTTTTCGTTTTGGATTTGACGAACCCCCCCGGTGGTGGAAGGAAGCCGTACGGACTGGGTTCGCGCGTGTCACTAAAACCAGCGCAACGATATTCACGGCCGACAGTGCCGTGTTCGCGGATCGCGGCGACTGGATCATCAAAACACGGACCGGCAGCATGTACCCGTGCAAGCCCCATGATTTTGAGGTGCAGTTTGAACTGGCGAGGCCTCGTCGCAGCTCGTCCCCGAATGCGGATGAGCATGTCGGGGACCTGATGCGAAAAAGCTTGCCCCGCGCCTAAGGCATTGAGGCTTTTCGCAGCATGCGCATTGTGGCGATGTTCGCCATGAAGTGCCCGCATCTCGCGGCTCCGGCTTCACTTTTCCGGCAATCAGCGATTCCCTGCAGGTGATTCGGCCTTGGCGTGGCCTGCGAATCACCGGATAACGGATTCATGGCGAAGCAACGGAGTCGGCTAGCCCATGGATCGCAACGCCAGTCGTCTTGAAGACGGTGCCCCGCTTGGCCAGGAGAGCCAGCATTGGGACCAGATCGCCCCGCAATGGACGGACGAGATCTTCAACTCACTGCAGCATGACAAAAAGCGCGTCATCACCGCGGCCCTGAAGGCCGCCTCGATCAAGAGCGCATCGATTGCCGATTTCGGCTGTGGCATCGGCGTCTATCTGCCGATGCTGAGTCGCCTGTTTGCCCGCGTGCATGGCTTTGATCATTCCGCTGCCTGTATCCAGGTGGCGCGACGTCGCTTCCGCATGCAGAAGAACATCACACTGTCGGTGGCGGGCGAGACTCCGAAGCAGTTTCGCGGCGGCTTCGATGCCGTGCTCTGTGTCAATACGGCGCTGCATCCCCGGCGCAAGGTCTGGCAGCGCATCCTGCGCTCGACCTACGAGCTGCTGAAACCAGGCGGCGCATTGGTTCTCGTGGTGCCGGCGCTGCAATCGGCGCAACTGCTCGAGCGCGCCGAACGCGGGTATTCCGATATCGTGATCGGCCCCGACCCGCATGAGAAAGGCGCGCGCGCCGTCAGCATCGAGGGTGTGCCGACCAAGCATTACACCCGCGGCGAACTGCTGGCCGCGCTGAAAGGCCTGGGCTTCACACGCTGCAAAATCCAGCGCGTGGAATATTCCTGGCCGAGCCAGGGCGTGAAGCCGACGCCGGCGCTCAAGCATCTCAAGCCCTGGGACTGGCTCGTCACGGCCAGGCGATAAACAGCGCATAAGATTGTATTCGGCTGGAAGGCGGGATTGCGGCTTGACTTTATGTTCTCTATATGTTCTAATTCGGTATGGACATAGCGGGAGTTCGCGCTGCGCCGGCAACGGTCGCAAACGATGGAGTCTGTCTGACGGTTTCAATGAAGCGTCGGAGGTCGACGAACCGCAGCGGATTCCAGCGAACGCCAACGAACACCAGCGAGCGTCAACGAACCGGAATGAACCACAGCGAAGCAAAACGAACGCAAACGAAGCCAAACGAACTGAAACGAACCCAAACGGCGTGAAACGAAGGCAAAGGAAGCAAAAGGAATGCGCGGGAAGCGGATCGGGGTCTTTACCGGCCCGCCTGCGCACCGTCAGGATGGCAGGCGGGATTCATCAAGGATTTCCGCAGGATGCCATGATTCCAGACCGCCATGGCCGTCTTGCCTGGGGCGGAGCGCTCCTGTATGGTCCGGCCGACCGAAACGGCTCCGTGCACCCGTAGCTCAGCTGGATAGAGCGCTGCCCTCCGAAGGCAGAGGTCACAAGTTCGAATCTTGTCGGGTGCACCATTTTCCCAAAATTCTGATCGTCAGGGCTGCCGTCGATGGCGGGCGGTCACTCGGCCGCAGCGGCGCCTGGCGTCCTGTCGTTGCCGGCGACCGGAAAATGGCAGGCCACGGAATGGCCGGGGCCGACGCCCTGCAGCAGGGGCATGCTTTCCTCGCAGGCCAACTGGCTTTTCGGGCAACGGCCATGGAAACGGCAGACGTTGGGCGAAGGGTCGATCGGGCTGCGCGGTTCGCCGCTGATGCGCAGGCGCTGGGCCGGCGGGCCGCCGCTCCCTTTGATCTGGTCGAAATGCGGGATCGCCGACAGCAGCGCCTTGGTATAGGGATGCGCGGGATTGCGGAACACCGTTTCGGCCGGTCCGGTCTCCACGATCTTCCCCAGATACATCACCATGACGCGGTCGCAGAGCAGGCGCACGACGTTGAGGTCATGGCTGACGAACAGGTAGCTCATGCCCAGTCGCTGCTTGAGGTCGTCGAGCAGTTGCAGGATCACCACCTGCACCGAGACATCGAGCGCTGCGGTCGGCTCATCCAGGATCAGCAGGTCGGGTTCGACGGCGATGGCGCGCGCGATGCCGACGCGGGCCTTCTGGCCGCCCGAAAGCTGGTGCGGGAAACGGCCCAGCAGTTCGGTCGGCAGGCCGCACATGGCGGCCAGCGCTTCGACGCGGGCTTTCAGTGCGGCGCGGCCCAGTGGTTTCAGGCGCTGGATCGGATCGGCGATGGCGGCAAAGGCGGTGAAGCGCGGATTGAGGCTGTCGCCGGCATCCTGGAATACCATCTGGATGCGCGGACGATACGGGCTGCGGCCAAAGCCCTTGGCGGGCAGATGGCCGATCTCCTCGCCGTTGAGATGGATGCTGCCGTCGGTGAGGTCGAGCAGGCGGGTCAGCAGGCGCACGAGCGTGGATTTCCCGCAGCCGCTTTCGCCGACCAGGCCGAGCGTCTCGCCCTTGCCGATGGTGAAGGTAACGTCGTCGACGGCATACAGCATCGTAGGCGGTTTGGCGGCCGACTTGCGTGTGAACAGGCCGCCAGTCTTTTTCCCAACCGGAAAATGCTTGTGCAGCGACTGCGCATCCAGCAGCGGTTTGTCCAGCGGGCTGCTCATAGCGGATTCCAGCAGGCGACCATGCTGTCCCTTCCATCGGTGAGCGCGCGCGGCAGCGCCTGGGCGCAGCGCGACTGCCGGCGCTCGCAGCGCAGGCTGTAGCGGCAGGTCGGAATTTCCGTGGCGCGCAGGTCAGGCAGGTTGCCCGGAATCGCGGCCAACTCGGCCAGCCTGGCGGTCGGGCGCGGCGTCGCGGCGATCAGCTTGGCCGTGTAAGGATGGTGCGGATTGGCGAACAACGCCGCGGTCGGTGCGGCCTCGACGATATGGCCGGCATGCATCACCACGATATGGTCGCAGTATTCCGCCGCCATGCCGAGGTCGTGGGTGATGAGCAGCGTAGCCATGCCCTGGCCGGCGCCCAGTTCGGCGATCAGGTCCATGATGGCAGCCTGGGTGGTGACATCGAGGCCGGTGGTCGGTTCATCGGCGATCAGCAGCTTGGGTGAGCAGGACAGCGCGATGGCGATCATGATGCGCTGGCACATGCCGCCCGACAGCTCGAAGGGATAGGCTTTTGCGCGCCGCTCCGGATCGGGGATGCGCACACGGGCCAGCATCTCGATGGCGCGGCGCGGCGCCTCGCGACGGGTGACATTGCCATGCTGCAGCAGCACGTCGGCGATCTGGTCGCCGACCCGGCGGATCGGGTTCAGCGCCACGCGCGGATTCTGGAAGATCATCGACATCTCGCGGCCGCGGATATCGCGCAGCATGCTCTCCTTGGTCTGCAGCAGGTCGAGCCCGCCGAAGGTCGCCGTGCCGCTGCTGACCCGGCCGGCGGCATCCAGAATCCCCATCACCGTATAGGCGGTGACCGATTTCCCCGATCCGGACTCGCCCACGATGGCAACCATCTCGCCCTTGTTGACGTTGAAACTGACCTGCTCCAGCGCCTTGACGATGCCGCCGCGGGTCTTGAATTCGACGCTGAGGTTATCGACGGCGAGAACCGGTACGGCGCTCATGTGCGCCTCCGGGGATCGACGATGTCGCGCAGGCCGTCGCCCAGCAGGTTGAAGCAGAAGACCGCGGTCATCAGCGCCAGGCCGGGGAACAGCGCGACCCACCATTCGCCCGAGATCATGAAGGCGGCGCCCTCGGCTACCAGGATGCCCCATTCCGGCGTCGGTGGCGAAATCCCTAAGCCGATGAAGGAAAGGCCGGCCGCGTTCAGGATGGCGTAGCCCATGGTCAGCGAGCACTGCACCATCAGGATGGGCAGGATGTTGGGCAGGATCTGCAGCAGCAGGATACGGTTTTCCGAATTGCCCGATAGCCGCGCGGCCTCGACGAAGCCGGCGTTGCGGCGGATGTTGGCCTCGGCCCGGGCGACGCGCGCATAGAGCGGCGTGTTGATGATGGCGGTGGCCAGCACGATGTTGCCGACGCTGTTGCCCAACGCTGCCACAATGCCCATGGCCAGCACGAACAGGGGGAAGGCCATGATGGTGTCTGCGGCGCGGCCGACGGCGCGGTCGACCCAGCCGCCGTAGAAGCCGGCGGCGATGCCAGCCAGCGCGCCGATGGCAAAGGTGAGGATGACGGAGGCGAAGGCGATGCCGAGGTCGAGCCGGGTGGCAACCAGCACACGGCTGAAGATGTCGCGGCCCAGAGAGTCCGTGCCGAACCAGTGCGCGGAAGATGGCGGCTTCAGCGCCATGGCGGCATTGGTCTCCAGCGGATTATACGGCGCCAGCCAGGGGCCGAGGATCGCGCAAAAGACGATGAATCCGAACAGCGAAAAGGCGAAGAGCGTGACCAGGTTCTCGGTCAGCACATAGCGGATATGCTTCAGCGTCGCGCTCATGCTTCAAACCCGACGCGGGGATCGATCACGATATAGAGGATATCGATGGCGAGGTTCAGCGCCACATAGAGCAGCGCCATGGTCAGCACGAAGCCCTGGATCGGCGCATAGTCCGAGGCCACCAGCGCCTCGATCGCGAAAGTCCCGATGCCGGGCCAGGAGAACACTTTCTCGACCAGCACATTGGCGCCGAGCAGGAAGGAGAACACCATGCCCAGCGTGGTGACGACCGGCAGCATGGCATTGCGGAAGGCATAGCCGTAAACGATCTTGGCCTTGGGCAGGCCGGAGGCGCGGGCGGTGCGGATGAAATCACTGCCCAGCACCTCCAGCATGGCGGCGCGAGTCATGCGGGCCAGCGGCGCGAGGGTGAAGATCGCCAGCGCCGTAACCGGCAGCAGCAGCTGCGCCAGCGCGGCGCGGAAGGTTTCGAGATTGCCGTCGAGCAGGCTGTCGATGGTGTAGAAGCCAGTCACATGGCTGGGCGGCGAGAAGAAGATGTCGAGCCGGCCGAGCGGCGCTGGTGCCCAGCCCAGCAGGTAATACAGCACATAGACCAGCAGCAGGCCGGTGAAGAAGGCAGGCAGGGACACGCCGGCCGTGGTGATGACGCGGCAGCCATGGTCGATCCAAGAACCCGGCCGCGTCGCCGCCAGCACGCCGAGCGGCACGGCGATCAGCACCGAGACCAGCAGGCCATACAACGTGAGCTCCAGCGAGGCCGGCAGGCGGGTGCGGATTTCAGTGAGCACCGGCTGGCCGGTCGCGATGGAGTTGCCCAGGTTGCCGCGGCCCAGGTCCTTCAGATAGACGACAAACTGCTCGGGCAGGGTCTTGTCGAGGCCGAGACTTTTGCGCACCTCCTCGATGGCCTCGCGGGTCGCCGCCGGACCAGCGAAGAAGACGGCCGGATCGCCGGGCAGGGCGCGGGTGAGCAGGAAGGTGACGACCAGTACGCCGATCACGCTGGGAAGCGCACCCACCAGTCGCTTGCCGATCAGCCGCAGCATCGCCGCCCTCCTGCCTTACCTGCCGCTTCCCTGGGCCTTACAGCTTCTCGAACTGGCGGAAATCGAGCTGGCGATGGAACCAGTAAGTGTAGCCCTTGATGTTCTTCTGCATGCCGACGTCGAGCATCTGCTGGTACAGCGGAATGCGCGGTACTTCATCCATCGACATCTTGATGAAGCTGGTCACCAGGGTCTTGTACTTGGTTGGATCGCTTTCAAACCGCGAGGCGTCGATCAGCGAGTCCATGTCCTTGTTCTGGTAGGCCATGGTGTTGAACACGGCATTCTGGCCGTGATAACCCCAGAAGAAGTAATAGTCGGGGAAGTTGAGCCAGCCGCCGAAGCTGGCGATATGGATCGGGCGGTTCTTCTGCAACATGGCATTGCGGAAGTTGGCGCTCGGGATCTTCTCGATGGTTGCCTTGATGCCGATCTTGGCCAGGCTTTCCTGCAGCAGCACGGCGGTCGGCTCATCGGCCGTTGCCTCGCCCAGGTCGAAGGAGATCGTGGTCTCGAAGCCATCGGGATAGCCGGCCTCGGCCAGCAGCTTCTTCGCCTTGTCGAGATCGACATTATACGGGAAGGGCTGCGGCCAGACGGCGTCCTTCGGTGTGGCCGAGGCCGCGCCGTACATCATGTTGCCGCGGCCGTAGATGGCGGATTTGGAAATCTGTTCGAAGGGCACGGCATAGGCCACGGCCTGGCGCACCTTCACATTGTCAAAGGGCTTGGCAGTGGTGATCATGCCGATGTATTTCAGCGAATTTTCGACCGGCACGCCGACGACGATGTATTTGCCCGAGCCCTTCTCGGCAAAGATCTCGGAGGCATCCTTCTGCGGCATGTCGAGTGAGATATCGGCATCGCCGCGTTCCATCAGCGCACGGCGGTTACCGGCCGAGGGCACGTCCCGGATGATCACGCGTTTCATCTTGGGCAGCGGACCGCTTTTCCAGTCGTCGAAGCGGGTGAACGTGATCTCCTGGCCAGGCGTCCACTTTTCCAGCTTGTAGGCACCGCCACCGGCATCGTTGGTCTTCATCCAGTCCATCGCCCACGGATCCTTCTCCGTGGCATTCTTCTTGGCCAGCTCCGAGTTGTAGATCGCCGGCACCACCACCGCCATGTCGGGCAATGACAGCTTGTCCTTCTTCGGCAGGTCGACGCGGAAGGTGTAATCGTCCACCACCACGAACTGCTCAGGCTTGGTCAGGCTGCCGGCCGCCATCTGGAAGGTGGGGAAGCCGCCGACGCTCACCGCGCGGTCGTAAGACCATTTGGCATCCTTCGCCGTCACCGGCGTGCCGTCATGGAATTTCGCATCCTTGCGCAGCTTGAAGGTCACCGAGGTGCCATCGGGCGCCACCGTATAGCTCTCGGCCAGCTCGGGTTCGATCTTGCTGTAGTCGTAGGACAGCGTGCCGTCAGGCAACGTCTTGCGGCCGAAGGTGACCAGGCGATCGTACATGTTCCAGGCCGCGACATAGGAACGGCCGCTGGTGCCGACGCCATGAATGTCGAGATTGTTCATGCCGGCCTCGACCACCACCAGCAGCGTCTCCTGACGCGATTGCGCGGCGGCGGGTGTGGATGCTGTGCCGAGCGCCAGCGATGCGGCGACGAACAGAGCTGATGTGGCGAAAAGGAATACGCGACGTTGCATGGCAGGACCCCCGTTGCTGCAATTTGCTTTGCATACAATCTGCAACCGGCGTGCCATGGCGGTCGGGCGCGAGCCCGGCTCTGGTAATCGCCTGATCCGTTTCAGGGAATCCGATTGGCCAGGCGAATGCTCAAATTTACACCGTAGGATTTGGCCGCAGAATATGCATATAAATTATGCATATGCTTTTGAGAGTCGGCTAATTTTACGACACAGAGTTTTAAAAATATAAGTGTTTGTATGTATTTAATTGAATTTACTGACGGTATGCAGATTGCATACATGATCGTTGAGACGACCGTTTTGCCGAGGGAAACCATCGATGTCTGCCTCTGACGCCACTCTCCTGGGGACCCTGACTTTGACCGGCCTGCGGCAGGATTATCAGGCCGGCAGACGCCGGCCGGGCAGTGTGATCGCGGCAATCTACGATGCCATCGCAGCGCGCGGTGAAGACGGAGTCTGGATATCGCTCAATCCACGCGACGCCGCCTTGCAGCGCGCCGCAGAGCTGGAACGTGCAGGGCCGCAACCGGACCAACCGCTATGGGGCGTGCCCTTTGCGGTAAAGGACAATATCGATGTCGCCGGCCTGACCACCACGGCGGCCTGTCCGGCGTTTGCCTATGCGGCGACGCAGACCGCCTCTGCCGTGCAACGGCTACTGGATGCGGGCGCGATCCTGATCGGCAAGACCAATCTGGATCAGTTCGCAACCGGCTTGGTCGGTGTGCGCAGCCCCTATGGTGTGGCGCGCAATCCCTTCAATACCGAATACATTCCTGGTGGATCGAGTTCGGGCTCCGCCGTCGCGGTCAGTTCTGGTCTGGTCAGCTTCGCGCTGGGCACGGATACGGCCGGATCCGGCCGCGTGCCGGCCGGCTTCAATAATATCGTGGGGCTGAAGCCCAGCATTGGTCTGATCAGCGGTGCCGGCATGGTGCCGGCCTGCCGCTCCATCGACTGCATATCTGTTTTTGCATTGTCGGTATCGGACAGCATGGCAGTCTTGGATGTTACCGCAGCGCCGGATTCTGCCGATAGCTATAGCCGCGCGGCGCCCGCCGGCTGGCGCGCCATCACGCCAGCTAAACCGGAACGCTTCCGTTTCGGCGTGCCGCGCCGCGACCAGCTCAGCTTCTTCGGCAACACGGATGCCGCAGCCCTGTTTGATGCAGCATTGGAGCGATTGCAAAGCCTGGGTGGCATCGCGGTTGAGATCGACTATGCGCCCTTCGCGAAGGCCGCGAGCTTCCTGTATCAGCCGGCCGGCACGGCAGAGCGCACGGCGGCGGTCGGTGCCTTCCTGGATGAACAGGCCGATGCCATGCATCCGGTGACGCGCGCGGTGATCGAGCGCGGCCGCGAGGCGACGGCCGTCGACGTGCACCGGATGAACTACCAGCTGCAGGCATTGCGGCAGGAGACCGCACCGGTGTGGAAGTCGATCGACTGCATGGTGGTTCCGACGAGCGGCACGATCTACCGGATCGACGAGGTGCTTGCCGACCCGGTGACGCTGAACAGCAATCTCGGAACCTATACCAATTTCGTGAACTATCTCGACCTTGCGGCTCTGGCGGTTCCGAACGGCTTCCAGTCAAACGGCCTGCCGG
Organism: Ferrovibrio sp. GW821-FHT12B10; assembly: GCF_058807515.1. Taxonomy (NCBI): domain Bacteria; kingdom Pseudomonadati; phylum Pseudomonadota; class Alphaproteobacteria; order Rhodospirillales; family Rhodospirillaceae; genus Ferrovibrio; species Ferrovibrio sp. GW821-FHT12B10. The sequence continues at coordinate 789,266 of NZ_JBXAQT010000001.1, read as the reverse complement.
CCGGCATCACCCTGATCGGTCCATCTTTCCATGAGAGCGAACTGGCGGCTATCGGTCATGCCTTCCATGTCGCATCAGACGTGACGCTTGGCGCAACGCCATTCCCGCTGGAAGACATCACGCCGGCCAAGGCGAGTTATCCGCATTTCCAGGTGGTCATTCTAGGTGCGCACCTCTCCGGTGAACCGCTGAACCATCAACTGACCGGCCTGGGCGGCCAACTGGTCGGGGTCTGCCGGACGGCGGCCGATTACCGCTTCTATGCACTGAACGGCACACCGCAGCGCCCCGGTCTTGTGCGCGTGGAGACGGGTGCAGGCGCCGAGATCGAAGGCGAGATATGGTCTCTGCCGACACCCGCCTTCGGCGCTTTCATGGCCGGAATCCATGCACCGCTGGGCATCGCCGATGTCCGCCTGAATGACGGTCGGCTGCTGAAGGGCTTTATCTGTGAAGCGGCCGGCGCCAGTGGCGCGCCCGAGATCACGAGCTATGGGGGATGGCGAGCCTATCGTCAGGCAGCGCGGCCTTGATGGTGTCGCGCTGTTTGTCCTGATCGGTGTCGGGCGTGCGGTGACCCTCGACCAGGATGACGGATGCGGTAGTGACCTGCGCCACATGGCCCCGCATGGCTTGCTCCGCCGCCTGGCTGTCGCCACGCAAAATCGCTTCGACCACGGCGTCATGCTCGGCATGTGAGTTGCTGAGACGGCCAACCACGCGGAACTGCGACTGCCGGAACGGCATCAGGCGGCGGCGCACAGAGCGCGCCGTTTCCTCCAGGAAGCTGTTCTTGCTGGCGCGATAGATGAAGTCGTGGAATTCGTTATTGAAACGCGCGTAGGATTCGCGGTCGCCCGCCTGCACCAATTGCTGCCCCTGGTTATGAAGGGTTTCCAGGGCGCGACGCTCGGTGCCCGTCATGCGCTGGGCGGCAAGACGGGCGCAGGTCGCCTCGATCTCGGCCATGACTTCGAACATCTCTTCCATGCGGTGGCGGTCCGGCAGGGCGACGACGACGCCACGATGAGGGCGCTGTTCCACCAGGCCCATGGCGGCCAAGGCCTTGAACGCCTCGCGTACGGGGGTGCGCGACATGCTGTAGCGCTTGGCGAGTTCGATCTCATCCAGGCGCGCGCCCGGCGGCAGCACGCCTGTCACGATCTGGTCGGCCAGTTGCTCGCGCAGACGTTCAGCCAGGGTCGGTTGGCCTGCCATGATCCGGTATTCTCGTCTCCTGCATCTCGGTTCGAAGACTATAGCCGTTCAAATGAACAGGGCGATAGGCCTGGCGCCTGTCGGCAAGGGGTAAGAGCCGGGAGCCGATCGTCACGTTCATGGCATGTGAAGTGAAAGCGAGCCGATGTTGTTCATGGCGGCTTCGTGCCGGCTATCCCTCGGCGGGTCATCAGGATTGGCGTATCCGCCGGGCCTCGGCCCGGGCTGTGCGCTGTCTTCCCACGGCTGTCTTGCCGATGGGATCGCCCGGGCCACGGAGTTGGCCTGCCTGCAGTCTGGACGGGCGGCGCGGGATATAAGGGGAATCGCGGTTTTTAGGCGATTTGCCTTCTTCTCCGCCGGTCTCAAATTGGTTCGTCCTCGACCGTAGGCGTGGCAGACCGTATTTTCCCTATACGGAGCAGGACGGTCGCCAGATCGGGAAGCGGCCGGGGTATAGTCGGGGGATGAGATTCAATATGAAAAAGGCGTTTGTCTGGGCCGGCCTTGTGCTTGTGGCCGGCGGTATCGGTGTCGGGGTATTCGGCGCTCAGATCAAGGCAAAGCTGTCGCCGGGCGCGACGGCCTCGGCCAATGCGGCGGCGGCCCCGAATGCCACGCCGGTCGCGATCCAGTCAGTGATCATCGGCGCGGTACGCCAGCAGCTCGATGCGGTGGGCAGCCTGCGTTCGAACGAGTCTGTCATCCTGCGGCCCGAAATTTCCGGTCGCGTCACCGACATCCTGTTCGATGAGGGCCAGCCGGTAAAGCGTGGCGCGCCGCTGGTGCGGCTGGATGCCGCCGTTGCGCGCGCCCAAGTGGCGCAGGCCAGGTCCAGCATCGTGCTTAGCCGCGCCAATTTCAGCCGCGCCAAGGAACTCTACGACAAGGGCGCCGGCACCCAGCGTGCCCATGACGAGGCGGTCGCCAAGCTCGCCAATGACGAGGCCATGCTGGCGCTGGCCCAGGCCACGCTCGACAAGAGCACCATCCTCGCGCCGTTCGACGGCATCGCCGGCCTGCGCTCGATCAGTGTCGGCGACTATGTCAATCCCGGCCAGGCCATGGTGAATATCGAAAGCGTCGAGCAGCTCAAGGTCGATTTCCGCATCCCGGAAATTCATGCTGCGCTGATCGCCGTCGACCAGCCGGTGCGTGTGCGTCTGGATGCCATCCCGAATGCCGCATTCGACGGCAAGGTCTATGCCGTCGATCCGGCCTTCGATCCCAGCGGCCGCGCGGCCATCCTGCGCGCCAGCCTGCCCAATCCGAACAAACAGCTGCGACCGGGCATGTTCGCCCGTGTCACCCTGATCGTCGAGGATCGTCAGAATGCAATCCTGGTGCCGGAAACCGCGCTGATGCCGGCCGGTCGCGACGTCTTCGTCTTCAAGGTCGTCGATGGCAAGGCCCGGCAGACCAAGGTCCGTACTGGCCTGCGCCGTAGCGGTGAGGTCGAGATTATCGAAGGCCTGACGCCCGAGGACCGGATTGTCTCCGAGGGCGCGCAGAAGCTGCGCGACGGCCAGGCGGTACGCGCCTCCGAGATGAAGGGCTCGTAACGTCATGAGGATTTCCGATCTCTGCATCGAACGTCCCGTCTTCGCCACGGTGCTCAGCCTTGTGGTGGTGCTGGTCGGCCTGGTCGCCTTCACGCGCCTGACCGTGCGCGAATATCCCAATATCGATCCGCCGGTGGTGCTGGTGGAGACAATCTATCGCGGCGCAAGCGCCGAGGTCATCGAAAGCCAGGTGACCCGCATACTGGAGGAGTCGATTGCCGGTATCGAAGGCATCGATTTCGTCCGTTCGATCACTCGTCCGGAGCGTAGCCTGGTGGTGGTGCGCTTCAAGCTTTCGCGCGATGCGGAATCGACCGCAAACGACGTGCGCGACCGGGTCAGCCGTGTGCGCGGCAAGCTGCCGACCGAGATCGATGAGCCGATCGTCTCCAAGGTCGAGGCCGATGCCCAGCCGGTGCTCTATATCGCTTTCTCGTCCGACCGGCATTCGCCGCTGGAGTTGACCGATTTCGCGGACCGTTATGTGAAGGATCGCCTGCAGTCGGTGACCGGTGTATCGGAGGCTCGCATCTTCGGCGAGCGCCGCTATGCCATGCGCATCTGGCTCGACGCCGCACGTCTCGCCGCCTACAGCCTGACACCGCAGGATGTGGAAAATGCCCTGCGCCGCCAGAATGTCGAAGTGCCGGCCGGTCGCATCGAAAGCCGCAACATGGAATTCACCGTGCTGTCGGAAACCGATCTGCGCAGCTCGGAGCAGTTCGGCGCCATCATCGTCCGCGAGGTGAATGGCTATCCGGTGCGTATCAGCGATATCGGTCGTGTCGAACTGGGTCCGCTGGACGAACGCGTCAGTGTCCGATTCAACGGCAAGCCGGCTGTCTCGATTGGCATCGTCAAGCAGGCGGTGGCCAATCCACTGGATATTTCCGAAGGCGTGCGCGACGCGCTGCCCAGCATCCTGGAAAACCTGCCAGAGGGTATGCGGGCCGAGATCGCCTATGATACCTCGCTGTTCATCCGGGCCTCGATCAACTCAGTTTACCATACCATTGGTGAGGCGGTGATCCTGGTTGTCGCCGTGGTCTTCTTCTTCCTGCGCAACTTCCGCGCCACGTTGATTCCGGTGGTCACCATTCCTGCCTCGCTGCTCGGTGCCTTCGCCATCATGCACGCGATGGGCTTCACGGTGAACACGCTGACCCTGCTGGCCATGGTTCTGGCCATCGGCCTGGTGGTCGACGATGCCATCGTGGTCCTGGAAAACATCTACCGTCATATCGAAGAGGGCATGGAGCCGTTGGCGGCCGCTTTCAAGGGCGCCAAAGAAATCGGTTTCGCCGTGGTGGCGATGACATTAACGCTGGCGGCCGTCTATGCGCCGATCGGTTTCATGAGCGGCACGACGGGCCGCCTGTTCACCGAGTTCGCCTGGGCGTTGGCCGGAGCGGTGCTCGTCTCGGGCTTCGTCGCGCTGACGCTCAGCCCGATGATGTGTGGCCGCCTGCTCAAGCATGAGGCCAAGCACGGCTACCTGTTCAACCTGGTTGAACGCGGCCTCAACAGCATGACGGAAGGCTATACCCGTTTGCTGCGTACGTCGCTGCAGGCGCGCCTTGTGGTAATCCTGATCGGCGTCGTTTTCGCCGGCAGCAGCTACTTCCTTTTCCGCGGCCTGAAGCCTGAACTGTCGCCGGTCGAAGATCGCGGTACGGTGATCGGCAGCTTCAACGGCCCTGAAGGCGCGACCATCAATTATATGGAGCAGTATGCCCGCCAAGTGGAATCCATCATGGAGAAGGTGCCGGAAGCAGAGGCGCGCTTTGTCGTCTCGGGCAATCCCATCGTGTCGCAGGGCGTGTCCTTCACCCGCCTGAAGCACTGGGACGACCGCGACCGCAAGCAGCAGACCATCACCGCTGAACTCACGCCGAAGTTCAACGAACTCGCCGGCGTGCAAGGCTTCGTCAACAATCCGCCCTCGCTGGGCCAGAACCTGCGCTCGCCGCCGGTCTGGATCGTGCTGGAAAGCAGCATGGAATATGACGAGCTGAACCGGCTGGTAGGTCTTGTGATGCTGGAGGCAGCGAAATACCCGGCGCTGACCAATATCGATACGCGCCTGAAGCTGAACAAGCCCGAGATCAAGGTGGCGGTGAATCGCGACAAGGTTGCTGATCTCGGCGTCGAGGTGGACACCATCGGCCGCACGCTGGAAACCATGCTGGGCGGCCGGCAGGTCACGCGCTTCAAGCAGAATGGCAAGCAGTATGACGTGATCGTGCAGGTTGCCGATGTCGAGCGCACCAATCCGGAAGACCTGTCCAAGATATACGTGCGCGGCGGTGGCGGCCAGATGACCCAGCTGTCCAACCTGGTGGACGTGCGGGAATCGCTCACTGCGCGCGAGTTGACCCGTATGAGCCAGTTGCGCGCCGCCGATGTCACCGCCAATGTGGCGCCAGGCTATTCTGAAGGCGAGGCGCTGGCACAGCTGGAGGAAGCTGCTCGCAAGGTGCTGCCGGGCAGCGTGCAGATCGACTACAACGGCGGCTCGCGCGAATACAAGCAGGCGGCCGGCGACATCTTCCTGACCTTCATCCTGGCGCTGCTGTTCATTTACCTGGTGCTGGCGGCGCAGTTCGAGAGTTTCATCGACCCCTTCATCATCATGCTCACTGTGCCGCTCTCGATGACCGGCGCGCTGCTGGCGCTGAAATACGGCGGCGGCACCATGAACATCTACAGTCAGGTCGGACTGGTGACGCTGGTGGGCCTGATCACCAAGAACGGCATCCTGATCGTGGAATTCGCCAACCAGCTGCAGGAGCAGGGCCGCAGCCGGCTGGAAGCCGTGATCGAGGCCGCGTCGCTGCGCCTACGCCCAATCCTGATGACCACGGCTGCGATGGTGCTGGGTGCGGTGCCGCTGGCCTTCGCCGAGGGTGCCGGCGCCGAAAGCCGCAACCAGATCGGCCTGGTGATCGTGGGCGGGCTGCTGCTCGGGACGCTGCTGACCCTCTTCGTCGTGCCGACCGCCTACACGCTGCTGGCGCGCGAACGGAAGGCGGCAGGCGCGGGCGCTGCGACAGAGCCGCATCCGGCCGAATAAGCCGCTCGTTTTACTTAGGTTTCTGGCGAAAATTAACCTTCTAGCTACCGCTTTCGGCGATGCTGGCCGGGAAGAAGTACGGAACGGCATCATGCGCGTCGTTTTTGCGGCAAATATCCTTCCCCAGGACCTGGCAACCCAAAGGGGCGTGCTGGCGAGCACGCGCTATCGCGCCCTGATTCCCGCCGAGGCGCTGCGCGACGACGGCGTGCAGGTCGAGGTCATTTCCTTTATCGACCTTTTCCGTCCTGAATTTGACTGCAATCTCGATCTGCTGGTTGTGCATCAGCCTAAGACCGAAATCACGCAGCTTTTGCCGATCATTTCGGTCTTACTCGACAATTTGGACCACGTGCGCGAGCGTGGCGGCACTGTCGCGGTGGATGTGTCCGACTTCAAGTTCACACCGGAATTTGCGCAGAATGCGGCCAGGGAGATCGGCGCTGAGGCGGCAGTGAACTACCGCATGATCCTCGATGCAATCTTCGCCCATAGCAGCGCGGTGACCACACCGACCGAAAGTCTTGCCGATCTGATGCGCACCGCGCTCGGCGGCAAACTGCCAGTCTTCGTCATCGACGATGTCGTTGAGGTCGAACGGCGGCCAGCTCGCTTTGCGCCGGGCGCGGAACTGAATCTTCTGTGGTTTGGCCGGATGGCGGCACACCGGGCCGCCATAAAGCTTTTCCTCGACCAGGACTTGCCGCGGATCGATGCCATTCATCCCACGCAGATGACCCTGCTCTGCGAACCGTTGCCCAATGCCTTGGACGGACATCTGCCCTGGCCCGGCCGGACGGAGAGGCTGCTTAAAGTGAAAGCGTGGTCGGTGTCGGCCCTGCAGGCGGCATTAGAAGACTGCGATCTTGTAGTTTTGCCATTTAACGTCGATTCCCTTCTATCTCTTGGCAAAAGCAATAACCGGGCCCTGCAGTCCCTGTATGCGGGCCGCGCCGTGGTGGCGCACCCGATCGACAGTTACCTGCCGCTGGGCGACTATATAGGCCTGGATCGCGACCTGCCGGCCGCGGTGGCTGCGGCGCTGGCCGATCCGGCAGCCATGACGGCGAAGCTGGAGCGCGGTCAGTCTTATGTTGCGGAGCATTACAGCCCGGCGGCTGTCGGGCGGCGTTGGCGCGAACTGGTATCCCGACTGGTGGCGACGGACAGTCCTTAATCGTACAATCGGGCCCGTGGTTATACTGCCGGATCGGAAATACGATTCGGCGAGAAGGAACAAGCTGACGATGCGAATTATCGCGACCGACCTGCCGGATGTGTTCATCATTGAAATGCGCGCCTTTGGCGATGCACGCGGCTTCATCAAGGAGTTGTGGAATGCCCCGCGCTATCTGAACAACGGTCTTGGCGTGCCTTCGGTGCAGACGAATTTCTCGCGCTCGGGCAAGGGTGTGCTGCGCGGCCTGCATTACCAGGAGCCGCATGCCCAGGGCAAACTGGTGACCGCGCTGGCCGGCGAGGTTTTCGACGTGGCCGTCGACATCCGCAAGGGTTCCCCTACTTTCGGCAAATGGACCGGCACAATCCTGTCGGGCGACAATCATCGGCAGCTCTGGATTCCGCCGGGTTTTGCCCATGGTTTCTCGGTTTTGAGCGACAGCGCCGATTTCCTGTATCAGTGCACCGCGCCCTACGACCCGAACTGCGAGCATTCGATCCGCTGGGATGATCCGGCGATTGGCATCGACTGGGGCATTTCCAATCCCGTCATTGCACCGAAGGACCTGGCCGCGCCGCTGCTGCGCGACGCCAAGGTGCTACCGCCGTATTTCCCGCTGCCGCCGCTGATCACGTCGCAGAATGGCGCCGGTGCCTGATACGATGCCGTTGCGGATCGCGGTCATCGGCCAGAGCGGGCAATTGGCTCGCGCCATGGCCGATGCGGCTGCCGGGCGGAGCGATATTGCCGTGACCTGCCTCGGGCGGCCGCAAGTCGATCTTGCCGCGCCCGATGGAATTGCTCCCGCTCTTGCTGCCATCAAACCGACACTTGTCGTCAATACCGCAGCCTATACCGCAGTCGACAAGGCCGAGATCGAGGCAGACGCAGCCTTCGCGGTCAACCGCGACGGCGCCGCTGCTGTGGCGCGGGCCTGTGCGATTCATGGGCTGCCGCTGATCCATGTCTCCACCGATTATGTCTTCGATGGCACCGCTACCGTGCCCTATCGCGAAACGGACGCCTGCAATCCGCAGGGCATCTATGGCCGTTCCAAGCTGGAGGGTGAGCAGATGGTGCTGGCGCAGTTGCCGGATGCGATCATCCTGCGGACTGCCTGGGTGCACAGCCCATATGGCACCAACTTCGTGCGCACGATGTTGCGGTTGGCGGAAGAACGCGACGAACTGCGCGTCGTGTCCGACCAGCGGGGATCGCCGACTTATGCTCCCGATCTGGCAGGCGCACTGCTGGTCATGGCGCAGCGCCGGATCACGGCGGCAACGCCGGCCATGAAAGGCGTGTTTCATCTGGCTGGTAGCGGCCAGGCTAGCTGGTGGGAGGTCGCCCGGGCGATCATGACGGAAGCGGCGACTTTGGGGCGCCGCGCTGTTCCTGTTCAGCAGATTACAACGGCCGAGTATCCCACGCCGGCGCGGCGGCCGGCCTGGTCGGTGCTGGATACCACGAAGGTCGCCGCCGTGTTCGGCGTGACATTGCCACCATGGCAGGATGGCCTGCGACGTGGGGTTGCCACCCTCTTGGGCGGTGTGCGATGAGTCATCGGGATACGGCTGCGGGCCGGGAGAGATGAGATGCAGGACCTGAATATTTGCTGGCTGACCGGCACGTCTCTGCCGCGTTATCTCGTGACGGGAAAAGGCGTTGCCCTGAATCTGGTCGGACTGACCGCCGATGCTCTGGCCAAGGCCTGCAAAGGCGCTGCCCCTGATATCGTGGTGGTGCCGCCGGTATCGGCGGCGCTGCAGGCGGCTGGCTGGGCCCGCGCTCTGGGTGCAAAGGTCGTCGTCGATTGTCATGACAGCTATTTAGATACGCCGGCTGCCATGGCTGGGATGCGGCAGCTTTTGACGCAGGCGCATGCGGTGAGCGCCGCCTCGCCGGGGCTGGCGGCGCTGGCCAAAGAGGCCGGGCGTGTGGCCGTACAAGTCAACGATCCCTGTCTGGATGCGGCCCTCGAACCCCGCTTCGCGCCATCGGCTGATCGCGCGTTACGCCTAAGCTGGACCGGCGATGCCGGCGACCTGGGTGAAATTTCGGCGCTGCTGTCCGATCTGATCGCTTATGCCCAGCAGCGCCCTATCAGCCTCGCCATCGTGGGCAGCCTGCCGGGACCGCTGGCCGACTCACTGCGGCGCGTGCATGAGGTTACAGGCGGCCGTATGGCGGTGTCGGTAACGGAGTGGAGCGAGGCGGCCTGCCGGTCCGCGCTGGGCGATTGCGATGCCGTCATTCTGCCAGCTTCACCCGATGATCGTGGCCGTATTCGCAGTGCAAGCCGTTTGACGCAGGCCCTGCGTGCCGGCCGATTGGTTGTTGCCGGCCCGGTTTCGGCCTATGCCGCTTTCGACGCGGGTATCGTGACGGGGAACCCGCTGTCTTCAGGCCTGTATCGCGCCGAGCAGGATGTTGCAGCAGCCCGCCAGCGTATTGTCACCGGTCAGGCGCTGGTCGAAGCGCAAGCTTCGCCGGCGGCGGTGACGACGCAATGGGATGCTGTCTTCCAGGCAGCGCTTGATAGCATCGCGGTTGCACCGGTCATCGCCATGCCCCAGGGCGTGCGGTTCAACCTTGGCTGCGGCGATAAGATCCTGCCGGGCTATATAAACTGCGATGCCCTGGCCTCGCGCGGGCAGGGTGGTGCCGTCGATGTCCAGTGCAACATCACCAAGCCGTTGCCGTTTGCCGACAATGTCGCCAGCGAAGTGCTGGCCGTGCATGTGGTCGAACATATCTGGCGCTGGGAAGTGATCGATGTGCTGCGCGACTGGCGGCGTGTGATCCAGCCTGGTGGCCAGATCATCCTCGAATGCCCCAATCTGTTAAGCGCGGCGATGGAGCTGGTCAAGAATCCGGCCCTGGCTGCCGGCCCGGGTCCGGAGGGTCAGCGCAGCATGTGGGTATTCTACGGAGATCCGCGCTGGCGCGATCCGCTGATGAATCACTGCTGGGGCTATACGCCGCAGAGTCTGGCGGCGCTGCTGAGCGAAGCCGGGTTCGTCGATGTGCGGCAGGAGCCAGCGCAATTCAAGCTACGCGAGCCACGCGACATGCGGATTGTCGGCGTGAAGCCGGCAGGCTGAAGCTGGCGCGACCAGCGGTCAGGCGGCCGGTGTCACCTGTTTTGGAATCACCGAGTTTGGCGCGACGATAATGATGTTCGGCGCCGGCAGTCCCAGCCAGATATCGGGATTTTGCAGCGTCACCATGCTGGATTTCACGAAGCCTTTGACCGACTTGGCATCGACATTGGGCCAGCGTCGCTGCATCGAGGCATCCCCCAGATGCTTGGCCGACATGTATTTGACGTCGAGAATTTGGGTGATGTCGCATTGCGGCGGGTCGAAGGCGTCGAAGGCGTCCAGCGTCTGCTCGATCACCGGCTGGTCGATGCCGTAGATCGTTTTCTGGATCTCATGTAGGATTTCGTCGTTGGCAGGGGCCTGTAACTGCCGGAGCGCTTCCTGCCAGCCATGCGGCGGAATCAACTGTGCGCTCAGGGTGTGGTCGGGCTCGGCCATGTAGTTGGCGACTGGCTTGCCCAGCAGCACGGATTCCAGGCCGGTGGTGCAGTTGCCCATCAGCACGCCACTTGCGGCCATCAGCCAGGGCGCGACGGTATCACGATCGTCGACACGGACATTCGGCACGCCATCAAGCAGGTCGCGCCACATCTGCGGATTCTCATGCGGATGCGGGCGGACGACGATGTTCTTGCCTTCCGCTCCCAGGGAGCTGGCAAGACCGATAACCGTCTCGATGCCGCGTTTCTCGCGCTCGTAGGTCTCGCTGAAATAGTCTTTCTGCTGTACGGCTGCTTCATCGGCACCCAGGTGATCGAATTCCTCACGCTCGCGTTCCACCGAGCGGAAGCTGCCGGTGATTCCGAAGGATGAGTTGATCAAAACGAAGTCGCCCAGCTCCTGGTGCAGGAAATTGACATAGGGTTGATAAACCTTGCGGTTGTTGCCGCGCAGCATTTCAAGCCGGCTGTTACCGATATTGGCGATCTTTGCAAAGGGATAGGTCTCGGCCACATGTGTATCCACCGTATTCGCGGCCAGATACAGGTCGATATTCTCGGCGGCGCGGCGATCGAAGAAGAGACGCGCGTAGTTCCGGATGGATTCATCGTTGGGGATGTTGAGGATTTCCTCGCAGCATCCGACAGTACGGCTACCGAGCTGGCGTGCCAGTTCGTAATAATGGGTGCAGCGGCTCGTGGCGGTCTTGTGCCAGAAGATGCCAGCCGGCAGTTTCGGCAGATTGGTCTTCATCACCAGCTTCTGGGAGATGACGCTGGTGTAGCCCCGGCGTGCGGCGGCAACCGCGAAAAACAGCCGCGCATGCAATTCGCGTCGCTGCACCTCGCAGGACATGTAGATCGGCTTGACCTTCATCGAAACCTCGGCAGTTCTTCTAACTGTACTGGGGGGCACATTTTGTGGCCCGGAGACACCCATAAGATTGTGCGAGAGTATGGCGAGGCAATCTTACCTGAGGGTTAAATTTTGCATCGCCCGGGCGACGTCTTTTCCAATATTATTTATACATTTCAATGCATTATAGAGGTGTCGCGGTTTTACCGCTGAAACCTTGGCGGACGCTGCGATGTTTCAGCCGACGCTGCAGGGATTTCGCGCAAAAGAAAACCCGCGGCCGGTCGCCCCGCCGCGGGTCATCGCAATTGAAACCTTTTACTTAATGTCCGACTGACGGCCGTTCAGGATCTGGTACAGGATGATGGCACCGAAAGTGGCTGTACCGATGCCGCCCAGAGAAAAGCCGCCGAATTTCAGCATCAGGTCGCCGGCGCCGACGGTGAGTGCCACGCCGACCGTGATCAGGTTGCGGGCATTCGAGAAGTCGACTTTGTTCTCCACCCAGATACGGCCGGCCGTTGCCGAGATCAGACCAAACACCACCAGTGCCAGGCCACCGAGCACGGGGCCGGGAATGGTGAGGATCAGCGCGCCGAACTTGGGTGAGAAGCCGAGCAGCAGGGCGAACAGCGCCGCCACGATGAAGATCAGCGTGGAGAAGATCTTGGTCACCGCCATCACGCCCATGTTTTCGGCGTAGGTGGTCATGCCGGTGCCGCCGCCAGCGCCCGAAATCATGGTGGCGATGCCGTCGCCCAGGAAGGCGCGACCCAGAAGTGGATCGAGGTTGCGGCCGGTCATAACGCCGATCGCCTTCACATGCCCCAGATTCTCGGCCACCAGGATGATCGCCACCGGTGCGATCAGCGCCATGGCGCCAGCCTCGAAGACGGGCGCGGTGAAGTTCGGCATGCCGATCCAGGCAGCATTCATCACGCCGCTGAAGTCGATCGGCTTGCCCATGCCGGCGCCGTTAGCCAGTGCGGCATAGACGATATAGGCGGCCAGGCCGCCCAGCAGGATCGGCAGTCGCTGCAGCGTGCCGCGGGTATAGACCGCAACCACGCCGACGGCGACCACGGTGAACAGGCCGATGAAGGCGTCGAAGCCGCTGGCGCTGACGCCCTTCACCGCAATTGGCGCGAGATTGAGTCCGATCACGGCGACAATGGCGCCGGTCACCACCGGCGGCATCAGCGTCTCGATCCAGGCATGGCCGATCTTCATGACGATCAGTCCGATGATGGCATAGAGCGCGCCAGCGGCGATGATGCCACCCAGGGCCACGCCGATGTTGGTGTTAGGGCCGGCCCCGCTATATGCGGAGGCTGCAATGACAACGGCGATGAAGGAAAAGCTGGAGCCCAGGTAGCTCGGCAGCTTGCCGCCGGTGATGACGAAGAAGATCAGCGTGCTGATGCCGGAGAACAGGATCGACACGTTCGGATCGAAGCCCATCAGCAGCGGCGCCAGGACGGTGGCGCCGAACATGGCGACCACATGCTGCAGGCCGACCACAATTGTCTGCCCCATGGGCAGGCGTTCGTCCGGCGCGATCACGCCGCCGGTTTTCAGGGTCCATCGCGACAGGAAGCCGCCATCTGACTGTGTCATTGTTTTCTCCCCAGGGTTTCGTCTGCGAGTGCGAGCGGCCGGAGCGGGCGGTCTTTGGAAATGCCGCCGAGTCTTCGACCAAAGTCGATCATTCGGGGTCGCGTATCGCGTGTCAAATGGGGAAAACGAGTCGCCTTATATGATTTGTGCAATCAAGTCGGGTCAGTGGCGGCCGGTGTCAAAGAATCCAACGAGCTTGGCCAGTTGATTCGCTTGATTGGCGAGTTGCTGGGCTGATGCGGAAGTCTCCTCGACCAGTGCGCCGTTGCGCTGGGTCATCTCGTCCATCTGGCCGACAGCGGTGTTGATCTGGTCTAGGCCGGTTGCTTGTTCGCGGCTGGCGGCGGCGATCTCAGCAACAATGTCGCTGACCTTTTTCACAGCTTCCATGATGTCGGTTAGCGAACGGCCCGCCTGGCCGACCAGATCGGCGCCGCTTTTGACCTGACTGTTAGAAGTGCCGATCAGGGTCTTGATATCCTTTGACGCATCAGCCGACCGCTGCGCCAACGCCCGCACCTCCTGCGCCACCACGGCAAACCCTTTACCCGCCTCACCGGCGCGTGCGGCTTCCACCGATGCATTGAGCGCCAGCAAATTGGTCTGGAAGGCGATTTCATCGATCAGCGAGACGATATCGCCAATCTTGCGGGCACTTTCCTCAATGCCGTTCATGGCGCCGGTGACATCGGCCATGACGCGTCCGCCTTGTTCAGCAGCCGTTCGAGCCACAGCTGCCATCTGGTTGCCCGCTTCGGCATTGTCGGCATTCTGCTTCACCGTCGTGGTGATTTCATGCATTGAGGCTGCGGTTTCCTCGATACTGGCCGCCTGACTTTCAGTGCGCTGAGCCAGATCAAGGCTAGCTGTTGAGATCTCGGCCGAGGCATTGCGTACGACCTGTGCGGTCTCGGCCAGGCGGGCGGCGAAGTCACGCAGCTTGCCCGCCATGGCATTCACGCTGTCCTTGAGCTGGCCATAGACCCCGCTGTAAGCCCCATCAATCGATTGGGTCAACTTGCCTTCGGCCATCGCACCGGTCACATCAGCAAGTTCCCGTGTCATCTGCTGCAGAGTATCGGTCAGGCTGTTGAGCTGCTGGCTGATCGTGAGCAGGAAGCCTTCTTTGTCAGCTTCTATCAGCCGACCCGCGAGGTCACCGCTGGCGACGCGTTCGCAAAGGCTTGAGATCTCGGCAATGGCCTGTCGTTCCCGGGCTTCGCGTGCATTGCGTTCGCGCTCGGTCTCCTCGCGCTGGGCGGCAGCGCTGGACTCCGCGGCGCGCTTATCGATGGCATTCTGTCGGAACACAAGCAGCGCACGGCCTATCAGCCCAACCTCGTCACGGCGTCCGTCATCGCTGATTTCGATGTCCAGGTCATCCTGTGCCAGCCGTTCCATGCCTGAGATCATCCGCCGCAAAGGCCGGCTGATTGCCGCGAGCGTAATGAGTATGGCAAGTCCGAGGCCGATGGCGCCGCCGATTCCGGATTGAACCAGCATAGCAGTGATGGCCTTTTCACCATCCTCGCGGGCCTTGGCGCTGAATTCGGTGATTTCCTTGGTAATTGCGTCCTCAATCGGACGGATGCGGGCTCGGATTTCCTCGGCCTGGACCATGCCGGCAGCAGCGGCTTTTTGACTGCCTGCGACATCGCCCTGTTCGGCCAGTTGAAGGACCATACGATGAACGACTTCATAGGCACTCACGGCCTGCATCATGGCGGCAAGCCGTTGCTGGCTTTCGGCGTTATGCAGGAGACCTTTCAGATTGTCGATGCGCACGCCAAGCCGGCGTCGCTCGTCAGCGGCCTTGCTGGCTGCATCGTTCCGGCCGGCCGGCGTGGTTGCATGAGAAATCGCTTCGACCATGCGAATCCAGCTCAGTGCGTTGGCAGTACCGCGTCCAGCATTCTCGACCCGCTTGGCCTGCAGCTCGAGTTCGGCGATGTCAGTGGATAGCTCGTGCAGACCGCGATAGCCGGTCCAGACGCTGGCGGTCATCGCCAGCAGAAGCACGGCAATGACTGTCATGATTTTCCAGAGAATGCCCCAACTCTTGAATGACCGCATGATTGTGCCCCCCGCGTTTGAATTGGGATTTGCAATATATGAATGCCTAAAGAGGCGAGCTGTGCCAGAAGATTCTATCGGAGATAGAACGTAGGCGGCAGAAATTGCTTGACATTTCAATATAATCTGTGTACTGATGATATTGTCGATGGCAGACAACAAGAAAATAAGGGGAGGGCCATGGCAGCTAAGCGGGATCAGCCGATCATTATCGTCGGCGGCGGTATAGGGGGCTTGGCGACGGCTTTGGCCTTAGCGCTCAAGGGCATCGACAGCGTGGTGCTGGAACAGTCGGCTGAGTTCCGCGAGGTCGGCGCCGGGATTCAACTCGGGCCGAATGTTTTCCGCCGCTTCGACGCACTTGGCATCCGTGCTGGTATCGATGCGAAGGCGGTGTTTCCTGAAAACCTGATCATGCGCGATGCGCTGACCGGCGAGGAAGTGACGCGCATGCCGCTGGGTGAGCGGGCGCGCAAACACTGGGGCTACCCCTACGGCGTGACCCATCGCGCCGATCTGCATGGCACCTTTCTGGAAGCCTGTCGCGCGCAGCAGCGCATCACGCTGCGCACCAACACCAAGGTTGCGGCCTGGCAGGATGATGGCGACAGCGTGCGCGTGACGCTGGCCGATGGCGAGATCGTCGCGGGCAGCGCCATGGTGGCCTGCGATGGTCTGTGGTCGCAAGTGCGCGAGGATATCGTCAAGGATGGTAAGCCGCGCGTCTCCGGCCATATCGCCTATCGTGCCGTGCTGCCGGCCGCTGACGTGCCCGAAGGCCAGTTCGAAAACAACGTGGTGCTCTGGGCCGGGCCAAAGACCCATCTGGTGCATTATCCGCTGCGCAGCGGTGAGCTGTTCAATCTGGTCGCGGTGTTTCATTCCAATCGCTACGAGGAAGGCTGGAATGCCTTCGGCGATGTGGACGAGCTGAACGAGCGGTTTCAGAACCAACAGCCGCAGGTGCACCGGCTGCTCGACAAGATCGAATCCTGGCGCATGTGGGTGCTGTGCGATCGCGAACCGGTCGAGACCTGGACCAAAGGCCGCATTGCTTTACTGGGCGATGCGGCACATCCGATGCTGCAGTATCTGGCTCAGGGCGCCTGCATGGCCATCGAGGATGCGGTCTGCCTCGCCGACTGCCTGCATGAGTCGCGCATAGATCCGCAGCGGGCGTTTCTCGCCTATCAGAAGGCGCGATACCTGCGCACCGCGCGGGTGCAGGTGATGGCGCGGGTCTATGGCGATTTCTATCACGCTGCCGGCCCGGTGCGGGAATTGCGCAATATGGCGCTGTCCGGTCGCGGCGTCGACGCTGCCTATGCCGGCAACGACTGGCTTTATGGTGGCTGATCAGGACGTACGCCAGACGATATAGGCTGCCACCACAAAGATCAGGCCGGCGAAAATTCGGTTGAGCAGGCCTTTGCGTTCGGCCACATGCAGGGCCAGCCGCATGCCGGCCAGCCCGCCGATCACGCCGCCAGCGATGAACCAGGCGGCCGCGATCCAATGCACTTGGTCGGACAGGGCGTAGTTGATAGCAGTGGTGAGGCCGAAACTACCGACCGAGACAAGTGAGGCCGCCACCGCATTCAGCATCGGCATGCCGCTGCCCAGCATCAGGCCGGGCACCACCAGGAAACCGCCGCCAATGCCGAAGAAGCCGCTGACTAGGCCGGTGACTAGGCCGAGTGCCAGCAGTTTTGGCGTGTTGCTGTGGCTCAACTGCACATTGGGGTCACCGCCAGCGGCCTTCGGCCGCAACATGGCAATACCAACCGCCACCATGGCGGCGGCGAACAGCAGCAGCAGATAGTGACCATTGACCAGCTTGCCGAGGCTAGAGCCCAGTATGGCGCCTAGGACACCACTTAGGGCATAGACGCTGGCGCAGCGCCATTTGATGCTCTGACGTTGCGCATGTAGCGCCAGATTGGCGAAGGCATTGACCGCCACCGCCAGGGCGCTGGTACCGAGCGCCAGATGCGTATCGGCGATGCCGACTAGATAGAGTAGGGCCGGGACCGCGAGAATAGAGCCCCCACCGCCGATCAGGGCTAGCATGAAGCCGACCGCGCCGCCGGAGGCCAAAGCCCAGGCCGATTGAACTGCGGTCAGGCTGTGCATGGGATTACAGCGCGTCGAGCGGAATTTTCAGGTAACGTATGCCATTGCCTTCCTCTGGTGGCATCTGACCGGCACGCATATTCACCTGCACCGAGGGCAGGATAAGGCGCGGCATGTCCAGCATGGCATCGCGTTCGCGCCGCAAGGCCACGAAAGTGTCTTCATCCACGCCATCGTGTGCGTGGATATTGGCGGTGTGCTCCTCGGCTACCGTAGTTTCCCAGCGATAGTCGTCGCGGCCCGGTGCTTTGTAGTCGTGGCACATGAACAACCGGGTGTCCGGCGGCAGGCTGAAGATGCGGCGGATCGAACGATACAGTTGGCGGGCATCGCCGCCCGGGAAATCGCAGCGTGCCGTACCGTAATCGGGCATGAACAGGGTATCACCGACGAAGGCGGCGTCGCCGATCAAATAGGTCATGCAGGCCGGCGTATGACCAGGCGTATGCAGGGCTTGGGCCGCTAGATCACCGAGCCGGAAGGTTTCGCCGTCCCGGAACAGATGGTCGAACTGGCTGCCATCGCGGGCGAATTCAGTGCCGGCGTTGAAGACCTTGCCGAACACATCCTGCACGACGGTGATGTTGAAGCCGATACCGATATGGCCGCCAAGCTGTTGTTTCAGATAAGGCGCGGCAGAGAGATGGTCGGCATGGACATGAGTTTCCAGAATCCAGTCGAGCGTCAGGCCCTGCTGTCGGACAAAGGCGATCAGGATATCGGCGGAGGTTTTGCGCGTGCGTCCCGAAGCCTGATCGTAATCGAGCACAGAGTCGATGATCGCGCAGGTCTTGCTGGCCGGATCGACGACGACATAGCTGACCGTGAAGGTCGGTTCATCGAAAAAGGCATGGACCTGGGGTTTCATTCGGTCGCTCCATCACGCCGCAAAGGCTTTACGGTTCCAGGGCATCAGGGCCAGCAAGCGGGCCATGCCGCAGAAGCCGGTTAGCCCGGCGGTCATCAGGCCGCCGCCAACGAAGGCGCAGAGCAGGATGAACCAGGGCGAGACCAGCCATGCGAGGAGGACGCCAAGCAATACGACTAGGCCGGCGCCGATCTGGGCCTGGCGCGGCAGATCAAGTGGGGCTACCGCATTGAAATGCACTGGTAGGCCGGCCTTTTTCCAGCCATCCAAGCCGCCATCGAGCGTGTAGGATTCACGGAAGCCCGTCGCCAGCAAGCGCGAGGCATTGAGCGTGGTGCGGTTGCCACTGCGGCAGGTAAAGACGACTGCCTTGCCATGCTCGGCATCGAAATCATGACTGTCCATGGCCGCTAGCGGCACCAAGCGGGCACCATGGATATGCTCGCGGGCATATTCGGAGGGTTCCCGGATATCGATCAGCACTGCGCTGCCATCCTGGAGACGACGCTGCAGTTCGGTAGGGGCAATTTTCGGCATGGACATGGCGGGGTTTCCCGGACTTAGCGTTTAGGGGCGCAGAACTGGTCGTAAAGCAGGCTTATCATCGCCTCGATGCGCGGATCGGCGAGCCGGTAATAGATCGTCTGGCTGTCGCGTCGGGTGGCCACCAGGCCATCTTCGCGCAACCGGGTGAGATGCTGCGACAGTGCCGACTGGCTGAGGCCGACGGCTTCGGCCAGCGTATTAACCGAGCGCTCGGTGCCGACCAACTGACAGAGAGTGAGCAGGCGCTTCTCATTGGCGAGGGCACGCAGGAACTGGCTGGCTTCAGAGGCGCTGGCTTTCAGTCGTGACAGGTCGGTCTTACGCATGAGGGGGCCTTATTATTTGAGTAATTTCTAATTTAGAATATGCTAATATAAATGTCAAGCCGTAGTATGTGGAATTATTGCGAGAGAGGTGCATCAGGAAATGGCCGGTTTGTGAGCGAAAATTGTCAGCAGCATGGCGACGAACACGCCGCTGGCACCAAGCGCGAACAGCAGATTGTAGGAATGCGTGAGATCGAACAGGTATGAGAAGAGGTAACCTACACCGGCCGACGCGCCGGCGAAGCCGGCGGTGAGCCAGCCCCAGACCTGACGGTGCGCACCGTAGCCGACCAGTTCCACCACCCGGCCCGAGGCGAGCGCCGAGATGCCGGGTGTCATCGCGCCGACGGTGATGGCCGATACGGCCAGCGCCACCGGATGCTGCGATACCAAAGGGAGGGCGATGGCGGCGCTCTTGATGGTCAGCACGCCGATGATGCTGCGATAGAAGCCAAACCATTCGGCCGAGAAGCCGACCAGCATCGGGCCGCAGAGCGCGCCGACTCCGAACAGCACCCAGTAGAAGCCGCCGGCAGTGACGCCGAAGCCGAGGCCGCGGGCGACATAGTCGGCCCAGAAGACGGTATGCGGCACAAAGCCGGCGGAATCGAGCGTGTAGGCGGCCAGCAGCAACGCGACCGGCAAAGTGAAGGCGCGTGCCGGCGCTTCACCGGATGGTGGCGGCGGCAATGCCGCGTCGCTGTCCCACTGCTTCCATGTCAGGCCGGCGATGATCAGCGCCAGCAGCCCCATGCCGAACCAGATCGGGGCAGGCCCAAAGGATGCCAGCGCGGGCACGAGTGTGCCGGCGGTCATGATGCCAAGGCCGACGCCAGTAAAGATGATGCCGTTGGTGCGGCCACGCTGGGCCACCGGCGCACGCGACAGGATCAGCGGAATGCCGGCTACCATCAGCAGGCCGCCAGTAAAGCCGGCTATGAAGCGCCACGGTACGAACCAGGCAAAGCCCCACGGCACGGCACAGACAATGAGGCTGATGGCGGCGATCAGCATTGAGGCGCGTATCAGACGGGGTACCGGCACCAGTCTGGCCATCGTGGCGGCCAGCAGGCTGCCGGCAACATAGCCGAACAGGTTGGTGGCGCCGAGATAGCCTGCATCCCCCGCGCTGAGCCAGTTGTTCTGGACCAGCACTGGGATCAGCGGTGTATAGCCGAAGCGGGCTAGGCCAAGGCCGAGAAGCAGCGCGCAAAGCCCGGTGAAGGCATTGCGCAGGACAGGATTGAACATGGGATGGCCAGGGGCGGAATGACTAAGCCGCTATGCTACCCGGGTTGAATGATTCCGACGATGGCCAACGCCATGAAATTTGACGATGCCTGATATGGCCTTTTGTGATGCCTATTTGCCGAACAGGCCCTTCAGCTTTTCCGCCGGGGCCCCGCTAGTGCCTGTACTGCCGGCTCCGCTGCCGCCGAGCAGGCCGCCCGCTTGGTTCTTGATCAGGTCGCCAGCCTGCTTCTGCAGTTCCGTCGTGGCGACGCGGCTGGCCTGAGCACTGATCGCGCCGATCACCTTCTCGGCCACTTCTGCCGGCGTGGCGCCGCCGTTACTCTTGCCGATGTCCTTCAACTGGATGGTCGGCAGGGCGGCCGACAGAGTGCGGCCCTGCAAGGCCTGATGCGCGATCGACACGCGGCCATCGCGGATGCTCAGGTTCTCGATGATGACTTTCTTTTCCGGTTGCTTGCTGGCGGACTGGTTCGTATCGCCGGCGCTCTTGTCCGGCGTGGTCTTGCCGCCGCTGAACTTCGACGCATAAGACTGCACGTTCTTCTGCAGTGTCTCCAGGTTGCCGCCGCCGCTGGCATACTCATAAGCGACTACAGGCTGCAGGATCGTCACATCCTTGATCACGATGGGATTGGACTGCAGCGTGGCGGTATCCAGCACCACCTTGATGTCGCCCAGCGCGATGGCATCCGCACTGCTGAAGCCCTTAGGGTTTTTCACCGTCAAGGTGTTCAGTTCGCCGCTGCCTGCCGTCAGCGCCAGTTTAATCGATTTCAGGTTGACGCTCGCCTGGGTGGCTTCAGAGCCGTAGCGCTCGATGGCCGATTTCACCAGGCTGTCGAGATTGGAGAAGAAGTAGTAGCCAGCGCCGACGACGGCGACGACCAGAATGGCGAATGCGAGAGCGAGTTTCTTGATCATGGCTTTTCCTCTGTTCGGGTTTTCAGCCTGCCAGCCGCAATTATCGGACCGTCGCTGCAACGCGGCAACCATTCTGCTGCCTTCGCGACTAGGCAGGTGGGTGGAAACCCGATAAAGTTTCTCAAAACTGATATATCAGATGGGAGAGAAAATGTCCGCGACCCTCCCGGCCGGTACCGGAACCGGCCTGTCTTCTGCTAGCTCGCCCCCCTCTGGCCTGTCGCTCGCTGACCGCTTGGCGCGCTGTTACGCCTCGGCCGTTCACGACGTGCTGCGCGCCCAGGGTCATGACAACTGCTTGCTGCCCCATGAGATTCGTCCGCTGGACATCCGACAGACGCTGGCCGGCGAGGTCTGGACCGTCAGCGGCCATATCGACCGTACCAAATCCGCCCACGAAACCCTGCTGGAATGGACCGGTGTGCTGTCCAAGGCGCCCGGCGGCAAGGTGGTGATCTGTCAGCCCAATAATAAAGAAGTGGCATTGATGGGCGAGCTGTCGGCCTCAGCGCTGCAGTTGAAGGGCGTGCGCGGATATGTCGTCGATGGCGGCTGTCGCGATGCGGCGATGATCGAGGACATCGGTTTTCCAGTCTGGTGCAGCTTTTACACGCCCTCAGATATTGTGGCGCGCTGGGTGCCGGACCGCTTCGGCGCTCCCATCACCATTGGCACCGTCACCATCAGCAGCGGCGATTATGTGATCGCCGACCGTGACGGCGTGGTGATTGTGCCTGCTGCCATGGCTGCCACGGTGATCGCCCGCAACGAAGAAGTGATGGGTACCGAGGGCGAGGTGCGACGCCAGATCATGGCCGGCATGGATCCGCAGGAGGCTTACAGGCGTTATGGCAAGTTCTGAGCAGACCGATGCCCGGCTGCTGGTTCTGGCGCCGGGCGACAATATCGCGGTAG
This sequence comes from Ferrovibrio sp. GW821-FHT12B10, assembly GCF_058807515.1. Taxonomy (NCBI): domain Bacteria; kingdom Pseudomonadati; phylum Pseudomonadota; class Alphaproteobacteria; order Rhodospirillales; family Rhodospirillaceae; genus Ferrovibrio; species Ferrovibrio sp. GW821-FHT12B10. The sequence continues at coordinate 767,180 of NZ_JBXAQT010000001.1, read as the reverse complement.
CGCGGCAGGAAATCGCCGCCGGCACTGCCGTGACGGTGGCCGGCCGCAGCGTCAGCCTGCAGCGCGCGCTGGGCTTCGGCCACAAGATCGCGTTGCGCGATATCGCAAGCGGCGAGCGAATCGTCAAATACGGTGCGCCGATCGGCCGCGCGACTGCCGCTATAGCGCTGGGCGAGTATGTGCATAACCACAATGTCGCCAGCGACTACATGCCCAATACCGTTGCGGTGGAGGCGGCGCCATGAGCGATGTGACGATGCGAGGCTGGCGTCGCGCCGACGGGCGTAAGGGCATTCGCAACTATGTCGCAGTGGCTTACCTGGTAGAATGCGCCCATCATGTCTCGAAAGAGATCGCCTGGCCGTATCGCGAGCAGGGCGCGCATGTGATCGGCTTTCCTGGCTGCTATCCCAATGCCTATGCGCTGAAGATGATGCAGCGGCTGTGCACGCACCCCAATGTTGGCGCCGTGCTGCTGATCTCGCTGGGCTGTGAGGGCTTCAACAAGAAGCTGCTGGAGCGCACCATTAAGGATAGCGGCCGTCCGGTCGAACTGCTGGCGATCCAGGAGCATGGCGGTACGCGCTCGACCATCGAGAAGGGCCGCGCCTGGGTTGAGGCGCAGCTGAAAAGCCTGGCGGCGCAGCCGACGGAGCCGATGGAGGTGTCCGAACTGGTGGTCGGCACCATCTGCGGCGGGTCCGATGCAACCTCGGGCCTGACCGCTAATCCGGCGATGGGCCGCGCCTTCGATTTCCTGGTACAGGAAAAAGCCGCCGCCATCTTCGAGGAGACCGGCGAACTGATCGGCATGGAAGATTGGATGGCCGAGCGCGCCGTGACGCCAGAATTGGGCGTCGAACTCAAGGCTTGCGTGGCTAAGGCGGCACGCTATTACGAAACGCTGGGCTATCCGAGCTTTGCCCCCGGCAATGCCGATGGCGGGCTCACCACCATCGAGGAGAAGTCGCTGGGCGCCTATGCCAAGAGCGGCGCTTCGCCGATCAGCGGCATCATCAAGCCGGGTGATATTCCGCCGCATGGCGGACTCTACCTGCTCGATGTCGTGCCGGATGGCGAAGTGCGATTCGGTTTCCCCAATATCAGCGACAATGCCGAGATCGCCGAACTGATTGCCTGTGGCTCGCACGTCATACTGTTTTCTACTGGCCGCGGTTCGGTGGTCGGCTCGGCGCTGGCACCTGTGATCAAGGTCTGCGCCAATCCGCGCACTTATACGCGAATGGCCGACGATATGGACGTCAATGCCGGACGGATACTCGAGGGTTCGGCCGATCTGGATATGGTGGGCCGCGAAATCTTCGACCTGATCAAGCAGGTGGGAGCGGGCGCGGCGACCAAGTCGGAGGGCCTCGGCCATCAGGAGTTCATTCTCACCTACAAGAGTTTCGAGCCGATCGGTCCGGCCTGTCTGCCGGCGGTGGCGTAAACACAGGAGAGCTTAATGCGTTTGGAAGGCAAGTTGGCGGTAGTGACTGCGGCGGCCCAGGGTATAGGCCGGGCTTCGGCCATCGCCTTTGCACAGGAAGGCGCCACGGTGATCGCCACGGACATCAACGAGGAAAAGCTCAAGCAGCTCGGCGCCCTGCCCAATATCCGCACGCGCAAGCTGGATGTCATGGATGCGGGGTCCATCGAGGCTTTTGCCAAAGAGGCTGGTGCCGTCGATGTGCTGTTCAACTGCGCCGGCTTCGTGCATCACGGCACGATCCTGGAAACCTCCGAGAAGGACTGGGATTTCTCCTTCGATCTCAATGTGCGCGGCATGTATCGCATGACCAAGGCCTTGCTGCCTGCCATGATCGCTGCCGGCAAAGGCGGCTCCATTGTCAATATGGCCTCGGCCTGCTCGTCGGTCAAAGGCGCGCCGAACCGCTTCGTCTATGGCACGACCAAGGCCGCCGTGATCGGCTTGACCAAGTCGATCGCCGCCGATTTCATCAAGCAGGGTATCCGCTGCAACGCGATCTGTCCGGGCACCATTCAGACGCCGTCGCTGGATGACCGTATCGCCAGTCAGGCTGTGGCCGCGGGCGGCGTTGAACAGGCGCGTGCCGGCTTCGTGGCGCGCCAGCCGCTGGGCCGTCTGGGCACGCCGGAAGAAATCTCGGCGCTGGCCGTCTATCTGGCTGCCGATGAATCCGCCTTCACCACCGGCACGATCCATGTGATCGATGGCGGCTGGTCGATCTGATCGTTCAAGCAGGTTTTCTGGGGAGACAACAATGAAACTGCTGCGTTACGGCCCGGTGGGCCAGGAAAAGCCCGGTTTGCTCGATGCGAGCGGCACCCTTCGCGACCTCTCCACCGTGGTGCCGGATATTGCTGGCAGCGTGTTGAGTCCGGCGGGACTGGACAAGCTCAAATCGCTCGATCCAGCGGCGCTGCCGGCCATTTCAGGCAATCCTCGCTTGGGGCCTTGCGTCAACCGCGTGGGCAAGTTCATCTGCATCGGCCTGAACTATTCCGATCATGCAGCCGAGACCGGCGCGACCGTGCCGCCGGAGCCGATCATCTTCATGAAGGCGACCTCGGCCATCACCGGACCGAACGACGATGTGATCATTCCGAAGAACTCGCAGAAGACCGACTGGGAAGTCGAACTGGGCGTGGTGATTGGATCGGTCGCACGCTATGTAGATGAGAAGGACGCGATGAAACATGTCGCGGGTTATTGTCTGGTCAACGACGTGTCGGAGCGTGCCTTCCAGATCGAACGCCATGGCCAGTGGACCAAGGGCAAAAGCTGCGACAGTTTCGGCCCCATCGGACCGTGGATGGTGACGGCCGATGAAGTGCCGAATCCGCAGAACCTGTCGATGTTCTGCGATATCAACGGCAAGCGTTTCCAGGACGGCTCGACCAAGACCATGGTCTACGGCGTGCGGTATCTGGTGAGCTATCTCAGCCAGTTCATGTCGCTGCAGCCGGGTGACATCATCTCGACCGGCACGCCGCCGGGTGTGGGCATGGGCCAGAAACCGCCGCTGTATCTAAAGGATGGCGACAAGATTCACCTTGGCATCCAGGGCCTGGGCGAACAGCACCAGACCGCCAAGAACTACAAAGGCTGAGTCTTCAGAGCGGTTGGGGCGGAATCTTCCCGACCGACTGGAAGAAGGCGTCCACGGCGGCGCGGCGCGGAATCGGAGCAACCGCGCCGTAGCCGATGGTGGTCAGTGCGGCGGCCGCATTGGCGTAAGTCACGGCCTCCAATGGATCGGCGCCACGCACCAGTTCGGCCAGGAAGGCGCCATCGAAGCAGTCACCGGCACCTGTGGCATCTACGGTTGGCACGCGATGGCCCTTCAGGTGCCAGCGCTTGCCGTCCTCGCCAGCCACCAGCACGCCATCGGCGCCGCATTTCAGCACGATCAGCGGAATGCCCATGGCGTGATAGAAATCCAGAATGGCTGTTGGTTCGCTCAGGCCGGTCAGCGCCGTCGCATCTTCCAGGCTGGGCAGGGCGATGTCGCTGAGTTTCAGTGCAGCATGAATGGCCTCGCGCGCAGCCTCGATCGGCCAAAGCTTGAGCCGCAGATTGGTGTCGAACGAAACCTTGCGCCCGGCCTTGCGCATGCGCTGGATCGCTGCCATGGCCGTGTCGCGCAGGGACGCGCTTACCGCTAGGGTAATCCCGGAGACATGCAGCAGTTTCGCGGATTCGAGCTCTGCGCCGGGCAGGTCGGCCGGCATCATACGGCTGGCGGCGGAATCCTTGCGGTAATAGGTGAAGGTATGGCCCTTGTCGCCATGAGTGACGAAATAGATCGCGGTCGGTGCATCGGCGCGCTGGCCCACGGTGCTGGTGTCGACCTCTTCGGTTCGCCACAGATCGAGCAGCAGGTCGCCGAACGGGTCCTGGCCCAGCAGGGTGCAGTAGGCGGCTTTCGCGCCCTGCCGCGCCGCAGCAATTGCACAATTGGACGTGTCGCCGCCGAAGCCACGCAGATACTGGTCGCTGCCGGCGCCGCCGGTCTGGTTGAACTCGACCATGGCCTCGCCAAGGCAGAGGATGTCGAACGCCATCGCGTCAGCGCCTCCCTGTTGTCTCTTTCCTAGCCGACTGGATGCAGCGCGGCAAGTCAACTGACATATCAGATATTAACTTGAGGCTGTCCGGGGCCGCTGCTACGGTGCGGTCTGGCAGGAAACAAGGTCAGCCCTCATGGCAAAAAACAGCGTCGCGCGCACCACGCGGCTGGAGCGTCCGAAATCCCTTACGGAACTGGTCAAGGATCACGTTCGCAGCCGGATCACCAATGGCGAACTGATGATGGGCGAAGCGCTGTCGGAAAACGTTTTAGCGGCCCAGCTCGGGATTTCCAAGACCCCGGTCCGCGAAGCGCTGCTGCAGCTCAAGCTGGAAGGCCTCGTGGATATCCAGCCGCAGCGCGGCAGTTTCGTCTTCTCGCTGGCGCCGGAAGAGGCGGCCGAGATGTGCCAGTACCGCGTCATCCTGGAATCGGCGGCGTTGCGCGATGCGTTGGCCAATGATGAGGCTGGGCTGGTTACGGCGCTGGAGCAGAATGTGCGTCGCATGGCCAAGGCGGTCGCCGATGACGACATGCCGGCCTATCGCCGATTGGATACCGAATATCATCTGCATATCCTGTCGCGTGCCAATAACCGTTTCCTGACCCAGGCGCATCAGCAACTGGAAATGAAGATCCAGGCCCTGCGCGCCCGCGTCACCTCAAAGCACCGCACGGTGGAGGATTCGCTGGCTGAGCATCAGAATATCGTCAAGCTGCTGCGCGCCAAGGAGCGCACCAAGGCGATGAACCTGCTTGGCGTGCACATCCGCGCCGCGTCACGCGATTACCAGATCATCCTGCAGGAGCAGGCGCGTGGCCGGGAACGCAAGAGCGGTTGAGTGGACGGAACATGGCTGAGCGCAGCGTGGGCGGAGTAACCGCAAGCATGGATATGGCCGGTCATTGGCGTGGCATCGTCTTCATGCTGCTGGGTACCGCGTTATTCACCTTCAATGATGCATTGGGTAAGTGGATGGTTGCCAGCGTCGCCGTTGGCCAGCTGCTGTTTATCCGTTCGGCCACGGCATTGGCGGTGCTGTTGCCGATTGTGCATCGCGCTGGCTGGCGCGAGGTGTTCGTCGTCGCGCAGCCAGGGCGACATATCGTCCGGCTGGTTTTTATCGTCGCCGAAGTGGCCTGCTTCTATCTGGCCGTTCGTCATCTGCCGCTGGCCGATGTGATGGCGGTCTACCAAGCGACCCCACTGATCGTGACCGTACTGGCGATCCCGCTGCTGGGTGAGATGGTAGGCTGGCGTCGCGGCTTGGCTGTCGGTATCGGCTTTATCGGCGTGTTGCTGGTGCTGCAGCCCGAAGGCGGCGTGCTGTTCACAGCGCCGGCCCTGATAGCGCTGGCGGGCAGTTTCACCTATGCGCTGTCGATGATCGCCACACGCCATCTGCGCGCGGCCAATTCGCTGTCGCTGATCGTCTACCACACCCTGGCTGTCGGTGCCGCTGGACTGCTGACTCTGCCCTGGGGCTGGTCGGCTGTGAGCGCGCTTGATATCGCCTATCTGGCTTTGATCGGTGTTGTCGCCACGGCTGCGCATATGTGCATGAACCAGGCCCTGAAGCTGGCGCCGGCTGCTGTGGTGGTGCCCTATACCTATACCTCGCTGCTCTGGGCGATCCTGCTCGGCTGGCTGTTCTTCGCTGATATTCCCACGCCGCTGATGCTGCTGGGCGCGACGATCATTGTGGCCAGTGGCTGGTTCGTCCTGCATCGCGAACGCCAGAAGAAAGCCCAAGTCTGAAATCAGCATCAGTACCGAGGAAACGCTCATGACCGAGAACAAGAAACGCCTCCGCAGCCGCGAATGGTTCGACAACCCGCATGATCCGGGCATGACGGCGCTGTATCTTGAACGCTATCTGAATTTCGGCCTCACCCTGGCCGAACTACGCGGCGGCAAGCCCATCATCGGCATTGCCCAGTCGGGCAGCGATCTGTCGCCCTGCAATCGCCATCACATGGAACTAGCCAAGCGCGTGCGCGAGGGCATCCGCGATGCCGGTGGCATTCCCTTTGAATTTCCCACCCATCCGATCCAGGAAACCGGCAAGCGCCCGACGGCGGCGCTTGACCGTAACCTGCTGTACATGACTCTGGCGGAGCTGCTGTATAGCTATCCGATCGACGGCGTCGTGCTGACCACCGGCTGCGACAAGACCACGCCCGGCATGCTGATGGCGGCAGCCACTGTCGACATTCCCGCCATCGTGTTGTCAGGCGGCCCGATGCTGGATGGCTGGTACAAGGGCCAGCGCGCTGGTTCGGGCACGGTGGTGTGGTTCGCGCGCCAGGAGCTGGCGGCCGGCCGGATCAATTACGACCAGTTCCTCGAGATGGTGGCATCTTCCGCGCCCAGTCCGGGTCATTGCAATACCATGGGCACGGCGCTGTCGATGAACAGCATGGCTGAAGCGCTGGGTATGTCGCTGCCGGGCTGTGCCTCGATCCCGGCGCCTTATCGCGAGCGTGCCCAGATGGCTTACGAGACCGGCCGCCGCGCGGTTGAGATTGTGCATGAGGACCTGAAGCCGTCGAAGATCATGACGCGCCAAGCGTTCGAGAACGCCATCGTGGCGGCGAGTGCGCTCGGCGCCTCCACCAACTGTCCGCCGCATCTGAACGCCATCGCCCGCCATATGGGCGTCGAATTGGATGTAACCGATTGGGACAAGGTCGGTTATGACATTCCGCTGCTGGTGAACCTGATGCCGGCCGGCGAATATCTGGGCGAGGGCTTCCATCATGCCGGCGGCGTGCCGGTGGTGATGCGTGAACTGCTGGAGGCGGGCAAGCTGCATGCCGATGCGCTGACCGTGAACGGCAAAAGCATGGGCGAGAATGTGAAAGGCGCGATCTGCGAGGACCGTAATGTCATTTGGCCCTACAAGAAACCGATGCTGCCGGAGGCGGGCTTTGCCGTGCTGTCGGGCTCGCTGTTCGAGTCCGCGGTGATGAAGACCTCCGTGGTGTCGGCAGAATTCCGCAAGAAGTACCTGCAGCGGCCGGGCGATCCCAATGCCTTCGAGGGGACGGCGATCGTTTTCGAGGGGCCGGAGGATTATCACGAGCGGATCAATGATCCGTCCCTGCCGATCGACGAGAACAGCATCCTGGTGATCCGCGGCACCGGGCCGATTGGCTATCCGGGTGCGGCTGAAGTGGTGAACATGTTGCCGCCGGACCGGCTGGTGAAACAGGGCATCAACCTGCTGCCCTGCATCGGCGACGGTCGCCAGAGCGGCACCTCAGGCAGCCCTTCGATCCTGAATGCCTCGCCGGAATCGGCTATCGGCGGCGGTCTGGCCCTGCTCAAGACGGGCGACAAGATCCGTATCGACCTGAACAAGCGCAGCGCCGACATCATGATTTCCAAGGACGAGCTGGAGCAACGCCGCAAGGCCTGGACACCGCCCACGCTGGTCAACCAGACGCCGTGGCAGGAGCTGCAGCGCAAATATGTGGGGCAGTTGTCCACAGGCGGATGTCTGGATTTCGCCACCGATTACCAGCGCATCGCCGAAACCCACGGCGTGCCGCGCCACAATCACTAAATGCATGGTGGCCGCCGGTTTCGCGGCGGCCACCATGCAGTCACAGCCATAGCTAGCCAGGGCCGGATACAAGCCGAAAGTCGTGTGCTGATTCCCCGCGAAGGGGACTTGGCAGGGCCGGGAGGGCTGGCTAAACTGATATATGAGATGCAACATCGGCATGACCGGCGTCGCATTGAAGGCATATAGAACCCACAACGGGTCTATGGTTCAGGGAGGACCGAGAAGATGCGTAAAGCATTGGGATTGATTCTTGCGACGACTGCTCTGGCCGGCATGACGGCCTACGCCTCGCCCGCCGCGGCGCAGCAGACGGTGACCGTGTGGTTCACCAAGGGTTTCTACGAGGCTGAAGACAAGGCGCTGTACGCCTTCATCGAGCGTTTCGAGAAGAAGCATAACGCCAAGGTGCAGCTCAGCCTGTTCAGCACCGAAGATATCATCACTAAGACGGTCAGCGCCGTCGAAGCCGGCACGCCGCCGGATGTGGGTTTCGGCACCACCTATGACTTCCGCACCACCGGCAAGTGGGCGAATGACAACAAGATCGAAGACCTGACCGACATCATTACCCCGATCAAGGACCGGTTCCTGCCGGGCACACTCGAAACGGTCTTCCTGAATAACGCGACCACCAAGAAGCGCGCCTATTACGCGATGCCGGTGCAGCAGCAGACCATTCATACCTTCTACTGGAAGGACATGATCGAGGACGCTGGCTTCAAGACCACCGATATCCCGACTGATTGGAAGGGCTACTGGTCCTTCTGGTGTGACAAGGTGCAGCCGGCACTGCGTGCCAAAGGCAAGCGCGTGTACGGCATCGGCCATCCCAGCTCGATCGCCGCCAGCGACACCTTCTACAGCTTCCTGACCTTCGTGAACGCCTATGACGCGTCACCGGTGGACAAGGACGGCAACCTGACGGTGGATAACCCGAAGGTGAAGCAGGGTCTGGTCAATGCGCTGAAGGACTATGCAGACGTCAATCTCAAGGGTTGCACGCCGCCGTCCTCGGTGACCTGGACGGATACCGACAACAACGTCAACTTCCACAACAAGACGACCGTGATGACGCATAACGCGACCATCTCGATTCCATCGTCGCATCTGGACAACGCCAACAAGGGCGATGCCCAGGCGAAGATCAATTACGATTCGCTGATCCAGACTGCCGGCTGGCCGAAGAAGCCCGATGGCGGCACATTGCCGAACCTTGCTGCGGTGAAGACCGCCGTGGTGTTCGCCGATGCCAAGCAGAAAGCACTGGGCAAGCAGTTCCTGGCCATGCTGCTGGAAGACGAGAACCTCAATCCGTTCGTCGAGGGCGCTTTGGGCCGCTGGTTCACCGTCACCAAGGCGGGCGCCGAGCGTCCGTTCTGGAATGATGGCAAAGACCCGCATCGCAAGCAGGTCTACCAACAGTTCATCAAGGAAGGCACGATTCCTTTCCAGTTCGTCTATGACTACCACTTCACCACGATCAACGCTGAGAATGTCTGGGGCCGTGCCATTGCGCGCGTCGCTGGCGACAAGATCAGCCCGGAGCAGGCGGTCGATGAAATGATCGCCCGTATCAAGGTCCTGGTTAAGAGCTGACGCGTAACGGGAGGGTCGCGACGATGGTGTCTATTGCGCAGGACGTCGCGCCCTCCCACCGCTCCGGCCGCATGTCGGCCGAGGCGACCTGGGGGCTCATCATGTTGATCCCCTACATCGCCATCTTCCTGGTCTTCGTGCTCTATCCGGTCGGTTATGGCCTGTACCTCGGCACCGAAGTGAAGGCCTATGAGCGGATTTTTGACGACCCGATCTTCATCCGCACGCTGGTCAATACGGTCATTTTCCTCGGCCTCGGCGTGAACATAAAAATGTTCCTGGCGCTGTTGCTGTCGGGGTTCTTCGTGCATGAGCGTCGCTGGATTCGCTGGGTCAGCTTCATCTTCATTCTGCCCTGGGCGATCCCGTCCATTCCCACCATCCTGTCCTTCCGCTGGATGCTGAATGCGGAGTGGGGCATGGTGAATTCGCTGATCTTCCAGTTCACGATGCAGGACGGTCCGGGCTGGCTGCTTGACCGCGTCTATGGTCTTGGCTCCATCACGACCATCCATATCTGGAAATACCTGCCGTTCTGGACGCTGATCCTGGTCGCTGCGCGCCTGACCATCTCGAAGGATCTGTATGAATCGGCCGATGTCGATGGTGCCAGCGGCCTGCAGAAATTCCTCTACATCACCTTCCCTGGTGTGCGGAACATGTACATCACGTCGACACTGCTCTCGACCATCTGGACGCTCGGCGATTTCAACTCGATCTACCTGCTGACGGGCGGCGGCCCGGCTGATTCAACACAGGTTCTGGCTACGTTAGGCATCCGTTACGCCTTCGGCATGAGCGAGATCCGCGCTGGTGTCGCCACCGTGATCGTAGCGCTGCCCTTCATGATTCCGATCACCATTATGATGTTGAAGCGTCTGCGCGGAGAGAATCAGTGAACGTCCGGAAAGCCTTCGGCGAGGCCCGGCTGATGCTGGTCGGGCTGCTGGTCCTGATCTGGACCCTGATCCCGATCTATCATCTCTTTGTCATGTCGATCACGCCGCAGGCTGAGGCCTTTGCCGGTGCGGTCTGGCCGAAATCGCCGACCATCGACAACTACAAGACGGTGCTGACCCAGGGCCACTATTTTCTCGGCCATTTCTGGACCCAGTTGTTCAACTCGGCCCTGGTCGCCGTGGCAGTGGCGGGGCTGACCCTGACGATCGGCACCTGTGCCAGCTTTGCAATCAGCCGCCTGAAGGTGCGCTTCGGCGAGACGGTTTCGAACCTGGCCCTGCTCACCTACCTGATCCCGGCCGCCTTCCTGGCGATCCCGATGTATACCGCGATGGGGCAATACGGACTTCTGGGCAGCAAGTGGTCACTGATTCTGACGATGGTGACCTTCGCCAGCCCCTATGCGATCTGGATGCTGCGGCAGTATGCCGACAAGCTGCCGTATGAACTGGATGAGGCCGCGCGTATCGACGGTGCCAGTCCGATCCAGATTTTCTGGCTGATCTATCTGCCGTTGATGATGCCGTCGATGGTTGCGATTGGCACATATGCGCTGCTGCTGGCCTGGAACGAATACCTTTATGCCTTCCTGCTGCTGTCCTCGGATACGGACATCACGTTGTCGGTGGCGCTGGGGCACTTCCTTAGTACCGACGATGCGCCGTGGAACCTGTTGATGGCGACCGGGATCATATATTCGCTGCCGCCGGCAGCAATCTATTACGCGTTCCGCCGCTACATGGTGGCGGGGCTCACCGCGGGGGCGGTGAAGTCCTGAGGCGGGGCGGTAACAAAAAAGAGTGACAGGGAGTATGACATGGCGAGTGTGAGTGTTGAGGCCGTGCGCAAGCGATACGGCGCGCTGGAAGTCATTCATGGCATCGACGTCAAGATTCCAGACGGCGAGTTCGTCGTTCTGGTCGGCCCGTCCGGATGTGGAAAATCGACCCTGCTGCGCATGATTGCCGGACTAGAGGAAATCTCCGGCGGACAAATTCGTATCGGCGACAAGGTGGTGAACGAGGTTCCCTCGAAAGACCGCGACATCGCCATGGTCTTCCAGAATTACGCGCTCTATCCGCATATGACGGTGCGTGAGAATATGGGTTTCTCGCTGAAACTGCGGAAGGCAGAAAAGGCCATTATCGCCGAGCGTGTGGAACGCGCTGCGCAGATTCTCAGCCTCGGCAGCTATCTCGACCGTTACCCCAAGCAGCTTTCGGGCGGCCAGCGTCAACGCGTCGCCATGGGCCGGGCCATCGTGCGCAATCCGCAGGTCTTTCTGTTCGACGAACCGCTCAGCAATTTAGACGCCAAGCTGCGCGTTCAGATGCGGACTGAGATCAAGGCGCTGCATCAGCAGCTCAAGACGACGTCGATCTATGTCACCCATGACCAGATCGAGGCGATGACCATGGCTGATCGTATTGTTGTTATGCATGATGGCATCGTCGAGCAGATCGGCTCGCCGCTTGATCTCTACGAGCGCCCGAATAACCTGTTTGTGGCGGGCTTTATCGGCTCCCCTGCGATCAACCTCATCAAAGGCGTGTTGCGTCGCGATGGTGGCCGCAACTGGGTCGCCACTGAGGCTGGGATCGACCTGCCGCTGGGCAGTAATGTTGCAGGCAAGGATGGCCAGGCGGTGGTCTATGGCATTCGGCCAGAGCATCTGTCGCCGACTGACAGCAATGGGCTGCCGGTGAAGGTGAATGTGGTGGAGCCCACGGGCGCCAGCACCTTTGTCTATGCTGACTTGAGCGGCGCGCAGATTTGCGGCGTCTTTGCCGAACATCACGGCTTCCAGCCCGGCGGTGTGGTGCATCTGATGCCGCGGGTCGATCGCGTGCATCTGTTCGATGCGGGCTCAGGCCAGCGCTTGGCGGCGTAACGGCCGTACTCGCAGTTGCCTATGATCGGGGTTGATTGGGGCAGCAGCGGCTTCAGGGCCTACCGGCTCGGGTCGGATGGCGCCATCCTCGACAGCCGTACCGGCATATCGGGCATCGCCAGCTTGACGCCGACCGACTATCCTGCCGTTTTGCGCAACCAGATCGGCGATTGGCTTGATACTGCCCCCGATGTTGCCGTGTTGCTCTCCGGCATGGTGGGCAGTCGCCAGGGCTGGCGCGAGGCGCCCTATGTGGCATGCCCGGCCAGCCTTGATGATCTGGTTGATAAGCTCTGCCCGGTGGATCTGGGGCAGGGACGCATGGGACATATCGTCCCCGGTCTGTCCTGCCGCAATGCCGATGGCGTTCCCGATGTGATGCGTGGCGAAGAGACGCAGATTTTCGGTCTCGACGCTGCGGCCGATTCCACTATCTGCCTGCCCGGCACCCATTCCAAGCATGCCCATTTGCACGCCGGCCGTATCACCGACTTTGCGACAGCGATGACGGGTGAGGTCTTTGCCCAGCTGAGAAGCCAGGGATTGATTGCGGCCATGCTGAAGCCTGATGAAACGGCGGACCCGGTTACCGCCGATCAGTCCTTCGCGGATGGCATCACGCGATCCGGTCAGGTCGGCGGGCTGTTGCATCATCTGTTCGGAGTGCGGACGCGCCGTCTATTTGATGAAGTGTGCGCTGCAACAGGAACGGATTACCTTTCCGGCATCCTGATCGGCCATGAATTGCGCGCGACAGATTGGTCGGGCCGTGTGATCATTGTCGGAACCGGCGCCCTGGCGTCGCGTTACCGGAAGGCCTTTGCCATGCTCGGCATCGCCGCCGATATCGCGCCGGACAATGCGGCGGCCCATGGACTCTATCGCCTGGGCCAGCTGCTGAAAGGGAGAACGCCATGATTGACTTCAATGCCTGGCTGCGTGCCTGCCCCTTCGTCGCCATCCTGCGCGGCGTCAAACCCGATGAAGTGCTGGAAATCGGCGCGGCGCTGATCGAGACCGGCATTCGCATCATCGAAGTGCCGATGAATTCCCCCGATCCACTGGTCAGCATCAAGGCGCTGGCCAAGCAGTATGGCGACAAGGCGCTGATCGGCGCCGGCACAGTGGTCGATCCTGCCAATGTGAAGCGCATCTGCCAGGCGGGTGGTCAGTTGATCGTCGCGCCGCATGCCTGCGCCGATGTGGTGCACAAGGCCAAGGTGCTGGACATGGTCGCAGTCCCCGGCTTTGCCACGCCCACCGAGGCCTTCGACATGATCCACGCGGGCGCTGACGGGCTGAAGCTGTTCCCGGCCGAGGCCTTCTCGCCGGCGGTGCTGAAAAGCCTGCGTTCGGTGCTGCCTTCGACCATGCCGATCCTGCCGGTCGGCAGCATCAATGCCGATAACATGGAACCGTGGTTCGAGGCGGGGGCCGCTGGTTTCGGCCTGGGCGGTTCGCTCTACAAGCCGGGCTTCACCGCGCAGAAGGTGGCCAAGCGCGCGCGCGCCGTGATGCGGGCGTTGCAGCCGGCCAAAGCGGCCTGATCGGATAGCCGCCTATAGGAATTTGGCGGTGATATCGGTAGTAGAGGTTTTGCCGACGCTATCGAAATGCTTGCGCAGGAAGGTTGCGCCCTGGCGCCGGCCCAGCGTGAACAGGCTCTGCAGGAAATCCCAGTCGACATTGTACTTGCTGACGGCACCGTAGCGCGCCAACTGCTCTTCCGCGTCCACAGTATGGATCAGCATGCGCCTGAGGCGGCCACCATCATCGAAGCCTGAGTCTATCAGTTTGCTGACGAAGGCAATGGCGCGCATCTCGCGCACCAGGCTGGAATTGAAGCTCAGGGTATTGGCGCGATCCAGGATCGCCTGAGGCGTCTTTGGCACGGCCGGGATACGCATCGGGTTGATCTGCACGATCAGGACGTCGCGGCAGTCACAATGATAGATGATCGGGTAGATCGGCGGATTGCCCATAAAGCCGCCGTCCCAGTAATAGCTGCTGCCGATCTTCACCGCCTGGAACAGCTGCGGCAGGCAAGCCGATGCCATCAGAGCGTCGATGCTGAGCTCCTGGTTCTGGAAGACCTTGATCTTGCCTTCCAGAACATCGGTGGCGCAAACGAACAGTTTTACCTCCGAGCAATCCTGCAGGGTCTTGTTGTCCAGGGTCTTCTTCAGGATGTCGCGGAGCGGATTATTGTTGGCGGGGTTGCGCTGGTAGGGTGAGGCCAGCTTGGTGCTGAGCTCCATCAGCTCATAGCTGGGCGAATAATCGATGCCGCCGAACTTGAACCAGTGATCCAGCAGGGTGGGGCGGAAAGGCGAGAGCGCAGCGGCATCGGCCACGCTGCGCCAGAAATCATGCAAGGCCTGCCGCGCCATGGCCGGCCCGCCCTTGGTCAGGCCGCTGGCCATCACGGCGGCGTTCATGGCGCCGGCCGATGTGCCGCTGATACCCTCGAAATCGAAACAGTCTTCTTCCAGCAGGCGATCCAGCACGCCCCAGGTGAAAGCGCCGTGGGTACCGCCGCCCTGCAGAGCAAGGTTGAGCGGCTTGCGCTTCGCCGTGGATTTTTTCGGTGCCGCCATGGCGAGGTCGCATTGCCCGTGTCAAAATATGGTTATGTCCGACACTATGCAGGTCTTCGATCGTAGCGCCAAGCGGCGTCAGCGTCAGCGGATGGCTTCCCGGGCCGGGGAATACGATTTCCTGCGCGCCGCCGTGGCCGAGCGGTTGCTGGATCGCCTGGACGATATCCGCCGCAGTTTCCCGCTCGCCCTGGTCCAGGGTTGTGACGCCGGCTGGCTGCAGCAGCGCCTTGAGGGGCGGGGTGGCATCGAGACTCTGGTCGGCATGGACGGTATTCCGGGTGCCGGCCTGCATGTGGTGGGTGATGAGGAATTCCTGCCCTTTGCCGAGCAGAAATTCGATCTGGTGATCGCGCTGCTCAATCTGCACTGGATCAACGATCTACCCGGTGCCCTGATCCAGATTCGGCGCGCGCTCAAACCAGACGGACTTTTCCTTGGCGCCATGCTAGGCGGTTCGACGCTGAATGAGCTGCGCCAGTCCTGGCTCGCCGCCGAGGCTGAGCTGGAAGGCGGGGCCAGCCCGCGCGTCTCGCCAATGGCGGAGACGCTGGATGCGGCCGCCCTGCTGCAACGGGCGGGCTTCGCGCTTCCAGTGGCAGACAGCGAGATAATTCCCGTAACTTATGCCAATGCCTTTCGTCTGATGCAGGATCTGCGCGGCATGGGTGAGGCCAACGCTGCCTTGAGCCGGCGCAAGCATTTCACACGACGGGCCACTCTGCTGCGTATGGTGGAACTCTATCAGCAGAAATTCGCAGATGCTGGAGGCCGCATCTCCGCCAGCTTTGAGATGATCGCGCTTACTGGCTGGTCGCCGCATGAAAGCCAGCAGAAGCCGCTGCGTCCCGGCCAGGCGAAAAACCGCTTGTCTGATGCGCTGGGAACGGCTGCGTATCCGATCGGCGGCCCGCCGAAAGCGAGCTAGTTCGCGGGCGTAAACAGCAGCTCCAGAATCCGCTTGAGCGCTGTATCGGCAGCCTTGCGCGCCGCAGCGTCATTTCCTGCCGCAGCCAGCCAGAGCGCGGCCTCGTTCATCGCACCGGTCAGCAGATAGGTCAGGGCGTCGGCCGACAGGCGCTGGCCGCGTGGCATCTCGGCCAGGGCCGCATCGATGCCCCGTCGCAGAGAGCCGGTGCCGTAGCGCGCATCGATCTCGCGCCATTGCGGCCAGCCGATCACCGATGGTGCATCGATCAGGTAGATCTGCCGCGCTGCCGGCTGCAGGCAGGCATCAAGGAAGGCCTGGCTGCCCTTCACCAAGGCATCGACCGGACTGCCGGCCTTGCCCGCAGCAGCCTCGATCTCAGTCAGAATGTCTTGCGCCATCTCCTCGACCACGGCGGCGAATAAAGCCTGCTTGTCCTTGAAGTGATAGTAGAGCGCGCCGCGCGTGACGGCGGCCTGCGCCACCACCTCTTCAGTGCCGGTGGCGGCATAGCCTTTCTCGCCAAACAGGGTGCGCGCCGTGGCCAGCAGGGCCGCCCGGGTCACTGCGTGTTTTTCAGCTTTGGTTTGACGTTTTTCTTGCATACATACAACCTGTATGTTTATATCAATCCCAGCCTAGAGCCGTCAAGACCCGAACCGCCACCAGGAAGCAGCCATGAAACTGACCAGCTATTATCCCGTGATCTGCACCGCCAAGTTGGCCCAGACCCGCGCCTTTTACGAAACGCATTTCGATTTCGCCCCGGCCTTTGAGAGCGACTGGTATGTGCACCTAACCAGCCGGAGCGATTCGCGCGTTCATCTTGCCATACTGGACCACACCCATCCGACCATTCCGGAGGGCTATCGCAAGCCGGCGCAGGGCATGCTGCTGAATTTTGAGGTCGAAGATGTGGATGCGCTATACCGTCAGGCCGAAGCGGCCGGCCTGGATATCCGGCTGAAGATCCGGGATGAGGATTTCGGCCAGCGGCATTTCATCATCGCCGATCCCAGCGGGGTGCTGGTCGATGTAATCAAGCCGATCCCGCCGTCGGCGGAATTTGCCGCCCAATATGCGCCGGAAGCGCTGCCGACCTAGCCCAGCAAGTCGCGCAGCATGGCGACCAGCGGGATGTCGGCCGGCGGCATCTCGAGCTCGCGCATCTTGATCGGTTTGACCCACTTCATCGCCTGGCCTTCGCGCGGATCGGGCTGACCGGCCCAGCGGCGGCAGACGTAGAGCGGCATCAGCAGGTGGAAGTCGTCATAGGCATGGCTGGCGAAGGCGAACGGAGCCAGGCAGGCGGCGCTGATATCCAGATGCAGTTCCTCGTGCAGTTCGCGCACAAGCGCCGCTTCGGGTGTTTCGTTCTTTTCCACCTTGCCGCCGGGGAATTCCCACATACCGGCCAGCTTTTTGCCGGGCGGGCGCTGGGTTAGCAGCACGCGGCCGTCGAGATCGACCAGCGCCACGGCTACCACCAGCACCACCGGCTTGGGCACCAGCAGGGCGGCGGCATCGCCGGGGCAGAGCGGATCGTCAGCTGCGATAGTCGGCATTGATGTCGATGTAGCCGTGCGTCAGGTCGCAGGTCCAGACCCGTGCCGTGCCTTTGGCAACCGCCACATCCACCTCGATCCGCACATCGCGACTCTGGAAATGCTTGGTCGCGGCGGCATCGTCGTGATCGGGGCGCACCATGCCGTTCTTGGTCACGGCCTTGCCACCGATCTTGATCACCAGCTTGTCGCGGTTGGCGGGCTCGGCCGACTTGCCGACCGCCATGATGATGCGGCCCCAGTTGGCATCGGCGCCGGCGATCGCCGTCTTCACCAGCGGCGAATTGGCAATCGCGCGTGCAATGATGCGCGCGGAGACATCATTCTTGGCTCCGGTGACGTCGATGGTGACCAGCTTCTGCGCACCTTCGCCATCGCGGGCGATCAGTTGCGCCAGCTCGCCCATCACCTGGGCCAGAGCGCGGCGGAAATCGGCCAGACGCTTGTCGGAGGCCTTGGCATGCGGCGTGTTGCCAGCCTTGCCGGTGGCGAACAGCAGCACGGTGTCAGACGTCGAGGTATCGCCATCGACGGTCAGGCAATTGAAGCTCTGGTTGTTGGCGCCCTTCAGCAGGGCTTGCAGCGTTTCGGCCGGCAGCTTGGCATCGGTGACCAGGAAGGCCAGCATGGTTGCCATGTCTGGCGCGATCATTCCGGATCCCTTGCAGAAACCGTTGATCGTCACAGTCTTGCCGTCGATTTTGCAGGTCGCGGTGGCGAGCTTGGGGAAGGTGTCAGTGGTCATGATCGCCTTGGCGGCGGCCATCCAGGCATCAGTCTTCAGACCGGCCTTCAGTTTCGACATCTGCGCCACGATCTTGTCGGCTGGCAAGATCTGACCGATCACGCCGGTGGAGGCGAGATAGACTTCCGTTGCCTTGCAGCCGACAGCTTTGGCCGCACCATCGGCTGTCGCCTTCACGGCCTGCGCGCCGGCTTTGCCGGTAAAGACATTGGCGATGCCGGCATTGGCCACCAGTGCGCGGGCCGCACCGTTGGGCAGCACCTTGCGGCACCATTCCACCGGCGCGCCCGGCATGGACGAGCGCGTGAACAGGCCGGCGGCCTTGGTGCCCGGCGTGAACTCGATCAGTAGAAGGTCGTCGCGGCCCTTGTAGCGCATGCCCGAGAGGGCAGTGGCGAGCTGCGCGCCGGCAATGGCGGGCAGGGTGGGCTGGTGCTGCGGTGCCAGCGGTGAAACCGGATGCGCGGCCATGATGTCGTCCCCTGACTCTTCTTACGGCTTCTTCTTGGGTTCGGCCGGTGCAATGGCCGGCATGCGGCTGCCCTGGGGCACCCAGTCATACTGCTCGATCTTGGCGTCTTTGCGCAGGTCGGCGACCAGCTTCTCGACGACTTCACCGGACATGATCTCGTAGACCTGGGTGCGCACATCCTCGAACTTCGGCGCTTCGGCCTTGCGGCGCGCTTCCACCTTGATGATGTGCCAACCGAACTGGGTCTTCACCGGCGCCTCGGTCACCTGACCGGGCTGGAGCTTGAAGGCGGCCTCGGCGAATTCCGGCACCATTTTGTCCTTGGTGAAGAAGCCGAGGTCGCCGCCGGTTGCGGCCGTCGGGCCGGTCGAACGCTTCTTCGACACTTCGGTGAAATCGGCGCCCTTCTTCACTTCGGCCAGGGCGGCATTCGCATCAGCCTCAGTGGCGGCGAGGATGTGGCGGGCATGCACCTCTTCCTGCGGCGGCTGCTGTTTGATCAGTTCGGCGTAGCGGGCGCGCAGTTTGGCATCGGTCACTTCGGTCTTCACCTGGCGATCCAGATAGGCCTGCTGCAGTACCTGCTCGCGCGCGGCCTGCAGTTGCGCCTTCACGGCGGGGGTGTCGGCCAGCTTGGATTTCTCGGCGGCCTCGCCCAGCAGCTTGCGGGCGGCGAGCTCATTGATGATGCCAGGCAGAATCTGCTCCAGCGGAATCTGCGCCATCTGCGGCGGCAGTTGGCCATAGAAGTCGATCACGGCCGAGCGATAGATCGGCTTGCCGTTGACGCTGGCCACGACCGGATCGTCGGCAGGCGCCTTCTTGGCGGCCGGCTGACCCTGCGCCAGCACGGCGGGGCTCAGCGCCAGGATGGCGGCAGTGATGAGAAAGGCGGAACGGATCGAACGGGTCACGGTCAAGCTCGCTTGGCTGAAAGAGGCCGCCGAGCATACCGCTTTTCCATATCCGGACAAGGCGCGGAAACCGCGATTCAGGCGGCTTTTCCGGCTGCGATGGTATCAAGTTCGTGACGCAGGTCGGCAATCAGCGTTCGGCTGACGGCAAGGTTGGCGGCTTCGCGATCCAGCACCAGTCGGAAGGCCTTCAGCTTGATCGCCATGCGGTCGACAGGAACATCCGACCCACTGCCCAATCCCGCGTCACAGACAATGTCGATCAGGCGATCGACGGCATGCAGGCGGCCCCAGAGATAGTCATTCTCGCGATGGGCCCGGCTGAAGAAACCGCCGAAGCGGCCGAGATTGACGCCCTTCAATGTATTGCCACGCCGGATCGCCACGGCGTCTTCCGGGCTGATGCGATCGATGCGGATTTCATTGAACTCGCCCAGATCGCGCCAGTTGGTGATGGTGAAGGTTAGCACGTCCCAGAAGGGGAAGCCGATATACCCGACTAGCAGATCGGAGCGCGCGGCACTGCTCCAGTCTTCAGGCGCCAAATCCGCCAGCAAGGCGTCCAGCTGGTCGGTGCGGCGATTGAGGTCAATGTCGATGGCCATGGCATCGATGATAGTGTCTATGGCGGTCAGGTTTTGGCGCGCGAAAGTCAGGGCGTTCTCGGACATCTCTTCGGCACGCTGACGATCCACGTGGCGGAACAGCAGTGCCTTGATGGCATCGACCGTCGCCGTGCTCAGGCAGCTTGCGCCATCCAGATGCCGCAGGCTTTCCTGCGCTTCGTAAAGCGCGCGCTTCAGGCCATCGAGCTGCTCGGCTTTCAACCCGCGATGCTCGGCTTCGCCCAGCTTGCCGTAGAGCTGGTTCAGGCGCTGGATCAGGAAACTGACGCGGCGCTGGCGGAAGGCGACGTCGAAGCGCAGCAGGAAACGCACCCAGCCGGGCAATGTGTCGACTGTGGCGCCGGACGGTGCCTTAGGGAAATTGGCGACGGTGTGGCAGACGCCGCGATCCTCGGCCCAGCGCAACAATACTTCGCGTGTCCACAATGCCTCAGCCGAGCGTTCGCCATAGCCGCAAGCGGCGCAGATCAGGCGTGTGACGAAATCCAGCACTGCGCCCAGCTTCAGCCGCACATAACCTTCATAGGCAAAGCCGGCTTCGCGCACGGCGCGCTCGCTGGCCTGCATGCGCCAAAGCCGGATTTCCATCTCGCTAAGCGGCGCATCCAGGTTCTGCGGCGCGCTTTCCTCGACCAGTCGAGTGATCTGCGGCTGAGTGGCATCGATCACGCCGCGCAGATGCCGGACCTGCTCGTTGAACTGGCTGGCCCAGATCAGTTCGTCGGCGATGGGTTCATTGCGCGGAATATCGCTGAGCGAGCCTTTGAGCACGCGGAAGAATCCGGGCAGGCGGCCGGTCTGCGGCGGCGCGGGGCGCAGTGGCTGCGGATCGATATAGACCAGCCGGCGGTCAACCTGGCGATAGGCCGGGCGGCCGCGGATCGCCTTCATGGCAGCGGCGAAGGGCTTGTTGGCCAGCACGCCGCCATCAACGAAGGATGTCAACTCGGGGTCGATGCCGGCCTTCAGGTAATCCTGGAAATTGGCCTGCACGAAGGCCGGCTTGGTTTCCCATCTGCGGTTCTGCTGCGCCAGCAGGCGATCAACCTCGCCCAGCTGCGCCGGCGGGAAGGCACCGGGGAAAGCCGAGGTGGCACGGCCGGCGAAGGCCAGCGCGGGCGCATCCTTGCTGGTGAAATCCGATTGCTCGTCGCCATTGGGCCAGCGGCGATAGCCGAAATGCAGCACATGGCGATGCTCGCGGTCCTGCACATAGGGTGGATCGTGGATCGGGATATGCTGCAGGAAGCCGTAGAAGTCGGTCATGGTGACCGAGAGCTCGAGCGCCAGTTGTGCCGGCATCAGGCTGTCGCCGGGCTTGGCCGAATCGCCCATGCCTTCGAGGCCAGCGAGCAACTGCCGCAACAAATGCTGGTCGTCGAAAGGCGGCTGGAACCAGCGCGAGCGTGTGAACAGCGAAATCTTGTCACGGATTTCACCATCGCCCAGCAGTAGGCGACCGAAGCGCGAGCGCGCAGCCAGCCACAGCATCGGCCGCATGTATATTTTGCTCCAGCGCTTGGCGCGCTTTTCAGGGGCGAGCAGTCGCGAGACGTCAGCCTCGTGGAGCCAGAGATTGCGGAAATGGTCGATGCGCAGGTTGTGAGCCAGTGCCCGGCCCAGAATGATGCCGTTGATGGCGCCGGCTGATGCGCCAGCGATCACATCGACGACGATGCGAAGATCGACATGGTGGCCGATCTCCTGCAGCAGTTCGAAATAGGCGTGCTCGCTATCGTATTCGGTGTCGCTCGGATGCACATGGTCGGCGAAGCGCGCAGTCTCGCGCCCCGCTCCCTTGGGCAGGGAATGATAGGCGCGCGACGCCCTCACCAGCTTCAGGATTTCCTTGGTGACGCCATGCATGTAGATGGCGAGCGAGACGCCGCCGAAACACACCAGGGCTAGGCGTAGTTCTTTTTCCTGCAAGAAAATCTCCCGCCGATACGAATCGGCGGGGCGCGATTCGTATCCTAGGGCTTGAGTCTGACCTGTGTGGCAGGCTGGCTCAAGCGGCAGCCGCAGCCAGCATGGCCACGGTCTGTCGCAGGCAGGCGTCGGCTTCCGGCATCAACCCGGCGAAATTGGGCCAGGCATGCGGCAGGCCATGCCAGAGTTTCAGATGCACCTCGGTTTCTGCAGCCCGGGCCCGGGCGGCCAGCAGGAGCGAGTCGTCACGCAGCAACTCGGTGTCGCTGGCATGCAGGATCAGGGGCGGCAGGCCGTCCAGATCGCCATGGAGTGGCGACAGGCGCGGATCGGACAGATCGGCCTGACCGGCATAAAGCCGGGCGGCGAAGTGCAGTTGTTGCGGCCGGAACCAGGCACAACGCTCGACATTGTCTGCCAGGGATGAGCCGCTGCAGGTCAGGTCGGTCCAGGGCGAGAAGAGGGCAGCGGCGCGCGGCAGCGGCAGGCCCTGGTGCCGGCAGGTTTGCATGAGCGCCAGGGCCAGTCCGCCACCGGCGGAATCGCCGGCCAGCCACAGCCGGTCGGCACGGTAGCCGCGCGCCAGCAGGCCCTGCCAGGCGGCCAGCGCATCCAGCAGGGCGGCGGGGAAGGGATGCTCCGGCGCCAGACGGTAGTCGGGGACGAAGACGCTGACGCCCAGCTCGGCAGCAAGCCGTGCCGTGATGGCCCGGTGTGTGCGTGGACTGCCGGCGAGATAGCCACCGCCATGCAGGTAAAGCAGCGCCCGGCCGCGCCGAGGCTGCGATGGATGCAGCCATTCACCGCACATGGGGCCGCGCAGCGGCTCGACCCGGATGCCGGGGGGCAGGCGGCTGCGGGTCAGGGCCGTCATCAGGCCGCGGATCAGGGCGATGTCGCTGGATCCCACCTGGCGCGGTTTGATCAGCCGCCGCAGTGCCCGGGCGATCAGCCGGGCCTGCAGACTGGGGCGGGCCGGGGGCAGCCGGCTTTCCCGAAGGTCAGGGCCGGGGTAAGCGGTGTCACAACTGGCATCGTAAAGGGGCTGACGGCTTGCCGGGTTGCGTCCAGAGTCGTACATCGGATCAGTCATGACCGGTCTTTCCCACTCTGCCACCGCCATTGCCGTCGATCGCGCCGGCCATGAACTTCGTCGCGGCCGCCCCGTACTGCTGGCCATGGCCGATGGCAGCCGTGTTCTGGTGCTGGCCGCTGAAACCCTGACCGAGGCCATGCTGGACGCGACCTTGTCGACGGGCAGCGAGGCCGCGCTGGTGCTGACCGCATCGCGCGCTGCCGTGCTGCATATCGGCCCCACGGGGCATGACATGATTCTGTTACCGCTGCATGACCTGCCGACCGATGGCGCAGGACGTGCGGCGCTGATCCGAGACCTGGCTGATGCCAGCCGCGATCTGGCCGCGCCGCTGCGTGGGCCGTTCACCCGTATCAAGGCCGCGCCGCCGCCAAGTGCTGCACTGGCTGTCAAGCTGGCGAAGACCGCCTATCTGCTGCCGGCCGCCGTGCAGATGGCGGTAGCGGCAGATGCGACGCTGCCGGCCGATATCTTGTCCGTGCCGGCGGAGGCCGTTGCGACCTATGACCTGGCGGCGGCGGAAACGCTGGTGCCGGTCAGCCAGGCGCGGCTGCCGGTAATCGATGCCGAAGATGCGCAGCTTTATGCCTTCCGGCCTGCTGATGGCCGGCAGGAGCATTTCGCCCTGGTGATCGGCGCACCCGATCCGACCAAACCGGTGCTGACGCGGCTGCATTCCGAATGCTTCACTGGCGACCTGCTAGGTTCGCTACGCTGCGATTGCGGCGAGCAGCTGCGCGGTGCGGTGCGCACCATCGCCGAGGCTGGCGGCGGCATTCTGCTGTACCTGGCCCAGGAAGGCCGCGGCATCGGCCTGGTCAACAAGCTGCGCGCCTATCAGTTGCAGGACCAGGGCTTCGACACCGTGGATGCCAACCAGCGACTGGGCTTCGATGCCGACGAGCGCTGGTTCCTGCCGGCCGCCCGCATGCTGCAGCGACTGGGCTATGGCAGCGTGCGGCTGCTGACCAACAACCCCGAGAAGGTGAAGGGTTTGGAGGCCTGCGGGATCGCGGTGGCCGAGCGCGTACCGCATAAATTCCCCTCCAATGCCCATAACGAGGCTTATCTGGCGGCCAAGCGCAAACGCTCCGGGCATTATCTGTAAGGCCCGCGCATCCGCTCCCGGCAGAAATTGCCGGACCCGCCTCGATATATGGTTAACGCATTGATTTTACTGGCCTGAATTCTGGCCTGCGGTTTGCAACACCGGTCCTGATAGAGGACTGCAATGCCGAACCCGATACCAGCAACCGCTTATCCGACCCATCCGCTGATGGCCCAGAGGGCTAGTGCAGCGGGGATGGGTGCGGCCGGCGCCACGACTGCCGCGGAGGGCACGTCCGAAACCAAGGGCGGCAATCCGTTGTTCGGCAAGGACGGGTTCACCTTCGGCGATTTCCTCGACATCATCAATCCGCTGCAGCATATCCCCGTCGTCTCGACCATCTATCGCGCCATCACCGGCGACAAGATCGATCCGGGCGCCCGCATTGCCGGCGGCGGTCTGTTCGGCGGCCCGATCGGCGCGGTCCTGTCCATGGTCAGTGGCATGGTGGAAGAGGCCACCGGCAAGGACCCGGGCGAGCATGCCCTGGCCGCGCTGGGTCTCGACATCGGCAAGGGTAACAAGGATGCGCCGCAGACGATGGTTGCCTCCGCAGGCGGCAGCGAGCCGGGCGAGCTGGCCGCCCAGACCCAGGCCGCCCAGCTTCAGGCTGCGCAGGCGCAAGTGGCCGTCAAGGCACCACCGCTGCAGGTCGGCGCCAGGATCGTGGAACCGCGTGACTCCGAACCGGCCCGCAAGGCCAGCGAGAAAGACCAGACATCCGAGGCCGTGAAGACGGACGGCCCGATCGAATTGCCGGCCGATCTGTTCCAGGCCCTGAAGCAGACGGCCGCGACCCAGCAGGCCGATGCCAAATCGGCGGCGGCCAATTCGGCCAGCGCCATGCCGGTCGTGAGCGGCAATGCCATGACGGCGCAGCAGCGCCCCGCGGCGCCGATGCAGACCAACGCCACGCCGAACACTGCCATTCAGGCACCCGATGGCCGGACCTGGTTCCCCGCCCATCCGCTGGGTGGTGGTGGCGTGCCGACGCGTGGTGTCGGCGCCCAGCCGGTGGGCCAACAGACCGTGAATGCCCGCTATGGCGCAACCCGCGCCGGCGGCGGTATCCCGTCTTCTCCGCAGGCTGCCACCGCGGCTGCGGCTGCGGCTATCCAGGGTAATGCGACCCCGCAGCAGAACGAATG
The DNA here is from genome assembly GCF_058807515.1 of Ferrovibrio sp. GW821-FHT12B10. Classification (NCBI taxonomy): domain Bacteria; kingdom Pseudomonadati; phylum Pseudomonadota; class Alphaproteobacteria; order Rhodospirillales; family Rhodospirillaceae; genus Ferrovibrio; species Ferrovibrio sp. GW821-FHT12B10. The sequence continues at coordinate 741,978 of NZ_JBXAQT010000001.1, read as the reverse complement.
GAACAATCGCGCCAGCGAGGCCTATCAGAAGTATTTCGAGATGCAAGAGCAGAAGAACCTGCGCGCCGGCATCACCCGTGGTGGCGTTCAGCCCTTCTGACGCTTGCAACGACCGCATGAATACCGCTTGATCGCGACATGAGCGATATTCTCGTCACCAGCAACGGCATTCTGAAATTCGGCGGTCTCAGCTTCCGGTGTGCGCTCGGCAAAGGCGGCGTGCAGCCCGAAGCCGACAAGCGTGAAGGCGATGGCGCTACGCCGCTGGGGCGTTATCCGCTGCGCCAGGTGCTTTATCGCCCCGATCGCCTGACGATGCCGCAAACGCGACTGCCCTGCGCGCCGCTGACGCCGCAGAGCGGTTGGTGCGATGATCCCGCCGATCCTGCCTACAACCGCCCAGTGACGCTGCCCTATGCCGCCAGCCACGAAAAGCTCTGGCGCGACGACCATGTCTACGACGTCATCGTGGTGCTGGGTCATAACGACGATCCGCCGGTGCCGGGGCTGGGCAGCGCCATCTTCCTGCATCTGGCGCGGCCGGATTACAGCGGTACCGAAGGCTGCGTCGCGCTGGCGCAGGCCGACCTTATGACGCTGCTTGCGGCTGTGCCGGCTGCGGCGGCGATGCAGATTTCTCTTATCTGAGAATACGTGCGGCCGCGCGATCGATCGCGCCAAGCACGATCTCCGGCCGGGTGAAGTGCAGAGGATGGCCACCGCCTATCACGGTGACCAGTTCCGCCTGCGGCACGGCTGCGGCCAGCGGTCGGCTGTGGATGATGGGTGAGGTGGCATTGTCCTCGTCACTGACCAGCACGATCAGGGGCACGGTCAGCATCGGATAGCGTGGCGCCTGTTCGGCCAGGAACGGTTTCAGCGTGCGGATGTCTTCCGCGTTGGCGTGATAACTGCCGGGGCGCAGGCTCAGGCTGATCGGCGCCTGTGCGAAGGCCCGCGGTACAGCTGCCGGGCGGAACACGCCTTCCACGCCCTTGTCGACAATCATGTGGCCCGTCGGCGTGACGATGGTGTAGCGCAGCAGTGGGCCAAGCAGCGGCACGCTATCTGCCTGGTATGACAATTCCACCGGTGTCGGCCAGGGATGGCTGGCGGTGTTTATCAGCACGACAGCTCCGACCTCGTCGGGATACTGCAGCGCATAGCTCAAAGCCACGGCGCCGCCGAAAGAGAATCCAAGCAGGACTGGCTTCTGCACCTGCATCGTCTGCAATGCGGCACGCAGATAGCGGGCCTGCTTATCGGGTGTCACCGGCGTGTCGTCGCCACGCTCGGTGTAGCCATGGCCCGGCCGGTCGATGGCGATGCTGCGATAACGCTGTGCTGTCTGCGGCATGATGCTGATCGCGAAATCCTGGGCCGCGCCGAAGGCGCCATGGATCATCACCAGAGGCTGGCCAGTGGCGGGACCCTGCTCGATCACATGCTGACGGATGCCGCCGGCCTCTATCAGGCGGCCGGTGGGTGGGAAATCCCCCTCGGCTTTCTGGCTGAGATGCTGGGTGGTGGCGCCCAACCCGAAAAGAGCGATGCCGGCAAGAACGAGAGCGGTGAGCATGACTGGATCTGTTGTTGTTTCACTAGCTTATACGGGAAATCGGCAGCCCCGGATGACTGCCGCAACGTCAATCTGGCGTGATTGCGCCGGCGCCGGAGCCTGCCCTAATCTGATGCCAAGAAATCCACGGAGGAAGCCATGACTGTTCCCGCCATCCTGAAGGGTCGCCTGTCGCTGCCGGTGATCGGTTCGCCGATGTTCATCGTCTCCGGCCCTGAGCTGGTGATCGCCCAGTGCAAGGCCGGCATCGTCGGATCCTTTCCGGCCCTGAATGCCCGCCCCGCCGAAGTGCTGGAAGAATGGCTGAAGCGTATCACCACCGAGCTGGATGACTACCGGGCCAAGAATCCCGACAAGCCCGTGGCGCCTTTCGCCGTCAACCAGATCGTGCATCAGTCGAATGACCGGCTGCAGCATGACGTGGAGATGTGCGTCAAATACAAGGTGCCGATTGTCATCACCTCGCTGCGTGCCCCGAATGAAGTGGTAGACGCCATCCATTCCTACGGCGGCATCGTGCTGCATGACGTGATCAATATCCGCCATGCCAAGAAGGCGCTGGAAGCCGGTGTCGACGGGCTGATCCTGGTCTGCGCCGGCGCCGGCGGGCATGCCGGCACGCTCAGCCCCTTCGCGCTGGTTTCGGAGGTGCGGCAGTTCTTTGACGGGCCGATTGCGCTGTCGGGTTCCATTGCCCATGGCCGGCAGATTCTGGCAGCCCAGGCGATGGGTGCGGATTTCGCCTATATTGGCACCCGCTTCATCGCCACCCAGGAAGCCAATGCGATGCCAGACTACAAGCAGATGCTGATCGATTCCGCCGCCGGCGATATCGTCTATTCCTCGCTGTTCACCGGTGTGCATGGCAACTACCTGAAGAAGAGCATCGTCAAGGCCGGCATGGATCCTGATAATCTGCCCGAGGCCGACAAAAGCACCATGAGCTTCGGTTCGGGCGGCAGCTCGAAGTCGAAGGCCTGGCGCGACATTTGGGGTGCGGGGCAGGGTGTTGGCCTGATCAGCGATGCACCGCCGGTGGGCGATCTGGTCGCTCGCCTGAAACGCGAATACGATGCGGCCAAGGCGGAACTGATGGGTGGCAGCGCGGCCCTCGCCGCCGAGTAAGGGTTCTCGCGAACTGGCTTCATCTGCTATAGATCGACGTCATAAGAAAAGACGTCGGGAGAGCCGGATGAAGCGCTACGAGGAAGTCTATGCTGCGGCCATGGCCGACCCGGAGGCCTTCTGGGCCAAGGCGGCCGAGGCGCTGCACTGGTACAAGCGCTGGGACAGCGTGCTGGATGCCAGCAACCCGCCGTTCTTCCAATGGTTCTCCGGCGCCGAATGCAACACCTGCTATAATGCGCTGGACCGTCATATCGAGGCTGGTCATGGCGAGCGTGTCGCCCTGATCTATGACTCGCCCGTCACACAGACGGTGCGCACATTCACCAATACCCAACTGCGTGATCGCGTGGCCAAGCTGGCCGGCGCGCTGAAGGCGCATGGGGTACAGAAGGGCGATCGCGTCATCATCTACATGGCGATGACCCCGGAAGCCGTGATGGCCATGCTGGCCTGCGCCCGCATCGGCGCGATCCACTCTGTCGTCTTCGGCGGCTTTGCGCCGCGTGAACTGGCGACGCGGTTTGACGATGCCAAGCCGAAGCTGGTGATCGCGTCGTCTTGCGGTCTCGAGCCTGGCCGAGTGGTGGAATACAAGCCGCTGCTGGACCAGGCGATCGAGCTGGCGACCCATAAGCCGCAGGCCTGTCTGATCTTCCAGCGCCCGATGTATCAGGGTCCGCTGACCGAAGGTCGCGACTTCGATTTCGAGACGGAAGTGACGAAGGCAGAGCCCGCAGATTGTGTGCCGGTGAAGGCCACCGATCCGCTCTACGTGCTTTACACCTCCGGCACCACCGGTATTCCAAAAGGCGTCGTGCGCCAGAACGGCGGCCATATGGTGGCGCTGCACTGGTCAATGAAGCATGTCTACGGCATGAACCCGGGCGATGTGTACTGGGCGGCCTCCGACGTGGGCTGGGTTGTCGGTCATTCCTATATCGTCTACGGGCCGCTGCTCTATGGCTGTACGACAGTGCTGTATGAAGGTAAGCCGGTCGGCACGCCGGATGCCGGCGCCTATTGGCGCGTGATCCAGCAGCACAAGGTGGCGGCGCTTTTCACGGCACCCACGGCCTTCCGGGCGATCAAGAAGGAAGATCCGAAGGCCGACCTGCTGAAGAAATACGACCTGACGCATTTTCGTACGCTGTTCCTGGCCGGCGAACGCGCCGATCCTGATACGGTGAAATGGGCCGAGGATGCGCTCGGCAAACCGGTGATCGATCACTGGTGGCAGACCGAAACCGGCTGGCCGGTGGCTTCTAACTGCATGGGGATTGAGGTTCTGCCGGTCAAGCATGGTTCGCCCACCCGCATTGTGCCGGGCTACGACGTGCGCGTGATCGACGATGATGCTAGCCCGGTGAAGGCCGGCGATATCGGCAATATCGTGATCAAGCTGCCGCTGCCGCCGGGCTGCCTGCCAACGCTGTGGCAGAATGACGAGGGCTTCAGGAAAAGCTATCTCACCCGTTTCCCGGGCTATTACAACACCGGCGATGCGGGTTTCATCGATGAGGACGGCTATATCTACATCATGAGTCGTACCGACGACATCATCAACGTCGCGGGACACCGGCTCTCCACCGGCGGCATGGAGGAGGTGCTCGCTTCGCATCCAGATGTGGCGGAATGCGCCGTTGTCGGCGTCGCCGATGCGCTGAAGGGCCAGGTGCCGCTTGGCTTTGTGGTGCTCAAGGCCGGCGTCAGCAAGCCGGAGGACCAGATCCAGCGCGAGCTGGTGCAGTTGGTGCGCGAACGCATCGGCCCGGTTGCGGCCTTCAAGCAGGCGGCGGTGGTGAAACGGTTGCCGAAAACCCGCTCGGGCAAGATACTGCGCGCCACAATGCAGAAAATTGCCGACGCCCAGGACTTCCGCATGCCCGCCACCATCGACGATCCTGCCATTCTGGGTGAGATCACGGACGTGCTGCAGCCGCTGGGTTATGCCAAGCGGAGTTGACGGGTGAAGTTGCAGGGGCTGCGTGACTGGCTGGCGGCGTTTACCGTCTATCGTGACCGGCGCGTTCTGGCCATTGCGATTCTCGGTTTCGCTTCCGGCCTGCCGTTGGCATTGACCGGGCAGACGCTGCAGGCGTGGCTGAAGGATTCCGGTGTTTCCCTGCAGTCGATCGGGCTCTTCGCGTTGGTCGGCGTGCCATATACGCTGAAATTCCTGTGGGCGCCGCTGGTCGACCGCCTGCCGCTGCCGCTTCTGACGCGCCATCTCGGCCGCCGGCGCGGTTGGCTGATCTTTGCGCAGGGGCTGCTGATGGCGGCGATTGCGGCGCTGGCGCTGAGCAATCCCAGCCAGGCACTTGTGGTGACCGCGGTCTACGCGGTTGCGGTTGCCTTTGCCTCTGCCACGCAGGACATCGTGATCGACGCCTGGCGCGTGGAAATCCTAGAGCAGCGTCAGCTCGCTGCCGGCGCTGCCGCCATCGTCTTCGGTTATCGCATCGGCATGCTGGTCTCCTCAGCCGGCGCGCTTTACCTGGCTGACCGTTTTGCCTGGCCGCTGGTGTATATCGCCATGGCAGCCATCCTGGTAATTGGCGCCGTCACGGTTCTGCTGATCGGTGAACCAAAAGCGCAACCGCGCGGCGATGCCGATCGCCGCTTTGCAGAGGCCCAGGCCTGGCTGGCGTCACGCCCGCATCTCTCCGGCCCGCTGGCCGGTACGATGGCTTGGCTCTATGCCAGTGTCGCCGGCCCGTTTCTGCAGTTCGTCTCGCGCAAGGGCTGGGTCGCCATCCTGCTGTTCGTGATGCTGTTCAAGCTGGGCGACAGTCTGGCGGGTGTACTGGCCACCAGCTTCTATCTCGATATCGGTTTCACCAAGTCGGAGATCGCCGAAATCAGCAAGCTCTATGGCTTCGGCGCCACCATGCTCGGCCTGTTCCTGGGTGGCTGGTTGATGCAGGCAGTGGGGCTTTATCGCGCACTCTGGGTCTGCGGCATCCTGCAGATGGGCTCGAACCTGATGTTTGCTCTGCTGGCGCTGCAGGGACATGACCTGTGGTTCCTGGCGCTCACGGTGGGCATCGAGAATCTGGCCAGCGGCATGGGGACGGCGGCGCTGGTGGCCTATCTCTCGGCGCTGTGCGATGTGGCCTACACGGCGACGCAGTATGCGCTGCTGTCCTCGCTGACGGCCGTAGCGCGCACAGTGCTGTCGTCTTATGCCGGCTTCTTGGCCGCCGCGCTGGGTTGGCCGGCTTTCTTCGTGCTCACCACGTTTGCCGCACTGCCGGGACTGGCGCTGCTGGCTTGGCTCACGCGCCGTGGCGCCGAAACCCGCCTCGATGCTAGGCGGGCCGGCAACACGGCGCTGGTCTCAGATGACTGAACCGGCCGGCATCTTCCGGGCATAAAGTTTGATGCCGGGCTTCCACGCGAAGGACCGGCGAATAACTTCCAGGCCATGCTGGGCGAGCAGGAGCTGCAGGTTGCTCGGGCTGAAGAAAATGCAGTGGCCCGGCGGGCGGAAGCCATCCCAGTCAGGCAGATGGCGCGGCCGGCGCCAGTGCGTGATGTCCGGCGTGGTGAGATACAGGATGCCCCCCTCGTTCATGACGGCAGCAATGTGCCCCATGAAGGCATGCGGATCGGGCGCGTGCTCGATCACTTCCGAACAGTAGACGGCGTCGAATAGGCGACCGCCGAGATCGGCCTCTTCCAGCAGGCCTTCATAGAATTGGTTCTGCGGAAAGGTCTTACGCGCATACTCTACGGCCATGCGGTCCGGTTCCACACCGGATGCCGTAAAACCCTGCTCCCGGCAGGCTTCGACCATGAAGCCGCCGCTACAACCGATATCCAGGAACTGAAGCGCCCGGCCCGCCATTTTCACACCGGCGACACGGGCAAGCTGTGCCGCCCGATGACGCATGCGGCGCATTTTCTTGTCGGCCTTAGCCAAGTACTGCGGCGTGCCGGAATAGGTATCGTCATACAGGGCATGCAGGGTCTCGGCGGTCGGGGGTGGATCCATGAAGACCAGCCCGCAGGACTCGCAGCGCTCCAGATGACAGTTGTTGTAATCAATAAAAGCCTGATGATTCGGCTTCCGGCACACCGGACACGCCATTCCCTTATCCCCTACATATAGCCGTCCGGACACCCCGGACCCCGCTAGATATTATTGTACGATCGCCCCATTTCCTTTATGTGTCATATATTTGACATGTTAGCGTCACAGTGTATAGCGATAGTCGGAGCATGAACATGCAACTGCCTCTCTCCGTTCCGTCGGCTGTACCCACGTCTCGCGCGCCCCGTAGTGGCTGGCATTGCGTTTCCGCAGATGGCCGCTTCGAGGTTCGCCTGACGCGCAGCCCGGGTGATATTGCCGCCGCCCAACGGCTGCGGTACCAGGTTTTTTACGAGGAGATGGCCGCCCAGCCGTCTGCCGAGATGGCGCGTCTGGGGATGGATTTCGATCAGTTCGACCGCCTGTGCGATCATCTGATGGTCTTCGATCGCAACCGCCCCGATAGCGAGCGCGTGGTTGGCACCTATCGCCTGCTGCGCCGCTCCATGGCCGAACTGCATGGAGGCTTCTATTCGGAGTCTGAATACGACCTGCAGCCTATGCTGGATTTTGTTGGTGTCGGCGGTGGTCTGCTGGAGTTGGGCCGTTCCTGCGTGCACCGGGACTATCGTACTAACGCCACCATCCAGCTTTTATGGCGGGGCATTTCCACCTATGTGGCCGACCATGGCATCAGCTTCATGTTCGGTTGCGCATCCTTCCCCGGGATTGACCCGCAGCAGCACGCGATGGCGTTGAGCTACCTGTACGCCAATCACCTGCCGCCGCCGGAATGGCGCGTCCGCGCACTACCTTCGCGCTTTGTGCCGATGAACCTGCTGCCACACGACCAGATCAACCCGCGCATGGCGCTGCATGCCTTGCCACCGCTGATCAAGGGCTACCTGCGGTTGGGTGCCTATATCGGTGACGGCGCCGTGATCGACCATCAGTTTGGCACCACGGATGTGTTCATCCTGTTGCCGGTCGAGCGCATTGCGCCGAAATACCAGAACCGCTTCTCGGCAGATGAAGGCTTGGTCGAGACTGAATATCACGCCTGATTGTGGGAAATCCGCGTCGCGGTCCAAACGGCGCCCATTGCGGGCGCCGTTTTTGTTTGCGTAACCCACCGGCCCGACATTGGCGGGCCGGCTTTTGTTTGCGTAACATCGACCCCGAGGAAACATTCCGGGGTGATCATGAACCTGGCGTATCTGCTGCAGCGTGCAGCCAAGGTCTGGGGTGACCGGCCGGCGCTGTCGGTCGGCGACGAGGTCCGGCTGCGCTATGGCGACATGGGCGGCCGTGTGGCCTGCCTGGCGGCCGGCCTGGTGCGCGCAGGTAGCCTGAAGCCTGGTGATCGGGTCGCGCTGCTGCTGAAGAATTCTCCTGAATACTGGGAGCTGCTGTTCGCGCTCTGGCATGCCGGCCTGGCCGCCGTGCCGGTAAACGCCAAGCTGCATCCCCGCGAGGTCGCCTGGATTCTGGACAACAGCCAGGCCAGGCTGGCTGTGGTTTCGGCGACCCTGGCCGAGGAGCTGATCCCGCTGGCCAAGGATATCCCGACGCTGCAGCGCCTCATTGTCGCCGAAGACGCCGAATACGCGAAACTCTACGCCGCTGAGCCAGTGCCGCTGGCCGAGGTCTCGGCCGATGATCTCGCCTGGCTGTTCTACACCTCGGGCACCACAGGTCGGCCCAAGGGCGCGATGTTGACCCACTGCAACATGTGGTCGGCGACGCTGAACTATTTTTCCGATGTTGATCGCATCGACCCGCAGGATTGCATGATCCACTGCGCGCCGATCAGCCATGGCTCCGGCCTTTACGGCCTGCCGCATGTGGCGCGTGGCGCCAACCAGATTGTGCCGGCTTCGGGCGGCTTCGATCCGGCCGAGACGCTGGAGCTGATTGCGCGGTGGCCCGGCGCCAGCTTTTTCTTCGCGCCCACCATGGTGCATCGCCTGATCCATGCGCCGCAGATCGGCAGGGCGAAGACCGACAACCTGAAGACCATCGTCTATGGCGGCGGCCCCATGTATGTGGCTGATCTGCAGGCGGCGATGGCCGCGCTGGGGCCGAAGCTGGCGCAGATATACGGCCAGGGCGAAGCGCCTATGACCATCACCGGCATGGACAAGCGGATGCATCTGGATGACGGCCATCCGCGCTATCTGCAGCGCTTGGGTTCGGCCGGCGTGGCGCGCACTGACGTGGAGGTGCGCGTGGTCGATGCCGAGGACCGGCCGCTGCCCACGGGCGAGGTGGGAGAGATCATCTGCCGCGGCCCGGTGGTAATGGCGGGCTACTGGCGTAACCCCGAGGCCAGCATGCAGACGCTGCGGAACGGCTGGCTGCATACGGGCGATGTCGGCAGTTTCGACGAAGATGGCTATCTGACCCTGAAGGACCGGTCGAAGGACATGATCATTTCCGGCGGCAGCAACATCTACCCGCGTGAAGTAGAGGAAGTGCTGCTGCAGCATGCCGATGTCAGTGAGGTGTCGGTGGTGGGCAAGCCGCATGCCGACTGGGGTGAAGAGGTGATCGCCTTCGTGGTTGCCCGCGATGGCATGCAACTGTCACCCGAGAGTCTCGATAGGCTCTGCCTTGATCACATCGCGCGGTTCAAACGGCCCAAGCAATACCGGTTTGTCGATGCGCTGCCGAAGAATAATTACGGCAAGGTCCTGAAGACGGAATTGCGCGCCGCCTTGCAGAAGGAAAGCTGAATTGTCCGATCTGGTTTATATCACCGAACACGCGAAAAGGACTCCGGATAAACCGGCCATTATCATGGCCGAAACGGGCGGCATCACCACTTTCGGCCAGTTGGAGGCGGCATCCAATCGTGCCGCTCATCTGTTCCGCAAGCTGGGTCTGACCGCGCGCAGCCATATGGCTTATGTGATCGAAAACCGGCCGGAATTTTTCGAGGTCAGCTTCGGAGCCGACCGCGCCGGCCTGTATTACACGCCGATCAGCACGCGGCTGAGTGCGACCGAGATCGCGCATATTGCCGGCGATGCCGGCGCGCGCGTGCTGGTGATTACCGATGAGTTCCGCGATATGGCGGCCGAGCTGCGCAAACTCTGCCCGGAGGTCGAGCGCTTCTTCATGATCGGTGGCACCGCCGAGGGTTATGAAAGTTGGGAAACTGCGACCGCGAGCATGCCGGCCACACCGGTGGTGGATGAGCTGCAGGGCCGCGACATGCTCTACTCCTCAGGCACCACCGGAAAACCCAAAGGCATCAAGCGGCCGATCAATGGCGATCCGGTGGGGGCGCGCAGCTACTTCGTCGACAACGGCTACAGTCTGTATGGCTACGGCCCCGATATGGTCTATCTGTCGCCGGCACCGCTCTATCATGCCGCTCCGCTGCGCTACTGCATGCTGGTCTCCAAGGTCGGTGGTACGCTGGTGATCATGGAAGGTTTCGATGCCGAAGAATCGCTGAAACTGATCCAGACATACAAGGTCACGCATTCCAACTGGGTGCCGACCATGTTCGTGCGCATGCTCAAGCTGCCGGTCGAGGTCCGTAGTCGCTATGACCTGTCCTCGCATCGCGTCGCCATCCACGGCGCGGGGCCGGTCTCGCAGGCGACCAAGCAGCAAATCATCGACTGGTGGGGGCCGATCCTGTTCGAGTATTACGCGGCCTCCGAAGGCAATGGCATGACCTTCATCACCAGCCAGGAATGGCTGACGCATAAGGGGTCGGTGGGACGGGCCATCATCGGCGAACTGCATATCGTCGACGATGAATCCGGTGAGGAACTGCCCGTGGGGCAATCCGGCCTTGTCTACTTCGGCAAAGGCCAGCCGTTTGCCTATCACAACGATGACGGCAAGACGCAGCAGGCCTTCAACGACAAGGGCTGGAGTACGCTCGGCGATGTCGGCTACATCGATGCCGAAGGCTATCTCTACCTGACCGACCGAAAAGCCTTCATGATCATTTCCGGCGGCGTGAATATCTATCCGCAGGAAGCGGAGAATGTGCTGATCGAACACCCTAAGGTTGCCGATGTGGCGGTGATCGGCGTGCCCAATGAAGACTTCGGCGAAGAGGTGAAAGCCGTGGTGCAGCCGGTCGACATGGCGCTCGCCGGTCCGGCTCTGGCGGAAGAGTTGATCGCCTATTGCCGCCAGCATCTGGCCTCGATCAAATGCCCGCGCTCGATTGATTTCGAAGCAGCCCTGCCGCGGCATCCGACCGGCAAGCTTTACAAACGGCTGATCAAGGACCGTTATTGGGGCAACCGCACCAGCCGTATCGTCTGAGGCTCAGGCCTTGGGCATGCCCGGCATGCCCTTCGAGGTGGAATATTCGAAATGCAGCGGCTTGCCGTCATGCAGCAGCGGATAAATGGTGTGGGCTGCCAGTGCGGCTTCCGCGAAGCCGGTCAGGATCAGCTTGAGCTTGCCGCGATAGCTGGCGACGTCGCCAATGGCGAAAATGCCGGGCACTGAGGTCTGGCAGGTGCCCGGGTCGACGGGCAGGTGATGACGGTCGAGTTCAATGCCCCAGCCTGCGATGGGGCCGAGATCGCTCTTCAGGCCGAAGAAGGCCAGCATGGCATCGGCCGGCAGGCGCTTTTCCTCGCCTTCCAGCGACTTGATCCGTACGCCGGTCAGCACGTTGTTGCTGCCTTCCAGCGCATCCAGCTGATAGGGCACCACGATGTCGAGGCCATGGCCGTTCAGCGCGCGCAGCTTGGCCACGCTGTCGGGCGCGGCGCGGAACTGGTCGCGGCGATGCACGAACCAGATCTGCGCGGCTACGCCATGTAGGGCAAGCGCCCAGTCCACCGCGCTGTCGCCGCCACCGGCAATGACCAGGCGGCGGCCACGGAAGTCGTCGGGACGGCGCACCAGGTAATGCACGCCGCTGCCGCCGGGCTGGCCTTCATAGGCTTCGATATCGGCCAGCGGCGGACGGTTCGGACCAAAGGCGCCGGCGCCGGCAGCGATGATCACGGCACCGGCCTCGATCACATTGCCTTTGGAGGTGGTGAGGCGGAAGCCACCGCCATCCACGCGCTGCAGCCCGTCGACGCGCTGGCCCAGATGGAACACCGGCAGGAAAGGTTTGGCTTGTTGCTCGAGCTGCGACACCAGGTCGGCGCCCGAAATCCTGGGGAAGCCTGGAATGTCATAGATCGGCTTGTCGGGATAGAGCGCGCTGCACTGGCCGCCGATGGCGTCCAGCGTATCGATCACATGGCAGCGCAGACCGACCATGCCGCATTCAAAGATGGCGAACAGGCCGACAGGGCCGGCGCCGATAACGGCAACATCAGTCTTGTGCAGCATGGAATCGTACTGGTCCGGATGATCTGAAGCCGGGTTTTTTTACCGATTTCCGGCCTCCGCGGCTACTGCAACGGGCCTCCAGGAGGTCGATTCAGAGCGTTCATCACGTTTTTGTCCCGTTTTTACGAGGCAGAAGACGTATCCGACGGGAGGTTACCGATTCTTTCGCTTCCGCCTTGGACGGCTTACCGGAAAATCACTGGGTAACGGGCGGGAAGCCGGGCCTCATCAAGCGAGCCTCCGGACGCCGACCAAGTGGTCATCGGGCCGGCGGCGAAGACGAGGCTAGCCATGATGATGCAGTTGAAGCAGCGGGTGTTCACCTATGAGGACGACAGCGGCGCTGCCGCCATCGCGCATCCCAGTTTGCGCGCCCTCTATGAACTCTGGAATACCAAACGCGGCACCCGGCAGGCGCCGCCGCGCAGCGATTTTTCCCCTGAAGAACTCCGCCCCTGGTTTGGCCATCTGATGATGATCGACTGCCTGCCCGGCGACGAATTCCGTTATCGCCTGTATGGCACCGAACTGGTGCGGATGTTTGGTTTCGATCTGACCAATCAACTGGTTGGCGATGCGCTGGTTTTCATCGGCGACAAACCGTTGCGCGAATACCGTCAGGTCTGCCGCATCGGCGCACCGGTGCATGCTTCGCGCACCAGCCCTTCGGCGCGTGAATTCCTGCAGGTCGACAAGCTGGCTCTGCCGCTGATGGAAGGCGGCGAGGTCACCCGCATTCTGGGGGCAATTTATCCCTCGGAAGAGGCGGCCTGATCGATGATGGCCGGCGAACGCACGGACGGGGAGTCGGGCGGTCCGCCGAAGCCGGAAGACACTACGGTGCCGGGGGCGCAGGAAAGCGTGATCTGGAATCCGCGCGCCGTCGATTGCCAGGGCGAGATCGCCCGCGAAATCCTCGAATACTGGCGCTACAAGTGCCGCGGCCGGCAGATGCCGGCGCGTGCCGATCTCGATCCGCTGGAAATGCGGCGCGCGCTCGGCCAGATGATCATGATGGAAATCCATCGCGACCCGTTGCGCTTCCGCACCCGGCTGGTGGGCAGTGGGCAGGCCCGGCGTCGTGGCCTCGATTTCACCAACAAGTGGCTGGACGAACTGCCACCCGATTACCGCGCGATGGTTTTGCCGCGCGCCGAGGCCGTGGCGACACGCGGTGAGGCGGTCTGCTCCCGGGTCCGGCGGATGATGGATGGTCGTTGGTTCGACTATGAAGCGCTCTGGCTGCCATTGAGTTCCGACGGCAAGATTCCGACGATGATCATCGTCTGCCAGGAGTTTTTCAGCAGTTAAGTGATCAAGCCGTCTTGCGTGCCGGGATCGACATCGCGGCCACGCCGATCAATACGAAGATCAAGCCGAGCCAGAGCGTCGACGACAGGGTTTCTCCCAAGAAAATCACACCGATGCCGACGCCGATCGGAATGCGCAGATAGGCCTGCGACGTCGTGCCGACCGAGCCCAGTGTGCGCACCAGTCGGAAGTAGATGGTGAAGGCCAGTGCGGTGGACAAGACCGAAAGGCCGATCAGCGCCATGATCGAACTGTCGGAGGGCGAGAGCGTCCAGGGCTGGTCGAGGATCAGGCTGGCCGGCACCAGGAGCACTGCGCCGCAGAGCAGCGAGCCGGTGGCCGGCACCATGGAATCCAGGTGCTTGAAGTTCTGCCCGTAGATGGCGGCCGCGCCGTAAGACAACGAAGACGCCACCAGTGCCAGCTGGCCCCAGAGATCCTGCCCTAAATCGCTCAGGGCGCCGATGCCGATGATCAGGCAAATACCGCCCAGTCCGGACGCCGTCCCGAACAGTTTCCGTCCCGTCACGGCTTCATGGCGGGTGATAGCCCATGTGATCAGGAAGGCGAAGATTGGCGTGGTGGAATTCAGGATCGCGGACAACCCCGCATCAATACGGGTTTCGGCCCAGGCGATCAGCGTGAAGGGCATCACGGAGTTCAGGCAGGCCTGGATGGCGAGATGCCGCCAGGTCGCCAGGTCGCGCGGCATACGGATGCCGCGCATGTGCATGATGAGCAGCAGTATGCTGCCGGCGATCACTGTGCGAGCCGCGATCAAGGTGACAGGCGGAATGGTGGCCACGCCCAGCTTGATGAAGGTGTAGGAGGCGCCCCAGAGTGTGGCCAGCGTCAACAATAGCAGGAGTTCCAAGACGAGCGGGCGGGCGGACGTAATGGCGGTTGACTGGGCGGTCATCATTGGGCTCTGGGAAGTGAGGCAGGGCATTACCATGCCATGACGCTGCGGCACGGTCAGCCCCTGACGCTACGGCGAAGGCCGAAGTGTTGCACTGCATTGTACCCATCCAATCAACGTCGCCATGGAACCAAGGCCCGCTTATCGCTTATCGTGAGCGGGGCAGTCGCGAGAGACGCTGCATTGGCAATGCCGCTTGAGACGGCAGGAGGGGACGTTCATGGAAGGCGATATCGTTACCGGAATACTGCTGCCGGCCATTCTGGCTTTCATCATGTTCTCGCTGGGCTTAGGGCTGACGGTGGGTGATTTCTCCCGCATCGTGCGACAGCCACGCGCGTTGCTGGTTGGCGTGCTGTGCCATTTCATCCTGCTGCCGCTGATCTGCTTCGCGCTGCTCAAACTGGTGGGCATGACCGGCACCTTCGCGATTGGCTTCATGATCCTGGCTGCCTGCCCCACCGGCACGACTTCGAATCTGTTGACCTATATTGCGCGTGGCGATGTGGCGCTGGCGGTCAGTTTCACGGCCGTCGCCAGTGTGGCGACCATCTTCACCTTGCCGCCGATCGTGATCTGGTCGATGCAGCATTTCGCCGGCAGCACTACACAGGCGGTGACGGTGCCGGTCGGTCTGATGATGGGCCAGATATTCCTGATGCTGGGCGTGCCGGTGGGTCTGGGCATGCTGGTGCGCCATCTCTGGTCAGCGGCAGCGCTGCGGTGGGAACCGCGAGCAACACGGTTGGCGGCGGTGCTGTTCATCCTGATCGTGCTGGGCGCCGTAGCGAAGAACTGGCCTCTGCTGCGCGACAATGCTGGCAGCCTGGCGGGCTTTGCCGTTGGGCTCAACCTGTTGATGCTGGCTTGCGGCTTCCTGGTTGCCTGGTTGGCTCGGCTGTCGCGTCCGCAGGCGGTAACGCTGGGCATCGAGACTGCCGTACAGAATGCGACGCTGGCCATCGTGATCGCCAGCACCGTGCTGCAGGACGATGCGCTGGCGGTGCCAGGCGGACTCTATGGCGTGCTGATGTATGCCGGTGGCCTGCTGTTCGCCTTTGGCATGCGGCGATTCAGCGGCCGGTGACGGGCTAGCGCACGAATGCCAGTCGTCGGTAGCTGAGTGCTTCCGCCACGTGATTGCGTGTCACACTGTCCGCACCCTCCAGGTCGGCGAGAGTGCGTGCGACCCGCAATACGCGGTGATAGCCGCGCGCGGTCAGATGCATGGTCTCGGCCGCCCGTGCGAGCAAGTCGCGCCCGAGTGCATCTGGTGCGGCCACCTGTTCCAGCAGTTCGCCATCGGCTTCGGCATTAGTGCGCACGCGCGCAGCGCCTGATTTTGCCAATGCAGTATAACGTTCGCGCTGGATGTCGCGCGCCGCGGCCACGCGGGCGGCGACGGTGGCGGAGTCTTCGCCAGGCGGCGGTGCGGTCAGGTCCGAGACCGCCACCGCCGGTACATCCAGGGTGAGATCGATTCGATCAAGCAGAGGGCCGCTCAGGCGCGCCTGATATTCGCCGGCGCATTTGGGTGCGCGGGCACAGGCCAGGGATGCATCGTCCAGATGACCACAGCGACAGGGGTTCATTGCCGCCACCAGCTGCACGCGGGCGGGATAGCTGACATGCGCATTGGCACGGGCGACCACGGCCTGTCCGGTTTCCAGCGGCTGGCGTAAGGAGTCGAGCGTCTGGCGATTGAACTCCGGCAGTTCGTCCAGGAACAGCACGCCTAGATGCGCAAGGCTGACTTCGCCGGGTTTGGCGCGCAGGCCACCGCCGATGAGCGCTGCCATGGATGCCGAATGATGCGGTGCACGGTAGGGGCGGCGACGGGTGAGCCGGCCGTCGGCGATCTGGCCGGCCAGCGAGGCGATCATGCTGACTTCCAGAATCTCGGCTGAGTCCAGAGGCGGCAGGATGCCGGGCAGCCGTTGCGCCAGCATCGATTTGCCCGAACCCGGCGGGCCGATGAATAGGAGATTGTGGGCGCCGGCCGCGGCGATCTCGAGCGCGCGTTTGGCGCTGTCCTGCCCCTTGATGTCGCGCAGGTCTGGCACGGCACGGCTGTCCTCGGCGATCCGCGCCTGCGGCGGGATCAGGATCTGGGTGCCCTTGAAATGGTTGATCAGCGCCAGCAGTGTTGGCGCGGCCAGCACGCGCGTCGCATCGCCGGCCCAGGCCGCTTCGCCACCCTGCACATGCGGACAGATCATGCCGCGATCCTCTGCATGGGCCGCCAGCGCTGCTGGCAGGATGCCGGTCACCGCGCCCACCGCACCATCCAGCCCCAGCTCACCCAGCGCCACATAACCGTCGAGCATATCCCCCGGCAACACGTTCATCGCGGCCAGGAGGGCCAGCGCGATCGGCAGGTCGTAGTGACTGCCTTCCTTCGGCAGGTCGGCCGGTGCCAGGTTGACGGTGATGCGTTTGGGCGGCAGCGCGAGTCCGATGGCGCCGAGCGCCCCACGTACCCGCTCGCGACTTTCCCCCACCGCCTTGTCGGCCAGGCCGACGACGCTGAAGGCCGGCAGGCCATTGGCGAGCTGTACCTGCACATCCACTGGCATGACCTCGATGCCCTGGAAGGCGACGGTTCGGCAGCGGGCAACCATGGCAGCTCTCGTTTATCGTTTGTTCGCTCAAACTCAATCACCTCCGATTGAGTCTTTCAAGTCAATCTCCCGCAAATGGAATATGGGTGTATGCGACATTGAAACGCTTGGCACCTTCGTTGTCCCGGGCTACACAGGCGCTGCACCCTTTGGGGAGTAGCCGTCTGCCGCCTCGCAAGAGGCCGAGCAGGGAGAGCGTCAACAGACTAGGCGAGCGGAGACCAGCCCTCTCGCCTTGGCGCTTTCGGACCGGAGTGCAACGCTTCGGTATGGCGAGACCTTAGGCTTGTACTGTCGACACCCGGACCGGGCGGCGACGGGACAGCCTATGGCCTCATTCGCCGCCCGGTCCCCGTCCAGTGCCCCATGCTCACAGCCTTCCTCACCACCACCGGCGTCGTCGCCATCGCCGAGATCGGGGACAAGACCCAGCTCCTGTCGCTGCTGCTGGCGGCCCGCTTTCGCCGGCCTTGGCCAATCCTGGCCGGTATACTCGTCGCCACTATCGGCAATCACCTGGCCGCTGCTGCACTCGGCGTCTGGCTACAGGGCCAGTTCGATGAGCGTATCCTGCGCTGGATTCTGGCGGCCAGCTTTGTGGCCATGGCGATCTGGACCCTGATCCCCGATACGCTGGACGAGGATGCCGCTCCCAAAGCAGGCCGCTGGGGCGCCTTTCTCACCACGCTAATCGCCTTCTTCGTGGCCGAGATCGGCGACAAGACTCAACTTGCGACCACGGCGTTGGCGGCACGATTCGACGCCATCCTGTTGGTTACCTTGGGCAGTACGCTGGGGCTGATGCTGGCGAATGTGCCGGTGGTGATCCTGGGCGAAAAGTTGATGCGCCGTCTGCCGCTCGCGCCAGTGCGTTATGTCACGGCGGGCGCTTTCATCATTCTTGGGGTGGCGGTTTTGTTCATCTCGGGAAATTGAACGCAAGTGCACAAAAAGGTTGCAGGTCCAACGAAATCGTTGGTCTGCAGCCGGCTTTGCCTTAAGACTCCTGGTTCTGAGGAAACGCGCGCGACCGGATCAACCGGCGTGCTTGGAAGGGAGAGATCACATGCGGCGGATTCTGGTACTCACTACGGCGGTTCTTGCCGCAGTCACCTTCAGTCCTGATGCGGTGCTGGCGCAGGCCTGGCCCGATAAACCGATCACTATGATTGTACCCTTCCCGGCCGGCGGCGGCACCGATGCCTTCGCCCGGCCGCTGGCCGCTCATCTCGGTAACAAGCTCGGCAAGCAGATCATCATCGACAACCGCGGTGGCGCTGGCGGTACGGTTGGTGCCAGTGTGGCGGCACGCTCGACGCCTGACGGCTATACTTATTTCATCGGCGCCGCCCATCATGCGATCGCCCCGGCCGTTTATCCCAAGCTCGACTACGACATCGAGAAAGATTTCATCCCGGTCGCGCTGCTTGCTCAGCCGCCACAGGTGGTGGTGATCAACACCAGCCGCACCTCGGCCACCACGCTCAAGCAGCTGATTGACGAAGCCAAGGCGAAGCCGGGTAAGCTGTCCTATGGTTCGGCCGGCAATGGCACCTCGCATCACCTGGCTGGCGAGATGTTCAAGATGCTGACCAAAACGGATATCGCGCATGTGCCTTATCGCGGCGCCGGCCCGGCCATGCAGGACCTGGTGGGGGGGCAGGCAATCGAGATGATCTTCGATGGTCTCGGTTCTTCGGCCGCGCAGATCAAGGGTGGTCGTATCAAGGCGCTGGCGGTGGCCGCGGCCAAGCGCTCGCCGGCCTTCCCCGATGTGCCGACGGCCGCCGAAGCAGGTGTGCCTGGCTATGAGGTCTCGACCTGGTATGGCATGTGGGCGCCCAAAGGTACCCCGGCACCGATCATCGAGCGCATGACCAAGGAAGTGCAGGCAGCGATGGCGACGCCGGAGTTGACGGAAATCTGGAAGAACAACGGTTCCGAAGTGCCCAACATCACGGGCGCGGCTTTCGGTACCTTCCTCAATACCGAGATCAAGCGCTGGGGCGAAGTGGCCAAGGCTTCGGGCGCCCGGATCGACTAAAGTCGATCCTCACCAATTCTTGCCGAACATGGAACCGGCCGCCTTTGGGCGGCCGGTTTTTTTATGTGACAATCCCGCATGGCCTGTGGCCCGGATGTGGCCGAATTGGCTAGACTGGGGTGCAGAGGCAGGCTGAGAGCACATGACCAAGATTGCCGGTAAACGCTACAAGAAGGCAGAGATCGAAACTCTGCTCGATGCGCTCAAGCGCCAGACCCGCCGCGCCCGCAAGATTGCCGAAGATGCCATCGCCCGCATCAGCAAGGCGGCCTACGAGCCCTATTACGAATATCGCAGTGCACTAACCGAGATCGAAGGGGTGTTGGTGCTGATTGAAGACCGCATGGAAAATGCGGAGGCCGACGCGCTGGCCCAGATGAAGGATTATCACAGCACGCTGATCATCGATCTGCTACGCATGAAGATCGAGGTGGTGCTGCGTGTCTTTCCGGCATTGGAGAATGCCGAAGTGCTGCCGATGGGTACGCAGAAAGTCTTTCTCTCGACCATCTGGGAACTGCATGAAACGGTGGGGCGTATCGACCGCGAACAAATCCAGGGCATTCTGGATGACGATGCGCGCAAACGCCTGACCGTGGCTGAGACCATCCTGCGCGAAGTATCCGAGCGGGCCCCGGCTCTGATGGAGCTGGCCCAGAAGGAATCGCACGGGGCCTGATTACAGTGTCCCCTCAGGGGGCTGAAAGCTCGTGATACTGCCGGGCGTAGAACATGCGATGCGCTGTCTGGGTCTGTGCCGCCGCCTGTTTGCGGATCAGTTCTGGTAAGGCCTCAGGCTCAATCGGTTCCAGCTGGTAAGGGCCGGTGCGCATTTTATAGGGCATCAGGCCGCCCTTGGGCGTGAGCACCACCGCATTGTTGCCATCACCTACAGCCACATCGAAATTATGCGCCATTGCGATGCGGCCGCGACCATCCTTTGGCGCTCGCCTGAGGTCGATGCCGAAAAAGGGGCTGTCGTAACTCAGGCCCAGCACGCCCATGAGCGTCGGCCCGATGTCCATGCTTGAGCCTAGCGCGGGGTTGCGCTCGGGTTTGATATATTTTGGCGCCAGGATAACCACAGGCACGCGGAAGGCCTGGACCGGAATCTGCGCCGCCCCCCAGACCTTGGGGCCGTGATCGCCCAGCATCACGAACACCGTGTCGTCAAACCAGGGCTTCTTTTTCGCCGCCTCGATGAACTGGCCGAGGGCCCAGTCGGCATAGGCGGCGGCATGGTCGCGAGCATTCGGCGCAGGCTTGAATGGCACGCGTCCCTCAGGGAACATGAAGGGCCGGTGGTTGGTGACGGTCAGCGCGCTGAAGAAGAAGGGGCCGGGTTCGGCCGCCATCTGGTCGATGCGATTGAGCGCTTCCTTGAACATGTATTCGTCGGCCACGCCCCAGATGGTCTTGAAGCTCTGATCGGCGATGTCGCTCTGGCCCATCACCTTGTCGAAGCCGATGGTCTTCCAGAAATAGCCCATGTTGTCGAAACTGGTGGGGCCGCCATAGAGGAATGCCGTGCGGTAGCCGAATTTCTCCAGCAGGAAAGGCAGTGAGTTCATGCCTTCCGAGCCGGCGCGACGGGCCGTAGAAATACCGGGGATCGGCGGGAAGGACGTGAAGACCGCCTCCAGAGCGCGCACCGTGCGGTCGCCGGTGGCGTAGATGTTGGTGAACAGCAGGCCCTCGTCGGCAATACGATGCCAGTTCGGCGACATCGTCTGCCAATAGTCCTTCTGTTTGGGATCGAAGACATCCTCGAAATAGACCGAGCCGAAAGACTCTTCCAGAATCAGCACCACGTTCAGCTTCTTCGCCGGAGCCGGACCGTTGTCGACATGGCGGCGGATGCTGCGCTCGTTCGGGGCGGCAAGGTTGGAGGTGTTGTCCTGTTTCACCATATCGCGCAGCAGCGGAAGGGCCTCTTCTTCCGGGATGCCGGCATAGACGCCGTCATATTTGCTGTCATTGGTGAAATAGGCATTCAAGATACTATGCATGCCGTTGACCGCCAGTTCATTGACGGTGCGGGTTGCGACCGGCTCCCAGGGGCCGAACAGTATGAAGGGCAGGGCGAAGACAAAGGTGAAGGCCGCGGCAGCCAGCGCGCGGCGCCGCTCGCCTTTCACAAAAGGCGCTTTCAAGGCCTGGGTCAGACGGCGCCACAGCAAGGCGTAGATCAGCAGAACCACCGCCCCGATCGGTGGCAGGTAATACCGCAGGTCGAAGGACTCGCGGATATTGCCGATCACTTCCTTGGGGAAGATCAGATAATAGACGGCAATACCGTTGAAGCGGCTGTTGTATTCCTCCCAGAAGAACAGCTCGGCCACGGCGCTAAACACGACGAGGCCAAGGAGTGCAAGCAGCAGCAGATGTGCCGCAATCATTCCCGGGCGCCAGCGCAGTGGTCGGGCAAACAGGTACAACCCCAGCAGGAAAGGCAGGCCCAGCAGCAGGCCGGTGGCCAGGTCGTCGGCCAGCCCCACGATCCAGGCCGCGGCGAAGGCGCCGATCGAATCCGGCGTGTCGCTCGCGACCCAGATCGTCAGGGCCAGGCGAACAAGAGCCGCTGCCCCTACGAAAATGGCGATGCAAGTAAGCCAGAGCTGTAAACGTTTCGACATGGCGGGAGTGTGCGTCATCCCAGTCGCCTTCGCGACTGCCAGAAACCCTAATTTTATACGGAGGTTGCGGCCTGCGTCACAATGATGGTTGCGCGCAGGCCCCGACTCCGGGTAGAAGGGCCACGGGACACGCCCCCCCAACGGGGCGCTTACTATCTGGAAGGATAGACACATGACGAAGCCTGCCCTGCGCCCCAAATCCGCGCATTTTTCTTCCGGCCCCTGCGCTAAGCGCCCCGGCTGGACTCCCGAAATCCTCAAGAATGCCCTGCTGGGTCGTTCGCATCGTTCCAAAGAGGGCAAGGCCCGCTTGGTCGAGGCGATTGAGCTGCATCGCAAGATCCTCGGCATCCCCGCTGACTACAAGATCGGCATTGTGCCGGCCTCCGATACCGGCGCTGTCGAGATGGCGCTGTGGTCGCTGCTGGGCGAGCGCGGCGTCGATGTTCTGGCCTGGGAAAGCTTTGGCGCCGGCTGGGGCTCGGATATCGCCAAGGAGCTTAAGCTCAAGGATGTCCGTACGCTGAAGGCTGGCTATGGTGCGATCCCCGACCTGACCCAGGTCGACTGGAGCCGCGACGTCGTCTTCACCTGGAACGGCACCACCTCGGGCGTGAAGGTTCCCAACGGCGACTGGATCGCCGCCGACCGCCAGGGCCTCGCCATCTGCGACGCCACTTCCGCCGTTTTCGCTATGGACCTGCCGTGGTCGAAACTGGATGTCACCACCTGGTCCTGGCAGAAGGCGACAGGCGGCGAAGCCGCGCATGGCATGATCGTGCTGAGCCCGCGCGCTGTGAAACGTCTTGAGACTTACACCCCGGCCTGGCCGTTGCCGAAGATCTTCCGCATGGCCAAGGACGGCAAGCTGATCGAAGGCATCTTCAAGGGCGAAACCATCAACACGCCCTCGATGCTCTGCGTCGAAGACATCATCGACGCGCTGAAGTGGGGCGACAGCGTTGGTGGCCTCAAGGGCATGATCAGCCGCTCGGAAGCCAATCTTAAGGCGATCACTGACTGGGCGGCCAAGACCACCTGGGTCGACTTCCTCGCCGGCGATGTTGCCGTGCGTTCCAACACTTCGATCTGCCTCAAGGTGGTCGATCCCTGGTTCACCGCACTCGGCGAGAAAGACCAGGAAGCCGCTGCCAAGCAGATCGCTGCCGTGCTGGAGAAAGAGGGTGTGGCCCTCGACATCGCCGCTTATCGCGACGCGCCTCCGGGCTTGCGCATCTGGGGTGGTGCCACGGTGGAAACCGCCGATGTGGCGGCACTCTGCCCCTGGCTGGACTGGGCCTTCGCCGAAGTGAAAGCCACCTACAAGCCGGCTGCAGCCGCCTGATCTGTTCGGGCGCGACTTCGGTCGCGCCCGCTTCCCTTATCCCCATTCTGACATCCGAGGACTATCCCATGGTCAAGGTTCTGATCTCCGACGAACTGAGCCCCGCCGCCGTCGACATCTTCAAGACACGCGGCGTCGAGGTCGACATCAAGACCGGTTTGAAGCCGGAAGAATTGCTCGCCATCATTGGCGACTATGATGGTCTTGCCATCCGCTCGGCCACCAAGGTCACCGCCAAGGTGCTGGAAGCCGCAAAGAAGTTGAAGGTCGTCGGTCGCGCCGGCATTGGTGTCGACAATGTCGACATTCCGGCCGCCACTGCCCGTGGCGTCTGCGTCATGAACACACCGTTCGGCAATTCGATCACCACCGCCGAACATGCCGTTGCCATGATGATGGCACTGGCCCGGGAAATTCCGCTGGCCGACCGCTCCACCCAGGCCGGCAAGTGGGAAAAGAACCGCTTCATGGGCGTCGAAATGTACGGCAAGACGCTTGGCCTGATCGGGTGCGGCAATATCGGTTCCATCGTGGCCGACCGTGCCCAGGGCCTTAAGATGAAGGTGATCGGCTATGATCCCTTCCTCACCCCGGAGCGCGCCACGTCGCTGGGTATCGAGAAGGTCGAGCTGGACGACCTGCTGGCCCGCGCCGATTTCATCAGTCTGCACACCCCCCTGACCGAGCAGACCAAGAACATCCTTGATGCCAAGGCGCTGGCCAAGGCCAAGAAGGGCGTGCGCATCGTCAACTGCGCCCGCGGCGGCCTGGTCGACGAAGCAGCTCTGAAGGCTGCCCTCGATAGCGGTCATGTTGCCGGCGCGGCCTTCGACGTCTTCGTAACCGAGCCGGCAAAGGAAAACGTGCTGTTCGGCCATGAGCGTTTTGTTGCGACCCCGCATCTGGGCGCCTCGACCAATGAAGCTCAGGAAAATGTCGCCCTCCAGGTAGCCGAACAGATTGCAGATTACCTGTTGAACGGCGCGGTGACCAATGCGCTGAACATGCCGTCGGTTTCGGCCGAAGATGCACCGAAGCTGAAGCCCTACATGACGCTGGCTGCCCAGCTCGGCAGCTTCGTTGGCCAGCTGGCGGAAGCCAATCTGACCAAGGTTGTGATCGAATATGAAGGCCATGTCGCGACACTGAACACCCGTCCGCTGACCGCCATCGTGCTGGAAGGCCTGCTGCGCCGCCAGCTCAGCAGCGTCAACATGGTCAACGCGCCGCTGGTGGCCAAGGAACGTAACATCGAGGTCTCCGAGGTCAAACATGACCGCGAGGGCGACTATCAGACCCTGATGCGCGTCACCATCCATGCCGATAAGGTACGCCACCTGTCCGGCACACTGTTCGCCAACAAGAACCCGCGCGTGGTCGAGATCAAGGGTATCGATATCGACGCCGAACTGGGTCCGCACATGCTCTATGTCACCAATGCCGACAAGCCGGGTTTCATCGGCCGTCTGGGTACGGTGCTGGGTGATGCGGGTATCAACATTGCCACCTTCCACCTCGGTCGCGCGTCACGGGGTGAGGATGCGATCTGCCTGGTTGAGGTCGACGGCCCGATCCCGGCCGATGTGGCGGAAAAGGTGAAAGCCATCCCCGGCGTGCGTCAGGCGACCCCGCTGCAGTTCTAAGTCAAGCCTTAAGTCTCCGATTCCCGTCTTTACCCGGGCCGGATGAGCCGCTTAACTGATCGTGCCCCCGCAACATGGAGCAGGATCAATGGCTCGTCTGGCCCGGTTTGTTTTTACGCTTGCACTGCCGCTGGCTCTGATCGCCTGCGGGCCGCCGTCCACCGAAGAGGCTTTGAAGAAAGCCGAACCGGTGAAGACCAAGGCGGAACTTGAGAAAGTGTTGGGCAAGCCTACCGAGCTGCAGAAGCTCGGGCCGCTGGAGCAGTGGACATACAAGACCAGCGACGGTTCGGTCACCTTCGTGATCACGGGTGACAGCGTTACGCTGGCCTCTGGCGGCACCACCAAGAAGAACTGATTTCGCGTCTCAGGGTTTGGCAATGTTGAAGAGTCTGGCCGTCGCCTGCGGTTTGCTGGTGCTGACCGTAGCACCAGCAATGGCCGGCGTGACCTGCACCCTGGTGATCGATGCGATCGATGGTCGCGTGCTGCATGAAACTGGCGATTGCGTCACGCGCAACAGCCCGGCCTCCACCTTCAAGGTGCCGCTGGCGGTGATGGGTTTCGATGCCGACATCCTGCAGGATGTCCATGCGCCGGTTTGGCCCTATCGCGAGGACTACAAGGCTTCGCGAGAGGGGGTGAGGAAGTCCACCGATCCTGCCTATTGGCTTGAACAATCTGTGGTCTGGTATTCGCAGCGACTGACCCAGCAGATGGGCCTGCCGCTGTTCCAGCGCTACGTCGACAGCCTGGACTATGGCAACCGCGACCTCTCTGGCGATCCAGGTCGCAGCAACGGCCTGACGCAGTCTTGGCTGGCGTCTTCGCTGCAGATATCGCCGCGTGAGCAAGTCGCCTTCCTGCGCCGGCTGCTGGCGCACAGCCTGCCGGTATCGAAGGCGGCTCAGGAAAAGACGATCGCCAGCATGCCCGCTTTTCAATCCAGTGACGGCTGGGACGTTCGCGGCAAGACGGGGGCGGATTCACAGCCGAAGATGGATGGCAGCGGCCTGGATACTGATCGGCTGTTCGGTTGGTTCGTCGGCTGGGCCGGCAAGGATGGCCGCACTGTCGTCTTTGCCCGCCTGATCAAGGATGAGGGACGGATGGAAACCTATCCCAGCTATCGCGCGCGTGAGGGCCTGCTGGTCGAACTGTCGAAACTGGTGGCGGGAAATTAGGGCGTCGGCGCTGCGTAGCTGCGGCCGCCGAAGATGGCGCTGCCGACACGCACATGGGTCGCCCCAAGCATCGCCGCAGTCTCGAAATCGCCACTCATACCCATGCTAAGCTGATCGATGCCGTTGCGCTTTGCGATCTTGTTGAGCAGGGCGAAATGCGGGGCCGGCTCTTCCTCTGCCGGTGGAATGCACATTAGGCCGACGACGGGCAGGTCGAGCGCGCGGCAGCTGGCGATGAAGGCGTCGGCCTCACGCGGCGTGCACCCGGCCTTCTGCGGCTCCTCGCCGGTATTGACCTGCACGAAGCACGGCAGGCGACGGCCGCTTTTCCCGAATTCCTTGGCCAGTTCCTCGGCCAGGCTCTGGCGGTCCAGCGTATGGATCACATCGAAATGCGCGACTGCCTGCTTCACCTTGTTGGTCTGTAGCGGACCGATCAGATGCAGCACCAGATCGGGATAGGCCTTCCGCAACTCGGGATACTTGGCCATGCCTTCCTGAACGCGGTTCTCGCCGAAATGGCGCTGACCGGCGGCGAGCGCCTCGGCTACCGCTTCGGCAGGGAAGGTCTTGGCCACGGCGATCAGGGTGACAGCGCCGGGCTTGCGGCCGGCCTCGGCGGCGGCATCTGCAAGGCGTCCGCGGATGTCTGCGAGACGGGCGGCGAGGCTGTCGGATGCTTCCGGCGGCGGCTGGGTCATGGCAGGCTGCACTGATGCAAGGGATGAAAACGGGAACCGGCCGCACGCTACCAATCCGCAGGCGCAGGCGAAAGCCCTGCCGCCAAAGCAGTGGCTGGCCGGCGCGCCTGCTGGTCACCGATGCGACCCGTCTGGCTGATCCGTTGCCGGCGATCTGTCGGCTGCAGGCGGGCGACGGTGTGCTGTTCCGTCATTACGAGCTCACGCCGGCACACCGGTTGGCGCTCGGACTGCAGGTGGCACGGCTCTGCCGGCAGCGCGGTCTGCTGTTGCTGGTGGCGGGCGATGGCCGGCTGGCACGCCGGCTGGGGGCGGATGGCCTCCATCTGCCGCAGGGCCTGGTGCGCAGGGCAAGAGAGTGCAGGAGCGGGCTGGTCACGGCGGCTGCCCATGACGCGGGCGCGGTTCACCGGGCGGCGCGCGTGCGGGTCGACGCGGTGCTGGTCTCTCCGGTTTTCGCCACGGCCAGCCATCCAGGCACGGCATCCCTCGGGGTGCTGGGCTTTGCCCGGCTCGCCAGTCTGGCTGGGCGGCAGGGGCTGCGCGTCTATGCGTTGGGCGGCATGACCGCAACCGGGATGCAGCGGCTCGGGCGCATGCCGGCGGTTATCGGCTTTGCTGCAATTGCCGGCTTGTCATAAGGCATAAAAAAACCGCCGCCATCCGAAGATGGCGGCGGCCGTATCAGGACTTCCGATTGGATCAGAAGTTGAAGGTATAGCCCAGCGAGGCAACCGCACCGGCTTCGCACCAGTTCTGGCCGCCCATGCATTCACGCTTGCTGAGGTTGGTGTCGACATACTGGAGGCCGGCAGTGAAGCCCCAGAAGGTGGCGAACAGACCGATATTCCAGTCGGTGTAGTTCGGCACGCCGTAGCTGGCGTTCTTGTCGATGCTCTGATGGCCGACATTGGCGATGATCTTCGGCTCGAACTGGGTGATCGGCAGCGGCACGGTCACACCACCGGTGTAGTACACGGCGCCGCCCGACGAACCCTGGAACTGCGGACTGTAGTAGACGCCGGCGCTCGGGATGACGAAGCCGAAGTCGTAAGCGGCAGTCAGCTTGAATTCAGTGAAGTCGAGGTTGAGCGTGTCCTGGGCGCCCGCATAGACGTAGCGGATGATGCCGGTGTCGACGCTCAGCTTGTCGAAGGTCCAGCGGAAGCCGCCGAGGAAATCAACTTCAGCGTCGGCGCTGTTGTTGAAGTCGACGTTGCTGCCCCAGAGGCCGAGGTAGCCGGTCACCATGTCGGTGAGCTTCATGGCGCCTTCAGCGCCAATCTGCAGGGCCGCGCCGGTATCGGTCTGGCTGATGCCGCGGAAACGGTAATCGGACACGGCAGTGGCGGAAACCAGGCCGGCGAAACGATCGGCATCCGCCGCCATCGCCGGGGTCGAAACCGCCGAGATGGCCGTCAGGCCGAGCGCCACCAAGGCGGCGCGGAAAGCAAACTTAGTCATAGGGCTAACCTCCGAGAGAGAATTCGAGGGTGAGATAATCAGACAAGTTCCTGTTCCACAAACTCTTCTCCAGTAAACTGGGGGTTGAGGCGGGAAAGTGTGTCTCCCGGGTTACACTCATCCCGAGAAACAGTCACATTGCGCAAAATCTGTGCAAAGACGGTCGCAATTTAATTACCTATTTATGCGGGTTTACAGGGCGTTTACGGGGGTTTACCCCCGATTCTGCGAAAAGGGAGTGTCGAATCATGCGTGAGGCCCAGCCTCTGGTCATCACCGAATCCGCTCCCCCCGCTGTGTCCGGGGGGGAAGCGATCCGTGTCATCCGTTTGAATTACGCGGTCAAGCGCAATGCGCTGTCGCTGGAGTTGCGCGCCGCGCTGTATGACGCTTTCGAGGCGGCAATGGGTGATCCGGAGGTGCGGGCCATCGTGCTGACGGGCAGCGGCGGCGCCTTCTGCGCCGGCGGTGACATCTCGTCCATGCAGGATGTGGCCGGTGTCGGCGGGCGCCAGCGCCTGGCCAATCTGCACCGGCTGGTCCGATTGATCGCTGCCGGACCGAAACCGGTGATCGCCGCCGTGGAGGGGTTTGCCTATGGCGCCGGAATGTCGCTGGCGCTGCTCTGCGACCAGGTGGTGGCGGCGCGGGATGCGAAATTCTGCTGCTCCTTCGGCAAGGTCGGGCTGATGCCGGACATGGCAGCGTTGTGGACAGTGCCGCAGAGGGTCAATGCGGGTTGGGTGCGGCGGCTGCTGATGCTGGCCGAGGAAATAGATGGCGAGCGTGCCCTGCAGATTGGCCTGGCCGACCAGGTGACCGCCCCGGGCGAGACGATGGATGCTGCACTCGCTCTGGCGGCGAAATTCGCTGCGATGGCTCCGCTGCCGATCGGCTTCACCAAGGCCGCCCTGGCGCGCGGACCGCAGCCTCTCGAAGCGGTGCTGGCGCAGGAGGCCGACGGGCAGGCACTGCTGTTCAATTCAGCCGACTTTGCCGAGGGGCGCGACGCCTTTCTGGCCAAGCGCAAACCGGTCTTTTCGGGTCGCTGAAAAATATTGTGGCTATCGCAGCGGCAGGGCGGGCCGGCGAGGGGCCACCCGCTTGCAGGTGTATGAGCCTGCGTCCTAGACTGACCCCACTAAAACAAAAGGGTTACACAGGAGGAAACCGATGCTGGGCCTGATTCAGGACCGTCCGTTGCTGATCTCGCAGCTGATCGAATACGCCGCGCTGTATCACAGCCAGACCGAGATCGTGACCCGCACCGTCGAAGGCCCGGTGCATCGCTATACCTACAAGGACCTGTGTGGCCGCTCGAAGAAGCTGGCCAATGCGCTGACACGGCTCGGCGTGAAGCTAGGGGATCGCATCGGCACACTGGCCTGGAACACTTACCGACATTTCGAGCTGTATTACGGCGTGTCGGGCATGGGTGCGGTGCTGCATACCGTCAATCCCCGCCTGTTCCCCGAGCAGATCGACTACATCGTCAATCACGCCGAGGATAGCTATCTCTTCTTCGATCTCACCTTCCTGCCGCTGATCGAGAAGCTGGCGCCACAGCTCAAGACGGTGAAGGGCTTCGTGCTGCTGACCGATGCAGCGCATATGCCCAAGGACAGCAAGATTCCCAATCTGCTCTGCTACGAGGATCTGATCGGCAGAGAGAGCGACGATTTCGCCTGGCCGCAGTTTGACGAACGCACGGCCTCTTCGCTTTGCTACACCTCGGGCACCACCGGCAATCCGAAGGGCGTGCTGTTTTCGCATCGCTCGAGTGTGCTGCATTCCTACGCGGTCTGTCAGCGCGACGGCCTGAATCTGGGGTCGGGTGATTCTGCGCTGGTGATCGTGCCGCTATTCCATGCCAATGCCTGGGGCGTGCCTTACGGTGCAGCGATGTGCGGGGCCAAGCTGGTCTTCCCCGGCCCGGCGCTGGACGGCAAAAGCGTCTACGAATTGCTGCGCGACGAGAAGTGCAACTTCTCGCTCGGCGTGCCCACCGTCTGGCTCGCCTTCTTCCAGTATGTTGATGCCAATCCCGGCCTTGATCTGAAGAAGGACATCCTGCTTGAGCGCTGTGTGATCGGCGGTTCGGCGGCGCCGCGCGCGATGATCGAGCGCTTCGCCAAACAACTCAATTGCTTCGTCATCCATGCCTGGGGCATGACCGAGATGTCGCCGCTGGGTACGACTGGCAATCTGCTGAAGAAACATGCCGACCTGCCGCTGGAGCAGCGGTTGGATGTGCAGCAGAAGCAGGGTCGCACCGTTTATGGCGTCGAGATCAAGATTACCGACGACGACGGCAACGAACTGCCGCGCGACGGCAAGGCCTTTGGCGACGTGAAGGTACGCGGCCCCTGGATCACCAAGGGTTATTTCCGCGGTGATGGCGGCAATGTGCTGGACAAGGATGGCTGGTTCACCACGGGTGATGTCGCCACGCTGGATTCCGACGGTTACATGCAGATCACCGATCGCTCGAAGGATGTGATCAAGTCGGGCGGCGAGTGGATTTCCTCGATCGACCTGGAGAATGCCGCCGTTGGCCATCCGGCCGTGCAGGAGGCCGCGGTGATCGGCGTGCATCACGACAAGTGGCAGGAGCGCCCTCTGCTGCTGGTGATCAAGAAAGCTGGCCAGGAGGTCGATCGCGACGAGCTGCTGAAGTATCTCGAGGGCAAAGTGGCCAAGTGGTGGTTGCCTGACGATGTCGTCTTCGTGACGGAACTGCCGCATACCGCGACCGGCAAGCTGCTGAAGACGAAGCTGCGTGACCAGTTCAAGGGGTACAAGCTGCCGACACCCGGCGCGTAAGCTGGACGGCATGTCCGAAAACAGCAAAGCCGGCCCGGGAAACCGGGTCGGCTTTTTTCGTGAAGTGAATTCAGTTCGCCCGGGTGCGGGTGCGCGCGGCTAGCAACTGCTTGATCCGTCGCTCGACCTCGATGGCCTCATATGGCTTTTGCATCAGTGGGCCGTCCCCGCAGAGCTCGGCTGCTGCATCTGCGGCCTTGGCCACGCCAGAGGTAAGGATGACAGATGTGCCGGGGCGATTTTCGCGAACCCAGCGGGCGAGGGCGAAGCCGTCCAGCTCGCCTGGCATCTGCACATCGGTGAAGACTACGTCGATTTCCAGCGAGGCCTCGAACACCGACACGGCCTCGCGGCCGCTGCCAGCCTCGATTACAGCATAGCCGCAGTCGCGCAGGTATTCGGCAATCACCATGCGGATAAGGACTTCGTCTTCAACCACAAGCACGACCGACTTGTCGTCACCGGCATCCGCCGTGGGGCGGTTGTCTTTGGCTGGAGTCATGATGGGTGAAGGCTCCTGAAGCACGCGATATTAGAAACAGGACGGGTGAGAAATAACGCCCGAATGGACGGGCGGTTCCGCCGGTCTCGCTCCCGGCAGGCCGCCGAGGCGCCAGCTTACCCGCAGGTCCGGCGGCGGGTGCAGAAAATTGTAACTGTCCGGGAATAAAGCGGGGCGCAGAGAGTCTGTCTGTTGGGCGCGTCACAAGGCTGAGAGCGCACCAAACAGTGTTCGGACAGGGCTGAACCGCTGTTTTAAACCAACCGGACATCTGCAAACACTGAGGTATCCCATGAACAAGAAAATGCGTTCGTTTTATCTGCTGCCGGCGCTGGTGCTGGCGGCTTGTGCCGGACAACAGCAGGCGGCCCCGCCGGCCATGGTAGCGGTGCCCGATGCGCTGAAAGGCGCGCCGGGGGAGAAGCTGGCGATGGTCGTGCCGGCGAAGGGCGTGCAGATCTATGAATGCCGCGTCGTGAAGGACAAGCCGGGCAATTATGAATGGGCCTTCGTCGCCCCCGAGGCCGAGCTGTATGACACGCGCGGCACGCGGATCGGCAAGCATTACGGCGGCCCGAGCTGGGAGTCGAATGACGGCAGCAAGATCACCGGCGCGCTGAAGGCCCGTGCCGATGCGCCGCAGCCGGGCACTATTCCGTGGCTGCTGATTACAGCTACCCCGTCTGGCCCCAAGGGGGCGTTCAGCGACATCAGCAGTGTGCAGCGGGTGAACACGATGGGCGGTGCCGCGCCGGGCGTTGCCTGTGCGCAGGGCAATCTGGGCACCGTGGTGCGCGCGCCTTACACGGCCGACTACTATCTGCTGACCATGAAATAACGATGCACGCCGATCGGCGCGCATGAGGGAATCAGGGAAAGGCCGGATGCAAGTCCGGCCTTTTTCGTTTTGCGCTGCATATTTTCATAACCCTGGAGAGTTATGTGGTGGCATGGAGTCAGCGTCGATTTCGATTCTCACGTGTGCCATCAGGCATAAGTTATGCGCATAAAATCTGGCGAATCGCGATATCTGCATGCATCTCGATTCGATAGCGAGAACGTGAAGTGACGACGCGCGAGGCCTGTGACTGTTATCACGGTGGGTAGGCATGAGGAGTGGGACAACGGTAATGCTCAACTACTCAGAGGTTTATGAATGCGTCAGTCGATCAAACTGCTTTCCGTCCTTGCTCTGACCCTTCTTGCTGCTCCTGTTCATAGCGAACAGCCCCCGATCCCAGACGTGCTTAAAGGCCGCGCCAACGAAGGCGTGCTCATGGTGACTATCGCCAAAGGCGTGCAGGTTTATGAATGTCGCGAGAAGAAAGATCAGGTCTCGGCCTATGAATGGGCCTTCCTGATGCCGCAGGCGGTTCTGTTCGATCGCAACGGCAACAGGATCGGCGATCATTTCGAGGGGCCGACTTGGCAGTCCGATGATGGCAGTCGCATCACCGGCGTAATGGTGGCGCGTGCCGATGCTCCGCAGGGCGGTTCCATTCCCTGGCTGCTGCTCACCGCCTCGGCGGCCGGTCCCAAAGGCAGCTTCAGCCCGGTGACCAGCGTGCAGCGCGTCAACACCGTCGGCGGTGTTGCTCCGAAGGTGAACTGCAACGAAGGCAATGCCGGGGCCATCGCCCGCGTGCCCTACACAGCGGACTACTATTTCCTCAGCGCGCGGTAAAACCGCGCGTCCCCCCGCCGAGGTCGCTCCTGTTGTCACTGGCAGGAGCGGCCTCGGCACCCCGGTGGTTTAGGCGGTGCGATACGTCGCCGCTTCGTCGGCGGCACCGTTTGCCTTCACCCGGCCACCCCCGACCATGTGAATCAGATGCGCCAGCACCGAGCGCGCTGCTGCAGGATGCAGGTAGGCGGGCACGTCGGCATACATCGTCTTCACCATCTGCGGGATGGTCTGCGGTCCCGACGACAGGCAGGCCATGATCTGTGCCTCGCGCGCCTCGCGGTGCCGGATCAGCTCGGTGACAAAATGCTGCGGCGAATGACCGGTGCTGGTCGCATCGATCGGTGCGCCATGGGTCGGGTAATAGCGCACGTCGTCGCGGAACAGCAGCTTCTTCAGACTGACGTAATAGTCGGTCATGCTGCCGTCGGGCGGCGAGATCACTGTGGTGGACCAGCCCATCACATGGTCGCCGCTGAACAGCGCTTTCTCCTCATGCAGGCCAAAGCAGAGGTGGTTGGAGATGTGACCGGGCGTGTGCACGGCGGTCACCGTCCAGCCCTCGCCCTTAACCACTGCGCCATCTTTCATAAGGTGGTCAGGCCGGAAGTCGTGATCGCCGCCTTCCTCCACCACAGGTCCGCCTTTGGGTTGCGGATGTGGACCGTACGCCCAGGTCTCGGCGCCAGTCCTGGTTTTCAGCAGGGCGGCGCCTGGCGAATGGTCGCGATGCGTATGCGTGATCAGGATATGGGTGACGGTTTCCCCGGGCAGGGCCGCCAGGATGGCCTCAATATGGGCGGGATCATCCGGACCGGGGTCGATCACCGCGACCTTGCCGCGGCCGACGATATAGGTGCCGGTGCCATGGAAGGTGAAGGCGGACGGGTTTTGTGCAATGACGCGGCGCACCAATGGCGACAGGCCGCTGACTGTTCCGTAAGCAAATTCCAAGTCTTTGACGTATGGGATCGACATGCTGGTTTCTTCCTAGGCAGAACCCTTGGCCTCGATTGACGCGGACGGAAGGTAAACGCGAAAAATTGACGTAGCGTCAAGTGATTAGCATTCATCCGAGCGCGAAAGCGATTGACCTTTGCGGCGGCGTCTCCGTAATCTGCCATCACAAGACGGCGACACCAAGAATCGCCTGAATATTACCTGGGAGGGTGGACGCTGTCTGAGATTGTCCAGTTGCTGCTGAATGGGTTGGCGGCAGGCTGTATCTACGGCCTGATCGCACTCGGATTCGTGCTGATCTACAAAGCCACCGAAATGGTGAACTTCGCCCAAGGCGACCTCCTGATGTTGGGCGCCTTCATGGCATTTGCCCTGATTGAGGGTTTCGGTCTGAACTACTGGCTCGCCTTCCTGGGGGCGGTGCTGTTCATGGCGGTATTCGGCTATCTGCTTGATACCGTGATCCTGCGTCAGGTGATCGGCCAGCCGCAGTTTTCCGTCGTCATGCTCACCATTGGCCTGGGCTTTATCTTCCGTTCGGGGGCCTCGATGATCTGGGGTACCGAGACCCGGGCTTTTGCCACGCCGTTCACTGACGGCGTGAGCCGGGTCGGCGGCTTCGTCATCGCCGACGTCAACGTTTCCATCGTGGTGGGCACCGCGATCCTCTGCGGCGTTCTATACGGATTTTTCCGCTTCACGCGCATTGGTGTTGCCATGCAGGCCGCCTCGCAGAACCAGCTGGCGGCCTATTACATGGGCATCCCGGTGAAGATGATTTTTTCGCTGGTCTGGGCAATTTCAGCCGCAGTCGCCGCAGTCGCCGGTATCCTGTTGGCTCCGGTCTCGCTGATCGACACCACCATCGGCCTCCTGGGCCTGAAGGCCTTCGCAGCCGCAGTGCTGGGGGGCTTCGGTTCGATCCCGGGTGCGGTGATCGGCGGTCTGGTGATCGGCGTGATCGAGCAGTTCTCCGGCATCTACATGGCCGAGGGCTTCAAGGATGTGGCGGCCTATGTGGTGATCCTCGCGGTGCTGTTCATCCGGCCGCAGGGCCTGTTCGGCAACATCGGCCGCAAGCGCGTGTAAGGGGCAGGACAGATCATGCGCTTTTTCTTCAAGACGGATTACAACCAGGATATCAACCTGTTCCGCGACGGCGTCGACCGTTTCTGGTACGGGCTGCTGATTCTTATCCTGCTGGCCGTGCCCTTCGTGCTGGAAGACTTCTGGCTGGGCGAGATTTCCTACGTTTTCATCCTCTCCATCGTTGGCATCGGCCTGATGATCCTGACCGGTTATACCGGCCAGGTGTCGCTCGGCCATGCCGCCTTCCTTGGCATCGGCGCGTATACCCATGCGGTCCTGCTGAATCTGGGTGTGCCGTTTTTCATCTCGATCCCGGTCGCCACCGTGCTCAGCGCCATCATTGGCGCGGTGATCGGGCGGCCGGCCCTGCGGCTTACCGGCGTTTATCTCGCCATTGCCACGCTGGCCTTCGCCTTCATCATCGAGCAGATCCTGATCCGTTGGGAGCATGTGACCGGCGGCTTCAAGGGTTTCCCGGTCGATCGGCCCGAAGTGCTTGGCATCGCCATCGTCGACGATATCAATTTCTACTATATCACCTTCGGTGCGCTGGTGCTGGCGGTGTTGGCCGCACTCAACCTGCTGCGCTCGCCCACCGGCCGTGCCTTCGTCGCCATCCGCGATTCCGAAATCGCCGCCCAGTCGATGGGCGTCAACCTGGCCGCCTACAAGACGCTGGCCTTCTCGATTTCGGCCGGTTTCACCGGTTTCGGCGGCACGCTGTTCGCCCACAAGATCGGCTATCTGGCGCCCGATGCATTCAACATCCTGCTCTCCATCCAGCTGCTGCTGATGGTCGTGGTGGGCGGTCTGGGTTCGATCCACGGCGCGATCTTCGGTGCAATCTTCGTCGGCTCGTTGCCGCAGCTGATCGCCATCCTGCGCGACTATCTGCCTGAATCAGTCGCTCGCCAGCCGGGCCTGGAACCGGGCATTTTCGGCTTGATCCTGGTCTTCTTCATCCTGTTCGAGCCGCTGGGCATCTACGGGCGCTGGCTGAAGGTCAAACTCTATTTCTCGCTCTTCCCGCTCTACAAGAAGGCCACCTTCAAGCGGCAGAAGACCTACACCAAGTCGGAGCGCAACCGGTGACGCTGTTCAAGGCCGACAACCTCGCCATCAACTTCGGCGGCATCAAGGCCGTCGACGGTGTCAGTTTCGACATCGAGAAAGGCCAGGTTTTCACCATCATCGGCCCCAACGGTGCGGGCAAGACGACGGTGTTCAATCTGATCAGCCGCATCTACGACCCCACCGAGGGCAAGCTGATCTTCGAGGGGCAGGACATCACCGGGGTGGCCCCGCACAAGATCGCGTCCATGGGCATCGCGCGTACCTTCCAGAATATCGAGCTGTTCGAGCATGCCTCCGTGCTGCACAATTTGCTGCTCGGCCGTCATGCTCATCGCGGCGGCAATCTGGCCTCGGAGCTGCTGTTCTTGCCGTCGGTCCGCAAGATGGAGCTCGCGCATCGCGAGAAGGTCGAGCATGTGATCGACTTTCTCAATCTGCAGGCCTATCGCGATACCTATATCGTCAATCTGCCCTATGGTGCGCGCAAGGTGGTCGAGCTGGCCCGTGCGCTCTGCACCGAACCCAAGCTGCTGCTGCTCGACGAGCCATCCTCCGGCCTCAATACCGAGGAAACCGAGGATATGGCCTTCTGGATCCACGATATCCGCAACGAGCTCGGCATCACCGTGCTGATGGTCGAGCACGATATGGGGCTGGTGAACGAGGTTTCGGACCGTGTGCTGGCGCTGAATTACGGCCGCGTGCTGGCGCTGGGCACACCTTCGGAGGTGCAGAGCCACCCCGAGGTCATCAAAGCCTATCTGGGAGGCTGAGATGCCAGAAGCCAAAGCTGAACCGATCCTCAAGCTCAGCAATATCGAGACCTTCTATGGTCCGATCATGGCCATCCGCGGCGTCAGCCTGGAAGTGCCCGAAGGCTCCATCGTCACCGTGCTGGGCGCCAATGGTGCCGGCAAGACTACCATCCTGAAGACCATCTCCGGTGTCATGGACCCGCAGAAGGGCAGTGTCACCTTCGCGGGCAAGGATATCCAGAAGATGGATCCCGACAAGGTGATGCGGCTCGGCATCGGCCATGTGCCCGAGGGCCGTGAAACCTTCCCGTTCCTGACGGTGAAGGAAAACCTGATGATGGGTGCCTTCACCCGCAAGGATGCCGACGGCGTCGCCAAGGACATGGAAATGGTCTACGGCTACTTCCCGCGCCTGAAGGAGCGCGAGAGCCAGCCGGCCGGCTCGATGTCGGGCGGTGAGCAGCAGATGCTGGCCATCGGCCGCGCCCTGATGGGGCGACCCAAGCTGCTGCTGCTAGATGAACCCTCGCTCGGCCTGTCGCCCAAGTTGGTGAAGGAAATCTTCGAGATCATCGTCCGCATCAACGCCGAGCAGAAGACCACCATCCTGCTGGTCGAGCAGAATGCAAATGTGGCGCTGCATGCGGCGCATTACGGCTATGTGCTGGAAGTCGGCCGCATCGTGATGGCCGATACCTGCGCCCGTCTTCTGGAAAAGGAAGACATCAAGGAATTCTACCTCGGCATGAAAGAGCAGGGCGTCCGCGGCAAGCGGCGCTGGAAGAAGCGCAAAACCTGGCGGTAAGCAGTCGCCACGACCTGGGAGGACCCACCATGAGTGCCAAAGCGGTCGACAAAGTAACGGGCATTGAAATCGATGCCGACATCCTCGCTCTCATCGGGAGCGATACCCTGCCGCGCTATTTCTGGCGCAAGGTCAAGGAGCGCGGCGCCAAGGTGGCGATGCGCGAAAAAGACCTCGGCATCTGGAATTCTGTCACCTGGACGCAATACGGTGACAACGCCAAGCATGCCGGCCTTGGTTTTGCCGCGCTGGGTGTGAAGCGCGGCGAGGTGGTCTCGATCATCTCGGAAGGCAATCCGCAATGGCTCTATGCTGACCTCGGGTGTCAGGGTATCGGCGGCGTCTCCAACGGTATCTACACGACGGATTCCGCCAAGCAGGTGGAATACATCGTCAATGACAGCAAGACGGTGGTCTATATCGCCGAGAATGACGAGCAGTTGGACAAGATACTGGAAGTGCGCGAGCGCTGCCCTAGCTTGCGCAAGATTGTCGTCATCGACATGGAGGGCCTGAGCGACTTCCGCGACCCCATGGTGATCAGCTTCGACCAGCTGCTCGACCTGGGTCGTAACTTCGAGAAGAGCAATGCGTCCTTTTGGGACGAGCAGCTCAAGCTTGGCAAGCCTGAAGATCTTGCCATCCTGATCTACACCTCCGGCACCACCGGTGCGCCCAAGGGCGCGATGATCAGCCATCGCAATCTGGTCTTCCAGATGGAGAATGCCGGGCGTCTGCTTGAGCAGTGCGAAACCGACGAGCAACTGAGCTTCCTGCCGCTCTGCCATATCGCCGAGCGCGGCTTCACGCTGCTTTGGCCGATCCGTTCGGGCTCCACGGTGAACTTCGCCGAAAGCCCCGAGACCGTGCCGCAGAACCTGCAGGAAGTGCAGCCTACGGTCTTCTTCGCCGTGCCGCGCCTGTGGGAGAAGTTCTACTCCGGCGTCGCTATCCGCATGAAAGACGCCACCGGCTTCGGCAAGCTGGCCTACAAGATCGCCATCGGCATCGGTTTCAAGCTCGCCGAGGCGCGGCTGGAACGCCGTGAGCCTTCGGCTGGCCTGAAGATTGCCTTCTGGTTCGCCGACCAGTTGGTGCTGCGCAACATCAAGCGCATCATCGGCATCGACCGCTGCAAATGGCTGGTCACTGGCGCCGCCCCGATCTCGCCTGATCTGATCAAGTGGTACTTGGCTCTGGGTAAGGACATGCGTGAGGTCTATGGCCAGACTGAGAATGTCGGCCTCGCCACCGCGCCGATGATGAACCAGGTCAAGCTCGGCACCATCGGGCAGGCTATTCCGAACACCCAGGTGAAGATCAGCCCCGAAGGCGAAATCCTGCTGAAGGGTCCGCATGTGTTCATGGGTTACCTGAATAACCCGACCCGCACGGCGGAAACCATCGTGGACGGCTGGCTGCATACCGGCGATGTCGGCAGCGTCGATAACGAGGGCTGGTTCCGCATCACCGATCGCATGAAAGACATCATCATCACTGCCGGCGGCAAGAACATCACGCCGTCCGAGATTGAGAATCAGCTGAAATTCAGCCCCTATGTCTCGGATGCAGTGGTGATCGGCGATCGCCGGGCCTATCTCACCTGCCTGATCATGATTGATCACGACAATGTGGTGAAATTCGCACAGGATTTGAATGTGCCCTTCACCAATTTCAGCTCGCTCTGCCACGCCAAGGAAGTGCAGGAGCTGATCTGGTCGGAGATCGAAAGGGTCAACAAGAACTTCGCCCGCGTCGAAACGATCAAGAAATTCCGCCTGATCGACCAGCAGCTCAGCGCCGAGGATGACGAGCTCACGCCCACCATGAAGCTGAAGCGCAAGTTCGTGAACGAGAAATACAAGCCTCTGATCGAGGAAATGTATGCCGGCGCCTGAGGCGGCGACCGGTCAACCTGTATTCCGGACCAACGGTTTACTGAAAGGGAGAATGAGGATGCGTACGAGAATTCTGGCCGCGACAGCGGCATTTGCGACTGTGACCGGCTTGGCCGGCATGGACGCACAGGCACAGGCGGTGCGTGGCGTCACCAAGTCTGAAATCGTCATCGGCCAGCATACCGATCTCAGTGGCCCGGCCGCGTCCTACGGCGTGCATGTCGCCAACGCGATGCGCCTCTATTTCGACAAGATCAACGCCGATGGCGGCATTTACGGCCGCAAGATCCGCCTGATCGTCGAAGATCATCAGTATCAGGTGCCGCGTGCTGTGCAGGCAGCGAACAAGCTGATCAACCGCGACAAGATTTTCCTGATGGCCGGCGCGCTCGGCACGCCGCATAACAACGCGGTCTTCCCGGACCAGTTCAAGGCCGACGTGCCGAACCTGGGCCCGCTGACCGCGGCGCGTTCGATGAGCGAGCCTTTCCATCGCCTCAAGTTCGCCACCTATTCGACCTACTACGATCACACCCGCGCGGGCATCAAGTACCTGGTGGCGAAGAACAACCGCAAGAAGCTCTGCTCGTTGTACCAGGACACTGACTTCGGCAAGGAAGTGTTCGATGCCGTGCAGGACCAGGCCAAGGCGATGAACATGCCGGTCGTCGATACCGCCACCAACACGCCGATCGCCACCGACTTCACCGCCCAGATCACCAAGCTGCGTGCTTCGGGCTGCGATCTTGTGGCCATGGGCGCCATCGTGCGCGACGCCATCGTGCCCTATGGCACGGCGCGCAAGATGGGCTGGACGGATGTCGACTTCGTGTCGCAGTCGGCCAGCTTCGACCAGATCGTGGCTTCCGCCCCCGGCGGCGCCACCGAAGGTCTCTATGTTGGCGCCGGTACCGTGATGCCCTATCGCGACACGGCCTCGCCGCAGGTTGCCGCCTGGTGGGATTCATACAAGGCCAAGTACAACACCGATCCGAATATCGGCGCGGTGTATGGCTATGGCGTGGCTGACCTGATCACAACCGCCCTTGACCGTGCGGGCAAGGATCTGACCACCGAGGGCTTCCTGAAGGGTATGGAAAGCATCAATGGCTTCCGCGACATCTTTGGCGGTCCGGTGGTGAGCTTCGGCCCGCAGAAGCATCAGGGGACCACGGACGTGCTGTTCTATCAGATCCAGAAGGGCCGCTTCGTGCAGATCGGCGATGGCCCCATCAAGTACTAAAAACGGCTAACGTCCGGATACGGACGAGAAGAAAAGTCTCGCATCGCCTGAGCGCCCGCAGCATCCGCTGCGGGCGCTTTCTTTTGTGCGCTGCATCAACGGTTTGGGTGCCCAGAATCCGATAGGTCGCGCCAAGGGAGAGGGCTAAGCTTTCCAGGCATAACCATAAAACCTGGGAGGTCCGCATGCGTAGGGTAGCTTTGCTCACGGCCGCTGCTGTGGCCAGTAGCGTTCTGATTGCCGGCTCCGCGGCCGCGCAGTCAGCCAAGGTGCGTGGCGTCACGAAAAACGAAATCATCATCGGCATGCATACCGATCTGAGCGGTCCGGCCGCGTCCTACGGCGTGCATTCCTCCAACGCGATGCGGCTGCGCATCGACGAGGTTAACGAGCAGGGCGGCATCTACGGCCGCAAGATTCGCCTGATCGTGGAAGACAACCAGTATCAGGTGCCGCGCGCCGTGCAGGCAGCGAACAAGCTGATCAATCGCGACAATATCTTCCTGATGGCCGGCGCGCTCGGCACGCCGATGAACAATGCCGTGCTGCCGGATCAGTTGAAGGCGGGGGTGATCAACTTCTCGCCGATCACGGCGGCCCGGCAGATGTCGGAGCCCTTCCACAAGCTGAAATTCGCCGGCCTGGCTTCGTATTACGACCAGATCCGCGCCGGCATGAAATGGATGGTTGCCAACAAGGGCAAGCAGCGCTTCTGCACGCTGTATCAGGACACCGATTTCGGCAAGGAAATCCTGGAAGCGGTGCAGGACCAGGCCAAGGCGATGAATATGCCGGTGATCGATACGGCGACCAATACGCCGATCGCCACCGACTTCACCGCCCAGATATCCAAGCTGCGGGCCGCCAACTGCGACATCGTGGTCATGGGCACCATCGTGCGTGATGCCATCGTGCCCTATGGCACCGCGCGCAAGATGGGCTGGGATGTCGATTTCCTCGGCCAGTCGGCCAATTACGACCAGATCGTCGCCGGTGCTCCCGGCGGCGCCACGGAAGGCATGTATGTGATGGCCGGAACCGTGATGCCCTACCGCGACACCGCCTCGCCGCAGGTCGCGGCCTTCATGGACAAGTACAAGGCCAAGTTTGGCGTCGATTCCAATATCGGCGCGGTCTATGGCTACGGCCTGATGGACCAGTTGATCTTCGCCTTCGATCGCGCGGGCAAGGATCTGACGACTGACAAGATGGTGGCCGCCATCGAAGGCATGCAGGGCTTCCGCGACATTTTCGGTGGCCCTGCTGTCAGTTATGGCCCGACGAAGCATCTGGGGGCTGATGAAAGCTTCCTGTTCCAGGTACAGAAGGGCCGCTTCATGCAGATTGCCGGGCCGGTGCGCTACGGCAGTTGATGCGCGTTACCCCGGCCGCGGCGTTCCCGCGGCCGGGTTTTTTGTTCATTACAAAAAAAACAAACCGGGAGGGATTATGAATATCTTGGGCAAACTCGGCATCTCCATGGCCGTTCTTGTGGCCGGCGGCCTGTCGGTCGGACCGGTCGCGGCGCAGAAGCTGCAGGGCGTGACGAAGACGGAAGTCATCATCGGCACGCATACCGATCTGTCGGGCGTGGCGGCGGCCTTCGGCGTGCATTCTTCCAATGCCGCGCGCATGCGTTTCGATGAGGTGAATGCCCAGGGCGGCATCCATGGCCGCAAGATCCGCTACATCATTGAGGACAGCCAGTATCAGGTGCCGCGCGCCGTGCAGGCGGCGAACAAGCTGATCAACCGTGACAAGGTCTTCCTGATGCTGCTTGGCGCCGGCACGCCGATGAACAATGCGGTTATGCCCGACCAGCTCAAGGCCGGCATCCCCAACTTCTTCCCCTTAAGTTGGGCCAAGCAGCTCTACGAGCCGCTGCATCCGATGAAATGGGCGGCGGGTGCGTCCTATTACGCCCAGATGCGCGGCGCGGTGAAATACTTCGTCGAGAAGCAGGGCAAGAAGAATGTCTGCGCGCTCTACCAGGATACCGATTACGGTAAGGAGGTTTTCGAGGGTGTGCGCGACCAGTTGGCGGCGATGAACGTCAAGCTGACCGATTCCACCACGCACAAGCCGGCCGATACCGATTTCTCGGCGCAGATCACCAAGCTGCGGGCTTCGGGTTGCGACCTGGTGGCGTTGGGCGCGATCGTGCGCGACGGCATCCTGCCCTATACCACGGCGCGCAAGATGGGCTGGAATGTCGACATGGTGGGGACGATCGCCACTTTCGACCTGAATGTTTCCAGCGCGCCGGGCGGCGCGACCGAGGGGTTGTATGTCATGACCCAGATCGAGGCGCCGTATCGTGATTCTGCCAATCCGGCGATCCGCAACTGGATCGAGAACTATCGCAACAAATACAATACCGACCCCAACCCGGCGGCGCAGTTCTCCTATGTCTCGGCTGACCTGATCGTCATGGGGCTGGACCGCGCCGGCAAGGACCTCACCACCGAGAGCTTCCTCAAGGCGATGGAATCGATCCAGGGCTATACCGACATCTTCGGCGGCCCGGTGATGACTTTCGGGCCGAATAAACATCACGGCAGCGATGCGGTCTTCATGGTGCAAGTGAAGAACGGCCGCTGGAGCCGGGTGACGGAGCCGCTCTCCTT
The DNA here is from genome assembly GCF_058807515.1 of Ferrovibrio sp. GW821-FHT12B10. NCBI lineage: Bacteria > Pseudomonadati > Pseudomonadota > Alphaproteobacteria > Rhodospirillales > Rhodospirillaceae > Ferrovibrio > Ferrovibrio sp. GW821-FHT12B10. The sequence continues at coordinate 698,585 of NZ_JBXAQT010000001.1, read as the reverse complement.
CTGACCGCATCCTGAGACGTGCATTCCGCGGCCCGGCATGGCACAACCAGCCGGGCCGCTTCTTTTTTGCCAAAGTCCGCTCTCATGTCCGTGCTGCCGTATAAACAGGTTTCCGACACGCCGCTCGGCATTGTTTACATGCTGATGGCGGTGTCGCTGTTCGGCTGTATGGACACGCTGGTGAAGTGGCTGGGTGCGAGTTACCCCACCGTGCAGATCATGTTCTTCCGCAGCCTCTGCGCCTTTCCGCCGATCCTGGTCATGGTGTTGCGCAGCCCCGGCGGCTTTGCCCTGCTGCGCACCACGCAGTTGATGGGGCATGGCGCGCGCTCGATGCTCGGCCTGGCCGCCATGCTCTGCTTCTTCTTTTCCTACACGTTGATGCCGCTGGCCGATGTGACGGCGATTTCCTTCGCCGGGCCGATCTTCATCGCTTGCCTGTCGGTCTGGCTGCTGGGCGAGAAGGTGGGGCTGCATCGCTGGTCGGCTATTATTGTCGGCTTCATTGGCATGCTCGTGATCGTCAGGCCGGGCGCCGGCATGCTGGAGAGCGGCGCGCTGATCGTGGTGCTGGCGACCTTTTTCTACGCGCTGGCGATGATCCAGATCAGAAAGCTCAGCCGCTCCGAGCCCGCCGCCAGCATCGCCTTCTGGTTCACCGCTTTCTGCACGCTGTTCACCAGTCTGGCGCTGCCGTTCTTCTGGGTGACGCCGGCCTGGAGCGACCTGCCGCTGCTGATCGGCGTCGGCTTGATCGGCGGCGCGGCGCAGTTTTGCATGTCGCGCGGCTACAGCCTGGCGCCGGCCTCGGTGGCCGCGCCCTTCGACTACACGCATCTGATCTGGTCGGTGCTGTTTGGCTGGTATATCTGGGGCGACTTCCCCGATCTGCAGACCTGGATCGGCTGCGCCATCGTGATCGCCAGCGGGCTCTACATCCTGTGGCGCGAGACGGTGCAGCGCGCACCGGTGCCACAGGTGATTACGGAATAGGGAGATTGTCGGGAGAGCCGCGCGCTGGTCGGAGCGAGAGGATTCGAACCTCCGGCCCCTAGCTCCCGAAGCTAGTGCTCTACCAGGCTGAGCTACGCTCCGACCGGCGCGGGCCGACTGTATAGCGCCTGCGGCAGGCCCCCGCAAGGCGCGTCCCGGGTATTCCGGAGGGAAAAGCAGCCGGCCCGAAAGCCTTGGCCGTCCAGTGGCTTAAAGGATGGCTTAAAGCGCCCGTTCGACAGCGAAATCGACCGCTTCGCCGAGCGCATCGCGCATCGGTCCGGGGCTGAACACCTGCAGCGCCTGACGTGCCTTTTGGGCATAGGCACGCGCCCGGGCCATGGTTTCCTCGATCGCGCTGTGGCGGTCCAGATATCGGAGCGCTTGGGCGAAATCCTCCGGCACCTGTTCCTCGGGCCGCTCGATCACGCGGCGCCAGAAGGTCTTCTCGGCCTCATTGCCCTTGGCGATGGCGAGCAGGATCGGCAGCGTGATTTTGCCCTCGCGGAAGTCGTCGCCGGTGTTCTTGCCCAGCGTCTCGCCATCGGAGGCATAGTCCAGCGCATCGTCCACCAGTTGGAAGGCGATGCCGAGGTTATGGCCGAAGTCATCCATGGCCTGGGCTTCCGCCTGCGGGCGGTCGGCGATCACGGCGCCCACGCGGCAGGCCGCCGCGAACAGCGCGGCCGTCTTGGCCTTGATCACCTTGAGATAATCGGCTTCCGCCGAAGTCGTGTCGTTGGCGATGACCAGCTGCAGCACTTCGCCTTCGGCGATCTCGGAGGATGCACCAGCCAGGATGCGCAGAACTTCCAGCGAGCCGGTCTCGACCATCAGCTGGAAGGCGCGGGTGAACAGGAAGTCGCCGACCAGCACCGAGGGCTGGTTGCCCCACAGCACATTGGCAGTGGCGTTGCCGCGCCGGCGGTCGCTCTCGTCGACCACATCGTCATGCAGCAGCGTGGCGGTATGGATGAACTCGACGCAGGTGGCCAGCAGCACGTCATGCTTGCCCTCGTAGCCGCAGAGCCGGGCCGAGCCGAGCGTCAGCAGGGGGCGGATTCTTTTGCCGCCGGCGGCGATCAGGTGGCTCGCCAGCTCCGGGATCAGGGTGACATCGCTGGCCATGCGCGCGATGATCTCGCGGTTCACGGCGTCCATGTCGGCTGCCACCAGGGCGCGCAACGGCTCGATGCTGGGCTTGCGGCCCGGCTCGGTTACGCTCTGGATCTGTTTGGAGGCAGTCTGCACGGCGGCCTGGCCCGTATTGTGTATGGTCGTCTGGCTGGAGCATAGTGGGCTGGACCACCCGGTCAAGCGCTGCTCCTACCCAAGTTTCCGTTTCATATCAAATGCCTGATAGCGATCACACCTGCGATGACCTGCTTGGCGGTCTGATCCGCCTGACCCAGCCGCGCGAGGGCCAGCGCGCCAGCGCCGACGCCGTGATGCTGGCTGCCGCCGTGACTGCCAAGTCCGGCCAGCGCGTGCTGGAGCTCGGTTGTGGCTCGGGCGTGGGCATGCTCTGCCTCGCCGCCCGTGTCCCCGGGGTCGCTGTCACCGGGATCGAACTGCAGCCCGACCTGGTGGCGCTTTGTGCGCAGAACATTGTCGACAACGGCATGGCCGACCGCCTCACCGTACAGGCTGGCGACATCCGCCAGCCACTGGCCGGACTGGAGGCCGGCAGCTTCGATCAGGTTTTCGCCAACCCGCCATACTTTGATGCGGCCCGTCATCGCGCCTCGCCCCATGCCGGTCGGGCCACCGCGCGCAGCGAGGGCGAGGAGGCTGATCTGGGCCACTGGATCGCCGCTCTGCTGCGCTATGCCAGGCCGGGCGGCAGCCTCACCCTGATCCACAAGGCCGACCGCCTGGCGGATCTGCTCGGCGGGCTGAACGGCAAGGCCGGGTCGATTCGGGTGATTCCGCTCATGTCCCGGGCCGGCCAGCCGGCCAAGCGGGTGATCCTGCGGGCCGTGAAGGGCAGCAAGGCGCCGCTGATGCTGGAGGCCGGGGTGGTTTTGCACCAGCCCGATGGACAATATCTGCCCGAGATCGAGGCGGTCCTGCGCACCGGGGTGGCCTTTCCGGTCTGAGGCGGCTTGATCTGAGGGTGCCCGGGCCTTGCGGCGGGATGGCCAAAGGTCGCAGAATCCGCCCATGTTGAAATATCTGCTGCTGATTCTGGTGATTGCCGGCGTTTGGTACGGCTGGCGCTACGTCAATCGTAAGCCCGCCGAGAAGTCGGTTGTCACGCCCCCGCCGACCCCGGCGCCGCCCGCCCCGCCGCCGGCTGCCGCCACGGCGCAGGATTTGAAGCCTTGCCCGGTCTGCGGAACGTACACGGCGGGCCCTACCTGCGGCCGTCCGGAGTGCCGTCCGGCTTAAGTCTAAAGCCCTCAATGGCTTGATTCTCCGGGCTCCGCTGGCTATGGTCCGCGCGTTTTTCGGCCACCCCTAAACGCACGTCAGGCGAGAGCGCAAAGGACTTAACGATGGCGCCCACCAACGCCGCGGCTTCGTCGTTCCAGGACCTGATCCTTACGTTGCAAACCTATTGGGCACGTCAGGGCTGCGTCCTGCTGCAGCCTTACGACATGGAAGTGGGCGCCGGCACCTTCCATCCTGCCACCACGCTGCGCGCCCTTGGCCCCGAGCCCTGGAATGCCGCCTATGTGCAGCCTTCGCGCCGTCCCAAGGATGGCCGCTATGGCGAGAACCCGAACCGCCTGCAGCATTACTATCAGTTTCAGGTGATCCTGAAGCCGAGCCCGCCGAATGTGCTGGAGCTCTATCTCGGTTCGCTCGCTGCGCTGGGCATCGATTCCAAGCGCCATGACATCCGTTTCGTCGAGGACGACTGGGAAAGCCCCACGCTGGGCGCCTGGGGTCTGGGCTGGGAAGTCTGGTGCGACGGCATGGAGGTAACGCAGTTCACCTATTTCCAGCAGGTTGGCGGCTATGACTGCTCGCCCGTCTCGGCCGAGATCACCTATGGCCTCGAGCGCCTCGCCATGTACGTGCAGGGCAAGGACAACGTCTACGACCTCGACTTCAACGGCAAGGGCGTGAAATACGGCGAGGTCTTCCATCAGGCCGAACGCGAATTCTCTGCCTACAATTTCGAGCATGCCGACACCGAGCAGCTATTCCGCCGTTTCGCCGATGTCGAAAAGGAATGCAATGCATTGATCGAGAAGGGTCTGGCCCTGCCGGCCTATGATCAGTGCATGAAGGCCAGTCATACCTTCAACCTGCTGGACGCGCGCGGCGTCATCAGCGTGACTGAGCGCGCCGCTTATATCGGCCGTGTACGCGCGTTGGCCAAGGCCTGTTGCACCCAGTGGCTGCGGTCGCGTGGCCATCTGCCCTCTGAAGAGAAGGTGGGGGGAGCATAAATGCTCGGCGAACTCCTGCTTGAAATCCATTCGGAAGAAATTCCCGCGCGCATGCAGCAGCGTGCGGCCGAAGACCTGCAGCGTCTGGTCACCGAAAACCTGAAAAAGGCCGGTCTGACGTTTGAGGCATCCGAGGCTTATGTCACGCCGCGCCGTCTGGCATTGGTGGTGAAGGGCCTGCCGCGCATGCAGGCTGATGTGAAGGAAGAAAAGAAGGGTCCTCGCGTCGGTTCCCCCGACGCTGCTGTGCAGGGCTTCCTGCGTGGCGCCGGACTGACCTCGCTCGATCAGTGCGAAAAGCGCGACACCGGCAAGGGTGAATTCTGGTTTGCCATCGTGGAAAAGCCGGGCGAGGCCACGAAGGACGCGCTGAAGCGCATCCTGCCGGACTCTCTCGCGGCGCTGCCCTGGCCGAAGTCGATGCGCTGGAGCGATCACGATCTGCGCTGGGTGCGTCCGCTGCATTCGATCATCGCACTGTTCGAAGGCGAGACCGTGCCGTTTGTGTTCGGGCATCTCACTGCCGGCGACAGCACCAGCGGTCATCGCTTTCAGGCGCCGGAACGCTTCGCCGTGCGCGACGCCAGCGATTATCTGCGCCGCCTGCGCGCCGCCTATGTCGAGCCGGATTTCGCCGCACGTCGTGCGGCTGTGCTGAAGGACGCCGCTTTCGCCGCCTCGGCCGAAGGGCTGACACTGGTTGATGATCCGGGCCTGGCCGACGAGGTTACCGGCCTGGTCGAGCAGCCGGTGGTGCTGCTGGGCCGCATTCCACAGCAGTTCATGGACGTGCCGCGCGAGGTGCTGACCACCACGATGCGTTCGCACCAGAAGTATTTCGCGCTCAATACCAAGGACGGCGCGCTGGCGCCGCGCTTCGTCATCGTCGCCAATACGCTGACCGATGATGGCGGCAAACAGGTGATCGCCGGCAACGAGCGCGTGCTGAATGCGCGCCTGTCGGACGCCAAGTTCTTCTGGGACCAGGATCGCAAGGCGACGCTGGAAAGCCGCCTGCCGGCGCTGAAGGACATCGTCTTCCATGCCAAGCTGGGCACCGTGGCGCAGAAGGTCGAGCGCGTCGAACGCCTGGCCTACGAGATCGCCGGCGGCATCGAAGGCGCCGATGCGAAACAGGCGCGCCGCGCGGCCAAACTGGCCAAGGGCGATCTGGTTTCCGGCCTGGTGGGTGAATTCCCCGAGCTGCAGGGCGTCATGGGGCGTTATTACGCCCTGAATGACGGCGAGCCCGCGGCCGTGGCTGATGCCATCGCGCAGCATTATTCGCCGCAGGGTCCGAATGACCGCTGCCCGACCGATCCGGTCGCCATGGCTGTGGCGCTGGCCGACAAGATCGACGTGCTCGCCGGCTTCTTCGCCATCGACGAGAAGCCGACCGGCTCGAAAGACCCCTTCGCGCTGCGTCGTGCGGCGCTGGGCGTGATTCGTATCATCCTGGAAAACCGCCTGGCCCTGCCGCTGAGGGCGCTGTTCCGCTCGGCGCTGTCGCTGCAGATCGTGCAGGCCGGCAGCGATCGCAATCCGGCCGAAGAGCTGATGCAGTTCTTCGTCGATCGCCTGAAGGTTTACCTGCGCGAGCAGGGCGTGCGTCACGACCTGGTCGCCGCGGTCTTCGCCAAGGGCGGGGATGATGACCTGGTGCGCGTGTTGAACAAGGTGGAAGCGCTCCGCGGCTTCCTGTCACAGGAAGATGGCGGCAACCTGCTGGTTGCTTATCGCCGGGCGAATAACATTGTGCGCGCCGAAATGAAAAAGACCCCGGATCTGAAGCTGGGTGAGGTCGACGGAGGCCTGATCGCGCTGGATGAAGAGCGGGTGCTGGTTGCCGCCTTGGGCGAGCTGGGCCGCGAGGTCTCCGGAAAGACACAGGATGAAGCGGATTTCCGCCATTATCTTGCCACACTTGCGCGGCTTCGTGCCCCGGTCGACGTTTTCTTTGAAAAAGTCACCGTGAATGCCGATGACACCGCCGTGCGTCGCAATCGTTTGAGTTTGCTCTCCGCCGTAGCCGGAAGCATGGATCGTATCGCCGACTTCTCCCAGATCGAAGGGTAACAGACCGATGGCCAAGCCCAAGCCGAAGAAGAAGACTGCCACCAAGGCCAAGAAGGCTGCCAAGCCGGCCGCCCGTTCAAAAGCAAAGAGCGCGGCGAAGGTGAAGACCAAGGCAAAGGCCCGCAAGGCCGTGCCGAAGAAGGTCGTGAAGAAAACGGTCAAGAAGAAGATTGCCGTGAAGAAGGCCGCCGCGCCGCAGAAGGGCAAGCTGGTTTATTCGTTCGGTGACGGCAAGGCCGAAGGCCGCGCCGACATGAAGAACCTGCTGGGTGGCAAGGGCGCAAACCTGGCCGAGATGTCGAATATCGGCCTGCCGGTTCCTCCGGGCCTCACCATCACCACCGAGGTCTGCACGGCCTATTACAAGAACGGCAAGCAGTATCCCAAGGAGCTGAAGGGCCAAGTCGATGCCGCTTTGGCCAAGGTGGAAAAACTGGCCGGCGCCAAGTTCGGCGACGCCAAGAAGCCGCTGCTGGTTTCGGTGCGCTCGGGCGCGCGCGCCTCGATGCCGGGTATGATGGACACGGTGCTGAATCTGGGCCTCAACGACGTCACCGTCGAAGGTCTGGCCAAGCTCTCGGGCAACGAGCGTTTCGCCTGGGACAGCTATCGCCGCTTCATCCAGATGTATTCCAACGTCGTTCTCGATGTCGGCCACGAGCATTTCGAAGAACTGCTCGAACTGCACAAGGAAGAGCATGGCCTCACGCTCGACACCGAACTGAAGGCCGAGGACTGGAAGCAGCTCGTCACCGCCTACAAGCAGAAGGTACAGCAGGAACTGGGCAAGCCTTTCCCGCAGGATGTGCGCGACCAGCTCTGGGGCGCCATCGGTGCCGTCTTCTCCAGCTGGATGAACCAGCGCGCCATTACCTATCGCAGCCTGAACAACATTCCGGCCTCCTGGGGCACGGCGGTGAACGTGCAGGCGATGGTGTTCGGCAACATGGGTGATACGTCGTGCACCGGCGTCGCCTTCACCCGTGACCCGTCGACGGGCGAGAAGATCTATTACGGCGAATACCTGATCAATGCGCAGGGCGAGGACGTCGTTGCCGGCATCCGCACCCCGCAGCAGCTTACGAAAGAGTCGCGCCTGAAGGTGGGCAACGAGATGCCCTCCATGCAGGAGACCATGCCGGCCACCTTCAAGCAGTTGGTCGACGTCTTCGTGAAGCTGGAAAAGCACTACCGCGACATGCAGGACATCGAGTTCACGGTCCAGCAGGGCAAGCTGTGGATGCTGCAGACCCGTTCGGGCAAGCGCACCGCCAAGGCCGCGATCAAGATCGCCGTCGACATGGTGAAGGAAAAGCTGATCAGCCAGGCCGAAGCCATCGAGCGCGTTGAGCCCTCGTCGCTGGACCAGCTGCTGCATCCCACGCCCGATCCGAAGGCCGAGCGCAAGGTGATCGCCAAGGGGCTGGCCGCTTCGCCCGGCGCGGCCTCGGGCAAGGCCGTGTTCCTGGCCGATGAGGCCGAACAGTGGGCCGCCAAGGGCGAAGCCGTCATCCTCGTGCGCGTCGAAACCTCGCCGGAAGACATCCATGGCATGCATGCCGCCAAGGGCATTCTGACCGCGCGCGGCGGCACCACCAGTCACGCCGCCGTCGTGGCGCGCGGCATGGGCCGTCCCTGCGTCTCGGGCGCCGGCGGCATCCGCATCGATTACGCTGCCGGCCGTATGACGGCGGGCGATGTTGTCGTCAATAAGGGCGACGTCATCACCATCGACGGTTCGACCGGCGAAGTGATCCTTGGCGTCATGCCGATGATCGAGCCGCAGCTCTCGGGTGATTTCGGCCTGCTGATGGGCTGGGCCGACAAGCTGCGCAAGCTGAAGGTCCGCACCAATGCCGAGACCCCGGCCGACGCCGAGACCGCCGTGCGCTTCGGCTGCGAAGGCATCGGCCTGTGCCGCACCGAGCATATGTTCTTCGATGCCGACCGCATCACTGCGGTGCGCGAGATGATCCTCTCGCCGGCCGTCGAGGGTCGCAAGAAGGCGCTGGCCAAGATCCTGCCGATGCAGCGCGACGACTTCATCCAGCTGTTCAAGATCATGGCCGGCCGCCCGGTCACGATCCGCCTGCTCGATCCGCCGCTGCATGAATTCCTGCCCAAGAGCGACGCCGATTTCGACGCCGTCGCCCGCGGCACCGGCCTCAGCGTCGATGCGCTGAAGGAGCGCAAGAAGGCGCTGGAAGAGACCAACCCGATGCTCGGCCATCGCGGCTGCCGCCTCGGCATCAGCTATCCGGAAATCTACGAGATGCAGGCGCGCGCCATCTTCGAGGCGGCCGTGCAGGTGTCCAAGGCTGGCGGCAAGCCGGTCGAGCCGGAAGTGATGATCCCGCTGGTCGCCACCAAGGCCGAAATGGACTTCCTGAAGATCCGCGTCGACGCCGTCGCCGCCGCCGTCTTCAAGGAGCAGGGCAAGAAGGTGAAGTATCTGGTCGGCACCATGATCGAGCTGCCGCGTGCGGCTCTGCGTGCGGCCGACATCGCCGAGACGGCGGAGTTCTTCTCCTTCGGCACCAACGACCTGACCCAGACCACGCTGGGCATCAGCCGCGATGACTCGGCGCTGTTCATGGACGACTACCTGAAAGCCGGCATCTTCGAGCGCGATCCCTTCGTCACCATCGACCAGAATGGCGTGGGCGAGCTTGTGCGGATGGCCGCCGAGCGCGGCCGCAGCACCCGCAAGGACATCAAGCTGGGCATCTGCGGCGAGCATGGCGGCGATCCGTCCTCGGTCCGCTTCTGCCACAATGCCGGCCTGGACTACGTGTCCTGCTCGCCCTATCGCGTGCCGATCGCCCGCCTGGCGGCGGCGCAGGCCGCGATTTCCGAGGAAAAGGCCAGCGAGGCCTAATCAACACGTAACGTGCCCGTGAAGTAACATTTGCCGGGCGGGATGAACGGGTAAAAGAAACGGCGCCGGGTTCACCGGCGCCGTTTTCCGTCAAAATTCCGAGGGCACCATGGCCGGCGAGCCGATCAACTTCCTGGATTCCAGCGCGTTCAACCGCAGTCACTTTGCCGCTGTCCTGCAAATGAATACAGAGTGTGCCCTCTGGGCTCTGGAAGAGGCCGCTTCGGAGCCGACAGCCATGACGCGCATCCGTCGCATCATGCAGCAGCTTCACCCCCTCAGCATCGCCTGCGGCCATATGCGTGTCGCTGCGATTTGCCAGGCCATCTGCCAGCTCATCGAGGGTGCGGCGGCTGATCTGCCGCAGGCCGTGCTTGCCGAACTGAAAGCCCTGCGCCGCATTGTCGTCGCTGCCCTGCAGGACAATGCCGGCGCCACGCTCTGCGCGGCCTAATTCTTTCGCCTATTGGATCGTGATGCGCGGCATGCGGCTGGCCGCCGCGTCGCGGTCGATTTTTTCCGCCACCTTCGCCGCAATCGCGCGATAGGCCTTCGCTTCCTCGCTGTCCGGCATCGAGGCCACGATCGGTGTGCCGCCATCGCTGGTTTCGCGGATTTCGATCTTCAGCGGCAGTTCGCCCAGGAAGTCGCAGCCCAGCTCCTCGGCTGTCCTGCGCGCGCCACCATGAGCGAAGATGTCGCTGCGATGGCCGCAGTTCGGGCAGCAGAAGTAGCTCATATTCTCAACGATGCCCAACACGGGCACGTCGACGCGGCGGAACATGTTCAGACCCTTGCGCGCGTCCAGCAGTGCAATGTCCTGCGGGGTCGAGACGATCACCGCGCCGGCCAGCGGCACGCGCTGCGCCATGGTCAACTGGGCGTCGCCGGTGCCCGGCGGCATGTCCACCACCAGTATGTCCAGCTCGCCCCATTCCACGTCGCGCAGCATCTGTTCCAGCGCGCTCATCACCATCGGGCCGCGCCAGATCATCGGCGTGTCTTCCGGCACCAGGAAGCCCATCGACATGCAGGGAATGCCCCAGCCCTGCAGGGGATGCAGGCGCTTGCCGTCGGGCGAGTTCGGCTTGCCGGTGATGCCCATCATGCGCGGCAGGGATGGGCCGTAGATATCGGCATCCAGCAGTCCGACCTTCTTGCCGGTCTGCGCCAGCGCCAGCGCCAGGTTGACGGCGGTGGTGGACTTGCCCACGCCGCCCTTGCCCGAGGCGACGGCAATGATCGATTTGATGCCCGGGATGGCCGGCCGGGCGCTCACTTCCGGTTTACCGCCAGCGGGCGCCTTGGCCGGACCATGGCTGTGGCCGGCATGGTCATGCCCGGCATGGCTGTGGGCGGCAGGTTGTGCCGCGCCGCCACCTTTGCCCCGGGTTTCGGCGGTCAGAACCACGGTGGCCGAGGTGACGCCGGGCAGCGCGGCGACCGCCTGTTCGGCCGCCTTGCGCAGCGGTTCCTTGCGTGGACCCTCCTGGGCGGGCACTTCCAGCACGAAACCGACATTCCCGCCCTTGATGACCAGACCGGTCACCATGCCGAGATCGACCACATTCTTGCCATGATCGGTGTCTACCACATCGCGCAGTGCGCCTAGGATCTGCGCTTCTGTCAGCCCGGTCATGCTTGAAATCCCTGTAAACGTTCCAATATTCTTGATCAGCGGCTGGCAGTGCCAAGCTTGCGCCAAGTGATTGATATATCGCGGGGGCGGGGGCAGGGCAATTCACCGGTCAAACAGGCAGGCAAAAGGCGGGCTGGGCACTCTGACCCCGGCAGGCGGTCTGATACACTCACGGGCGCATAAGCCCGGTAACAAGCCCCAAATCGCGAGACGGTTTCGGCAAAGAAGGACAGTGGGATGCCCTGGAGCAATCAAGGTGGTGGCGGCGGTTGGCAAGGCGGAGGCGGCGGTGGTCGCGGGCCTTGGGGCCAGGGTCCCCGTGGGAATGGTCCCAATGGCGGCGGCGGTGGTGGTGGCTTCGGCGGCCCCAATCCCCCCAGTCTTGAAGATATTCTCCGCAAGGGGCAGGACCGCTTCCGCGGCATGCTGCCCGGCGGCGACGTTTCCGGTCGCGGCATCCTGCTGCTGATCCTGGTGGCCGTGGCCATCTGGCTCGGCACTGGCTTCTACCGCGTCGATACCGACGAACAGGGCGTGGTGCTGCGCTTCGGCAAGGTGCATGCCGTGACGGAGCCGGGCCTGCGCTATCGCCTGCCCTGGCCGGTCGACAGCGTGCTGACGCCGAAGGTGACGTCGGTGAACCGTGAAGAGATCGGTTTCCGCAGCCTGGGCGATTCTCCCACCCGCGGCGCGCAGCAGCGCGACGTGCCGGAGGAAAGCCTGATGCTGACCGGCGATGAAAACATCGTTGACATCGACTTTACCGTGCTATGGCAGGTGAAGGATGCCGGCCAGTACCTGTTCAACGTGGTCGATCCCTCGCGCACCATCAAGCAGGTGGCGGAAAGCGCCATCCGCGAAGTGGTCGGCAAGAACAACATCCAGTTCATCCTCACTGAAGGCCGCACCAAGATCGCCGACGACACCCGTCGCGTGATGCAGGCGGTGCTGGACGGCTATGGCGCCGGCGTGGTGGTCACCCAGGTGGCCCTGCAGCGCACCGAGCCGCCGTCGTCGGTGCTGGATGCCTTCCGCGACGTGCAGTCGGCCCAGGCCGACCGCGAGCGGACGCAGAACGAGGCGGAAGCCTACCGCAATGACATCGTGCCGCGCGCCCGCGGCGAGGTGCAGCGTCTGCTGCAGCAGGCAGAAGCCTACAAGCAGGAGACCATCGCCAACGCGCAGGGCGATGCCAGCCGCTTCACCCAGGTCTACAACGAATATCGCCTGGCCAAGGACGTCACCACCAAGCGCATGTACCTGGAAACCATGGAACAGATCATGCGCGGCACCAACAAGGTGATCGTCGACGGCCATGGCAACGGCAGCGGCGTCGTGCCGTATCTGCCGCTGCCTGAGCTGCAGAAGAAGGCGGCGCCCGCGGCGCAGCCGCAGCGCTGAGGAGATACCCAGATGAACCGCTCTCTCCTCACCATCATCGTCATCGTCGTCGTTGCGGCCGGTTTCCTGCTGCGCGGCGCGCTCTTCACCGTGCATCAGGCCCAGCAGGCGCTGGTGGTGCAGTTCGGCGATCCGCGCCGGGTCATCACCGAGCCGGGCCTGAATGTGAAAATCCCGCTGATCCAAGATGTCGTTTACTTCGATAAGCGCATCCTCGGCCTTGATGCGCAGCCTGAGGAAATCCTCACCAGCGACCAGCGCCGCCTCGTGGTGGACAGCTTCGTGCGCTACAAGATCGTCAATCCGTTGCTGTTCTATCAGACCGTCCGCAACGAACTCGGCCTGCGCGGCCGTCTTGCGCCCTCGGTGGCCAACGCCTTCCGCGGCGCCTTTGGCCGTCTGGATGCCGCCAGCGTGATCTCGGGCGATCGTCCGCAGGCCATGCAGCAGGTGACCAACACGCTGCAGGAAGACTCCCGCCGTCTGGGCATCGAGCTGGTCGACGTGCGCATCAAGCGCGCTGACTTCCCCGATACCATCAGCCAGGCGATCTTCCGCCGCATGCAGACCGAACGTCAGCGCGAGGCCAACGAACAGCGCGCCACCGGCTTCGAGCTGGCGGAGCGCATTCGCGCCGAGGCTGAGCGTCAGCGCACGATTCTGATTGCCGACGCGCGTCGCAAGTCGGAAATCCTGCGTGGTGAAGGCGATGCCGAGCGCACCAAGATTTTCGCCGAGGCGGCCAACAAGGACCCGGAGTTCTATAACTTCTACCGGTCGCTGCAGGCCTATACCAAGGTGTTGACGCCGGCTGACACCACCATGGTGCTGTCGCCGGATTCGGAGTTCTTCCGGTATTTCGAGAATCCGACCGGCACGCCGCGTCGGGCGCCCCAGCGTTAAGTGTTGCATGATCGCGGCGGCGGGTCCGTTCGCGAGGAGGTTGCCATGAATGCCATTCTGCCGACGTCCCTGTTACGTCCGGTGTTGCGACCGGTCCTGAATCGGGTGCTGGCCGCCGGTCTGGCGGTCAGCGTCGTCTTCGGTTCCGCCCTGAGCCCGGCTCTGGCGCGCGCGCCGGAAGGCGACTTCGCCGATCTGGCCGAGAAACTGCTGCCGGCGGTGGTCAATATCTCGACCACGCAGACGGTGCAGAATCGCGGCGGCATGCCGGAAGGCCTGCCGCAGTTCCCGCCGGGCTCGCCGTTCGAGGACTTCTTCAAGGAGTTCTTCGAGCGCCAGCAGCGCGGCGAGGGCAACCGTCCGCCGCGCCAGGTTTCGTCGCTGGGTTCGGGCTTCATTGTCGATGCCCGCGGCTATGTGGTGACCAACAACCACGTGATCGCCGATGCCGATCAGGTGCGCGTCATCCTGCACGACAACACCGAACTGGAAGCCAAGATCGTCGGCCGCGATCCGGAAGTGGATATCGCCGTGCTGAAGGTCGAGCCCAAGGGCCGCACGCTGACCGCCGTCAACTGGGGTGACTCGGAAAAGATCCGCGTCGGCCAGTGGACGCTGGCGATCGGCAATCCCTTCGGCCTGGGTGGCACCGTCACCGCCGGCATCATCTCGGCGCGTGGCCGCGACATCAACGCTGGCCGCTACGATGACTTCATCCAGACCGATGCCTCGATCAACAAGGGCAACTCCGGTGGCCCGCTGTTCGACAAGGACGGCAATGTCATCGGCATCAACACCGCGATCTTCTCGCAGTCGGGCGGCTCGATCGGCATCGGCTTCGCCGTGCCGGCCAATCTCGCCCGCCCGGTGGCGCAGCAGCTGATCGAATTCGGCCGCACCAAGCGCGGCTGGCTCGGCGTGCAGATCCAGTCCGTCACCGACGAGATGGTCGAGGCGCTCGGCCTGCAGCAGGCGCGCGGCGCCCTGGTCGCCAAGGTGGTGCCCGGCGGTCCGGCCCAGAAGGCCGGTATTGATTCAGGCGACGTGATTGTCGGCTTCGACGGCAAGACGATTGCCAGCACCAATGCGCTGACCCGCAGCGTCGCCGAAACGCCGGTGGGCAAGGCGGTGAATGTGGAGTTCATCCGCAAGGGCAAGAAGCAGACGGTGAAGGCGACCCTGGGCGAGTTGGAGGCCGCGCTGGCTTCGGCCAAGCAGGAAAGCACCCAGAAGCAGGATACCGCCCGCGGCAAGCCTGGCCGCAATGAGACCGATCTGGCCGATCTGGGCGTACGGGTTTCGGCCCTCAACAAGGAACTGCGCCAGAAGCACGACATCAAGGATGACGTGAAGGGCGTGGTGATCACCGATGTTGAACCTGATGGCCCGGCCGCCAAGCGCGACGTGCGTGTCGGCGACGTGATCATCGAGATGGCGCAGTCGGAAATCCGCAACACCGACGACGCGGTCGAGATGCTCAAGGCGCTCAAGGACGCCAAGCGCAAGGTGGCGCTGTTGCAGATCCAGCGCGGCGGCGAGCCGCGTTTCGTACCCGTGCCGCTCAAGTCGTAAAAGTTTGCGATCCCAATAAAAAAGGCCGGCTTTTTAGCCGGCCTTTTTCGTTTCGTACCCGTGGCGGATCAGTCGATCTCGCGGGCGTTCTGGACCACCTTGCCGACAAGGCCGTATTCCACGGCCTGCTCGGCGCTCATCCAGTAGTCGCGGTCGGTGTCCTTCTCCACGCGCTCCAGCGTCTGGCCGGTCTCGCGGGCGAAGATTTCATTCAGCCGCTTGCGCATGCGGATGATTTCCTTCGCCTGGATGGCCACGTCGGCCGCCGTGCCGCCGGCGCCGCCGGACGGCTGGTGCAGCAGGAAGCGGGTGTTGGGCAGCGCGAAGCGGTTTTCCTTCTTGGCGGCGGCATAGATGAGTGCGCCGGCCGAGGCGACCCAGCCGGTGCCGACCACGCGCACATCGGGCTTCACGAACTTGATCATGTCATAGATCGTGTCGCCGGACTCGACATGGCCGCCCTGGCTGTTGATGTAAATGGTGATCGGTTCGTCGCCGGCCGACTGCAGGGCCAGCAGGCGGGCCGACACTTCCTTGGCCAGCTTCTGATCGATGCCGCCGAAGATCAGGATGGTGCGCGCCTTGAATAGGCGCTCCTCGATGGCCGGGGTCTTGTCGCGGACCTTTTCCTTGTCGCTCTCGCCGTTCTTTTCCGGCTCGTCATCATCCATGCGGGTAATGCGGTTCAGCATGCTGCAAAATGCTCCTGTAAAAGGCCGTCCAGTCTCTTGGACCCAGTATCTTTGCGGCCGGGGCGGGGTGCAAGGCTCAGGCCGGGGCTACTCCCGCCTGCCGCTAGGCAAAAGCCCGGCTTTTCCGTTAGGCTTTACCGATCTAGGTGTTGGCCAGACAGGCTCTTTAAGAAAGGTCTCCCCATGCTGAAAGGCAAGTCCGCCGTCGTCACCGGCTCCACCAGCGGCATCGGTCTGGGCATCGCCCGCGCGCTGGCCGCCCAGGGCGCCAATATCATGCTGAACGGCTTTGGCGATGCTGCCGAGATCGAAAAGCTCCGCGCCGGCCTGGCGTCCGAATTCGGTGTCAAGGTGGTCTATGACGGCGCCGACATGAGCAAGGGCGAGGCGATCACCGCCTTCATCAAGAAGGCTGAGGCCGCGTTCGGCGGCATCGACATCCTGGTGAACAATGCCGGCATCCAGTTCGTCTCGCCGGTGGACGAGTTCCCCGAGGCGAAATGGGAGGCGATCCAGAGCATCAACCTGTCGTCCAGCTACCACACCATCAAGGCGGCGCTGCCCGGCATGAAGAAGAAGGGCTGGGGCCGCATCGTCAACATCGCGTCCGCCCATGGCCTGGTGGCCTCGCCCTTCAAGTCGGCCTATGTGGCGGCCAAGCATGGCCAGGTCGGCCTGACCAAGTCGGTGGCGCTGGAAGTGGCCGAGGCCGGCATCACGGTGAATGCGATCTGCCCGGGCTATGTGCGCACGCCGCTGGTGGAAAACCAGATCGCCGACCAGGCCAAGGTGCATAAGATGTCGCAGGAGCAGGTGATCCGCGAGGTGATCCTCGCCGCCCAGCCGACCAAGAAATTCGTCGAGGTGGAAGAGGTGGCAGCGCTCGCCGTCTTCCTGTGCAGCGACGGCGCCAAGTCGATCACCGGCACGTCGATCGCCATCGATGGCGGCTGGACGGCGCGCTGAGTGCTGTTCAATACCAAACCAAAAGTGTCATGGCCGGGCTTGACCCGGCCATCCACGCATTCACAAATGAAGGCAGCGCGCACTTTTCTTTGGCTGTTTGGTCTATTTTTAGTGTTGCAATCGGCGATGGCTGTCGCCCAGTGTCACCCCCCTGAGGCTCAGGTAACATTGGTCGGGCGTGTGGCGGAACTGGGATTCCCAGGCCCTCCGAATTATGCGAGCAGCAAAAATGGGGACCGCTTGGAGACCTATTGGTTCCTGGTTTTGGATCAACCGATATGCGCCAAGCTGGAAGTCGATCGAGATGACAATCTCGGCCAACGCGCAGATCGCATAAAAGTCATGCAGCTATTGATCACCGAGGCGACCTTGCTCACGCAATTTCGCGAGGTTGTAGGCCTGCGAGTTGTGGTCGGCGGTCAAGTTTATGAGGCGGAAACCGGCCATCATCGGACGATAGTTTTGCTGTATCGACCGCAATTACAGCAGGTTCTTCAGTAAAGCGTGGATGGCCGGATCAAGTCCGGCCATGGCGCAAGGGGGCGTATCAGCCCCGCCCGAAGATCTCGTCGGCGCGATAGCCCTGCAGGTACAGCAGCGCGGTCAGGTCGCCGTGGCGGATATTGATCTTGGCGGCAGCCTGCACCGCCGGCTTGGCGTGATAGGCCACGCCCATCCCTGACGCGCCCAGCATGGCGAGATCGTTGGCGCCGTCGCCGACCGTGATGCAGTCGGCTTCCGAGATGCCCCGCGCCCTGGCGACGCGCTGCAGCGCCTCCAGCTTGGCTTCCTTGCCCAGGATCGGCTCACGCACGGTGCCGGCGATCTGCTCGTTCTCGATGACGAGGTGATTGGCCTGCTGCTCGTCGAAGCCGAGCTGCTCGGCGATCGGCTGGGTGTAATAGTCGAAGCCGCCCGAAACCAGCGCCGTGTGCACGCCGTGCTGCTTCAGCGTGTTGAGCAGCACCTGCGCGCCGGGCATCAGCTTGATGCGGAGGGCGGCATCATTCAGCAGCGTAGCCGGCTGGCCCTTCAGCAGTTGCACGCGCTCGCGCAACGCGGCGAAGAAATCGAGTTCGCCGTTCATGGCGCGACGGGTGATGTCGGCCACCTTCTCGCCGATATCGGCCAGGAAGGCGATCTCGTCCAGCATCTCGTTGCGGATGATGGTCGACTCCATGTCGGCCACCAGCGCCTTCTTGCGGCGATTGGGTTCGGCCTTCAGCACCACCACATCCACCGGGGCGTTGCGCAGCGCCACTTTGGCCACCTTTTCTGCCTCGGCGGCCTGAACGCCGTCGAAGGGGATGTCGCAGGCGATGCCCTGATCCAGCCAGTCGACCGGGCCGACCTTGCCGCGAGCCAGCGCCAGCGCGTCGCGCACGGCATTCACGGTGCGCGCCGTCAGGACGGCGTTATGGGGAGCGGCGATCAGGGTGAGAATGTTTTGCATCCGCCTGTTCTAGGGCTGTAGAAGGGGCGGCGCAACCTCGGAAGCCGTCGGTACTGCTCCTGTGACAAGTCTTAACACCGCACCGATCCCCACCGCACCGATCCTCGTGCTTGCCGGCCCCACCGCCAGCGGCAAGTCGGCGCTCGGGATCGCATTGGCGCAGCGCTTCAACGGCACGATCATCAATGCCGACAGCATGCAGGTCTATCGCGACTTGCGTGTACTGACCGCGCGCCCCACCGATGACGAGATGGCGCAGGCGCCGCATCGCCTCTATGGCGTGCTGGATGGTGCCGAGCATGGCACCGCCGCGCGCTGGGTCGAGCTGGCCCGCGCCGCCATCGCAGAGACGGTGGCCGAGGGCCGCCTGCCCATCCTGCTGGGCGGCACCGGCATGTATCTGCGCAGCCTGTTCGATGGCCTGGTCGATATCCCGCCGATCCCCGGCGACATCCGCCGTGAAGCGCGGGCGCGGCTGGAGGCGGAGGGTGCCGCCGTCCTGCATGCCGCCCTGCTGGCGGCGGACCCGGAGACGGCGGCAAAGCTGAAGCCTGGCGACGGCCAGCGGCTGGTGCGGGCCTGGGAGGTGCTGCAGGCCACGGGGCAGGGCCTCGCCGCCTGGCAGGCCGCCGCGCCGACACCGCCTTTGCCTAATCCCGTATGCCGCCTGCTGCTGCGGCCGCCGCGTGAGGCGCTCTATGCCCGCATCGACCGGCGTTTCATGGGCATGCTCGACAGCGGGGCGATGGAGGAAGCTAGGGCGGTCCAGGCGCGGACCGACATCCCGGCCGATGCTCCGATGCGCAAGGCCCATGGACTTCCCGAACTTCTCCAATATCTTGAGGGAACGCTGAGCCTGGATGAGGCCATTCGGATCGGCCAGCTCAACACCCGGCATTATGCCAAACGGCAGACCACCTGGTTCCGGCACCAGTTCGAGGCGGGACTGGTTGTGGAAAACGATCTTACTCGGAAAGAAAATTTCAACCTAGAGGCAGAAATCTTTCCATTCATTGTGAGATGGCTATTGACCGTGGGCTGACGGGGCGTCTAGGTTGGCGCCGAATTTTGACGGCCGGGGCGGCGTGTTCCGGCCGATTTTCGTCTAAAAGGGCAGTCTGACCAAAGGATTGCCAAAAGGATTGGTTGTCATGTCTACCGCAGCGCAGGCTGCGCCGGCCCAGATGCCAACTGTGCAGATGAGCGGCGCCGAAATGCTGATCAAGGCCCTGCAGGATCAGGGTGTTGAGGTCGTCTTCGGCTATCCGGGCGGCGCGGTGCTCCCGATTTATGATGCGCTGTTCAAGCAGAATGCCATCCGCCACATCCTCGTCCGTCACGAGCAGGGCGCCGTCCATGCCGCCGAAGGCTATGCCCGTTCGACCGGCAAGCCCGGCGTGGTGCTGGTCACCTCCGGTCCCGGCGCCACCAACGCCGTCACCGGCCTGACCGATGCGCTGCTCGACTCGATTCCAGTCATCTGCCTGACCGGTCAGGTCGCCACGCATCTGGTTGGCACCGACGCCTTCCAGGAATGCGACACTACCGGCATCACGCGGCCCTGCACCAAGCACAATTATCTTGTGAAGAATATCGACGACCTGTCGCGCGTCGTGCACGAAGCCTTCTATGTCGCCACCAACGGCCGTCCGGGTCCGGTGGTGATCGACCTGCCGAAGGACATCCAGGTCGCGCAAGGGCCCTATACCGGCAAGGACAATGTCCGCCACAAGACCTATCGCCCGCAGGTCGTGGGCGACGATGCCAAGATCAAGGAGGCCATCGCGCTGATGGCTGGCGCCGAGCGCCCGGTCTTCTACACCGGCGGTGGCATCATCAATGCCGGCCCGCGCGCCTCCGAGCTGCTGCATGAGCTGGTCAAGCTGACCGGCTTCCCCATCACCAATACGCTGATGGGTCTGGGCGGCTATCCCGCCACCGACAAGCAGTTCCTCGGCATGCTCGGCATGCACGGCACCTGGGAAGCCAATCATGCGATGCATGATTGCGACGTCATGATCAACATTGGCGCGCGTTTCGACGATCGCATCACCGGCCGCCTGAACGCCTTCTCGCCGGGCTCGAAGAAGATCCATGTCGATATCGATCCGTCCTCGCACAACAAGACCGTGCGCTGCGACCTCAATATCGTCGGTGATGCCTGCAAGGTGCTGGAACAGCTGATCGCCGCCTGGAAACAGGGCGGCCACAAGCCGAACCAGAAGGCGCTCGACAAGTGGTGGGCGCAGATCGACCAGTGGCGCGCCCGCGAAAGCCTGAAGTACAAGAAGGATTCCAAGATCATCAAGCCGCAGCTGGCGATCGAGCGCCTCTACGAGCTGACCAAGGATCAGGACACCTTCATCACCACCGAAGTCGGCCAGCACCAGATGTGGGCCGCGCAGCATTACAAGTTCAACAAGCCGAACCGCTGGATGACCTCGGGCGGACTGGGTACCATGGGCTACGGCCTGCCGGCCGCCATCGGTGTGCAGCTCGGCCATCCGGGCAAGCTGGTGGTGGATATCGCTGGCGAGGCCTCGATCCTGATGAACATCCAGGAGCTCGGCACGGCGGCGCAGTTCCGTCTGCCGGTGAAGGTCTTCATCCTGAACAACGAATACATGGGCATGGTGCGCCAGTGGCAGCAGCTGCTCCATGGCGGCCGCTACTCGCAGAGCTATTCGGAATCGCTGCCCGACTTCGTCAAGCTGGCCGAGGCCTTCAACTGCGCCGGCCTGCGCGTCACCGATCCGGCCGACCTTGATGCGACCATCAAGGAGATGATCAAGATCGACGGCCCCGTCGTGGTGGATGTCGCGGTCGACAAGACCGAGAACTGCTTCCCCATGGTGCCGTCGGGGGCCGCGCATAACGAGATGATTCTCGCCGACGACAAGCCGAAAGACCCGACCAACGCCTCCGTCAGCGAAGAAGGCATGGCCCTCGTCTGAGGCCATCGAACACAGAAGCATATATCCCATGTCCGCGCCGCAGCAGCCGATCCAGAGCCATATCCTGTCCGTCCTCGTCGATAACGAGCCGGGCATCCTCGCCCGCGTGGTCGGGCTGTTCTCCGGCCGCGGCTACAATATCGAAAGCCTCACGGTGGCCGAGGTCTCTGATGCCGCGCATCTGTCGCGCATCACGGTCGTCACGTCCGGCCCCGCCAATGTGATCGAGCAGATCAAGGCGCAGCTCGGCCGTCTCGTGCCGGTGCACAATGTCCATGATCTCACGGTGGAAGGCCCGCACATCGCGCGTGAACTGGCGCTGATCAAGGTGGCCGGCACCGGCGAGAAGCGTGTCGAATCCCTGCGTATCGCCGATATCTTCCGGGCGCGCGCCGTCGACAGCACGATCGAATCCTTTGTCTTCGAGCTGACCGGTGCCCCGGAAAAGATCACGGCCTTCGTCGAATTGATGAAGCCGCTCGGCCTGGTCGATGTGTCGCGCACCGGCGTGGTGGCGATCAGCCGCGGCCCGAAGCCCCTTTAAACCCGATTACGAAACAACACGCTTTTTTCTGAGGAGAGACTGAGATGCGCGTTTACTATGACCGCGATGCGGACCTGAACCTGATCAAGGGCAAGAAGGTTGTCATCGTCGGCTACGGCAGCCAGGGCCATGCCCATGCCATGAACCTGAAGGACAGCGGCGTGAAGAATATCGCCGTCGCGCTCCGCAAGGGTTCGGCCGGCACGAAGAAGGCCGAAGAGGCCGGCTTCAAGGTGATGACCCCGACCGAGGCCGCCAAGTGGGCCGACGTGGTCATGGTGCTGACCCCCGATGAGGGCCAGTCCGACCTGTGGAATAACGACTTGCGCGACAACATGAAGGAAGGCGCCGCCCTTGCCTTCGCGCATGGCCTGAACATCCACTTCAACCTGATCGAGCCCCGCAAGGATCTCGACGTCTTCATGATCGCGCCCAAGGGCCCGGGCCACACCGTGCGCTCGGAATACCTGAAGGGCGGCGGCGTGCCGTCGCTGGTCGCCGTGCACCAGAACGCCTCGGGCAACGCGCTTGAGATCGCGCTCAGCTACGCCTCGGCCAATGGCGGTGGCAAGGCCGGCATCATCGAGACCACCTTCCAGGAAGAATGCGAGACCGATCTGTTCGGCGAGCAGGTCGTGCTCTGCGGCGGCCTGGTCGAGCTGATCAAGGCGGGCTACGAGACCCTGGTCGAAGCCGGCTACGCCCCGGAAATGGCCTATTTCGAGTGCCTGCATGAAGTGAAGCTGATCGTGGACCTGATCTACGAAGGCGGCATCGCCAACATGAACTACTCGATCTCGAACACGGCCGAATACGGTGAATACGTCACCGGTCCGCGCATCGTGACCGCCGAGACCAAGGCCGAGATGAAGCGCGTGCTGGAAGACATCCAGTCGGGCCGCTTCACCCGCAACTGGATGCTGGAGAACAAGGTCAACCAGACCTCGTTCAAGGCGACCCGCGCGGCGCTGGCCAAGCATCCGATCGAGGAAGTCGGCGCCAAGCTGCGCGCCATGATGCCCTGGATCGCCAAGAACAAGCTGGTCGACAAGGCCCGCTCGAACTAAGCCGGACGCATCCGGATACGATACGGCCGCTGGAGCGATCCGGCGGCCGTTTTCATTTATGCGGCCGCCGAAAGCGCCGCGCCCTCATGCGTCAGCAGCCAGCGTTTGCGCTCCAGGCCGCCGCCATACTTGATCAGTGTGCCGTTGGCGCCGATCAGGCGGTGGCAGGGCACCACCACGCTGATCGGGTTGGCGCCATTGGCCGCGCCGACCGCGCGCATGGCGGTGGGTGAACCCAGCTTCGCGGCCAGCACGCCATAGGTCAGCGTTTTGCCGGCCGGGATCTTGCGCAGCGCCGTCCACACCCTGCGCTGGAAGGGCGTGCCGGCCGTGGCGCAGGCGATGCCGTCGATCTGCCGCAGGTCGCCAGCGAAATACGCCTCCAGCGCCTGACGCAGGGCCTGGGGTGCCTTGCCGGTGCCAAGACCGGCCATCGGGCCATACTGCAGCCGTAGCAGTCGCAGCATGCGGTCTTCATGATCGGTCCAGTCCAGCGCCCGCAGCAGGCCCTGCGTGTCGGTCACCAGCAAGGCGGTGCCGATCGGGGTGGCCAGCTGGTGCTGCAGCAGGCGCTCGGGGGTCGGGGTGCGGGTTGGGGGCTGTTTCCGGGCCATGACCGGAGTATCGGCCGGCCGCTTTTCACTGGCCAGTGCTCGCCACTGGCCGATCCCGGACCTTTTCGACCCTGGAGCGGGATTTTGACCCTGCGTGGGCCGTGAACACAATTCCACCGTGTTTTCAGCATATTACCGAACATGACGGCATTTTTGCCGAATTCACCCCTTTTTAAGCCTGGTAGCGGAGAGTAGCCGTGCAAGTCCATGAAGGCCTTTGACTTTTCGGCCTTTGCTCGGACCCCGCCGGAGCGTGTAGACTATGGTTAAAGCACGGAAACCACGGCAAGATTCCCGCTACGCCGCCTTTTTCGGGTTTGGCTGGCGGGCGGATGCCGTGCATTGGCGAGAAGGGGTCTGACATGACGACAGCGGCGAGCAGCAGCGCGCGCGAGCGCGTCATCATCTTTGACACGACCTTGCGCGACGGCGAGCAGTCGCCCGGCGCCTCCATGAATCTGGAAGAGAAACTGAAGATTGCCGCCGTGCTGGAAGGCATGGGCGTCGATGTGATCGAGGCCGGCTTCCCCATTGCATCCAACGGCGACTTCGAAGCCGTCAACGAGATCGCCAAGCGCGTCGTCAACTCCACCGTCTGCGGCCTGAGCCGTGCGGGCAAGAAGGACATCGATCGCGCCTGGGAAGCGCTCAAGCCCGCCAAGCGCGCGCGCATCCATACTTTCATCTCCACCTCGCCGCTGCACATGAAGTTCAAGCTGCAGATGGAGCCCGAGGCGGTGCATCAGGCCATCATCGACAGCGTCAGCCATGCGCGCAATCTCTGCGACGATGTGGAGTGGAGCTGCGAGGACGGTACGCGCTCTGATCGCGAGTTCCTCTGCCGCGTGATCGAAAGCGCGATCAAGGCCGGCGCCACCACAATCAACGTGCCCGACACCGTCGGCTACACGGTGCCGGAGGAATACACGGCACTGATGCGCTACCTGATCGAAAACATCCCGAACAGCGATAAAGCCAGGTTTTCCGCGCATTGCCACAACGATCTGGGCCTCGCGGTCGCTAACTCGCTGGCTGCCGTCATGGGCGGTGCGCGCCAGGTGGAATGCACCATCAACGGCCTGGGCGAACGCGCCGGCAATGCCGCGCTGGAAGAAATCGTCATGGCGCTGCGCACGCGCCCCGATGCAATGAATTTCGAGACTGGCATCAAGACGACCGACATCATGAAGGCCTCGCGCCTCGTCTCCGCCGTCACCGGTTTTGTCGTGCAGCCCAACAAGGCCATCGTCGGCGCCAACGCCTTTGCGCATGAAAGCGGCATCCATCAGGACGGCATGCTGAAGCATGCCGGCACCTACGAGATCATGACGCCGGAATCGGTCGGCCTGAATCGTTCGACCCTGGTGATGGGCAAGCATTCCGGCCGCCATGCCTTCCGCAAGAAGCTCGAGGAGCTTGGCTTCCAGCTCGCCGACAACCAGCTCAATGACGTCTTCGGCCGCTTCAAGGATCTGGCCGACCGCAAGAAGGAGGTCTTCGATGAAGACCTCGTCGCCCTTGTGGATGATACCGTGGCCCATGACAGCCACCGGATCCGCTTCGTCTCGCTGCAGGTGGTCGCCGGCTCGAAGGAGCCGCAGCGCGCCGAGCTGGAGCTGGAGATCGACGGCGCGGTCAAGGCCATCACCGCCACCGGCAACGGGCCGGTCGATTCGATCTTCAATGCCATCAAGGGCCTGTTCCCGCATCAGGTGAATCTGCAGCTCTATCAGGTGCATGCCGTGACCCAGGGCACCGATGCCCAGGCCGAGGTGACCGTGCGCCTGGAAGAGGGCGGCAAGACCGTCAACGGGCAGGCTTCCGACGCCGATACGCTGGTGGCCAGTTGCCGGGCCTATATCCATGCTTTGAACAAGCTGCTGGTGAAACGGGAGAAGACGGCGCCTGCTGCCATGAGCGCCTGATTTTACTGGGGTAAAAATAGGGGGGCTGGGGGTTGCGCTGTTCCGGTCCCAAGGGCGATAACGGCGCGATATTTCGCTGTGAGGGTTTTTCTCAATGTTCTCGCGTTTGATGGGTTTCATGTCGGCCGATATGGCCATTGATCTGGGCACGGCCAACACGCTGGTCTACGTCAAGGGTCGAGGGATCGTGCTGAATGAACCGTCCGTGGTGGCGATCGCCAACAACCGCGGCAAGAAGCAGGTTCTGGCCGTCGGCGATGAGGCCAAGCAGATGCTGGGCCGTACGCCGGGCAATATCGAAGCCATCCGTCCGCTGCGCGACGGCGTGATCGCCGATTTCGAAGTGGCGGAGGAAATGATCAAGCATTTCATCCGCAAGGTTCACAACCGCCGCAGCTTCGCCTCGCCGCAGGTGATCATCTGCGTGCCGTCGGGTTCTACCGCGGTCGAGCGTCGCGCCATCATGGACTCAGCCGAGTCCGCCGGCTCGCGCCGCGTCTTCCTGATTGAAGAGCCGATGGCCGCCGCGATCGGCGCCGGCCTGCCGGTGACCGAGCCGACCGGCTCGATGGTCGTCGATATCGGCGGCGGCACCACCGAGGTGGCGGTGCTCTCGCTTGGCGGTATCGTCTATTCGCGCAGTGTGCGTGTCGGCGGCGACAAGATGGACGAGGCGATCATTGCCTACATCCGCCGCAATCATAACCTGCTGGTGGGCGAGGCTTCGGCCGAGCGCATCAAGAAGCAGATCGGTTCCGCCGCTCCGCCGGAAGACGGCAATGGCCTCTCGATGGAGATCAAGGGCCGCGATCTGATGAACGGCGTGCCGAAGGAGCTGGTGATCAACCAGCGCCAGATCGCCGAAAGCCTGGCCGAACCGGTCGGCGCCATCGTCGAGGCGGTGAAGGTCGCGCTCGAACACACCGCGCCGGAACTGGCCGCCGATATCGTCGACAAGGGCATCGTGCTCACCGGCGGCGGCGCGCTGCTGGGCAATCTTGACCTGGTGCTGCGTCATGCGACCGGCCTGCCGGTGTCGATTGCCGATGAGCCGCTCTCCTGCGTGGCGCTGGGCACCGGCCGCGCGCTGGAAGAAATGAAGACGCTGAAGCACGTTCTGTACAACCCGCCCTATTAAGGGCGGAGCCTGACGACGCAGGGGTCGAGAGAGGCATATGGCAAGACGGTCTGGACGCAGTGCTTGGGTTGCAGCGCCATTGCGCGCGCTGCTGCAGCGCTTTGCGTTCCTGCTGCTGCTTGCCGCTGCCGTCGCCCTGATCCTGCTCGGTCGCGTCGACCGTCCGGCGATCGAACGCATCCGTGCTGTTGGCGCCGATATCATCGAGCCGGTGCTGACCGCCGTGTCGCAGCCGGTCAGCGTGATCAATGCCATGATCGGCTGGGTCGACGACATCCTGTTCGTCCATGACGAGAACTTCCGCCTGCGCACCGAGAATGCCCGCCTGCTGCAGTGGCAGGAAGTGGCGCGGCGTCTTGAGCAGGATAATGCGGCATTGCGCCAGATGCTCTCCGCCGGCCCCGATCTGAGCCAGACCTTCGTCACCGGCCGCGTGATCGCTGATGGTGGCAGCTCGTTTGTCCGCACCGTGCTGCTCAATGTCGGCACCAAGGACGGCATCAAGAAAGGCCAGGCTGTGATTGGCCAGGGCGGCTATGCCGGTCGTGTCGCCGAAGTCGGCATCCGCGCCGCCCGTATCCTGCTGGTCACCGACTTGAACTCGCGCTTGCCGGTCATGCTGCAGGAAGGCGGCCATCGTGCCGTGCTGACCGGCGACAACTCGGCTTTCCCGCGCCTGGAATACCTCACCGGCGCGGCCAAGCCCGCTACCGGCATGCATATCGTCACCTCGGGCGATGGCGGCCAGTTCCCGGCCGGCATTCCGGTCGGCGAGATCGTGTCCACCGATGGCGTCATCCGCGTCCGTCCTGTTGTCGATCTGGGGCGCCTGGACTTCCTGCGTGTCATGCAGTTCGACGAGACCCGCATCGATGCGGAGGACCCGGCTGCGCCGTCTGGCTCTGCCTCGGCCGCACTGCCCCGGCGATAGGAGCGCGGCATGTTAGCGCTGCTCCGCCAGATCAGCCGCCGCATCCGCGCCCTGCTGCCGATCCTGAGCAGCATCGTCCTGGTGCTGTTGGGCCTTCTGCCTGTCGGGCTGCCCTATTTCGATACCGTGGCGCCATCCTTTGCGCTGATGGCGGTATTCTACTGGAGCATCTTCCGCTCCGATCTCATGACCATGGTCGGCGCCTTCCTGATCGGCCTGTTGCTCGATCTGCTCAGTGGCGGCCTGCTGGGCCTGAGTGCGCTCACCCTGGTCGTCGTGCATGAACTGGGCGTGTCGCAGCGCCGTGTCTTCCTCGGCTCATCCTTCCTGGTGAACTGGACCGCCTTTGCGCTGCTGATCGGCGCCGTGCTTCCTTTAAGCTGGGCGCTGGTCTCACTGCTGCACTGGCGCCTGCTGCCCACTGCGCCGGTGCTGGCGCAGATGGTCCTGTCGCTGACGCTTTATCCCGCCGTCTACTGGGCGCTCAGCCGTCTCGAGCGCCGCTGGCTGCGCGGATCGCTCGCGGTGTAGCGCCATGGCCATGAACCGCCGCGACAACGATTTGCAGCAGGTGTTCACCCGCCGGGCGCTGCTGCTGGGCACGGCCCAGCTGGCGCTGTTCGGTGCGCTGGCCGGCCGCCTGTATTACCTGCAGGTCCTGGAATCCGACAAATACGCCCTGCTGGCTGAAGAGAACCGCATCAACATGCGGCTGCTGTCGCCACGGCGCGGCCGCGTGGTCGACCGTCATGGCCATGAGCTGGCCTCCAATCGCCGCAATTACCGCGTCCTCATTGTGGCCGAGCAGACCCGCAACGTCGATGCCACCCTGGAAGCGCTGTCCAAGCTGATCCAGGTTGACGACACCCAGCGCGTCCGCGTGAAGCGCGAAATCGAGCGTCGCCGCAAATTCGTGCCGGTCGTCGTGGCCGAGAACCTGTCCTGGGACGATTTCGCCAAGATCAACCTGCATTCACCGGACCTGCCGGGCGTGCAGCTCGATGTCGGCGAGACGCGTGACTACCCTTACGGCGCCACCTTCAGCCATGTCGTAGGCTATGTCGGCGCCGTCTCCGAGACCGAGCTGGGCGACGACCCGCTGCTGGAGCTGCCGGGCTTCCGTATCGGCAAGAGCGGCGTTGAGAAGATCTACGACGAGCGCCTGCGCGGCCGCGCAGGCCACAGCCAGATCGAAGTGAATGCCTTTGGCCGCGGCATCCGCGAGCTGCAGCGCCATAATGGCCAGCCGGGCGATGACATCGTGCTGACCATCGATGCCGACCTGCAGCGCATGGCGCAGGAACGTTTCGGCGAGGAAAGTGGCGCCGGCGTGGTGATGGACATCCATACCGGCGAAGTCATGTGCCTGGTCTCCAATCCGGGCTACGACCCGAACTGGTTCAACGTCGGCATCACCGGGCCGCAATGGCGCCAGCTCAACGGCGACAAATACAAGCCGCTGATCAACAAGGCTGTGCAGGGCCAGTATCCGCCCGGTTCCACCTTCAAGATGCTGGTCGGCATGGCGGCGCTGGAAGCCGGTACCATCACGCCCGATACCCGTGTCTCCTGTATCGGCCACATGGAGTTCGGCAACAACACCTTCCATTGCTGGAAGAAGGGCGGACACGGCAGCATGAACTACGTGTCGGCGCTGGAGGAAAGCTGCGACGTCTTTTTCTACGAGACGGCGCGCCGCACCGGCGTCGACAAGATCGCCGAAATGGCCAAGAAGCTGGGCCTGGGCGAATTCACCGGCATCGACCTGACCGGCGAGCGCCGCGGCCTGATCCCGACGCGCAGCTGGAAGCAGGCGGTGCTGAACCAGCCCTGGCACCAGGGCGAGAACCTGATCACCGGTATCGGCCAGGGCTATATCACCACCACGCCGCTGCAGCTCTGCGTGATGGCGGCGCGACTGGCCAATGGCGGCTATGCCGTGCAGCCGCGCATCGTGCGCCAGGACGATGCCTATGGCCCCGCCACCGACCAGCGCACGGCGCGCGAGCGCTGGGCCAATCTGAACATCAAGCGCGAACAGCTTGAGCTGGCCTGGGAAGGCATGATTCGCGTCACCACGCCGCCGCGCGGCACCGCCCATCGCGCCCGCATCACGCTGGCCGAATACGCCATGGCCGGCAAGACCGGCTCCAGCCAGGTGCGCCGCATCAGCCGCCAGGAGCGCGAGACCCGCGTGCGCAAGAACGAGGAGAAGCCGTGGGAGGAGCGCGACCACGCGCTGTTCGTCGCCTTCGCCCCGATCAGCAATCCGCGCTATGCCTGTTGCGTCGTGGTCGAACATGGCGGCGGCGGTTCCACGGCGGCGGCGCCGATCGCCCGCGACATCCTACTGGAATGCCAAAAGCTCGATCCTTCGCGCAAGGGCAAGCGCACGCCTGGCCCCAATACCGCGGCCACGGCGGGTCCTGCGCCGCAGAAGGAAGGGGGCTGACATGGCCCATTGGTCCAGCCGCGGCAACGACCTGAGCTTCGGGCGCAAGCTGCGCGACATCAACTGGGGCCTGGTGCTGCTGATCACCCTGATCGCCAGCATCGGCTTCGCCACGCTGTATTCTGCCGCCGGCGGCGACATCGATCCCTGGGCCGATCGTCAGATGGTACGCTTCGTCATCGGCCTGGTGATCATGGTTGCCATTGCGGTGACCGATATCCGCGTCTGGATGCGGCTGTCCTATCTGGTTTTCGGCGTCGGCCTGGTGCTGCTGATCGCCGTCGAACTGTTCGGCCGCATCGGCATGGGCGCGCAGCGCTGGCTCGATCTCGGCATCATCCATGTGCAGCCGTCCGAGATCATGAAGATTTCTCTGGTGCTGACGCTCGCCCGCTATTTCCACGGCCTGTCCTATGACGAGGTCGGTCGGATCCGCTGGCTGATACTGCCGCTGGCCATCGTGCTGGTGCCGGTCATCCTGGTGATCAAGCAGCCCGATCTGGGCACGGCCATGCTGCTGCTGGCCTCCTCGGGCGCGGTCTTCTTCTTTGCCGGCGTGCGCGCCTGGAAATTCATCCTGGTTATCATTGCCGGCGGCAGTGCCCTGCCGGTGCTGTGGACCCTGCTGCATGATTATCAGAAGAAGCGCGTGCTCACATTCATGAACCCCGAACAGGACCCGCTGGGTTCGGGCTATCACATTCTGCAGTCCAAGATCGCACTGGGGTCTGGCGGCTTCTCGGGCAAGGGCTTCATGCAGGGCACGCAGAGCCATCTGAGCTTCCTGCCGGAAAAACAGACCGACTTCATCTTCACCATGCTGGCGGAAGAGCACGGCCTGATCGGTGCGCTGGTGCTGATCGCGCTCTATATCCTGCTGATCGCCTATGGCTATGCCATCGCGCTGCGCGCACGCAGCCAGTTCGCGCGCCTGCTGGCCGGCGGCCTGACCACCATGCTGTTCCTCTATGTCTTCATCAACATCGCCATGGTGTCGGGCATGGTGCCGGTGGTGGGCGTGCCGCTGCCGCTGGTTTCCTACGGCGGCACCGCGATGATGACGCTACTGGTCGGCATCGGCCTGCTGATCAACTGCTATGTGCACCGTGACGTGGAAATCCCGCGTCACATGAGCGGGCTCTGACGCCGTTTCCCTGACGAATCGGCCGATTTAAGCCCTTGGCAGGACGGCGGAATTTCCTTCTGCCGAAGCCCTTGCAATTCCGCCGAATCCGGATATTTTCACGCGGCTTTTCAGAGCGCTGGGCGCATAGCTCAGTTGGTAGAGCAGCTGACTCTTAATCAGCGGGTCCCAGGTTCGAGCCCTGGTGCGCCCACCATTTTCCGGCAGCTCTGAAAGCCCCAGACGGCGACCCCAGATGACAATCTCCGGGTCGCCGTTTTCGTTTCCGCTCTTTCGTATCGGCATGGTCCCGGTGGTCCGGCTTGGCCGCCCACCGCCGCGCCGCTAGGCTCTTCGCAGTCATCTCCGGAGAGCATCATGACCGCGCACAGGCTGGACCCGACGCCGCAGACCGTTCACTGGGGCTTTTTCGACGCCACGCTGAAACCCGCGATCACGGTTGCCCCCGGCGAGCAGGTCACCATCCGCACCGTCTCTGGCGGCGCCGATGTGCTGCCGCCCGCCAGCGCCGGCCTGGCCGTGCTGCCCGAACATCGCGCCATCGTCGAACAGCTCAAGCCGGTGCTGCCCGGCCATATCCTCACCGGACCCGTGGCCATCGAGGGGGCGGAGCCGGGTGACGTGCTGGAGGTGCGGATCGACGACGTGCGCCTGATCCAGGACTGGGGTTGGAACGTCAACCGGCCGCTGCGCGGCGCGCTGCCGCACCGTTTCCCTGAAACCCGGATGCTGCAGATCCCGATCAACCGCAACGCCATGACGGCCGCCTGTCCCTGGGGCTCGGTCGTGCCGCTCAGGCCCTTCTTCGGCGTCATGGGCGTCGCGCCGCGGCCCTCCTAT
This sequence comes from Ferrovibrio sp. GW821-FHT12B10, assembly GCF_058807515.1. Classification (NCBI taxonomy): domain Bacteria; kingdom Pseudomonadati; phylum Pseudomonadota; class Alphaproteobacteria; order Rhodospirillales; family Rhodospirillaceae; genus Ferrovibrio; species Ferrovibrio sp. GW821-FHT12B10. The sequence continues at coordinate 667,002 of NZ_JBXAQT010000001.1, read as the reverse complement.
GGCCGGGTCTCCACCATCGAGCCGCGCGAATACGGCGGCAATATCGACAATCGCGAACTGATCCCCGGCACCGTGCTCTACCTGCCGGTCTTTGTGAAAGGCGGGCTGTTCTCGACCGGCGACGGCCATGCCTGCCAGGGCGATGGAGAGGTCAATCTCACCGCGCTGGAAACCGCGCTGGAAGGCGACTTCACCTTCCATCTGCACAAGCAGCGTAAACTGCCGCGCCCGCGCGCCGTGACGCCCACGCATCTGATCACCATGGCCTTCGATCCCGATCTGGACGATGCCGCCACCCGCGCGCTGGAAGACATGATCGATATGCTGGGCGCGGTCGCCGGCCTGGCCGCCAACGACGCCTATGCGCTCTGCAGCCTGGCCTGCGACCTGCGCATCACCCAGGTGGTGGACGGCAACAAGGGCGTGCATGCCATGCTGCCCTTCGATGTGCTGGCCAGGGTCGACCGCGCCGCTATTGCCGGGTTCTGAGTATTTTTTCCAGGTTATGCCGTTATATATGTAAGGGCGTGACCTGGATGGAGCATTGAATGCGTGGCGTGGTGGCCTGTGCGGCCTATGACAGCAAGGGCAATCGCCTGTGCGATGTGCCGTTCAGCACCGAAGGCCTGAATGTGCCCACGGGTGCCGACTTCGTCTGGATCGGTCTGCATGATCCGGAACCGGCCGCGCTGCAGACCTTGCAGAAGCGCTTCGACCTGCATCCGCTGGCCGTCGAAGACGCCGCCGCCGCGCATCAGCGCCCCAAGATCGAGATTTATGGCGAAAGCCTGTTCATCGTGCTGCGCACCGCGCGGCTGGTGAATGGCGATGTGGAATACGGCGAGACGCATGTCTTTGCCGGTAAGGGCTATGTCATCTCGGTGCGCCATGGCGCGTCGTCGTCCTATGCCGAGGTGCGCAGCCGGCTGGAACGCATGCCGCAGCTGCTGCAGATGGGCGAGCAGGCCGCCATGCATGCCATCATCGATTTCGTCGCCGATAATTTCTTCCCCGTGATCGACGATATCGCCGAGGAACTGCGCGAGATCGAAAACCACGTGCTGGACGAAACCCTGGACCGCCAGATGATCGAGCGCATCTATCGCCTGCGCCGCGATCTGCGCGTCATGCGCGGCACGGTGCTGCCGCTGCTGGAAGTCAGCAGCCGGCTCGAGCGGCTGGACCTGCCGCTGCTCACGCCGGAAATCCGGCCCTATTTTCGCGATGTTCACGATCACGTGCAACGCGTGGCAGACTCGATCGATGCGTTGCGCGAAGGGCTGGCTGCGGCCTTCGAAACCGAAATCCTGCTGGCCAGCGCGCGACAGAACGACATCGTGCGTCAGCTCGCCGCCTGGGCCGCCATCCTGGCGGTGCCAACCGCGATTGCTGGCATCTACGGCATGAATTTCGAGAACATGCCGGAGCTGCGCTGGGAGTACGGCTATTTCGTCGTCCTGGGCGCGATTGCCACGGTTTGCGGCTGGCTGTTCTGGCGCTTCCGCAAGAGTGGCTGGCTTTAGGCCCGGTTATCCTGCCCGGTTTTCCCCCGAAATCCCTGCGGTCACAGCCCTGTCGCTGAAAAGGCCTCCCAGTCACAGGCCGGTCACAACTGTCTCCGATCTATAGCAGGCAGATCACACCCGCTGCGCCCCGTTTTCGCTAGGCTGTCTCCATAAGAAGACGCCTTTTCATCGTAGCGAAATGTGGAGAGCAATCATGTTCCTCAGCCTCAAGACCGAGATCGAAGCCGCCCAGCGCCAGGCCCTGCAGCTCCAGCAGGAGCGCGAAATCTGCGACCGCGAAATCCGTCTGATGAGCGGCCATTTCGCCCGCCGCTGCGGCAGCACCCTGTCGGATATCGACAGCTTCTCGGCCACCCTGCGCCGCCGCCGCCGTCTTGATGACGAACTGAAGCTGACCACCCGCCAGGTCGTGGCGATGCGCCGCCAGCTGGTGGTGCAGAAGGGCTACAAGGGCGACGCGCGGGGCTGACGCGCGTAGCATTCACTTTCCTCGGTCGCCGATTGCAGAGCCGGCGACCGCCCACGGGAACACGGCCGCAGGAGCAATCCTGCGGCCGTGTTGCGTTGGGCATCTAGGCGGGCAGGGAGCGGATGAAGTCCAGAAGGGCGGCATTGACCTCTTCTGGTCGCTCCTGTTGGGTCCAGTGGCCGCATCCCGGAAGGATATGAAGCTTTCGCAGGTTCGGCACAAAATGCTTCAGATTCGCCAGCAACTGATCCATCCCGGGTGCCGAGATGAAGAAGTCATGGTCCCCGGCCATGAAGATGGCCGGGACCATGACAGGCGCGCCTGCCAGCGAGGATGAGATTTCCCAGTTCCGGTCCAGATTCCGGTAGTAGTTCAGCGGGCCACGAAAGCCGCCACGCTTGAACTGGGTGGCGTAGTGATCGACATCGCTTTCGGTCAGCCAGCCCGGCAGCGTCGCAGGCGCAGGGGCGCCGCGCAGGAAACGCCCACCATGCGGCACCATCCCGATGTTCAGTGGCGGTCCGCCTGCTGCGGCGGCACGCGCTGCGGCAACGCCATTCCCGGATGCACCGTAGAGCATGCTGCGGAGCGTGGACCGCACGTCAGCCTCGAACTCCGCTTCGGCGGGGCCGTGTTTTTGAAAATAGAGCATGTAGAATTCGGCATCCGCGGTCCGCGGCATGGCGGTGGTTGGCCGGATATTGCCCCGGGGACGGAATGGGACACTGAGGGCGGCGATGGCGCGAACGCGGTCGGGACGTAATTGTGCGGCCTGCCACGCCACGCTGGCGCCGACATCGTGTCCGATGATGACGGCGGATTTGGCATCAAGGGCATCGAGAACACCGATCAGGTCTCCCACCAGATGGAATACGGTGTACTGGTCGATGGCGTCGGGGCTGTCGCTCATGCCATAGCCGCGCATGTCGGGGGCCACCACATGAAAGCCCGCTTGCGCGAGAGCGCTGATCTGATGGCGCCAGGAATACCATGTCTCCGGGAAGCCATGGCAGAGCACGACAAGCGGGCCGCTGCCCTGTTCGGCGATATTGACGCGAATGCCATTCGCCTCAATGACGCGTTGCGTGGGCAAGGCGGTCCCTTGGCTGGTGACGGCCCGCAATGCGGACGGAATGACGGCTGAAGCTCCCGAGAGGGCGAGCGGAAAGGCCGTCGTTTTCAGGAATCGGCGTCTATCGATCATGATCAGGTCCTGGATGTCGGGTGTTCAGACTGGAATGGCGTTTCGCCGATAGTGCTGGCCAAACCGCAGCAGCCAGCCCACGAAATAGCCCAGGCTCACGCCCGAGACAGCAACATCGAGTGCGTACAGCGTTTGCCTGTCGAATGCGGAATACGCAATTGAAACGCCGATGGCATATTTTGCGAAAAATAGAACCATGTTCCGCACCAGTGGAAAGATCGATCCTTCAATGCGGACGTGACCTTGGGCGGGATCGGGCTGTAGCGTGGCGAGGTTGGTCCCGTACCAGGCGAGGACCGAAGCGATCACTGCCGCGCCGGCCCAATACAATGGCAGCAGGCCCGAACCATCCAACCTGAACAGCAGACCGTAGATGCCCCAGACAATGAACACGATCGGTGCGATTAATGGCCGCCACACTTTTACGGTTCGCGTTTTCAGTGACACAAGGCCAAGCGCCAGCAGGACAGCGAAGAGCACGTAAACCCATGCAGGCGTGTTCTGAAGAATGGTGACGAGCATCGGCATTTCGGCTCCTTGCAGCAAAGGGAAGGTGAGGCCGGAATCTTTTCAGACGATGCGGCCTGCCATGTTGGTACCAACGGGTACCGTCATGACAAGCTATATGGTACGTGCTAGTACCGTGTCAAGAGGGTCCCGTGAGCAAGCCAGTCAAATCTACAGAATCCGCGAAATCGCAGGACAATATCCGGGAGCGTGTGCTCCGCGCCGGATTCGAGGCTTTCCGGGAATCCGGCTTCGATGGCGCGAGCACCCTTGAGATCGCCACCCGCGCCAAGGTCTCAAAGCGCGAGCTGTATGCCCTGTTCAAGGACAAGCAGTCGATTGTGGTGGAGTGCATCAAATGGCGGACGCAGCAGATGCAGCTTCCGCTCGCGTTGCCACGGCCATCGACGTCCCAGGCGTTGTCCATGACGCTGGCCCGATTTGGAACGGCATTGATGACGGGTGTCTGCGATCCCGACGTCCAGACTGTGTTCCGCTTTGCTGTGGCGGAGGCGCATAGAACACCGGAAATCGCCGAGGCTTTGAATGAGCGCGGATGGGAGCCCAGCCGTGAGATATTCATCGATCTGGTCAGAAAGGCGCAGGAGGACAAACTGCTTCTGTCTTCGCCGCCTGCCGAGATCAGCGACTTCTTTTTCTCCCTCCTCTGGGGAAATCTCCTGCTCCGTTTGCTGATGGGCCTTGCCAGGCAACCGACCCCGGCGGAACTGGAGCAGCGCGGCAAGCATGCGGCTGACCGATTGATGGCGACCTACGCCAAAGCCGGGAAAGCACGATAGCGCCCCATTCCATCGTCTTCCGCCCATCGTCTTCCGTTCATCGCTTCTTCACCTACCGCCGCTTCGGCTCCGTCGCACTCGCCGTCAGTGCCGCCTTCACCGGATCGCTCAGGACCGACTGCATGGCGACCTGGGCCTTGTTCTTCCAGCCGACAATGGTGTGGTCGTCCCCGCGCATCAGCGCGCGATAGGCCTTGGCCGCCACTTCGGCCGGATCGGTCTTGGCGTTTTCATTCACTTTCGAGCGCTGCATGCCGGCGCGGTTGAAGAAGTTGGTGTCCGTGGGCCCCGGCAGCAGCGCCGTCACAGAGACGCCGGTATCCTGCAACGAGTGGCGGATGGCTTCAGCGAAGGACAGCACGAAGGCCTTGGTGGCGGCATAGACCACCAGATAGGGGTCGGGCGTGGTGGAATCAGTGGAGGCCGTGATCAGGATCTTGCCGCGATGCCGCTGCATCATGTCCTGCAGCACCAGCTTGGTCAGATGCACCACGGATACCGCATTGAGCTGGATGATGCGCAGTTCGGCCTCCAGGTCGGTCTCGGCGAAATCGCCATAGACGCCGGCGCCAGCATTGCAGCACAGCACATCCACCGGGCCGACGGCTTTCGCCGCGTCATACAGGCGCTCGACGCCCGCGCGTGTCGACAGGTCGCAGGTCACGGTTTCCACATGGGCGCCCCCGTTATGCAGATTGCTGGCGTTCGCCAGGCCCTGGGCGGCTTCGCGCAGGTTGCCTTCATGGTCGGCGGCGATCAGCAGATCATGACCATGCAGGGCCAACTGGCGCGCCAGCTCGTAGCCGATGCCGCTGGAGGCGCCGGTGACCAGCGCCAGCGGGCGACCGGCTCCACGGCTGCGCGGGCTGAACAGGTCACGGCCGGTATCGGGAGGGGTAATGGTCTGCGGTCTGGTTTTCTGGGCCACGAGGTCCTCCTGTTTTCTGTGGGCTTGCAGGGGCAACCCGCCCCGGCAGCGGGTGTTCCAGCTTGAATGTTTCATTTTTGTTCTTACATAAAGAAGCGGACCGCAGGATATCGTGGCGTGGCGCCGGTCTGCGGGCGTCAATTGGAGGCAGGTGGCTCCTACTGGCCGGAACTGGCTCTCAACTGGCCCGAACTGGCATGAACTGGCCGCAATTGGCTGCGATCTGGCGCGCCAACAGGTGCCAACTGGCTTGGGGCGGAGGGAGCAGGCCTTTGAAATAACTGGATTTCTTGTTTCTGATGAGGTGCAATCAATCTCTCGCCCAGCTTTTCGTACGGAATGACCATGGCCGACGCGCAGACCGACCCGACCGGCACCGCCCTCCAGGCCCGACCGGTGAACGAGAATGCCCATCGCTGGCGTTTCTTCCGGGCCGGCGGCTTCGACCAGCTTCGCCTGGAGACCGGCGAGGATCTGCATCATCTCTCCGAACTCGACCAGAAGCTCTGGCTGGCGCTCAGCTGTCCGGTGCGCGGCATCGATTTCGACCGCCGCACGCTCGAGTTGATCGACGGCGACCATGATGGCCGCATCCGCGCGCCCGAGCTGCTCGCCGCCGTGCGCTGGGCCTGCAAGCTGGTGCGCAGTGCCGATGCGCTATTCGCCGGTCATGCCGAGCTGCCGCTCAGCCTGATCGACGACAGCACCGAGGAAGGCGCGCGTATCCTGGCCTCGGCCCGGCGCATCCTCACCAATATCGGCAAGGGCGAGGCGGCGGCGATCACGCCGGAAGACGCCGCCGATGTGGGGCGCATCTTTGCCAAGACCACGCTGAATGGCGATGGCGTGGTGCCGCCCTCGGCGGCGAAGGAACCGGCGACGGCCGCCGTGATGGAAGAGATCATGCGGCTGGCCGGTTCGAAGCCCGATCGTGGCGGCGAGGCCGGCATCGGCGCGGAAGAGGCGGATGCCTTCTTTGCCGCCGTCGATGCCTATGTCGCCTGGTGGGACGAAGCCAAGGCCAGGCCGGAGATCCTGCCGCTGGGCGAAGGCACGCTGCCGGCGGTGGAAGCCGTACGCAGCCTGCAGGCCAAGATCGACGACTATTTCTTCCGCTGCCGCCTGGCCGCCTTCGATCCGGTTGCTGGCGTCGCGCTGAATGCCGACGACAAGGATTTCGCAGGCGTTGCCGACAACGACCTGTCGCTGCCGACCGCTGCGGTGGCCGGCTTCCCGCTGGCACGCATTGAGGCCGAACGGCCGCTGCCGCTCGGCCAGGGCATCAATCCGGCTTGGGCGGCGGACGTGACGCACCTGCGTGAGGCGGCCGTTCTGCCGCTGCTCGGCTCCGAGAAGGGCGTGCTGACCGAAGACGACTGGCGCAGCCTTCAAGAGAGGCTCGAGCCTGCCATGGCGTGGCTCAAGCGCAAGGCCGGCCAGCTGGTCGAGCCGCTGGGCATCGCCCGCGTGCGCGAGATCAGAGCCGGCGATGCGCAGGCGAAGATCACGGCGCTGATCGCCGCCGATGCAGCGCTGGCGCCGGAATTCGAGGCCATCGCCTCGGTCGAAACGCTGGCGCGGTATGTGCGCGACCTGGTGCCGCTGCTCAACAATTTCGTTGCCTTCAAGGATTTCTACACCCGGCGCGGCAAGGCGATCTTCCAGGTCGGTACGCTCTATATCGACGGCCGCTCCTGCGATCTCTGCGTCGCGGTCGACGATCCGGCCAAGCATGCGACGCTGGCCGCGCTCAGCCGCATCTATCTGCTCTACTGCGAGATCACCCGGCGCGGCACTGATGGCAAGCCGATCCCGAATGCTACGACCGAGAAGATGACAATCGCCGCAGCCATCACGGCGGGCGATGCCGACCAACTGATGGTCGGTCGCAATGGCGTGTTCTACGACCGCGCCGGCAACGACTGGGATGCGGTGATCGTGAAGATCGTCAGTCATCCCATCTCGATCCGCGAAGCCTTCTGGCTGCCATTCAAGAAGGTGGGCAAATTCCTGGGCGAGCAGGTGGAGAAATTCGCGGCCGCCCGTTCCAAGGCGGGTGAACAGCAGATGACGACCAAACTGCTGGAAACCGGCACGCAGGCCCTGTCGGGTGGTGCACCGGCTCCCGCGCCGGCAGCGCCGCCGCCGGCATTCGATGCGGCGAAGTTCGCCGGTATCTTCGCAGCCATCGGTCTGGCCATCGGCGCCATCGGCACGGCGCTGGCCTCGGTGGTCACCGGCTTCCTCAATCTCGCCTGGTGGCAGATTCCGCTCGCCGTCATCGGCGTGGTGCTGCTGGTCTCGGGGCCGTCGATGATCATCGCGGCGATGAAGCTGCGGCAGCGCAATCTGGGGCCGCTGCTGGACGCCAATGGCTGGGCGGTGAATGCGCGGGCGCTGATCAACATTCCCTTCGGCGGCAGCCTGACCCAGCTGGCCAAGCTGCCGCCGGGTTCGGAACGGGCCCTGACCGACCCCTATGCCGACACGCGCACCCCCTGGGGGCTGTATATCCTGCTGGCCCTGCTCATTGCGGCGGGTGTTGCCGGCTGGCGCTATGGCTGGTGGGCGAGACTCCTCGGGTAAACCGGGGCTATACTGGGAGGCGAGCCGCTAGAAGGGCGGCCAGAGATCGACCCATGAGCCTGCAGCCGCGCTTCTTTTCTCCCATCGGCACCATCCGCCATGCCGACCGCCTCGGTTTCCTGTCGCAGGATGTCCGTGCGGCTGGCACGGTGCTGGGATTCTTTGGCGCCGCCGCCGCGCTCGGTGCGCAGGCCGACGAGCTGGCATTGCTGGTCTGCCGTCGGCACAGCCCGGCCGATCTGCATCGTCAGGTCGTGCTGGTCTTCCACAAGGATGCGCCATTTGCCGACAGCCTCGCGCGGCTCTATCGCGCCCATGGCCGTCCGCTCGGCTTCGAGGCGCAGCAGCGCTGGTGCGCCATCCCGGAGCCGTCTTTCCTCGCCGATGAGACCTTTGCCCTGCTGGCGGCGCGCTATCCGACGCTGCTGCTGATCGAGGAAGACGATGCCGGCGTCTCGCGCATCACCGTCTTCGCCTCGGCCGGCTTCAAGGAACATCCGAAGCTGAAGCTGGCGCCGCTCAGCCAGAGCGCCGGCCTGAAGCAGGCATCACAGCCCGCCAAGATCACGCCGCTGCCCGCGCGGCCGCGCATTCCGGTGCCGCCGCGTCCGCAATCGCCGCGCCCGGTGATGACGGCGCCCGTGGTGCCGCTGCGGCCGCGCCGCCTGAAAAGCGTCGTGGCGCTGAACGAGCATGTCGAGCGCAAGGTGGTGAGCGAGTTCCGCCGCCTGATCAAGACGGTGGCGGCTTACTCTTAAGGTCCGAGCGGCCCCGTGCACATGTAGGTGCCGTCCTGGTAGACCAGCGGCGCCACGTCGACGCGGCAGTTGGCGCCCAGCACACGCCCGATGCAGATCGAATGACTGCCATAGGCATGCATCGCTTCCACCTCGCAGAAGATGTTCGCCTGCGCATCGACCAGGAACGGCACGCCGTCGCCGTCATTCTGCCAGTCGCCCTCGGTGAAGCGGATCTCGCCTTCCATCGCCCCGGCGAAAACTTCCGACAGCCGCTGCTGGCTGCAATGCAGCAGGTTGATGCAGAATTTGTGACCCAGCCCAAGCTGGGCATGCAGCGCCGCCGAACGATTGACGCAGGCCAGCACCGCCGGCGGGCTGGCCGAGACCGAGGTGACCGCGGTGGCGGTCATGCCGTGCCGCGAGCCGTCATCAGCCGTGGTGGAGATCACGGTGACGGTGGCGGCCAGCCGGCGCATGGCGTTGCGGAAGGCGGTATCGAGCATGTCGGTCATCGCCTATTCATGTAGCGGAGGGCAGCGTCCGGGGCAATTCGGAGGCCACATTTTCCGCCAGCCCGTGCCAGTCGTTGACGGCTGTCTGCCGCCAAAGTCTGGCCGTGGGGTACCAGGGCGTCGTGTTGCCGTCCAGGGTCCAGTACCAATGCGGCGAAATGCCCTTGTGCAGCAGCAGCCAGGTCGGCTTGCCCAGGGCGGCCGCCATATGTGCCGTGGTGTTGCTGGTCGAGATCACCATGTCCATCGCCGCGACCTGGGCCGCAAAAGCGTCGAGATCCTTCAACTGGTCGATGGCCGGATCGTACAGCAATTCGACACCATGGGCGGCCTTCAGCGCCGCGCGGTCATCGGCGCGGTTGCCGTATTGCAGGTCGACGAAGCGGTAGCCGGGCAGAGTGAGCAGGGGGCTGAGGTCGGTCAGCACCGCCGATTTGGGCGCGCCGAGCTGCGGGTTGCCGCTATGCCAGGCAATACCGATCAGCGGGCGCGCATCGCCCTGCTGGTACTGCGCGCGCAAAGCGGCGGCACGCGCGGCATCGGCTTTCAGCGGCAGCGCGCCGGTGCAGTCGGCTGGGATGCGGCGCAGGACGGCGGCGATGTCGAACAGCGTCGCCTGCATGGCTAGGTCGGCCTGCAGCAGGCGCGGATGCGGCGGGTTGGTGCGAGCATGGATTTCGAGGTCGGGGAAACTGCGCTGCAGGATCGGGATCATGCGTGGATCGCATTCGATCACCGGCGTGATGCCGCGCGCCGCCAGTTCCGGCATCAGGCTGAGCAGCACCAGTGTTTCGCCCACGCCCTGCTCGGTGAACAGCAGCAGTTTGCTGTTCGCCGGCAAGGCTTCGCCTTTCCAGAACGGCACGGTGAAGGGACGACGGTCGACCTCCAGTCCCTTCATGTTCCAGCGTGCGCCGAAATGCGGCCAGGCCGCGGCATAGTCGCCCTTGATCATTAATGCCGTGCCGTAGCGCATATGCGCTTGCACATGACCCGGCTGCATCTGCCAGGCCTTTTCATACAGGCGCAGCGCGTTGTCCAGGTTGCCGGCCTGCCGCGCCAGATCGCCGCGTGCGACCATGATGTCGACGCCCAGCGCCGGCGAGCGGATGGCGGCCTGTTCGCTGGCGCGCAGCGCGGCCTCGGCTCCAGCCTCGTCGCCGATCTCCAGCAGCGCCAGGCCCAGATTCTTCTGATACAGCCCCTGCGCCGGGTTCAATGCGATGGCGCGGCGCAAGGCTTCGATCGCGCCGTGGAAATCACGCAGGTCCATGCGCGCGGTGGCAAGGTTGCTCAAGGCATCGGTGAAATCGGGTTTGATTGCCAGCGCGGCCTCGTAGGCCTTGGCGGCGTCGGCGGCGCGGCCGAGCTGGCGCAGCAGGTTGCCGCGATTGCTATGTGCTTCGGGGTAGCGCGGATTGAGCGCCAGTGCCCCGTCGAGCGACACCATGGCGCCATGGGCATCGCCCGAGAGCCGCAGCATCTCGCCCAGATTGTTGTGATAGGCGGCGTTGCCCGGCGCCAGCGCCACGGCCTGCCGCAGCAGTGGGATCGCCTCGGCGACGCGGCCGCCGCCAAACAGCCGGATCGCCTGCTCGTTCAAGGCCTCGGCGCCGGTCCCGGCCACGGGTGTCCGCGTCCCGCCCTTGTCCTGTGCCCGCCGCTCTTTCCGGTTCACGCCCGTCCTCCGCCACTCTGAACATTAACCATTGCCCCGGGACCCCTTAAAATCCCCTTTAATCCTTGTCTTGACTTCCTGATCCCCGAAATCATCTTGCAATCCAGACCGGATTGGTCTTATTTGCCGCCGTCGAACCGGACCGAAGCAGTCCGGATTGCTAATTGCGAAGGATTTGCAACATGTTGCGCCTGAGCCGCCTGGCCGATTACGGCGTCATGGTCATGGCCCATATCGCCGCTGAACCCGAGGGCGTGCATAACGCCTCGGACGCGGCGGCCGCCACTGGCCTGCCGGGTCCGACGGTGGCCAAGATCATGGCCAAGCTGGGCAAGAACGGCTTGCTGACCTCGCATCGCGGCGCCCATGGCGGCTATCGCCTGGCGGCGGCACCCGAGCAGGTCTCGGTGGCCGCCATCGTGACGGCGCTGGATGGCCCGATCGCGCTGACCCAGTGCTCCGACCACCACCAGCCCAGCGCCTGCGACCGCGAGAACCTCTGCGTCTCGCGTCGCGGCATCAACCGCATCAACACGGCCATCCGCAGTGCGCTGGAAGGCGTGACGCTGGCCGAGCTGGCGCGGCCCTCCTACGATTTCCTCACTCCCCTGCCGCCGCGCGCCGCCGCGCCGGCGCCCAACGCTTAAAGAGTCCGGAGCCACGCCCCATGGCTGCCAATGCACAAACCATCGAGACCGTCGAAGGCCTGGCCGGCGACTATAAATATGGCTTCGTCACCGACATCGAATCCGAGCTGCTGCCCAAGGGTCTGAGCGAGGACACCGTCCGCTTCATCTCGGCCAAGAAGGAAGAGCCGGAATGGATGCTGGAATGGCGTCTGCGTGCCTATCGCGCCTGGCTGCGCATGGCCAAGGAGAAGGGCGAGCCGACCTGGGCCAAGGTCAGCTATCCCGAAATCGACTTCCAGGACATCCATTACTATTCCGCGCCGAAGAAAAAGACGCTGAAGAGCCTGGACGAGGTCGATCCCGAACTGCTGGCGACCTACGAGAAGTTGGGCATTCCGCTGAAAGAGCGTGAGATCCTTGCTGGCGTGGCGGTGGACGCCGTCTTTGACAGCGTCTCGGTGGCCACCACCTTCAAGGGCAAGCTGAAGGACATGGGCATCATCTTCTGCTCGATGTCAGAAGCCGTGCGTGAGTATCCCGAGCTGGTGCAGAAATATCTCGGCTCGGTCGTGCCGGTGACCGACAACTTTTATGCCACGCTGAATTCCGCCGTCTTCTCGGACGGCTCGTTTGTCTATGTGCCGCCGGGCGTGCGCTGCCCGATGGAGCTTTCCACCTATTTCCGCATCAACGAGGCCAAGACCGGCCAGTTCGAACGCACCTTGCTGATCTGCGACAAGGGCGCCTACGTCTCGTATCTGGAAGGCTGCACCGCGCCGATGCGCGATGAAAACCAATTGCATGCCGCCGTGGTCGAGCTGGTTTGCATGGAAGACGCCGAGATCCGCTACGCCACGGTGCAGAACTGGTATCCGGGCGACAAGAACGGCAAGGGCGGCATCTACAATTTCGTCACCAAGCGTGGCGCCTGCCGCGGCGCGCGCTCCAAGATCAGCTGGACCCAGGTGGAAACCGGTTCGGCGATCACCTGGAAGTATCCCTCCGTGATCCTGCAGGGCGACGACAGCGTGGGCGAGTTCTATTCTGTGGCGGTGGCCAACAATGCCCAGCAGGCCGATACCGGCACCAAGATGATCCACATGGGCAAGAACACCAAGTCCACGATCATCTCGAAGGGCATCTCGGCCGGCAAGGCGCAGAACACCTATCGCGGCTTGGTGCGCGTGATGCCGGGCGCCACCGGCGCGCGCAACTATTCGCAGTGCGACAGCCTGCTCATCGGCGACCGCTGTGGCGGCCATACCGTGCCCTATATCGAAGTGAAGAACCGATCGGCCAAGGTGGAGCATGAAGCCACCACCTCGCGCATTTCGGATGACCAACTGTTTTACTGCCGCCAGCGCGGCCTGTCGGAAGAAGACGCCGTATCCACCATCGTGAACGGCTTCTGCAAGGAAGTGCTGCAGAAGCTGCCGATGGAATTCGCGGTCGAGGCCCAGAAGCTGCTGGGCGTCAGCCTCGAAGGCTCGGTCGGTTAAGGTTTAAGGATTGCCCCATGCTTGAGATCAAGAACCTCCACGCCAAAGTCGACGGCAAAGACATCCTGCGCGGCATCAACCTGGTGATCAAACCGGGCGAGGTGCATGCCATCATGGGCCCGAACGGATCCGGCAAGTCGACGCTGTCCTATGTGATCGCCGGCCGCGACGGCTATGAGGTCACCGATGGCGACATCCTGCTGAATGGCCAGAGCCTGCTCAGCATGGAGCCGGAAGAGCGCGCCCGCGAAGGCCTGTTCCTGGCCTTCCAGTATCCGGTCGAGATTCCGGGCGTCGCCAATGCCACTTTCCTGAAATCGGCCGTCAACGCCGTGCGCAAGCATCGCGGTCTGGCCGATCTGGATGCCATGAATTTCCTGAAGGCCGCCAAGGCAAAGATGAAGCAGCTGCAGATGGATGAGAAATTCCTCTCGCGTCCGGTCAATGTCGGCTTCTCGGGCGGCGAGAAGAAACGCAACGAGGTGTTCCAGATGCTGATGCTGGAACCCAGCATCGCGATTCTGGATGAGACGGATTCGGGCCTGGATATCGACGCGCTGAAGATCGTGGCCGAGGGCGTGAATGCGCTGCGCAGCCCGGAGCGCGCCGCGCTGGTGATCACGCATTACCAGCGCCTGCTGGACTATATCGTGCCCGACATCGTGCATGTGCTGGCCGGCGGCCGCATCATCAAGACCGGCGGCAAGGAACTGGCGCTCGAGCTGGAAGCCAAGGGTTATGCCGATATCGTCGCGGCAGCGGCCTGAGGACAGCATGGCAGCCATGCCCCTCATCGATCATCTCAGCAGCGCCTATGCGGCCGCTGTGGGCAGCCTGCCGGGCGCAAAGACACCGGCGGTGGCGGCGCGCCGTCAGGCCGCGCTGGATGCCTTCCGCACGCTCGGCCTGCCAAATCAAAAACTGGAATCCTGGAAGTTCACCGGCCTGAATGCACTGGAGCGTCAGACCTGGGCGCTGCCGGCAAATGACGGCAGCGTCGATGCGGCACGGCTTGCCGATGCTGCACTGGCTGACAGCTATCGCCTCGTTTTCGTCAACGGTCGCTTCGATGCCACGGTTTCCAAGCTTGCAGGCCTGCCCAAGGGCGTGACACTGCTGCCGCTCAGTCAGGCCGCCGATGTTCTGCCCGATGTGCTGGCGGCTGCCGGCGCCGACCGCGCGGTGTCGTTGAGCGAACTCAATGCGGCACTGGCCAGCGATGGCGCAGTGCTGCTGCTGGCTGACGATGTCGTGCTGGACAAGCCGGTGGAACTCGTCGCCTTCGGTGCCCCCGCCCTGGTCAACCTGCGCCACCTTGTCCGGCTCGGCCGCAATGCCAAAGCCACGCTGGTCGAGAGCTATCGCGACGGCGGCCTGGCGGGTGCTGGCTGGAACAACATTTTCGCCGCGCTGGATATCGGCGCCGGCGCGCAGCTCACCCATGTCCGCCTGCAGGGCGAGGCGCCGACGGCCTATCATGCCGCCCTTGGCCGCGTGACCGTGGCCGACGATGCGCGCTACGTCCATGTCTCGGTGCAGGCCGGCGGCGCGATGGCACGGCACGAACTGCATATCGACTATACTGGCCGCAACGCCGAGATCGACGTGCAGGGTCTGGTGCTGGCGCGTGGCACGGCCCATCTGGATCACACCCTGCGCCTGCATCACGCGACGCCAGACTGCCGCAGCAACCAGCTGTTCAAGCATGTGGTCGATGACCAGGGCCATGCGGTGTTCCAGGGCCTGATCCGTGTTGCCCCGCATGCGCAGAAGACCGACGCCCAGCAGTTGACCCGCACGCTGCTGCTGGCCGACCGCGCCCAGATCGACACCAAGCCGGAACTCGAAATCCTGGCCGATGACGTGAAATGCAGCCATGGCGCCTCGATCGGCGACGTGGATGCGCAGCAGCTGTTCTACATGCAGGCCCGTGGCATCAGTGCCGGCGAAGCCCGCCGCCTGCTGCTCAGCGGCTTTGCCTATGAAGTGGTCGAGCATGTGCCGGAAGGTGCGCTGCGCGACCATGTCGAGGCTTTCGTAGAGGCCTGGCTCGCCGAAGGTGTGGCGTTATGAGCGCGCTTCCCAAGGAAAAGGCCAATACTGGCTTCGATGTCGCGCGCGTGCGCGCTGATTTCCCGATCCTGTCGGAGAAGGTCCACGGCAAGCCGCTGGTCTTCCTCGACAGCGGCGCCAGCGCGCAGAAGCCACGCGTGGTGATCGATGCGATGACCCGCATGTATGAACGTGTCTATGCCAATGTGCACCGCGGCATCTATGCGCTGAGCCAGCAGGCCACCGACGAATACGAAAAGTCACGCGAGATCATCGCGCGCTACATCGGCACGCCGGACAGTCGCGAGATCGTCTTCACCCGCAATGCCACCGAGGCGATCAACCTGGTCGCCCATAGCTGGGGCTTCAAATTCCTGCAGCCGGGCGATGAGGTGCTGGTCACGCATCTGGAGCATCACGCTAATATCGTGCCCTGGCAGATCCTGCGCGAGCGCTATGGCGTCGTGCTCAAGGTGGCCCCCATTGACGATACCGGCGCGCTGATCTGGGACGAGTTCGTCAAGCTGATCGGCCCCAGGACCAAGCTGGTTTCCGTCGCCCATGTCTCCAACACGCTGGGCACGATTCTGCCGGTTGAAGAGATCGTGCGCGTCGCCCATGCGAAGGGCGCCAAGGTGCTGATCGACGGCAGCCAAGCCGTGCAGCATATGCGCGTCGACGTGAAGGCGCTGGATGTCGATTTCTATGTCTTCACCGGGCACAAGCTATATGGCCCGACCGGCATCGGCGTGCTCTACGGCAAGGCTGAGGTGCTGGAAAGCATGCCGCCCTGGCAGGGCGGCGGCGACATGATCCTGTCGGTCAGCTTCGACAAGACGGAATACAACGACATCCCGCATCGCTTCGAAGCCGGCACCCCGGCCTTCGTGGAAGCCGTGGGTCTGGGCGCGGCCATCGAGTATGTCGAGAGCATCGGGCTGGATGCCATCGTCACCCATGAGCATGACCTGCTGACCTATGCCACCCAGAAGCTGTCGGCGGTCAATTCACTGCGCATCATCGGCACGGCCAAGGACAAGGCCGGCGTGATCTCTTTCGTGCTGGGGGATATTCACCCCCACGATATCGGCACTATCTTGGACCGCGAGGGTATCGCGGTGCGGGTGGGCCAGCATTGCGCCCATCCGGTGATGGATCGTTTTGGGGTCCAGGCCACGGTCCGGGTATCGTTCGGGATGTACAATACGCGGGCCGAGGTGGATGCGCTGTGCGCCGGCCTGCAGCGGGTGAGGGAGATTTTCGGCTGATGTCTGCGCCCAAGGCAGAAAAGAAGACGGTTCCGGCCCCGGACGACCTGCGCGAGCAGGTGGTGGAGGCGATCAAGACCGTGTTCGACCCGGAAATCCCGGTTAACATTTACGAATTGGGCCTTATATACAAGGTTGAGGTCAACGAGGCGCGGGATGTCCAGATCGACATGACGCTCACCTCACCCAACTGCCCGGCGGCGCAGTCGATGCCGGCGGAAGTGGAACAGAAGACCCGGTCCATCGATGGCGTCGGCGAAGTGACGATCGATGTGGTTTGGGACCCGCCGTGGAGCCCGGAGCATATGTCCGAGGCGGCCCGGCTTGAATTGGGCGTGTTGTAAGGAACGATGGCCATGACCGCCACGACGGCATTCAAACCTGTGACGCTGACCGATGCGGCGGCCGAGCGCGTGCGCGCGCTGATCGCCAAGTCGGACAAACCGGTGATCGGCCTGCGCATCGCGGTGAAGACCAAGGGCTGCTCGGGTCTGTCCTACGATATCCAGTACGCCACCGAAAAAGAGAAGTTCGACGAAGTGGTCGAGGACAAGGGCGTCACCGTCCTGATCGAGGCCAAGGCGCAGATGTATATCTTCGGCACCGAGATCGACTGGGAGGAAGACAAGCTGCAGTCCGGCTTCGTGTTCCGCAATCCCAACGAAAAGGGCCGTTGCGGCTGTGGCGAAAGCTTCCACGTCGACTGAAGCCGGTGCAGCAGGGCCTTACTTGAGGCCCTCACGGCGGCGGTAGATCGAATACCGCTCGAAATCCAGCGCCTTTTCGTAATCCTCGAACCGCTTGGCGAACAGCGGATTGCGCGAGAAATAATCCAGATAACTGAAGGTATCGCCCTGGCAGCGCGGAATGCCGGCGACATTGTCGACGATCAGCAGTGAGGGCTTCTTCTTGTAGAAGTCGTCGGCCACCGTGCGGAAGACGAAGCTTTCGGCGGCGGTCATCGCCTCGGGCGGGTTGTACAGCGGCGCCAGCTCATGGCAGTCGGCATACGCGCCCTGCAGCAGCCACATGCTCTCGAAACGCATGGTCATGTGCAGCTTCAGGTAATTCAGCATCGGGAAATGCGGATAGATGCCGGGCGACAGCACCAGGATGCTATTATTGCGCTTTTCCTGTTTCACCACATGCATCAGGCGGCGCAGGTCTGAATCGCGGTATTCCAGCTGCTTGAAGAACGGCCGGCTATGCAGGCATTCCTGATAGAAGATCAGCAGCATCAGGGCGGCTGCGAACAGCTTGGCCGGGCGGGCGTCGCCGCGCTTGGGCCAGACCACGTGGTCCATCACATAGGCAATGATGACGCCGGCCAGCAGCAGGGTGAAGGCCTGGGCGGGCAGGGCGTGATAGGGCCAGCCCTTGCCCTGCGCGTAGCCCGAGACCAGGCCGCCGACGCCAGCGAGGAAAATCACCCGCGCCATATGCGAGCGCACGGCCAGGAAGGCGGCGATGCCTAACAGCGGCAGGATGGCGGTGGGCGGCCCCAGTTCGGCGCCCAGCATCAGGTCCAGCATGCTCCACTGGCTGACTTCGCTGTAGAAAGCGCGCGCCAGCGGCAGGGCGATGGTGAAGTATTCCGGCGTGACGATCACCGAGAACAGCGCATGGGCCACGCAAACCGCCAGCACGGCCCAGGGCGCGGGGTCATGCAGGCTGCGCTTCAGGCCCAGCTGGCTGACGATATAGAGTTCGACGAACAGCGGGATGCCCAGGAAATACGGCTTCATGGCGAAGCCCAGGCCGGCCAGCACGCCGGTGACGATCTTCAGCGTCCGGCTCAATTCTTCCTCGTCGGCCCGTCCGCTGGCGATCAGCAGATAGGGCATGGTGAGGATCAGCATGATGTGTTCGCGTTGCGCGAACATGTTGTTGGGATAGACGATCAGCAGGAACAGCAGCAGCAGTGGCAGCAGCGCATCGGCCGTGGCATGCGCCGGGTCGAGGCTGGCATTCAGCACCCAGCGGCAGGTCATGAAGGAGGCGCCGATGCCCAGCCCCAGCAGGGCGACCAGCATGGTGGTGCCCGGGATGCCGGTCAGCTTGGAGATCGCCTCGGGCAGCAGATGCAGCACGAAGACCAATGGCGTGTTGATGTCGATGGCGTCGACATAGAGCTTGGCGCCCTCCAGCCAGCTGCGCGAGATATACAGCAGCACGGCGGTGTCGTGGTTGATCGGCGGCAGGAAATAGCCGGCGATCCAGATCGCGCAGACCGCCAGCACCAGGGCGTGCAGCAGGCGCGGCCAGTCCAGGCCCTGGCGTTCCAGGGCGTCGGGTGTGGGGGCGGTTTCGTTCATGGGGGCAAGATCAGCAATCCGGACTGGCGGAGCCTAGGCCGGACTTGGTAAACCATTCACTTACAACGAAATCAAATGGAAAACCGGTAAGGTGCATGGAGCGGGTTGAATACCACCGGATGGCGGTGCTGGAAGCGACCATGTGGTGGTATCGCGCCCTGCATGCCGGCCTGACTGACCGTCTGGTTGCGGCCAAGCTGCCGGCCGGCGCGCGGCTGCTGGATGCCGGCTGCGGCACCGGCGGCTTCCTGGCCCGTTTATCCGGGATGAACACGGCCAGGGACGCCGGCTGGCATCTGACCGGCCTGGAATACGATGCCGAGGCCGCTGGCCTGGCCCGGGACAAGACCGGGCTGGAGATCGCCACCGGCTCGATCAATGCCATGCCCTATGCCGATGCCAGCTTCGATGCCGTGGTCAGCGCCGATGTGCTCTGCCATGCCGGGGTGAACGAGAGGGAGGCCCTGGCCGAGATCCGGCGCTGCCTGAAGCCCGGCGGCCTGCTGCTGCTCAACCTGCCGGCCTATCAGTGGATGGCTTCGGCCCATGACGTCCATGTCCATAATGCCCGGCGCTACACAGCGCGGCAGGCGCGGGCGCTGCTGGCGGCGGGCGGCTTCGCCCCGGTGCGGAGCGGCTATTGGAACAGCCTGCTGTTTCCGCTAATGCTGCTGCATCGGCTGACCGCCCGGTCCGCGCAGGGCGGCGGCAGTGACGTGCGGCCCTTTCCGGCCTGGCAGGAAAAGCTGTTCTTCGCCGTGACGGTATGCGAACGATGGCTGGCCCGGGCCGGCCTGCGGCTGCCCTTCGGCGGCTCGGTATGGGTGGAGGCAAGGAAAGCATGAGTCTGGTGCAGGAAACGCAGATCGCGACGGAACGGGCGACCGTGCCGGCCTTCGCGCTGTCGATCGTGGTGCCGGTCTACAACGGCGCCACCAGCGTGCCGACGCTGGTCGAGGCACTGTCGAAGCTGACGGTTCCCGGTGGCCACGAGATCGTGCTGGTCAATGACAGCAGCCCGGACAATTCGCTGGAGGTCTGCCGCGAACTTTGCCGCAAGAATGCCGTGGCGCTGACCGTGGTGAACCTCGCCCGCAATTTCGGCGAGCATAATGCCGTGATGGCCGGTCTGAGCCATGCCCGCGGTGAATACATCATCAACATGGATGACGACCTGCAGAACCCGCCCGAGGAAGTGGTGCGGCTGTGGCAGTATGCCAGAGATAACAAATACGACGTCGTCTACACCTACTATGCCGACAAGCAGCATGCCGCCTGGCGCAACCTCGGCAGCCGCTTCACCAACTGGTGCGCCGACCACCTCCTCGACAAGCCCAAGGGCCTGTATCTGTCCAGCTTCCGCTGCATGAACGCCTTCGTTGCCCGGCAGATCCTGATCCATACCGGGCCGTTCCCTTATGTGGACGGCCTGATCATGCAGGTGACGCAGAATATCGGCCGCCTGCAGGTGCAGCATCTGGCCCGCGCCGAAGGTCGCAGCAACTACACGATCCGTCGCCTGGTGCGGCTGTTCATGTCGATGTTCCTGAATTTCTCGGTGATGCCGCTGCGCATCGGCACGCTGACCGGTTTCGTCATGGCCGGTCTTGGCCTGCTGGTCTTCCTGTTCATCCTGATCGAAGCGCTGGGCGGCCGCACGCCGCAGGGCTATGCCTCGGTGATGGCTGCGATCCTGCTGCTGGCGGGCGTGCAACTGATCATGCTGGGTCTGGTGGGCGAGTATCTCGGCCGCCTGTTCCTCACCGTGAACCGCAAGCCGCAATTCGTGGTGCGCGATGTCGAGCGCAATGAGCGGGCGATCAAGGGTGGAGACGCGGCATGATCTGGTTCTATGTGGCGCTCGCCATCGGCGTCCTGCTTGGCGTTGCCGGGCAGATGCTGCTGAAATCCGGCGCCTCGGGCGAAACGCTACTGCAGCAGTTCCTGGCGCCGCAGTCGATCATCGGCCTCGGCCTCTATTTCGCCGCCGCGCTCTGCTACATGTACGCGTTGCGCAAAATCCCGGTCTCGATCGCCTTCCCGAGCGTGGCGCTATCCTACGTGCTGGTCGCGCTGCTGGCCTTCTGGCTCTACGACGAAGCGCTGACCATGCCGAAGGTGCTGGGTATCGCGCTGGTCTGCGCCGGTGTCGTCCTGATCACGCGCTCTGCGTAAAGCTTATTTCCAGACATCTTTCACGGCGGCGATCACCGTATCGACATCGGCATCGCTGAGCTGTGGATAGAGCGGCAGGCTGAGCACGCCCTTGGCGGCCGCTTCCGTGTTCGGCAGGCCGCCGGGGCCGGTCGGCACGCGGCCCTTGTAGGCCGGCTGCAGATGCACCGGCATCGGATAATGGATCAGAGTGCCGATGCCGCGGTCTTTCAGCGCTGCCTGCAGCGCATCGCGCCGTTCGCCCGCATCCACCACATACAGATGATAGACCGGCTGTGCGCCGGCGCGGGTCTTGGGCAGCTTCAGGCCGGCAAGGCCGGCGAGGCCGGCATCGTAGCGCGCGGCGATGGCCTGCCGGCGCGCCGTGTCTTTGGGCAGGGCGGTCAGCTTGACGCGCAGGATCGCCGCCTGCAGCGGATCGAGGCGGCTGTTCATGCCGGCAATGGCGCTGATGTACCGCTCTTTCCAGCCATACTCACGCAACGCTCGCAGGGTATCGGCCAAGGCAGCATCGTCAGTGGTGATGATGCCGCCATCGCCAATGGCGCCGAGATTCTTGGTCGGATAGAGGCTGTAGGCCGCGGCCTTGCCGAAGCGGCCGACCATCTTGCCATTCAGCATGGCGCCATGGGCCTGGGCGTTGTCTTCCAGCAGCAGCAGGCCGTGCTTCTCTGCGATCGCCGCGATCTCGGGCAGGGCGGCCGGCTGGCCGTAAAGCTGCACCGGGATCACCGCCTTGGGTTTGGGCGCGTTGGACGGCCAGCTTTTCAGCACGGCCTCGAGGGCCGCGACCGACATGGTGTAATGCTCATCCGTATCGATCAGCACCGGCGTCGCGCCGGTCAGTTCGATGGCCGAGACGGTGGCGACTGCCGTGTGCGACACTGTGATGACTGCATCGCCCGGGCCGATGCCCATGCCGCGCAGGGCCACGATCAGCGCGTCGGTGCCGCTGGCCACCGCCACGGCATGCCGGCTGCCGCTCCAGGCGGCGAATTCCTTCTCGAAGGCGGCGACTTCCTCGCCCTGGATATACCAGCCGTTTTCCAGCACGCGCTTGAGCGCGGCATCGATCTCGTCACGCTGCGCCAGATAGGCGGCCTTGGGATTGGTCTGCGGAATCATCGCATTGCTCTCATGATGACTGGGCTCTCACAGGTAGTACGCCGCATGGGCGCGATAGTAGTCCAGTGTCTGCTTCAGGCCCTGCGCCAGGTCGGTGCGCGGCTGCCAGCCCGTGGCCTTGCGGAAGGCGCTGTCATCGGCGACATAGTCGCCGATATCGATCTTCTTGCGCTCGGCGGGAAAGACCTTGCGGTCGAAGCCACCGCTGCCGGCTGTCGCGATCAGCAGTTCGGCCAGTTCCAGCAGCGATACCGGCGGGCAGCCTCCGGTATTGTAGACCTGACCGATGGCGGCATCGCTCTCGGCGGCGGCAAGCAGCGCATCCACCATGTCTTCCACATAGGTGAAGTCGCGTTTCTGTTCGCCGCCCCAGACTTCGAAACGGGTATTCTGGATCGCATGGCGCACCCAGATGCCGAGGAAGGTCTGTTTGGCATCCTTGATGCGCATGCGCGGGCCGAACACGTTGGTCAGCCGCAGCGCCGTGGTGCGCATGCCATGCACGCGCGCATAAAGCATGTGATAGGCCTCGGCGGCGTATTTATGGATGCCGTTGATATCCGGCGGCGCGATCGGATGCGCCTCATCGACCGGGAGATAGCGCGGCGGGCCGTAGAATTGCCGGGTCGAGCTGAAGATCAGTCGCGTCTGCGGATTGACTCGGCGCACCAACTCGAGGAAACGCAGGTTGGCTTCCTGGTTCAGCCGCATGTCTTCCAGCGGCTGCTGCATCGAGTCCATATGCGAGGTCTGGCCGGCCAGATTGAAGATCGCGGCCGCTCCGGCCACCGCCTCGGCGATCGGGCCCTCGGCGCCGATATCGGATTCCAGCAGCGTGATCGGCGCCGGAAGATTCGCCAGGTTGAAGGGGTTGGCGCCGTATTGCGCCAGCATGCGATCGATCACGGTCACGGCGGCACCCTGGCCCGCGAGGCGGCGTACCAGGTTAGAGCCGATGAAGCCCATGCCGCCGGTGATCACCACCGGTTTGTCACGCCACGTCATTCTGTCCAAACCCATCCGCCTCAAGAAGGTGCCGGCAATCAACGAATTATGCCCGAAGACATTCCATTTTGGCAGGGTCGGGCTTGTCGTTCCGTGGGGGCTGCGGCAAAGTAAAGCCATGTCCAGACAGCATTTCGGCCGGCTTGGCCTTTTCCTGCTTGCGGTTCTGACCGGCTGTGCCGGCAGCGAGCCCTATTACCTGGGTCGCTGGACGCCGGCCGATAACGGCAAGGTGGAGACCGGGCTGGGGATGCGGATGAACGATCCGGTGACGGGGCGGCCGAATTTCTCGGTCTGCTACAGCAGCCTGTTGCACAAGCCTGAGCAGATCCGCGCTCTGGTGCAGAAGCATTGCGGCGATCCGCAGCTCAGGGAAAACCTGACTGATCTGTATTCCTGCTCGGTGGCGGCCCCGGTGCGGGTGACCTACAGCTGCAGTGCGCTCAGCCGCACGGCGGAAGAGGCGCGCCCGAACCTGATCCGGACCGACTCCGCGCTGGGCGCGATCAACCTCTATTGATGCGCAGGTCCGGGCCGGCTGGCCGGCCCGGATGAACGATCAGGCGCCGATGCGCAGGCCGCTTTCGGGGTCGAACAGATGCGCGCGCGAGGTGTCGACCACCAGGCCCGGCGTCGACTGGTCGTGATAGCCGGCCTGACTCGGCACGCGCACCACAACCTCTTCGCCGGCGATCTTGCCATGCAGCAGCGTATCGGCACCCAGTTCCTCGGCCACATCGACAGGAAGCTGCAGGTGCGGCGTCTCGCCCGGGTGGGCCAGACGGAACTGCTCGGGGCGGATGCCAAGGCTGTAATTGCCCGCCGGAACCGACCAGGAGGCAGGCAGGACCAACACGGTGCCGTCGCCCAGCACGGCCTTCGGGCCGCCGCTGCCGGGCTCCACCTTGCATTTGACGAAGTTCATGGCCGGCGAGCCGATGAAGCCGCCGACATAGGTGGTGGCCGGATTGTTGTACAGCTCCTGCGGCGTGCCGATCTGGTCGGCGCGGCCCTGGTTCATCACCACCAGGCGATTGGCCAGTGTCATGGCTTCGACCTGGTCGTGGGTCACGTAGATCGAGGTGACGCCGAGCTGCTGGTGCAGGCGCTTGATCTCCAGGCGCATCTGCACGCGCAGTTTGGCATCCAGATTGCTGAGCGGTTCATCGAACAGGAAGACGCTGGGTTCGCGCACGATGGCGCGGCCCATGGCGACGCGCTGGCGCTGGCCGCCTGACAGGGCACGCGGCGTGCGCTGCAGGTAGGGCTGCAGCTGCAGGATCTCTGCGGCGCGCTGCACGCGCTTTTCGATGTCTTCCTTGCTCATGCCGCGGATGCGCAGGCCATAGGACATGTTCTGGTACACGCTCATATGCGGGTAGAGCGCGTAGTTCTGGAACACCATCGCGATGTCGCGGTCGGCCGGCTCGATGTCGTTGACCACGCGGTCGCCGATCATGATCTCACCGCCGGTGATTGCCTCCAGGCCGGCCACCATGCGCAGCAGCGTGGACTTGCCGCAGCCCGAAGGACCGACGATGACGATGAACTCGCCATCCTTGATCTCCAGGTCGACACCATGGATGGCCTTGACCGGGCCGTAACTCTTTTGGACGCCTTTCAGCGTGACTTTCGCCATGATGGGCGCTCACTTTTCCGTTTCAACAAGACCTTTGACGAACCAGCGCTGCATCAGCACCACCACCATGACCGGCGGCAGCAGGGCCAGCACGGCCATACCCATGATCACCGGCCACTCATAGAAGGCATCCGTCGAGCGCACCAGGCGGCCGATGGCCAGCACGATGGTCTGGTAGCGCGTGTCGGATGCGATCAGCAGGGGCCACAGATATTGGTTCCAACCGTAGATGAACTGGATCACGAACATTGCCGCGATGCTGGTGCGGGTCAGCGGCACCAGGATCTGCCAGAAGAATCGCATGGGCCCCGCGCCGTCGATGCGGGCGGCCTCCACCAGCTCGTCCGGCACCGTCATGAAGAACTGGCGGAACAGGAAGGTGGCGGTGGCGGACGCGATCAGCGGCAGCACCAGGCCGGTATAGGTATCCAGCAGCCCCAGATCGGCGACGATCTTGTAGGTGGGGATGATGCGTACTTCGACCGGCAGCATCAGGGTGATGAAGATCATCCAGAAGAAGAAGTTCTTCAGCGGGAAGCGGAAGTAGACGATCGCGAAGGCCGAGAGCAGCGAGATGATGATTTTGCCCACGGCGATCGAGATCGCCATGATCAGGCTGTTCATCATCAGCAGCAGGGCCGGGGTCGCTCTGGCGACGCCGGCGATCTGCGGGCCATCGAACAGCGCCTGCGCGGTGTTGCGGAACAGATCGGCGCCAGGCAGCAGCGGCATCGGGAAGGACGACAGGTCCTGGATGTTATGCGAGGCGGCGATGATGGCCAGATAGATCGGGAAGGCGACGATCAGCGCCGCCAGGATCAGGGTGGTGTGGCCGACGGCGTCGGCGATCGGGCGGCGCTCGATCATCAGTAATGCACCTTGCGCTCGATGTAACGGAACTGCACCACGGTCAGCGCGATCACGATGCCCATCAGGATCACTGACTGCGCGGCCGAACCGCCCAGGTCCTGCGCTTCAAAGCCGTCATACCAGACCTTGTAGACCAGGATTTCGGTTGCCTTGGCCGGGCCGCCGCGGGTCAGCGAGTGGATGATGCCGAAGGTCTCGAAGAAGGCATAGACCACGTTGACGACGATCAGGAAGAACAGGGTCGGCGACAGCAGCGGGAAGATGATGGTCCAGAAGCGGCGGATCGGGCTGGCGCCATCAATGGCCGAGGCTTCGATCAGCGACTTCGGAATCGCCTGCAGGCCGGCGAGGAAGAACAGGAAGTTGTAGGAAATCTGCTTCCAGGTGGCGGCGACCACCACGACGGCCATCGCCTGATCGCCATCGAGCAGGAAGTTCCAGTCGTAGCCGACCAGGGTGAAGAGATAGGCCAGCACGCCCTGGCCCGGCATGAAGACGAAGTTCCACAGCGCGCCGGCAACGGCAGGCGCCACGGCATAGGGCCAGATCAGCACGGTCTTGTAGAAGGTGGCGCCGCGAATGACGCGATCCGCCATGGTGGCCAACAGCAGGGAGATGCTGAGGCCCAGCGTGGTGACCAGCACGCTGAACAGCGCGGTCACCTTGAAGGAGTGCAGATAGTACTCGTCCTCGAACAGGGCAGCGAAATTCTCGAGCCCGACGAACTTGCTGCTGATGCCGAAGGCATCTTCGCGCAGCACCGACTGCACGACTGCCTGACTCGCGGGCCAGAAAAAGAAGATCACCGTGATGGCGATCTGCGGCGCGATCAGCAGATACGGCAGGAATTTGTTATGAAAGACGACTCGTTTTTCCATGGGCGCCATAAGGAAAGCCCGCGCCTTTTAAAGTCAAGGCGCGGGCTCCCTTTACCTCAAAAGGATATTAACGCTTGTTGTCGCGCTCGAACTGGCGGAGCAGGCGGTTGCCGCGCTCCACCGCCGTATCAAGCGCTTCCTTCGGCGACTTCTTGTTCGACCAGACGGCTTCCAGCTCCTCGTCCATCACGTCGCGGATCTGGACGAAGTTGCCCAGGCGCAGACCCTTGGAGTTTTCCGTCGCCGGGTTCAGCAGCATCTGCTGCACCGAGGTGTCGGTACCCGGGTTGGCGGCGTAGAAGCCCTGGGCCTTGGTGGCTTCATAGGCCATCGGGGTGATCGGCAGATAGCCGGTTGCCTTGTGCCAGGCGACCTGGGCCTCGGTCGAGGACAGATAGTCGAAGAACTGGGCTACGCCCTTGTATTCCTCAGCCTTGTGCTTGGACAGAACCCAGAGCGAAGCGCCGCCGATGATGGAGTTCTGCGGCGCGCCCTTCACGTCGGAGTAGTAGGGCAGCATCGCCGTGCCCCAGGCGAACTTGGCGGCCTTGAAGGTCGCATAGCCGCCCGAGCTTTCCATGGTGATCGCGCATTCGCCCGACAGGAACTTCGGGTTCGGGATGTTGGCGCGGCCGTTGTAGGCGAACAGGCCTTCGTTCATCCAGGTCTTCAGCTGGGTGATATGGCGGACATGCAGCGGGCTGTTGAACTGCAGCTCGGTGTCAAGGCCGGCCATGCCATTCTGCTTGGACGCGAAGGGCACGTTATGCAGCGCCGAGAAATTCTCGAGCTGAATCCAGGTCTGCCAGTTCGACTGCATCGGGCAGGCGATGCCGGCGGCCTTCAGCTTCTTCAGCACGCCGTCCATGTCCTGCCAGGTGCGCGGCGGCTTGTTCGGGTCAAGGCCGGCCTTGGTGAAGGCGTCCTTGTTGTAATACATGATCGGGGTCGAGGAATTGAACGGGAAGGACAGCATCTTGCCGTCTGGCGTGCTGTAATAACCCGTCACCGTGTTGATGTAGGTGGTCGGGTCGAACTTGTAGCCGTTTTCCTGCATCAGCTGGTAGACCGGCTTGATCGCCGGACCCGAGGCCATCATGGTGCCGGTGCCGACTTCGAACACCTGCACGATATGCGGGCCCTTGCCGGCGCGGAACGCAGCCATCGAGGCCGTGAGGGTTTCAGGGTAGCTGCCCTTGTTGGTGGCGATGACGCGATACTTGTCCTGGCCCTTGTTGAAGCCTTCGGCCACTTCGTTGACGCGCTCGCCCAGGGCGCCGGTCATCGCGTGCCACCACTGCAGCTCGATGCGGTTGGCCTGCGCCATGGCGCCGGTGGCGCCCATGGCCACGGCAGTACCGGCGAGCAGCGCAAAAGCGGCGCGCGCGAGTTTCCCTGTCGATTTCATTGTTCAGTCTCCAGTGTTAAAGAAATCCGCCCTGAGTCGGGTGGCCGACTTTTTTTATGGTTCCTACGATGACGATCGCACGTAAGATTTGTTACGGTTATATGACAAGGGGCGGCCGTTGACCAAGCCTTATTCTGCGCCTGTGGAAATCGAATCCGACCGGTTGAGGGTCGGCGCGCAGAGCTTCCCCTTCCTGGTCAAGCGTGACGCAAGGGCCCGCCGCATGCTGCTGCGGGTCATGCCGCGGGACGGTTCGGTGGTCCTGGTGCTGCCGACTCGGGCCAGCCTGAAATCCGGACAAAGATTCGTGACCGAGCAGGTGGCCTGGATTCTGGCCCGGCAGGAAGAGCGTCCGGCGACGCAGCCCTGGGAGGACGGGGCGACTCTGCCGCTTTATGGTGCACCGCACATTATTAGGCACCGCCCGGCCGGCCGTGGTGGGGTTTGGCTGGAGAGCGGGGAAATCCATGTCACTGGCCAGGCCGAGCACCTGCCGCGCCGCCTGCGCGACTGGCTGAAGCGCCGGGCCCGCGAGGAATTCGGCCTGCTGGCCCGCGAGATGGCTGGCGGCATCGGCGTATCGGTCAGCCGCGTCACCGTGCGCGACACCCAGAGTCGTTGGGGCAGCTGTTCGGCGCATGGCAACCTGTCCTTCTCCTGGCGGCTGATGCTGGCTCCGCCCACCGTCGGCCGCTATCTGGTCGCCCATGAAGTGGCGCATCTGCGCCATATGGACCACAGCACCGCTTTCTGGTCGCTCTGCGCGCAGCTGCTGGGCGGCGAGGCCGAACTGCGCACCGCCCGCGGCTGGCTGCGTCGGCACGGCTCCACTCTGCATCTGCACGGCTGAAGGATGGCGGCATGAAAATCTCCGGGCGCGCGCTGCCCCGTGATTCCGCCGCCCTGGTGATCCTGCTCGGTTGCGCCACCGCGCTCGGGCCGCTCAGCACCGACATGTATCTGCCTTCGCTGCCGGCGCTGGCCGCGCTGTACGGCACCGATGCGGCCGCGGTGCAGCTAACTCTCAGTGCTTTTCTCGCGGGCTTCGCCGTCACCCAGCTCATCTATGGCCCCGTTTCGGACCGCTTCGGCCGGCGGCCGGTGATGCTGTTCGGCATTGGGCTCTACACGCTGGCCTCCATCGGCTGCGCCTTCGCCGGCAGCATCGAATGGCTGATCGCCTGGCGCTTCCTGCAGGCGCTGGGCGCCTGTGCTGGCGTGGTGCTCGGCCGCGCCATCGCGCGCGATCTTTTCGAAGGCGCCGCGGCGGCGCGCGCGCTGTCGATGATGGCGATGGTGTTGGGGCTGACGCCGGCGGTGGCGCCAATCCTGGGCGGCTATCTGCATGCCGGTCTGGGCTGGCAGGCGAATTTCATCGCCATGGCCCTGATCGGCTGCCTGCTCGGCACCTGCGTGCTGGTGTTCCTGCCGGAAAGCAACCAGCACCGCAATCCGCTGGCCACCCGCATCGGCCCGATGCTGCGCAACTTCGCCACGCTAGCGCGGCATCCCGGCTTTCGCGGCTATGTGCTCTGCGTCTCCTTTTCCTATGGCGGCATGTTCGCCTTCATCTCCGGATCATCATTCACGCTGCGCACGGTGTTTGACATCGGCGAGACGACATTTGGCTATTGCTTCTCGCTGATCGTCTTTGGCTATCTCTGCGGCGGCTTCATCGGCGCGCGGCTGACGGTGCGGCTCGGCGTCGATCGCATGCTGGGACTTGGTACGCTGCTCTGCGCCACCGGCGGCTGCCTGATGGCGCTGCTGCAGCTCTGGGCCTGGATGGCGGGCGGCAGCTGGCACTGGTTCAGCCTGATTGGCCCGATGATGCTGTTCACCATGGGTCTCGGCCTCACCATGCCGCAGGGTCAGGCCGGCGCCCTGCAACCCTTTGCGCATATGGCCGGCGCGGCGGCGTCGCTCATGGGCTTCGTGCAGATGAGCATGGGTGCGGCCACCGGCATTCTGGTCGGCCATGCGCTGAACGATACCGCGCTGCCCTTAAGCTTCACGCTGGCGGGGATGGGCATGGCGACGCTGCTCAGCTATCTGCTGATCGTGCGTCGGCTTAAGAACTCTGTTGTCTAGGGATTGAGGCGGCTGAGCAGCCAGCTGCTGGTGCGCTCGATCACGCTGGGATCGATCTCGCCCTGGAAGCCTGGATCCTTGTCATTCTGCAGCGGCTTCAGGTTATGGCTGCCACGCGGCACGATCACCAACGCATGGTCGTCGTTGCTGCGTGCCTGCAATGCGCGGTCGAGCACCAGCGCATCGCGTTCGGGCGAAACCTGGATATCGGCATCGCCCTGCAGCACCAACACTGGGCCGGCATACTTGGCCGCCAGCGCCGGCGGATCGAGTTTGGACAGCGCTTGCAGGAACGGGCCGATATAGAACGGATACAGGATGGCCAGACCATTCGGCACGTTGTTCGGCACTGTACCGGTCTCGCGGATGGTCTTCAGGATGCGGTCATTCTCGCCGAGGAAAAACTTGCGCTGATTTTGGTTGGCTTTCTGCTCGGTCAGCAGGCGGCCGATTTGATCGCGCAGCACGGCGTCGAATGGCCGACCCGGGGTGGATGCCAGGATCAGGAAGGCCGGCTGCTCGGCGGGGACCAGCCGGCCGGTGAGATCGAGCGCGATGAGGCCGCCTTCGGAATGGCCGAGGAAGCCGGTCTTCATCATGTTGATGCCGGGCTGCGCGCGCAGGAAGGCATAGGCCGCATAGGCGTCGTCGATATAGCGGTTCCAGGAAAAATAGGTCGGATATTGCGTGGTGTCCGCCGGGATGCTGGCGGCATTGGCAGGCAAGCCGCGCTTGTCGTAGCGCAGGGTCGCGATGCCTTTCTGCGCCAGCCCTTCGGCGATCTGGCGCAACAGGTCGCTGCGGATGGTTGGCGGCTGATTGCCATCGCGATCCGTCGGCCCGCTGCCCTGCAGCAGCAAGATACCGGGCAGCTTGCCCCTGACATTGGCCGGTGCGGTCAAGGTGCCTGACAGCACGCTGCCGTCGTTGGAGGTGAAGGTGACCAGCTGGTTGGCCACGCCCTCTGCTGCTGCCGCGTTCATCGCGGCGAACAGGATTGGCGCAGCCAGCACCACGCCAGCCAGTCGTGCCGCCCAAGGTCTCACTGCCGCACCGCCTGCGGGCCGACCTGCCAGATCATCTGCGGTTCACCGGATTGCTGCTGCGGCAGGGGCTGCATCTGTGCGGGATCGGCGGCCGGCGGCGCCGCCGGTTCAATATAACTGCGCGGCGGTGGCGGCACGGGTGCGTTGCCGCGCGTCTGCGCCTGGGCCGGCTGCGCGCTGCCGCCGAAGCTGCCGACAATACGGTCCCACAGCGAGGGCAGGCTGAAGCTGCGGCTCGGCGGCTGCGGGAGGTCGCTGACAGGACGGCCCTTCATGGCGTCGGCCATGAAACTGCGCCAGATTTGCGAAGGCAAGCCCGCGCCGCTGACTTTCTTGGTCGGCGAGTTGTCGTCGTTGCCGACCCAGACCGATGCCACCAGATCAGGCGTGTAGCCCACGAACCAGGCATCGCGATAGTCCGAGGTCGTACCGGTTTTGCCGGCGACCGGGCGGCCGATCTGGGCAGCGCGGCCGGTACCGCGCTCGACCACGCCGCGCAGCAGGTCGTTCAGGTCGCCCAGCGCGTCGCCACCGATCATATGGGCGTAGGCGCCGCCGGTATCGCGACGGAACAGCGAAACATTCTGCGCATTGCGGATTTCCAGCACGCCATAGGGCTGCACGGCATAGCCGCCATTGGCGAAGGCGGTGTAGGCCGAAGTGAGTTCCAGCACACCGACTTCAAAGGCGCCCAGCGCCAGCGAGGGATGCGGCTTCAGGTCGCTGGTGATGCCGAGCCGCCGCGCGGTCTCGATCACCTTGTCGCGGCCGACCTTTTCGTCGACCTGCACGGCGATGGTATTGATCGAGCGCGCCACGGCGTCGCGCATGGTCATCGCGCCATGATACTGGCCGTCGTAATTGCGCGGCTTCCAGCCTGCGACCTCGATAGGCTGGTCGATGAACTGGTCATCGGGACGGATGCCCTGTTCCAGCGCGGTGAGAAAGACCAGTGGCTTGAAGGCTGAGCCGGGCTGGCGACGCGCCTGGGTCGCGCGGTTGAACGGGCTGTCGATATAGTCGCGGCCGCCGACCATGGCGCGCACCGCGCCATCGGGCGCCAGCGCCACCAGCGCTGCCTGGTCGACATCCTGCTTCTCGGCTTCGCGGTCCATGATGGTGCCGACCGCGCGCTCGGCGCTGCCCTGCAGGCGGCTGTCCAGCGTGGTGTAGACGGTAAGATCGGCATGGTCGCGGCCGACGAGCTGGTACACCTCGTCGATCACCCAGTCGGCGAAGTAGCGCGCATTGGGCAGGGGCAGGCGCGAGCGCGCCAGTTGCGTCGGCTTGGCGATGGCTGCCTCGGCGGCCTCTGCGGTGATATAGCCGGCCTCGACCATGTTGCGCAGGACCTGCGCACCGCGGGTCTGTGCCGATTTGATGTTGCCGGTTGGCGCCAGTCTGGACGGCGCCTTCAGCAGGCCGACCAGCATGGCGCTCTCGCCCAGCGAAAGCTTGGCCGCCGGCTTGTCGAAATAGCGCTGCGCCGCCGCTTCGACGCCATAGGCGCCGGCGCCGAAATAGACGCGGTTGAGATACATCTCCAAGATCTGGTCCTTGGTGAAGCGATGCTCCAGCCGGAAGGCCAGCATCAGCTCCTGCACCTTGCGTTTCAGCGTGCGGTTCGGGCTGAGGAAGACATTCTTCGCCAGCTGCTGGGTCAGCGTCGAACCGCCTTGTACGGTGCGGCCGGCGCGCAGGTTGGCGTAGGTGGCGCGCGCCAGGCCGATCGGGTCGATGCCGAAATGGCTATAGAAGCGCCGGTCCTCGGTGGCCATCAGCGCCTGCGGCAGCGCTGGCGGCAGATTTTTAAGCGCCTGATGCTCGCCATAGAGATCGCCATAGGTGGCCAGCACCATGCCGTCGGCGGCCTTCAGCGTGACCGAGCTTTTGCGCTCGACGATATAGAGGTCGTCGAAATCGGGCAGGTCATAGGCATACCAGGCGACCAGGCCGCCGCAGGCGACCAAGCCCCAGATGCCCAGCACCAGGGCGAGGCGGCCGAGCTTGCCGAGCGTGCCCCCGCTGCCGCCCAGCCAGGCACCCCGGAAGACCGCGGAGGCGCGGTTGGCAAGGCCGCCCTTGCGGCGGCCGGAGGTGGAGGACTTTTTGGGCGAGCGACGCGGCGTACGGGCCATGACTGAGTATGAATCGGGTCCGGAAAGGGGAAAAGCACCGGACTGACCGGCAGGCGGGGTGTGGCAGGGGAATGTGACGGGTTTAGGGCAGTTGACGGCAGGGGGATATCGTATGTTATAAAATAACATATAGAGACATCCCGATGCATGACCACAGCTCCCACAGGCACGCCCTGAAACAAGCCCCGGCCTTCGACCTGCCCATTGCCGCGCTGACCGCCGGTTGGTGGATGCGGCTGGCCGCGCTGCTGCCGGTGATCGCGCTACTCTGGGCCGCCATCGCCTGGGCGCTGGGGGTGGAGTGATGACCTGCGCAGCCGGCGAAATCCGCCTCGACAACGTGACGGTCGCCTATGACCGCCATCCGGCCGTACATCATGTCAGCGGCCGGTTCGCGCCCGGCTCGCTCACGGCCATCGTCGGTCCCAACGGTGCCGGCAAGTCGACGCTGCTGAAGGCCGTGATGGGCCAGATGCCGCTGGCCGACGGCAGCATCGAGCGCGGCCCGATCAAGGCCCGCGACATCGCCTTCCTGCCGCAGCAGGCCAGTATCGACCGCGCCTATCCCATCTCAGTGCTGGAACTGGTGCTGCTCGGCCATTGGCAGCGCGCCGGCGCCTTTGGCCGCATCGGCCGCGACGGAGTTGCTGCGGCGCGCGATGCGCTGCATGCGGTTGGCCTCTCCGGTTTCGAGAAGCGTCCGCTCGGCACGCTCTCGGTCGGACAGGCGCAGCGCGCGCTGTTTGCCCGCGTGCTGGTGCAGGATGCCCGCGTCATCCTGCTGGACGAGCCGTTCAACGCCCTGGATGCGCGCACCATCGCCGACCTGCTGGCGCTGATGAACCGCTGGCATGGCGAGCAGCGCACGGTGATCGCGGTGCTGCATGACTTCGACCTGGTGCGGCAGAATTTTCCCGACGCCGTGTATCTGGCACGCCGCCTGATCGCCTGGGGCCGGAGCAGCGATGTGCTGACCCCGGAAAACCAGCTCGCCGCCCGCCGCATGGCGGAATCCTGGGACGAGGACGCGGCGCTCTGCCACGTCGACAACACGCATAATCACAATCACACCCACGCGGCCTGATCCCATGGCTGCACGCTGCCGGAGACGCGCATGAGCGCAGTCTGGAATTCTGTTTGGGATTTCCTGTTCGGTCCCTTCGCCGAATTCGCCTTCATGCGCCGGGCGCTCGTTGCCTGCTGTGCGCTGGCGCTCGGCGGCTCGCCCATCGGCGTGGTGCTGATGCTGCGCCGCATGAGCCTGTTCGGCGAGGCGATGAGCCATGCCATCCTGCCCGGTGCCGCCATCGGCTTTCTGGTCGCCGGCTTTTCCCTGCCGGCCATCAGCATCGGCGGCGTGATCGCCGGCCTGGTGGTGGCGATTGCCGCTGGCGCCGCCACGCGCGCCACCGACCAGCGCGAGGATGCCAGCTTTGCCGCCTTCTACCTGATCGCGCTGGCGCTGGGCGTCACGCTGATCTCCACGCGTGGTTCGGCCGTCGACGTGATGCAGATCCTGTTCGGCTCGGTGCTGGCGGTGGATGAGGCGGCGCTGCTGCTGCTCGGCGCGGTCGCCAGCATCAGCCTGCTGGTCTTTGCCACCATCTATCGCCCATTGCTGGCCGATGGTTTCGATCCGGAGTTCCTGCGCAGCGTACGCGGCGGCGGCACGCTGTATCACTTCATCTTCCTGGGGCTGGTGGTGGTTAATCTCGTCGCCGCCTTCCAGGCGCTGGGCAGCCTGATGGCGGTGGGCCTGATGATGCTGCCGGCGCTGGCCGCGCGCTACTGGAGCCGCTCGCTGATCGCCGGCATGCTGATCGCCGCCTTCATCGCGATGATCTCGGGCTATTGTGGCCTGCTGCTATCCTTCCATGCCGACCTGCCGTCCGGTCCAGCCATCGTGCTGTTCGCCGGCGCCGCCTATTTCCTGTCGCTCGGCTGCGGCCGGCAGGGCCTGATCATGCTGTGGCGCCAGCGCCGCCATCTGGAAGGCTGAGCATGCGCCGGCTGTGTCTCGCGGTTCTCGCCGCATTGCTGTTCGTGGCCCCGGCGCAGGCCCAGCAGGCCGCGCCGAAGAAGGTGATCGCCAGCTTCACCATTCTGGCCGATATCGCCGCCCGCATCGGCGGCGACCGCGTGACCGTGACCACGCTGGTGCCGGCCATGGGCGATGCGCATGTCTACCAGCCGGCGCCGTCCGATGCTCGCGCGTTGGCGCAGGCCGATATCCTGATCGCCAACGGGCTGAATTTCGAAAGCTGGCTCGACCGTCTGGTCGCCGCATCGGGCTTCAAGGGGACGCGCATCACCGCCACCGACGGCATCCGCCCGCGCCTGATGGTGCAGAAGCGGGATGCGCATGGGCATAACCATGCCGACCACGATCATGGTCCGGCCGATCCGCATGTCTGGCACGACCTGCCGCGCATGCAGACTTACGTCGCCACCATCACGGCCGGTCTGGCGGCGGCCGATCCGGCCTATGCCGATCAGTATCGCCGGCGCGGCGCGGCCTATGCCGCCGAGCTGAAGGCCCTGGATGCCTGGGCGGAGGCAGAGTTCGGCAAGCTGCCGCGCGCCTATCGCAAGGCAATCACCCAGCACAGCGCCTTCGGCTATCTGGCCGACCGCTTCGATATCGAGTTCCTGTCGCCGCAGGGCGTGACCACGGAATCAGAGGCGTCGGCCGATGGCGTGGCCAAACTGATCCGGCAGATGAAGCGTCAGCGCGTGCAGGCGCTGTTCTTCGAGAATATCGTCAATCCACGGCTGATCGAGCAGATCGCCAAGGAAGCCAAGGTGAAGGTCGGCGGGCGGCTCTATTCCGATGCGCTGTCGCCGCCGGGCGGCGAGGCCGACAGTTACGTGAAGATGTACCGCATCAATGTCGAGCGGCTGATCGCGGGCATGCAGCGCGCCGATTGATGGGTGCGGTGCTGCAAAAGATGCTGCGCTGAAAAGATATCGGCCCGGCTGCTGGGCAGCCGGGCCGATGGACGCTGCTAGTGTAAGTCTAAATCTTACAGGGCGTCGTCGTCGCTTTCGCCCGTGCGGATGCGCAGGGCCTTCTCCAGATCGACCACGAAGATCTTGCCATCGCCGATCTGACCGGTCTTGGCTGCATTCTGGATCGCCTCGATCACGCGATCGGCAAGGGCGGATTTCACCGCCACTTCGATCTTGACCTTCGGCAGGAAGCTAACGGCGTATTCCGCCCCGCGATAAATCTCGGTATGGCCTTTCTGTCGGCCAAAGCCCTTTACCTCGGTTACGGTCAGGCCCTCGACGCCGAGGCTGGTAAGAGCCTCGCGTACTTCGTCGAGTTTGAATGGCTTGATGACTGCCATGACCAGTTTCATGTGTCTCACTCCTCAGCGTTGTTGGCCGGTGTCTGGGTCGTTGCCCGCACGGCGCGTCGTCGCCTTTCCCACCCTTCAAGAACCGTGCCGGTCGCCCGACACGAGTCGGACACCACTTTAGCCGCCGCCGAGGCGGACAGGAAAGGCCGCGGCGCGGCTTTCTGCCCTATTCTCGGCGGCACTGCCAAAAGATTAGGCAGTGGACTCGGTTTCAGCCGCCCGCAATCAGGCGGTTTGCCGCCGAGGTCACGGCCTTGAGCGACGCGGCGACGATATTCCGGTCACGGCCTACCCCGAAGAGGGTCGAACCGTCGGGGCGCTTCACCTCCACATAGGCCACCGCTTCCGAGGAGGCGCCGCCATTGGCCGCCGTGGGGGCGATGGCATGCTCGCGGTAATCGATCAGGTTGATCGACACCCCGGCATGGCGGTTCAGCGCGTCGATATAGGCATCGATCGGCCCGGTGCCGTGGCCTTCCAGTTCGACCGCCTTGCCGCCGTCCTTGAGGCTAGCGGTCAGGCTGCGGCGCTCGCTCTGATGCGGGTCGGGCAGGGTGCGATGGCTGCCGAAGCTGAACCGGCCTTGCGGCTGGGTCAGGTATTCCGACTGGAAGGTGCCCCAGATCAGCTGCGGCGAGATTTCCTTGCCGGTGCCGTCGGCGATGCGCTGGATCACCTGGCTGAACTCGATCTGCAGGCGGCGCGGCAGTTCGAGGCCGTAATCGGTTTCCAAGACGTAGGAGATGCCGCCTTTACCAGACTGGCTGTTGATGCGGATCACCGGCTCGTAGGCGCGGCCCACATCGGCGGGGTCGATCGGCAGGTATGGCACCTCCCAGACGCCGTCATTGCGCTGGCCCTGTGCCGTCATGCCTTTCTTGATCGCATCCTGGTGCGAGCCCGAGAAGGCCGTGAAGGCCAGTTCGCCCACGTAAGGATGACGCGGATGCACCGGCAGCTGGTTGCAGTATTCCGCCGTGCGGGCGACCGATGTGATATCGCTGAAGTCGAGTTCCGGATCGACACCCTGGCTGAACAGGTTCATCGCCAGGGTGACAACATCGACATTGCCGGTGCGTTCGCCATTGCCGAACAGCGTGCCTTCCACGCGGTCGGCGCCGGCCATCACACCCAGCTCGGCCGCCGCCACGCCGGTGCCGCGGTCGTTATGCGGATGCAGGCTGAGGATGATGCAGTCGCGATTCTTCACCTTGCGCAGGAAATACTCGATCTGGTCGGCATAGATGTTCGCCGTGCTCATCTCCACCGTGGCCGGCAGGTTGAAGATGATCTTCTTCTGCGGCGTAGGCTTGATCACGGCCATCACGGCTTCGCAGATCTCGATCGAGTAGTCGATTTCGGTGCCGGTGAAGCTTTCCGGGGAGTACTGGAACACCCAGTCGGTTTCCGGCGCCGCATCGGCGAGCTGTTTCACCAGTGTCGCCGCATCGGTGGCGATCTTGGTGATGCCAGCCTGGTCGAGGCCGAAGACCACCCGGCGCTGCAATGTGGAAGTCGAGTTGTAGAAATGCACGATGGCGCGGTGCGCGCCTTTGAGCGCTTCAAACGTGCGGGTGATCAGTTCCGGCCGCGCCTGGGTCAGCACCTGGATGGTGACATCCTCGGGGATCAGCTTTTCCTCGATGATCTGGCGCACGAAACTGAAGTCTGTATCCGACGCCGCCGGGAAGCCGACCTCGATCTCCTTGAAGCCGAGCTTCACCAGGGTTTCGAACATGCGCAGCTTGCGTTCCGGCCCCATCGGTTCGATCAGGGCCTGGTTGCCGTCGCGCAGGTCGACGCTGCACCAAGTCGGCGCCTTGGTGATGGTGCGGTTGGGCCAGGTCCGGTCGGGCAGGTTGATCGGCTGGAACGGTCGGTACTTGTGGAAATTCATTTTGGGCGGAGTGATGGCTTTGGTCATTGGGTTCGCTCCTGAGCGAAAAATACGGTTCAACGGTGACGGAAGGGCCATGGATGGCCGCTGACAGAGGCCC
Source organism: Ferrovibrio sp. GW821-FHT12B10 (assembly GCF_058807515.1). Taxonomy (NCBI): domain Bacteria; kingdom Pseudomonadati; phylum Pseudomonadota; class Alphaproteobacteria; order Rhodospirillales; family Rhodospirillaceae; genus Ferrovibrio; species Ferrovibrio sp. GW821-FHT12B10. Next base: position 628,555 of record NZ_JBXAQT010000001.1, on the reverse strand, counting down.
GCTGTTCAGCGGCCGCCGGTAAGTCGCAGTCGAAGCGTCAGGAGCTGCGCGGCGCGATGCGCAGCGGCAGGACTGAAACCATTATGATAAGGCGAGATGGACATGAAAAACCGACCGGTTGAGAGACTGCGCACGCACTCCGAGGCGTCCCGACCCTGCTTACAGGATCGGGCAGCTAAGAAGTAGGATGCTCAGTCGGGCGGTTTTGTTCATATCCCCAACAAATTGCCAGTCCGCTTCGCCCGCGTCAAGTCGACCGTTGCCGCAGCGCAAACACACCGGTAATGTCCCCGCGTTTCAGGGACTTGGGCCGTCCCGCCAGAGATCTGGCCGGCCCGGGCCATAAAGTCTCAGTCTGGGAAGAGGCGCATGAAAAAAGTTTACCCGAATGCCAAGGCGGCGCTGGAAGGCATCGTCCGCGACAACATGATGGTGATGTGCGGTGGCTTCGGCCTCTGCGGCCTGCCGGAACGGCTGATCGACGCGCTGATGGACAGCGGCGTGAAGGGCCTGACCTGCGTGTCCAACAATGCCGGCGTCGATGGCGCCGGCCTGGGCAAGCTGCTGGAGACCCGCCAAGTCAAGAAGATGATCTCGTCCTATGTCGGCGAGAACAAGATCTTCGCCAAGCAGTATCTGGCCGGTGAACTGGAACTCGAATTCAATCCGCAGGGCACCATGGCCGAGCGCATTCGCGCCGGCGGCGCCGGCATCCCGGCCTTCTTCACCAAGACCGGCGTCGGCACCCTGATCGCCGAGGGCAAGGAAGAGCGTGTCTTCAACGGCGAGCGCTACATCATGGAAACCGGCCTGGTCGCCGACATCTCGCTGGTGAAGGCCTGGAAGGCCGACACGGCGGGCAACCTGGTCTACCGCAAGACCGCGCGCAACTTTAACCCCGCGATGGCCACGGCCGGCAAAATCACCATTGCCGAAGTGGAAGAGATCGTCGAACCCGGCCAGCTGGATCCCGACAACATCCATACGCCGGGTATCTATGTGCAGCGCGTCATCCTTGGCGCGCCGTACACCAAGGTCATTGAAAACCGCACCGTGCGCAAGCGCGCCTGAGCCAAGAAGGAGACACGCATCATGGCTTGGACCCGCGATGAAATGGCCGCCCGTGCAGCGAAAGAGCTGAAGGACGGTTTCTACGTCAACCTGGGCATCGGCATCCCGACGCTCGTCTCGAACTACATCCCCGATGGCGTCGACGTCGTGCTGCAGTCGGAAAACGGCATGCTCGGCATGGGCCCGTTCCCCTATGAGGGCGAGGAAGATGCCGACCTGATCAATGCCGGCAAGCAGACCATCACCGAACTGCCGCTTTCCAGCTTCTTCGGATCGGACCAGTCGTTTGCGATGATCCGCGGCGGCCATATCGACCTGTCGATCCTGGGCGCCATGCAGGTGGCCGAGAACGGCGACCTCGCCAACTGGATGATCCCGGGCAAGATGGTCAAGGGCATGGGCGGCGCGATGGATCTCGTCGCCGGCGTGAAGCGCGTCGTCGTCGTCATGGAGCACAATTCCAAGGACGGTGAGAAGAAGCTGCTCAAGCGCTGCGACCTGCCGCTGACCGGCGCCGGCGTCGTCGACATGGTGATCACTGATCTCGCCGTCTTCACTGTCGATCGCAAAGGCGGCGGTATGACCCTGATCGAGCGCGCGCCCGGCGTGACACTCGAAGAGCTGAAGGAAAAGACCGGCGCCGATTACACGATCGCCGCCAGCGCCAAATAAAAGCTGGGTAAATTCGGTTCACTTTCCAGACCCCGGCAGGCGACTGCCGGGGTCTTTCGTTATAGGCATGACGCTACGCCAACTTGCGTGTTCGCCCTGAACGTCATTACGTTGCCAATGGGGTTTAGGGGGAATTGCAATGATCCGCAAACTGCTCGCTGTGTCGGGCATCGCCATCGTGGCGGTGGCCGCTGTCGCCGTATATCGCGCCATGATGTTTGTGCCGCCGGTTGCGCCGGTCCTGCAGTCCGCCAGTTACGCGGTGGACGGTAACGCCACGGCGCAGCGCCTGTCGCAGGCCGTGCAGATTCCCACCATCTCGCAGCAGCCGCCGCTACCCACCGATCCGGCGCCCTTCGAGCGCTATATCGCCTGGTTGGCGGAAGCCTATCCCGAGGTGCATGCGCGGCTGAAGCTGGAGCGCCTGGGCGGCCACAGCCTGCTGTTCAGCTGGACGGGCCGTGAGGTCGCGGCCAAGCCGGTACTACTGACCGCGCATTACGATGTCGTGCCGGTGATCCCCGGCACCGAGAGGGATTGGACCCAGCCGCCGTTCGGCGGCGTGATCGCCGACGGCTATGTCTGGGGCCGCGGCACGCTGGATGACAAGGGCGCGATGATCACCTTGCTGGATGCGGTGACCTGGCTGCTCAAAGAGGGCTTCCAGCCGCGCCAGACAGTTTACCTGAGCTTCGGCCATGACGAAGAGATCGGCGGCCTGCAGGGCGCCTCTGCGGTTGCCGCGCATCTTAAAAGCCAGAATGTGCGGCTCGACTGGTCGCTGGATGAAGGCTCCTTCGTGCTGGATGGCATCGTGCCCGGCCTGGGCCTGCCTATTGCCAGCATCAATGTGGCCGAGAAAGGCTATCTGACGCTGGAGCTGACGGCGCGGGCCGCCGGCGGTCATTCCGCCATGCCGCCGCGCGAGACCGCCGTGGGCATCCTGGCGGCGGCATTGGTGAAGCTGCAGCAGGCGCCATTGCCCGGCGGCATGGACGGCGTCACCGCCGACGCCTTCGGCGCCATGGCGCGGCATATGTCCTTCGACAAGCGCCTGCTGTTTGCCAACCAGTGGCTGTTCGGGCCGTTGCTCGATTTCGCCCTGTCGAAGTCGCCCACCACCAACGCCATGCTGCGCACCACCACTGCGCCCACCATGCTTTCGGGCAGCATCAAGGAAAATGTGCTACCCATCGAAGCGACAGGCACGGTGAATTTCCGCCTGCATCCGCGTGACACCATCGACAGTGTCACGGCCTATGTGAAGAAGACCATCGACGATGACCGTATCACCGTCACGCCGGGTGTGACCTTCATCTCCAATCCGTCGGCGGTGGCTGGCAGCGACACGCCGATCTTCCGCGCCATGGCCGACGCGGTGCGGCGCAATTACGGCGAGGTCGCGATCGCGCCGGGCCTGACCATCGCCGCCACCGACAGCGTGCATTACGGCACCGTCTCGGATAACGCCTACCGCTTCAATCCGATGATGATCACGCCGCAGGACCTGACCGGCTTCCATGGCACCAACGAGCGGCTGTCCATCGAGAACCTGGTGCGGGCGACGCGCTTCTATATCGATTTGTTGAAGACGGCGGCCAACTGACTGGTTGCGGGCCGGCGGCGATGGCGGGAGAATGGGGCAAGCCAACACGGAGGTCGCCTCATGCCTGCCCGTCGCGCTCTGCTCGTTACCGCTTTCGCTCTGCTGTCAGGGGCGGCTTTCGCCCATCACGGCTGGGGTTCGTATGACTCCAATACCGTGCTGACCCTGGACGGCACGGTGGAGAGGGTGAACCCCGACAACCCGCATGCCGAACTGCGGCTCAAGACCGCGGACAAGACCTGGACGGTGACGCTGTCGCCGCCCTCGCGCATGGCCAGCCGCGGCAAGCCGGTCACCGATATCAAGGCGGGCGACAGGGTGGTGGCGGTGGGCTATCCGAACCGTGGCGTGCCCGACGAGATACGGGCCGAGCGTCTCACCCATAACGGCTTCACCGTGGAGTTGCGCTAGGTGGAGCACGCCGCCTCGCATCATCCCTGGCTGGTGGCGTTGGAGCAGTCTGCCCTGGGCGACGCCATGCGCAGTTCGATGCTGCTTTATCCCGCCGTCGAGGTGCTGCACATCCTCGGCTTCGTGCTGCTGGTCGGCAGCATCGTCGGCTTCGATCTGCGCCTGCTGGGCCTGAGCCTACAGTTGCCGGCGGCGCCGTTCGCCCGGCATGCCGTGCCGCTGGCCATGCTCGGCTTCTTCATGGCGGCGCCGACCGGCTTCCTGTTGTTCAGCACCGAAGCCACCAGCATCGCGGTCAATCCGGCTTTCCAGGTCAAGCTGGCCTGCGTCGCCATCGGGCTGGCCAATGCAGGGCTGTTCCATCTCGGGCCCTGGCGCAGCATGGCGCTCTGGGGCGTCACCACGCATGTGCCGGCTGTTGCCCGCATCGGCGCGTTGGTGTCGCTGCTGGCCTGGTGCGGCGCTGTCATCGGCGGCCGCCTGATCGCCTACCTTTAATCATCAGCCTTCTTTTCGCCGCAATTCGACGCAGCCTGTGCGCGCATTGCATTCACTCCGCATGCGTTCGGGTCTGGGACAAAAAAGCGATGCGATGAAGCGAGGCGGAACCGCGACGGCAGGGTCGCGTTTGATGCGCATCGCTCGGCGGAAAACAGCGGAACGTTCGTGAGTGTCCAGCGTTTGGATATTGCCAAGATGCGTTTCGCCCCCACGCTGACGGCTCATAAGGAGAAAAGCCATGTTTGCGCGTCGCACATTCCTCTCACTCATTGCCGCTACCCTCGCCCTGTCCTCGATGGTTGCCTGCGCCTCGCGCAGCTATGCCATCAATGGCACCGTGTCCTATCGTGAACGCCTCATCCTGCCGGCTGACTCGGTGATCGTCGTCCGCCTGGAAGATATCAGCAAAGGCCAGAACTATCCGGTGGTCGTCTCGGAGCAGCGCATCATGCCGAACAGCGCCGCGCCGACCACCTTCTCGCTGCCGTACGACTATAACGGCGTCAACCCGAATGCGACCTACGTGATCAACGCCTGGATCGAGCAGGGCGGCCGCATCATGTTCCGCAACAACAAGATCTACCAGGTGCTGACCAAGACCGCGCCGGCCAACAACATCCATGTTGAGCTGGAGCAAGTTGCGGCCGTGTTCGTACCGCAGCCGGTGACGACGGTTCCGGCCGCGCCGGGCACCGTGGTGCAACAGACCACCACCACGACTACCACGCCGAGCGGCGCCGTGATCGTGCAGCCTGCCCCGGCCGCCCCGGGCACCTACTATGTGCAGCCGGCGCCGGCCGCCGTGCCGTCGGGCACCGTCATCCTGCAGCCCTACCGCACCTACTAAGCCTCAGCCCCACCGGCTGAAGTGAGACGGGGCCTGCTCCTTCGGGAGCAGGCCCCGTTTTTTTGTTTTCAGGGGCAGGGCGCGTCGCGGAAACTGTAGACGCGGTCATCGGCCGGCGCGAAATCCGCCCGGCGTTCGGGTGCGGCATCGCCACGCACCGCCCATTCCGGCGACACCGTGGTCTGGTAGATCAGGCAGACCGTGCTGCCGTTGCGCTGCTGGCGATGATATTCCGCCTTGGCCGCCAGATGGTTCTTCTCGTCCAGCAACCGCGTCTCGCCATTGTCCACCACCACCCGCCAGTGCAGCAGGCCGCCGTCCTGCAGGCGCAGCGCGACCGGCCCCGGTTGCGCCGGCAGCAGGATCATGTCGCGCAGCACATAGCCGCCGGCTAGCACCGCGCCCGCCTCGAAGCGCAGCGGCGGTGCCGGTGGTTCGGCCAATGCGGCGGTTGGGATCAGGAGCAAGACTGGCAGCAGACGATGCATGCTGCCAGTCTAGCATGGAGATGAATGACTAGGAGTCCTTGCGCAGCCGGTCGATCTGCTCACGTGCCTTGTCGCGATGCGTATCCGTGATGCTGCTCTCCACCGCCTTGATGGCGGCGAGGATCACGGCCAGGTCGTCGCCATAGCCGAAGGCGCCCAGGATGTCGGGGATCACGTCGATCGGCACGATGAAATAGCCCAAAGCGCCAAGCAGGATGGCCTTGGCGCCGGTCGGCGTCTTCGGATCGACGGCCGCGAAGAAGGCCGACAGAAAGGTTTCGCCAAACGGCAGGTAGCTGACCGTCTTTTTCAGCTTGCGCCAGAAGCGCCGCGTCAGGCGCGGCTGTTCAATCGCCAGGCGCGCCGGATCGGCGGGCAGCTGATAGGACGGAGGATTGGGGTCCAGGCTCACGGTTTCCATATGGGGAGGGTTTTCGGCCGCTGCAAGCCGGAGGCTGCAAGACCGACTGGCTTGTGGAATACTTGGCCAGAGGCAGGTTTTCACATGCATTTTCGCCTGACCATGGTCCGGATTGCCGTCCTGCTGATCATTCTGATGGGCCCAGCCTGTGCTGCGGACCGGCTCAGGCTGGTGACAGGCGATGATTATCCGCCGTTTGCCGATCCGCGTCTGCCCGGCGGCGGTCTGGCCACCATGCTGGTCGGGCAGGTGGTCGCCGCGATGGGAGAGACCGCGACGCCGCCCGATTACCTGCCCTGGCGCCGCGGCTACGAAGAGACGCTGCGCGGCCGCTATGACGCGACCTATCCCTATATCCGCACGCCGGATCGCGAGCGCGAGTTCCTGTATTCCGATCCGCTGTTCCATGTGCGGCAGGTGCTGTTCATGTCGACGGCACGCACCTTTCCCTTTCGCACGGTCAGCGATCTGGAGGGGCGACGCCTCTGTCTGGCGCTTGGCTATGCGCCGCCGGCGCTGGTGCAGGCGCTGATCGATCAGAAGAAGATCGAAACCATGATGCCGGGCACGGCGGCCACCTGCCCGGGCCTGGTGGCGGCGGGGCGTGCGGATTTCTTCATCCAGGACCAGCGTATCGGCACGGCATTGATGGCGCGGATGGGCCTGGGCGACCAGATCACCGTTGTCACCGAGCCGCCGATCGGCAGCACCAATATTCATTTCATCGTGCCGCGCCGCCGCCCGGATGCAGAGGCCCTGATCGCGCGCTTCAATGCCGCGCTGGCCCGCCTGCGCACCGACGGCACCTACGACCGGCTGCTGCTGGAGTGATCCGATAATCCTGGATATGGCAAACGTGGAAATACGGGACCGGGTGGTCTATAAACGCCACCGGAATAGTTACGATATATAACGATCAAGGGAGCATGTGATGGATCTCAAGGGTGTAGGCGCGATTGTCACCGGCGGTGCCTCGGGTCTGGGCGCGGCCACCGCGCGCGCGCTGGCTGGGGCCGGCGCCAAGGTCGCCATCTTCGACATGAATCTGGAGTTGGCCGAGCAGACCGCCAAGGAGATCGGCGGCGTGGCGGTGAAATGCGACGTGGCTGACGGCCCGGGCGGCGAAGCCGCCGTGAAGGATGCCATCGCCAAGGTCGGTCCGGTGCGTGTGCTGGTCAACTGCGCTGGCGTCGGCACGCCGATGAAGGCGGTGGGCAAGGACGGCCCGGTGGCGCTGGAGAAGTTCATCAAGGTCGTGCAGATCAACCTGATCGGCACCTTCAACATGATCCGCCTGGTGGCGCATCACATGCAGCAGCAGCCCGAGATGGCCGACAAGGAGCGCGGTTGCATCATCAACACCGCGTCGGTCGCCGCCTTCGACGGCCAGATCGGTCAGCCGGCCTATGGCGCCTCGAAAGCTGGCGTGCATGGCATGACGCTGCCGCTGGCGCGCGAGTTCGCCCAGTTCGGCATCCGCGTCTGCACCATCGCGCCGGGCCTGTTCGGCACGCCGATGATGTTCGCCCTGCCGCCGGAAGCGCAGGAGTCCTTAGGCAAGTCGGTGCCGTATCCGTCGCGCCTGGGTCGCCCCGAGGAATATGCAGCCCTGGCCAAGCATATCTGCGAGAACACCATGCTGAACGGCGAGACCATCCGTCTCGACGGCGCGCTCCGGATGGCGCCCCGCTAAGTCAAAAACACGTAGATGCCCGGGTCAAGCCCGGGCATCTACGACTTTCTTCCGGCCGCCGGTTCACCCCCGGCGGCCGTTTTCTTTGCCTTTTGGCCGGGGGAGCGGCTTGCCCGGCCCGGTGATTCCCGCTACCCCTTGGGCCGACCATTTCCACCCCCATACGTCTAACTTGGCACGTGTAATTCCGGAGGATTTCCCTATGGCGCGCAAGAAAATCGCCCTCATCGGCGGCGGCAATATCGGTGGCACCCTGGCCCTGCTGGCCGGCATGAAGGAACTCGGCGATATCACCATCTTCGACGTGGTCGAAGGCCTGCCGCAGGGCAAGGCGCTCGACATGGCCCAGGCGGGCGCGGTCGAAGGCTTCGACGCCAAGCTGCGCGGCACCCAGGATTACGCCGACATCGCCGGTTCGGATGTCATCATCGTCACCGCCGGCGTCGCCCGTAAGCCGGGCATGAGCCGCGACGACCTGCTCGGCATCAACATCAAGGTCATGCAGGCGGTTGGCGCCGGCATCAAGGCGCATGCGCCGAACGCCTTCGTCATCTGCATCACCAACCCGCTCGACGCCATGGTCTGGGTGCTGCGCGAAGTCTGCGGCCTGCCGCATAACAAGGTGATCGGCATGGCCGGCGTGCTCGACAGCGCCCGCTTCCGTCACTTCCTCGCCGAAGAGTTCAACGTCTCGGTCAACGACGTGAACGCCTTCGTGCTCGGCGGCCATGGCGATACCATGGTGCCGCTGATCCGCTACTCGACTGTGGCCGGCATCCCGGTGCCCGACCTGATCAAGATGGGCTGGTCGACCCAGGAGAAGATCGACAAGATCATCCAGCGCACCCGCGATGGCGGCGCCGAGATCGTGGCGCTGCTGAAGACCGGTTCGGCCTTCTACGCCCCGGCCTCGTCCGCCATCGAGATGGCCGAGAGCTTCCTGAAGGACAAGCGCCGGGTGTTGCCCTGCGCCGCCTGGCTCGACAAGGGCAAGTACGGCCAGTCGGGCATGTATGTCGGCGTGCCGGTGGTGATCGGCGCCAATGGCGTCGAGAAGATTGTCGAGATCCAGCTCAATGCGGATGAGCAGAAGATGTTCGAGCATTCGGCCAATGCCGTGAAGGGCCTGGTCGACGCCTGCAAGGCGATCGATCCGAGCCTCGGCAAGTAAATCTCTTCAGCTTCGGCTGACACAGGCGGCGCGCCGGACATCCGGCGCGCCGTTTTGCGTTTCGGGTTATACTGGTGACGACTCATGCTTATGGAGACCAGTACGCATGCGCCTGATCATCGCGATCTTCTTGCCCTTCCTGCTGTTCTTCACCATCGGCCGGCCGATTGCCGGCATCCTCTGCCTGATCCTGCAGATCACTCTGATCGGCTGGATTCCGGCGGCGCTCTGGGCGGTCTATGCGCTGAGCCAGTACAGCACCGCCAAGCAGATCGAGAAGGCGACGGGCCGGCCCGTCTGACGGCCGATATCATTGGCCTGCATGCGAAGGTATGCGGCGCGGTGATCTTGCCGCAGGGTCCGAATGTTGCTATAATGTTCCATTGCGGGTATTACCCGCAGCCTGAACAGCGGGAAGTGGAAACGAAGGTCAAATAAGCGCAAATAAGGGTCGGATAAGGCCGGATAGCGGTCGGATAGGCCGGGATTGTAAAGGTACAATTTCGAACTTGCCGGCCCGGCCGGGTCCTCCTAGTCCTGACGAGAGGCCAAACGCGCGTGCAGGAGCCAACGCCATGACCACCTCATCTCCCGCCCTGACCTGGCGCACGCCCATGCTGGTCATCGTCGTGGGCTGCATCATCGCGCTGCTGAATTTCGGCGTGCGCTCCGGCTTCGGCCTGTTCCTCGAACCGATCAGCGCCGCCAATGGCTGGGGCCGCGAGGTCTTCGCCTTCGCCATTGCGCTACAGACCGTGCTCTGGGGCTTCGGCCAGCCCTTCGCCGGCGCGCTGGCGGATCGCTATGGCTCGGATCGCGTGCTGGCCGTCGGCGCCGTCTTCTATGCCGCCGGCGTGGCGCTCACCGCCTATGCCTCCACCCCACTGATGCTCAACCTCACGCTCGGCATGCTGCTGGGCATGGGGCTGGCCGGCACGTCCTTCACCGTGGCGCTTGCCGCCATCGCCCGCATGGTGCCGCCGGAAAAGCGCTCCTGGGCGCTCGGCCTGGGTACGGCGGCTGGCTCGATGGGCCAGTTCCTCATGGTACCGCTCAGCCAGGGCTTCATCGCCGCCTATGGCTGGTCGTTCGCGCTGCTGCTGCTCAGCCTGTTCGCGCTCGCCATCGCGCCGCTCGCCACCGTGCTGGGCGGCAGGACGGCCGAGAATGCCGGGCCCAAGCAGTCGCTGAGCGAGGCGCTGAAGGAAGCCGGCGGCCAGAAAAGCTACTGGCTGCTGATCTCGGGCTTCTTCGTCTGCGGCTTCCACGTCTCCTTCATCCAGACTCATCTGCCGGCCTATATCGTCGACCGCGGCCTCGATCCGCAGACCGGCGCCTGGGCGCTGGCGCTGGTCGGCCTGGCCAATGTCGTTGGCTCCTATACGGCCGGCGTGCTGGGCGGCAAGCGCTCGAAGAAATACCTGCTCAGCTTCATCTATGGCGCGCGCGCGGTGGTGATCACGATCTTCGTGCTGATGCCGATGACCACGGTGAGCGTGCTGATCTTCGCCTTCACCATGGGTCTGCTCTGGCTGTCCACGGTGCCGCTCACCTCCGGGCTGGTGGCGCAGATTTTCGGGCCGCGCTACATGGCCACGCTGTTCGGCATCGTGTTCTTCAGCCATCAGGTCGGCGGCTTCCTCGGTGTCTGGCTCGGCGGCCGGCTGTTCGATCTCACCGGCTCCTACGACATCGTGTGGTGGATATCGATGGGCCTGGGTATTTTTGCCGCCATCGTGCACTGGCCGATCGACGAGCGTGCGCTGGTGCGTGTGGCCCCGGCTGCGGCATGATGATGATGCGCGACAGGAAAAGCCCGTCTTTCGCCGGCCTGCACTGGCTGGCGCTGGGTTTCCTGTGCGCCGTGCTGGTGATCTGGGCGGGCATCTTCGGGCTCACACTGCGCCGTGCCGAACTGCCGCCCGAAGCTGTCGGCCGCGTCGTCGCCGTTTATCCCTTCGGCTGGTCGGGCCAGCAGAGCATGGCCGCGGCCATGAAGACCGAGGCGCGGCTGGTGCGCGAAACCTGGCTGCCCAATGCCATCGAACTGGCGTCTGATGATCCCGGCTTTGCCGCGCGGCTGCGGGCCGCCGGCGCCATCGGCGTCTATCGCGCCCAGCCCTTCGATGTCTTCACGCTGGCCGGCTGCACCGGCATGGTGCCGCTCAAGCCCCAGGCCGGGCCGGCTTCACTCCGCCGCCTGGGTTGAGTCTTCCCGGGCTGAGTCTTCCCGGGCTGTGTCTTCCTCGACCGTCATGTAGGGCATCGGCACAATGCCCAGCTTGTCGAGCAGTGCGCTGTCGCGGTCCTGGCCCGGGTTGGGCGTGGTCAGCAGCTTGTCGCCAAGGAAGACCGAGTTGGCGCCGGCCAGGAAGCACAGCGCCTGCAGCTCGTCGCTCATGTTCTGGCGCCCGGCCGACAGCCGCACCATCGATGTCGGCATGATGATGCGGGCGACCGCGATCATGCGCACGAAGGCGATGCCGTCCAGCGGGGCGGACTCGCCCAGCGGCGTGCCGCCCACCGGCATCAGCATGTTGATCGGCACGCTTTCCGGATGCACCGGCAGGGTTGCCAGGCTGTGCAGCAGGCCGACGCGGTCGGTGGCCTGTTCGCCGATGCCGACAATGCCGCCGCAGCAGACCTTCATGCCAGTCTTGCGCACATGCGCCAGCGTGTCGAGGCGATCCTGGTAGCTGCGTGTGGTGATGATGTCGCCGTAATGCTCGGGCGAGGTGTCGAGATTATGGTTGTAGTAATCGAGGCCTGCCGCTTCCAGCTGGCCGGCCTGCTCCTCGGTCAGCATGCCGAGTGTGGCGCAGGTCTCCATCCCAAGCGCCTTCACTTCGGCGATCATGCTGCAGACCTTGTCCAGGTCATGGTCCTTGGGGTTGCGCCAGGCGGCGCCCATGCAGAAGCGGCTGGCCCCCTGCGCCTTGGCTGCTTTCGCGGCTGCCAGCGTGGCGGCCGCGTCCATCAGTTTCTCGGCCTTCACGCCGGTCTTGAAATGCGCGCTCTGCGAGCAGTAGCCGCAATCCTCCGGACAGCCGCCGGTCTTGATGCTCAGCAGCATGCTCATCTGCACCTGGTTGGCGTCGAAATGACGGCGGTGCACCTGCTGCGCCAGATAGGTCAGGTCACTGAACGGCAGGGCGAACAGGGCAGCGATTTCCTCGCGCGTCCAGTCGTGGCGGGGCTCGGCAAGGGCGCAACGCGCAGTAAGGGTGGGGATATCCACAGTGGTGGCGGTCATGGGGAGCGCTCCTGTTGCCGGGTCGCGACTGCACTAGCCTGCGGACTCCGCCCTGTCCAGCCTCCGGCGATTCAACTTTCGCCATCCGTCTGTCGGCTTGCTGCGGGCGGGCGGCTGGTTTACCGTCGCATTCATGACGGGAGCAGAGAAGTCCGGCGCAGAACCGGCACTGACGATTATCATCGCGGACGATCATCCGCTGGTCCGCGAAGCCCTGGGACAGGCGTTGCGGCAGGCGATGAATGGCGTCGAGGTGATCGGTGCCGCTGATCTTGATGGTGCACGCCAGGCGCTTGCCGGCCGGGAGTCCGTCGACCTTCTGATCCTCGATCTCGATATGCCGGGAATGGACGGCTTTGCCGGTCTGGCCGCGATGCGCGCCAGCCATCCCGCCATTCCGGTCGCCATCGTGTCCTCGACCCGCGAGCCGGCCGTGATGCGCCGCGCCATCGAATTCGGCGCCGCCGCTTTCGTGCCCAAGTCGGCAGCGCTCGAGACCATCGCCAGTGCGCTGCAGTCGGTGCTGGATGGCGAAGTCTGGCTGCCGCCCGAGGTGGAAGGCGACGCGGCCGCCATGCCCGACGATTTCGCCCGTCGTGTTGCCGAACTGACACCACAGCAGCTCCGCGTGCTGACGCTGCTCAGCAAGGGTAAGCTCAACAAGCAGATCGCGCATGAACTGTCGGTGGGCGAGGCGACCGTGAAGGCGCATGTCACCGCCATCCTCAAGAAGCTCGGCGTGCGCAGCCGCACCCAGGCCGTGATCGCGGCGCGCCACTTCTCGCTTTAAATATCAGTCGCCGGTCTCACCTAGTGCGCCGGCCGGACGGTGCCGCTGGCTGATCAGCGCGCGCAGGGCCGCGGGCTTCACCGGCTTGTGCAGCACATCGACACCCATGTCATCGGCGCGGTGCCGGGTTTCCTGGCTGCGGTCGGCGGTGATCAGGATGGCCGGCAGGCGCAGGCCCCAGTCGCGCCGCAGCTGCGCGATGGCATCCAGCCCGTCGGGGCTGCCTTCGTCCAGATGCAGGTCGGCGAGGATGATGTCGGGGCTGCGGCCGGCAGCGGCCACGGCCTTGCGCGCATCGGCGATGGTGCCGACGGCCGCGACCTGGCAGGACCAGCCCTCCAGTAGCGTGGTCATGGCCTCGCGCACGCCCGCCTCGTTCTCGATGCAGAGCACGAAGATGTCGCTGAGCGAGCCGGCGGCAATGGTGGGCAGCAAGAGCGGCGCAGCCTCCTGCTGCAGCTCGACGGCGGCGCGCGGTACGGTAATACCGAAGATCGACCCGCGGCCAACCACCGAGTGCAGTCCGATCGGATTGCCCAGCATGGTGGCGATACGCTCGACGATCGCCAGGCCCAGGCCCAGACCGCGCTCGGCTGCATCGCCCGTGCTTTCGAGGCGGGCGAATTCCTGGAAGATCACATGGCGCTTGTCTGCTGGAATCCCCAAGCCGTTGTCGCAGACCTCGATGCGAATCTGGCTGCCCTGGCGGCGACAGCCGATCAGCACGCGGCGGTTGGCGCGCTCGGGGCTGGAATAGCGAATGGCGTTGGCGACGAAATTCTGCAACACGCGGCGCAGCAGGGCGGGATCGGTGCTGATGGTGGCGGTGGTGGGTACGACTTTCAGCGTGACACCGCGCCGTGCGGCCAGCGGCGCGAAGAAGCTGGCAATCGATTCGAACAGCGGCTCCAGCGCCACCGGGCGGATTTCCGGATGCACGGCGCCGGCATCCAGCTTGGAGATGTCGAGCAGGGTATCGAGCAGAACCTCCACGGCGCCGAGGCCATGGTCGATCTTGCCGACCAGCGGATTGTCCGGCTCGCGTTCGGCCAGTGCTGCGGTGAAAAGCCGCGAGGCATGCAGCGGTTGCAGCAGGTCATGGCTGGCGGCGGCGAGGAAGCGCGTCTTGCCCAGATTGGCGGCTTCGGCCTGGGCGCGGGAGGATTCCAGCTCCTGGACGGCAAGTTGCAGTTCGGCGGTGCGCTCGGCCACGCGCCGCTCCAGGCCTTCATAGGCGGCGCGCAGCGCGGCATCGGCGCGGCGGCGCTCGGTGATGTCCTGATACATCAGGAAGAAGCCGAGCACGGTGCCGCGTTCATCGATATGCGGAATATACGTGCCATGCGCGATTTCGATCTTCGCGTCATTGGTGGGGAATTCGGTCTCGAAGCTTTGTCGCTGACCCCGGAATGCAGCATCGATATGCGGCTTGAGGCGCTTGTAGCGCTCGGCCGACAGCATCTCGCTCACCGTATGGCCGTCGATATGCTGCTGCGGCAGGTTCAGCGCACGGCGGAACGGCATGTTGGTGAAGCGGTAGCGTTCCTCACGGTCCACATAGGCGATCAGCACCGGTACGTTGTCGGTGTAGATGCGGATGGCGCGTTCAGAATCGCGCAACGCCTCGGCCGCACGGACGCGCTCGCTGACATCGGTGCAGGTGGCGACGAAGCCGCCATCGGGCATCGGGTCGACGCGGATTTCGATGACGCGACCATCGGGGCGGCGACGTTCCAGGATGCGCGAGCCGGTGGCACCCGATGCCAGCATGGCGGCGAGATCGGATGATCCGTCGCCGACCAAGGTGGCCAGCGGCACGCCATTCTCGGCCATGTTGGCGGGCAGCCCCAGAAGGTCGAAGAAACGGTCGTTCCAGGCGGCGAGCTTGCGGGCGCGGTCGAACACGCCGATGCCCTGGCTGATATGGTCCAGTGTGGTGCGCAGCAGGTCGAGATTGTGGCGGATTGCCTCGGAAGCCTCACCCAGCATGGCGCGGGCGGCGCGCGGACTCAGCAGGTTTTTGCCGCGCGCCGATGCCATCACGATGCGGGCAGACGCCGCGCCGATGGCGCCGCTGAGCAGATGCTCGGTGAAGGCCATGGCCTCGGGCGGGTTCATGCGGCGGCCGGCGAAGGCGCGCTCGGCGCGCTCGGGGCCGATGAAGCGGGCTGCGAGCGCGCGCAGTTCATCAATGCGGGGGTCCTGGCCGTCCTCGTCGCCTATGGCGAGCGGCAGGCCGTCGCCGCCGGTGGTGAAGATCGCGGCCTGCTCGAGATCGTGCCGGCGCGGCCTGGCCAGCAGCGAGATGCCGACCAGCAGGATGGTGTTGATGATGACGCTGGTGACGAAGCCCTGCAGGATGAAGTCGTAGCCGTCGAGGGGCGCGGGCAGCCAGCGCGTCAGCGGCGCCACGACCGGATGGCCGGTGCTGGCGCCTTCGATGGAGGGCAGCAACAGGGCATAGACCCAGACGGCGAAGCCGGCCAGCAGGCCGCCGATCACACCATGACGATGGGCGCGCCGCCAGTACAGGCCGAGCAGCAAGGCCGGTGCAAAGTTGCCCACAGCGCAGAAGGAGATCATGCCGATGGAGGCGAGTGGCAGGTAGCCCGCGATCCAGGTGTGATAGATATAGGCGGCGATCAGGATGACGACGACGGCGGCGCGCCGCACGTTCAGCACGATCTGGCCGACTTCGCCCGAACCGCCGGCGCGCGAGCGCAGCAGGAAGGGCGTCACCAGTTCATTCGACACCATGATCGACAGCGCCATGCAGGCGACAATCACCATGGAGGTCGCCGCTGACAGACCGCCGATGAAGGCCAGCACCGACAGGGCCAGTTGGTCTGCCATCAGCGGTAGGGTCAGCACGAAGAAATCGGGATTGGAGCCCGGCTTTGCCAGCAGCAGGCCAGCGGCGGCAATCGGCACCACGAACAGGTTGATGGCGACCAGGTAGACCGGGAAGGCCCAGCGCGCGACCTTCAGCTGGCTTGGATCGCCGTTCTCGACCACGGCCACGTGGAACTGGCGCGGCAGGCAGAGGAAGGCGAAGCCCGACAGCAGCGTCATGGCGATCCAGTTGCTGCCCAGGCCGCCGGAGAGGCGGTCGGCGAGGCCGGGTGCCGCCTGCAGGCGGGCCATCAGGTCGCTGCCGGAGTCGAACAGGCCGAAGACGATGAAAATGCCGACGGCCAGAAAGGCCGCCAGCTTGACCAGGGATTCAAAGGCGATCGCCAGCATCATGCCGCGATGCTGTTCGGTAGCCTGCACATGGCGTACGCCGAACAGGATCGTGAAGAGTCCCATGATGCCGGCGACGAACATGGCGGTATCGCGCCAGGGCGGCGGCAGGCTGGCATTCAGAAGATGCGCCATGTCGCTGCCCACCAGCACCTCGAAGGTGACGCTGACCGCCTGCATCTGCAGGGAGATGTAGGGCAGTACGCCGATCACCGCGAAAAGCGTGACCAGCACGGCGACGGCGCGGCTTTTGCCGTAGCGCGAACCGATGAAGTCGGCGATGGAGGTAACGTTCTGCTTCTTGGCGATGGCGATCATCTTCGACATCACGGGGTAGCCGAGTGTGATCGCCAGGATCGGGCCGACATAGATCAGGATGAAATCCGGTCCCGACAGCGCTGCGCGGCCCACTGATCCATAAAAGGTCCAGGAGGTGCAGTAGATCGCCAGCGAGAGGGCATAGATCGTGGCGCCGCTGCGGCCGGTATACCAGCGCGGCCCGAGTCGGTCGCCCAGATGGGCAACCGCGAACAGCAGGCCCAGATAGCCGAGCGACAGAAGCAGTATGGCACTGCCTTGCAGCATGAAACGTTTTCTCCCCGTTCCGGCCAGTTAATCCCGCGCCGGGGCGGCTGTCCACCCCGGTTCCGGATTCCGGTCCAGCCCATTGCAACCCTCCGGAATTCCGCGTTCTTTCATCCCATGCGCCTGCTTTTCCGCCTGCTGGTCCTGCTGCTGGTCGCCCTTGCCATATTTTGGGGCGGCGGCCTGCTGCTGTTCCGGTTCATCGACCCGCCGGCGACCCCGCTGATGCTGATCCGCAGCATCGAGCGCGGAGAGGCGGTCCGGTACCGGCCGCTGCCCCTGGCCGCCGTGGCGGCTCCGATGGTGCGGGCGGTGATGGTGGCCGAGGACAGCCGCTTCTGCCTGCATCGGGGCATCGATCTGGGGGCGGTGCAGGATGCCCTGGATGATTACGAGGAAACTGGCCGCCTGCGCGGGGCCAGCACCATTCCGATGCAGGTGGCCCGCAATCTCTTCCTCTGGCCGGGCGGCGGGTTTGTCCGCAAAGGCCTGGAAGCCCCGCTGGCACTGGCGCTGGATGCCTTCTGGCCGAAGCGGCGGATCATGGAGGTCTATCTCAATATCGCCGAGATGGGGCCGGGCCTGTTCGGAGTCGGGGTGGCGGCCGAGGCCCATTTCGGCCAGCCAGCTGCCCGCCTGAGCGAGGTGCAGGCGGCCCGGCTGGCCGCGGTGCTGCCCAATCCGAACCGCTGGAGCGCCGCGGCGCCGACCGCCTATATCGAGCGCCGGACCGGCACCATCCGGGCCCGTATGGGGCAGGTCAGCCAGACCCAGCTGGCCTGTATCAATTGACGCACCCCCCATCCCGGAGCGCCTTGTAAGGCTGTACCGGACCCGGACCTGTGGGATAATCGGCTATGGTCTCGCCCATTGCACTTCGTATGGCCGGCGATGAACCCGCGCGCATCCCGGCGGGCAAGGTTCTGCTGCACAGTGTTGTCGCTGCCGTGGTGGTGATGGTGGCGGGTTTCGGGGTCTATGCGCTCAGCCGCGCGATCAATGTCACATCCGCTTCGATCCTGTTCGTGCCGGTGATCCTCGGCGCCGCGATTTTCGGCGGCATGATTCCATCGCTGACCGCGGCTCTCGCCGCGCTCGCGGTCTGTTCGGTGCTGTTCTACAATCCGGCCTTCAGCCTGCCCGATGCCGATCCGCAGGAGTTCGCCGACATCTTCGTCTTTGCCGGTGTCGCCATCGCCTCCAGCCAGCTGGCAGGGTATGCGCGTCGCGCTGCCGCGACCTCGCGCCGGCGCGAGGCGATGATGGAATATCTGCTGGCGTTCAACCGTCGCATCAGCGCCGTGGTCGATCCGGCCGAGACGCCGGCCGTGCTGGCCGGCGAACTGCGCAGCGCGCTGGACAGTTCCATTGCGATTTACCTTCTGTCCGGCGACAGCCTGGCGATGGTGGCATCCGCCGGTGACTTCGATGCGGCAGCTCTTGGCATGCTGGCACAGGACGCCTGGCGCGATCGTGACAGCGGCAGCAACACTGCGGCCAGCTACGTGCTGCGCAGCGGCGGCCAGCCATTCGGCGTGGTGGTGCTGGCCGAACCGGCGCGCAATGTCGATCCGCTGGCGATTGCCGCGATGATGGAGCAGTCCGGCCTGGCCCTGGCGCGCATGCGGCTGGCGCTTTCGGTGGAAGAGGCCCGCGTCACGGCCAAGGCGGAAGACCTGCGTGAAGCTGTGCTCGGTTCGATTAGTCACGACCTGCATACGCCGCTGGCATCCATCCTTGGCTCGGTGACGACGCTTGAGAAATTCGGCCCGCTCTGCGACGACGCTACCCGAACCGAACTGCAGTCGACCATCCGTGAGGAAGCCGAACGGCTGGAACGTTATATTCGCCGCATGCTGGACCTGACTCGCATTCGCGCCGGCCGGCTGACGCCGCATATGCAGGCGGTCGACGTCGCCGATATCGCCAATGCGGCGCTGCGCCAGACGCAGAAGACGCTCGCCGGTCATCGCATCGAGACCCATGACCTGCTCGACCTGCCGATGGTCGAGACCGACCCGATCCTGATCGAGCAGGCGCTGGTCAATATCCTTGAGAACGCCGCGAAGTATTCCAAGCCTGGCACGATGATCCGCATGAACGGCCACAATACCGGCGCACGTGTCGTGCTGACCGTGCAGGATGCCGGCATCGGCCTGCAGGATGGCGACGTGGAGCGAATCTTCGCGCCGTTTTATCGCACCGATGCTGCATCGGGGCATGTCGCGGGCAACGGGCTGGGCCTGATGGTCAGCAAGGCCTTTGTCGAGGCGACAGGCTGTGAAATCTGGGCGGAAAGCCGTGGCGTGGGCGAGGGTACCGCCTTCCACATCGGCATGCCGCCGGCAAAGACGCTTATGCTTTCTGATGAAGGGGAGGCCGCATAATGGACCCGCGCCGCATTCTTATCGTTGATGACGAAACCCAGATCCGTCGCTTCCTGCGCACGGCGCTGGCCTTGCATAACTTCGAGGTCGTAGAGGCCGCCAGCGGCGCCGAAGCACTGGAAATCCTGGTCAAGGACGATATCAGCCTGGTTGTGCTGGACATGCAGCTGGGCGACCAGGACGGCCTGGACGTGCTGCGCCGGCTGCGCGAGTGGAGCTGGCTGCCGGTGATCGTGCTGACCGTGCGCAATCGCGAGATGGACAAGGTGCGCGCCTTCGAATACGGCGCCGACGATTATCTGACCAAACCGTTCAGCATCGCCGAATTCCTCGCCCGTCTGAATGCCGTGCTGCGCCGCGCGCCGTTGGCTGCCAGCGAGCCGCTGTTCGAGGTTGGCAATCTGGCCGTCGATCTGGCGCGTCGCCGCGTGGTGGTCGAAGGCGCGGAGGTGAAACTGACTCCGAAGCAATATGGCCTGTTGCAGCATCTGGCCCGCCATGCCGGCAAGGTGGTGACGCACGAGCAGCTGCTGCGCGAGGTCTGGGGCGACGAGCATGCCGAGGATGTGCACTACCTGCGCATCTTCATGCGCAAGCTGCGCCAGCGGATCGAACGCGATCCGGCCCGACCGACCTATATCCAGACCGAACTGGGCGTGGGCTACCGCCTGCTGGCGGCGGACCAGCTGGAGACGGTGGCCTCCTGAGACCGGAAACGCCGTCCGGAAGGGCTTAAGCGGGCCGGAAGGCTTGCGCGGATGGGGGCGGGGACGATTTAGTACGGGCGTCCATTTCGCAACCAACGCGTAAGCCGATGTCTGATAATCTTTACAGCCTGATTCGCAGCCGGGTGACCGATCCGGCCAAGACCTTCATGGAAACCGGCGAGGGCCGGACATTCAGCTATGCCGAGACCTTCGCGCTGGCAGGCCAGATGGCCAATGCCCTGGTCGGGCTGGGCGTGCAGCCGGGCGACCGGGTCGCCGTGCAGGTGGACAAGTCGGCCGAGGCGCTGATCCTGTATCTGGGCGTGGTGGCGGCGGGTGGCGTCTATCTGCCGCTCAATAACGGCTACACGCTGGCCGAACTCGAATATTTCATCGGCGATGCCGAGCCGCGCGTGGTGGTCTGTCGTCCCGCAGTCGAAAAGGACCTGGGACCGCTGGCCAAGAAGCTCGGCGTGGCCCACTGCCTGACGCTCGGCGGCAAAGGTGCTGGCAGTCTGATGGACAAGGCGAAGGCTGCGCCGGCTGAGTTCACGCCGGTGCCGCGCGGGCCCGATGATCTGGCCGCCATCCTCTACACCTCGGGCACCACTGGCCGCTCGAAGGGTGCGATGCTCAGCCATCGCAACCTATTCTCGAATGCCGATACCCTGGTCGGTTACTGGGGCTTCACGGCCAAGGACGTGCTGCTGCATGCACTGCCGATCTTCCATACGCACGGACTTTTCGTCGCCAGCAATGTGACGCTGCTGGCTGGCGCCTCGATGATCTTCCTGTCGAAATTCGACGGTGACGAGGTGATCCGCCATCTGCCGCGCGCCACCAGCATGATGGGCGTGCCGACCTTTTACGTGCGTCTGCTGCAGTCGCCGGCGCTGACCAAGGAGCTGGTCAAGCATATCCGTCTGTTCGTCTCCGGTTCGGCGCCGCTGCTGGCCGAGACGCATCGCGAATGGGAAGCCCGCACCGGGCACCGCATCCTCGAGCGTTACGGCATGACCGAGACCAACATGAACACCTCGAATCCTTACGAGGGTGAGCGTATCGCCGGCACGGTGGGCTTCCCGTTGCCGGGCGTCGAGACCCGCATCACCGATCCCGAGACCGGCAAGGTGCTAGCCCAGGGCGAGATCGGCATGATCGAGGTGAAGGGTCCGAATGTCTTCAAGGGCTACTGGCGCATGCCGGAAAAGACGGCGGCCGAGTTCCGTGTCGACGGTTTCTTCATCACCGGCGATCTGGGCAAGATCGACGACCGCGGTTACGTGCATATCGTTGGCCGTGGCAAGGACCTGATTATTTCCGGCGGCTACAACGTCTATCCCAAGGAAGTGGAGACCGAGATCGATGCCATGCCGGGCGTCATCGAATCTGCGGTGATTGGTCTGCAGCATCCAGACTTCGGCGAGGGTGTCACTGCCGTGGTGGTGGCGGAAAAAGGCCACAAACTGGACGAGGCTGCCGTGCTGAAGGCGCTGGATGGGCGCCTGGCCAAGTTCAAGCTGCCCAAGCGCGTGTTTTTCGTCGAGGACCTGCCGCGCAACACCATGGGCAAGGTGCAGAAAAACCTGCTGCGCGACCAGTACAAGGGCCTGTACGACAAATAGGTTTCCGCTTCTGCGTTGATTCTGCCTCTGCCGAGTGCCGCGGCCGGCGACTGACTCAAATCAGCGTGCGGTAGGCGCGGGGCGCCACACCGAAACGGTCGCGGAAGCTGCGGCTGAAATGCGCTGACGAGTTAAAACCCCAGGCAAATGCGATGTCGGTAATGGATCGATGCCGCAGGGCGCCATTGCTCAAATCCTGCCGGATGCGTTCCAGCCGGCTGTTCCAGATATAGCTGTTCAGGGTCTCGTCTTCCCGGGTGAACAGCTTGTGCAGGTTGCGTTTGGTGCACCCCACGGCAGCGGCGATGTCGTCGATGCACAGCGACGGGTCCTGCAGGTTGGCGACTATATAAGCCTTGGCCCGGGCGCGCGTGTTTTCCTGCAGCGCTTCCTCGGTGGGACTGCCAAGCTTGTCCAGTGCGGCCAGCCGGACCAGGTTGGCCATGGTGTCGGCGAATTCCCAGCCGTTGTTCGGCCCGGTCAGCGTCGGCAGTTCGGCGAAGGCGGAAGACAACAGGTCAAAGACCAGGCGGCTGACGCCGCTTCGGCCGGAAAACCGCTGCACCGACATCTGGTCGAGGTTGACGCCGACGCGTGTCAGGCGGTCGCGCGGCAGCAGCAGGGCGATCTGGTTGATCGGTTCCGGGTTCGACACGATGTAGGTGCGGGTCGTGTCGTACATGCTCCATTCGCCGGGCGTCAGCACCAGCTTGCGGCCATTCTGTTCGAAGCTGCCCGCGCCCTCGATCTGGGCGACGATTTTCACGTAACCACGGTCATCGTGGCGGATCAGGTTGGGCGTACGCACGACTCGATGCCGGCCGGCGACGATGCGGCAAAGCTTCAGCCCGCCGATATCGCCCAGTTCCAGCCGGCCGCTGAAAGTCTGGTCGCCAAAGGTGTCCGATTGCAGGTGGCCGATATGCCGCCCGACAAAATCTCCCCACACGGCCAGCCGGTCCGCTGGCGCGACCTGCGAGGTGGAAACCACCGCGATGGCGCTCACTGTCCTCCCTTTCGTTGGGTATCCAACTTTCGACCAGTTTAGCCGTGATGGCAGGTTGCGTTAAAGCGGAAAGGCAACTTGTGAAGATAATCCGCATCATCATTGATTCACTTGAAGGATTGCTGTGGTTTTTGCGGTGCAGCAGACGTGTCTGCATGCGGAGCGGTTCACTCTGGAGCAAATTTCGGTTCCTTCCTGGACAAGATATGCAGTCCTGCGAAGGCTAGGGTCTCGACCGGCCCGCCAGTGTGATTCTCAAGGCGGCCCTAGGGAGGAATAAAAATGACGATTGGCAAAAACCGCCTGCTGGCGGCGGCCATGGCCATGGGCCTGGCTGTCACCGCATTCCAGCCTGCGCTGGCGCAGGACAAGATCAAGATCGGCTATGCGATTTCCAAAACCGGCCCGAATGCCGGTGGTGCGAATATCACGCAGATTCCGAATTACCAGCTCTGGCTCAAGGAGCTGAACGACAAGGGCGGTCTGCTGATCGGCGGCAAGCGCGTGCCGGTCGAGGTAATCGAGTATGACGACCGTTCGAATTCCGAAGAAGCGGTCCGTGCGGTCGAGCGCCTGATTACCCAGGACAAGGTCGATCTGCTGCTGCCGCCCTGGGGCACCGGCCTTAACCTGGCTGTCGGCCCGGTCTTCAACAAATATGGTTATCCGCAGCTGACCTTCAGCGCCGTCACCGACCAGGCCCCGGCTCTGGCCAAGCGCTGGCCGAACAGTTTCTGGTTCCTCGGCACCAGCGTGCAGTATATCGATGCGCTGGTCGATCTGCTGTCTAAGCAGCAGAAAGACGGCAAGATCAACAGCAACATCGCCATGCTGAGCGTGGCCGATGGCTTTGGCATTGATCTGTCCAAGGCGGCGCGCGACGGCTTTACCAAGGCCGGCTTCAAGTTGGTGATGGACAAGAGCTATCCGGTCGGCACCCAGGACATGTCGCCGCTGATCAGCGAAGCTCAGCGCTCGGGCGCCGATACCTTCGTCGCCTTCAGCTATCCGCCGGATACCATTGCGATCAACGACCAGGCCAAGGTGGCGAGTTTTGCGCCGAAGGTGATGTTCACCGGTGTGGGGACGGCTTTCCCGCTGTTCCCGCAGCGCTTCGGTGCCAATGCCGAGGGCATCATGACGCTCGGCGGCTGGGACCCGAAGAACCAGGGCACCGTCGAATACCGCAAGAAGCATGTCGCCATGCATAACCGCGACCCGGACTACTGGGGCAGCCAGCTCGGTTATGTCTCGCTGCAGATGCTGGAGCAGGCGGTCGAGCGTGTTGGCAAGATCGACCGCGAGGCCATTGTGAAGGAACTGCAGACCGGCACCTTCGATACCGTGCTGGGCAAGTTCAAGCTGGTCGACAACATGCCGCCGAAGGGGACCTATCCCTATATCGGCCAGTGGCAGAACGGCTTCTTCACCGGCGTGGCGCCGGCCGGCGCGAATGCCAGCCCGATGGTGGTGCCGAAGGCTCCCTGGAAGTAAGTGCCTGGCGCGGCGGTGTAGAGCCGCCGCGCCGGTTTTTCATGTGAAGGTCGCAGTCGATGTTTGTTGAAGCCCTGCTGACGGGCATAACGCTCGGGGGCATGTACGCGCTGGTCGCCATGGGGCTGACGCTCCAGTATGGCGTCGCGCGGATCATGAATCTGTCCTACGGCGAAATCCTGGTCGCGGCCTCATTCGCCGTCTTCTGGCTGTTCACCACTGCCGGCCTCAATCCGCTGCTCGGGTTGCTGGCCATTGTGCCGGCCGCGCTGGCTGTCAGCTGGCTGATCTACCGTATTCTGCTGGTGCCGCTGGTGCAGCGCGCAAAGACGCGCGATGCGCTGGAGGTCGACAGCATACTGGCCACCTTCGGCTTGCTGTTCGTGGTGCAGGGCGTGATGCTGGTGCTGTTTGGCGGCGCTTACTACAGCTATTCCTTCCTCGCCATTCCGGTGAATGTCTTCGGAGTCACCATCGCCGCCAACCGTCTGCTGGCGCTGGCCTTTGCCGCCGTGATTGGCCTGGCGCTCTACTGGGGTCTGACGCGCACGCGCGCCGGCACAGCATTGCGGGCCGTCGCCGTCGATCCAGTGGCGGCGCAACTGGTCGCCATCGATGTGCGCATGGCGGCGGCCATTGCCTTTGCGTTCGGTGGTGGGCTGGTGGCTGCTGGCGGCGTTCTGGTGTCGATGTTCCTGACCTTCAACGCCAATATCGGCGTGGTCTTCACCATGAAGGCGCTGATCGTGGTCATCATGGGCGGTGTCGGCAACCTGATGGGTGCGCTGGTGGCCGGTCTGATCCTTGGCCTGACCGAGACCTTCGTCGCCACGTGGATCGACCCGGGCCTTACGCTGGCCGCCACCTACGCGATCTTCCTGATCATCCTGTTGGTGCGTCCGCAGGGGCTGTTCGGCAGGAGCAACCGATGACGCTGGCTCTGCCTGTGAAAATTGCCGGCGCTATTGCAGCGATTGCCATTCTGGCCTGCGTACCTTTCGTGGCCGACGGCTACCGCCTGTCACTCGCCATTTCCATCCTGAACTACACCGTGCTGGCCACTGCCTGGGCGCTGTTCTCTGGCCCGACGCGCTATGTCTCGCTGGCGACGGTCGCCTTCTTCGGCATCGGCGCCTATACGGTGGCGGTGCTGGGCGAGGTGCTGGCCTGGCCGTTGGTTCTGCTGATCGCACTGGCCATCGGCATTGTCGTGGCGCTGATCGTCGGCCTGTCCACGCTGCGGCTGTCGGGCGTCCATTTCGTCATCTTCACCTTCGGTCTGGCTGAATTGGTGCGCCAACTGGTGACCTGGTTCGAGGTCAACAAGACCCGGACGCTGGGCCGTTATGTCTTTGTCGACATCACCACCAACCAGATCTACTGGCAGCTTCTCGGCCTGACGGTGCTGGTCTTCCTCGCTGGCATCCTGATCCGGCGGTCGCGGTTGGGCCTGGCTCTGCGGGTGATCGGCGATGATGAGGCCGTGGCCCGTCATGTTGGTATCAACACCACCGGCGCCAAGGTCGCGCTGTTCATGCTGAGTGCCGCCTTCATGACGCTGGCGGGTGCGGTGATGGCGCCGCGCTGGACCTATATCGATCCGGCTATCGCCTTCAACCCGGTGACATCCTTCCAGGTTCTGATCATGGCGTTGCTGGGCGGTGTGCATCGTCTGTATGGCCCGCTGTTGGGTGTCATTCCGCTCAGCCTGCTGTTCGAATTCCTGCTCGCCAATTTCCCAAACCACTTCAGCATTCTGATAGGCTTGGCCTTCATGCTGATTGTCTATGCCATCCCGAGTGGCATCGCCGGCCTGTTCGACAAGGGTCGTGCGAGCCTGCGCGGCCTGGGTAAAAATGGATGGGGCAAGGGGAGAGCGTCATGAACCAGACGCCGCTTCTGGCCGTGCAGGGGTTGACTCGTCGTTTCGGCGGTCTGGTCGCCGTGGATGGCGTCGATCTCAGCGTCATGCCGGGCGAGATCGTCGGCTTGCTGGGGCCGAACGGATCGGGCAAGACGACGGTTCTTAACCTGATCTCCGGGGCGCTGAAGCCTGATGGCGGCCGCGTGGCTTTGCGCGGCGGCGCCATCGAGGGCCTTGCACCCCATAAGATAGCGCGGCTGGGCGTAGCCCGCACCTTCCAGCTTGTGCGGGTGCTGGGCTCGATGACCTGTCGCGAGAATGTGCTGGCCGGCCTGGCCTTCGGGACGCGCAACGACTGGGGCGTGCGCGCGGAGCGCAGCGCTGACGATCTTTTGGAGCGTGTCGGCCTCAATGGCCGTGGCGACACCATGGCGACCGAGCTTACTTATATCGATCAGAAGCGGCTTGAACTGGCTCGCGCCCTGGCGCTGCGGCCGGAGCTACTGCTGCTCGATGAATGGCTGGCCGGCCTCAATCCCACCGAATTGCTGCAGGGCATAGAGCTGATCCGCAGTCTGCGCAGCGAGGGTATCGGCATCCTGATGGTGGAGCATGTGATGGATGCCATCCGCTCGCTTTGTGATCGCTGCGTGGTGATGAATACCGGTCGCAAGATCGCCGATGGCACACCGGCCGCCGTGCTGGCCGAGCCTGAGGTGATCCGCGCCTACCTGGGAGATGGCGATGCTTGAGATTGCCAATCTTTCGGTCTCGTACGGCAAGCATCGTGCCGTCGACAGCGTGGCGCTCAATGTTGCCAGCTCGGAAATCGTGGTCATCCTGGGTGCCAATGGCAGCGGCAAGACCTCACTGCTGAAGGCCGTGGCTGCCATCCAGCCGGCTGCTACGGGTGCGCGTGTAGTGCTGGCTGGCCGCGATCTGACCAAGCTGCGCGCCCATGGCATTGTCGAGGCCGGGCTGGCGCTGGTGCCTGAAGGGCGCGGCATCTTCGGAGACCTGACGGTACGCGAAAACCTGATGCTCGGTGCCTATGCCAAACGCGCCCGCGCGAAAGAGGCGGAGAACCTGCAGCGTGTGCTGACGCTCTTCCCGCGTCTGGCCGAGCGCATGACCCAGGCGGCCCGCACCATGAGTGGCGGCGAGCAGCAGATGGTGGCCATCGGGCGCGCCCTGATGTCGGCGCCGGATATCCTGCTGCTGGACGAGCCGTCGCTGGGGCTGTCGCCGCTGATGTGCGGCGAGCTGTTCGCGGCACTGGCCCGTATCCGCCAGACCGGCATCGGCGTGCTGCTGGTCGAGCAGAATGCCCGCCGCAGCCTGGCTATCGCCGATCGCGGCTATCTGATCGAGAACGGACGTATTGTTGGTGCTGGCACCGCGTCCTCCCTGAAAAACGACCCGGCCGTACAACGCGCCTATCTCGGCGTATCCGGCGCGGCACATTAACGACGGAGACATACCATGTTTCAGATCGATTTGCTGATTGACGGCAAGACCGTCCCGGCTACGGGTGGCAAGACCTTCGAGCGTAAGAACCCGCTGACTGACGGCGTGGCGAGCCGGGCTGCCGCTGCCTCCACCGCTGATGCCGTCGCTGCCGCCGATGCGGCGGCCAGGGCTTTTCCTGCCTGGTCGGCGCTGGGTCCGAACGAGCGCCGTACGCTGCTATTGAAAGCGGCCGATACGATGGTTGCGCGCACGCCTGATTTCGTCGCCCGCATGGCGGCCGAGATCGGTGCCACAGCCGGCTGGGCCGGCTTCAACGTGCATCTGGCGGCCGGCATGCTGCGAGAGGCGGCATCGATGACCACACAGATTGGCGGCGAGGTGATTCCGTCCGACAAGCCGGGCTGTATCGCCATGGCGACGCGCCAGGCCGTGGGCGTGGTGCTGGGCATCGCGCCGTGGAATGCACCGGTGATCCTGGGCACGCGTGCCTTGGCCATGCCACTGGCCTGTGCCAACACCGTGGTGCTGAAGGCATCCGAGCTCTGCCCGGGCACGCATCGGTTGATTGCTGAATGTCTGGTCGATGCCGGCATCCCTGTCGGCGTCGTCAATGTGGTGACCAATGCGCCGGTCGATGCGGCTGCTGTCGTCGATGCGCTTATTGCCCACCCGGCCGTACGGCGGATCAATTTTACCGGCTCGACCAGGGTCGGTCGCATCATTGCCCAGACGGCGGCACGGTACCTGAAGCCGGTGCTGCTGGAACTGGGCGGCAAGGCCCCGATGCTGGTGCTGGACGATGCCGATCTCGACGAGGCGGTGAAGGCGGCCGCCTTCGGTGCCTTTATGAACCAGGGCCAGATTTGCATGTCGACCGAGCGGCTGGTGGTTGACGAGAAGGTCGCCGACGACTTCGTGAAGAAATTCGCCGCCAAGGCTGCCACCCTGGTGGCGGGCGACCCGCACAAGGGCAATACGCCGCTGGGCGCTGTAGTCAGTCGTGAAGCCGTCGGTCGCGTGCAGGACCTGATCAAGGAGGCGACAGCCAAGGGCGCGAAAATGGTCGCTGGCGGTCGTGCCGATGGCGCCATCATGGATGCCACCGTGTTGGATCACGTGACGCCGGATATGCAAATTTACAGTGAAGAATCCTTCGGTCCAGTGGTCTGCGTCGTGCGGGCCAAGGGCGACGAGGCGGCCCTCAAGATCGCCAATGATACCGAATACGGTCTGTCGGCTGCCGTGTTCAGCCGTGATATCGCGCGTGCCATGGGCATAGCCAGGCGCATCGAGAGCGGCATCTGCCATGTGAATGGCCCAACCGTGCATGACGAGGCGCAGATGCCGTTTGGCGGCATGAAGGCATCAGGGTATGGCCGCTTTGGCGGCAAGGCCGGCATCGAGGAATTCACCGAGCTGCGCTGGATCACGATCGAGACCCAGCCCGGCCGTTATCCGATCTGATCGAGGGCGTCATGGGATTGCTTGAAGGCAAGATCTGCATCGTCACCGGTGCGGCCGGCAGCCTGGGGCTGGCCAGCACGGCCGATTTTCTGCGCGAGGGCGCGCGTGTCATGCTGGTGGATCGCGAGCAGGCGGCACTGGACAAGGCTGTCGTATCGCTCAATGTGCCGGCTGATCGCGTGGCGACCTGTGCCGCCAATGTGGCCGACAGTGGCGAGACGCGGCGCTACATCGGCGCCACGGTCAAGCGCTGGGGCAAGATCGATGTGCTGTTCAGCAATGCCGGCGTCAGCGGCGTGGTCAGTCCGGTAACCGAATATCCGGAAGATGTCTTCGATGCCGTGATGGCCGTGAATGTGCGAGCCTCGTTCCTGGCTTGCAAATACGGCCTGCCGCAGATGAATGACGGCGGCAGCATTATTGTTACATCCAGCGTGGTCGGCGTGACCAGCGATCCCGGCATCTGCGCCTATGCCACCTCGAAGCATGCGGTGATCGGCCTGGTGCGTACGGTGGCCAAGGAGGCCGCGCCACGTCGTATCCGCGTCAACGTGATTGCGCCGGGGCCGATCGATAACGGTTTCCAGAAGGGGATCGAGGATGGCATCACGGCAGCCATTGGCCGCGACGCGACCAAGCTGCTCGATTCCCTCATCCCACTGCACCGTCATGCCCAGGCGTCCGAGATCGCGCGCGCCGTAATGTTTCTGGCCTCCGACCAGGGCAGTTTCACCACCGGCAGCGTGCTCATGGCCGATGGTGGCATGCATATCTGAGTTTCAACGACCGGCAACAGCAGGAGGCGCCCCATGCCCGAACTTGCGACGACTGAATTCTGGAAAGATCTGAAACCCATCGCCAAGGTGTTTCAGCCGGATGCCTTGCCCGAAGTCTACATGCGGAATGCGCCGACGGACGAGGAGCGGCTCTATGTACCCTTCACCGATACCGTGTCGTCACGGCCGCTGTGGATCTCGCCGTCGCAGAACAAGTGGTGCGACATCCTCATGGCCAAAAGTGCGGGGCTGGTGAACCGGCATTACCATCCGCATGAGGTTTTCGCCTACACCATCTCGGGCAAGTGGGGCTATCTGGAGCATGACTGGACGGCCACGGCCGGCGATTTCGTCTACGAGACGCCGGGGGAGGGCCACACGCTGGTTGCCTACGAGCACAAGGATCCGATGAAGGTCTTCTTTACTGTGACCGGGCCATTGGTCTGGCTGGATGAAAACGGCGAGGCGAACGGCTACTTCGATGTGCACAACTACATCGAGCTTTGCCGTAATCATTATGAGAAAATTGGTATCGGCGCGGCTTATATCGACACGCTGTTCCGCTAGGGCTGCGCGCCCGACAGTCTGAACGCTGCCCGTTCATATAGCAGGTGATCACCGATCAGGCATCTGGCGTCCTTCACGGGGAGCGCCAGATGCCTTCGTCGTTTTTCCGTCATAATGACCTTGACGGCCCGGGGTCTTGTCTATTGTACTATCAATGTAACAATAGAGTCGCGGGAGCGTCCGACCGGCATGCGTGGGCAGAAAAATACGGTGATCGTGGACGAGCGGCTGCCAACGCCGTTGTATCACCAGATTTTTCTGATTCTGCGCAACCAGATCGTCGAGGGCAAACTCGCTGCCGGCATGCAGGTGCCAGGTGAGGAGGAGCTGGCCCGGCAGTTCCAGGTTTCGCGCATCACCGCGCGCCGCGCCCTGGCCGAACTCGCCGCTGAAGGCATGGTCACGCGAGGACGTGGACGCGGAACGCATGTGACGCCCCGGCGGCAGGAGCCGCCGCCCGTGCATGGCGGTGTCGAGGGCCTGATCGAGAATCTCATGGCCATGGGCCTGAAAACCCAGGTCGCCCTGCTGGATTTCTCCTATGAACCTGCTGCGCCAGATGTTGCCGCTGCCCTGCAGATCGAGCCGGGCACCGAAGTGCAGCGCGCCGTACGCGTGCGCTCCCTCGCCGATGGGCCGTTTTCCTATCTGACGACCTATCTGCCCGCCGATATCGGCCGCAAATTCGGCCGCAAGGAAATGTCGAACGAGCCGTTGCTGAGTCTGCTGGAGCGCTCAGGGATCGTGATCGGTGGCGCGGACCAAACGCTGTCCGCCACGCTGGCGGATACCCGCGTGGCGCCGGCGCTGAAAACCATGGTCGGCGCGCCGCTGCTGCGGATCAGCCGCATCGTCAAGGACAGTCATGGCCGGCCCGTGGAGTTCATCATCGGATTGTACCGCCCGGACCGTTATCAGTTCCGTATGAGCCTCGACCGTGTGCGTGGCGAGGATCGCAATACTTGGTCGGCCAGCGTGGCGCCGGCGGCCGGGGCAGCCAGGGCAGCGCCACGTTCCAGAAACAGGGAGAAAAAGTGATGACGAAGAAGACAGTCCCATTCCACGTTTCCCGGCGTCTGTTCCTCGCAGGAACAGCCGCCACAGCAGGCATCGCGGGTTTCCCCGCCATCCTGAAGGCACAGCCGCGCACGCTGAAGGTCGGCATCCTGCATCCGGTCACTGGCCCTGTCGCGCCATCCGGTTTGCAATGCCGGCTCGGCGCCAAGATGGCGATCGATACGATCAACGCCAATGGCGGCATCGCCGCACTGGGCGGCACCAAGATCGAGGCGATCTATGCCGATGCCCAGTCCAAGCCCGATGTCGGTGCAGCTGAGGTTGAGAAGCTGAACGAAATGGGGGTTTCGGCCATTATCGGGCCTTTCGCTTCCGGCATCGCGCTGGCGACGACGCAGGCGGCAGCCAAGCATAGCATCCCGCATATCGTCGATGTCGGCGTGGTGGACCAGGTTGTCACCCGCGGCCTGACCAACACCTTCCGCTTCGGCCCAGGCCTCAGCAAGATCGTCGATAGCGCCATCGAGAATCTGGTGGCGATGAACAATCAGGCCGGCAAGCCGGTCAAGACCGTCATGATCGTGCATGAGGAATCGGCTTTCGGTGCCGGCATGGCCAAGACGCTGAACGAAAAGCTGCCAGGCATGGGTTTTGAGATTCTCGAGACGATTGCTCATGCTAACCCGACCCGTGACTTCAACAACATCGTGTTGAAGATCAAGGGCCGCAATCCGGACCTGCTGATTCCCTCGAATTACTATAACGAGTTCGTGCTGCTGGCGCGCACCATGCGGCAGCAGAAGGTCCGTCCCAAGGCCGTTTACGCCATCCTGGGCGGCGCGGCCTCGCAATACCGCTTCGTGCAGGAGTTCTACGATGCGGCGGAATTTATCATGGATTGCAATCACTGGTTCGATCCGCGCAATCCCGTGGCGCTGGAACTGAAGAAGAAGATCGAAGCCGAGAAGCAGTTCTTCTCCTACGAGGTCTTTCTTAATCACGAATGCGTGCGCTTGCTGGTGGATGCGGTGGAGCGCGCCGCTTCCACCGACCGGGCGGCGATCACTCAAGCGCTGGCGGCGTCGAGCTGGTCCAACCACTTCATGCCCTATGGCCCGACAAAATTCGTCAACGGGCAGAATGAAGGTGCGGTACCGGTGAACACGCAGATTCTGCAGAAGGACATCAAGGTGATCTTCCCGCAGTCATTTGCCAACGCCAAGCCGGTCTTCCCGGCGCCGAAGCTCTGATGCTTGTCATGCGGAGCCGGGAGACCGGCTCCGCATATTCCCTTGTGTGATGAATGCTTGAAGTTTCAATCCTACTGCCGGCGATCCTGAACGGACTGACCACGGGTGCGGTTTATGCCCTGATCGCCCTTGGCTTGACGCTGATCTACGGCGTGCTGCATATCATCAATTTCGCCCATGGCAGCCTGCTGATGCTGGCGCTGTATGGCGTGTTCTTCCTGCATGCCATGTTCGGCATCGATCCCTATCTGTCGCTTCCGGTGGCCGCTGCTGCGCTATTCGCCATCGGCTATGGTTTGCAGCGCTGGGTTATCGGCCGGGCCAGCCATGGCAAGGACGAGAATATCCTGCTGGTCACGCTGGGCCTGTCGGTGATCATCGAGAATCTGGCGCTGTATTTCTGGCGCGCCGACACCCGTACTGTTGAGACGGCTTATTCCTTCGAGGTGATCGATTTCGGCATAGCGTTCATTTCCGTGCCCAAGGCCGTGGCCTTCGTCGGTGCCTTGCTGGTGGCGGCGCTGCTGTGGCTGCTGATGACCCGCACTGACCTGGGGCGCGCCATTCGGGCCATCGCCAAGGAGCGACAGGGTGCACGGCTGGTCGGCGTGAATGTCGACCATATCTTCGCTATGTCCTTCGGTATCGGTTGCGCCTGCCTGGGTGTTGCGGCTTGTCTGCTGCTGCCCAGCTTCTATGTCAGCCCGCAGGTCGGCCACGCTTTTGTGCTGGTGGCCTTCACCGTTGTGGTGCTGGGCGGCATGGGCAGTTTTGTCGGGGCGCTTCTCGGTGGCTTGATCATCGGCGTGACGGAAAGCCTGGGTGGGCTGTTCCTAGGTGAAAGCCTTGGTCAGCTCGGTATCTTCCTGATCTTCATCATCGTGCTGCTGTTCCGGCCCACCGGCCTGCTCGGGCAGAGGGCCTGATCATGCGCAGCCTGACCGGTATCATCGTTCTTCTTGTGGTTCTGCTACCACTGCCGCTGCTGGTGAAATCCGATTTCTGGATCACCTGGGCGACCATGGTGCTGTTCTATGCCTGGCTTGGGCAGGCCTGGAATCTGCTTGGCGGCTATGGTGGGCAGTTCTCTTTCGGCCATGCCTTGTTCTTCGGCACTGGCGCTTATTGCACGGCCGTGCTGCAGGTCCAGTTCGGTCTGAACGCCTGGGCCGGTTTCGTGCTGGCCGCCATTGCCGCCGGCCTTGTGGGCGCCGTCACCGGCTGGCTGGTGTTCCGTTATGGCTTGCGTGGATCGTATTTTGCGCTGGTCACGCTGGCCTTTGCCGAGGTCTTTCGCATCCTGGCCAATACTTTCGCCTTCACGGGCGCGGGCGTCGGCCTGCTGGTGCCGCTGAGGCCCGGTTTCGCGCAACTGCAATTCGAGGGCAAGGCCGGTTTCTTCTGGCTGCTGCTGGTCCTGGTCGGGATCGGCCTGCTGATCACTTGGTGGCTGGAGCACTCCCGTTTCGGCGCGCGTCTGATGGCCGTTCGCGAGAATGAGGATGCTGCCCGTGCGATTGGCGTGGACCCGTTCAGCACCAAACTGCTGGCGATCATGATTTCGGGTGCGATGGCCGGCATTGGCGGTGCGCTCTATGTGCAGCTGTTCCTCTATCTTGATCCGAATATCGCCTATGGCCCGGCCATGTCGGTGGAGGCCCTGCTGGTGCCGATCATTGGCGGCCTTGGCACCATCTTCGGACCCGTCCTAGGCGCCTTCGGCCTGCATGCGATTGCCGAAATCGGCCGGGTCGTCTTCGGCGATGCACCGGGCCTCAATCTGGTCGTCTATGGTGTGCTGCTGGTGCTGATGGTGCTGTTCCTGCCTAATGGCCTATTTGGCCTGGGCAGGATCAGCCTGCGCCGCCTGTTCAAGCGGGGAGGCGCCCATGCTTGAGATCAAAGGACTCTCCAAACGCTTCGGCGGCCTGGTTGCCACCAACAATGTCAGCTTTACCGTGCCAGCCGGATCGATCACCGCGCTGATCGGCCCGAATGGTGCAGGCAAGACGACGATCTTTGCCCAGATATCGGGTTTCCATTGCCCTGATGCGGGCGAGGTTAGTTTCGAGGGGCGGTCGCTGCTTGGGCTAGCGCCGGAGCGCATCTGTCGGATGGGCGTTACGCGCACCTTCCAGATCGTGCAACCCTTTGCTGGCCTGAATGTGAGGGAGAATATCGCCGTTGGCGCGCATTTGCACCGCGCCGATCGGCGCGAGGCCTTGAGTCATGCCGAACGGATTGCGCAGCAGGTCGGGTTGGCGGATCAGCTGGACAAGCCAGCGGCCGCACTTACCATAGCGGGCCGCAAGCGGCTGGAGCTGGCCAAGGCGCTGGCCACCGACCCGAAGCTGCTGCTGCTGGATGAAGTGATGGCGGGGCTCAATCCCGCAGAGATCGACGCCATTCTGCCGATCATCCGGCGCATCCGCGATGCTGGCGTGACGATCCTGATGATCGAACACGTGATGCGGGCTGTCATGAACCTGTCCGATCGGGCCCTGGTTCTGAATAACGGCGCGCTGATCGCCGAAGGATCGCCTGCGCAGGTTGCGGCCGATCCGAAGGTGGTCGAGGCCTATCTTGGTCACGGCGCGGCGGCGCGTATCGCCGCCCAGCAGGTGCAGGTGCGGCATGCTTGAAGTGACAGGCCTTCATGCGGGGTATGGTGAGGTGGATGTGCTGCGCGGCATCAACCTGTCGGTGCGGCGGGGCGAGATCGTCGCTTTGCTGGGCGCCAATGGTGTCGGAAAATCCACACTCAACAACAATCTCTCCGGCATCTGCCGTCCCAAGACCGGCAGCATCCGTTTTCTCGATCACGACATTGCCGGTGCGGCTTCGGACGATATCGTATCCGCCGGACTGATTCATGTTCCGGAGGGGCGACGCGTCTTTCCCAATCTCACGGTGCGTGAGAATCTTGAGTTGGGCAGCTATCGCCGTGGCAAGGCGCACCGGGCGGAGAATCTGGATAAGGCTTATGCGATCTTTCCGCGTCTGCGCGAGCGCATGGAGCAGGCGGCGGGAACGCTGTCGGGTGGCGAGCAACAGATGCTGGCCATCGGCCGCGGCCTGATGGCTGAACCGGAGCTGTTGATTCTCGACGAACCGTCCCTCGGTCTGTCGCCGCTGCTGGTGGAAGAGATGTTCGCGCTGATTCAACGCCTGAACAGCGAAGGCCTGACCATCTTGCTGGTCGAGCAGAATGTCGTGCAGTCGCTGGCTATCGCCCATCGTGGCTTTGTACTGGAGCATGGCGTGATTGCGCTCTCCGGGTCGGCGGCCGAACTGCTGAATGATACGAGGCTCAAGGCCTCGTATCTGGGGATATAGCCATGGCCATGACTCTTGCGGAAAAGCTGGTGGCGCGCGCTGCGGGGCTTGATGCCGTGAGGCCGGGCGAAGTCGTGACTGCACAGGTCGATCTCGCCATGATGCACGACTCTGGCGGACCGCGCCGGGTTGCACCGATGCTGGAGCGACTGCAAGCAAAGATCTGGAACCCGGACAAGGTGGTGGTGGTTTCTGATCACTACGTGCCTGCCGTGGACGCCGAAAGCGCCTCCATCCTGGACCGGACCCGCAAATGGGTGAAATCGGCAGGTGTGGCGAATTTCCATGACATGCAGGGGATCTGTCACGTGGTGCTGCCCGAGCGCGGCCATCTGAGGCCCGGCATGTTCGTGGTCGGCGGCGACAGCCACTCTCCCACGGGCGGTGCTTTTGGCGCCTACATGTTTGGTGTCGGCGCCACCGAGATGTGCGGCGTTCTGGTCACCGGTGAAATCTGGCTGCGTGTGCCGCAGACCATTCTGCTGCACTGGACCGGCAAGCTGTCGCGCGGCGTGGTGGCCAAGGACATGATCCTAGCCATGTGCGCCCGGCTCGGTATGGATGGCGGCCAGTATCAGGCCATTCAGTATGGCGGCGACACCATTGGTACGTTGGCGATGCAGGAGCGCATGACGCTCAGCAACATGTCTGCCGAACTGGGCGCGCAGGCCGGTCTGATCGCACCGGATATCGTCACGCGCGATTACCTAGTTAAGGTTGGTGTGCCAGCAGCCGGTATCGATCTGGCTCACTGGCAGACCGATACCGATGCTGTCGTGGCCGAACGGCATGATTTCGATGCGGCGACGCTCTCGCCGATGGTGGCTGCGCCACATAGCCCGGCCAATTCCGCGCCGGTCACCGATCATGGTGGCGTGATCATCGACCAGGCCTATATCGGTGCCTGCACAGGTGCCAAGATCAATGACTTGCGCATGGCGGCCGAGGTGTTGCGTGGCCGCAAGGTTGCCAATGGCACGCGACTGCTGATCGCGCCGGCTTCCACGCGGACCACAGCGGAAGCCGCGGCCGATGGTACGCTGGCTGTGCTGACCGAAGCAGGCGCCATTCTGCTGGCCACGGGCTGTGGCGCCTGCGCCGGCTATGGTGCCGGTGTGCTGGCGGAAAATGAGACCTGCATCGCGTCGACGGCCCGTAATTTCAAGGGCCGTATGGGCGCGTCGTCCTCTAAGGTCTATCTCGGCTCACCTTATACAGTGGCCGCCGCCGCTGTGGCCGGCAAAGTCATCGATCCGCGGGATCTGCTGTCATGAGCACCGGCATCATCACGGGACGGGTCTGGAAGTTTTCCGACAATATCGATACCGATGTTCTGGCGCCGGGCCTCTATATGAAAGGCTCGCTGCAGGAATTAGCGAAGCATTGCTTGGAATCCGTCGAGCCGCGTTTCGCCACCGAGGTGAAGCCGGGCGATATTGTCGTGGCGGGGAAGAATTTCGGCATGGGCTCGTCGCGCGAGCAAGCGGTGATGGCCTTGCGTGAACTCGGCATCGGCGCAGTGCTGGCGCAGTCCTTTGCCGGCATTTTCTACCGCAATGCCCTGAATCTCGGGCTGCTGGCGCTGGTCTGCCCAGATGTCGCCCACATTCGCCCGGATGCCCACCTGATCGTTAATGCGGCTGCGGCGCAGGCGCGGGATGCTGCTGGCGGTGGCGTGTTTGCCTGCGAGCCGCTGCCGCCGCATCTGCTGCAGATGGTGGAAGAGGGCGGCCTGCTGCCGCATCTGGAAAAAAAGCTTAACATGCAACGTGTAAAGGAGGCGCGCGCATGAGCAGTTTGCGCGAACGTCTGCAAAAGGGCGAGATCGTCGTCGCTCCTGGTGTCTATGACGGCTTGAGCGCCCTGGTGGCGAGTCAGGCCGGCTTCGAGGCGCTATATCTGTCCGGCGCCAGTATCGCCTATACGCGCTTCGGCCGTTCCGATATCGGCCTGGTCTCGATGACCGAGGTGGCTGATACGTTGGGGGCTATCTGCGAGCGGGTCGAGACACCGATCATGGTCGATGCCGATACCGGCTTCGGGAATGCGCTGAACGTGCAACGAACAGTGAAGCTGTTCGAACGCAATGGCGCATCGGCGATTCAGCTGGAAGATCAGGCCGCGCCGAAGCGCTGTGGCCATCTGGATGGCAAGATGCTGGTCTCGCCGGGTGAAATGGTCGGCAAGATCAAGGCTGCGCTGGACGCCCGCCGTTCGGATGACACCCTGATCGTGGCCCGCACAGATGCCATCGCGGTCGAAGGTTTCGCGCCTGCGATGGAACGTGCTGCCCGTTATATGGAGGCCGGCTGCGACATCCTCTTCGTCGAGGCGCCGCAAAGTGCCGACGAGATGCGCACCATCACCTCTCGATTTAGCAACCGCGTGCCTTTGATGGCCAATATGGTGGAAGGCGGTAAGACGCCGCTGCTCTCGGCGGCCGAACTGTCCGCGATCGGCTACCGTTTCGTTATTTTCCCCGGTGGCCTGACCCGGGCGCTGGCACATTGCATGACCAGCTACTTCGCTTCTCTGAAGCAGCATGGCACCACAGCACCGTTCCTGGACCGCATGCTGGATTTCACCGCACTGAACGCGTTGATCGGTACACCAGAGCTTCTGGCTCGGGGGCGTGCCTTCGACCCCTCCCGCTTTGATGGGGCAGACAATGATTGATCCGATCACCCTGGCCGTGCTGAAGGGCCGCCTCGAGCAGGTGGCTGACGAGATGGACGCTACGCTATTCCGCTCGGCCTTCAATCCGATCATCGCCGAGGCCCACGACGCCAGCCACGGCCTTTATCACGCTGTGACGGGTGAAACGCTGGTGCAGGGCAAGTCTGGTCTGCCGATCTTCGTTGGCGCTATGGCCTTCGCGGTCAAGGCCGTGATCGACAAGGCGGCAAAGGACGAGGCGCCCCTGCAGGACGGTGATGTCTATATCTTCAACGATCCCTATGACGGCGGCACGCATCTGAGCGATTTCAAGCTGGTGCGCCCCTTCTTCCGCGACGGAAAGATTTTCTGCTATCTCGCCTCGGTCGGGCACTGGCACGATGTCGGTGGCAATGTACCAGGCAACTACAATCCGGTAGCCACCGAATGCTTCCAGGAAGGCATGTTCATTCCACCGGTGAAGCTCTATGCCGCCGGACAGCTGCGACAGGATGTGGTCGATATTTTGCGCGCCAATACACGCCTGCCGGATAGCCTCTATGGCGACATGAACGGGCAGGTGAATGCACTCGATCTCGGCGTTCGCCGTCTGCATGCGCTGTTGGATGAATATGGCGACGCCACGGTGTCGGAGGCGCTGGCCGAGCTGAAGCGTCGCGCGGCCCTGCAATTCCGCAGCTTGATCGGCGAATTGCCAGATGGCCGCTACGCCGCCGAGGATTTTCTCGACAATGACGGTATCCGCGATGTCGCGCTGCGGATCGGTCTTGAGGTGGTGATCGAGGGTGAGACGTTGACGCTCGATTTCTCGCGGACGTCGGATGCCTGCGCCGGACCGGTGAATATCGCGCGCTCGACGGCGATTGCCGCCTGTTATGTGGGGATCAAGCATATCTTTCCCGACGTGCCGGCCAATTCCGGCGTGCTGGAGCCGGTGAAATTCATCATTCCCGATACCAGCCTGATCAGCGTGCGGGCGCCCAAGCCGGTCGGCGGCTACACCGAAACCATCCTGCGCGTCATCGACGTGATCTTTGCTGCCTTTGCCCAGATCGCGCCCGAACGCGTGAACGGTTGCGCCTATGGCACCATCAATGCCTTGTCGCTGGCCGGGTATCGCAAGGACGGCCGACGCTGGGTGATGTTCAGCTTCTTCGGCGGCGGCCATGGCGGCCATCCGCAGGGCGACGGCCTTAACCATGGTAATGCGCCGATTTCCATGGCGACGATTCCGCCGCTGGAAATCCTGGAAGCGGCCTATCCGGTGATGTTCACCGAATGGAGCCTGCGTCCCGACAGCGGCGGTGCAGGCCGGCATCGCGGTGGCCTTGGTGCTGTCTATGAAATTGAGCTGCTGGAAAAGGAAGCGGACTTGTTCCTGTTCGGTGAGCGCGGCAAATACGCGCCGGCTGGCGTGCTGGGCGGGCAGGCGGCCCTGCCGAACCGCTTCTTCTATCCCAAGGACGGCAAACAGGTCGAGCCGCCCATGGTGTCCAAGCTGCATGACGCCACACTGAAGAAGGGCGAGCGCATCCGGCTCGAAACGCCGGGCGGTGGTGGATATGGCCTTGCCGCAGAGCGCAATGAGGCTGCGGTCGCGGAAGACCTGCGACTGGGCTATGTCACCGAAGCCGGCGTCGCCCGTGACTACACAAAACCCGCCGCCATGAAGCGGGTGTCCTGACAACCGGGGGAAGCGTCGCGGAGGGTTCATGCGGATATTCATGCAAGCGCTGATGGTCCTAGGTCTGATCCTGCTGCCGGCAGCAGCGCAGGCGCAGGCCTGGCCGAACAGGCCGATCAAGCTGGTGGTGCCATATCCGCCGGGCGGCACGACCGATATCGTCGCGCGCCTCGTCGCGCCGAAGATCGCTGAAATTCTGGGTCAGGCGGTGATCGTCGATAACAAGGCGGGCGCAGGCGGCACCATTGGTGCGGATTCTGTCGCCAAATCACCGGCCGATGGCTACACGTTGCTGCTCGGCACACCGCCCGATCAGGTTACCGGTCAGTTTCTGACTAAACAGCTGGCCTATGACCCTGCGCGCGACTTTGCACCGATTTCGCTGCTGGTGCGCGGCGCCAATGTCTTTGTTGTGCATCCTGGGGTTCCGGCCAGAACCCTGACCGAGTTCATGGCGTTGGCCAGACAGCAGCCCGGCAAGCTGAACTTTGCCTCCGCGGGTAAAGGCAATACCAGTCATCTCTCGGGGGAGCTGTTCAAGGCGCAGGCCAGCATCGACATTACCCATGTGCCCTATCGCGGCAATGCGCCGGCCGCGCAGGATCTGCTGGCCGGCCATGTGCAAGCGCTATTCGAGGCGCCGGCGGCTTCCCTTGGCAATATCCGTGATGGCCGGGTGCGGCCGCTGGCTGTGACCTCCGATCATCGCCTGAAGGCTCTGCCGGATGTGCCGACCTTCATCGAGGCCGGTGTAAAGGGCATGGAGGTCTACACCTGGTTTAGTCTGTTGGCGCCGGCAAAGACGCCGCCGCAGATCGTGGCGCAAATCAACGCGGCCGCCGAAAAGGCGCTGGCCGATGCCGATATGCGCAACCGGCTGGAAGACATGAGTTTCGAAGTTGTCGGCGGCAAGCCGGATGTCTTTGCGCGCTTTCTGGTTGCTGAACGCGTGAAATGGGAGAAAGTGATTAAAGATGCCAATATCACCGCAGACTGAATCGGGCCGCCTGGCTGTGGGCGTCGATGTCGGTGGCACGTTCACGGACGTCTTCTTCCTGGACGAAGCCAGGGGCAGCATCGATATCGCCAAGGTACCATCCACGCGCGGTGATCAGGCGACCGGTTTCATCGAGGGACTGCGGTCGAAGACGACCCCGAAGCAGATTGCAACCGTGGTGCATGGCACGACGGTGGGCACGAATGCGCTGCTCGAGCGCAAGGGGGCGCGGACCGGCATCATCACCACCAAGGGCTTCCGTGATGTGCTGGAGATGCGCCGCCGCGATCGGCCGACCACCTGGGGGCTCTGGGGCCAGTTTGTGCCGGTAGTGCCGCGCGACCTGCGCCTGGAGGTGGGTGAGCGCGTGCTGGCCGATGGCAGCATCCGGCAGGCGGTCGATCCCGCGGATGTGAAGGCGCAGGCCAAAGAGCTGCTTGCACGCGGCGCCGAGGCCGTCGCGATCGTCTTCGTTAATGCCTATGCCAATAGCGAGAACGAGCGTGTGGCGCTGGCGGCACTGAAAGAGGTCTGGCCGAACGCCTATGTCACGGCGTCCTCCGATATTCTGCCCGAGATCAGGGAATTCGAGCGAACCTCCACGGCGGCGCTGAATGCCTATCTGCAGCCGCCAGTCGGCAGCTATCTACGGAAGCTGGAAGATCGCCTGCGGGGCGATGGATTCGACGGCCAGTTGCTGATCGTACAGTCGAATGGCGGTGTGATGAGTGTCGACAGTGCCGCCAACCGCCCGGTGCGCACGGCGCTGTCGGGGCCGGCGGCGGGGGTGATCGCCTGCCAGCATATCGCCGTCGCTGCCGGCTATCCCAATGTCGTGACCTGCGACATGGGCGGTACCAGCTTTGACGTGTCCCTGATTGCCGGCGGCGAGCCGGCCATGAGCGCGCAGACCGCCATCGATTTTGGCATGGTGGTGCGCGCACCCATGATCGAGATCACCACGATTGGCGCCGGCGGCGGTTCGATCGCCTGGATCGACCGCGGGGGCATCCTGCAGATCGGTCCCGAAAGCGCGGGATCGGATCCTGGTCCAGTGGCCTATGGGCTGGGCAACGACCGGCCCACAGTGACGGATGCCAATGTTGTGATGGGACGCATCGATGCCGAACGCCCGATCGGCGGCAAGTTGAAACGACTGGATGTCGAGGCCGCGAAGGCCGCCATTGAAAAGCACATCGCCATGCCGCTCGGGCTGGACGTGATGGCTGCGGCCGAGGCGATCATCCGTGTGGCCAATTCACGCATGGCCGGCGCCATTCGCCTGGTGTCCATCGAACGTGGTCATAACCCGCGCGATTTTGCCGCTATGCCGTTTGGCGGCGGCGGCGCGCTGCATGTCGGTGCGCTGATCAAGGAAGTGGGGCTTGCGTCAGCGCTGGTGCCGCGTTATCCCGGCGTCACCTCGGCGCTGGGTTGCGTGATCGCCGATATGCGGCATGATTTCGTCCGCACCGTGAACCGCACGCTGGACGATCTTGATACCTGCGTGCTGGATGCGGCGATTGCCGAGGCGACCGGCGAGGGCGCGCGGCTGCTGGATACGGCTGGCATTGCCTTCGAGGGCCGCGACATCGTGGTCGAGCTCGACATGTCCTATCTCGGCCAGACCCATACCGTGGCCGTGCCGTTAAGTGGTGACTTCGCCCATGCGGTTAAGCTCAGCCGTGATGCAATAAAGACGGCCTTTGAAGCGGCATATGCCGCCGCCTTCGGTCGTGTGCTGGATAATATCGGTATTCGCGTTCTGAACCTGCGCGTGGCGGTGATTGGCCGGCGTCGCAAGTTCGATCTTGCCCTGCTGGCGCCGCCAAAGGGCGGTTCCGTCGAGGCGGCCAAGCGCACCACCCGCAAGATATGGCTGGATGGTGCCTGGCATGAGGCTGGCATCTATCGTCGCCTGGAATTGCCGCTTGGCGCTGTGGTGCCGGGCCCGGCCATTCTGGAGCAGTCTGACACCACGATCCTGATCGAGGCAGATCTGATGGGCGAGGTCGACAAATATGGCAACCTGATCGTGAAGCGGAAGGCGGCATGAGCGAAACGCCTCTGGATCTGAAGGCTACGGCGCTGCTGATCGTCGATCTGCAGAACGACTTTCTGCACGCCAATGGTGCCTATGCGCGCGGGAAGGCCATTCTGCCAGACGCGGCGCAACTGATCGCCAATATGAAGGCTGTGGCCGATGCCATGCGTGTGGCCGGCGGGTTGATTATCTCGACCCAGTTCACGCTGGTGCCGGGGCGCGGTGGGGAACCTTTGATTTCGCCGCATCTGCAGCGGCTGCGGCCGTTCCTCCGCAAGGGCGATTTCCAGCCCGGTGCCTGGGGGCACAACCTGATCGACGAGCTGGCGCCCGCGGATTTCGTCATCGAGAAGGTGGCCTATTCGGCTTTCTATATGACGCGGCTGGAGTTTGTGTTGAAAAAGGCTGGTATCGACACCCTTCTGGTTGGCGGAATTGTGACGAATGGCGGCGTCGCCAGCACCGTGCGGGATGCGCATGTGCGCGATATCCATGCGATGCTGCTGACCGATGGCTGCGCGGCCTTTTCGAAGGAAGCGCATGATGCCAGCGTGGCCTCGCTGGGAACGGTGGCGCCAAGACTCACCTGCGCGGAAGCGGTGGCGAGGGTCAAGGCCGTGTCATGACGGTGCGGCAGGCATCAGGTGTGACGTTTCCGTTCACTGTGCCGGTGCTGGTGATCGGCGCCGGTGCCTGCGGTTTGACAGCGGCCCTGGCCGCACATGATGCCGGCGCCGAGGTTCTGGTGCTTGAACGCGATCACTCGCCCAGCGGTTCGACCGCCATGTCGTCTGGCATGATCCCGGCCGCCGGCACGCGCCTACAGGCCCAGCGCAACGTGCCGGATACCGTGGCTGCCATGACGGCCGATATCCAGAAGAAGGCCCATGGCGAGAATGACCCAGTCATGGTTGAAGCGATTTGTGCAGCCTCTGGGCCGACGATCGACTGGCTGGTCGATCGTCATCAGGTGTTACTGACGCTGGTCGAAGGTTTTCTCTATCCCGGCCATAGTTTCACACGCATGCATGCGCCGGCCTCGCGTAGCGGTGCTG
Organism: Ferrovibrio sp. GW821-FHT12B10; assembly: GCF_058807515.1. Classification (NCBI taxonomy): domain Bacteria; kingdom Pseudomonadati; phylum Pseudomonadota; class Alphaproteobacteria; order Rhodospirillales; family Rhodospirillaceae; genus Ferrovibrio; species Ferrovibrio sp. GW821-FHT12B10. The sequence continues at coordinate 584,384 of NZ_JBXAQT010000001.1, read as the reverse complement.
ATCTGATCGGGGGCCTGCTGGCGGCGGTCCAGACCGCCGGCATTGATATTGTCTGCAGTGCCGCAGTGACGGCTCTGTATGCCGACGATGATGGTCGGGTGCGCGGTGTTGCTTTTGCAAGGCCGGATGGGGCTGTCGAAACGGTTGGTTGCAATACGCTAGTGCTTGCCTGTTCCGGTTTCGGCGGCAATGCAGAGCTGCTGCGTCGCCATATCCCTGAAATTGCCACCGCGCAGTATTACGGCCATGCCGGCAACCGCGGCGATGCTTTGCTGTGGGGCGAACAACTGGGTGCGGCGACCCGACATCTTGGCGCCTATCAGGGGCACGGTTCGCTGGCGATGCCGCATGCCATTCTCATTACCTGGGCACTGATGATGGAAGGCGGTATTCAGGTGAATGCCGAGGGGCGACGATTCTCTTGTGAACATGACGGCTATTCAGAGCAGGCGATGCGGGTGATTGCGCAACCGGGCGGGATTGCCTGGAACATCTATGATGCACGCCTGCACAAACTGGGGCAGGATTTCGAAGATTATCGCGATGCCGTAAACGGCGGCGCAGTGAAGCGGGCCGATGATATTGCCGGCCTTGCGGCAGTCTGCGGCCTGCCGGCCGATGCCTTGGCGAAGACACTCGCGGAAACGCAGGCGCTGGCACAAGGCCAGGGCATGGATGAATTCGGCCGTGATTTCACGGCCAGGCCGGGCCTCGCTGCGCCATTCTATGCCGTGAAGGTGACAGGCGCGCTGTTCCATACCCAGGGCGGGCTGGCTGTCGATACCAGCGCGCGTGTGCTGCGATCGGATGGCACTGCCCTGCCTAATCTCTTCGCTGGCGGCGGGGCGGCCTGTGGCGTTTCTGGTCGCAGCCGTGACGGCTATCTCTCAGGTAACGGGCTTCTGTCTGCCGTCGTGCTGGGTGCGAAAGCCGGCGCTTCGGCGGCCGCGCTGTCGCAGCGTGACGCCAGCGGCGGTTGGTAAGATCGATTAATTGGGAAGTTCTGGCGGAGAGGGTGGGATTCGAACCCACGGTACGCTTGCACGCACAACGGTTTTCGAGACCGTCCCGATCGACCACTCTGGCACCTCTCCGCGAGGGACCGGCTGAGGTGCAAACCATTGCCGGGGGTCGAAAACGGCGCGGACGATAACCGATGCAGGCCGCCCCCGCAAGGCCCCGAGGCGGGGCGGAACATAATGATCTCTCAATGGCTTAAGACCTGTCATCGGGTTTGATCTTGTCATCCCGTCGAGGCTGGCGGAGACTGGCCTTCCAACAGCGTAAAGCGGTCCCCGGCCGCAGTCCCAATCCCGACACCGTGCAGAAGGAAGTTTGAGACGAAGTCCTGAAAAATAGCCCCAGACGGGCATCAGCTGAGGAGGAAACCAGCATGACGGTAGCGCATATCCTCAAGGACAAGTCGGGCGGCGTGATCCATGCCCGCCCTGACGACACCATCGAATCGATCTGCCAGATGCTGGCGGACAAGGGCATCGGCGCAGTGCTGGTCCTTCGGCCCGATGGGAGCATTGCCGGCATTCTGTCCGAACGTGACATCGTACGCGGCCTGGCCATGATCGGGACCGATCTCCTGCAGCAAAGCGCTGACAGCATCATGACCCGCAATGTCATGATCTGCTCCAGCCGGGATACCATCGAGGATGTCATGCACCTGATGACCAAGCGGCGCATCCGACATCTGCCCGTGGTCGACGGCGGCCGGCTGGCCGGTATGATCTCGATCGGCGACGTGGTGAAGCGGCGGATTGCCGATACCCAGATGGAAGCCGAAGCCCTGCGCCAATACATCGCCACAGGCTGAACTCTGCCTTATATAGGGAGCCATGACCCGTCAGCTTGCCGAATTCCTTGTCGCCCCCAACCCGCAGAACGCTGCCCTGACCGAGACGGTGCAGGGCATTGATCATGAGGGCCGGTCTGTCGAGACCAAGGTGCCGGTCGAGCGCCCGCTCACCCTGTATCTGAACGGCCAGGAGATCGTCACCATGATGACGATCGGCGACTATCCCGAGTATCTGGCGCTGGGTTACCTGGCTAACCAGCGCATGTTGCTGCCGGAAGATGAGGTCACCGAAATCAATCTGGAACCGGAAATCGAAACCATCGTGGTGCGCACTGCCCGCCGCACCGATTACGAGGAACGGCTTAAAAAGAAGATCCAGACCTCGGGCTGCGCCATGGGCACGGTCTTCGGCAACATGATGGACGCCATCGAAACCATTACGCTGGACCCGAAGGCCGAGCTGCGCACGTCGTGGATCTATGCCCTCTCCAAAAAGATCAATCTCGCACCGTCGCTTTATTTGGAGGCCGGCGCCATTCATGGCTGCGTGCTCTGTGAGGAAGACCGGCCGCTGATCTATATGGAAGACGTCGGCCGCCATAATGCTATCGATAAGATAGCCGGCTACATGCGCGTGCATGGTATCTCACCGGCTGGCAAGACCATGTACACCACCGGCCGCCTGACGTCTGAGATGGTGATTAAGACCGCACAGATGAATATTCCGATCCTGATCAGCCGGTCTGGTTTCACGGCTTGGGGCGTGCAGCTGGCGCGCCAGATCGGCATGACGCTGATCGGCCGCGCCAAGGGCAAGCGCTTCATCGCACTGGCGGGCGCGGAACGGTTGCGTTTCGACGCTGATCCAGCAGCTGTCGGGGATGAATCTTCCCGTTCGCAGCGCAAGGGCGGCCGCGACGACGAGGCCGCATAATGGGCGGGATGCTGGGCGTTGTTCTGGCTGGCGGTCTCGCCCGCCGGATGGGTGGCGGCGATAAAAGCCTGCAGCCGCTCGCCGGCCGCCCGGTCCTATCGCATATCCTGGATCGCCTGACGCCGCAGGTGGATGGCGTGATTCTCAATGCCAATGGCGACCCGGGGCGATTTTCTGCCTTCAGCCTGCCGGTTGCGGGTGATGCCGTCGAAGGTTTTGTTGGCCCGCTGGCCGGCGTGCTGGCGGGACTGGCCTGGGCGCGGGAGAATCGCACCGACATAACCGATATCGTCACGGTGCCGGGCGACGGCCCTTTTCTACCGCGCGATTTGGTGGCGCGCATGGCGGCGGCCCGCGATCAAGACGCTGCCGACCTGGCCTGCGCGGTGTCCGATGGCCAGCCCTATCCAGTGATCGGCTTGTGGCCGGTCCGTCTCTTCGATGACCTCCGGCATGCCGTGGTGGAGGAGGATATTCGGAAAGTTGACCGCTGGACCGCACGTCATCGGCTGGTGCAGGTTGATTTTCCCATGCAAACCGTCGATCCCTTCTTCAATGCCAACACGCCGGAAGATCTGGCGGAAGCCGAACGGCTACTTGTGAAACTGGGAGACGCTGCATGACGCCGGCTGACTGGCCGAATGTCCCGCCGGGCTACACGCTGCGGCTTTGCGCTGCCGATGCCTTCGCCACGGCCTGCAAGGCCGGCGAGGATGGCGCAGAGGATGGCCTACTGCTCTGGATCAACCGTACAGACCGCTGTGAGGCCGCCCTGCTGCTGCGGCCGCTCGACCCGATCCAGCCGGCACTGACGTTATCCTATGTCGGGTTACTTGGTTTGCATGATGGACTGGCTGGTGTCGTGCCGGCGGAAACCCCGGCCAGCATCGCCTGGCCCGACCGGCTGCTGGTCAATGAGGCCTGCGTCGGCGGTATCCGTGTGGCGCATGGCCCGCTGGTGGAAAAGCAGGGCATGGCCGATGTGCCGGACTGGCTGGTTATCGGCTTAACTGTGCAGATGGCGCCGCTGGGCGAGAATGACGACACGCCAGGTGTCGAGCTGGAATACACCAACCTGCATGAAGAAGGTTGCGGCGAGGTCAGCGTACCGAAGCTGCTCGAATCCTTCAGCAGACATGCTCTGCACTGGCTGGATCGCTGGCAGGAAGACGGTTTCGAGCCGGTGCGCCGTGCTTTTCTGCATGATCTGAATGACAAGGCGCTGAAGATCGAGGCCAATGGCGATGCCTGGCATGAGGATGGCACGGCGAAAGCCTGGCATGCCCTACGCGATGCCTTGCGACAGCCCAGCTGGCGCCTGCCGGAACCGGTGGGACAGCCGTCATGAAGCTGCTGCGCTGCATCCGGTTTGATGAGTCCGACACCCGCGTCTTTGCCGCTGCGGCGGAACCGGGCGAATGGGCCGTGCCGGGTACTTTCGTTTTCGCCGATGTTGATCCGCAGGGCTTGAGCCGTCAGGAGCGCCAGGCCTTCGCCAACGGTTTCCTTGGCCTGGGCAGTTTTGGCTGGTCAACCCTGGTCACCATCGCAACCATTGATGCGGACGAGTATGCGGCCGTGATTGACGCGTTGGCGCAGCACCTGCTGGAGGAATATGGAGCGCCGGACATCACGGAGGCGCGGGCTGCTGCGAAGGAGGAGGTTGATTATGCAGCCTCCTTGGCCGAGCATCCGATCAATACTCTGCTCAGTCTCAGCCGCTTCATGGACGGCGATGCCATCCGCGAACAGTTCCGCATCGTGCCGCCGCCGGGCGACAAGCCGCATACGAAAATCTGGGAGATTGCCCCCGATGCCTGATTTCTGGATCAGCAGTGGCTACGACCTGCTGGATCGCACCGGCACTGGCCGGCTGGGCATCGGCGAAGATTTCATCCGCGCCTATATGAGCCGCCCGGAAATGTCGCCGCCCGACGAGGCCTGCGACGCTGAACGCGCCCTGCATGCCAGCCTGCTGCAGCAGCCGCTGCGGACCGTTTCAGGCGCGGATCTTTCGGCGCTGGCCGATGCGGATGCACAGCAGAATTATGAAATCTTCCTGCGCTTCCGCGATCACATGGTCAGAAGCGGCAGCATAGAGGCTGCCTATATGGGCCTGTTCCGGAAGGGCGCGCCGGCTGTGCCGGTCATGTTCATGGATCACCTGGCTGCAGCAATCCTGCGCGATCTGCTGGATGGCAGCGAAGATGCTTTTCGTGCCCGGGCGGCTGAACTGTTCTTTCGTGCGCAGAAAGTAACGATCCGCGACGGGGCAATTCTGCTGGCGGATGAGGAAACTGTCGAGATGCTGGCGGCCAAGGACAGTTTCGGCGCCCTCGGCGCCCTGGTCGCTCAGTCAGGCACGGCACTGCGCAGCATCGACATGGATATCCTGACCCGCGAGAACGCGTCGGATTACTGGGCGCGCAGTGACCGTCATGATTTCGTGTTGGACTTCAGCTTCACTCGACCGGGCCATGATGCCTTTGCCCGGGTGATCGAGCTTTGGGTCGAGCGTCTGACCGGCGCAGCCGTGCAGGTGGTGCCGGTGCAGACGATCCGCGACGAACGGTGGGTCTGGCATATCGGCCTGGATACGACCGCCAGCACCATTATGAATGCCCTCTATGAAGGGCAGGCCGTCGATGACGACCATCTGCGCCAGATCCTGGCGCTGTTCCGCCTGGAATTCCGCGATCCCTCGCTGATGCTGCCCCGAGTGGCCGGTCGCCCGGTCTATCTGGGCGTGGCCGTGGATCATCACGGCAAACTGCGACTGAAGCCGCACAATCTTGTGGTAAACTTGCCGCTCAACACGGGAAGCTGAACCATGACCGGTAATGTCAGGCCGCCGGAAACCGAAACCCGCCAGATCGGGGTTATTCTCGAACGCCGCAAGCTGGATAACCCCTGGATCGACCATAGCTGGCGACCAGTGCAGGTGCTGGACGGCGTGCCGGGGTCGGAGCCGTGGACGAAGCTGGCTGAAGGCGATGGCTGGGAGCGGTTCTACGCCGGCTCCGCGGAGTTGGTGCTCTATCGCCATGAATCTGAGACCTATGCCTACAATATCGAAAGCGCGCAGCCATCGGTGTGGGTATTCCTGCGCAGTAGCGCGACAGCGCCCGGTGTAGAGTTGCATGGCGCTTCGGTCGATCCGGGCGAGGCGCATGCCCATAACGACACTGGCGACGACATTGTCGATTTCGTCGCGATGCCCGAGGCGATCCTGGATTGGGTCACCGATTATGTCAGCCGCCATCCACCGACCAAGGAACACTACAAACGCAAGCGAGATCGGGCCGATCCCGAGGCGCTGGCGCGCCGGCCGTATCTCTATGAGTCTGATCCGCTGCGGCAGGTCCCCGAAGATGAGTAAGCCGAACAAGCCTGCGCCCAATGACGACGCGGATGGCGATGCCGAACAGGGCTTCCTGTCGCGCTGGTCGCGCCGCAAGGCGGAGGCACGGGAACTGCCGCCGACCGAACCTCCGGTCGTCGAGGGCGAGGCCGAAGGCGAGGTCTTCGATCCGGCCACGTTACCGTCGATCGACAGCCTGACCGCGGACAGCGATTTCAGCCTGTTCCTGAAAAAAGGCGTGCCCCCGGGCCTGCGTGCGGCAGCGCTGCGCAAGCTGTGGCTGATCGAACCGAGCGTGGTGAACTACCAGCCGCTGGTCGAATACAACTGGGATTTCACCGCACCGGGCTATGGCGATCTGCTGCCGACAGACGATGTGGCCAAGCTGCTGCAGACGGTTTTCCAGGGCAGTCAGAAAATGGTTCAGCCGGAGGAGGTGCCGCCGGCTGAAGTGTCCGTTGCAGAAGAACAACCGGCACAACTGCCTGCGCCCGAAGAACAGCCCGTCGAGACGCCGGTCGCGACCGCGCCGCCTGTCGAGGAAGAAACGCCGGTGGTGTCTGCGCCGCCGCGCCGCCGTCATGGCGGCGCATTGCCGAGCTGATTACAGCGTATCCTGATCCTTTGCGCCCAGTTTGCGCAGAAGATCGGGCCGGTCACGTAGCCAGGCTTCCAGCGGTTCCATGGCGCGGAACAGCAGCGGATTGATGGTGATCGACAGGAAGGCGCCAGCCAGGATCAGGTCACGGCCTTCTGGGGGCAGCAGGCCGAACGATACGCCCAATCCAGCCAGGATGAAGGAAAATTCGCCGATCTGCGCCAGACTGCCAGCCACGGTCAGTGCCGTGGTCAGCGGCCGGCGGAAGGCCAGCACGATCAGGAAGGCCGCTACTGATTTTCCGAACACGATGATCAGCACCGTGGCAAGCAGCGCCAGCGGCGCTTCGAAGATGATATGCGGGTCGAACAGCATGCCGATCGCGACAAAGAACAGCACCGCGAAGGCGTCCTGGAATGGCAGCGATCGCTGGGCCGCATCATGGCTCAGTTCAGATTCGTTCATGATCACACCGGCGAAGAACGCGCCCAGCGCGAAGGAAACATCGAACAGCAGGGCCGCTCCGAAGGCGATGCCTAGCGCACAGGCGAGGACGGCCAGGGTAAACAGCTCGCGCGAACCGGTGGCCGCCACATGCTGCAGCAGCCAGGGAATGACGCGCTTGCCAACCACCAGGGCGAGGGCGGCAAACAGCGCGACCTTCACGCCAGTCATCAGCAGGGTCAGGGCAAGATTGTCGCCACTACTGCTTGGCCGGCCACCCAGTACGTCGGCCAGCGGCGGCAGCAGGAGGAGGGCGACGATCATGAAGATGTCTTCGACCAGCAGCCATCCCACGGCGATGCGGCCGTGATCGCTATCGACGTCATTGCGCGCTTGCAGGGCGCGCAGCAGTACCACGGTGCTGGCAACCGATAGGGCGAGGCCGAAGACCAGGCCACCGCCGAAGCCCCAGCCGAAGACCTGCGCCACCAGCAAACCCAGCACGGTGGCGACCAGGATTTGAGCAAGCGCACCCGGGATGGCGATCCAGCGCACCCGCATCAGGTCACTGGGCGAGAAATGCAACCCGACGCCGAACATCAGCAGGATGACACCGATTTCGGCCAACTGCTGCGCCAGGACGGTGTCGGCGACATAGCCGGGCGTATACGGCCCGACAGCGATGCCAGCGAGCAGGTAGCCGACCAGCGGCGACAGCCGGAATTTCTGGGCGATCATGCCGAAGGCGAAGGCGATCACGAAAGCCAATGCCAGCATTGTGATCAACGGAGTGTCATGCGGCATGACGCGGCTTTCCTCACTGGGACTGAAACAGGCAATGAACTCTTGTGCGTGGAATAGGTTGGCGCACGGTTAATAGCTGCAAAATAAGCATAAAATTTACATAACCGTCCTGCTATTGAGAGGCGGTCTCAAAATTTCGCACATGCAATAAAACATTATATATTTCAGTGCTTTATCCCGATTGCTATTGGCGGCCAACAAATCATTTTGTAGGTTGACCATAGGGGAAGAGGATTCGTGACCGAAGCACTGACGAAAGCCATCGCCATCGTCGGCGGCCAGACCCAGCTGGCGCGATTGCTGGGTGTTAAGCAGGCCAATATCTGGCACTGGCTGAACAAGGCTGCGCATGTGCCGGGCGAATTCGTGCTCGCCATCGAAAAGGCCACCGGCGGCGAAGTCACGCGCCACCACCTTCGCCCCGATCTCTATCCCGATGCAAAAGCTGTCGATGCCACGCCGGTCATCCCGGAAGAGGATTCATGGCGCGCGCAGATTTATACGCTGCTGGGCCGCTGCCTGGCGCGCCGTCCCGATACAGCGCTGCTGACCGCTCTGGCCCAACTCAAGGGTGACGATACCGCAATGGGCGTTGCGTTGGCCCTGCTGGCCGAGCGGGCCCGCACTACTTCGCTGGAACGTGCCCAGGAAGAATACGACACGCTCTTCGTCGGCCTGCCACGCGGGGAACTGGTGCCGTATGCCTCGTTCTACCGCACCGGCTTCCTCTACGAACGCCCGCTGGCCAAGCTGCGCGGCGATATGGAACGGCTGGGCTATGCCCGCGCCGACAATGTCGCTGAACCCGAAGACCACATGGGCGCGCTCTGCGAACTCATGGCTATGCTGATCCAGGGCGGCGAAGGCCGCGGCCCGGCCGAGCTCAGCACCCAGGAGCGCCTGTTCCGGCAGCATCTGGCACCGTGGGGCGAACGCTTCTTCACCGATCTTGAGCAGGCGCCCAGCGCCCGGCTCTACCAGCCGCTCGGCAATGCCGGTCGGCTGTTCATGTCCATTGAAACCCAGGCCTTTGCCCTCGCCGCGTGAGCGGCAGGCCTGAAATGTCGTTACGGAGGATCAGTCCATGAGCAAGACCGACAAGACACAGCAGATGGATCGCCGAAGCTTCCTGCGCAGCGCGGGTGCGGGCGCTGGTGTTGCCGCTGCCGCTGCGGTGACCACGGTTGTCGCCACCAAGGCTGAAGCTGCTCCGGAGAATGCCGAGACGCGCAAGAAGCAGCGCTACAAGGAAACCGAGCACGTGAAGCGCTACTACGACAGCAACCGGCTCTGAGTCCGGCGACCAGCACGATTTAGACGGAGACGCCCCCATGTTGATCAAGAAGAGCTCCACCGCCGGCGCCGCCCCCCGGGCAAAGCTGTCCGGCATTCTCGCCGGCGCAGCCCTGCAGACCTTGGATCGCCGCGGCTTCCTGAAGGCCTCGGGCCTCGCCGCCGGCGGTCTGGCTGCCGTGTCGGCGCTGTCGCCCGCGATGGTCAAGCAGGCCAAGGCCATGCCTTCGGCCACGGGCGGCAATATCGTCCGCAAGAAAAACATCTGCACCCATTGCTCGGTCGGCTGCACCGTCACGGCGGAAGTCGAGAACGGCGTGTGGGTCGGCCAGGAGCCGAGCTGGGACAGCCCGATCAACCTGGGCACCCATTGTGCCAAGGGTGCCGCGATCCGCGAGCTGACCCATGGCGATCGCCGCCTGAAATATCCAATGAAGCTGGTCGATGGGAAGTGGACGCGCATCAGCTGGGATGTCGCGATCAACGAGATCGGCGACAAGCTGATGGAAATTCGCCAGAAGTCGGGCCCTGAGTCGGTCTACTGGCTCGGCTCCGCCAAGTTCTCCAATGAAGGCGGCTACTTGTTCCGCAAGTTCGCCGCCTTCTGGGGCACCAACAACATCGACCACCAGGCGCGTATCTGTCATTCGACCACCGTTGCCGGCGTAGCCAACACCTGGGGCTACGGCGCGATGACCAACTCCTATAATGACATCCACAATTCCAAGTGCATCGTCATCATGGGCGGTAATCCGGCCGAAGCGCATCCGGTGTCGCTGCAGCACGTGTTGCGCGGCAAGGAACGCAACCGCGCCCCGCTGGTGGTGATTGATCCTCGCTTCACCCGCACGGCGGCCCATGCGACCGAGTACATGCGCATCCGTCCCGGCACCGATATCCCCACCATCTACGGTCTGCTCTGGCACATCTTCGAGAACGGCTGGGAAGACAAGGAATACATCCGCCAGCGTGTCTACGGCATGGACGACATCCGTGCCGAAGTCGCCAAGTGGACTCCGGACGAAGTCGAGAAGGTGACCGGCGTTCCGGGTGAGCAGATGAAGCGCGTCGCCGAACTGATGGCGAAGAACCGTCCGGGCACCCTGATCTGGTGCATGGGCGTGACCCAGCACACGGTCGGCACCGCCAACGTGCGTGCGCTGTCCATCCTGCAGCTGGCACTGGGCAATATCGGCGTTGAAGGCGGCGGCGCCAACATCTTCCGCGGCCATTGCAACGTGCAAGGCTGCACCGACCTCGGCCTCGATGTCACCACGCTGCCGGCCTATTACGGTCTGGTGGAAGGCGCCTGGAAGCATTGGTGTCGCGTCTGGGATGTCGACTACAACTGGATGCTCGGTCGCTTCCAGGACAAGAAGATGATGGAGACCAAGGGCATTCCGTCGACCCGCTGGTTCGACGCCGTGCTGGTCGACAAGAAGGATCTTGAGCAGCAGGACAATCTGAAGGCGATGTTCTTCTGGGGCCATGGTGGCAACACTGTGCCGCGCATGCCCGAGATGCGCACCGGCATGGAGAAGGTCGAGCTGATGGTGGTGGTCGATCCGCATCCGACCACGGCTGCGGCGCTGCCCGATCGCAAGAATGGCACCTACCTGCTGCCGGCCTGCACCCAGTTGGAGACCCGTGGTTCGCGTACTGCGTCGAACCGGTCGCTGCAGTGGGGCGAGCAGATCGTGCCGCCGGTCTTCGAGTCCAAGCCTGATCATTGGATTCTGTACAAACTGGCCAAGAAGCTCGGCTTTGAGCAGGAGATGTTCAAGAAGATCAAGATCGACGATGGCGACGAGCCGAACGTCGAGGACATCACCCGCGAGTTCAATCTGGGCACCGTGTCGATCGGCTATTCGGGCCAGTCGCCGGAACGCTTGAAGGAACACATGGCCAATCAGGGCGATTTCGACGTGATCTCGCTGCGCGCCACCAAGGGGCCGCTCAAGGGCGAGTTCTACGGTCTGCCCTGGCCGTGCTGGGGCACGCCCGAGATGAAACATCCGGGTACCCATGTGCTCTACAACACCGGGCTGCCGGTCAAGGATGGCGGTGGCGCCTTCCGTGCCCGTTTCGGTGTCGAACGCAATGGCGTCTCGCTGCTGGCTGACGGCTCGTTCCCCAAGGATTCTGAAATCCAGGACGGTCATCCCGAGTTCACCTACGGCCTGCTCAAGAAGATGGGCTGGGACAAGGAACTGACCGAGACCGAGCGCACCACGATCGAGAAGATCGGCGGCAACAATCCCGATGCGGTCGGCTGGGCGATTGACTATAGCTGCGGCATTATCCGCGTCTGCATGGCTCATGGCGTGCAGGCGATGGGCAATGCCAAGGCGCGTGCCAATGCCTTCGGTCTGCCGGACCCGATCCCGGTGCATCGCGAACCGATCTACACCTCGCGTCGCGATCTGGTCGCCAAGTACCCGGCCATGGCCGACCGTCGCGACTATCGTCTGCCGCATCTGGGCAAGAGCGTGCAGGACAAGGATGTCACCAAGGACTTCCCGATGATCCTGACCTCGGGTCGCCTCGTGGAATACGAGGGCGGCGGCGAGGAAACCCGTTCGAACAAGTGGCTCGCCGAGCTGCAGCAGAACATGTTCGTCGAGATCAACCCGGAAGACGCCACCCGCCTGGGCATCAAGGAAGGCCAGAATGTCTGGGTCTATGGCCCCGAGGCCAATGCCAAGGCCAAGGTCAAGGCGATGGTCACGCCGCGTGTCGGCAAAGGCGTGGTCTTCCTGCCGTTCCACTTCTCCGGCTTCTGGCAGGGTGTGGACCAGCGCAAGAACTACCCGCCGGGCGCCGACCCGATCGTACTGGGTGAGTCCGTCAATGGCGTGACCACCTACGGCTACGATCCAGTCACCCACATGCATGAGAACAAGGCCACGCTCTGCCGCATCGAAGCGGCCTGAGCGACGGTTAAGGAGAACACACCATGGCCCGCATGAAATTCCTCTGCGACTCCGAGCGCTGCATCGAGTGCAACGCCTGCGTCACTGCCTGTAAGAACGAAAACGAAGTTCCTTGGGGCATCAATCGCCGCCGCGTTGTCACCCTGAACGATGGCGCCAAGGGCGAGCGTTCGATCTCTATGGCCTGCATGCATTGCGAAGATGCGCCCTGCATGGCCGTTTGCCCGGTCGATTGCTTCTATAAGACCGATGAAGGCGTGGTCCTGCATTCCAAGGACCTCTGCATCGGCTGCGGCTACTGCTTCTATGCCTGCCCGTTTGGCGCGCCGCAGTACCCGCAGGTTGGCAACTTCGGCAGCCGCGGCAAGATGGACAAGTGCACCTTCTGCGCTGGTGGCCCGGAAGCGGACAACACCAAGGAAGAGTACGCCAAGTACGGTGCTAACCGCCTGTCGGAAGGCAAACTGCCGATGTGCGCCGAAATGTGCTCGACCAAGGCGCTGCTCGCTGGCGATGGCGATGTGATCGCCCAGATTTACAAGGAACGTGTGACCCGTCGCGGGTACGGTTCCGGTGCCTGGGGCTGGTCGACCGCCTACAAGACCGGCACTTCGGCCTGATCGCGTCAGATAGGAGAAACAAGATGCGCATTTTGCATTCCAAGCGCACCCTCTGGGCGGCCCTGGCTTTCGGCCTCATGCTCGCCTTTGCCGCGCCGGTATCGGCACAACAGGGTGCGGCTCCGGCCGATGATGCGCTGCTGATGCAGCAGCTGAAGGGCCCGGTGGCCGGCCGCGTGTCGATCCCAGACGCGAAGTCCGGCGTGCTGATCCAGCCCGAAGGTCGCGACTGGCGTCAGGCCTCGCAAGGGCCGGTTAAGTCGATCGGCGGCTGGCTTCTGGCAATCACCGTGATCGTGTTGGCGGCTTTCCTCGCCATCCGTGGCCGTATCAAGATCGAGCACGGCATGTCGGGCCGCACAGTCGAGCGTTTCTCGGCGGTCGAGCGTTTCGCGCATTGGCTGACGGCGATCTGCTTCATCATTCTGGGCCTGAGCGGTCTCAACCTGTCGTTTGGCCGCAGCCTGCTGCTGCCGGTGATCGGACCAGAGGCCTTCACCAATCTCTCAGCCTTCGGCAAGCTGGCGCATAACTTCCTCAGCTTCCCGTTCGTGCTCGGTGTCTTCCTGATGGCGGTGATGTGGATTCGCCACAATATCTTCAATGCCATCGACATGGAGTGGTTCCGCCAGGGCGGTGGCGTGCTGAAAAAAGGCATGCATCCGCCAGCCGGCAAATTCAATGGCGGTCAGAAGGTGCTGTTCTGGCTGGTCGTTCTGGGTTCGGCGGCGCTGGCGGTCAGCGGCTATATCCTGATGTTCCCCTTCTACATCACCGATATCGGCGGAATGCAGATCGCGCAGCTCGTGCATGCCATTGCTGGCATCCTCATGGTTGCGGTTATTCTGGGGCACATCTATATCGGCACCGTCGGTATGGAAGGCGCTTTTGATGCCATGGGCAGCGGTCAGGTGGATACCAACTGGGCCAAGGAGCATCACAGCCTCTGGGCCAAGGAAGTGGCGGCACAGCCGCGTGTCGGCGGCGACGACTGATCGCCGGCTTATCCGGATATAAAAGGGCGGTGGATTTCCACCGCCCTTTTTCTTTGCATATGCGCGACGCTGATTCAGCCGAGATTCTTCTCGGCGAAGTCCCAGTTCAGCAGCTTGTCGATCGCAGCATTCAGATGGTCGGGTCGGCGGTTCTGGTAATCCAGATAATAGGCATGCTCCCACACATCGAGTGTAAGGAGCGGCGTCACGCCGTTCATGGTCAGCGGGTTCTCGGCATTGCCGGTCTTCTTGAACACCAGCTTTCCACCTTCCAGGCATAGCCAGGCCCAGCCTGAGCCAAATTGCGTCACGCCGGTATTGGCGAATTCGCTTTTGAATTTGTCATAATCACCGAAGCTGTCCTTGATCATGTCTGCGATGCGACCCGATGGCTTGCCACCACCTTTGGGTGCCAGGCTGTCCCAATAGAAGTCATGGTTCCAGACCTGGGCGGCGTTGTTGAAGATCGTAGCCTTGTCTGCTTTGCCATGCGTTGCCTTGATGATCTCGACCAGGCTCTTGTCCTTTAGCGGATCATCGGCGACCAGTTTGTTCAAGGTGTTGAGATAGGTCGTGTGGTGCTTGCCATAATGGAAGCCGATGGTCTCCGCGTTGATCACCGGTGCCAGGGCGTCTTCGGCATAGGGGAGGGGTTTCATGGTAAAGGGGGCACCCATCATTCACTCCATTGTTGATTGCCAGTCTGGGGTCGTCAGCTTCATCTAGGGTGCTGACGGGAAAGCGGCAGCATCATGGACGGGCCCGAGGGGCGGTCTGTGACGGCGGTCATCCGGATTGTGCAGATGCACAGGCAGAGGCCGTACTTGCAATGATGCGGCACACCGGCATGATAAACGCCGCAGCACAGACAAAGTTGCAAAGGTTGATCCGATGAATCTCTGGCGATATGCAGGTTTTATGGCCGCGATCTGCAGCGGCATTCTGCAGGTTCCGGCCGCACGCGCCGATATGGAAGGTCATGGCGCCATGGTGAATGGCGTGGCGGTTTCTGCAGACGGAAAGTCACTGCTATCGGCCAGTTGGGACTACACCATGCGACTCTGGGATGTCGCGGGCCAAAAGGAACTCAAGGTCTTTGACGGGCACACCGCCAGCGTCAATGCCGTCGTCTTTCTTCCCGATGGCAAGAGCGGCCTTTCGGGCAGTTGGGATCACACGGTAATCCGGTGGGATCTCGCGACGGGTAAGGAGACTGGCCGCCTGACCGGCCATGTGAATAACATCGCCGGCATCAGCCTCAGCAAGGATGGCCGCTGGCTCGCCACCGCTAGCTGGGACCGTACGGTCAAGCTCTGGAATCTCGGCAACATGACGCTGCAGCGCAGCTTCGATGGCCATGAGGCCAATATCATGCAGGTGGCTTTCGCCATGGATGACAAGCAGCTGGTTTCGGTCGCCTATGACCAGACCGTGCGGCTGTGGGATGTGGCGAGCGGCAAGGAACTCGCTGTGCTCACCGGTCATCAGAGCAGCGTGAATGCCGTTGCTGTTTCGCCCGATGGCAAGACGGCGCTGACCGGCAGCACGGATGGCGCTATCAAGCGCTGGGATCTCGTCAACCGGCGCGAAGTCGGCAGCCTTGCCGGCCATGGCATGTTCATCACGTCGATTGCGATATCGAAGGACGGCCGTTACGCGTTGTCAGGCGGCGGCGACAAGCTAATGCGATTGTGGGATATGAAGGAAGGTCGCCAGCTCAGACAGTTTGCCGGTCATGAAAAACCGGTCTGGGCAGTGGCGTTCTTGCCCGACGGCAAACGGGCCGTCTCGGGCGGCTACGATACGGTGATCAAGCTCTGGTCTCTGGAGACCGGACAGCCGGTTCCAGCGCCGAGGTAAGCCTGCAGCTCAATTCTGATGCGCTTCGTGGGTGACGCGCGCGCCTTCGGTGCTGAAGGCGACATCAGCCGGCTTGTTGACCATCTGGAGGATCATGGCGGCGCCGACGGCGATGATCAGGGCGGCGATAACGCCAGCGATAAAGGGCTTCATGAGGCTTTCTCCGGAAACGAACTATCACCCTGAATTATAAGGGATTTTCAGGGTGAAAGGAAAGGGTTTCGATTATTTTATCGCCTCCTGTTTCAGCCAGGCGATCAGGTCGACACGGTCCTGGGCGATGGCCAGCCCGCCATACATTTTGTTGCCCGGCATGAAGTCCTGGGTGGCCGCCAGATAGGCGTCCATGGTGGCCTCGGTCCAGACCACGGCGGACTGTTTCATGGCCTCAGAATAGCGGTAGTCGGCCACGCTGCCGGCCTTGCGGCCGAACACGCCATGCAGCCGCGGTCCGACCAGATTGCGGCCGCCGGCCGCGACGGTGTGGCAGGCACGGCATTTCCCCCAGAGTTCGGCGCCACGCTGCAGACTCGCCGGTTCCAGTTCGGTATTTGCGCCGGCATTGCTCTGCGCCGACGCGCTGCCGGCAAGGGCTGTGAGGCTGAGACTCAGCAGCAGAAGGACGATGCGCAAAGGGGCTCTCCGGCTGGTTTTCCTGTGCTCTCAATACTATAGTTAGAATGGTTGATTTGCCAAAGAACCGGGTGGGAAAACGGGTCGATGCGTGTGGACGGCAAACGCGTCCTTGTGTGCAACTGCGAAGGTACGATGCCGTTGGACGGCGCCGCGCTGGCGAAGGCCTGTGGCGCCGCTGTCGGCAGCGATGACGGCGTTGCGACGCAGCTCTGCCGGGCCGAGCTGAAGCGTTTCCAGGATGCACTGAAGGCCGGCGAGCCGCTGACGGTGGCTTGCACCCAGGAAAGCCCTCTCTTCGAGGAACAGCGGGACGAGGCCAAGAGCCAGACCCCCGTGTCCTATGTCAATATCCGGGAAACCGCAGGTTGGTCCTCCGAGGCTTCTGCCGCCACCCCGAAGATTGCGGCCCTGATCACCGCGGCTGCCGTGCCGATGCCGGCCGTACCGGCCGTCACCATGAATTCGCAGGGCGTGGCCCTGATCTATGGCCGCGACGAACGCGCTATTGCTGCCGCACGCCAGATCAGCGACCGCCTCGACGTCACCATCATGCTTGACCGGCCGAAGGATGTGCCAGGCCAGCCAGTGATGGACTTGCCGATCGTGCAAGGTCATATCGCGGGCGCGCGCGGCTATCTGGGCAACTTCGAGCTGGTGATCGATAACTACGCGCTACCGCTGCCGTCCTCGCGGAAAAGCCTGACCTTCGCCGCGCCACGCAACGGCGCCAGTTCGACCTGCGACATCATCATTGATCTCACCGGCGGTACGCCGCTGTTCTCGGCTCATGAAAAGCGCGATGGCTATTTCCGCGCCGATCCCAACGATGCCGCCGCCGTGCAGCGCATGCTGTTCGAGGCCAGCGACATGACCGGCAGCTTCGAGAAGCCGCTCTATGTCGATTTCCATGCCGAGCTCTGCGCCCATTCGCGCTCGAAGAAGACCGGCTGCACGCGCTGCCTCGATGTCTGCCCCACCGGCGCGATCACGCCGGCTGGCGATCACGTCGCCATCGATCCTTATATCTGTGGTGGTTGCGGCAACTGCGGCGCGGTCTGCCCCACCGGCGCAGCCGATTACCGCCTGCCGCCGGCTGCCAACCTGACCGAACAGTTGCGTGCACTGTTGCTGGCTTATCGCGAGGCGGGTGGCCGCCAGGCGGTGCTCCTGCTGCATGACGCCAAGCATGGCGCGCCGCTGATTGATGCCCTGTCGCGTCATGGCGATGGCCTGCCGGCGCGGGTTCTGCCTTTTGCCGTTCATGCGATCAGCGAATGCAATGTGTCCTTCTTTGCCTCGGCTTTCGCCTATGGCGCCGCCGACATCCGCGTTCTGGCGCCAGCGAAGCAACGCGAAGATCTTGGCGGTCTGGCCGGACAGATGGCGCTCAGCGAAAGCGTGCTGGTCGGCCTGGGCTATGAAGGTGGCCGCGTTGGCCTGATCGAGACCGATGATCCCGACCAGCTGGCGGCTGCGATGGCAGTCTTGCCGCGCCGCGAAGGACCGAGCGGCGCCAGCTATCTGCCCATGGGCCGCAACCGTGACCTGTCGCGCCTGGCTTTCCGTCATCTGCACAAGGTGGCGCCGCAGCCGGTGGATACCGTGGCGCTGGCGCCCGGTGCGCCCTTCGGTAACCTGCAGATCGACGCCGAAGGCTGCACGTTGTGCCTGGCCTGTGTTTCGGCCTGTCCGACCGGCGCGCTGAGCGACGATCCGGAACGGCCGCGCCTGAGTTTCACCGAAGATGCCTGTGTGCAATGCGGCCTGTGCAAGACAACCTGCCCGGAAAAGGTGATCGCGCTGGACCCGCGCGTGAATTTCACCGCAGCAGCCGTGCAGCCACGTCTGATCAAGGAAGAAGAGCCTTTCCATTGCATCCGTTGTGCCAAGCCCTTCGGCACCAAGTCGACCATTGAGCGCATTGCCAGTCAGCTTGAAGGCAAGCACTGGATGTACAACAAGGACACGATCGACCGCGTACGCATGTGCGGCGATTGCCGTATCATCGTGCAGAGCCAGTCCAAGATTGACCCCTATGCCGGCGCGCCGCGCCCGGATGTACGCACCACCGAAGACTATCTGGTCGAGCGCGCCGCCGCCGAGTTGAAGGCGAGCGGGAAAAAGCCGTCATGAAGGTGCTCGGTATCGCCGGGTGGAGTGGCGCCGGCAAGACGACGCTTCTGGCCGATCTGATCCCGATGCTGGTTGCGCGGGGTGTGAAGGTCTCGACCATCAAGCATGCCCATCATGAATTTGATATTGATCAGCCGGGCAAGGATTCGTATCGCCATCGTCAGGCTGGCGCCAGCGAGGTGCTGATCAGTTCGGCCAATCGTTTCGCCCTGATGCATGAGCTGCGCGGTGCGCCGGAGCCGTCGCTTGATGACTTGCTGGCGAAGCTCAGCCCCGTTGATCTGGTGCTGGTCGAAGGATTCAAGAAGTCGGCCCATCCGAAGATCGAAGTCTGGCGCAAATCGGTAGGCAAGCCGATGCTGCAGCCTGACGATGCCAGCATCATCGCCGTGGCCAGTGATGCGCCGATTGCCGACCTGATCATGCCGCAGCTCGATGCCAACCGCCCGGCGCAGATCGTGGATTTCATCCTGGCCTGGCTGTCGGACAAAACCGCCGAGGCGCGCCGTGGCGCAGCTGAGTGACGACTGCTTTGCTCATGGTGGGGCGCTGACCCGCCTGGATGTGGCGCTGGCCGACCTGCTGCAGCGCCTGACACCTGTTACATCCGTGGAAACTCTTCCGCTGGCCGACTGCCGTGGCCGTGCCCTGGCCACGGATCTGATGGCGAAGGTTTCGGTGCCGCCGGGCGATAATTCCGCCGTCGATGGCTACGCGGTGTATCACGATGATCTGGCCAAAGACACCGAGACTCGCCTGCCGGTGATTGGTCGTGCTGCCGCCGGCCATCCGTTTCAAGGGCCGCAGCCACGGGGCAGTGCCGTGCGGGTGCTGACCGGCGCGGTGATGCCCGCGGGCCCCGATACCGTGATGATGCAGGAAGATTGCGGCATCGATGGTGATGCTGTGGTGATCAAGCCCGGCATTAAGCGCGGCGCCAATCGTCGTCTGGCTGGCGAGGATGTGCAGGCCGGCGAAACACTGCTGTCTGCCGGTTGTCAGCTTTCGGCGGCCGATCTGGCGCTGGCCGCAGCCGCGGGCCATGCTGCCCTGCCGGTGCACCGGCCGCTGCGTGTCGCGCTGATGTCGACCGGTGACGAGGTGCATGAAGCCGGCGGGCCGCTGCCACCGGGCGGCATCTATGATGCCAATCGGCCGTTGCTGGCGGTGCTGCTTGCGGCGACGGGTTGCGCCGTCACGGATCTGGGCATCCAGCCTGACCGCCGTGACCATCTGTCGAAAGTTTTTGCCGAAGCAGCCGCCAGCCATGACGCCGTGATCAGCTCCGGCGGCGTATCGACCGGTGACGAAGATCACGTGAAGCCTGCCATCGAAGCCAATGGCACCCTGCATTTCTGGCGCCTGGCCATCAAGCCTGGCCGGCCGGTGGCGCTGGGCCAGATTGCCGGCGTGCCTTTTTTCGGTCTGCCAGGCAATCCGGTGGCGGTGATGCTCACATTCGGTTTTTTCGCTCGGCCGCTGCTGCAGCGTCTGGGCGGCATGACGCCGCTGCCGTTGCGCAGCTTCCCGGTGACAGCCGGCTTTTCCTACAGGAAGAAAGCCGATCGCCGCGAATGGGTGCGGGTGTCACTGGCCGATGACGGCAAAGGCGGCTGGCGGGCGGAGAAATACGCTATCGACGGTGCCGGCGTCATCACATCGCTGACGCGAACCGACGGTGTGCTGGAACTGCCTGAAGAACGACTGCGACTGGAGCCAGGCGAGACGGCGCGGTTCTACCCTTACGCCGCGCTCGGTCTCTGATCAGTCAGAGGATGGTCGGGTTCGGGGCGTCGCCGTAGACAGCCTTCGGATCGAACATCTTTTCCTTCTCTTCGAAGGTGAGTTCGACCTTGTCGCCGGCCTGACCGGTCGGCACCGACCGGTAGAAGCAGGAGCGGTAGCCGACATGGCAGGATGCATCGCCCGGGATTTGCACGCGCAGCCAGACGGCATCCTGGTCGTCGTCGATGCGCATCTCGACCACCTTCTGCACAAGTCCCGAGGTGGCGCCCTTGTGCCAGAGCACCTTACGGCTGCGGCTGTAGTAATGCGCCTCGCCGGTCTCGATGGTTTTCTGCAGGGCCTCGGCATTCATGTAACCGAGCATCAGCACTTCACCGCTTTCGGCGGCGGTGGTCACGCAGGCGATCAGGCCATCGGCGTCGAATTTCGGCGCCAGATCATTGCCTTCTTCAACCTGCTCAATAGAGACGCGCTTGGCGAACACGGGCTTAGCTCCTGCGGGGCGCTGGCCCAGGGGCGGGCGCCGGATTGCTCTTCAAGGAATGGCCGTTATATATCGTTGGGTGGCCGGGGCATCAAGCCGACCGGTCCGGGATGCCTGCCGGGAAGCCTGATTGCGCCATGCTGAACGCCCTGTATAACGAGAAAATCCTTAATTTTGCAGCACATATCGGCCAGACCGCCCGTCTGGACACCCCGGATGCGACCGTCACCCACCACAGCCCGCTCTGCGGCAGCCGGATCACGGTCGACCTCGGGCTGGCCCCGGACGGCCGGGTGGCGGCCTATGGCCAGCAGGTCCGGGCCTGTGCGCTGGGACAGGCTGCCGCCAGCATCCTGGGGCAGCATATCGTCGGTCAGGATGTCGCGACGCTGCGCCGGCTGGCCGAGGTGATGAGGGTGATGCTGAAGGAAAACGGCCCGCCGCCGGGGGTGGACTTTGCCGGCGGCGCTTTTGCGGACCTGGAAGTGCTGGTGCCGGTGCGCGAGCACAAGGCCCGTCACAATGCCGTGCTGCTGCCCTTCGAGGCCGTGGTGAAAGCGATCGACCAGATCGAGGCTGCCCGAAAACCTTAAGCCGTTTTCAGTTCGGCCTTCGCCACCGACTGGATCAGCCCGATCATACCATTCAGGCCGTTGATCCGGTTCGAGGTGATGTTTTCCCACACGCCGATCTTCTGCAGGAAGTCGGGTGGATTATCCACGATCTCCTGCGGCGTCCGGCCGGAATAAACCTTCAGCAGCAGCGCGATCAACCCGGCGACAATCTCGGACTCGCTGCTGGCCTGATAGTGGACATGGCCATCGCGCGCCTCACCATGCAGCCAGGCGCGATTGATGCAGCCCTTTACGCGCCAGGCATCGGTGCGCAGGTCGTCAGGGTAGGGTGGCAGGTTGCGGCCCAGGTCAATCAGGAAACGATAACGGTCCATCCAGTCATCGAAGAGGCTGAAATCCTCGATGATCTGATTCTGCACCTGCTGCACTGACTCGCTCATTCCACAATCCTCAGGAGGCCACGCGCCAGGTGGTCTGGCCGGCCTTGTCTTCCAACAGGATGCCGCGGGCGGCAAGCACGTCACGGATGCGATCCGACTCTGCCCAGTCCTTGCGGGCGCGGGCATCCTTGCGGGCGGCGATCAGGCTCTCGATCTCGGCCACATCCACATCAGCCG
Source organism: Ferrovibrio sp. GW821-FHT12B10 (assembly GCF_058807515.1). Classification (NCBI taxonomy): domain Bacteria; kingdom Pseudomonadati; phylum Pseudomonadota; class Alphaproteobacteria; order Rhodospirillales; family Rhodospirillaceae; genus Ferrovibrio; species Ferrovibrio sp. GW821-FHT12B10. Next base: position 562,544 of record NZ_JBXAQT010000001.1, on the reverse strand, counting down.
CAACATCGCCCTTCAGCCAAGCGGCCGGATCCTGCTGCAGCAGGCCCAACAACGCGCCGCAGGCCAGAATTTCACCCTTCAGCCGTGCGCGTTCGGCTGGATCGGCGGCCTTGTTGGCGGCATTGGCGAGCTGATGCAATTCGGCCAGGGCCTTTGGCGTGTTGATGTCATCTGCCAGCGCCGCGATGAAACCCGCCGGCGCGGCCGATGTTCCGGCCGCAACATCCTTCAGGCCATCAAGGGCACGATAGAGGCGATCGAGTTGTGCCCTGGCATCGCGCAGGCCGGCTTCGGTCCAGTCCAGCGGCTGCCGGTAATGGGCCGAGAGCAGTGCCAGGCGGATCGCCTCGCCAGGCGCCTGTTTAAGCAAGTCATGCACCAGCAGCACATTACCGATCGACTTCGACATCTTTTCGGATTCGATATTTACGAAGCCGTTATGCAGCCAGAAGCGCGAGAAGAGCGCGCCGCCATGGGCGCAGGTGCTCTGGGCGATTTCATTCTCATGATGCGGGAAGATCAGGTCATGCCCGCCGCCGTGGATATCGATGGTCTCGCGCCCCAGATTCTGTTCGATCATGGCCGAGCATTCGATATGCCAGCCGGGCCGGCCGCGGCCCCAGGGACTGTCCCAGCCTGGTAGTTCAGGCGGCGACGGCTTCCACAATACGAAGTCGGCCGGATCGCGCTTGTAAGGGGCAACATCCACGCGGGCGCCGGCGATCATGTCGTCACGGTTACGACCAGACAGTTTGCCGTAATCAGCATAAGACGGCACGTTGAACAGCACATGGCCCTCGGCCGGATAGGCATGGCCGTTGGCGATCAGGCGCTCGATCATGCTGACAATCGCCGGGATATGCTGGGTCACCTTGGGTTCGATGACGGGGCGCAGGGCGCCCAACGCCGACATATCCTCAGTGTAGACCCCGTGATACCGCTCGGTGATGGTGGCAATCGGCACGCCTTCCTTCTTGGCGGCGGCGTTGATCTTGTCGTCCACGTCGGTGACGTTGCGCACATAGACCACATTGGAATAGGCGGTCTGCAGCAGGCGATAGAGCGTGTCGAACACCACCACCGGGCGGGCATTGCCGATATGGGCGAAGTTGTAGACCGTCGGGCCGCAGACATACATCGTCACCCGCTGCGGATCGCGCGGTTTGAAGGCTTCCTTCTGCCGGGTGAGGGTGTTGTAAAGCTGGATATCCATGGCCCGGACTATAGGCAATGGCGTCGGAATCGCAACCGGCGGGCAGGCCCGCCAGGCGCAGTCCTGGGTCGGAAAAGCCGGCTAAAACCCGTCTTTTAGAGGTACTTCACCAGTGACATCTGCAGGGTGTCGCGGGTAATGACATAGCTGGCTTCCAGCGAGGTCTGCAGGTTCTTGATGTTGACCGAGACTTCGCCGATATCGATGTTCTCGATCGCGCCGGCGCGAACCTTGGTGACGTCGAGGGCGCGATTATGGCGCTCTGTCACTTCCTTCAACTGCTGCTGTTTGTAGCCATTGCGCGAGGCAATTGACTTCAGTTCAGTAATCGCCGTGTTGAGCTGGGCGCGTGCGTCGTCGACCTTGGCCTGGTAGAGAGTCGGGTTGGTCGGAATATCTTGTGTCGCGTCGCGGAAACGAATGACCGAATCAATCAGACGCTGGAAGCCGTCCTCAGTAGCGGAAACACCGTAACTCAGCTGTTCGTTGTCGTCGGAGTAAAGGGTTACACCGGCGAAGTTGAAGAAGTTGTTGATCTGGGCTGCTGGCACAGTGCTGTTGTAGAAGTAATTGCCGGCCGTATACGGCGCCGGCGGCGCCGTGGTCAGATCGACTTCCGGAACGAAAGCGGCGGGAACGGCGCTGCCGGCTGCATAGGCGGTGGGTACGCCAGCCAGCGGGCCACGCATCGGATTGTCGGTGAAGTTGGTGCCCGAGAAGATGAAGCGGTCATTGTCCTTGGTTTGCAGCAGTGCGCTAATGCGGTCCAGGAGGACGTTGGCCTGCACCGCCGGTGCCGAGGTGCTGGCGAAGAAGGTGTCGCGATTCTTGATCATCGTGTCTTGCGCCTCGGTGGCGACGTCGATGATCTCTTCGATGGTCAGGGCATACAGGTCCACGCGATTTTGCGCGGTCTGGACGGCGGATTTGTAGTTATTGATCGTACCCAACTCGGACTTCAGCTGGCCAAGTTCCAGGGCGCGTTGCGACACGCCGACCAGGCCGTCGGCGTAGCGGCCGGAACCGAGCTGCTGGTTCTGCTTGATCAGCTGGGCATTCAGCAGGCGGATGCTGCGGGTGATATCCAGCTGGGTGGCGTACTGCGTATTTCCTATAACAGCGACCATCATTACCTCCCGATGTTGACAAGAACGTCAAACATCTGCGTGACGGTATTCATCACATTCGCCAGCGCGGCGTAATTGTTCTGCAAAACCTGCAGCTGTGCAAGCTCGTCGTCGATATTGACGCCAGTCTGGTTGCGAAGCTTCTGGTCCAGGGCGTGCTCAATGCGCTCAGCCGTGTCGCGATTCGTCTCGTTCACGGAGGCGGCGCGGGCGTGGTAAGCCATGATGCCATTGGCCAGGCCGAAGATATTAACGTTCGAGATGGCCAGGCCGTTGTTGTCGACGGTAACAGCCTGCGGATAGCCCGCTGTTGCCGCTGCCGCCGTCGTGCGCTGGATCTGGTTGGCGGTCAGTGCCTGATTGCGTAGCGCCTGCTGCAGAGTGCCGGCATTGGTGGCGACCAGGGTCGACGGCGTGGCCTGCAATGCGACATCGACTTGGATAAAGCCGGCCTCCTGGCCGGGTGTCGCCGGAGCGATGAAGGTGAAGAATTGCGTGGCGTTGGTCGGATCATAGGCTTCGTTGACCACAGCCGCGAGATTCGATGCCAGCGAGTCGAGCTGGTTAAAGAACTTCTGCAGCGTGCCACGGTTCGGGTCCGTACTGGTCATCGCTGGTGTGGTCGTGTCGAGATAGTCAAGCGATGCCTTGACTGAGCCATCTTTGAAACCGGCGGTGACATCTGTGGTAGTGCCGCGGATGTAGATACCGGGGGTGTTGGGAGCGGCCGGATTGGCGACATAATCGAACTGCTGGGCGGAAGTACCAACCAGCTGCACGCCGCCTTCGGTATAGACGAAGACTTCACCGCGATTATTCAGGACCGTGCGGACGCCGATCTTGTCGGCCAGATTGGCTATTTCGGCGTCACGCAGGTCTTCCAAGTCGCCGATCGGCGCACCAGAAGCCTTCTGGGCCGCAATCTTGTTGTTGAGCTTGGCGATCTCGATCGTTGAAGTGTTGATCGATTCCACGTCCTCGCGCAGGTTTTCCTGGGCGCGATTCTGGAGTTCCGACTGCAGGCCGTTGAGGCGGCGGATTTCCGTAGTCAGTTCGACTCCGCGCAGGATGACCTGGTTCTTCAGGTCATTGTCTTCCGGAGTGGCTTCCAGCTGCTTCCAGGCATCCTCGAAGCGGGTCAGCATGGCCAGCAGGGTCGGCTGCTCACCTGTGGTGTTGGTGGCGTCCAGGATGTCCGCCAGCTCCTTGGTGTACTGTAGCTGCTTGTTCTGGCGGCCAAGATCGGCCGTGGATGCCAACAAGTCCTGCTGGATTTCGGGAGCGGCGACGCGGGTGATGCTGGCGATGAGGGCGGCCTGGGGCAGGCCTTCCGCGATCGGGGTCGTCAGGGTGGCGATCTTGCGGCTGTAATTTGGATTCTGCGCGTTCGAGACGTTGCCCGACACGATGCGCGTCTGGTTCTGCAGGGTCTGCAGACCGAAAACGGCGGTGTTGAGGGCGGCGCTCAGAGACATGGCGTAAAATCCTTTTTCGGCTTGTGACGGCGGACCGGAAAGATCCGCCCTGGAGGCCGGAGACCGCCGGGCGGAAAGCCCGTCCGGCGGTCAGGTTACGTTAGCGGCGGATATTGATGGTTTCCTGCAGCAGTTCGTCCGACGCGGTGATCAGCCGGGCATTGGCCGAGTAGGTGCGCTGGGCGACGATCAGCTTGGAAAACTCTTCCGCGATATCCACGTTCGAGCCTTCGATGGCGGCTGACACATAATCGCCGGCGCCGCTGGCACCCGACTGCGACAGAACGGCCGCACCCGAGCTCGGGGTTTCGACGAAGGCGTTGCCGCCCACGCGATCCAGTTCGGTTGGATCTCGGAATTTTGCCACCGGGATCTGATAAAACCGTTTGACGTTACCGTTATCGAAGGTGACCGAGACGAAGCCGTCGGCATCGATGGCCAGGTTTTTGAAGTTACCCTGTGGCACACCGTTCTGACTGAAGTTGTTCAGTGTCAGGTTGTCGCCGGCATATTGCGTCGTACCGATCGAGTTGCCATAGGAGCCCAGGTCGAGGCGCATCGCCTGCGCACCGGCGCCGTAGTCCAGGGTGAAGGTGAAGGAGGCGTCGTCATTGGCCAGCACGCCGGTCGAGCCGGTCAGGCCGCCGCCGGTGCTCAGGCTGGAGATCGTGCCCGGATCGGCAACCGGCGTGGCCGAGGTGCCGATGGTGCCGCCGAAGGTGACCGTGGCGGGACCGAAGGCAGCCACGCTGGCGCCAGGCGCGCCGACTTCCAGCGTCCAGGTGTTGGTGCCGATACGGGTCCATTCCAGGTTCAGCGTGCGGGCGTTGCCCAGCGCGTCGAAGACCTGGATCGAGCTGACCGGCAGAGTGGCCGGCAGGGCGCCGGTGGTGTTCAGGGCGTTGGAGGGCAGGTTGGCGGCGTAATCCACCACGCTGGTCGCGACCGGCGCGTCGAGCAGGTTGGACACGCGCACTTCCTCGGTCGCCGAGCTGTCGACCACGCCGGTGACCGGATCGATCGGCCAGCCGCGCAGATAGTAGCCCGAGGAGTTCACCAGGAAGCCGTCTTCATTCTGGTTGAAGTCGCCGACACGGGTGTAATAGCTGGTGGTTTCGAAGGTCGGCAGACCGCTGGTGGTGTCTTCGCCGTTCTTCTTCGAGACCGGCATGAAGCCGCCGCCGACCAGGGCGATCGAGGTGGTGGAAGACACCTGCTGGATGGCGCCCTGTGCGTTATTGGCGAAGAAGGGCTGGTTCAGCACGCCGCCGGGCGAATGCGTATTCGCCTGTGCGCTCGACTGGGTGACCAGCGTCTGGAAGCGCGATTCCACCTTCTTGTAACCGATGGTGCTCGCATTCGCGACGTTGTCCGAGATGAAGCTGATGGCGGTCGACTGGCCATTAAGGCCGGAGATCGCCGTCTGCAAAGCGCCACTAATCGTCATAACACTGCCTCCTGGCTTAGGAACCGATTTGCCAGAGGATGAGCAAGGCCCGTGCCAGTTTCGGCGACGCTATCTATCGTTATGAATTATATGGACTTTATCGATTCGGCCAGCCCTGAAGCGGGGCGGCAGCTTATGCCGGGTGACAGGGCCGGTCGGTCTGTCCCGGCAGGAATTGCCGGGTCGAAACGCCCTCAGCCCCGGTTCAGGCCCGGCACCCAGAGCACGTCCTTGGTGCCGTCTTCGTTGGCATGGCGGGCCGCCACGAACAGGTGATCCGACAGGCGGTTGATATAGCTGAGGGCTGCCGGATTGATCCGCTCGGCATCCTGCAGGGCCGTCACCAGCCGCTCGGCCCGGCGCACGATGGTGCGGGCCATATGGAGATGGGCGGCCGCCGGGCTGCCACCGGGCAGTATAAAAGATGTGAGGGGGTTGATGCGGGCGTTCATGGCATCGATCTCGGCTTCCAGCCGGTCGACCTGCACCTGGTCGACCCGCAGAGCCGGGCGACGACGCGGATCGTCTTCCTCATCCTCCGGTGTTGCCAGATCGGCGCCGAGGTCGAACAGATCGTTCTGGATGCGCGACAGCATGGCGTCCAGGTCAGCCCCGACAGTATGCAGTCGGGCCGTCCCAATGGCGGCATTGGCCTCGTCCACGGCGCCATAGGCCTCCACCCGTAGGTCGTGCTTGGGCACCCGCTCGCCGTTGCCCAGCGAGGTCATGCCTTTGTCGCCACCCCGGGTATAGATGCGGTCGAGTTTCACCATGACGGGACGGACCTCAGCTGCGGAAGGCGAAACTGGCAATGCCGATCAGGATGATGGCAATGAATTGCAGCAGGATGCGCCAGCGCATCAACAGATTGGAATAGGACCGGTTGAAGCGTCCGCCGCGGAACAGCGCGAAGATGCCGACGCAGAGCACCAGGAAGGTGGCGACCGCGAAGGCCGGGATCAGCATATGGACGACATTCTGCATGGCTGCAGGATATAGCGTGCGGCCATGCAGGGCCAAGCGCCAGCCGGGGCCAAGCCGGCTGCGCGGCAATCCGTCGCGGCGCCCCGGCCGGGGAGGGTGTCAACAAAGCACTGGTCTGGGCTGCCGCCGGCTCCTATCCTGTGCCCCAAACCCCGGATAGAGGCCATGGCCCGGACCGATCCCCGTAATACGGCGCATTTCTGGCGTCCCCGCACCATGCCGGGGGCCAGCGTGCTGCGCGCGGACTTCACTGCCCATGACTATGCACCCCATAGCCACGATGCCCTGGTCATCGCGTTAACCGAGGCCGGAGGGGCCGAATTCACGAGCCGGGGGCGCACGGAAGAGGCGCGGGATAATGTGCTGCTGGTATTCAATCCGGACGAGCCGCATTCCGGCCGGATGGCGCGCAGCCGCCGCTGGCGTTACCGCTCCTTATATCTGGAGCCGGAGGCGATCGAGGCTATTGGTGGCTTGGTCGGGGTGGAGGCGGCGCCGTATTTCATGGCTAACATCTATGGCGATGCCGGCCTGATCGCCGCATTCTCCCGCCTGCATGCTGCCCTCGATCAAGATGACGACGCCCTGCAACGCCAGGAACTGCTGGCCGAGAGCTTCGGCCTGCTGCTTCGGCGCTACAGCAGCCTGCGCGGCGAGATCGCAACGGCGCCACGGGACCATACCCTGTTCCGCCGGCTGCAGCCGGTGATGCGGGAACGCTATGCCCAGCGGCTGGAACTGCAGGATCTGGCGGGCGTGGTCGGCCTGACGCCGTTCCAGCTCATCCGACTGTTCCGCCGCGTGACCGGGATGACGCCGCATGCCTACCTGACCCAGATCAGGCTGCGGGCGGCCATGGATCTGTTGAAGGCCCGGCAGCCGCTGGCCGATGCCGCCCTTGCCGCCGGCTTCTTTGACCAGAGCGCTCTCAACAAGCATTTCAAACGTGTCTACGGCATCACCCCGAGACAATATATTGCGGCCCAGGTGGCCTGAGCGCTGTCGGCGCAATTTTCGCCAATAAGCCGTCGGCCCAGCTTTGGCATCTTCGCCCTCTCAGGAGGGCCGATGTCCAAGTATCTGTGTCACGAACATCCCGAATTGCTGCAGTTGGAAACCCAGGTGCTGGAGACGCGGCCCGGTGCCGTGCTGTTGGCGATGAACCCTTTCTATCCCGGCGGTGGCGGCCAGCTCCCGGACCGTGGGGTCCTGCGCTGGTCTGGCGGGGAAACCGAGGTCGAGGGCTTTGAAAGCATCGGCGGCCGGCTCTGGGCCAGGCTGCGTGACCAGCAGGAAATTGCCGGCGTGGTACAGGTGAGTGTCGACCCGACCTTCCGGCAGATGATGCGCGAGCTGCATACTGATCTGCATATTCTCAATGCGCTGGTCTTCCAGGCTTTCGATGGCGCCCTGGTGACCGGTGTGCAGATGAATGCCGATGGCACCGCCCGGATCGATTTCGACCTGCCTGATGCCGACAACGACCGACTCCGCGCGCTCGAGCCTGCCATCAACGACGCAATCCGGCAAAACCTGCCGGTGCAGGAAAGCTATGTCGAGCTCGATCGGGCCTATGACGAGAAGGGGCTGCTGCGTTCGCGGTCTGTCGCGCCGCCTCCGACCAGCGACGGCCTGATCCGCGTCATCGAGATTGCAGGGCTGGATCGCCAGGCCTGCGGTGGCACGCACCTGACGGCCACCGGTGCCTCGCGGCCGGTGCGCATTCTGAAGATCGATAACAAGGGGCGGCATAATCGCCGCATCCGCATCGGACTGGATATGGGATAGCGGCCATGCTCTCCCATTGGCTGCAGGGGATCTGGAGCCGGCCGATCCTGCTGCTCTGGCTGCCACCGGCATTCTGGGCCGGCAATCTGGTGATCGGCCGCGCCGTCAGCCAGGACGTGCCGCCGGTCTCGCTCGCCGTCGGGCGCTGGCTGGTGGCTTTCGTGCTGCTGGCGCCATTTGTCGCTGGAGCCGCCTTGCAACAGCGTGCATTGCTGTGGCGGCATCGCTGGCTCGTACTGCTCTGTGGCGGCTTCGGCATCGCCGGTTATAACGCGCTGGCCTATGTCGCGCTGCAGACCAGCCCGGCGGCCAATGTCGCGTTTCTCAACTCGACCTTGCCGCTGATGATTCCGCTTGCTGCCCTGATCCTGTCCCGCGAGGTACCGGGGCTGCGGGTCTGCGCCGGTATTCTGCTCTCCTTTGCCGGCGTCGGCTGGATCGTGTCGCGTGGCGACGTTACGGCGTTGCTGACATTGCATCTGTCATCCAGCGACCTGCTGGTGCTGTTGGCAGTGCTAAATTATGCGATGTATTCGGTGCTGCTGCGGCGCAAGCCGGCCGCTTTGCAACCGCTGGTCTTTCTGGCGGCCACCATGCTGGCCGGCCTGCTGGTGCTGCTGCCATTCTGGATATGGGAACTGGCATCGGGCGCACGACTGCCCATCGATGCCGCCGCCATCGGTGCGGTTCTCTATATCGGTGTCTTTGCGTCGCTGCTCGCCTTCATTCTGTGGAATCACTGCGTGGCACGGCTGGGCGCGGCCGTCACCGGCATTTCCTTCCATCTGGTCGCTGTTTTCACGGCGCTGCTGGCCTGGCTGCTGCTCGACGAGCCAATCCGCGGTTTTCATCTGCTAGGCATCGCGCTCATCCTGGCGGGCTTCCTGCTGGCGACCTTGCCCGCAGGCAGCTATCGGTTGCGCCCGCAATCCCATGGTTGAGGTGGCGATGGCCGATGCTGTTCCGAAGGTCAGGATCGACGTGGTGCGACGCTTCGCGCGTTTCTACACGCAGCAGCTCGGCGCGCTGGACGAAAGCCTGCCCGACGACAGTTATTCGCTGGCCGAAATCCGCATCCTGTTTGAGCTGGCGGATGCCGTCACGCTGACGGCGCGCGATCTCGCTGCCCGGCTTGGTCTGGATCGCGGGTATCTCAGCCGGATGCTGCATCGCCTGATTGATCGACGGATCGTGCTGACGCAATACAATCCGCAGGATCGCCGCTTAATCCTGTTGTCGCTCAGTCCGCTGGGCCGCAGGGTCCATGGCCGGCTGGACGATGCCGCCAGCCGCGAAGTGGCGCAACTGCTCGGTCATATGAGCGATGCCGACCAACGGCGATTGCTGGCGGCGATGAAAGCAGTGATGGCGCTCTGGCCCGAGGCCTAGAGTTTGCGCATGGCTTTCTGCAGGGCGACGATGGCCGCTTCGTCGCGGCGATAGAAAATCCACTGCCTGATGCGCTTGCCTTGCAGCAACCCGGCCTGGGTCAGGATGCGGAGGTGTTCGCTGGCAGTGGGCTGGCTAACGCCAAGCTTCTCGGCGATCAGCAACCCGCAGACACCGTCTTTCACGAGGTCGCCATCGGTCTGCGGGCGGAAATGCGCCCGGGGATTGCGCAGCCAGTCCAGGATAGCCAGCCGCTTGTCGTTGGCCAGGGCACGAAAGATTGTCAGTTCAGACATATTGCCAATTAGCCATTTAACTAAGTATAAGTCAAGACCGCTTCATTCCCAGGTGCATCATGACCAGTCCCGCCATCGACCGCGCTGCCATTGCCGAGACCGCTCGTCAGGTCGCGCCCCATGTCAGACGTACGCCAGTGATTGCTGTCACGGGCGCCGACTTTGGCCTAGACCTGCCGCACCTGCGCCTCAAGCTGGAACTGCTGCAGCATTCCGGCTCCTTCAAGGCGCGCGGGGCATTTGCCAATCTGCTGCGCCGTCCGGTGCCCGCCGCCGGCGTGGTCGCGGCCTCAGGCGGCAATCACGGCGCGGCTGTAGCCTATGCCGCGATGATGCTGAACAAGCCGGCCAAGATTTTCGTCCCCAGCATCGCCGCACCGATGAAGATTGCGCGCATCAAAAGTTATGGCGCTGATCTTGTCGTGGGCGGCGAACGTTATGCCGATGCATTGGCGGCCAGCGAGGCCTGGCTGGCGCAGAGTGGCGCGCTGGCCGTGCATGCCTATGACCAGCCTGAGACGCTGCTGGGGCAGGGCGGTGTGGGGCTGGAACTGGAAGACCAGGAGCCGGATGTCGAAACGCTGCTGGTGGCCGTCGGCGGCGGCGGCCTGATCGGTGGTATTGCCGCCTGGTATGGCGGGCGCGTGAAGGTTGTTGCGGTCGAGCCGGAGGCGGCACCGACCCTGAACATGGCATTGATGGCAGGTAAACCCGTGGACGCGCCGGCCGGCGGCATTGCAGCAGACTCATTGGCGCCCAGGCAGATCGGCGGCTTGATGTTTCCGATCGCGCAGCAGCATGTAGCCGAGTCCGTGCTGGTGCCGGACGAGGCGATCCGTGTGGCGCAAGTGGCGCTATGGGATAAGCTGCGGCTGGTGGCCGAGCCGGGTGGCGCCGCGGCTTTCGCCGCGCTGCTCAGCGGCGCCTACAAGCCGCAGAAAACCGAGCGTGTCGCCGTATTGGTCTGCGGCGGCAACCCGACCGATATGGACTTTACGAACGAGCGTGGATAAGCCACGGATTGTCAGCATTACATCGCTTAGGTGAATCTGATGGTGTTCTGGATCGCATGTCTGATCGGGTTGGCAATTGCTTATCTCTTCGGCTCTCTACCCACGGGCTATCTGGCAGGTAAACTGCTCAAGGGTATAGATGTCCGGGAGCATGGCTCTAACTCCGTTGGCGCAACGAACGTATTGCGCACGGTGGGGAAGTGGCCCGCCCTAATCGTGCTCCTAGTTGACGTGTTGAAGGGCGTCGGGGCTATAGTCTTTGCCTGCTGGTTTTATGGTTGGCTCTATTCATTGCCTGCCATCGAGCCGCCGACGGCGTTTGATCTCCAAATCTATTTACCGTGGGCGATCTGTCTGGCCGGACTTGCTGCGTTGTTGGGGCATGGCCGTTCGATCTGGTTGAAATTTTCCGGTGGCAAATCCGCGGCAACAGGACTGGGTGTACTGCTGGCAGTATCCTGGCCAGTAGGTTTGGGGGCTATGATCGCTTTTGGCGTTGTCTTGGCTGTATTCCGGATTGTGTCTCTTGGCTCGATGATCGCGGCGCTAACTGCGATTATCCTTGTCTGCGGTTTGGAGCAGCCATTGCCTTATCGGTTGTTGGTGATTGCAGGCGGCGTTTATGTGATTGTGCGCCATCGTGCCAATATTCAGCGGTTGTTGGCTGGGACTGAACCTCGACTCGGGCAAATGGGCCCATAGTCGAAGCCGGAATCAGCATCCATACATCTGAGGCGGTTAAGACGTCGCGATTTGGTTCGATTAACCGTTGCGCTGTTCCAGCAGGCGACGGGCGATCACCTGTGCCTGAATCTCGGCCGCACCCTCGAAGATGTTGAGGATGCGCGCATCGCAGAGCACCCGGCTGATCGGATACTCTTCGGCATAGCCATTGCCGCCATGCACCTGCAGGGCATTGTCGGCATTCGCCCAGGCGATGCGCGCCGCCAGCAGCTTGGCCATGCCGGCTTCCAGATCGCAGCGGCGGCCCTGGTCCTTTTCGCGGGCGGCGAAATAGCAGAGCTGCCGCGCCAGCATGGTTTCCACGGCCATCCATGCGATCTTGCCGTGCACGCGCGGGAAGCTGTAGATCGGCTTGCCGAACTGCACGCGCTCGTTGGCGTATTTCAGGCCCAGCTCCATGGCGCATTGCGCCACGCCCAGCGCTCGCGCGCCGGTCTGGATGCGGGCTGACTCGAACGTCTCCATCAGCTGCTTGAAGCCCTGGCCCTCGCGCTGGCCCAGCAGGTTCTCGGCCTTCACCTCGAAACCATCGAAGCCAATTTCGTATTCCTTCATGCCGCGATAGCCCAACACCTCGATCTCGCCGCCGGTCATGCCTTGGGCGGGGAAAGGATTGGCATCATCGCCGCGCGGCTTCTCGGCCAGGAACATCGAGAGGCCCTTGTAGCTCTTTTCGTTCGGATCGGTGCGCGCCAGCAACGTCATCAGGTCGGTGCGGGCGGCATGGGTGATCCAGGTCTTATTGCCAGTCACCTTGTAGACATCGCCGTCTTTCACGGCACGGGTGCGCAGGGACCCGAGGTCGGACCCGGTATTGGGTTCGGTGAAGACGGCGGTGGGCAGCGTCTCTCCCGAGGCCAGCTTCGGGAGCCATTTCTTCTTCTGCTCTTCCGTGCCGCCACGCAGGATCAGCTCGGCGGCGATCTCGGCGCGGGTGCCAAGGCTGCCGACGCCGATATAGCAGCGGCTGAGTTCTTCCGAGACGACGCACATGGCGGTCTTGCCCAGGCCATGACCGCCATATTCCTCCGGGATGGTCAGGCCGAAGACGCCGAGCTCAGCCATCTCGTCGACGACCGTCATTGGAATGAATTCGTCCTTGCGGTGCCACTCATGAGCAAAGGGGATCACCTTGTCCTCGCCGAAGCGGCGGAACTGCTCGCGCACCATGGCCATCGTCTCGTCCAGGCCCAGCTCGCCGAAATCGCCGGTATCCAGCCCGTCCTTGATCAGCTCGGCGATGCGGCTGCGTACGGTGGTGGTATTGCCGGCGGCGATGAGTGCGATGACATCCTTGGTCGCGAAAGCCTGCTGGGCCTCTGCAGTAACGCCCAGATCAGCCAGACGGCAGATTTCCACCTGGCTCATGCTGATGCCACCGCGCATCTGCGCGAGGTATTCACCGAAACCGGCCTGCAGGATCAGCTGTTCCAATTCGCGCAGCTTGCCGTCGGCCTGCAGGCGTTCGGCCCAATGCAGGGTTTCCTTCAGCGTGGCGGCATAAGTGGCCAGCCAGGCCAGGCCATGGGTGGCGAACTGTTCGTCTTCCAGTCGTGCGGCATCGATATTGCCATCGGCGCCGCGCACCAGCTGCGCCACTGCGGCCGTGGCATGCGCAACCAGCTGTTCAGCCGCCTTGAGTGACGCCGCGCAGGTCGGCAGCAGATCGGCGATCAGCAGTGTTTCATTGGCCGGGGCAGCTTTCGGGGCAGCAGACATGGTGCGCTCGCAATATGAAATCGGATTTTGGACGGCTGGCGGGATCGCTCCCGCCAGCCGGTGTCAGCATCGAGAGGGATTATGCATTCCCTGCTTCGATGGCATCCTCAATGGTGCGCAGGCCCGGAATCTTGGCGCTGACCAAAACCGCCATGTTGCCGGGCTTGTGCTGGTTCTTCCACATCTTGGTGTGGGCACGCGGGATATCGGCCCAGCTGAAGACTTCCGACATGCAGGGATCGAGGCGACGTTCGATCACCAGCTGGTTGGCCTGGCTCGCCTGCAGCAGGTTGGCGAAGTGGCTGCCCTGGATGCGTTTCTGCCGCATCCATACGAAGCGTGCGTCGAAGGTGAGGTTGAAGCCGGTCGTGCCGGCGCAGAACACCACCATGCCGCCGCGTTTGACCACGAAGCAACTGACCGGGAAGGTCTGCTCACCGGGATGCTCGAAGACAAAATCGACGTCGTTGCCCTTGCCGGTGATCTCCCAGATGCCCTTGCCGAACTCGCGGCACTTTTTCATGTAGGCACCGTATTTCTCGGTATCCATCACGGGCGGCAACTGGCCCCAGCAATCGTAGTCGTTGCGGTTGACCACGCCCTTGGCGCCCAGGCTCATGACGAAATCGCGCTTTGATTCGTCCGAGATCACGCCAATGGCATTGGCGCCGGAAATGGCGATCAACTGGATCGCCATCGAGCCGAGGCCGCCGGCGGCGCCCCAGACCAGCACATTATGACCGGGCCGCAGAATATGCGGGCGATGGCCGAACAGCATGCGATAGGCGGTGGCCAGTGTCAGCGTGTAGCAGGCGCTTTCCTCCCAGGTGAGGTGCTTTGGGCGCGGCATCAGCTGACGCGACTGCACGCGGGCGAACTGCGCGAAGCTGCCGTCCGGCGTTTCGTAGCCCCAGATGCGCTGGGTCGGTGAATTCATCGGATCGCCGCCGTTGCACTCCTCGTCGTCGCCGTCGTCCTGGTTGCAGTGGACGATGACCTCGTCGCCGACCTTCCAGCGCTTCACGCGGCGGCCGACGGCATAGACGATGCCCGAGGCATCCGAGCCGGCGATGTGGAAAGGCGCCTTGTGCACGTCGAAGGGCGAGATTGGCACGCCGAGGCCGGCCCAGACGCCGTTGTAGTTCACGCCCGCCGCCATCACGAGGATCAGCACCTCGTCGGCGTCGATCTCGGGTGTCGGCAGCACTTCCAGCTGCATCGACTGTTCCGGCGGGCCATGGCGTTCGCGCCGGATGGCCCAGCCATACATCTGTTTCGGCACATGGCCGACCGGCGGAATCTCGCCGACCTCATAGAGGTCCTTGAGGACACCCTTGGCCCCACTAGGAGGCTGGGCGGCCTGGGCTTGGGCCGGGGCACCGTTGCTGGTCGCCAGCGCGACCACTGATCCACCCGCATTGGACATGGCGAAACTCCCTCGTTGTTTCCCTGTTACGCTCTAAGCGTGATTTCTGGTCTTGTTGGGCCGCGCAGGCCGGGATTAGCCTTGCCGCGACGCCGCGAGACGGTGCTGCAAGACGATTTGCTATCTTTTTGCAGTGGCGAAAAAATGGCAAGATCGTTTTGCAATGCAGCAGACGTTATGATATTTCCTTGTTCCGACGCAACGAGAAACTAAATAACCTTACGTCAACTTGACACGGAATAAAATTATGTCCGCGACTCGTCCGAATATAGATAGCCTTCGCACTCGCGAAAAGGGACCTGACAATAACCGGGAAAAGCCCTGGTTGTTCCGCACCTATTCGGGCCACAGCTCGGCCAAGGCCTCGAACCAGCTTTACCGGACGAATCTGGGCCGTGGGCAGACTGGCCTTTCCGTGGCTTTCGACCTGCCGACCCAGACCGGCTACGACAGCGACCATGTGCTGGCACGCGGCGAGGTGGGCAAGGTGGGGGTGCCGGTCAGCCATCTGGGCGACATGCGGATGCTGTTCGACCAGATTCCGCTCGGCCAGATGAACACCTCGATGACCATCAACGCCCCGGCCGCCTGGCTGCTGGCGCTCTATATCGCAGTGGCCGAGGAGCAGGGCGCCAGCCGGGCCGACCTGAACGGCACGGTGCAGAACGACATCATCAAAGAATATCTCTCGCGCGGCACCTATATCTTCCCGCCGGCGGCCTCGATGCGGCTGATCACCGATGTGATCGCCTTCACCTATCGGGAGCTGCCGAAGTGGAATCCCACCAACGTTTGCAGCTATCACCTGCAGGAGGCTGGCGCGACGCCGGTGCAGGAACTGGCCTATGCATTGGCAACCGCGATTGCTGTGCTGGATGCGGTAAAGGCTTCGGGCCAGGTGCCGGATGAAGACTTTGCCCAGGCCTTTGGCCGGATCAGCTTCTTCGTCAATGCTGGCATCCGCTTTGTCACTGAAATTTGCAAGATGCGCGCCTTTGTCGATCTCTGGGAGGAGATTGGCCGTGAACGCTATGGCGTTACTGATCCCAAGGCCCTGCTGTTCCGTTATGGCGTGCAGGTCAATTCGCTGGGCTTGACCGAGCCGCAGCCGGAAAACAACGTTTATCGCATCCTGCTCGAGATGCTGGCGGTGGTGTTGTCGAAGAAGGCGCGTGCCCGCGCCGTACAGCTGCCGGCCTGGAACGAGGCGTTGGGTCTGCCGCGGCCGTGGGACCAGCAATGGTCGCTGCGCCTGCAGCAGATCGTGGCCTATGAAACCGACCTGCTGGAATACGGCGACCTGTTCGACGGCAATCCGGCGATCGATGCCAAGGTCAACGAACTGAAGGACGCCGCGCGGGCCGAACTCAAGCGCATCGCTGAGATGGGCGGCGCTGTTCAGGCGGTGGAAAGCGGCTATCTCAAGCAGATGCTGGTGGAAAGCAACACCGGCCGCGTGCGTGGCATCGAGACCGGCGAGATCACGGTGGTCGGCGTCAACAAGTTCACCGAAAGCGCGCCGTCGCCGCTGGTGGCAAGCGAGGGCGGCGCCATCATGGCGTCTGATCCGGAAGCCGAATCCGACCAGATCGCGCGGCTGAAGGAATGGCGCGCCAGCCGCGACCAGAAGGCGGTCGATGCTGCGCTGGCCGCGCTGGAAGCCGCAGCCCGCGACAACCGCAATATCATGGAGCCGAGCATCCAGGCCGCGAAAGCCGGTGTCACCACCGGCGAATGGGCGGCGACGCTGCGCAAGGTCTTTGGCGAATATCGCGCCCCGACCGGCGTGTCGGCCTCCAGCAACATCATGAAGGATGACGGCATGGACGAACTCCGCGCGGAAGTGGCGGCGGTCGCCAAGCGGCTGGGCCGCCCGGTGAAGCTGCTGGTCGGCAAGCCCGGCCTCGATGGGCATTCGAATGGCGCCGAGCAGATCGCGGTGAAGGCGCGCGACTGCGGCATGGAAGTGGTCTACGAAGGCATCCGCCTGACGCCGGAGCAGATCGTGGCGGCAGCCCTGGAAGAGGGGGTGCATCTGGTCGGCCTCTCCATCCTGTCGGGCAGCCATGTCGAACTCGCCACCGAGGTGATGCAGCGCATGCGCGCCGAGGGCATCGGCGACGTGCCGGTCGTGGTCGGCGGCATCATCCCGCCCGAGGACGCGGCGCGGCTGACGGCGGCCGGGATCGCCGGCGTGTTCACGCCGAAAGACTACGATCTCACCGCCATCATGCGGGCGATCGTGGCGCTGGTTGACCGCACCTGGTCGAAGGCTGCATAAGCAGTCGTATGTTCTGGATCCTGACTGTCCTCTGGGCTGCCGGCTTGGTGCTGAGCGGCATCGCGCCCTATGACCGCATCACCTGGGTGATGGAGGTGTTGCCCGCCATCATCGCCTGGCCGATCCTGTTTTTCAGCCGCGAAAAAT
This sequence comes from Ferrovibrio sp. GW821-FHT12B10, assembly GCF_058807515.1. Classification (NCBI taxonomy): domain Bacteria; kingdom Pseudomonadati; phylum Pseudomonadota; class Alphaproteobacteria; order Rhodospirillales; family Rhodospirillaceae; genus Ferrovibrio; species Ferrovibrio sp. GW821-FHT12B10. The sequence goes on along the minus strand of NZ_JBXAQT010000001.1, from coordinate 545,495 downwards.
TCCGTTTCACCGACCTGGCCATGGCGCTGATCACGCTGCATGGCCTGATCCTGATGCTGGGCGGCGCATACACTTATGCACGGGTGCCGCTGGGCTTCTGGCTGCAGGATGTCTTCGCCTTCGAGCGCAACCCATACGACCGCATCGGCCATTTCGCGCAAGGGTTTGTCCCCGCGATCGTGGCGCGCGAACTGCTGATCCGCATTTTCCGCATCGCGCAGCCGAAACTGACCATGTTCCTGGCCATCAGCATCTGTTTGGCGATCAGCGCGCTGTATGAGCTGATCGAATGGCTGGCGGCGCTCAGCCTGGGGCAGGGGGCGGATGAATTCCTCGGCACCCAGGGCGATCAATGGGATACGCAGTCCGACATGGCCATGGCGCTGGTCGGCGCGGCGGCGGCCATGCTGCTCGCCAAGTGGCATGACCGGCAGATCGCTGCGCGACTCCGCGCCTAAGTCTGCCAATCCGAGCCAGCGGACAGCCAATTTGAGCCAAGGCTAGCCAATTCCAGCCAATGCAAGCCAACTTTGGCCAATGCGGGCCGGCGGTACTGCGACGAACCGCCCGACCTTCTGCTGAGATGGTGACCTGACCTCCACCCGTCAAGCTGGCATCCTTTTGCCGGCCCTGCTATCGAAGCCCTGCTGTTTTCACCTGTCGGAGTCCACCGTGCGTCTGTCCCGCCTGATCCGCCCCCGCACCGTTGCCGGGCGCATCATCACCAGCCTGGTCGCTGGCTTCGGCCTGCCGCTGCTGCTGTATGGCGTCCTGCTGCTGCGCACCCATGGCTATGAGCCGATGGGCCTGTGCCGCCCGGTGCCGGCAGCGCAGGGCCATATCCCCATCGACATGAGCCGCGGCAGCGGGATTCCCACCACCTGCGGCATCGACTGGACCTTTGCCGCCACGGATGTGCTGCTGCCCGCACTCGGGATCAGCCTGCTGGCCTGGCTGCTGATGGCCCTGCTGGCCCGCAGCGAAGGTTGAACCGTCCGGCGCTTGCGCTGGGTCAAATTTCCGCCATGACCTGTAGGCTATGCTGGCGGCATGGCCGATCCCAACCCGCCTGACATAGAAACTCTGTTTTCGCCCGCGCCGGAGCGGGTGATCGAGACGCATATTTCGCGTGTCTTCCTCACTGGCGATCGCGCTTTCAAACTGAAGAAGGCGGTCGTGCTGCCTTATGTCGACTTCTCCACCCTGGAGCGACGGCGCATTGCCTGCGAACGCGAAGTGGCACTGAACCGCCGGACTGCGCCGCAGCTCTATCTGGGTTGCCGGCCGGTTTGCCGCGACCCCAGCGGCAGGCTATGCCTGGATGGCGCGGGACCGCCGGTCGAATGGCTGGTCGAGATGAAGCGTTTCGATGCGGATGCGACGTTCGACCGTTTGATCCGGCGCGGCGCGATCACCCCGGGCATGATCGAGACTGTCGCCGATCATGTGGCGCGTTTTCATCTGGGTGCCGAAGCTGTGCCGCGTGACGGCACTGCAGCGCTGGCGCAGGCCATCGCCCTGAACGAGACGGCATTCGCCGGCTGTGATCCGGCTGCGCTGCCCATCCCGGCGCTGGCGGCATTCCGTGCCACGATGGCCGAGCAGTACAAGGCAAGGCGGGATGAACTGGCCGGCCGGCGCGCGGCCGGGCGCATGCGGCGCGGACATGGTGATTTGCACCTGCGCAACATAGCATTGGTCGACGGAGAGCCCCTGCTGTTCGACTGCCTCGAATTCGACGACGATCTGTCCGGGATCGATACGGCCTATGACATGGCTTTCCTGCTGATGGATCTGCTGGCCGCTGGGCGTCGCGATCTGGCCAATGTGGCGCTGAACCGCTATCTCGATATCACGGAAGATGATGATGCCTTGGCGCTGCTGCCCATCTATGTCGCCGTGCGGGCCGCCGTGCGCTGCCATATCGCAGCCTTGAGCCCCGACAGCCATGCCGAAGCGCGCCACTACCTTGATATCGGCCGGGCCGCCCTCACGCCGGCATCGCCGCGCCTGATCGCCATTGGTGGATTGTCGGGGACCGGCAAGACGACGCTGGCGCGTCGGTTGGCGCCCGATATGGGGGAGCCCTGTGGCGCTGTCATCCTGCGCAGTGACACCATCCGCAAACGGTTGCATGGCGTGGCAGAGCAACAGCGCCTGCCGGCTGAGAGCTATACGGCTGAAAGCAGCCGGCAGATCTATGCCGTCATGCAGCGGCGCGCAGAACACCTGCTGGCGGCCGGCGCCACCGTGATCCTGGATGCGGTTTTCGGGCGATCGGCGGAACGCGATGCCGTGGCCGCGCTTGCGAAAACAGCCGGCTGCCGGTTCGACGGACTCTGGCTGACAGCGCCCGCCGCCACCATGGAGATGCGGGTCACGGCGCGGCAGAACGACGCTTCCGACGCCACGGCTGATGTGGTGCGCTGGCAGCAGGCCAATCTCGATCACCCCCTCGACTGGACAGCCATCACGACCCAGGCGGGTCCGGAAGCCTGCGCGCGGGTGGCGGCCGATATGCTTCGGGCCGGATGACGGGCACTGCGGCGCCGTTGCATCGTTGTAGAGGGGCGGGCAGGCCCCGTGGAGAAGCGAGGATGATGTGGCTGCCCGGCAAGTCGCGAAAAAACACCCGACCGCACCGCACGGCAACAACGGCCGCGAGCCGGACCATGTGGCGCTGCCCTGGCATGGCGCCGCCGATCTGCCGGCCGTGCATGTCGACAGCTACAATCTGGAAATCCGCGATGCCGAGGGCTTTATCGGCGACCGCGCGAGCGGGCGCGCTTTCCGCGATCTGATCGACCGGTTGCGCAAGGAAAACCGCGACCTGACCGAGCATGAGTTGCGCGACACCCGGGCGCGCGACATGTCAAAAAGCGAATTCGACGCGATCCTGACCGGCGACGATCTGGGCGCCGCCGCCATCGTGCAAGGCGCCATTGAGGAGTTCGCGCAGAATCTTTCGGCCGTCGTGCAGCGGTTCGTGAAGCAGAAATCCTGGCAGGCAGTGGAGCGCATCGTGGTCGGCGGTGGCCTGCGCCGGTCGCGCGTGGGCGAGATCGCCATCCTGCGGGCCGCCATCCTGCTGCGCGAGGCCGGGACGGAAGTCGACCTGGTGCCGTTGAGCCATCATCCCGACGAGGCCGGCCTGCTGGGTGGACTGCAACTGCTGGCGCCGGAAACCCTGGTCCAGCATGACGGCTTCATCGCTGTGGATATCGGCGGCACCAACCTGCGCTGCGGCATCGTCACGGTGAAGAAGACCGACCGCTTCGGCGACAGCGCCAGCGTTGAACAGCTGCTGCGCTGGCGCCATCGCGATCACCGGCTCGGACGCGAGGAAGCGCTGGATCATCTTGGCGGCATGCTGCGTGAACTGGCGCAAAAGGCCGAGAAAAAGAAATGGAGGCTGGCGCCGGTGATCGCTGTCGGTTGTCCCGGCCTGATTGCCAAGGACGGCTGGATCAAGCGCGGCGCGCAGAACCTGCCAGGCAACTGGGAAGCCGAGGATTTCAATCTGACCGAAGCCTTGCGCGAACGCCTGCCACGCATCGATGGCCGTAGCATCGCCGTAGCATTGCATAACGATGCCGTGGTGCAGGGTTTGAGCGAGGTCTGGCGCATGCGCGACGTGCAGCATTGGGCGGTGCTGACCATCGGCACGGGGTTGGGCAATGCCAGCTACACCACGGTGAAGCCGGACAAAGGATGAGCCGGCGACGCTGCGCCTCACCTTATCGGATTAGGCTTATAACGACGGTGTGAGTTGTGTTCTTATTTTGCGGACAGAATGTGTGATTTCTGTCTATCCTGTTGCCAACCGAGTCACCAAGACCGGAACAGCAAGGGAGAAAGCGTCATGGCAAAGGGCCGAAAAGAACGCGGATTTTTTGAACTCTACCGGGATGATCCCGAACGCGCCGATGCGCTGGTCTTCGGGCGCCGCAGCGGCGCCAGCCGGCGCGGCTTCCTGAAAGGCAGCGGTCTGGCCGCCATGGGCGGTATGATCGGCGGTGCTATTCCCTTCGCCCAGACCATGCCAGCCGGCCTGATCCCGGCGGCGATGGCGCAAGGAACATCCGCCAGTGCGCCGGCCGCGCCGAAAATCCTCAAGATGGATGGCAAGGCCGATCTGGTGATCCTGGGCGACAAGCCGCTGGTGGCGGAAACGCCCGAGCATCTGCTGGACGACGACATCACGCCGAACGACAAGATTTTCATCCGCAACAACGGCGAGCCGCCGGCTGCGGTGGCGGGCGATGTGAACAACTGGGCGCTGACCATCGACGGCGAGGTCAACACCCCGCTGAAGCTGACGCTTGGTGAGATGAAGAAGAAATTCAAGCCGGTGACCTATGCGCTGCAGATGGAATGCGGCGGCAATGGCCGTTCGGCCTTCGAACCCAAGGCCAGCGGCAATCAGTGGGGCAACGGCGCGATCAGCAATGCGCGCTGGACCGGTTTCCGCCTCAAGGACGTGCTGCAGGCTGCCGGCCTGAAGCCCGGTGCCGTCTATACCGGCCATTTCGGTAGCGATTTGCATCTCTCGGGCGACGCCACCAAGCCGTCGATCAGCCGGGGCATGCCGATCGCCAAGGCGATGGACGAGCACACCATCATCGCCTATGCGGTGAATGGTGGCGCCATCCCGCATATCAACGGCGCGCCGCTGCGCCTGATCGTGCCCGGCTGGCCGGGGTCGCTGTCGCAGAAGTGGCTCAACCGCATCTGGATCCGCGACAAGGAGCATGACGGCCAGGGCATGACCGGCACCAGTTATCGCGTGCCGATCAAGCCGATGATTCCGGGCGACAAGCCTGACCCCGCCAACATGCGTATCCTGGAATCGATGCCGGTGCGCTCGATCATCACCAATGTCGCCAACGGCACCAGGCTGGCGCCAGGCACGCGGGCGGTGGTGCTGCGCGGCCATGCCTGGGCCGGTGAACACAGCGTGTCGGATGTGCAGGTCTCGGCCGATTACGGCCAGACCTGGCGCAAGGCGAAGCTAGGCAAGGCGGCGAACAAATACGCCTGGCAGACCTGGACCGCCGATATCACCCTGCCGTCCGAGGGCTATTACGAGCTCTGGGTGCGCGCTACCGACAGCACCGGCCGCGGCCAGAGCCATGCGGCGGCCAACTGGAACCCGCAAGGCTATGGCGGCAACGTGATGCATCGCGTCGCCGTGCTGGTGCCGGCCTGAGCGGACGGGTTTCGTGATGACTGTATGGAAGGCCGCCATGCTGGCGGCGATGCTGGGCCTGTCTGTTGTTGCTGCGCCGATGGTGCTGGCGCAGCAACAACAGGCCGAACGCGAACCCGAAGAGCCGACCGTGTTTCCCGATGGCGAGAATCGCGACGAAGTCTTCTATCTATGCACGGCCTGCCACGGTTCCGATCTGGTGCGGGCGCAGGGCCATAGCCGGTCGCGTTGGGCGGATGTGCTGAAGATCATGGTGGACCGGCACAACATGGCCGAGCTGGAAGGCGAGGAGCTGGACAAGGTGCTCGACTATCTTGCCGCCGCCTTTCCGCCGAAAGGGCGGCAGTACAGTAACCCTTTCCTGAAGCAGTAGATGGCTCTGAGGCAGCATTGGGCGAGGGTGGTCACTCGCCCTCGATCACCCCGAAATTCTTCGACTTGGTGCCGCGATTGGCGAGATCGAAGCCTTCAGCGGCAAGGCCACGGCGCAGCAGCTCGCGGATCGCGGCTGCCCGGCTGGGCATATGCGTCTTGAAGCGCCAGTTATCCAGCGCGGAAAGTTCGTCGGGGGTCAGCATGATTTGCAGGCGTTCGCCGCGGGCTTGTGGGTCGTTCATGGCCTTTCACCGTTGAAGAATCAAAAAACTCAAAGAGATAAAGACACGCTCATTCAGCAAATTATGAGTAAGAAACGCTGAACCCTCATAAGGAGTTCATTGCGCATATTAAGCCTTTAATAACATTAGGTTATTCCTGGATCGGGCGTATCCTTGGGAAAAGGATATAGCCATGAACAGATTCCCTCCCTTCACCCAGTTCACCCCGATCTTCACGCCCGCGAGCGCGCCGAAGACCGATCCGCCGTCTCCGGCCGCCGCGGCAGCGGCGCTGTCGGAGCTGCTGCGCAAGGAAGCCGATCACCGCATCGGCAACAGCCTGCAGCTGCTCAGCGGCCTGCTGAACATGCAGCAGCAGTATGTGATGGATGATCAGGCCCGCGACGCGCTGGCCCGCACCAGCAAGCGCCTGCGTCTGATCGCGCAGTTGCACCAGCGGTTATCGATCGGCGACGGCACCGGCGTGGTGTCGCTGGAAGACTATCTGATGGGGCTGCGCGACGAAATCTATGCCGCCGTGGTCGATCACCATCGGCATGACCTGCTGTTCAACATCGATCCCGTCCGCGTGCCGGTCAGGATCGCCAGCGCGGCCGGCATGATCATCAACGAGTTCATCTTCAACTCGATCAAGCATGCTTTCCCCGCGCAGGATGCCGGCACCATCGAGGTCGCCTGCGGCCAGGGCGAGGACGGCTCGCTGTATCTCCGGATCAGCGATGATGGCGTCGGCCTGCCGGCGCATGTGAAGCCGGATGCACCCACCGGCCTTGGCATGACGCTGATGCAGGGGCTGGTGGCCCAGCTGCAAGGCCATTTCAGTGTGCGGCGACAGCCACGCGGCGCCTGCTACGAAATCATGTTCCCGCTCGAGGCGGTCTGATTGCGCAAGACGAAAACGCCCGACCAGGATTGGCCGGGCGGATCGCTCAGGGCCCGCTCATGTCGGCGTCAGCGTGGCGTGGTCCCAGGTCAGATAGATGCTGATACCGCTGCCGCTGCCCGGCACATTGAAGGCGAGTCCCAATCCCGGATCGAGATAGACCGGCCAGGTCAGTTGCGTGATGCCGGTAAAGCTGCCGGCCACCAGGATGAACCGCGTGGTGGTCGGACCGCCCGGCGGCGGCGGGGGCGGCGGCACGAAGGGGCCGATGCCGAAATCAGCAAACAGCGTCGCCGGCGTACTCGGCGGTGGACCGCCCGAGCCGGCCGTGATGATGGCCGTACGCAGGATGACACCGCGCGTGTTCTGGCCGGACTGGATGATGACGACGCCGGTGCTCGATGACGGCGTGGCGTTGAAGGCATTCTGGCCCAGCAGCTGGACCGGTGCTTCCATGAACATGACTCACCTCCCTTGTGATGATGTGCCTGCGAGCCTGATTGGCTCGCGCGGACGTTATCAACCAAAAGGACATGAGTCCCGAGTGAATACCCTTTTAGGTATATATCCGCGCTGTATGAACCGTGAATAGAAAACCGCCCGGTCATCACTGACCGAGCGGTTGTTTGTGACGGCCTGCAGGCGTCGTTTACTCGGCGGCGGCCTTGTCGATGGGCGCGCCGTTGCTGCCCGGTTTCCAGCGCAGCACGGGCGAGCGCGCGGCACGGGTCTCGTCCAGACGCCGGCGCGGGGTGAGCTGCGGCGCGGCCTGGAACATCGCCAGGTTCTCGCCGCCGGCCTTGGCCTTCTCGGCCAGCCCGCGCAGCGTGTTGACGAAGGCATCGACGCTGTCCTTGCTCTCGGATTCCGTCGGCTCGATCAGCATGGCGCCATGCACGACGAGCGGGAAGTAGACCGTCATCGGATGGTAGCCTTCGTCGATCATCGCCTTGGCGAAGTCCAGCGTGGTGACGCCGGTATCCTTGAGGAAGCGGTCGTCGAACAGCGCTTCATGCATGCAGGGGCCTTCGAAGGCGGGGCTCATGATGTCCTTGAGGCTGGCCATCACGTAATTGGCCGACAGCACGCTGTCTTCCGCCACCCGCTTCAGGCCATCGGCGCCATGGCTCATCATGTAGGCGAGGGCCCGGATGAACATGCCCATCTGGCCATGGAAGGCCTTCATGCGGCCGAAGCTTTTCACATCGCCGCTTTCGACCAGATTCCAGCCATCCTTGTCATGCACCACATAGGGCAGCGGCACGAAGTCCTTCAACGCATCCGACAGCACCACGGGGCCTGAACCGGGGCCGCCGCCGCCATGCGGCGTGGAGAAGGTCTTGTGCAGGTTGATATGCATGGCGTCGATGCCGAGATCGCCCGGCCGCACCTTGCCAACGATGGCGTTGAAGTTGGCGCCGTCGCAATAGAAGAAGGCGCCAGCCTTGTGCACCATGTCGGCGACCTTTTTGATGTCGCGTTCGAACAGGCCGCAGGTATTCGGATTGGTCAGCATGATCGCCGCCACATCCGGACCCAGCTTGGCCTGCAGGGCGTCCAGATCGACGCGACCATCAGCCGTGGCCGGGATCGGGTCGACGGTGTAGCCGCACAGTGCGGCGGTCGCCGGGTTGGTGCCATGGGCGGATTCAGGCGCGAGGATACGCTTGCGCACATCGCCGCGGGCTTTGAGCGCCGCGCGGATCGCCATCAGGCCGCAGAGTTCGCCATGGGCGCCGGCAGCCGGCGACATGGCGACCGCCGGCATGCCGGTCAGCGTCTTGAGCCAGCCGGCCAGCCGGTCGATCACTTCCAATGCGCCCTGCACAGTCGAGATCGGCTGCAGCGGATGCACGTCGCCGAGACCCGGCAGGCGCGCCATCTTCTCGTTGAGACGCGGATTGTGCTTCATCGTGCAGGAGCCGAGCGGGTAGAGGCCGGCATCGATGGAGTAGTTCTTTTGTGACAGTCGCACGAAATGGCGGATCACCTGCGGCTCGGAGAGGCCCGGCAGGCCGATCTTGCCCTGACGCTTCAGGCCGCCGAGGCGATCCTTCACCTTCGGGGCGGCGGGCAGGTCGACGCCGGTGCGGCCGTCTTCGCCCATTTCGAAGATCAGCGCTTCTTCCTGCTGCAGGCCGCGGTTGCCGGTGATGGTGCCGGTCGAGGCGCTGTTGGCAGCGGCATGCGGCGTGGTGGGACGTCCCTGGCGGTTCATCACAGCACCTCCTTCAGCGCGGCAACAAGCTTGTCGAAGTCACCATCGGTATTGGTTTCGGTCGCGGTCACCAGCAGCACGTTCGCCAAGGACTTTTCCTCGGGGAACAGACGCGAGGCCGGCACGCCGCCGAGGATCTTCTTCTCGACCAGCTTTTCAACGATGCCGGCCGCCGGCTTGGGCAGGGTGATGGCGAATTCGTTGTAGAAAGCCTGCGGCACGATGGCGACGCCCTTCAGCTCGCTGAGCCGTTCGGCCAGCTGCGCGGCCTTGCCGTGGTTGATGGCGGCGAGTTGCGTGAAGCCGGCTTCGCCGAGCAGGCTCATATGGATGGTGAAGGCGAGCGCGCAGAGACCGGAGTTGGTGCAGATATTCGATGTCGCTTTCTCGCGGCGGATATGCTGCTCGCGGGCCGACAGCGTCAGCACGAAGCCGCGGCGGCCATCCTGGTCGACGGTCTCGCCGCACAGACGACCCGGCATCTGGCGCACATACTTTTCGCGAGTGGCGAACAGGCCGACATACGGCCCGCCAAAGCTGAGCGGCACGCCGATGCTCTGGCCTTCCGCCACCACGATATCGGCGCCCATGGCGCCGGGCGGGGTGACGAGGCCGAGCGAGGTGATCTCGGTGACGGCGACGACCAGCAACGCACCCTTGGCCTGGCAGGCCTTGGCCAGGTCGCTGAGGTCGCGCAGATGGCCGAAGACGCTGGGGTTCTGCACGACGACGCAAGCGGTCTGGTCGTCGATCAGCGAGGCCAAGTCTTCCGTGCCGGCGAGATCGACCGGGGCGGCGACATGCGGCTGGTCGGTCTGGTCCATCAATGTCGCGACGGTGTCGCGGTAATGCGGGTGCAGACCGCCCGACAGCACGGCCTTCGACTTCTTGGTGATGCGCTGGGCCATCAGCACGGCCTCGGCCGCCGAGGTCGCGCCGTCATACATCGAGGCATTGGCGACTTCCATGCCGGTGATCATGCTCACCTGGGTCTGGAATTCGAACAGATACTGCAGCGTGCCCTGGCTGATCTCGGGCTGGTAGGGCGTGTAGGAGGTGAGGAATTCCGAGCGCTGGATCAGGTGATCCACGGCGGCCGGGATATGGTGGCGATAGGCGCCGGCACCCAGGAAGAAGGGCACGTCCATCGGCGAGACGTTCTTCTTCGCCATGGCGGCGAAGGCACGCTCCACTTCCAGCTCGCCCTGATGCGGCGGCAGGTCGAGCATCGGGTTGAGCGCACCGGCGGGCACGTCTTTGAACAGGGCGTCGATGCCGCCGACACCGATGGTGTTCAGCATCTCGCCGCGATCGGCTTCGGTCAGACCGAGATAGCGCATGGGGAGGCGCTCCTTATCAGAGAGTCTTGAGATAGGCGTCGTAGGCGGCCTGATCCATCAGGGCATCGAGCTCGGCCTTGTTAGCGAGTTTGAGCTTGACGAACCAGCCATCAGTCTGCGCCGCGCGGTTGACCAGCGACGGATCGTCGACGATGGCCTGGTTGGCGTCGACCACTTCGCCGCCGGCCGGCGCGTAGACTTCCGACGCCGCCTTCACGGATTCAACCACGGCGACTTCAGCGCCGGCATCCACCTTTTTGCCCTTGGCCGGCAGGTCGACGAAGACGACATCACCGAGCTGGCTCTGGGCGTAATCGGAAATACCCACGGTGGCGACATCGCCATCGAGACGGATCCACTCGTGGTCCTTGGTGTAGCGGGTGGTCATGGATCGTCTCCTTACTTGGCGTAGCGCTTGGTGATGAAGGGAAGTTTGCAGGTCCTGGCGGGCAGTGCCTTGCCGCGCACCATCAGGCTGAGCGGCGTGCCGGCTTTGGCGTAGTCTGTGGCGACGTAGCCCATGGCGACGGGCGCATCGACGCTGGGGCCGAAACCGCCAGACGTAATGACGCCGATTTTCTCGCCCTTGTCGTTGAGCACCTCGGTGCCTTCGCGGGCCGGCGCGCGACCCTCGGGCTGGATGCCGACGAGCTTGCGGGCCGGGCCGTCTTTCAGCTGCTGCTGGATGATGCCGGCGCCCGGGAAGCCGCCGTCTTCACGGCGGCGCTTGGAGATCGTCCAGTTCAGGCCAGCCTCGATGGGCGTGGTTGTCGTGTCGATGTCATGGCCGTAGAGGCAGAGGCCGGCTTCCAGACGCAGGCTGTCGCGCGCACCCAGACCGATCGGCTTCACCTCCGGCTGGCTGAGCAGCCAGCGTGCGAAATCCTCGGCCTGATCGCCGGGCAGCGAAATTTCGAAGCCGTCCTCGCCGGTATAGCCCGAGCGCGTGACGAAGGCCTCGTACTTGCCCAACGCCAGCGTCGCGCCCATACCGAAGCTCATCGCCTGGATTGCGCTGTTCAGCCGCGTCAGCACGGCTACGGCGGCCGGACCCTGCAGGGCCAGCAATGCATGGCTGTCCAGATACTCGATCTCGACGCCCTTCAGATTGGCGCGCGCATGCGCGATATCGGCATCCTTGCAGCCGGCGTTGAACACCACGAACAGGTCGCGGTCGCGCCGGTTGACCATGAAGTCATCCAGGATGCCGGCCCTGTCGTTGGTGAAGACGGTGTAGCGCATCTTGCCGACGTCGAGTGCCAGCAGGTCGCCGGGCACCAGCGCTTCCAGCGCCTTGGCCGGATCTGCGCCGGTCATGCGTACCTGGCCCATATGGGAGACGTCGAACAGGCCGGCAGCGGCGCGGGTATGCTTGTGTTCGGTGAGGATGCCGGCGGGATACTGCACCGGCATTTCATAGCCGGCGAAGGGCACCATGCGCGCGCCCAGCTCTTTATGCAGTGCGTTTAGCGGCGTGATTTTGAGATTTTCGGCCGTATCGCCCAAGCGAGGTTCCCTTGCAGACAGAGTCAGAGTCGAACCGGCGGATGGTTTCGCCGTTCGCCCCCTCTGTCCGGGAACCTGAGAGATTCGGAGATGCACGCCCTGGGGGCTTCTCCTTACTCCTTCGGTGGGATTGGGGTTGGACTCCCGATCCGCTTTCCAGAGTGTCGCCAGTCCGGTCGGTCCTTTGGCCTGAGAGTTTCCGGGGCGGTTGCTCCTTCGGCGCGCGGGCCCCCGTATAAAGCACGGGTTTCGCGTCTCTCCCGCCAGACTGCTAGCGACGCCGCGAGAATAGGCGGCGCCATATATTAGTCAACGATATTCCCCATGACCTTACGGAAGTCCGAAAATACCACGATTGACAATGCTTTAAGGCGGTTTAGGGTTATCCACAGAACGTTGATTTTCCGGATGCTGACCCCGACTCGGAGAATCGATAAAAACTGGAGGAAATTGCGATGAACCCGTTCTTCGTCGAGCAGATGGCGATGTACTCGGCTTATCACCGCCATCCCAGTAACCGCGCCACGCATTTCATCGGCATCCCGTCCATCGTGATCGCCATTTTCATACCCTTAAGCTGGGTTCAGCTCTTCACGCTCTGGGGTGGCGAAACCGTGGTCAGCCTGGCCACGGTGCTGTGGTTCGTCACCGCCATCTTCTATCTCTGGCTTGACCGCAGCATCGGCGGCGTGATGGCGCTGATCAGCTTTGCGCTGTTGCAGGTTGCGGAATGGATCGCCACCAAAGGGACGACCACTGGCTGGATCGCCTTCGGCGTGCTGTTCATCGGTGGCTGGGTGTTTCAGTTCATCGGCCATGCCTACGAGGGCCGCCGCCCGGCACTGGCCGACAATGCGCTACAGGCCTTGATCGGTCCGCTGTTCCTGGTGACTGAGACCTTCTTTGCCATGGGTCAGCGCAAGGAGCTGCATGAGGCGGTTGAAGCGCGCTGGCCGCATTACTCGGTCGGCGCGATGCGCGAGCGCGCTGCGGCCTGAACCTTTCAGAACCAGGCGATCAATCCGCCATAGCAATTGAAAGATCATACGTAAAAGGGTGTCATGGCCGGGTCCGGGAATTTTCCTGGCCCGGCCTGATCCGTTTTAAGAGGACCTTATGACGCAACGCTGGAAGAACCGGCCCGAGGGTTCGAACTGGGGTGAGTTCGGCGCCGATGACCGCATCGGCCGCGTCAACTGGATCACGGCCGAAAAGGTGAAGCAGGGCGTGGCCGAGGTGCGCGAAGGCCGCACCTTCTGCCTGTCGCTGCCGTTGGAATATCCGGGCGGCAACCTGCTCAATCCGCGCCGCTTCCCGCCGCAGCTATTCGCCGTCACGCGTGAGGGCCGCGCCAACATGGCGTTGCCGCTGTCGCTGTTCGATCCGAAGCTGACGGATGTCTCCAGCGACGATGCCGCCTTGCTCTATCTGCAGTATTCGACCCAGTGGGACAGCTTTGCCCATATCGGCTCGATGTTCGACGCCGATGGCGACGGTGCGCCTGAACGCGTGTTCTACAACGGCTGGCGTGGTGGCAGCGATATTCCCGATGTCGAGGATCGCGGTGTCGGTGAGCCGCGACTGGAGCGCTTTCCCTCCAAGGGTACCGAGGCGCTGGGTATCCACAATTTCGCCAAGCACGGCATGCAGGGCCGTGGCGTACTGGTCAACTTGAAGGACCTTGTCGGCGAGAAGCGCGAATGGGTCGGCTATGACCTGCTGATGAAAGCCATGGAGGCGCAGAAGGTCAGCGTGGAACAGGGCGATATGCTCTGTTTCTATACCGGTTTCGGCGATGTTCTGCTGTCGATGCAGCGCAAGCCCGATCACCAGCGACTGGAGAATTCCTGCGCCGTGCTGGACGGTCGCGATGCCAGACTGCGCAACTGGATCACCGACAGCAAGGTCAGTTGCCTGATCGCCGACAACTATGCCGTCGAGGGGCTGCCGGCCAAGGCAGTGGAAGGCAGCCACGCCATGCTGCCGCTGCACGAGCACTGCCTGTTCAAGCTCGGCGTACCGCTGGGAGAACTCTGGTACCTCTCCGAACTGGCGGCCTATCTGAAAGAGCACAAGCGCAGCCGCTTCCTGCTCACCGCGCCGCCGCTGCGGCTCACCGGCGCCGTCGGCTCGCCATCCTCGCCCATCGCCACAGTCTAAGTTTTTCCATCAGGAGCATTGCCATGAACGGCGCCGAAAGCCTCGTCCGTACCCTCGTTTCTTCTGGCGTCGATACCTGTTTCGCCAATCCCGGCACGTCGGAAATGCATTTCGTGGCCGCGCTCGACCATGTGCCGGGGGTGCGCTGCGTGCTGGGCCTGTTCGAGGGCGTGGTGACCGGTGCCGCCGATGGCTACTGGCGTCTGGCGCGTAAGCCGGCGGCAACGCTGCTGCACCTGGGGCCAGGCTTGGCCAATGGCGTGGCCAACCTGCACAACGCACGCAAGGCCAGCTCGGGCATCGTCAATGTGATCGGCGAGCATGCAACGCATCACCTGCAATACGATGCGCCGTTGACCTCCGATATCGACGGTATCGCCCGGCCGGTGTCGCACTGGATCGGCCGCGGCCAGACTGCCGGTGATGTGGCGGCGCTGGGCGCCGAGGCCGTGGCTGCGGCACGCAGCAAGGGCGGCCAGATCGCCAGCTTGATCCTGCCGGCCGACACTGCCTGGAATGAGGCGAAGGCTGAGGCCAAGCCGATTGCCGTGGGCGCGCGCGTGAAATCCGACGAGGCACAGATCAAGGCCGCGGCCGCTGCGCTCAAGAAAGCCGGTCCGAATGGCATGCTGATCCTGGGCGGCGATGCGCTGCTGCGTGATGGCCTGAAGCTGGCGGCACGGATTTCGGCGGCCACCGGCTGCCGCCTGTCGAATAACGGCTTCAGCGCCCGCATCGAGCGCGGTGGCGGGTTGCCCAGTGTCGGCCGCATTCCCTTTGTCGTTGATCTGGCGCTGAAATACCTGGCCGATGTGCGCGAGATCGCGCTGATCGGCGCCAAGCGGCCGGTGGCTTTCTTCGCCTATCCCGGCAAGCCCAGCATCCTGACGCGCGATGACTGCAACATCACGCCGGTCGCCGAGGTGGAAGGCGACGTGATCGATGCACTGGAACGTCTGGCCGATGCAGTCGGCGCACCGAAGACTGTGCCGGCGCAGGAACAGCCGCAGAAGCCTGGCCTGCCTGACGGGGCGCCCAGCTTGGAAAAGATCGCCGCTGCCATCGCGGCGCTGCTGCCTGACAACGCGGTCGTGGTGGATGAATCCGTCACCTCAGGCCGCGGCATCTTTGCCGCCGCCGAAGCCTCCGGTCCGCATGACTGGCTGAACAACATGGGCGGCTCGATCGGCTACAGCCTTCCTGTCGCCGTGGGCGCTGCATTGGCCTGCCCGGACCGCAAGATCGTTGCGCTCACGGGCGATGGCAGCGCCTTCTATACATTGCAGGCGATGTGGACGATGGCGCGCGAGCAACTCAACGTCACCATGGTGATTTTCGCCAATCGCTCGTATGCGATCCTGCGCAACGAGCTGGCCAATGTGGGTGCAGCCAATCCGGGCCCGCGTGCCATCGACATGCTGACATTGGACCGGCCCGACCCCGACTGGGTGGCGCTGGCCAAGGGGCATGGCGTTTCGGCTATCCGTGTCACGGAAATGAACGCCTTCTGCCGGGCCTTCGCGGCCACGCTGGAACAGCGCGGACCACAACTCATAGAGTTGGTCCTGTAAGGCGCCTACCATTAATTGTTGATGGCATTTTAACGGCGGGGTTATTTCTAGATAACCTGTGCGGAGTATTCCGCGATTTCCTTTGCAGGGACGGGGGAAGTTTGCCAATCATAGGGCGTGGATGCCCTGAAGCAGCGTGCCGTGTCAGGCCCGTTGCCGGTCGGATAACGAAGGGTGTCTGCCTACCCCCACCGGGCCTTGCGCCATCCTTGTTACCGGGATGGCGTGTTGGCCGCCAAGGGCAGCACCCCGTTTTAAGCCACAGCAGAAAGTGTGAGCGTCATGTCCATGCCAGCCACTGTTTCCACGACCTCCGTTCCCGCCATGGCCGATGCCAAGGGCGGCGCGCTGCAGGCGATGGATATGCGCAGCAGCCAGGAAGTGCTGACCTTCACCATCGGCGACCAGAATTACGGCCTCGACCTGCTCAGCGTTCGCGAAATCCGCGCCTGGACCGATGTGACGCCACTGCCCAATACGCCCCCCTTCGTGCGCGGCGTGATCAACCTGCGCGGCGCCGTGGTGCCGATCTTCGATCTGCGCGTCCGCCTCGGCGGCGGCACGACCACGCCGACCAGCGCCAATGTGGTGATCGTCGTGGAAGTCGGCACTGAATCGGTCGGCCTGCTGGTCGACACCGTGTCCGACATTCTCGCGCTCGACTCCTCCGCGCTGCAGCCGGTGCCGGCGACCGCCGCCGATACCGAGCAGACCTTCCTGAGCGCGCTGGCGACCCATGAGGAGCGCATGGTTGCCCTCATCGACGTCAACCGCCTGTTCAACCGCGGTGTGCCGCAGGTCGACGCCGCAGCGGCTGCCTAAAGCCCGTTCTCCCAAATTCGGTTTGCCGGTCGCCCGCGAAAGCGGGCGATTTGCTTTTCTGCGGGTTTTTCAGGCCTCTGATCGCTCCGCAGGCGATCCATTTTTTAAACTATAGCGTGTGATACGTGGGTTGTGAAAGGTGGTGCGCATCGGGACGATTGTCTTCCCGCAAAAAGAGTATGCGAAAATTAACCCCGTAGGATCAGAACCTTGTGGTAGGTCGAAGAGACCATCGCGGAGGGTTTTCCGCCGGGGAGAAGCGCCATGTCGATCATATCCAGCATCAAAATCGGACCACGCGTACTCGCTGTCGTTGCGCTGCTGGCTGTAGCCTCGGCCGTGGTCGGTGCCATGGGAGTGATTTCGCTCGACCGGTACGAGCAGCAAACCACAGTGATGGAGAGCATCGCCAAGCAGACCCAGTATGGCGAGCGGCTCAATGCGCTGGTCTATGCGGTGGTAATGGATTCTCGCGGCGTCTACATGTCGGATGCGACGGCAGCGAAGCCATACTCGGCCGGTATTGTGAAGTTCACCGGCGAGATCGAAGCGCTGGTGAAGCAGTGGGTTGCCGAGATCGGTCCGCAGGCTGCCAGTGCCGACGAAGCGAAAAATTTCCTTACCGTAGTCAACCAGTTCGTGCAGTTCCGGCGCGAACTAGCACGACTGGGGATCGAGGGCGCGCCCGGTCAGGCGCGCGAGTTCGGCGATAACGACGCCAACCGCTCCAATCGCCAGGCGCTGAACCGCGCCATCGACGCAATCACCAAGCGCAATGCTGAGCGTGTGGCGGCTGTCGGAAACGATCTGACCCAATATTACAACACGCAGCGGCCGATGCTGATCACCCTGACTATTGCCGCCATCACCATATCGGTGCTGCTGGCTCTGTATATCGTGATCGCCACGCTGACTCGTCCGATCAGTCGCATCACCGGTGTGATGAACACGCTGGCGCGCGGCGATACCGCCGTTGCCGTCACCGGCAGTGAGCGCGGCGACGAGATTGGTGAAATGGCCAAGGCCGTCCAGGTCTTCAAGGACAACATGATTGCCCGTGAGCAGGCCGAGACCCAGATCACCCAGCAGCGCCAAGAGGCTGAGCTTCGCCGCACCGAGCGCGAAGCGCGCGAGAAGGCGGCGGGCGAGGAAATCGCCACACTGGTCAACAAGGTGGCGAGCGGCGATCTGAATGGCCGTATCGACGAAACCGGCAAGGAAGGTTTCTTCCTCTCCACCAGCCAGGAACTCAACCGTCTGGCCGGCACGCTGCAGACCATGGCCGGCGAGATGGCCGAGGTCATGGGTGCCATGGCCGGCGGCGACCTGACCAAGACGGTGCGCGGCCAGTATCATGGCGTCTTCGGCCAACTGAAGGACAGCGCCAATACCATGGCGACACGCCTGCGCGACTTTGCGCTCAACCTGAGCCGCACGGCCCAGTCGGTGAAGGGCGCCGCCAATGAAATCTCCACTGGCAGCCAGGATCTGGCCAGCCGTACGGAATCGCAGGCCGCCTCGATCGAAGAGACGGCGGCCTCGATGCATGAGATCACCACCACCGTGCGCCAGAATGCCGACAACGCTCAGGCTGCCAATCAGCTTGCCACAGCCGCCCGCGACAGTGCCGAGAAGGGCGGCAGCGTGGTTGCCAATGCGGTCGACGCGGTCAGCCGCATCGAAGGTAGCGCGCAGAAGATCAGCGACATCGTCGGCCTGATCGATGAAATCGCCTTCCAGACCAACCTGCTGGCGCTGAATGCGAGCGTCGAGGCCGCGCGTGCGGGCGAAGCCGGCAAGGGCTTCGCGGTGGTCGCGCAGGAAGTGCGTGCGCTGGCGCAGCGCTCGGCCAATGCGTCGAAGGACATCAAGGGGCTGATCACGGACTCGAACGCTCAGGTGAAGACCGGCGCCAGCCTGGTGAACCAGACCGGCAGCTCGCTCACCGACATCGTCGGCGCGATCAAGAAGGTCTCCGATATTGTGGCCGAGATCGCGGCAGCCTCGCGCGAGCAGGCCACCGGCCTTGACCAGATCAATACCGCCGTCGGTTCGATGGACGAAATCACCCAGCGCAATGCGGCGCTGGTGGAAGAGACCACGGCTGCTGCCCAGGCGCTCAACAACCTGGCGCATCAGCTGGCCGAGCTGGTCGGCTTCTTCAAGACGGGCGATGCGCCGACTGCGATGGCCACGACCCCGGCACCGCCCGCCCCTCCGAAGGGGGTGGCTAAGCCTGTTACAAAGCCTGGCGCGAAGCCCGCTGCGAGTCCGGCCAGACCGTCGCCGCAGGTGCAGATGGCCGCCGCCGCGCCGAAGGCCGGAAGTCCCGAGGATTGGCAGGAATTCTAAGAGGTTAAAGGCCGGAAATAGCGGCGGGGTTTCCGGTTGACAGGCCGGGGCCCCCCCGGTATGGTCCGGCCCACTTTTCCGCCGGGCGGGCAAAGCGCTGCGCCTGGTTTTTTGTTGGTTTCGAGGGTGTCATGAAAGTCGTCAATTCGCTCAAGTCGGCCAAGACGCGTCACCGCGATTGCCGCGTCATCCGCCGCAAGGGCCGGGTCTATGTGATCAACAAGACCAACCCGCGCTTCAAGGCGCGCCAGGGCTAAGCCTTCTTGGGTTAAGTCCCTCGCATTCTTGATGTTTTAAAAGGCCCGGCTGGAAACAGCCGGGCCTTTTGCTTATGCGCTTGACGGATTGTGCGGATCGGGCAAGTTGTCAGCTTGTCAGACAAATTATCCAGCCCGAGTCTCCAAGTCCGATCATGTCCGGCCCCTCTGCCTTTTCCGTTCCCGATCTGCCGCGCGGCACCGGCCTCAGCGCCATGCTGGCCGGGCGGCTTGCAGATGCCATTCGGGCCGGCGAGTTCGGTCCAGGCGAGCGGCTGCCGACTGAGAAGCAGCTTGTCGAGCGCTTCTCGGTCAGCCGCGCCGTGGTGCGCGAGGCGATCGCGCGGCTCAAGACCGATGGCTTCGTCGAGACGCGGCAGGGGGCGGGCGCCTTCGTGGCTCTAAAGCCCGGGCTGGCCAATTTCCGCATTGCATCGCCGGGCCTGCTGGATGCGCGCGACCTGCTGCATGTCTTTGAACTGCGCAGCGTGATCGAGGCCGGCATGGCGGAATTCGCAGCATCGCGCCGCACCGACCGCGACATCGCCGCGCTGCGTGCCGCCTATGCCGCCATGGCGCAGGCGCTGGCGCAGAATGAAGACGCCGGCGCGGCCAGCGACGACACCTTCCATGCCGCGGTGGCTGCCGCCGCGCACAATCCCTATCTGGCGCAATTCGCCACGTTCCTGGCGCAGCATTTTTCGGCTACGCGCGCCCTGACCTGGCAGCCGCAGGCGCGCGATGCAGGTGCCGCGGCCGCCTCGCAGGCCGAGCATCTCGCGCTGCTTGATGCCATCGTCGCCGGCGACGCGGACGCTGCCAGCACGGCGGCCCGCACCCATATTGCCAATGCCGCCGCGCGCTATGCCGCGGCAAAGACGTAACCGGAGACCGCCCCATGCTGATGCCGAAGCCGGAAGACGACATCATCGCCCAGCGGCTGGACCTGATCGCCGACCTGCGCCGCATCGTGCCGGGCGAGGGCGTGATCGCTGACGAGATCAGCCTGAAGGCCTTTGAATGTGACGGTCTGACCGCCTATCGCCAGCTGCCGCTGGTTGCCGTGCTGCCCAGCAACACGCAGCAGGTGTCCGACGTGCTCAAGCTGTGCAACGAGCGCAACGTGAAGGTCGTGCCGCGCGGCGCCGGCACCTCGCTGTCGGGCGGCGCGCTGCCGCTGGCCGACGGGGTGCTGCTCGGCCTGGGCAAGTTCAACAAGGTGCTCGATATCGACTGGGACAACCGCTGCGCCGTCGTGCAGCCGGGCGTCACCAATCTTGGGATCACCCGCGCGGTCGAGCATCGCGGCTTCTATTACGCGCCAGACCCATCCAGCCAGATCGCCTGCACCATCGGCGGCAATGTGGCCGAAAATTCCGGCGGCGTGCATTGCCTGAAATACGGACTCACCACCAACAACATTCTCGGCCTGGAGATGGTGCTGATGAATGGCGATGTCATCCGGCTCGGCGGCAAACATCTGGATTCCGAGGGCTACGACCTGATGGGCATCATCTGCGGCTCGGAAGGCCTGCTCGGTGTCATTACTGAAGTCACCGTGCGCATCCTGCCCAAGCCGGCGACGCAGCGCGCGCTGCTCGCCGGCTTCCCGACATCGGAGTCCGCCGGCGACTGTGTCGCCAAGGTGATTGCCTCAGGCATCATTCCCGGCGGCATGGAGATGATGGATCGCCCTGCCATTCACGCGGCCGAAGACTTTGTCCATGCCGGCTATCCGCGTGATGTGGAGGCTTTGCTGATCATTGAGCTTGACGGCCCATCGGCCGAGGTCGACGACCTGCTGGTGCGCGTCAAGGCCATCGCCGAGGCCTGCGGCTCGATCTCCTTGCGCGTGTCGCAGACTGAAGACGAACGCCTGACCTTCTGGGCCGGGCGCAAGGCGGCGTTCCCAGCCGTCGGCCGCATCTCGCCCGATTATCTCTGCATGGACGGCACCATTCCGCGCAAGACCCTGCCTCTGGTGCTGACCCGCATGGGCGAACTGTCGGAGAAATACGGGCTGCGCGTCGCCAACGTATTTCACGCCGGCGACGGTAACCTGCACCCACTGATCCTTTATGACGCCAACAATCCGGGCGAGCTGCAGCGCGCCGAGGATTTCGGCGCCGACATCCTGCGGCTCTGCGTCGAAGTCGGCGGCGTGCTGACCGGCGAGCATGGTGTCGGCGTGGAAAAACGTGATCTGATGCCGGCGATGTTTTCCGAGGCCGACCTGGCGCAGCAGATGCGCGTCAAATGCGCCTTCGACCCCAACCACCGCCTCAATCCGGGCAAGGTGTTTCCCGTGCTGCATCGCTGCGCCGAACTCGGCCGCATGCATGTGCACAAGGGCCAGCTTGCCTTCCCTGACCTGCCGAGATTCTGATCCATGCCGCAGACCTTCATTCCTTCGGGCACAACAGATGTGGTTGATGCGATCCGCTGGGCCGCAGGCGAACAGCGGCCGCTGGAGCTGCAGGGCCATCGCAGCAAGGCTGGCCTCGGCCGCCCGGCGCAGACCGAATACGCACTCGACCTCAGCCGCTTGAGCGGCGTGCTGGATTACGAACCGGCCGAACTGGTGATCACGCTGCGGCCCGGCACCCTGGTCAGCGACGTGGAAAAGCTGCTCGCCGCACGCAATCAGCTCCTCGCCTTTGAGCCGCCGGACCTGGGCCCGCTCTGGGGTCATGCCGCCGGGCGCGGTACCATCGGCGGCACCATCGGCTGCAACCTCGCCGGCCCGCGCCGCTTCAAGGCCGGCGCGGTACGTGATCATCTGCTGGGCTTCACGGCGGTCTCGGGCCGCGGCGAGCTGTTCAAGGCCGGCGCGAAAGTCGTGAAGAATGTCACCGGCTATGATCTGCCGAAACTGGTCTGCGGCGCCTATGGCACTTTGGCGGCGCTGACCGAAGTGACGCTGAAGGTTCTGCCGGCGCCGGAAAAGACCCGCACGGTGCTGGTGCTCGGCCTTGATGACCGTAAGGCGGCGCAGGCGATGGCGGCGGCTGCCAGTTCACCGCATGAGGTGTCGGGGCTTGCGCATCTGCCGGCCAATGTCGCGGCGCTCTCCGGTGTCGGTTATGTGGCGCAGGCTGGCCAGAGCGTCACCGCGATCCGTGTCGAGGGTACGGATGTATCCGTGAAGGCCCGCTGTGAGGCGCTGCGCACGCTGCTGCTGCCGTTTGGGGCGCTGGAGGAGCTGCATTCGATGAATTCGGCCTGGCTGTGGCGCGAAATCCGCGATGTCGCCTGTTTCGTGCTGCCGCAGGAAGCCGTGATCTGGCGGCTGTCGCTGGCACCGCTGGATGGCGCTGCGGTCGTCGCCGATATCATGGCGGCACACCCTGAGGCCAAGGCCTTCTATGACTGGGCCGGCGGCCTGGTCTGGCTCGCCATGCCGGCATCGGCCAATGCCGATGCGCCGCTGGTGCGTCGTCTGATTGGGCAGCGCGGCGGTCATGCCACGCTGATCCGCGCCGAGCCGAGCGTGCGTGCCGCGCAGGCAGTGTTCCAGCCGCAGGCCGAGGCGCTGGCGGCGCTCAATCGCCGGGTCAAGGAGAGCTTCGATCCGATGAACATACTCAATCCCGGCCGCATGGCTGCGGGAGCGTAACGATATGCAGACCAGCTTCTCCATCGCCCAGCTCGCCAATCCCGGTATCGCCGCCTCCAACGAGATTCTGCGCAAATGCGTGCATTGCGGCTTCTGCACCGCGACCTGCCCGACCTATGTGCTGCTGGGCGACGAGCGAGACAGCCCGCGTGGCCGCATCTACCTGATCAAACAAATGTTAGAGGGCGGCGAGGCGGCCACGGAAGAGACCGTGCGCCATGTCGATCGCTGCCTGTCCTGTTTGAGCTGCATGACCACCTGCCCGAGCAGCGTGCATTACATGCATCTGGTCGATCATGCCCGCGCGCATATTGAGGAAACTTACAAACGGCCGCTGATGGACCGCTTGTTGCGTGGCGTGCTGGCCAGGGTGCTGCCCAATCCGACGCTGTTCCGTTTCAGCCTGCGGCTGGCGCAGATCGGAAACCTGTTCCGTTTCATGCTGCCGGCACGCCTGAAAGCCATGGTGGCGCTGGCCCCGGCCACGTTGCCGGCCGCGTCGGCGCTGGATCGCCCGCAGGTGTTCCGGGCGGAAGGCGAGCGCCGCATGCGGGTGGCGCTGCTCACCGGTTGTGCCCAGCGCGTGCTCGATCCCGAAATCAACGCTGCCACCATCCGCCTGCTGACCCGGCATGGCTGTGAGGTCGTGGTGTCGCAGGGGGCAGGCTGCTGCGGCTCGCTGCCGC
The DNA here is from genome assembly GCF_058807515.1 of Ferrovibrio sp. GW821-FHT12B10. Taxonomy (NCBI): domain Bacteria; kingdom Pseudomonadati; phylum Pseudomonadota; class Alphaproteobacteria; order Rhodospirillales; family Rhodospirillaceae; genus Ferrovibrio; species Ferrovibrio sp. GW821-FHT12B10. Next base: position 522,258 of record NZ_JBXAQT010000001.1, on the reverse strand, counting down.
ATCACATGGGACGTGAGGATGACGCCCTTGCGATGGCGAAGGCGAATATCGCCGCCTGGCATCGCGAGGCTGAAACGAATGGCCTTGATGCCATCGTGATCAACACCTCGGGTTGCGGCACGACGATCAAAGATTATGGCTTCATGCTGCGCGGCGACGCGGCTTGGGCCGAGAAGGCGGCGACGGTCTCGGGCCTGGCCAAGGATGTGACGGAGGTGCTGACGACGCTGGGGATCGCACCCGATGGCAAGGCCGCGCCGCTCACCATTGCCTATCACAGCGCCTGCTCGCTGCAACATGGCCAGAAAATCACCGGGCTGCCCAAGCAGCTGCTGACGCAGGCGGGCTTCACCGTGCGTGACGTGCCTGAAGGGCATCTGTGCTGCGGCTCGGCCGGCACCTACAACTTGCTGCAGCCCGAACTGGCCGGGCAATTGCGCGATCGCAAGGTGAAGAATATCCAGAGCGTGGAGCCCGACGCGGTGGCGGCGGGCAATATCGGGTGCCTGGTGCAGATCGGCAGCGGGATGGATGTGCCGGTGCTGCATACGGTGCAGCTGCTGGACTGGGCCACGGGTGGACCGCGGCCGGCGGGTCTGAAGGGCTAGTTTACTTTTTTGATTGCGCCGCGGACTCGATCCGGGCGCGGCACTGCTCTTCGGCGACCATACGCTGCTGTTCGGTCATGCCCTTGCCGCCAGCCTTCATGCTGATGCGCATTTCCTTCATGCAGGCTTCACGGGCGGCCGCCGTGCTTTCCTGGCCCAGGGCCGGGACGGTAGTGCTGGCCGCGAGCAGGGCGGCAACAGTCAGACTGATAAGGCGCATGGTGTGTCGATCCTTCGGCGTAACGCCGCAGATGTATGCCAGAAGGCCAGGTGAAAGAAGGTAACTTTTCAATCACAAGTCGGTCAGACGCGGGTTTTGATCCGGGTCCGGACCTCTTCGATCAGCGCCTCGCTGACCGTGCGGCACATATCCCAGACGGTCTCGAAGCCATCCGGACCGCCATAATAGGGATCGGGTACGATCCTGCCGAACTGTGGGGCATAGGAGAGGTAAAGCTTCACCCGGTCGCGGTACTGCGGCGGGCAGAGCCGCAGTAGCTGGGCGTGATGCCCTTCATCCATGGCCAGGATGAGATCGAAGCGGGCGAAATCCTCGGGCGAGACCTGACGGGCGCGCAGGGTGCTGAGGTCGACGCCATAGCTGCGTGCCGTTGCCACGCTGCGCGGGTCCGGCGGATCGCCGATGTGATAGTCATGGGTGCCGGCGCTATCGACCTGGACGCGGGCGTCCAGTCCCGCTGCGCGCAACATATGGCGTAGCAGGCCATCGGCGGTGGGCGAGCGGCAGATGTTGCCGGTGCATACCATCAGAATGGCGAAATCATGGGCGGTGGGCTGTGTCATTGCCGGGCAGGGAAGCATGACGCCGGGGCAGCTGCAAGGGAGACTGCCGCATAAGGGACTGGCGCACAGGACTACCATGCTGGCGCAAGGCCCTCTAAAATGACGACCGATGACACAGCCGCCCGACGACGAGACCGCGCTGCTGGAGGCCAACGGAGCCTTCTATCGCGCCTTCGCCAACCGCGACATCGACGCTATGGCCGGGCTATGGGCCAAGGCCGCGCCGGTCTGCTGCATCCATCCTGGCTGGCCGCCGCTGATGGGCCGTGAGGCGGTGCTGGAAGGCTGGCGCCGGATCCTGGCCAATCCCTCGCAGCCGCCGCTGCAGATGATGGCGCCGCGCGTGACGCTCTGGGGCGATGTGGCTCTCGTGCTGTGCTTCGAGCGCGTCGACGAGCAGTATCTGATCGCCTCCAATATTTTCGTGCGCGAAGGCAAGGGCTGGAAGCTGAGCCATCACCAGGCCGGCCCGGTCGCCACCCCGCCGCCGGGGGGCGCCAGCAATGACGATCCCGATCCCGATGACGAAAGTCTGGGCGAGGAAGATGACGATCTGGATGAAGAGGACGATGACGACGATGTGCCGCCGTCGGGGACCATTCACTAGTCTCTAGGCGTCAGTCGCCCTGCACCAGCGTCTGCACGCGCGCGCCGCCGCCGGTTTCGCGGATCATCCGGATTTTCAGAAAATCCAGCATTGGCTGCAGGGTTTGCGCAAGCCGCCAGGGCGGGTTGATGATGACAAGGCCGGAGCCGTTCATCTGACCGGACTCTTTCGTAGAGCGGACGGTCAGTTCGACGCAGACCGTCTCGCTTTTCAAATCCTTGGCCAGATCGCTTTTCCAGCGCTCGGTGCTGCGCTGGTCCTTCACCGGATACCAGATCGCGATCTGCCCGGTGACCCAGCGCTGATGCGTATTGAGCACCGCCTTGGTCAGGATATCGAATTCATCCTTGGCTTCGAAGGCCGGATCGATAAGTGCCAGGCCGCGGCGCGGCGTCGGCGGCGTCAGTGCCTTCAGTCCGGCAAAGCCGTCGCGATGCTGGATCTGGATGCGGCGGTCATGGCCGAATTCGTTGGCCATGTTGTTTTTAAGTGTTTCGGCATCCTGGGGATGCAGCTCGCATAGGGTGAGGCGATCATCATCGCGCAGCGACTGGGCCAGCAGCCAGGGCGACCCGGGATAGAGGCGCAGCCCGCTGCCGCCGGCTTTCAGCTCCGGATTGAGTCGTTTCAAAGCCGCGGTGTAGCGCGGCAGGATGCTGGCAGCAGCCGGGTCGGCCAGCACGGCGCCGATGCCGAAGCGGTATTCGCCGCCGCGCTGGGCCTCGTTGGATGCAAGGTCATAGAGTCCGAGGCCGGCATGGCTGTCGATCAGATGCACCGGGCTGGGCTTGCGATGGAAGGCATCCAGCAGTTCCAGCAGCACGACATGCTTGAGCACATCGCCGAAATTGCCGGCATGAAAGGCGTGACGGTAGTTCATGCCGGCAGCTTTACGTCATATTCGCTCGCAACAAAACAGGCTGACCGATTTAAACTTTAGCCTTCTGCAGGGCCGCTTCGATGGCCTTGGTCACTTTTGCATCGGTCGGCTTGACCGGGGTGGGGAAAACCTCGATCAACGCACCGTCGGCACCGATCAGGTATTTGTGGAAGTTCCACTTCGGCAGCGCGCCCTCGCCAAGCTCTTTCGCGATCCACTGATACAGCGGATGGGCATTGGGGCCGATCACCGCCTGCTTGTCGGTCAGCGGGAAGTCGATATCGAAATTGACCTCGCAGAAATCCTTGATCTGCGCGGCTGAACCTGGCTCCTGCGCGCCGAAATCGTTGGACGGTACGCCCAGCACCACCAGGCCCTTGTCGCGATAGGTTTTGTACACGCTTTCCAGGTCGGCATATTGCGGGGTGAAGCCGCATTGCGAGGCGGTGTTGACCAGCAGCACGACCTTGCCCTTGAACTGGGTCATCGGCATCGGCTTGCCGTCGATGCCGGTGAATTCGAAATCATGGGCGCTCATTCCGGTACTCCCTCTGGTTTTGCTTTGCGCCGATGCGTCGATACTCGGCCACAGGGCGGCGAGGCCCGCGGCAATCCAGGGCAGGGACAGAAGGCCGCCGATCAGGCGACGGCGCAACGGCAGCTTGCCGGCACTGACGCCCGGGGCAACGCCTTGATTCGCCTTGCCCTTGTACTGATCAGCCATGGATTCACCCTCCTTTAACGCAACTTAAGCTTCACTATAGCGTTGCCATCCTAGCGGGCCAGTGCCAATTCGGCTCGCGTTTCGCCCGGTTTCCCGAGGCTGGATCACATGTCGTTGACCGGACTGCTCACTTTCGCCGCCCTGTCGCTCGCCGCCCTGATCGGCGGCGTGTCGTTGACGCGACTGGTGCCGGGCTTGAGCGGCGAACATCCCGGCCTGGTGGCGATGGCGCTGCTGATGGGGTTCTGGGCCATGCGCGAAATCTGGATGCGCCGCCGCATCCAGCGCCGCCTGATCGCCGAGATCGATGCCCTCTCCGAGGAAGTCGTGCGGCTGAGTGATGCCGTGCCGGCCGAGCGCATGTCGTCCGCCGCGCCGCCTGTCGCTTCTGCGGTGGCGCCCGCTGCTGCCGCTCGTCCTGAGTCCACCCGCGCCGAGCCGCGTCTGACCGTTTCGCCGCTTTCGGCACCTGAGCCCGCCGATGATGGCACGCTGCTGGATGCCGTGCGCGACGCGCTCAACAACAACCGCGTCGAGCTGCATGTGCAACCGATCGTCAGTCTGCCGCAGCGACGCATCCGCTTCTTCGAACTGCTGGCGCGTCCGCGCGATGCCGAGGGCAATCACTATCAGGCCGCCGAATGCCTGCCGGCGCTGGATGCCGCCGGTCTGCGTGCCGAGTTCGATGCGTTGATGCTGCTGCGCAGCGTGCAACTGGTGCGCAAGCTGGAACAACGCGCCAAGGATGTCGGCTTCTTCCTGAACTTGTCGCCGGCCATGCTGGCCGATATCGACACCTTCAATCCGCTATATGACTTCCTGCAGCGCGAACGCGAGCATGCCACCAATATCGTGCTGGAATTCGCCTATGATGGCATTCGCCAGCTCGACCGCACCGGCCTGATCCGTCTGGGCCAGATCGGCGCGCTTGGCTTTGCGCTGTCAGTCGATGGTGTCGACCGTTTCGATGTCGATTTCGGCAGTCTTGCCCGCCACGGCGTGCGTTTCATCAAATTCGATGCAGCCGTCTTCAGCAATGTCGACGCTATTGCCAGGTCACCGGTCGAACTCTCTGACCTGCGCGAGATCTGCACACGGCACGATATCTTCCCCGTACTGTCGAAGGTGGAGGCTGAGGCCGACCTGATCCGCCTGAGCGACCTGGAATTCCCCTTCGGTCAGGGGCTGCTGTTCGGCGCGCCGAAGCTGGCCAAGGCCGCTTAAGCCTTCTTTACCGCGAGCAGAGCGTCGGTCAGTTCGACAAAACCGCTGCCGCCATCGCCCTCTGTGACATAGCTGGGCTTTGCCGCAATCCGGTCGAGAAATGGCCGCACATTGGCCACGCCGACACTGTAGGGAAAATAGCCGAACATCGGCGCGTCATTCGGACTGTCGCCGGCAAACACGATCTGGTCACGCACGCTGTCAAGCTGCAGACCATAGGCTTCCTCGAACAACATGCGCGTCATGGTGAGCTTGTCCCAATGACCGAACCAGCCGTTCACATGAATCGAACTGACCTTCGCGGTGGCGCCGGCCGCCTCGAACAGTGCGACGATGCGGTCGACCTCGCTCATCGGCAGTGCAGGCACGTCCTCGCAGAAGTCGATGGCGAGATCGCATTCCCGGTACTGCTGGTCCGATGCCAGCGCCGTGCCCGGCACCTCGCGCAGGATTGTCTCGGCCAGCGCGGTCAGCTTCTGCCGCGCCGCCTGACGCTCGGCATCGCTCTGGAAGAAGCGGCGATGCATCACCTTGTTGATGCGGTCATAGCGCATGGTCAGCGCGCCGTTCTCGCCGACGATGGCGTCGACGGGCCAAAATCGGGCGATCAGGTCGCACCAGCCGGCCGGGCGGCCGGTGATCGGAATCACCTTGAAGCCAGCATCGCTCAGTCGTTCCAGCGCGCCATAGGCGTCAGCCGTCAGTCGGCCATGGGTGGTCAGCGTATCGTCGATATCAGTGAGGATGTAGCGGATGCCGCTGCGTTCCTGCGGCGTAAAGGCGGTCAACGGACGGATATCGGCCATGGGTCAGATATACAAATGTCTATGCTGCGGGTGCGAAGAAGCGGGTTGCCCCGCCTGCGAACGGGCAGTTATAGTCGCCGCGCCCTAAAAGTCCGTCAACTGTTCGCCGAATCGCCTACAAAGGACCAGCCATGACTTATCAGGCTCTGCACGGCCATTATCTGGAAGACCTGCAGCTCGGCATGACGGCAGACTTCACCAAGACGGTGAGCGAGGCCGACATCACCACCTTTGCCGATGTCTCGGGCGACACCAATCCGGTGCACTTGAACGAGGACTTCGCGGCCGCCACGCCCTTCAAGGGCCGCATCGCCCATGGCATGCTGGGTGCCAGCCTGCTCAGCACGGTGTTCGGCACCAAGCTGCCCGGTCCGGGTTGCATCTACATCTCGCAGGACCTGCGCTTCAAGGCGCCGGTGCGCATCGGTGATACCGTGGTGGCCAAGGTGACAATCACCGAGATCGTGGCTGAGAAGCGCCGCGTGAAATTTGCTTGCGAATGCCGTGTCGGCGATACGGTGGTGATCGACGGCGAAGCCAGCCTTATGGTCAGCCGCAAGGCCAAGTAATCGCGAGACGGCGGGGGAAACGAAAAACATGCGGCTGCTGCGCTCCAGCGCCAGTTTTCCGCCGGCGCTGCATGGCGCCGTGGCGGCCATCGGCAATTTCGACGGCGTGCATCTGGGCCACCGGGCGCTGATCAGCGCCGCCAAGGCCGCCTCCGACCGCACCAAGAAACCGCTGGCGGTGATGACCTTCGAGCCGCATCCGCGCCGTTTCTTCGTGCCCAGCTCGCCGCCGTTCCGGCTCGATGCGCTGGAAACCAAGGCGCGCATCCTGGATGGCTTGGGCGTCAACGCCACGTTGGCCCTGCCGTTTACCGCGGAACTGGCGAGTCAGTCACCGCAGGATTTCGTCGATCATATCCTCGCGCGAGACCTGCGCCTGAGCCATGTGGTGGTCGGCTACGACTTCACTTTCGGTAAGGCGCGCGCCGGCGATACCGCGATGCTGCGCCAGCTTTGCGCCGCCCATGACATCGGCGTCACCGTGGTCGAGGCCCAGGGCGACAAGGAAGTCTATTCCTCCACGCGCGTGCGCCGCCTGCTGGAATCCGGCGATATCGCCGGCGCCAACCGCATCCTGGCGCGGCCCTGGGAAATCCTTGGCACGGTTGAGCATGGGGACAAGCGCGGGCGCGAGCTGGGTTACCCCACCGCCAATGTGGCGATGACCGATTTCCAGGTGCCGAAATTCGGCATCTACGCGGTGCGTTGCGTGATCGACGGCGAGCGCCGCGATGGCGTCGCCAGCCTCGGCATCCGCCCGACCTTCGACCAGACGGATGTGAAGCTGGAGGTCTATCTTTTCGACTTCGCTGGCGACCTCTATGACCGCGCCATGCGGGTCGAATTCCATGGCTTCCTGCGGCCGGAAGTGAAGTTCGAGGGCATCGAGGCGCTGAAGGCGCAGATCGCCGCCGATGTGGATGCCGCCAAGGCCATGCTGGCCGGCGGCTAGGCAGGCCTGAGACGGGCCGGACCCGCCTCGACAGGTAGGGCCGCGGGATGCTAAATCATCGCCATGCTTGGGCAATTCGCCATATCTCCGGCTTTGTGGCCGCAGCGAATTAGCGGCCCGGTCCTTGTCTAAGGCCCGGGATTCCTTCGTCTTTTCCTGACACTTCGCGCCGCCCGACGCCGTCTGGGCGCGTCTTCCCCGAGTAGACCCGATGACCACCGACTATCGCCCGACCGTTTTCCTGCCCACCACCGAGTTTCCGATGAAGGCCGGCCTGCCGGCCAAGGAGCCGGAAATCCTCGCCCGCTGGGAAAAGCTTGGCCTCTACGAGCAGTTGCGCCAGGACTCCAAGGGCCGCGAGAAATTCGTGCTGCATGACGGCCCCCCATATGCGAACGGCAACCTGCATATCGGCCATGCGCTGAACAAGATACTCAAGGACGTCATCAACCGCTCGCGGCAGATGATGGGCTTTGACGCCAACTATGTGCCGGGGTGGGACTGCCACGGCCTGCCGATCGAGTGGAAGATCGAAGAGAAGTATCGCGCCGCCGGCAAGAACAAGGACGACGTGCCGATCGACGAGTTCCGCAAGGAATGCCGCGACTTCGCCGATCACTGGATCGGGGTGCAGCGCGAGGAATTCAAGCGCCTGGGCGTGATCGGCGACTGGAAAAAGCCCTACACGACCATGAGCTTCGCCGCCGAGGCGCAGATCGTGCGCGAGATCCAGAAGTTCCTGATGAACGGGGGCCTGTTCAAGGGCTCGAAGCCGGTGCTGTGGTCGATTGTCGAACGCACGGCGCTGGCCGAGGCAGAGGTCGAATATCACGAGCACACCTCGTCGACCATCTTCGTGAAGTTCCCAGTGGTGAAGGCCAGCGTGAAGGCCCTTGAAGGCGCCTCCATCGTGATCTGGACGACCACGCCCTGGACCATGCCGGGCAACCGCGCCATCGCGGCGAGCAAGGATGCCGAATACGCGCGCCTGCGCGTCGATACCGTAGGCGAGAAGACGCTGGCCAAGGTCGGCGACGAAGTGATCGTCGCCAAGGATCTGGCGGAAAGCGTTGCCAAGGCCTGCGCCATCGAGAGCTACACCGTGCTGGCCACGCTGGCCGGCACCGATCTGACGGGCACCGTCTGCGCCCATCCGCTGCGCGGGCAGGGCTACGAGTTCGACGTGCCGGTGCTGCATGGTGATTTTGTCACCATGGATGCCGGCACCGGCTTTGTGCATATCGCGCCGGGCCACGGCGCGGATGACTACAATCTCGGCAGCGCCAACGGCATCGAGGTGCCGCATACGGTCGATGCCGATGGCAGCTACTTCCGTCATGTGCCGATCTTCGGCGGCGACAAGCCGGCTCGCGTGCTGGACGATGCCGGCAAGGATGGCGATGCCAACGGCCGCGTGATCGCGACGATGATCGAGGCTGGTGCGCTGCTCGGCAAGGGCCGCCTGCGTCACCAGTATCCGCATTCCTGGCGTTCCAAGGCGCCGCTGATCTTCCGCAACACACCGCAGTGGTTCATCTCGATGACCACCAACGACCTGCGCAAGAAGGCGCTGGCCGCCATCGACGCCACCGAATTCTATCCGCCGCAGGGCCGCAACCGTCTCTATGCGATGATCGAGCAGCGCCCCGACTGGGTGATCAGCCGCCAGCGCGCCTGGGGCGTGCCGATCGCCGTGTTCGAGAACAAGGAAACTGGCGAACTGCTGAAGGACCCGGAGGTCAACGAGCGCATCGTCGAGGCTTGCCTGAAGGGTGGCGCTGATGCCTGGTTCACTGCGCAGCCAGCAGATTTCCTCGGCAACAAATACACGCCGTCCGACTGGAAGATGGTGACTGACATTCTCGATGTCTGGTTCGATTCCGGTTCGACGCACAGCTTTGTGCTCGAGCAGCGGCCCGACCTGAAATGGCCGGCATCGTTGTATCTGGAAGGTTCGGACCAGCATCGTGGCTGGTTCCATTCCTCGTTGCTGGAAAGCTGCGGCACCCGCGGCCGCGCGCCCTATGATGCCGTGCTGACGCATGGCTTCACGCTGGACGAGAAGGGCCGCAAGATGTCCAAGTCGCTCGGCAACACGGTCGAGCCGCAGGAGGTCATCAAGCAGTCCGGTGCCGATATCCTGCGCCTGTGGGTGGTATCGTCGGATTATTCTGACGATCTGAGCGTCGGCAAGACCATCATCCAGGCGCAGTCGGATGCCTATCGCCGCTTGCGCAATACCCTGCGTTACCTGCTGGGCAATCTGGCTGGTTTCGAGGAAAGCGAGCGCCTGCCGCATGACCAGATGCCCGATCTGGAGCGCTGGGTGCTGCATCGTCTGGCCGAGTTGGACAAGGTGGTGCGCGAAAGCTGCGAGGGTTACGATTTCCATCGCATGTATGTGGCGCTGTACAACTTCTGCGCCGTCGACCTGTCGGGCTTTTATTTCGACATCCGCAAGGATGCGCTGTACTGCGACGCGCCGACCAGCATTCGCCGCCGTGCCGCCCGCACCGCGCTGGACCAGCTGTTCAACTGCCTGGTCAAATGGCTGGCACCTTTCATCAGCTTCACGGCGGAAGAGGCCTGGCTGACGCGCTATCCGTCGGAAGACGGCAGCGTGCACCGCGAACTGTTCCCGACAGTGCCGGCCGAATGGCTGAATCCCGCGCTGGGCGTGAAGTGGGAACGTGTGCGTCGCGTGCGGCGCGCCGTCACGGGCGCGCTGGAAATCGAGCGCGCGGAAAAGCGCATCGGCGCCAGCCTGCAGGCGCATCCGACTGTCTATGCGACGGCCGAAGACATTGCCGCGCTGGATGGCCTCGACTTCGCCGAGATCTGCATCACCTCGGCCATCACCGTGAAGGAAGGCGAAGGCCCCGCCGATGCCTTCCGCAGCGATGAGGCCAAGGGCGTGGCGGTCGTGCCGCAGCAGGCCTCGGGCCTGAAATGCGAACGGTGCTGGCAGGTTCTGCCGGAAGTAGGGCATGTGCAGGGTCATGACGACCTGTGCAAGCGCTGCGCTGAAGCGGTGCCGGCCTGATGTTCCGCCTCGGTCTGATTGTCGCCGCGCTGGTGCTGGTCGCCGACCAGCTCAGCAAGGTCTATTTCCTCGACCTGATGCAGCAGAACCCGGCCGGCATTCCGGTTCTGCCATTCTTCAATCTGGTCATGGTCTGGAATACTGGCGTCAGCTTCGGCCTGTTCGGGGAAGACAGCGTCACGCGCAGCTGGACGCTGATCGGGGTCGCGGTGGCTGTCATGGTCTGGCTGCTGGTCTGGCTCTGGCGGGCGGAGCATCGCCTGGTCGGCATGGCCCTGGGGGCCATCATCGGCGGTGCGATCGGCAACATCATTGACCGGCTCCGCTTTGGCGCCGTCTTCGACTTCCTGGATTTCCACGCCTTCGGTTGGCACTGGCCGGCCTTCAATGTGGCCGACAGCGCCATCGTGGTCGGGGTCTGCCTGCTGCTGCTCGATGGCTTCCTGCCCCAGCGCAACCGCCCCGCCGGTCAATAGATAGCGACCCTGAATCGCTACTTTTAGTATATATTACGGCGATTCGTTGCGCCGCCCGTGGAATGGTGGCAGCATCCTCCCCGGGGGCTAGTTCCAGAGAGGCAGGATGCTTCGGGCACCGATGCTGCCCGTCCGGTGCAACTGGGCGGAGAATCATGACAATAAGCCCGGGCTTCGGCCAAGGGACGATGGTTGCAGGTCGGCAATGCCTTCCTTGAGCAGGGCGGACCGGCCATGACGCTGTCTCGCCCGAATGCCCCTGTTCGCCATCAGCTATCCGCCAAGCAGGTCAAGGCGACGGTGATCGCCGTGCTGGTGCTGGGCGTGCTGTCCAGCATCTTCCAGCTCGCGCTCGATATCCGCAACGAGGTGAACCAGCGTGAATCCACCGTCGCCCAGGTGATGGACATGCTGAACGACGCGGCATCCCAGGCGGCTTATGCGCTCGATGAACAACTCGCGGCCCGCGTGGTCAGTGGTTTGCTGCTGTACCAGCCGATCTGGCGCGCCGAAATCTATGACAACTACGGTCGCCGCATGGCGATGCAGGAGCGAGCCCATAGTGTGACGCCACCCAGCGGCCTGTCTGCGCTGCTGCCTAGCGGCGACGAGGTGCTGACCCGGCCGTTATATGGCCCGCGCGACCAGGACCTGGTGGGCGAGATGCGCGTCGCCGTCGATGGCACGCTGCTGGCGCGCAGTATTCTGAGCAAGACCTGGGTGGTGATCCTGACGGGCTTCGTGCGCAACTTCATCCTCGCTGTGATCCTCGCGGTGATGTTCTATTTCACGTTGACGCGACCGCTGCTTAATCTGGTGGCGCAGATCGAGAATGCCGATCCGCGCCGGCCGGAGGAGACCCGCATCATCGTGCCGAAGAACCACGAGAATGACGAATTCGGTCTGCTGGCCGAGCGCGTCAACGCCATCCTGCATGCCGGCGCCGACTATCTGGCCGAGGTGGAGCGCAGCCGCGAACTGCTGCGCACCGTGTTGGATGCCACGCCGGCGCCGATCAGCGTGAAGGACACTGAAGGCCGCTATGTCCTGATCAATCGCCAGGTCGCGGAAACCTATGCCCTGACGCCCGAACAGATCGTCGGCCATCGCATCGACGACCTGCCGCTGGTTGGCATTGCACCGGAGGATCGTACGGATTTCGTGAGTTTCGGCCGCGAGATGGAGAAGAATGTCATGAGTTCGGGCCGCGCCGTGCTCAATCGCGAGCGCAGCGTGCGGCTGTCCGACGGACGTCAGCTCACCATGCTGGAAAACAAGGTGCCGTTGCATGACCGCAACGGTCAGCCCAGCGGCATCCTGTCGATCACGCTGGATATCAGCGAACGTAAGCAGGCGGAAAAGGCACTGGACGAGGCCAACAGCCGTCTGCGCCTGCAGGCGGAAGATATGGAGCGCCTGGCGTCGTCCTATGCGCGCGAACGCGAGCATGCCATCGCCGCCAACCGTGCCAAGTCGGAATTCCTGGCCAACATGAGCCACGAGCTGCGCACGCCGCTGAACGCCATCATCGGCTTTGCCGAGGTAATCACGCTGCGCATGTGGGGTGCCAATTCAGACCGCTATTTCGATTACGCCGAAGATATCGTGATGAGCGCGCGACATCTGCTGCATGTCATCAACGACATTCTCGACATGTCGAAGATCGAGGCGGGTCGCTACGAGCTGTCGCTGGAGGAGTGCTTCCTGCCCAGTGTGATCGGTGACTGCCTGACCATCGTGAAGGGTCGCGCCCAGGAAGCCGATATCGAGCTGCTCGACAATTTCCCCGACTCACTGCCGCCGCTGCAGATCGATGCGCGCGCCATCAAGCAGGTGATGCTGAACCTGCTGTCCAATGCCATCAAGTTCACGCCTTCGGGCGGCCAGGTCGAGCTGGCCGGCGGCCGCGACGCTGACGACAACGTGGTGATCACCGTGCGCGATACCGGTGTGGGCATCCGTCCGGAAGACCTGTCGCGGATTTTCGAGCCCTTCTGGCAGGGTGACCCCAATGTGCGCCGTCGCAGCGAAGGCACTGGCCTGGGGCTGGCGATCAGCCGCAAATTCGTCGAACTGCATGGCGGGACGCTGGAAATCGACAGCCGAGAGGATGAGGGCACGGTGGCGACGATTCGCCTGCCGGTCCGGATCGTCGCAACGGCGTGATCGGGCGGTTTTCCGCCGTCTCCCGGCCCCCGGCCACCCTTGTGCGGGGGGGCGGGGCAGAGGTAAAATCCCGGCTCTGAATTTGAGAAGGATCGTCCGTCATGACCCGACCGAACAAGGCCGGCCGGCGCCCGTCGATAGCCCGTACTGCCATGATCGGGGCTATCCTGGTGCTGCCCGTTGTTCTCGCTGGCTGCAGCAGCACCCGCGATGCGCTGGGCCTGAACAAGAAAAGCCCGGACGAATTCGTCGTGGTCACCAAGGCGCCCCTGGTGCTGCCGCCGGAATTCGGCCTGCGGCCGCCGGAGCCGGGCGCGCCGCGCCCCAATGAAGTGCAGGCGCGTGATCGTGCTGCTGCCGCGCTCGCCGGCACCAGCACCGACGCCGCCGGTCAGCTCACCCCGATGAACCGCGCCGCCGGTGCCCAGCAGCCGCGCTCGCCCGGCGAGGCCGCCCTGCTGCAGCAGGCTCGCGCCAGCAATGTCGATCCCGATATCCGCCGCAAGGTGAATGACGAATTCACCCAGTTGGCCGAACGCGACCGCAATCTGGTCGATCGTCTGATGTTCTGGCAGCCCGCGCCACAGCCGGGCACCGCCCTGGATCCGACCAAGGAGACCCAGCGCCTGCGCGAGAATGCCGCTACCGGCAAGCCCGTGACGGCCGGCGATGTGCCGGTGATCAAGCGCCGTGAGCGCGGCCCGCTCGAGGGTATTTTCTGAACGGAGACTTCCGTTGCTGCATCGACTGATCGTTGCCCTGTTCGCCGCGCTGGTTGCCGGTGTCGCAGGATGGGGCGGCGACAGCCGGGCCCAGGTCTTCCGTCCCGGGCAGTTCATGCTGGAAAACGGCATGCAGGTGATCCTGATTGAGGATCATCGTGCGCCCGTGGTGCACCACATGGTCTGGTATCGCGTCGGCGCCGCCGATGAGCAGCCCGGTGTTTCCGGCGTAGCGCATTATCTTGAACATCTGATGTTCAAGGGCACGCCCAGCGTGCCGCCGGGCGAATTCTCCAAGATCATCTCGCGTGAAGGCGGTCGCGATAACGCCTTCACCTCGTCGGATTACACTGGCTACTTCCAGACCATCGCCAAGGATCGCCTTGAGCTGGTGATGCGGATGGAAGCCGAGCGCATGAACCAGCTGCAGCCCCGCGAGGCCGATGCCAAGCCTGAGCTACAGGTCGTCATGGAAGAGCGGCTCAGCCGCACCGACAACAGTCCGGGCGCGCTGTTCGGCGAGCAGCTGGATGCGGCGCAGTACCTGAGCCATCCCTATGGCCGGCCGGTGATCGGCTGGCCGCAGGAAATCCTGCGTCTGACACTGGCCGATGCGATGACTTTTTACCGTACACATTACGCGCCCAACAATGCCATCTTGATCGTAGCTGGCGATGTGACGTTGCCGGAGCTGAAGCGCCTGGCGGAGAAATACTACGGCCTGATCCCGATGCGGTCGGTGCCGGCGCGCTTCCGCCCGCAGGAACCCAACCAGCTTGCCGCGCGCCGGCTCAGCATGAGCGATCCGCGCGTCTCGCAGCCCAGCATGCGCCGCAGCTATCTGGCCCCCAGCCGCACGGCGGGCGAGAAGCAACATGCGGTACCGCTGGCCGTGCTGTCTGAAATCCTCAATGCGCCCACCGGTCGCCTGCATAAGGCGCTGGTGCAGGGCGACGGTCCGGCGGTGTCGGCCGGCTCGTGGTATTCCGCCCTGTCGCTGGACCAGTCCACCTTCGGCTTCAGCGCTTCGCCGAAGAACGGCCGCAAACTGGACGATGTCGAGGCGGCGCTGGATGCTGTGATTGCCGCGGTACTGGCTGATGGCGTGACGGCGGAAGAGATGCAGCTGGCCAAGACCGGCATGCAGGCGGAAACCGTCTATGCCCGCGACAGCCTGTCGGGCGCGGCGCGGGTCTTCGGCGTTGCGCTCACCACCGGCCTGACGGTGGAGGATGTCGAAGCCTGGTCCAAGCTGGTTGACGCCGTGACGCGCGAGCAGGTGCTGGCGGCGGCGAAATACGTGTTCGACATCCGCCGGTCGGTGACCGGCCATCTGCTGCCCAAGCAGCAAAGCTGAGGACGGGATGGCGATGCTGGCATCACTTCGCAATCTGGGCTTGGGCCTGGCGCTTGTCCTGTCGGCGGCGACGGCCTGGGCCGGCCCGAAGATCGAACAGCTCAAGACCCCGGCCGGCATCACTGTCTGGCTGGTGCGCGAACCGGCGATCCCGATTCTGGCGCTGCAGGCCTCCTGGCGCGGCGGTTCGTCCAGTGATCCGGTCGGACAGGAGGGACTTGCCAATCTGGCCATGGGGCTGCTTACGGAAGGTGCTGGCAATCTCGATGCCG
The DNA here is from genome assembly GCF_058807515.1 of Ferrovibrio sp. GW821-FHT12B10. Lineage (NCBI taxonomy): Bacteria > Pseudomonadati > Pseudomonadota > Alphaproteobacteria > Rhodospirillales > Rhodospirillaceae > Ferrovibrio > Ferrovibrio sp. GW821-FHT12B10. The sequence continues at coordinate 507,048 of NZ_JBXAQT010000001.1, read as the reverse complement.
ATGCCTATCAGGTGGCGATGCAGGAAAAGGCCATCAGCATCGATTTCAGTGTCGACCGCGATTACACCAGCGTCAGCCTGCGCACGCTGACCCAGCACCGTGACCGTGCCTTCGAGCTGCTGAAGCTGGCGATGACAGCACCGCGCTTCGACGAGGAGCCGCTCGGCCGCGTGAAGGCGCAGGCGCGCGTCGCCTATGAGCGCAGTCGGCAGAACCCCAATGCGCTGGCCGGTGAACGCTTCGCCCAGCTCGCCTATGGCAACCATGCCTATGGCCGGCGATCCTCGGCCACGACCGAAAGCCTGGAACAGATCGGCAAACCACAGCTCGGCAGCTTCACGCAGGCCCTGCTGGCCCGGCGTAACCTGGTGATCGGCGCGGTCGGCGATATCTCGGCCGCTGACCTGACGCGTCTGGTCGATGCCAGCTTCGGCAGCCTGCCGGTCGAGCCGCAGGTCGTGCTGCCGCCGCCGGTGGTGCCGCAGACCGCGGCCGCGCCGGTGGTGATCCAATTCCCCAATCCGCAGAGTATCGTGATCTTCGGTGCACCAGGCATCGCGCGCGAGGATGCCGACTGGTATGCCGCCACCGTGCTGAACCAGGTGGTTGGCGCCGGCGGCATGGCCTCGCGGCTGTTTGAAGAGGTGCGTGAAAAGCGCGGCCTGGTTTATTCGGTCAGTACATCGCTGGCGCCCTACAAGGCGGCGTCGCTGATGGCTGGGTCACTGGCCACCAGCAATGCGCAGGTGGGCGAGGCGCTCAAGCTGGTGCGGGCCGAACTGGCGCGGGTGGCCAGGGATGGCGTCACCGACACAGAACTGGAAGCTGCGAAATCCTTCATGACCGGCTCTTTCCCGCTGCGGCTCTCGTCCAATGCGGCCATCGCCGGCATGCTGGTGGCGATCCAGAATACCGGCCTGCCGGCCGATTACATCGATGCCTACCCCGGCCTGATCCGCGCCGTGACGCAGGATGATATCCGCCGCGTGGCGCAGCGCTTGTTCGCCCGCGACGATTACCTGATCGTCGTCGTCGGCCAGCCCGCCGGTCTCGGGGGCTGATCATGACCATCCGCCGCCTGCCTGAAACCCTGGTCAACCGCATCGCCGCCGGCGAAGTGGTTGAGCGGCCGGCATCGGCCGTGAAGGAGTTGATGGAGAATGCCATCGATGCCGGTGCAAAGCGGATTGATGTCGCGACCGCTGCCGGTGGCCGGACCCTGATCAGCATCAGCGACGACGGCAAGGGCATGGGGCGCGATGAACTGCCTGTGGCGGTGGAGCGTCATGCCACCTCCAAGCTGCCGGGTGATGACCTGCTCGACATCCGCTGGCTCGGTTTCCGCGGCGAGGCACTACCTTCCATCGGCGCAGTGGCGCGCATGAGCATCGTGTCGCGCCAGCCGGACAGCGACAGTGCCTGGGCCATCGAGATCGAAGGTGGCGTGGTCGGCAGCCCGAAGCCGGCTGCCGCAGGTCCGGGCACCCGCATCGAAGTGCGCGATCTTTTCTATGCCGTACCGGCGCGCCTGAAATTCCTAAAATCCGACCGTGCTGAAGATCTGGCCGTGCAGGAGATCGTCAAACGGTTGGCGATGGCGCATGCCAGCACCGCGTTCACACTGCAGCAGGATGGCCGCACCAGTTTCCGTGCCGATGCCGTGCAGGGTGAGTTGTTTGCGCGGCGGCTGGGCCGGTTGGAGCAGATTCTGGGGCGCGACTTCGCCGATAACGCTGTGCAGATCGAGGCCGAGCGCGAGGGCATCAGACTGACCGGCCATGCCGGACTGCCGACCTACAATCGTGGCAATGCCCAGCATCAGTATCTGTTCGTCAACGGCCGCCCGGTACGTGACAAGTTATTTGTCGGCGCCGTGAAGGGCGCCTATGCCGACTTCCTCAGCCATGACCGGCATCCGGTGGTGGCATTGTTCCTCGACGTGCCAGCCGAGCAGGTTGACGTCAACGTGCACCCGGCCAAGGCCGAGGTGCGGTTCCGTGATCCGGGCCTGGTGCGTGGACTCATTGTGGGTGCGCTGCGCCATGCGCTGGCCGAGGCTGGCCATCGCGCCAGCACGACGGTGTCGCAGGCCGCCCTGGGTGCCCTGCGCCCGCAGGGCGCGCCGACGCTCGGGCTGCCGTTCGGCAACAACTCGCGCTGGCGCGGTTACGACAATCTGCGGCCAGCGTCGGTTCCGGGCCTGGCGGAGGCGGCTGCTCTTTATAATGCGCCGCAGGGTGATTTCTCGTCGCAGACGTTGCCTGCGGCGGATGATGGACTGCAGCCCGGCGCACGCGGCGACGAGGCTGCTGCCGTTTCCCCGGTGCAGCTGCAGGCCTACCCGCTGGGCGCCGCGCGAGCCCAGGTGCATGAGACCTATATCGTGGCGCAGACCGCCGATGGCATCGTGGTGGTCGACCAGCATGCGGCCCATGAGCGCCTTGTCTACGAACGCATGAAGGTCAATCTGGAAGCTGGGCGCGTGCCGCGACAGGCCCTGCTGCTTCCCGAAGTCGTTGAGCTGAGCGAAGCCGAAGCCACGCGGCTGTCGTCGCGCGCGGCCGAACTCGCTGAACTGGGCCTTGTGCTGGAGGGGTTTGGCTCGGGTGCCGTCGTGGTGCGCGAGGTGCCGGCGCTGCTGGGCGACGTGGCGGTGCAGAACCTGGTTCGCGATCTCGCCGATGCCATCGCGGAATATGATTCCGTGTTGCCGCTAAAGGAAAAGCTGGAAGAGGTTTGTGGCACCATGGCCTGTCACGGAAGCGTGAGGGCGGGACGCCGTCTGACGCTGGATGAGATGAACGCCCTGTTGCGTCAGATGGAAGCAACGCCGCATTCCGGCCAGTGCAATCATGGCCGCCCGACTTATGTCGAGCTCAAGCTGGCCGACATCGAGAAGTTGTTCGGCCGGCGCTGATACTCTCGCGACTTTGTAAGTTTGAAAAGCCCGCATCATGCGGGCTTTTTTGTCTCGGCCGGACATATACCCAATATGAGTTAATCAGACTTAGGTATTTGAATCGATCTTACATACTAAAACATGGCGATTTTTCCTGTGCCGCGAAGCGCGGATAACGGAGCTATCCCGATCGCCGGGATGTGGAGCTCAGACAGAGCTCCTGACAACTCCAGAAAGGAAATCGTCATGGCTAATTCAGTCAATACTAATGTTGGCGCTCTGATTGCCCTCTCGTCGCTGCGCGGCGTCAGTCGTGAACTCGAAACCTCTTCGAAACGAGTCCAGACCGGTTTCAAAGTCGCCGATGCACAGGATGATGCAGCCGTATTCTCAGTTGCTCAGGGAATCCGCGGAGATATCAAGGCCAAGGGGTCCGTCCAAACCTCGCTGGCGGGTGGCGAAGGTCTCGCGCAGGTGACCAATGCCGCGCTGAAAGGTATTTCTGACACAATCGCCGACGTGCGTGCCAAGCTGGCTCTGCTCGGCAGTGACAGTCTCAGCGCCGATCAGCGCGCGATCTACAATGCTGACGTCCAGAAACTGATCGATACGACGACGGCCTATGCGGACCAAGCCAACTTCAATGGCAAAAACCTGATCAATACGGGCGGCGCATCGGCGACCTTCGTAGCGGATACCGCTGGTGCGACCTTGACCTTGACGGCGATCGATATCGAAGCCGCTATCGCCACTTTTGATGCCGCTTCTGGCGTTCCCAATGCCGCCGGTTTTGCGGCAGCCAACACTGCGCTGACTGCCCTCGAAACTGCAGTCAACAATGCTCAGGCGTCGGTTGCTGCCGAAGGTCGCGCCATCACTTTGCAGAAAAATTTCACCGATGACCTGATCGATGCAGCGAAGAAAGGACTTGGCGCGCTGGTCGACGCCGATGTCGCGGCTGAGAATGCTACCTTGCAGTCCCTGCAGGTCCGCCAGCAGCTCAACATCCAGGCGCTCTCGATCGCCAACCAGCAGCCTAACACCCTGCTCAGCCTGTTCCGTTAATCCAGGTACACCCTGATCCCTAAATCCTAAAACAGGAGGCGGAGGGCAGTTGATCGGTAACTGTCCTCCGTTCTAGCAAAATGCCACTTCGTATTGACATCAAGGCCGGCGAGAAGTTCGTACTCAATAACACGCTGATGCACCTGACAAAATCGTCAGGCATCATCATAGAAACCAAGGCAACCTTCCTGCGGGATCGAGATCGCATCCATAAGGAACATGCCAATACGGCAGCTAAGGCGATCTACTACTTCTGTCAGCAGTTGTATCTGCATGAAGACAGGTTCGATTTCTATTATCCGCGTTTCAAATCTGCTTGCATGGCTTTTGCCAAGGCGGCACCCAGCTTCGGACCATTTATCCTCAATCTCGGGGTGCAGGTTGCTCGTCTGGAGCTTTTCAAGGCTCTGAAGCAGGCGCGCCGGCTGGTGGAACTGGAGGAGGATCTTCTTGAGTCCAGGGCAAGTCAGACACTAGACCAGGTATTTCGCGAAATTATCGCTTACGGGACCCAAGACTGAGGGCAATCACATTTTGTTGGCGCAAGCACGTTCGTCCCTTGTCTGATTAGGTAGCCGATATAGCTTCGAACGCTCAAATCAGAGCAGAATGCCCTGGTGCAGACAGTCGGAATTCATAGAAATGATATCCAGCATATTGGATATCGATATGCTCTCGAAGCTTGTCGAGCCGTTTTACTTAGGTTTCTTGCGTGACGATGCTTTGTTGCAGCGGGGGCTCGCATCGTTATCCCGTCAGCTTGGCGCGGAAAGCGCGTGCCTGGCAATGCGCTGTTTCGAGACTGGCAAGCTGGCCTTCCGTTATATTTACGGAGACCTTTTTGATGGGAACGGCGACTACTCCCTGATCAGTCGATATGACAGTCACTACTGGAAGCTGGACCCTTTTTTCGCTCCGCTACTGTCTCCGGATAATATAGGCCAGTCCTTCTGCGACAGACAAACGCCCGAACCAATTGGGCCGGGCGCAGGTGCCTTTTTTAGAGAATGGCATGATTATGTGAGTTGGCGGCACATTCTGATCGGTGGATTTTATCATGAGGATGGCCGTATTGGTTATGTGCGCTTCTATCGGTCGGCAGAATCGGGACCATTCTCTTTCGAACATGCCGCCCGGCTGAATCAGGTTTTGCCGCATCTCGGGACGTCTTATCGCATGCGGGATGTCTTCTCGCAGGTTTACGCACCTCTCGAACGCACCCTGTTCAACGACGATGATCGTCCAGCCGGTGTCATATATTTCGACAGCGATGGCAATATAGTCATGGTGAACGATGTTGCCAGGCAGATCTTCGCTACAATGGACGGGCTTTATTATAGAGCCGGGCGGATCGTAGCCGGTGGGTGGGAGGGTACGGCCGCCATCGAGAAGCTTCTAGGCAACGCGATTGCCTGCGCGAGTGCCCCGACGGCGTTGCCGATCAAGACCAGTATATCGATTGCCCGGCCTTCCAGCCGCACGCCCTATACTATCCAGATCGTGCCGGTTCTGGTTCAGAACCGCTTCACCGAACAGAACGCGATTGTCGTGGCTCTGCGGATCATTGATCCCAGTGTTGAAGAAACCGGTGGACTGAACAACCAGATTCAGGCTTATCAATTGACGGCTGCAGAGGCGCGGCTGGCACGTTATCTCGTGGCCGGCATGCCACCTAAAGAAGTGGCGCGGCAGACCGGTCTGAGTGTTCACACCATCCGCACCCAGCAACGCGCCCTGTATCGCAAGCTTGGGGTGTCGCGGCATTTCGATCTGGTCAGGAAGCTGGCGCCCAGTCGCGCCGGCTGACGCAGGGAATGCATTATAATGCCGATGTCATGGAATTTTTCCCGATCACCGCTGCGATGATCGGTGGCATTTCCTGAATCTGCATGGCAGAAAGCGGCATCCGTCATCCACCGCTCAGCCTGGGATGCCATCCATGTCTATCATCAAAACAGTCGGGGAGCTTGAAGCGCTATATGGCGTGCCAGGCGAAACCTCGACCGCCAAAGAAATCGACTACATCGCGCCGGTATACCAACGATACATCGAGGCGTCACCTTATGTGGCGCTGGCGACGGCGGGGCCAGAAGGGCTTGACTGCTCGCCGCGCGGCGACCGCGCTGGCTTTGTGCGTATCCACGATGACAAGACGCTGATGATGCCGGATCGCCGCGGCAACAACCGCGTCGACAGCTTGCGCAACATCGTGCGCGATCCGCGTGTCGGATTGCTGTTCATGATTCCGGGAATCGGTAATACGCTAAGGGTTAACGGACGGGCTTATCTCGATACCGACCCGGCACTGCTCGACAGCTTCAAGATGGAAGGCAAGCCGCCGCGCTCGGTGATCGTGCTGAAGGTGGATGCCGTATATTTCCAGTGCGCCCGCGCGTTGGTCCGTTCGGATCTGTGGAATCCCGCCCTGCATATCGATCCGAAGACATTGCCCACGGCGGGTCAGATTCTGGCCGAACTCAGCAAGGGTCGGGTCGGCGGTGAGGTCTACGACCGCGAATGGCCGGAGCGCGCCCAGGCCTCTATGTGGTAATGGCCTCAATGTGGTGAGCGCAACAGGAAGGTGAGCCGGGCGGGGCCTTGCTGGCGCTGGTCCAGCAGCGTGAAACCGGGCAGCTCGGGGAAAGGCGCTTCATCCTTGGCGCTTTCGACCACAGCCAGGGCGTCCGGCTTCAGCCATCCGGCCGTGGTAAGCGCCTGCAGGGCGCGACTGACCAGGTCGGTGCGGTAAGGCGGATCGAGAAAGACCAGATCGGCGGCGGCCACCGCCGAACCCGGATTGAGCACATCGGTGCCGCGCAACGTGATCTGGGCGTCGAACTTCAGCGTCTGCGCATTGCGCAGGATGACGCGACGGGCCTCGGCATCGCTTTCGAACAGGAAGGCCCGCTGCGCGCCGCGCGAAATCGCCTCGAAGCTGAGGGCGCCGCTGCCGGCGAAGGCATCCAGCACGATGCCGTCCTCCACCCGGGATTCGCCGGCAGTGTTGAGTAAAAGCGGCGAATGCGCCAGCATGTTGAACAGGGATTCGCGCACCCGGTCCGTGGTCGGCCGCGTCGTGCGCTCAGGCGGCGCCGCCAGCGGACGGCCGCGATGCGTACCGCCGACCACCCGCATGTCAGGCTTTCTTCTTGGGCGCGGCCTTCAGCACTGGCCGTGTTTCCTTGCCGGCGCCGCCAAGCTGTTCCTTCAGCACCTTGCCCGGCACTTCCTTGACCTTGCCGGGTTCGATCGCGCCAAGCTGGAAGGGGCCGTAGGCGGTGCGGATCAGGCGGCTGACCTGATGGCCCAGATGCTCCATCACGCGGCGCACTTCCCGGTTCTTGCCCTCGCGCAGGCCAACCACGAGCCAGGCATTGTCGCCCTGACTGCGTTCGACAGTGGCCGTGATGGCGCCATAGGTGACCCCCTCGATGGTGACGCCTTCCTGCAGTTCGGCCAGATGCTGCTTGTGCGGCAGACCGTTCACGCGCACGCGATAGCGGCGCAGCCAGCCGGTGGTTGGCAGTTCCAGCCGGCGCGCCAACTCGCCGTCATTGGTGAGCAGCAGCAGACCTTCGGAATTGAAATCGAGGCGGCCGACCGAGATCACGCGCGGCAGGCCTAGCGGCAGATTCTCGAACACCGTGGGACGGCCCTGCGGATCCTTGTGCGTGGTCATCAGGCCGCGCGGCTTGTGATAGAGCCATAGCCGGGTTTTTTCCGGGCCTGCCAGCGGCTTGCCGTCGACACGGATTTCATCGCTTTCGGTGACCAGAAAGGCGGGCGTAGCAAGCTTCTTGCCGTTGACGCTGACGCGACCCTCGGCAATCCAGCGTTCGGCGTCTCTACGCGAGCAGATGCCGGCGCGCGCCAGCCGTTTGGCAATGCGTTCGCCCTTGTCGGTATCGTCGCTCATCGGCGGCAGGCCTCGATAAAAGCACTGAACAGCTTGCGGTCGCCGTCACTGATGAAGAATTCCGGATGCCATTGCACGCCGAGGCAGAATCGGTAGCCTGGATGCTCGATGCCTTCGATCACGCCGTCGGGTGCGACGGCGTCGCAGACGGCTCCGGGTGCGACCTTGTCGACGGCCTGGTGATGTGCCGAATTGACGGGCAACTCATCCGTGCCGACAATCCGGCGTAGCAGGGTATCGGCGCTTACCTTTACCGGATGGCCGGCCTGGTCACGCGGGTTGGGCTGTTCATGCGGCAGCGGCTCTTTCACGCTGTCGGGGATATGCTGGATCAGCGTGCCGCCCAGAACCACGTTCAGCAACTGTTGGCCGCCACAGATGCCGAAGACCGGCTTGTCGCGGTCCAGCATGCCCTTGGTGATGGCCCATTCAAATTGTGTGCGGGCGCCCTTCAACTTGACCGTCTCATGCCGGGTGGCGGCCCCGAACAGGGCCGGGTCGACATCGAAATTGCCGCCGGTGACGATCAGGCCGTCCAGCAGATCGAGATAGCGCTCTACGGCCTCGGGTTCATGAGGCAGCACCAGCGGCACGCCGCCGGTGGCGGTGACCGCCGAGCAGTAATTCTGCCGCAGGGCATACCAGGGGAATTTCGAATAGCCGCCGGGCTCTTCCGAATCGAGGGTGATGCCGATCAGCGGACCGGAGGCGGATTTGGGCATGGTCATAAGGCTTTATAGGCCGGCCCGGACCACTTGAGTAGGGGTGGTTTGAGGAGGGGGCTTGCTTGACGGAATGGAGCCGCTCCCGCAGGCTCCGGCCCATGAACCAGCCCCTGAGTCCATCCAGTCCCATGGATATCGCCCTGGAGGAAGCCCGGGCCGCCGAGACCCGCGGCGAGGTGCCGATCGGCGCCGTGATCGTGGATGGAACCACTGGCGCATTGGTTTCCCGGGCCGGCAACGAGACCCGGGCGCTGAACGACCCGACCGCCCATGCCGAGGTCCTGGCCATCCGCCGGGCCGCGGCGGCACTGGGGGCGGAACGGCTAAGCGGTTGCGACCTCTACGTCACTCTGGAGCCCTGCACCATGTGTGCCGCCGCGATCAGCTTCGCCCGCCTGCGGCGGCTGTATTACGGTGCGGAGGACCCCAAGGGCGGCGGCGTGGCGCATGGCGCGCGCTTCTTCGCGCAGCCCACCTGCCATCATCGACCCGACATCTATGGGGGCATCGCCGAGACCGAGGCCGCCACGCTGCTGCGCAGCTTCTTTTCCGCCCGCCGTTAGTCCCCATTGGCTGGTCCACTGGGGGCTAGTCCCTAGCCGGAGCCGCCGACGAGGCATACACTCCTCGGCCTACCGCTATCGGTTCACTATCAAATGGGATGGAAACAATGGACTTCGAATTCTCTGACAAGGTGAAAGACTTGCAGGAACGGGTCGCCCGCTTCATGGACGATCATGTGTATCCGAACGAGCACCGCTTCCACGAGGAAGTGGACAAGGGCGACCGCTGGCAGCCGACCGCCGTGGTGGAAGAGCTGAAGGAAAAGGCGAAGGCGCAGGGCCTGTGGAACCTGTTCCTGCCTGAGAGCAAGCGCGGCGCTGGCCTCAAGAACCACGAATACGCCACGCTCTGCGAGATCATGGGCCGCGTGCATTGGGCGCCTGAAGTGTTCAACTGCTCGGCACCGGATACCGGTAACATGGAAGTGCTGGAGCGTTACGGCACCGAGGAACACAAGAAGGAATGGCTGGAGCCGCTGCTGGCCGGCAAGATTCGCTCGGCCTTCGCGATGACCGAGCCGGCCGTCGCATCGTCGGATGCCACCAACATCGAGTCCGAAATCCGCAAGGATGGCGACTCATACGTGATCAACGGCCGCAAGTGGTGGACATCGGGCATCGGCGATCCGCGCTGCAAGATCCTGATCTTCATGGGCAAGTCGGACGCCAAGAACCCGAACAAGTATCTGCAGCAGTCAATGATCCTGGTGCCGCGCGATGCGCCGGGTGTCAAGGTGCTGCGCATGCTGCCGGTCTTCGGCTATGACGATGCGCCGCATGGCCATGGCGAAGTCACCTTCGAGAATGTGCGCGTGCCGGCCTCCAATATGCTGCTGGGCGAGGGCCGCGGTTTCGAGATCGCACAAGGGCGTCTCGGCCCGGGCCGCATCCATCACTGCATGCGCCTGATCGGCCAGGCCGAGCGCGCGCTGGAGAAGATGTGCAAGCGCGCCAAGAGCCGCGTCGCTTTCGGCAAGCCGGTGGCGGACCAGACCGTAACGCTGGAGCGCATCGCCGATGCTCGTATCATGATCGACCAGGCCCGCTTCCTGACCCTGCATGCGGCCTGGAAGATGGATACGGTCGGCAATAAGGCGGCCCGCAAGGAAATCGCCATGATCAAGGTTGCGGCGCCGATCATGGCCTGCCAGGTGATCGACTGGGCCATGCAGGTGCATGGCGCGGCCGGCGTGTCCAACGACTTCGGTTTGGCTTCGGCCTATGCGCAGGCGCGCACCCTGCGCTTCGCCGACGGTCCGGATGAAGTGCATCGCAACCAGATCGGTCGTCTCGAACTGGAACGCTGGAACTGACCTCTAACGACCACAAAAACAAGAGCCTCCCCATGACTGTTGAGTCCTACTTCTCCGCCACCTATGCCGAGGCCCGCGACAAGTTCCGGGCCGAGGCGAAGGCGGCGGGAGCGACCCTGACGACCTATGAAAACCCCAATGCCAAAGGCCCGAACGGCGAGATGCTGACCACCGATGTGGCCTGTCTCGGCCCGGCCGATGCGCAGGGCGTGTATCTCACCATCTCCGGCACCCATGGCGCCGAGGGCTTCTGCGGCTCCGGCGCCCAGATCGGGCATTTCAGGGACAAGCTCTTTGATGCCATGCCTGCAAAGACCAAGGCGGTGATGATCCATGCGATCAACCCCTACGGCTTCGCCCATATCCGTCGTGTGACGGAAGACAATGTCGACCTGAACCGCAACTTCCAAGATTTCGGCAAACCACTGCCGGTCAATACGGCCTATGAAGAGGTGCATGACCTGCTGCTGCCACCGCACTGGGAAGGTCAGGGCCGGTCCGCTGCTGATCAGGCGATCCTCGCCTACCAGCAGAAGCACGGCGCCTTTGCCTTCCAGTCAGCGATGTCAGGCGGTCAGTATTCGCGCCCCGACGGTCTGTTCTTCGGCGGTCAGAAACCGACCTGGTCGAACGACACCTTCCGCCGCATTCTCAAGGAGCATGTGCCGGCCAGCACTAAGCGCCTGGTCAGCATCGACTTCCATACTGGTCTGGGTCCGACGGGTTATGGCGAGCCGATCTATGTCGGTCCGGAGGACAAGGGATTCTACGATCGCGCCAAGACCATGTTCGGTCCGGAAGTCACCAACCCGAATGACGGCAGTTCGACCTCGGCACGAGTCACCGGTACGGTGCCGGAGGCCTTCTTGGGTCTGCCGAAATCCATTGAGGTGACGGCGATCGCGCTCGAATACGGCACCCAACCCTGGCAGCTGGTGACGGATGCACTGCGCGGCGATCACTGGCTGTATGCACGCGGTGACAAGAACAGCCCGCTGGCGCCGGTCCTGAAGCAGAAGATCCGCGATGCCTTCTATACCGATACGCCGGCCTGGAAGGCCGCGATCTTCGGTCGCGCCGCCGATTTTGCGCTGCGGGCCTTCCGCGGCCTAGAGGGCTAACAAGCCTTCACGAAAAACAGCGAACATAAAAATGGCGGCAGGATTGCTCCTGCCGCCATTCGTGTTTTATGGGCCTGCGCTTAGTGGTGCAGCTCGGCTAGGCGCTCTTCGCGGGTGCTGTCGGCAGCGCGCGGCTGGGTCTCTTCGCCCATCATCATGCGCTCCAACTCCTGACGGGCGCGGGCCAAACGGCTGCGGATGGTGCCGATCGGGCAACCGCAGACCTTGGCGGCTTCCTCGTAGGACAGGCCGTTGCCGACCACCAGGACCAGCGTCTCGCGCTGGGCCTTGTTCAGTTTGCCAATGGCAGTCATCAGTTCGCCCAGCACCAGGCTGTCTTCCTGCGGCGCCTTGACGGCCATCAGGTTCTCGATGGCGGTGTTGTCGCCAAAGGTGGTGGCTTCACGGCGGCGACGGCGGGCTTGGTCGATATGCTGGTGGCGCATGATGGTGAAGGCCCAGGCCTTGAAATTGGTGCCCGGCTGGAACTGGTCGGATTTAGCCAGCACGCGCAGCGCGGTCTCCTGGGTCAGGTCTTCAGCCCACTGGCGGTCGCGGGTGAGCATGATGGAAAAGGCTTTGAGGGAGGGGAGGGTATCCAGCAGGAGGCCGTGAATATTGTCGGTCATGGGGATCGTCCTCTTATGTATGTACAGAAATGACGGGCTTAACAGTGGGCGTCTCTGACACAGAGGATGGTGGTCGCGATGATTTGCAGCCAGCGACAAGGCTGGGACATGCTGTGATAAAGCTGGGACCAAAAAAGCCTGAAAACTCAGGAAATCCTGTGTATTTTCAGTGCTTTGAGTCGGCTTTCGAGGGTGTGATATTGCTGATCCCGAGGTTGGCCAGCTGCTGCTGAAGTAGCGGCAGGACCCGGTCGAGCCATTCATTGAAATGGCGGCTTTCAGGGCTTTGGACCCCATCCGAAGTGAAGTCGTCGGCATAGTTTGACGACTGTGGACTCATGGTACCGGCCTCGGATGCTTCAATCATGTCCTTGTTGTGCTTTTCCATTTGCCCACCCGCCGCGGCCACTGGCCCACGGCGCCCCAGAGTGATCGGCCGATATGGCCCGATTTCCTGCCTGCCGCAGCCGCCACCGACGACTGCATTCTCCAATGCCAAATGACGGACCGGTTACAAGGTTCCCCAGATTTTATGCGACCGCTCTGTGGCTGAGAGAAATGGGTCTGCGGTCATAAAAGCCCGTTGCTGACAGGAACCCTCTACCGGGCATCCCGTTACCCAGTCACGCGGGACGAACTGCCTGTCCCGTCTCGATTTTTTGGCAGTTTTTAAGATGGAGGAACACCATGACTGACCGCCTGATCTCGGCCGACAAGGTCGAAGGCACCACCGTCTACAATCCGTCCGGCGACAAGCTGGGTTCCATCAATAATGTCATGATCGACAAGACGACCGGCAAGGTTGCCTATGCCGACATGTCCTTTGGCGGTTTTCTGGGAATCGGTGACCGACACCACCCGCTGCCCTGGAGCATGCTGAAATACGACAGCAAGCAGGGCGGCTATGTCGTTAACCTGGACAAGAAAAAGCTGGAAGGCGCACCCAATTATGGCAACGACGAACGGCTGAACTGGGAAGACGAGAGCTGGGGCCGCAAGGTTCACGACTATTACGGCGTCCCCCCGTTCTGGATGTAAACGTCCGTCCAGCGGATGAACAGAAGAGGGCGCTTCGGAGACGGAGCGCCCTTTTTTCATTCCTCTTTCCGGTTATTCCTCGTCGCCGTCCACCAGCGTCCAGGCCTGATTGGCGACCGACCGCATCAGCGCGACATAGGCCTTGGTCACGGTCTCGGTGCCGGGCTTGCCCTGGTTGCGTTTAATGATCCCCTGTGCGGTGACGGCGACGCGCATCAACGCGAAGGCCACGTAGAAATTCCAGTGCGGAATATCCTGGCGCGCGCTGCATCGGCAATAGGCGGCGATGTAATCGGGTTCACCCGGGATGCCGGTTTCCATGAAGTCGATGCCCTGCAGGCTGCCCATACCTGGAATGGTGACGCGCCATGGCATGCAGTTGATCGCCAAGTCGGCCAGCGGATGGCCGATCAGTGCCAGGTCCCAATCATGGATTGCCACCACACGCGGTTCGCTGGAATGGAAGGTCAGGCTGTCGAGGCGAAAGTTGCCATGCATCAGGCTGGTGACGTCGTCAGCCGGTACATGATCAGGCATCCAGGCGAGCAGACGCTCCATGGCGCTGATCTCTTCGGTCTGGTTGGTGCGGTACTGTTCGATCAGGGCGCCGACCTGGCGAGTCAGATAGTCCAGTCCGCTGCCATTGGCTGGCAGGCCGGTCTGCTGGGGCAGCAGGGCATGCACGCGGGCCAGCGTATCGGCCATGGCCTCGTAATGCGCCTGGCGCTGCTTGGCATCCATACCGGGCAGGTTGGGATCGCGGAAATGCCGGCCGGGCACGTGATCCAGCAGGTAGAAGGGCGTGCCGATCACCTTTTCGTCGGTGCAGACATGCAGCGGCGCGCCGATCGGCATGCCAGAGGCATGCAGCCCTTTCAGCAAGCTGAAATCGCGTTCGATGGAGGCAGCGAGGGTGGAGCCTTTGCGGGGCTGCAGGCGCTTGCGCAGCACGGCGTTGCGGCCGGGACTGTGCAGCATGAAGGCTGGGTTGACAGCGGCGCCCTTGAATTGCTGGACGGTCAATGGCGCCTTGAACTCGGGCAGATGCTTGGCGACATACGCCGCCAACCTGGCCTCGTCGAACCGGTGTTGCGGTTGTACGGGGGTCAGGTCGGCTGCCGCCATGCCTTATTTGCTCCCCGTCATCCTCTGCACCAGCGCCCATGCCTGCTCGGCGATCGGTCGGGCGCGTTTGCCGGACTCGATCGCATGCTGGCTAGCGGCGGTGCCGTCCTTCACTCGTCCCATGATGCCCTGCAGGATGCCGGCGATCCGGAACATGTTATAGGCCATGTAGAAGTCGAGATGCGGAATACCGTCGCGGCCGGTGCGATTGCAGTAGGCGGCGAGATAGTCCTGCTCGGTGGGAATGCCCAGTCCGGCGAAGTCGATGCCGGCGACGCCACGGAAGGTTTCCGGCGCCAGGCGCCAGGACATCAGGTGATAACTGAAATCGCCGAGCGGATGCCCCAGCGTGGACAATTCCCAGTCCAGTACCGCGATCACGCGTGGTTCGGTCGGGTGGAAGATCATGTTGTCCATGCGGTAGTCGCCATGGACGATGCTGGTCTCCTCGCCGGGCGGGATATTGGCCGGCAGCCATTCGATCAGGCTGTCCATGGCTGGAATCTCTTCCGTTTCCGAGGCCTTGTACTGCTTGCTCCAGCGTGCGATCTGGCGGGCAAAATAATCGTTCGGTTTGCCGTAATCGCCCAGGCCTATGGCGGTGTAATCGACCTTGTGCAGGGCGGCAATGGTGCGGTTCATTGCATCGAAGATGCCGGCGCGCTCCTCGCGGTTCAGCTCGGGCAGGCGCTGGTCCCAGAAGATGCGGCCCTCGACGCAGTCCATCACATAGAAGGCCGTACCGATCACGCTGTCGTCTTCGCACAGGCCATAGGTGCGGGCCACCGGCACATCGGTCTGGCCCAGCGCGGTGATCACGCGGTATTCACGGTCGACGGCATGGGCGGACGGCAGCAATTTGCCCGGCGGCTTGCGACGCAGGACGTATTTCTTCGCCGGTGTCACCAGCATGAAGGTGGGGTTCGACTGGCCGCCCTTGAACTGATGCACCGTGAGCGGGCCGCGATAGTCGGCCACATTCGCCTTCAGCCAGGTTTCCAGCGCGCCTTCATCGAACTTGTGGCGCTCCTGCACCGGCATGGTGCCGACGAAGCGGTCTTGATCGCTCATACCTGTTTCCTCTTGTCTTTGGAGCGTCGATACGCGCGCTCGGGTCCTACGATAGACAAGCGGGACAGGGGGACGCAACCGCCTATGAAACCCGGGCGGATGCTGTTGTTATTGTTGGTCTGCGGTCAGTTTTCCTGTTCGCGCGCGATGGCCCGCCAGCCGATGTCCCTACGGCAGAAGCCTTCGGGCCAGCGTATGCGGTCCACGGCGGCATAGGCGCGGGCCTGTGCAGCTCCGATGGTCTTGCCTACACCGCAGACGCCCAGGACGCGGCCGCCATTGGCGAGAATAGCGCCATCAGCGCGTTCCACGGTGCCGGCATGGAAAACAATGGTCTCCGCCTCGGCCGCAGCGGCATCAAGGCCTTCGATGACAGTGCCCTTGCGTGGTTCTCCGGGATAGCCTTCGCCGGCCATCACCACGCAAAGCGCGGCCTCGTCCTTCCAGCGCAGGTCGAAATCCTTCAGGACGCCGTCGCGCGACGCCATCAACGCCGGCAACAGGTCGGATTTCAGGCGCAGCATCAGCGTCTGGCATTCCGGATCACCGAAGCGGGTGTTGTATTCGATCAGTTGCGGGCCGGTCTTGGTGATCATCAGGCCGGCGAACAGCACACCCTTGAACGGGGAGCCTTCCTTGATCATGGCGTCGACCGTGGGGAGGATGATGCGCTGCATCACTTCCTGCTGCAGAGCCGGGGTCAGTACCGGGGCCGGCGAGTAGGCACCCATGCCGCCGGTATTCGGGCCGGTATCGCCATCGCCCACGCGTTTGTGATCCTGGGCCGAGGCCAGCGCCAGCGCATTCTTGCCGTCGACCAACGCGAAGAAGCTGACTTCCTCACCGTCCAGAAATTCCTCGATCACGACTTCGGCACCGGGCACTGCGAACAGCGCGGCATTAGCCTCCAGGGCCTCATCCAGCGTCATCGCCACGGTGACGCCCTTGCCGGCGGCGAGGCCATCGGCTTTGACCACGATCGGTGCGCCCTGCTTACGAATGAAGGCGTCGGCCGAAGCCTGGTCCTTGAAACGACCATAGGCGGCGGTCGGGATGCCGTATTTGGCGCAGATATCTTTTGTGAAACCTTTCGAGCCTTCGAGCCGGGCAGCGGCAGCGGTCGGACCGAAGCAGGCAAAGCCCGCAGCCTCCAGATAGTCGACCAGGCCGATCACCAGTGGAGCCTCCGGTCCCACGACGACAAAATCAATATGCTCGTCACGGCAAAGCTTCAGCACTGCCTCACGATCCAGCGGATTGACGGGGGCGAGTCGGGCAACCTGGGCAATACCGGCATTGCCGGGCGCGCAGACCAGCTTGTTGACCAGCGGCGAGGCAGAGAGGGCCCAGCACAGGGCGTGTTCACGCCCGCCGTTTCCGATAACGAGAAGGTTCATATGGTCCCCTGGGACGTCTTGGGCGACTGGAGGAATGGCGGCAATGTTTGTATCATGGGGAAAGCAGACGCAAGGCCTCCCGGATGAGTGAATTCGACGAAAATACGGGTGCCCCGGCGACCCCGGGAAATGTGCCCGAATACACGGTCACCGAGCTCTCACTGCGCCTGAAACGCAGCATCGAGGAAGGCTTCGGCTGGGTCCGGGTCCGGGGCGAGATTTCCGGCTTCAAGCGGGCCGCGTCGGGCCATCTGTATTTCTCGCTCAAGGATGCCGATTCGGTCCTGGACGGCGTGTGCTGGAAGGGCAGCGCCGCCCGGCTCGGGGTCAAACCCGAGGACGGTATGGAGGTGATCTGCTCGGGCAAGCTGACCAGCTATCCCGGCCGCTCCAAGTATCAGATGGTGGTCGAGCGCATGGAGCTCGCCGGCCTCGGCGCGCTGATGGCGCTGCTGGAGCAGCGCAAGCAGAAACTCGCCGCCGAAGGCCTGTTCGCACCCGAACGCAAACGCCCATTGCCCTATCTGCCGCGCGTGATCGGCGTGGTGACCTCGCCCACCGGCGCGGTCATTCGCGACATCCTGCATCGCCTGGCCGACCGCTTCCCGACTCATGTGCTGGTCTGGCCGGTGCTGGTACAGGGTGAAGGCGCGGGCGAGCAGGTGGCCAAGGCGATTCGCGGCTTCAATGCCCTGCCTGAAGGCGGAGCTGTGCCGCGTCCCGATCTGCTGATCGTGGCGCGCGGGGGCGGCAGCCTGGAAGATTTGATGGCCTTCAACGAGGAAGTGGTGGTGCGTGCCGCTGCTGCCTCCGAAATCCCGCTGATTTCGGCGGTGGGCCATGAAACCGACACCACGCTGATCGACTTTGCCTCCGACCGTCGTGCGCCCACACCGACGGCGGCGGCCGAGATCGCCGTGCCGGTGCGCCTGGAATTGGTCAACACGGTTGCCGGTTTCGACGAACGCATGCGCCGCGGCATGGCTCGCATGGCGCGCGAGAAGCGTCAGCATCTGGATGCGCTCGGTCGCGGCCTGCGCGGTCCGCGCGAGCAGCTCGACATGGCGCGGCAGCGCTTCGACGACCTGTCGGATCGCCTGCGGCATGCGCTCCGCGTCGGTGTTGCCGCGCAGCGGTCGCGCATGGAGACCATGATGGCCAAGCTGCGGCCGGCGCTGCTGCGGCGCGAGGCGACGGATTATCGCCGCCGTCTGGTTGAGGCAGATGCCAGGCTGCTGCGCGCCATCCGCCAGCGCCAGGCCGATGCTATGCAGCGCCTGACCCAGCCGTCCAAGCTGTTGGAAAGCTTATCCTACAAAAATGTCCTGTCGCGCGGCTTCGCTGTCGTTTATGGCGAGGACGGGCGTGCGCTGAATGCCGCTGCCGCCATGGCTGCCGGTTCTACCGTCACCATCGAGATGCAGGACGGTCGCCGTCAGGCACATATTGATGGCGCTGACACTGCGCCGCCGTCTCTGGCATCTGTGCCGCGTCGCAGCCGTCCGGTCGAGCCGCCTGCGGCTCCTGCCAAAAAACAGGAAGAGCTGTTCTGATGCAGACTCCGTCGCTGCCGCGCGAGACCGAAGCCAGGGTGCATTACCGCCACGGGGCCTTCGATATTGTTTTTCCCGGCTCTTATGTCACCTGCGCCGTCACCGGCCAGCGCATCCCGCTGGAACGGCTGCGCTACTGGAACGTCGACCGCCAGGAAGCCTATGCCGACAGCGTGGTGGCAACGCAGGGCATGATGACTGATCCGGTGAAGCGCGCATGATACGCTGGCTCGCGGTCCTGCTGCTTCTGGTCAGCGGGACAGCTGCGGCCAACGACGCGCCGGCGGGCCTGACCTGGACGGGCGATTTCAGCCAGGGTGGCATGGTGATCGGTGTTGCTCAGCCGGGGGTCCAGATGATGCTGGGCGAGCGGCCGGTGCCCATCGCGAAAGATGGCCGTTTCGTCTTCGGCTTCGGTCGCGACGAGCCGGCACAGGCGAAACTCACCATCCGGCATGTCGGCGGCCAAAGCGAAACTCTCGCCCTGAAGATTGCGCCGCAGACTTATGACATCCAGCGCATCGATGGTCTGCCGCCGGCGCAGGTGACGCCGCCGCCCGCACTGCTGGAGCGTATCAAACGCGAGAATGCGCAGATCGCCGCGGTGCGCCAGCGCAACACGCCGGTGCAGGATTTCATGCAGGGTTGGATCTGGCCGGCGCAAGGTCCGATCTCGGGTGTCTATGGCAGCCAGCGAATTCTCAACAGCGAGCCGCGTGCGCCGCATTACGGCCTCGATATCGCCGCACCCGCCGGCAGTCCGGTGGTGGCGACCACTGATGGCGAGGTGACACTGGCCGAGAAGGATATTTATTACACCGGCGGCACCGTAATCATCGATCACGGTATGGGCATCAACGGCGCCTATTCGCATCTGCAGACCATCACCGTGAAGGTAGGGCAGCGCGTGAAACAGGGGCAGCAGATCGGTACGGTGGGGGCGACGGGCCGCGCCACAGGGCCGCATCTTGACTGGCGACTCAACTGGTTCGACGTGCGACTCGATCCACAACGGCTGTTGCCGCCAAAACCCTAGGCATCAGTCCTTCGGCCAGCGCCCATGGACCCAGAACCAGTGGTCCGGCCGCTGGCGAATCCAACCTTCGATCTTTGCATTCACCCGTAGCATGGTGTTGTAGACATCCTGCTGGGCGTTGCCGGTCTTTTCCGGCTGCATCGGGGCTTCGATGGTGACGCGGAAGTGCGTGCCATCCAGGCGCTCGACATAGGCGGGCACCATCGGGCAGTCCATGCGCAGCGCGAATTCGGCCAGCGCCGGAGCCGTCATCGCATCGCGACCGAAGAAGGGCACGGCAATGCCGTTGGCCATCTTCTGGTCGACCAGCATGGCGACGCGGTCATTGTCCTTCAGGGTACGCAGGATTTCACGTGCGGCCTTGATGCCCTTGGGCACATGCCGGCCGCCCAGCGGCGCGCGCAGGCTTTGCAGCAACTCTTCGGTCAGTGGATTGTTGGCCGCGCGATAGACCTGCACCAGCGGCAGGCCGTGATGCGCGGCGGTCAGGCCCAGCAATTCCCAGTTGCCGTAATGCGCCGAGAAAAAGATCGTCGGTTTGTCGCTGTTGCGAATGGCCTCGATATGCTCGAGGCCGACAATTTCCACGCGACCGGTATTGGCAGCTATGTCGTCGCCAATATTCGGCAGATGGGCGTATTCGGCCAGCACGCGGCCGAGATTGTCCCACATGCCGGTGAGCACGGCCTGCTGTTGCTTCTGATCGAGCTCCGGCATGGCGCGCTGCAGGTTGTGGACCGCCTTGCGATGAACAGGGAAATACGGCCCCAACGTGCGGCCAATCCAGCCGCCGAAGGCCGAGGCCTGCTCCAGCGGCAGCGCACCGAACATCGCCAGCGCCAGACGGGCGCCCCAGTAAGCGACATATTCATGCGGTTCGGCGCGATCAAACACGGCGCAGTTTTTCCGTGAAGAAGGCGTCAACCTTGTCGGGGGTGGCAAAGGCCAGGGTGACGCGCAGGGTGTCCACCATCTGCCGCGCCGATGGCGGCAGACGCACCAAATCCTTGATCGTGGTGACGGGAATGGCGTTCAGGCGATGGGCGGTTTCCACCAGCCGCATGATCGTGTCCTCGCTGTAGGGCGCGTGGTCGGGAAAACTTTCGGTTTTCACGACTGTGGCGCCCAGCTGTTGCAGCGATATGAAAAACTTCTCCGGCCGTCCGATGCCGGCGAAGGCCAGGACCTGACGTCCGCGCAGGCGCACGGCATCGGCTGGGTTGGGTTCCAGGTTGGCGGTGAAGACGGGGCGACGGCCGAAATCGGGCAGAGGCACGGTCTTTTCGCCGATCAGCACGATGGCGTCGCTGCGACCGATGCCGTCCTCGATGGTTTCCCGCAGGGGGCCGGCAGGCAGCAGCCGGCCGTTGCCGAAGCCATATCCGCCATCGACCACCAGCAGGCTGACCTGCCGGGCCAGCGCATAGGTCTGATGGGCGTCGTCGGCCAGGATGCAACTGGCGCCGGCCGCCACGGCGGCCCGGGCGGCGGCCGGGCGGTCGCGGCCGACCCAGGTGGGGGCCACGACCGCGAGCAGCAGGGCCTCGTCACCGACATCGGCGGCGCTGTGACGGGCCGGGTCGACCCGTACGGGGCCGGCCAGGCGGCCGCCATAGCCACGGCTGACGATATGGGGCTGCTGGCCCAGCGCCCGCAGGCGGCCAGCCAGGGCGATGGCTGTGGGGGTCTTGCCGGCGCCGCCGGCGACCAGGTTGCCAATGGAGATGACCGGACGGCCAATCTCCTGGGTGCCGGCGATGCGCTGGTGCAGGCGGTTGCCCGCACCGTAGAGGGCTGAAAGCGGCTGCAGCAGGGATGGCAGGCGGGAGCTGGCGCCTGCCTGCCAGAAGGCGGGCGTGCGCCTAGCCATTCGAGGCTGCCGGCGGGGCCGGGAGGATGGGTTCGTGGCCACAATGGCGATCGGCCTCGGCGCACATCGCATTCATCACCGCCTCGACTCGCAAGGTGGCCTGTTCCAGCGTTTCGCTCTCGTCGCTATGCACGTCGATCGGTTCGCCCCAGAGGTAAATACCACGGTTAAAGGGCCACGGCAGGATGAAGCGGTCCCACGAGTTTACCACGCGACATCGGGTGACGGCATAGGTAACAGGGATGATCGGCACCTTGGCCAGCCGGGCGGCGGCCACGACTCCGGAACCCGCCCGCATGCGCGGCCCGCGTGGCCCATCGGGGGTGAAGCCGGCATATTCGTTCAGCTTGAGCTGGCGCACCATCAGGCGCAGGGCGGCCATGCCGCCCTTGTCCTTCTTGCCTTCCTTGGCGCCTGAGCCGCGCACGGTGCCGATCCCGAAGGGATCCATGGCGCGGGCGATCAGCTCGCCGTCGCGATGCTGCGAGATCAACATGTGCATGGTGCGGTCGCGCCGCCAGGTCGGCGGGATCATCAGCAGGCGGCCATGCCAGAAGGCGAGAATGAACGGCCTGTTCTCAGCCCAGTAGCCGTTCGGATGCTCGGCGCCCCGGATTTCCCACCGCGTGGTCCGGTGCACCAGCCGCACATAGAACGCGATGGCATCCGCCGCGAACCGAACCGCCGGCTTGCTCCGCTGGATGCGCTTCCACAGTCCGGCCATGGTCAGACGGCGGCCTCGACGGCGAACTGGGTCGCATAGAGGCGGGCGTAGATGCCGTTGCGGGCCAAGAGTTCGGCATGGCTGCCTTGTTCGGCCAGGCGACCGTGGTCGAGCACGAAGATCACATCGGCATCAATGACGGTGGACAGGCGATGGGCAATAACCAGGGTGGTGCGGCCGCGCATGAGTTCACTCAAGGCCGTCTGGATCAGGCGCTCGGATTCCGTGTCCAGCGCACTGGTGGCTTCGTCCAGCAACAGGATCGGCGCGTCGCGCAGCATGGCGCGAGCGATGGCAATGCGCTGACGTTGGCCGCCGGACAGCTTGACGCCGTTTTCACCAACCACCGTGTCGTAGCCCTGCGGCAGTGCCATGATGAAGTCATGGGCCGCGGCATGGCGGGCAGCGGATTCAATGTCGACCTGGCTGGCATCGGGACGGCCATAGGCGATGTTAGCGCGAATGGTGTCGTCGAACAGTGTCAGTTCCTGGCTGACCAGGGCGATGCTGCGACGGATCGAGGACAGCGTCACGTCGCGCACATCCTGGCCGTCGATCAGTACGCGGCCTTCGGTGGCGTCGTAAAAACGAGGCACCAGATTCAGCAGCGTCGATTTTCCTGCGCCGGACGCGCCCACCAGCGCGGCCTTCTTGCCCGGCGGCACCACCAGGGAGATGCCCTGCAGGGCGGCCTTGTCGGTCGCATAGCGGAAGACAACATTCTCCAGGCGGATTTCACCGGTGCCAATCTGCAGCGGCTTGGCATCCGCGCGCTCGCTGATCGTCGGCTGTATGTCCAGGATGCCGAAGATGCGCTCGGCCGCCGCCAGGCCTTCCTGCATCGACGTCTGCATCGTCGCCAGTGACTTCAAAGGCTGGTAGGCGGTCAGCGCCGCATAGATGAAGGCAGTAAGCGTGCCCAGCGTCAGTGTTTCGCTGGTGCCGCCGATATAGATGATCACGGCGACGGCGATGCCGCCCAGCGCTTCGGTGGCCGGACTCGCGGCGGCGCGGGCGCGCACCACTTTCATCAGATGGCTGAGACGGGCATCGACCGAGGTGCGGGCGCGCTCGATCTCGCGCTGCTCCATGCCATAGGCCTTGACCATGCGCGCGCCCTCGAAGGTCTCGCTCAGGATCGTGGTCAGCTTGCCGGTTTCCTGCTGGCCCCGCGCGGAATTCTTGCGCGCCTTCTTGCCCAGACGACGCGTGGTCAGGCCGACGAAGGGAAAAATCACGCAGACGATCAGTGCAAACTGCCAGTTCATGCTGAACATGACGCCGGTGAGGAAGATCAGGCTGAGCGCGTCCTTGACCAGGCCGGTCATGGCCTTGGTGACGGCCTCGCGCAGCAAGCCGGCATCATAAAGGAAGCTGGCGATCAGCTTGCCCGAATGCATCTCGTGCAGCCAAGCCAGGTCGGCACGGATGAAATGGCTATACAGGCGAATCTGCGTATCGGCGATGACGCGCTCGCCAAAACTGGTCATCAGCGTGCCTTCGAAATAGGTGGCTACGCCCTTGATGATCACCACGATCACCACGGCGACCGGCACCATGACGGTCCAGTAGGGATCGCGCTGGGTGAAGACCTGGTCGATGGCGGGCTTGAGCAGCCAGGCGGTCGCCGCCGTCATCGCAGCCACCACGATCATGCTGATCAGGGCGAGAGCCAGCGATCCGAGATGGGGGCGGACCTGCTCTACCAGCAACCGGCGTAGCAGGCTGGTGCTGCTGGCGGGAGCCGCCTGGCGGCCGTCGGAAGGGGCGGGCGATATCACCGGAAATCAGTCCTAATCAAGGAGTTATGCCGGCTCCTATAGCATGCGGAGGCGCATCCGGCCACCATTGACGGCGGCCGGGCCGGGAAAACTGGGGCTGCTACGGCTGCCTTAAAGGCGCTGCTTGGCCGCTGCGGCCACGGCTTCCGCCGTGATGCCGAAATGCTTGTAGAGCTGGTCGATCGGGCCTGAAGCGCCGAAGCCGCTCATGCCAATGAAGCCGCCCTTGATGCCGAGATACTTGTCCCAGCCCTGGCGTACGCCGGCTTCGACGGCGATGCGCACCGTATTCGGGCCGAGCACCTTTTCCTGGTAGGCGACATCCTGGGCGTCGAACAGCTCGAAGCTGGGCATCGAGACCACACGGGTCGGGATGCCATCCTTCTGCAGCAGGTCGCGCGCCGCCATGGCGATGGCGACCTCTGAACCGGTGGCTAGCAGCGTGACCTTGGCGGCGGCGCCGTCGGCAGCCGCCAGTTCATAGCCGCCCTTGGCCACCAGATTGTCGGCTGTATGGTCATTGCGCACGGTGGGCAGATCCTGACGGGTCAGGGCCAGCACGGTGGGGCGATCCTTGCTCTGCAGGGCGACATGCCAGGCTTCGGCAGTTTCCACCGCATCGGCCGGGCGCAGCACCAGCAGGTTCGGGATGGCGCGCAGTGAGGCGAGATGCTCGACCGGCTGATGGGTCGGGCCGTCTTCACCCAGACCGATGGAGTCATGTGTCATCACATAGACGACGCGCTGATGCATCAGGGCGGAGAGGCGGATGGAGGGGCGGCAATAGTCGGTGAAGACCAGGAAGGTGCCGCCATAGGGGATGAAGCCGCCATGCAGCGCGATGCCATTCATCGCCGCTGCCATGCCATGCTCGCGCACGCCGTAATAGATGTAGCGGCCGCTGAAATCATCAGGCTTCACCGGCGCGAGGGTCGCGGTCTTGGTGTTGTTCGAGCCGGTGAGGTCGGCCGAACCACCCAGTGTTTCCGGCACCACGGGATTGATGACTTCCAGCGCCATCTGCGAGGACTTGCGCGTCGCCCATTTCGGCTTGTCGGCGCTCAGTTTGGCCTTGTAGTCGATAATGGTCTGGTTCAACTGTGCCGGCAGGTCGCCCTTGAGGCGGCGATCCCATTCGGCGCGTTGCGCGGCCGGCAGGGCGGCGAGCAGCTTGCTCCAGTCAGCGAATTTCGCGGCGCCGGCGGTGCCTACGGCGCGCCAGGCCTTCAGGATCGCATCCGGAATCTCAAACGGCGCATGCGGCCAGCCGAGCTTTTCGCGCGCGCCCTTGATTTCGTCGCCACCCAGCGGCGAACCGTGAGTAGCGGCGGTGCCGGCCTTGGTTGGGGCGCCATAGCCGATCACGGTGCGGCAGGCGATCATGCTGGGTTTGTCGCTTTTCTGCGCGGCAGCTATCGCGGCGGCGACCGCATCGGCGTCATGGCCATCGACGGCCATGGTGTTCCAGCCGCTGGCCTGGAAGCGCTTGATCTGGTCGTCGGAGACCGAGAGGCTGGTCGGGCCGTCGATGGAAATCTGGTTGTCGTCCCAGAGCACGATCAGCTTGTTCAGCTTCAGGTGTCCGGCCATCGAAATGGCTTCGTGGCTGATGCCTTCCATAAGGCAGCCGTCGCCGGCGATCACATAGGTGTAATGGCCGACCAGCTTGTCGTTGAACTGCGCGGCCAGCGCGCGTTCGGCCATCGCCATACCCACGGCGGTGGCAATGCCCTGGCCGAGCGGGCCGGTGGTGGTCTCGATGCCGGCGGCATGGCCGAATTCGGGATGGCCGGCGGTGCGTGCGCCGAGCTGGCGGAAGTTCTTCAGCTCGGCCAGCGTCATGTCGGCATAGCCGGTCAGATGCAACAGCGAATAGATCAGCATCGAGCCATGGCCGGCCGATAGCACGAAGCGGTCGCGATCGGGCCAGGTCGGATTCTGCGGGTCGAATTTCAGGAAGCGGCTGAACAGCACGGTGGCGACGTCGGCCATGCCCATCGGCATGCCGGGATGGCCTGAATTGGCCTGCTGCACGGCGTCCATGGACAGCGCGCGAATGGCGTTGGCCATGTCGGCATGGCTCACCGGAGCCGAGTGACGGGGAAAGGCGGTGGCGGCCTGCAGCATGTGGTCAAAATCCCGCGGTGAAAGCAGCAAAATCGGGCGCGACCATGCCGGGCAAACCTGCCCCCGTCAACCCATGCTGCCGGCTTGCGAAAAGCCGCTGGAATCGTGCGGAAATTCCAGTTCTACCGGGATTTGTCGAAGGGTGTTCCGACGGCCGGGATCGCCCGCCCGCCGGAGTCGCCCGGAATCAGCCGCGCAGCTTGAAGAAACCGACCAGCTGGGCCAGCTCGGAGGCTTGGTTGGCCAGGGCCTGGGCCGAGGCCGAGGTCTCTTCCACCAGCGCGCCGTTGCGCTGGGTCATTTCATCCATTTGGCCGACCGCCGTGTTCACCTGATCGAGGCCGGTGGCCTGCTCACGCGACGCCGCCGCGATCTCGGCGACGATATCCGACACCTTCTTGATGGCGCCGACGATCTCGGTGAGCGAGCTACCAGTCTGATTGACCAAGGATGCGCCCGATTTGACCTGGGCGTTCGATTCTGTGATCAGCGCCTTGATGTCTTTCGATGCATTGGCCGAGCGCTGGGCCAGCGCCCGCACTTCCTGCGCCACGACGGCAAAGCCCTTGCCGGCTTCGCCAGCACGCGCGGCTTCGACCGAAGCGTTCAGCGCCAGCAGGTTGGTCTGGAAAGCGATCTCGTCGATCAGGCCGACGATATCGCTGATCTTCTGCGCACTGCCTTCGATACGGCTGACAGCTTCCACTGCCTCGGCCACCACGCTGCCACCCTTTTCGGCGGTGCTGCGCGCAGCCGTTGCCAGCTGGTTGGCGGCTTGGGCATTGTCGGCATTCTGCTTCACGGTTGCCGTGATCTCGTGCATGGAGGCTGCGGTCTCTTCGATCGAGGCCGCCTGGCTTTCCGTGCGTGTGGCCAGATCCTGACTGCCAGACGAGATTTCCGAAGAGGCCGATTTTACGGCTTCCGCGTTCTCGGCCAGCCGCTGGGCGAAATCGCGCATGCGTTCGGCCATGCTGTTGACGCCGGTCTTGATCTGGGCGAACACGCCCTGATAGTCGCCCTTCACGGTGCGAGTCAGGTCGCCGTCGGCCATGCCGCCCATGGAACCGGCCAGTTCGTCGGTGATGGCCTGCAGCATGCCGGTCAGGCGATTCAGTTCCTGGCTGGTGGAGAGGAAAAAGCCTTCCTTGCCGCTTTCGGAGATACGGCCACTCAGGTCGCCGCCCGCCACCTTGTTGACGAGCACGGCGATCTCGTCGCCAGCGGCCTTTTCGCGGGCCTCGCGTTCGATGCGGCGCTTCTCGGATTCATCACGCTGCCGCGCGACGTCTCCCTCGGCATCGGCGCGGGCGATCATACTGTCCTTGAATACCTGAACCGCTTGCGCCATCTGGCCGATCTCGGCACCCCGATCCACATAAGGCACCTCGGTCTGCAGGTTGCCGCTGGCCAGACCCTGCATTGCCCCGGTCATGCGTTGGATCGGACCGCTGACGCGCCATTGCACGATCAGGAAGCCGATCACGGTGACGGCGATGGCCACGAGTAGCATCAGGCCGTTCAGGACCAGACTCTGTTGTGTCTCGGTTACTTGGCTATCTGCACGCTTGATCAGTTCGGCCAAAGCTGTATTGGCAATGGCGTTCAGCATATTCAAACTGTCAGTCACGGTCGGCTGGTATTTCGCTTGCTCGACCGGCGAAAGTTGTCCGGCGGTGAAAGCTTTCACGATCACCTGACGGTCATTGGCAATGGGACCGCTGAAGAAAGTTTTTGCCGTATTCACGGTATCTCGCAGGGCGGCCGGCGTTTCACTGCGTGCTGCGATGCTGCTGACAATACCCCAGGCGGTTAAGGCGCGGCCAGAATCGTCGGCATGCGCCGCCACCTCGTTGATCGTCCAGGTCTGGCCGCCAGACATGGTGGTCAGGATGCGCAGCACCATCGAACCCGCATAATTGCGGATCGTCCAGGCATTCTGCTTGGCGCTCAGCAACTGATCGACCGTCGGATCGACCAACTGCAGCGACGATTCCAGGAAATCGGACGCCGCTTCCACGGCATCGAGGTAGCCCTGGGTCACGCGCGTCCAATCCTGTGCGGCCTGAGCATTGCGTTGAGCTTTGGGCTGATTGATGACGGTCATCATGTTGCCGCGCAGAGCCTCTACGGCGTCATGCGCGGATTTCAGTTTTGCCAGGTAGGGTGCGGCTCCTACTTGGCCGGGCAACGCCGACAGCATGGCATAACCAGTGTTATATGCATTCCGCGCCCCATCGCGGTAGAGCACGATGTTATCGGCGGTTTCCTTGGAGACGGGCGCGTCGGCGCGGAAAGAGATCAGAATGTTGCCGCGCTCTAGACGATGCTGCTGCAGGCTGGTGAAAAAAGCCTGGCTAATCGGCGCAAGGGTCGCGACACGCTGTGCGGCCCGGTTGCGATCGAGCGCGGCGGTCACCCCCGTTATGCTGATGCCGATGAGCATCAATCCCAGGACGCCGATGATCAGGCCCAGCGTGGTGCGAATGGATAAAGTCGGCATTGCAAATCTCCCTGAAGCGACCCGCATTTTTTGCGGTCGCTGTGACTCAATAGCCCAGGGAAGGTAGCCGGAGTTGCAGAGGTCGGGATTTATAAAGGTCTTTACGTTATCAAGAAATAAGCCAGCAGATGCCCGGCCCTAGTTGCAGATGCAAATCTACAACTAAGGGGTTGTAGTTTCACCGGTCTTGACCTCTTCGCGGTTGGCAATCTGTTGCATCTCAGTCGCAGTAGCCTGATTGACCAGATGATCGAGATCAATGACCGAAACCATGCGTTCCTCGCGCGCCACGAGCGCCTTGAGAAAGCGGTGATCGGTGTTCATGTCGGTCTGCGGCACCGGCTGCAATTCCCGCTCGTTGATCGACAGGATATCGGAAACGGAATCGACCAGCAGACCGAAGGTGCCGGTGCTGGCCACCACGACGATCACCACATGCATGCTGGTCGGTATGGTGCGGCCGCCACCGAAGCGCACGCGCAGGTCATAGATCGGCACGACGGCGCCGCGCAGGTTGATGATGCCGCGAACGAAGTCGGGCGTATTGGGCAGGTTGGTCACTTCGGTCCAGGCGCGTATCTCGCGGACGCTCAGGATATCGATGCCGAAGTTCTGGGCATCGATGGCGAAGGTCAGATATTCGTTGCTGCCCGACAGATCGGTGCCTGCGGGGCTGCCCTGCCGCTGCACGGTGGTTGAAAGCTGCGTCATGATCCCTCCTGCATGCCGTCGCCGTCACGGAACCAAATTTATCTCAGATTTCGCTTGTAACGGGCCGATTAATTCATTGTTGTAAGACCGTCCGTCTAAAGATTTCAAGGGAGGAAGGGCCAGTCATGCAACTGCCCGTCAATACATTCAAGCGCGCCCTCAAGGAAAAGCGCCCCCAGATCGGGCTTTGGTGTTCGCTGTGCAGCAATATCGTGGCCGAAATCCTGGCCACGGCTGGTTTCGACTGGGTTGTGCTGGACACCGAACATTCGCCCAATGAGGTTCCCATGGTGCTGCAGCAGCTGCAGGCCATGCAGATCGATGCCAATACCTGCAGTCCCGTGGTGCGTCCGGACTGGAACGACACGGTGAAGATCAAGCGCTATCTCGATATCGGGTCGCCGAACCTGATTCTGCCATTCGTGCAGAATGTCGAGGAGGCCAGGAAGGCCATCGCCGCGACCCGCTATCCGCCCCGCGGCGTGCGTGGCGTGTCGGGCTCGCAGCGCGCCAACCGCTATGGCCTCGTGGAGAACTATCACGCCAAGGCCGACAGCGAGATTGGCGTCATTCTGCAGGTGGAGACCAAGGAAGCTGTCGGCCGGATTCCGGAAATCGCTGCAGTCGACGGCGTCGACGGCATCTTCATCGGTCCAGCCGACCTGTCGGCCAGCCTGGGCCACTTGGGCAATGCCGCCCATCCCGAGGCGCAGGCCGAGATCATGCGGGCGCTGAAGCTGTGCCAGGATGCTGGCATGCCGGCCGGCATCCTGGCGCCGAACGAGGATGACGCGAAACGGTATCTCGATGCCGGTTTCACCTTCGTCGCCGTCGGCGTCGATCAGGGCCTGCTGACCAAGGCCACACGCGATCTGGCCAAGCGCTTCCGCGTCCATGTCGGGCGCAGCTAGCAGTCAGCGTTTGCGGCGAACCCAGAAGCGGTAGCAGTTCGCAAACAAATCCGGGTGCTCGGTCTCGACCGCCGTCCAGTGGTCGAGATTGATCGCCTGAGGGTCGTCCGGGAAGCGGGTGCGATAACCGGTCAGTGCCTTGGGTGAGGTGAACTCGAAGCCCAGGAATTCCAGGCCGGCGCCATCGACCAGCTGCTGCAACTGCTGCGGCGTATAGCGATGCTCCTGACGATGGAACACGAGGTCGCGCAAGTCGCTGAGCGCGTAATAGGCGCTCGACACGCCCAGCCGGCGCGACAGCTTGGGGTGCAGCGTCGGCAGGTCGGCGCGGAAGCGGCGCACTTCGTCGGGACTGTCGCCATAGCCGTGCTGCGCGATCAGGTCGCGCGCGGCGACCACGTCGCGGCGGCCCAGTTCGCTATACAGGCCCAGCATCATGTAGCCATCGGGCTTGAGCAGGCTGACCAGCTGGGCCAAGCCGGCGGCCGGCTCGCGCAGGTGATGCAGCACGCCAAAGCTTTCGATCACATCGAACTGCCGGCCGATGCCGCCCAGCTTCAGGATATCGGCCTGGGCGAAGTCGACGTTCTTGATACCTAGCTCGTCGGCTTTGCGCTTGGCATAGGACAGGCTGGTGCGGCTCAGGTCGATGGCCAGCACCCGGGCGTCGCTGTAGCTGGTGGCGGCCAGGATTGCATGCAGGCCGGTGCCGCAGCCGGCGACCAGCACATCGGGATGATCGGTGCGGCTGGCTGTAATGGTCTGGAACGGCAGGGCCGATCGCAGCCGCACCGGTACGCTGAGCGGCGTGCCAAAGACCGGCTGGTGCCAGCGCGGGAAGGGGCTTTCCTCATACATTTCCTGCACGGCGACGCTGGTGCGGTCTTCAATCGGCACCAGCGTCGGCAGGGTGGCGGCGATGCGTCGCTCGGCCAGCGGCTCGTCGATCTGCTGGCGCTTCAGTTCGGCAAAGGCCGAGGGCCAGCTGGCTTGCGCCAGCCGTTCCGCATCATGGCGGCGATAGAGCGGGCGATAGAGGGCATAGACGGCGAAAAGAGGTGCGGCCGTGGCCGGGTCGGCTTGGTCGAGCAGGCTGTTCAGCTGCTCAAGCGGCGGTATCTCCATCGCCTCGAAGGCATCGAGATATTCGCTGCGGAAGGCTCGGGTCGCCATCAGGACGATCAGGCGCGCATAGCGGGGCAGTATGTCCGGCTGTTTCAGTGCCAGGATCAGCAGACCGCGCCGCAGGGCGATCAGACGGCGCTCGATCAGTGGGTCGCAGACCAGGCCATGCTCCAACCACTGCGCCAGACCGGGAGTCAGCAGCGGGTCGGGGCAGTCCGCCCGCGCCAGCAGCATCGCGACATCCTTCTGATGCTTCGCATCAACGATCGAGAGGGTGATAAAGACCGGATCAAGACGGATGGCGCTTTCAACCAGCGGGGCCAGGTCGCGCGGTTCGACGCCCGGCGTGCCTAGCAGCGTCAGAATCGCGGCGAGCAAATGGGGATCGGTGCGCTTGGTCCGAAGGTCGCGCAGCGAGCGGGCGAAGCCGATCTTGTAGCGCGGATTATCGGGGGCGAATTCATAGGCGCGGCCCAGATAGCCCATTGCCTGTTTTGAATCGCCCTTGGCCATCAGGGCATAGCCGAGCATGTAATTGGTCTCGGCATTCTTGTGATCGGCGTTAAAGGCGGTGATCAGTGCACCGATGGCGCTCTCAATCTCGCCCTCGGCGAGGAAGATGTGACCGAGTCCGATATAGGGGTCGGGCATGGCCTGGTTCAACACGATGGCCGAACCGAAGCTTTGCTTTGCTGCCTCGCGGTCGCCAGCCGACAGGAAGATATGGCCAAGCGTGAGGTGATAGCTCTCGAAATGGAAGTCGATCTTGATGGCGCGTTCGACCAGGTCGCGTGCCGCTTCCAGATGCCCGCGCTGCAGGGCGATGTAGCCCTTCATATGCAGGGCGTCGGCGAAATCGGGTTCCTGGGCCAGCAGGGTGTCGAGCATCGGCTCGGCCTGCCCGAACTGGCCGGCGTCGATAGCGCGCATTGCTGCGCGCAACATGGGCAACAGATGGGCCTTGGCGGCAATGACGGCGGGATCAGGAAGCGACATTTCGCTTTGCAGCAGGATACAGAAGGTGATTACTCTAGCTATTAGTAAGGGGAACGCCCAGTCGGAGCAAACATAATGAAAACAACGCCCGTGGTTTCGGCCGATCTGGCCAAGTCCGTCTTTGCCGTGCCGCCGCTCGCCCGCTATGCCGACCTGACCCTCAACGAGGATGCGAATCGGCAACTGATCGCCCATATGGAGGCCGGCGGCATCCGCAGCCTGATGTATGGCGGCAATGCCAATCTCTACAATCTGCCGGTTGGCGAATATGCCGAGATGCTGGATTTTCTGGTCGATGCGGTTGGCCCGGATACCTGGCTGATCCCGTCCTTCGGCCCCGATTACGGCAAGCTAATCGACCAGGCGAAGATTCTGCGCGGCTCGAAGGTGCCCACCGCGATGGCGCTGCCGATGACCTTCCCGGCGACGTCGGAGGGCATCGAGACCGGTCTGCGCCGTGCTGCCGTCACCATGGGCAAGCCGGTTATTCTCTATATCAAGTCAGACAACTACATCGTCCCCGATGCCGCCGGCCGGCTGGTGAAGGAGGGCGCGGTCTGCGCCGTCAAATACGGCACCGTGCGGCCCGATCCGGCGCAGGACGAGTATCTGAAGCGCCTGCTCGACCATGTCGATCCGAAGCTGGTGATCAGCGGCATCGGCGAGCGGCCGGCGATCACGCATCTGCGCCAGTTCGGTCTGGGCGGCTTCACCTCGGGTTCCGTCTGCATCGCGCCGCGCGGCTCGATGGCGATCCTGCGCGCGATCCAGCGCCAGGACTGGCCCACGGCCGAACGCCTGCGCGAAGCTTTCCTGCCGCTGGAGGATCTGCGCGACGGCATCAGCCCGATCCGCACGCTGCACGATGCGGTTACACTGTCGGGCGTTGCCGATATGGGGCCGATGCTGCCACTGCTGACCGGCCTGAATGCCGCCGATCGCGCCCGCGTGCAGCCGGTTGCCCAGGCGCTGAAGGTCTGGGATTCGTCGCTGGAGGATGCAGCGCGTGCGGCGGAATAGGATCAGTTGATCCGGCGCAGGATGGCGGTCGCCTTGTCATCCGGTTTGGATGGATCGGTTCGCGTGGCCGCCAGCGTGCCGTCGGTGGCGGGCTGAATCTCGAATACGTAACGCCCGCTGCGCCAGGCTGCACCGTTGCCCGTGCGTTTGACCGTCACCTCGATATTCTCCG
Source organism: Ferrovibrio sp. GW821-FHT12B10 (assembly GCF_058807515.1). Lineage (NCBI taxonomy): Bacteria > Pseudomonadati > Pseudomonadota > Alphaproteobacteria > Rhodospirillales > Rhodospirillaceae > Ferrovibrio > Ferrovibrio sp. GW821-FHT12B10. Next base: position 473,657 of record NZ_JBXAQT010000001.1, on the reverse strand, counting down.
GTGTTTCGGACACCAGGCCCAGGCCAGAGCGATAGAGGCCGCGGAACGATCCGTCACGGTCGGCGCTGAAGGCCAGCAGGGTAAAGCGGCCGTGGCTCCAGGTGGTCTGCCACAAGCCTGCGAAGGCATCGCCATCACGGCGCGCGAAACCATCGGGCAGGGCGATCTGGAATGTTGCCATGGCGGCGGCGCTCTCATCGCAGGGCGGCGTATTGCCGGTTTCAACAAAGATGTAGATGCAGGGGCCAAAGCGGCGGGCGAAATTCCAGGTCTGCCCGGCACCATGCCCTTTCAGGTTGGCGACCGCTGGTTGCGCGATCACCAGGTTGGGCACGCCGTATTTCGTTAGCGCCGCGGCGACCCAGGGTGCACGGATATTCGGGCTCTGGCCTTCGTAAAAATCGTCCTCATCGAAATAGGCGACAGCGATCCTGGCTTTCTTGCCGTCGTATTTCTCCCAGATGGTGCGCATGGTGAAATCATTTGCCCGCCAGTTCGTGCTGGCGGTAGAGCCGCTGTAGCTGCCATGGGCGGCCGGTGCGGTAGCGATCACGGCATCCACCTCATAGCCATACCGTACGGCTTCGATCGAGGCGTAGGCGCCTGCCGATTGTCCCATCAGCACGATCCGCTTATAGCCCATCACCTGGGCCTTCTCGATGCCGGCGCTGACGATCTGCAGCGCGCGAGTGCGGTCGTCGCTGCCCCAGCCGCGATAGAGGCTGTAGACATCCCAGCCCTGCTGGGCGAATTGCAGCGCCAGCGGCGAGGCCTTGTCGCTGGCGGCAGTATTGCCGCGACCATGGTTCCATATCACCAGGCCTTTGGCCTTGGCCGGCCCCAGCGTCGGCGGGGCGGCAACGCTGTATTCTGCCGGGCTGAAATCGTAATTCTTACCCTCGATCATGGTCTGGCTATGCGCTGACGGCGGCACCAGTGTGGTTGCCGCCATGACAAGATGCGCCGCCGCATACAATGCGGTTCTCATGGTCTTCCCCCGTCCATCATGCAGGGAAACGATGCCGGGCTGTTGCTGGGCGCTCAAGCGGAAAGCCGTGAATAACGGCGTGAAATTGCGTGAATTGGGCGTCAAAAAGCAAACGGCCCGGCGATGGCCGGGCCGCTGCGAGGGATGCGGAAGCGCTCAGGCTCAGACCTTGGCGGTTTCGGCCTTTTTCTTTTCTTCCTCGACCAGCTCTTTCTTGGAGAGCTTGCCGATCAGGGTCTTGGGCAGGGCTTCACGGATTTCCATGTCGACCGGCATTTCATGTTTGCCTAGCTTGTCCTTCAGGAAGTCCTTGAGCTGGTCGAGGTTCAGCTCCGCGCTGCCGGGCTTCAGCTTGATGAAGGCTTTGGCCGACTGGCCGCGATACTGGTCGGGGATGCCGATCACCGTGCATTCCTCGACGCTCGGATGCTCGTATATCGCTTCCTCGATATTGCGCGGATAGACGTTGAAGCCGCCCGACAGGATCATGTCCTTCTTGCGGTCGACGATGAAGATATAGCCTTCCTCATCCATGTAGCCGACGTCGCCAGTATGGAAGCGGCCGCCGGCAAAGGCTTCAGCCGTCGCCTCAGGTTTGTTCCAGTAGCCCTTCATCACATTGGGTCCGGTGATGCAGATTTCACCGGTTTCGTTGACGCCCTTGAGCTTCAGGGGATCTTCCACATCGACGATCTCGATGGTCACGCCCGGCAGAGGCAGGCCGCAGGAGCCGCGCTTGCGTTTGCCGCCATAGACGGTCTGAGTGCCGGCGGGCGAGGTCTCGGTCATGCCCCAGCCCTCGATCATCTTGTGGCCGGTCACTTCTTCGAACTTGTCCTGCACTTCCACCGGCAGCGGTGCACCGCCCGAGGCGCAGAACTTCAGCGCCGAGAGGTCGTAATCCCTGATGTTGGGCAGGTTGACGATGGCGGCATACATGGTTGGCACGCCGGGGAAGATGCTGATCTTCTTCTTGTGCAGGTCCTCGATCACTGCCTTCAGTTCGAAACGCGGATGCAGAATGAATTCCGCACCGATGGTCAGCATGCGCAGCAGCACCGCGCTCAGGCCATAGATGTGGAACATCGGCAGGACCATCAGGCAGCGTTCCTTGCCTTCGTTCATCTGTAGCAGCGGATTGCCGTCGGTCCAGCTGGCATACATATGCACGGTGGCGGTGATGTTGCCGTGGGTCAGCATCGCGCCCTTGGGCTGGCCGGTGGTGCCGCCGGTATACTGCAGGATCGCCACTTCCTCGGCCGGGTCCTTCACCGGATGCGGGGTGTAGCGGCCGTCATTGGCGATCAGGTCGGCGAAGCGGACATGCTTGTCGTCCTTGGGGATCTGGGCGATCTCCTTGCCCTTGGCCAGCGGAAACAGCAGGTTCTTGGGGAAGGGCAGCACGTCAGGCAGGCGACCGATCACCACCTTCTTCAGGCGGGTGCTGCCGACCATCTTGCCGATATTGGTGTAGAGCGCCTTTAGGTCCAGCGTGACAATGATATCAGTTTGGCTGTCCTCGATCTTGTAGCGCAGCTCGCGCTCGGCATCGAGCGGGCTGTAATTCACCACGCGGCCGCCGGCCTTCAGGATGGCGAAGAAGCAGATGACATAATGCGGCGTGTTGGGCAGGAACAGGCCGACATGCACGCCCGGACCGACGCCGAGCTGCTGAAAGCCCTTGGCGGCGCGATCAACCAGGTCGGAGATCGCGGCATAGGTATAGCTCTTGCCCATGAAGTCGAGGAAAGGCTGCGGCGCGAACCGGGCCACGGCATCGTCGAGCAGCGTCCAGATCGGACGGGCCTGGAAATTCTGCGTCCAGGTGACGCCGGGCGGATAGGATTTTTCCCAGAACGGTGCAGTCATTGTTTTGCTTGCCTCCCCAGACAGCGGACCGGCCGCGTAGGGCCGGGTTGATGAACCCATTCTAGGAAGCAGGCGGGGTCGGCGCAACGTGGCGCAACGTCAGCCTAATTCACTTCATCTGGCCATTCCTGAGGCAGGGTTGCACCGCGGGACGCCCGCTGGCACACTCAGGGGCAAGTTATTCCCTGTATGAGGCCAGAATGGGCGGCGCCAAGGATATGCGGGCGGAGCGCGATCGTTTCGTCGCCTTTGCCTTCTCGGCCGCCGACCTGATGCTGGAAGTGGGGGCGGACGGCAAGATCGGCTTTGCCTCCGGTGCAGCCCGGCTGATGGCTGGCTGCGAGGCCGAGACCCTGCTCGGCCAGAGCTTTTCCGCCCTGGTCGCCGAAGTCGACCGCCATTTCGTCATGAATCTGCTGGGCGGCCTGGCCGTTGGTGGCCGTATCGATCCGGTCACGGTGCAGCTTCTGCGCTTCGACGGCAGCACCGGACCGGTCTGCGTGCTGGGCGGCTGCTGCCTGCCACGCCAGGAAGGCCGGTACTACCTGACGCTGTCCAACGCCCGCCTGCCGCTGGCCGAGGCGGCCCTCCAGAACAAGCGCGACTACCAGGCCAGCCTGCTCGATGCCGAGGCATTCGAGGTTCGCGCCGGCGAGCGGCTGAAGCTCGCTCGCGAGCTCGGCTCCGAGGTCAAGCTCACCCTGATCGAGATTGTTGGCCTGAAGACCCTGACCGAGACCCTGGGCGAGGGCAGCCAGGCCCTGATCGACGACGTCGATGCGCTGATGCGGACCCGGTCGATGGGCGGAGATACCGCCAGCCGCATCGACAATGGCAAATACGGCATCCTGCATGCCGCGCCACTTGACCAGGATGCCGTCGCCGAACAGGTGCGCGATCTGGTGCGGCAGTCTGGTGGCGACAGCACCGAGGTCGATGTCCATGGCGCCACCCTCGATCTGCATGCCAAGGGCATGAGTGACGAGGATGCCGTCAGCGCCATGGCTTTCGCGGTGGATCGCTTTGCCAGCGATGGCGCGGCCGGCTTCACGCTGCAATCCACCGAAGACAGCCTGAAGGCGCTGCTGCAGCGCACGGTGGCGCGTGTGCAGGCCTTGCGCTCGGCTGTTTCCAGCCGGCAGTTCCAGTTGGTGTTCCAGCCGATCGTGCGGCTCACCACCCGCACCCTGCATCATTACGAAGCGCTGTCGCGGTTTGAAGATGGCGGCTCGCCGTTCGAGACCATCCGCCTGGCCGAGGGCGTACATCTGATCGGCGAATTTGATCTCGCGGTCGTGCAGCGTGTCGTCACCATGCTCTCAGAACGCCGCAAGCAGGGCGATACGCTGGATATTGCAGTCAACTTGTCAGGCCACAGCCTGGAAAGTGCCGTTTTCATGGCGGCGCTCCGCGAAATCACCACGGCCGAGCCAAGCCTGCGCAAGCATCTGATCTTCGAGATCACGGAATCGACCCAGATCACCAATCTTGTGCATGCCGCCAATGCCGTACGTCAGCTGCGCGAGGACGGCCATTCGGTCTGCCTCGACGATTTCGGCGCCGGTGCGGCGTCATTCCCGTATCTGCAGGCACTCGAGGTCGATTACGTCAAGATCGATGGCGCCTATGTGAAGGCGCTGCAGACTCAAGGGTCGCCGCGCGACCAGGCCATCCTCAAGGGCATGGTCTGGCTCTGCAAGGAGCTGCGCATCGGCACGGTGGCCGAGATGGTGGAGACCGAGGATCAGGCGCGTCTGCTGCTCGATTTCGGCATTGACTATGGCCAGGGCTATCTGTTCGGCCGGCCCGAAGCCGAGCCCAGGCTGGAACCCCTCCGTCTTGACGATCCAGACCAGCCCGGCAATCACCGCAACCCGAACGACTTCAAGTTTAAGCGCGGCTTCTAGCCGCGCAGTTCCACCCGCCCGTGATCCAGCACCACCACGTCGCGCTCGACCAGCCGGGCGCGGAAGGACACGATGTTGCCGTCACGCCAGATTTCCGTGTGGATGGTCTCGCCGGGGAAGACCGGCGCCGTGAAGCGGGCGTTGATATCAGCAATGCGTGACGGATCATGGTCACAAGCGGCTTTCACGATGGCGCGCACCGCGACGCCATAAGTGCATAGGCCGTGCAGGATCGGGCGCGGGAAACCGGCCGCGTCAGCAAAGGCCGGTTCAGCATGCAGCGGATTGCGGTCGCCGCACAGCCGGTAGAACAGCGCCTGGTTCGGCTGGGTTTTCAGCGTCACGCCAGCATCAGGCTGGCGATCCGGGATTTTGTGCGGAGGCGGAGGCATCTCTTCCGGTTTGCGCACCGGGCCGCCGAAGCCGCCATCGCCGCGCGCAAACGTCGTCGACAGCAGCGTGGCGAGCTTCTCGCCGGTGGCGGCATCGCTCAGAGCATTCTCCACCAGCATGATGGCGCCCTTGCCCGCACCCTTGTCGAACACATCCCGGATGCGGATTTTCGATTTCACCCGCGCAGCCGGCGGCATCGGCTTGTGGATGGTGATGCGCTGCTCGCCATGCACGACTTTCACATAGTTGATTCCGGTGCGCGGCGTCCAGCTATCGTCCCAGGTCACCACGGTGGCGAGGCTAGGCAGAGCACGCAGGTTCTTTTCAAACACAAAGGGCAGTTCGTCCAGGTCCATCGGGTCCTGGCCCATGCCGGTGCTTAGCGCATAGAGCATGGTCTCGCGGTCGGTGTAGGTCACCTCGCGGGCCGGAATGTCGAGCGCCAGCAGTTCCTCATAGACAATCGGCATGCTTCCTCCGTTTAATCTTTCCCGAGACTCTAGCGGCGCAGACCGCGGCAGACCAGCCTTGACGCTACGTCAGGGCATCTTGGGAGAAAACGATGAGCTACAAGACCTTCGATTTCAGCGTGGCCGATCATGTGGCAACGATCGTGTTCAACCGCCCCGAGAAGGCCAACGCGATGATCCTGCCGTTTTGGCAGGAAATGGTCGATGTCTTTGCCGAGATCGATGACCGGCCCGACATCCGGGCCGTGGTGATTGCCTCCACCGGCAAGACCTTTACCGGCGGGCTTGATCTTTCCGCCTTCGCGCCGATCACCGGCGAGATGATGAAGGGTGATCGCGGCCGGGTGGGCGAGCAGATGCGTCGTACGGTGGCTGAGCTGCAGGAAAGCTTCGCCGTGATCGACCGGTGCCGCGTTCCGGTGCTGGTGGCCATTCAGGGCGGCTGCGTCGGCGGCGGCGTCGACCTGATTTCAGCCTGCGACATGCGCTACTGCACGGCGGATGCCTGGTTCTGCATTCAGGAGATCAATATCGGCATGACCGCCGATGTCGGCACGCTGCAGCGCCTGCCACATCTCATTCCATCTGGTCTCGTGCGCGAGTTGGCCTACACCGGCCGGCGGCTGACAGCCGAAGAGGCGAAGCAGTCGGGCCTGGTCAATGCGGTGTTCGGCAGCCAGGAGGCGATGCTGACCGCGGTCATGGAGACCGCGAAGACCATTGCGGCCAAGTCGCCGCTGGCCATCCACGGCACAAAGGAAATGCTGAACTACACCCGCGACCACAGCACGGCAGATGCGCTGAACTACATGCAGGTCTGGCAGGCCGGCATGTTCCTGACGCCCGACCTGATGGAAGCGATCACCGCCAACATGGAAAAGCGCCCGGCGAAATTCGACGACATGCTGCCGGCAAAGAAGTTGGTGCAAAAGCGGCGCTAACTGACGCCCAGCACCTTCCAGATGCCCTCCGAGGTCAGCACGATCTTGTCGTCCACGGTCGCCGTGCCCTGGATGAAGATCAGGCTGCGGGTCTGACGCACCAGGCGGCTGCGCATGATCACGAAATCGCCCGGCTTCACGGCGGCGACAAACTGGTTGTTCAGCGACACGGTGGCGCAGCCCTTGCGCTCGACCAGGTCCCAGACCACCCAGCCCAGCGTATGGTCGGCGAAGGTCATCAGCATGCCGCCGTGCACCACGCCGCGCGAATTTGTATGCCGCTCCTCGGCTAGCAGGCCGTAAGCCGAGGAATTGTCGGCCTCGCGCCGCACCCAGATCGGGCCGACTTCGCGGGTGAACGGGCCCTGGCCGGAGCGCTGTTTCCAGCCGTCGGCAGCCGGATCGTATAAAGTCATAAGCACGGTTCCTTTACGTTACCCCGCGAATTGACCAACCGAATCACCGGAATGCAAGACTCCTGAGGGGCTTCCCCAGCGTCACGCGCTTGCCTGCCGCCGCCGGCGGTCTTACCTTTTGTCCGACAAGGGAGAGAAACCGCCATGGATCTCGAATTCACGGCTTCAGAGCGCGCATTCCGCGAGGAGGTGCGCGACTTCATTCGCGACAACCTGCCGCCGAAGCTGGCCGAGAAGGTGCGGCGTCAGATTCACCTGTCCAAGGAAGACTTCGTCGCCTGGCACAAGATACTTGCTGCGCGCGGTTGGTCGGCGCCGCTCTGGCCGAAAGAGCATGGCGGCCCGGGCTGGTCGCCGGTGCAGCGGTACATCTTTGACGAAGAATGCGCTGCTGCCGATGCGCCGCCGCTGGTGCCGTTCGGCCATGCCATGGTCGGGCCGGTGATCTATACCTTCGGCACCGACGAGCAGAAAAAGAAATACCTGCCGCGCATCCTGTCGATGGAAGACTGGTGGTGCCAAGGCTATTCCGAGCCGGGTTCGGGCTCCGATCTCGCAAGCCTGCGAACCAAGGCCGAGAGCGACGGCGACCATTACATCGTCAACGGCCATAAGATTTGGACCACCCAGGCGCATCACGCCAACATGATGTTCTGCCTGGTGCGCACCGATTTCGAGGCCAAGGCGCAGGAGGGCATCTCCTTCCTGCTGATCGATATGACCGATCCGGGCGTCACCGTGCGGCCGATCATCTCCATCGACGAGGGCCACAGCATCAATGAGGTTTTCCTCGACAATGTGCGCGTGCCCAAGGCCAACCTGGTCGGCAAGGAAGGCAAGGGCTGGACCTATGCCAAGTTCCTGCTGGGCAACGAGCGCACCGGCATCGCCGAAGTCGCGACCTCGAAGCAGCGTCTGAAGCGCCTGAAGGATATCGCCCGCGCCGAGCAGTCTTATGGTGCGCCGCTGCTGCAGGACGAAAGCTTCCGCAGCAAGGTTGCCGCCATCGAGATCGACCTGCTGGCGTTGGAATACACCAACCTGCGGGTGCTGGCGGCCGAGAATGCCGGCAAGGGTGTGGGGCCGGAAGTGAGCATGCTGAAAATCCGCGGCTCTGAAATCCAGCAGACCATCACGGAGCTGGCCTGCGAGGCGCTGGGTTATTACGCGGCACCCTACGAGCATCGTGCCGACGGTTCGAACCAGCCGCCGGTCGGACCGGACTATGCGCAGGGCCGCATGGAAAGCTACCTCTATTACCGTGCCACCACGATCTATGGCGGCAGCAATGAAATTCAGCGCAACATCATTGCGAAAATGGTGCTGGGCCTCTGATCAAGCCGACTTAAAGCGAAGAAAGAAGAGAACGTCACATGGATTTCCAATTGTCCGAGGAACAGACCCTGCTGGCCGACAGCGTCGAAAGCTGGCTGCAGGACAAGTATGACTTCGAACGCTGGCGCAAGCTGGTGAAGACCGATCTGGGCTACGACCAGGCCAACTGGAAGACCATGGCCGAACTGGGTTGGCTCTCTATCCCGGTGGCAGAAGACTTCGGCGGCATGGGCGGTGGTGCGGTGGACGTGGCCCTTCTGGCCGAGCGTTTCGGCAAGCATCTGGTGGCCGAGCCGTATTTCTCTACCGTGATTCTTGGCGCCGGCCTGATCCAGGCTGCCGGCGATGACAAGCAGAAGAACGAGTGGCTGCCGGCCATCGTCGAAGGCAAGGCCAAATGGGCTTTTGCCTTTGCCGAGCATGGCGCGCGCTATGCACTGAACGAGGTCGAGACCCAGGCCAAGAAGGGTGCCGATGGCTGGACGCTGGATGGCAAGAAGATTGTCGTCCAGGATGCCGCGAGCGCTGATTACATCATCGTGCTGGCGCGCACCGCCGGGAAGCGCGACGATGCGCAGGGCCTTGGGCTCTTCGTGGTCGAGGCGAACGGCGCTGGCGTGGTGCGGCAGGATTACCGGACCGTCGACAACAAACGCGCCAGCGACATACGCTTCGATCATGCGCCGGTGAAGGCCGTGCTGGGCGATCCGGCCAAGGCTTTTGCCGTCGTGGAAGCGGTGATGGATCAGGCGATCTCCTACATGGCCGCCGAGGCCGTTGGTGCGATGAGCGCGCTGCATGAAACCACGCTGGCCTACGTGAAGCAGCGCAAGCAGTTCGGTCGGGCCATCGGCGAGTTCCAGGTGATCCAGCATCGCCTGGTCGACATGATGATGCAGGTGGAAAGCGCGCGTTCGCTGGCGCTGCTCGCGAGCCTGAAGGCTAATGCCGAGCCGAAGGAGCGCGCCAAGGCCGCTGCCGCGGCGAAGGTGCAGATTGGCCGTTCGGGCAAGTGGGTTGGCCAGCAGGCCGTGCAGGTGCATGGCGGCATGGGTATGACCGACGAGCTGAATGTCGGCCATTACTTCAAGCGCCTGATGATGATCGACACCACCTTCGGCAATGCCGATCACCACCAGCGGCGGTTCGCGGCGCTCAGCGACTGATCTGTCGGTCGCTTTTTGAACCATGGCAAAAAGGCCGGGTCGTGAAACGCCCGGCCTTTTCTGTGAGCGCCCTGCTGAAACGGCGCGGTTTCTGAGGCTTTTCGACGAAGCTTGGCTAGTCTTTTCGTCAAATTCGCTTGACCCTGACGGCCGTGCGGACGAGGCTAAGTGCATAGACCCGTGTGCCCCCGTGGCATGCGCCGAGGAAACGCTCGCCATGGCGGATCACTCAGCCGCACCCGCTTCAGCCGCTCCGCCGGAACTTCAGCCGGACCGGATCAACACGATCAATCAGCGCCTGTTCGAGACCTCGCTCGACCTTATCCTGGTTGTGAGTCGCACCGGTGAGTTCTTCCGCGTCAGCCCGAGTGCAAAAGCCATCCTCGGCCGCGATCCGGAAGAGATGGTGGGGCGCAGCGCAGTCGGCTTCATCCATCCCGACGACCTGGACAGCACACGCGAGGAAATGCGCGCCGCCCGCAAGGGCAAGCTGATGCGCAATTTCCAATGCCGCTACATGCACAAGTCCGGCCATCCGATCATGCTGATCTGGACCGGCGTATGGTCGGAAGAGACGGGCCAGCACTTCTTCATCGGCCGCGACATGACCGAGCGGCTGGCCATCGAGGAACGCCTGCGCCATCTGCAGCGGCTGGATGCCGTGGGCCAACTCACCGGCGGCATCGCCCATGATTTCAACAACATTCTGGCCATCGTGGTCGGTTGCCTTGATCTGCTGGCCGACCAGCCCGGACTGGATGCCGAAGGACACAAGTTCGTGCAGGACGCGCTGCATGCCGCCAACAGCGGGGCTGAGCTGACCAAACGACTGCTTGCCTTCGCACGTCAGCAGCCGCTGGCGCCGCGCCGCGTCGATGTGAACGAGCTGTTGCGGCGCTTCGCACCACTGCTGCGTCGCACGCTGGGGCAGGATATCGAGATCCGACTGATGCCGGCCCCCGATGTCTGGGCGGTCTTCATCGATGCGGCCAACCTTGAATCCGCGGTGGCCAATCTGGCGGTGAATGCACGCGACGCCATGCCGGGTGGCGGCCGGCTGATCATCGAAACCGCCAATGTCACGCTGGATGAGGTCTATGCCCACAGCAATCCCGGCGCCGAGTCCGGCGATTATGTGGCCGTGTCGATCACGGATACCGGAACAGGCATCCCACCGGCGGTGATGGAGCATATCTTCGAGCCGTTCTTCACCACCAAGGAGGTCGGGCGCGGCAGCGGCCTTGGCCTGAGCATGGTGTTCGGTTTCCTCAAGCAATCGGGCGGCCATATCAAGGTCTATAGCGAGCCGGGCCATGGCACGACCATGCGGCTCTATCTGCCGCGCGCCGGCGGCGCCAAGGCCGAGGCGCAGGAGGTGGCCGAGGAGCAGGGGCGCCGGCTGGCCGAGCAGAAAGTGCACACCATTCTGGTGGTGGAGGATAACGAAGGCATCCGCAACGTCGCGCTGATGCATCTGAAGAAGCTCGGCTACAAGACCATCGAGGCTGAGAATGCGGGCGAGGCGATGCGCCATATCGACAGCGGAACGCCCATCGACCTGCTGTTCACCGACATCATCATGCCGGGCGGCATGAGCGGCTATGATCTGGCGCGCGCCGCGCGCAAGCGCCGTCCCGACCTGAAGGTGCTGTTCACATCAGGCTTCCCCGGCGCGGTCTTCCCCGACAACTTGGAACATGATCCGGCGATGATGCTGAGCAAGCCTTATCGTGCGCAGGACCTGGCGCAGAAGCTGGTGGCGTTGCTGGATTGAAGGCATGAAAAAGCCCGGTCGTTTGCACGGCCGGGCTTTTTGGGAAACCGGAACGTCTGACAGGTCAGGCGGCGTTGATCGCCTTCACTGCTTCGACGGCGCTCTCCGGGTTCCAGTTCGTATAGGCCTGCGCGCAATGCGATGCGCAGTAGGGCTTACCGGGCAGCGACACATGGGCGCAGAAATCGAAATCCGTGGTCTTCGGATCGCCGATCGGCCACTTGCAGCGCGGACCGCTCGACGGCGTCAGTGCCGCCAGCATGGCGGCTGTCAGCTGCGGCTGGCCGGCATGCCCGCCCGAAGAGGACTGGACCGGGCCAGAGCCGTCTTCGCTGCGCGGCTGAGCCGGCGCGCGCGGTGTTGAAACCCGGTGATGGACGGCTTCACCGCTCCCACCACCCGATGATCCGCCCCCGGAGGACTGGCGCGGCTGGGCCGGCTTGTCCGAGCGCATGATTGGCGAGGCCCGCTTAGCAAGACCGATGCGATGGGCCTTGCCCACCACGGCATTGCGGGTCATCCCGAGCTGCTTGCCGATCTGCGTGATCGACTGGCCAGCTTCCCAGTGTTGCACCAGAAGCTTAACCTTCTCGTCTGTCCACACCATATTTAGCCCCCGTTCTTGGCATTGGCCGCTAGATGGAGTAAAGGCGCCAAAATCGGTTTGGGGTCAACCGGACTCTTACAATCATCCACAAGAATCTATGGAAATGCCTGTGCTAAGCCCTTAGCTAGACGGGGCCGAATCGGAGTTATCCACAGATGAATGCACCCGAAAAGCCGATGGTAATCCTTAAGAGTCAGGAGCGAATTCCCGTGCCAGACGCGACCGCTCTGCGCAGTGACTACCATAGGCAGGGCTATGCGGTGGTCCGGGGCCTGTTTAGCCCCGGAGAGGTGGCGCAGATTGCCGCCGCTTTCGACCGAATCCAGGCTCGGGGCCTGGAGCGGGGCCGCAGCTGGCGCCATGGCAACCTGATGTACCGGATGGGCGAGGATCCCAATCTGGGCCGCATCCTGCGCATGGTGCAGTGGCCAAGCTGGGAGGATGCCGCGCTGGACGCCGTCCGGCTCGACCCGCGCTTTGCCGCCGTGCTGGGCCCACTGATCGGCCATGACCTCAAGCAGATCATCAACCAGATGCACTGGAAGCCGCCGGGCGCGGTGAAGGCGGATTTCGCCTATCACCAGGACAGCCGCTTCCGCCGGCCATCGAGCGCCTTCCGCAACCTGGCGACCTCGTACATCCAGACCGGACTGGCCATCGACGCCCATACCAAGCAGAGCGGGGCCATGCGCATCATCCCAGGCAGCCATACGCGCGGGGATCTGGGGCTGGGCGGCGACGGGCCGATCCTGCAGCAAAGCCTGCAGGACGAGGCGCTGCTGGCTGCCGGCCTCGATCCGGGCGGCGTGGTCGACCTGCTGCTGGAACCGGGCGACCTGGCGCTGTGGTCGCCCTATCTGGTGCATGGCTCGGGGCCGAATGTCTCCGGGCAGGACCGTCGTCTCTATATCAACGGCTATGTCACCGCCGCCGACTGCGATCGCGGCGAATGGGCCTTCCGTGACGGTCGGCCGGTGGCGCTGGGGCCGGAACCGGCGCTGGTGCATTTCGAGGGCCTGCGCGAGAAGCCTGGGCCGCATTTCCTGGACGATTGATTAGCCGCGGCCGGGATGTCACGGTAATCCCATGACAAATCCGAATCCCAGCGGCAGTTTTTCGTTCGATCTCGTCATCTTCGGCGCTACCGGCGACTTGGCCCTGCGCAAGCTGCTGCCAGCCCTCTATCACCGCGATGTCGCCGGCCAACTGAATGATGATGTGCGGTTGATCGCGGTGGCGCGTGCCGCCATGAGTGAAGGCGATTATCGGGACATGGCACGCAGCGCGCTCACCACACATGTCGCCGCCGACGATTTTGACGCCGCCCTGGCCGAGCGCTTCCTGGCACGTTTTAGCTATCTGGCGCTGGATGCGGACCAGCCCGATGATTACCGCGCGCTGAAGACATTGCTGAATGGCGACAGTAACCGCGTGCTGGTTTTCTATCTTGCCATGGCGCCGCGCTTCTTCGGCACCATCTGTACCCACCTCGCCGCGGCCGGGCTGAACAGGGCCGAAGCCCGCGTGGTGCTGGAAAAGCCGATCGGCCATGATCTGCCTTCGGCCCGCGCCATCAACAATGCTGTCGCTGCCGCTTTCCCCGAGACCCGCGTCTTCCGCATCGACCATTATCTCGGCAAGGAGACGGTGCAGAACCTGATGGCGCTGCGCTTTGCCAATGCGCTGTTCGAACCGGTCTGGCATCGCGGCGTGATCGATCATGTGCAGGTGACGGTGGCCGAGAAGATCGGCGTCGAGGGCAGGGCGGATTACTACGACCACGCCGGCGCGCTGCGCGACATGGTGCAGAACCATCTGCTGCAGCTGCTCTGCCTGGTGGCGATGGAGCCGCCAAACGCCTTCAATGCCGATGCGGTGCGCGACGAGAAGCTGAAGGTGCTGGAGGCGCTGCGCCCCATCGCCGAGCGCGAGATCACCGACAAGACCGTGCGCGGTCAGTATGCGCGCGGCGCCGTGGATGGCGCCGCTGTGCCTGCCTATGACGACGAAGTCGGCCACCTGAGCAACACGGAAACCTTCGTGGTGGTGAAAGCCGAGGTCGAGACATGGCGCTGGGCCGGCGTGCCCTTCTATCTGCGCACGGGCAAGCGCCTGCCGGTGCGTCACTCCGAAATCGTGGTGCAGTTCCGCCCCGTCCCGCACCTTATCTTCCCGGGCGCGACGCGCGATGTGGCGCCGAACCGGCTGGTGATCCGGTTGCAGCCCGATGAAGGCATCTCGTTGCATATGATGACCAAGGTGCCGGGGCCGGGCGGTATGCGCCTGCGCACGGCGCCGCTGAACCTGAGCTTCGCCGAAGCCTTCCATGGCCGGCAGCCCGATGCCTATGAGCGGCTGCTCATGGATGTCGTGCGCGGCAATCCAATGCTGTTCATGCGCAGTGACGAGGTCGAGGCCGCCTGGCGTTGGATCGAGCCGATCCTCGCCGGCTGGCAGTCGTTAGGCGCCGACAGGCCGAAGAGCTACACCGCCGGCAGCTGGGGACCGTCGGCCGCCAGCGGGTTGATCGAGCGCGACGGCCGCACCTGGCACGAGGACATGCGTTAAGCCATGCCGGCTTTGTTGGAGACGCTGCGCGACCGGCTGGGGCCCCATGTGGGGCAGGTGGACGAGTTCGCCGGCCGCGTGCGCCTGCAGACACTGGTCTTGCTGCGCTGGATCGCGATCATCGGCCAGCTGCTGGCTATCCTGTTCGTGCATTTCGGCTTGGGCTTCAAGCTGCCGCTGCTGCCCTCGCTGACCGTGGTCGCCATCTCGGCGCTGCTCAACATCGTCCTCTTCATCATCTACCCGACGGCGAAACGCCTGAGTGCCGCCGGTGCAGCCGGCTATCTAGCCTTCGATCTGGTTCAGCTCGGTATCCTGCTGTATCTCACCGGCGGCATCGATAATCCTTTCACCGTGCTGATTCTGGTGCCGGTCACCGTCTCCGCCACCATCCTAACGCTGCGCTCCACCGTCATCCTCGGCGCGTTGGCGTTCGTCATTACCGTGATCATGACGGTGCATCATTTTCCGCTGCCTTGGGGCGATCCATCGGAAGTGCTGCAACCGCCGCTGCTGCAATGGGGCAATCTCATTGCGCTGGTACTGGGTACGCTGTTCATCGCGGCCTATGCCTGGCAGGTGGCCGAGGAAGCGCGGCGCATGTCAGACGCGCTGGCCGCAACGCAGATGGCCCTGGCGCGTGAGCAGCAGGTGTCGGCGCTGGGCGGTTTGGCTGCGGCTGCCGCGCATGAACTGGGTTCGCCGCTGGGCACCATCGCCGTTGTCGTGAAGGAGATGGCACGCGAATTGCCGCCGGACAATGCCATGGCCGAGGACGTCGCGCTTCTTCAGAGCCAAGTTGAGCGTTGCCGCGAAATCCTGGCGCGCCTGTCGCGCCGCCCATCCGACAGCACTGACCAGGAAGCCTTCTCCGATCTGGGCATCGCCAATCTGATCGAGATGGCGGCACAGCCCTGGCGTCGCGAAGCGATCCAGTTCTCGGTGGTGCTGACCAGCGAGGGCAATGCACCAAATCTGCCGCGGCGCCCAGAGATCATCCATGGCCTCAGCAATCTTCTGCAGAATGCGATGGAATTCGCGCGTCACGCTGTCGCAGCCGAGATCGGCTGGGACGACAAAACGATCCGCTTGCGGATTCTGGATGACGGTCCGGGGCTGAATGTCGACATCCTGTCGGCGCTGGGCGAACCCTATGTGACCAGCCGGCCGGACAGTGGCGGCATGGGTCTCGGTGTATTCATCGCTATGAACTTGTTGCGCCGCAGCGGCGCGTCGGTGGCTTTTGCCAACCGGCCGGGCGGCGGCACCCAGGTCACCGTGATCTGGCCGCGCGAGACAATGAGCCGCCCCGTGTAATGCTTTGCCTGAACCCCCGGCCGGGCTAGAGTGAGTCGCTATGACTGAGATGACCCTTCTGATTGTCGATGATGATGAACCGCTGCGGATGCGGCTGGCGCGCGCGATGGAGAAGCGCGGCTATCAGGTGCAGACTGCCGATAGCGTCGCCACCGGCATCCAGATGGCGCGTGCCAAGCCGCCGGCCTATGCCGTGGTCGACCTCAAGTTGGGCGATGGCAACGGCCTCGATGTGGTCAGCGCCATCCGTTTGGCTCGTCAGGATGCCCGTGTGGTGATGCTGACCGGATACGGAAACATTGCCACCGCTGTCGCTGCCGTGAAGGCTGGTGCGGCCGACTATCTGCCCAAGCCGGCCGATGCCGACGATGTCGATCGTGCGTTGCGTGTAGGCAATGCCGCGCATCCGCCGCCGCCGGACGAGCCGATGTCAGCCGAGCGTGTGCGCTGGGAGCATATCCAGCGGGTCTTCGAACTCTGCGACCGCAACGTCTCGGAAACCGCGCGCCGGCTGAAGATGCATCGCCGCACTCTGCAGCGCATCCTCGCCAAGCGTTCGCCGCAATAGGCGGCCTCCATGTTTATCGGGCAGGCCAGCCTGCCGCCGGGCTTACGCGTCTATGCCATCGGAGACATCCATGGCCGCGTCGACCTGCTGGATCAGCTGCATGGGTTGATCGAGGCGGATCTCAAGACTGCCCCTGAAAAAGCCGTCATCGTTTATCTGGGCGACTACGTGGATCGCGGACCGGACTCCCATGCGGTGATCGAGCGGCTCTGCCGGCCGCGGTTCGCCAATGTCGAGACCGTGGCGCTGCTGGGCAATCACGAGGACATGCTGCTGCAGTTTCTCGATGCGCCTTATGGTGCCTCGCTATGGCTGGCCAATGGCGGCGACGCAACCTTGCGCAGTTATAAGGTCAAGGTGCCTGCCTCCTATGACGAACTGCTGTTCACTCAGCGTGCCCTGATGGGGGCGATGCCCCGACATCACAAGCAGTTCCTGATGGGGCTGGCAGAGCAGGCGCAGTTCGGCGATTACCTGTTCGTCCATGCCGGAATCAGGCCTGGCCTGCCGCTGGACCGCCAGAGCCGAGAGCACATGATCTGGATCCGCGATCTGTTCCTCGATTCGGTGGTCGACCACGGTATGATCGTGGTGCACGGCCATACCATCGTGCATGAGGTGGAGTGGTGTGAGAACCGCATCGGCGTCGATACCGGGGCCTATACCACCGGTCGGCTGACCGCCCTGGTGCTGGAAGGGCCGGACCACCGCCTGCTGCAGACCTGATAATCGAGCACAGGACTGGCGTTAAGCCCCTGTCCGGTGTACGAAAAAGCTATGTCTGACTTGTCTGCCGATCTCGCCGATTTCTCCGCTGCCCGGGTGCTGGTGGTGGGCGATGTGATGCTCGACCGCTTCGTCTACGGTGGAGTGGAGCGCATCTCGCCTGAAGCGCCGATCCCGGTGATGCAGGCCGAGCGCGAGATCGCCATGCCCGGCGGCGCCGGCAATGTCGCCCGCAACATCGCCGCTCTGGGGGCCCAGGTGTCACTGTTCGGCCTGGTGGGCGATGACGTCGCCGCCGATCATCTCAACGAGGCGCTGGCGCTGGAACCCAATATCCTCGCGCAACTGGTGGTGGACGAGACCCGCCGCACCATCGAGAAGACCCGCTATATCGGCAGCCGCCAGCAGCTGCTGCGTGTCGACCGTGAAAGTCGCGCCGCGCCGTCGGACGAGGCTGTCGATGCCCTGATCAAGGCCGCGACCGAAGCCCTGAAGGATTGCGCCGTGCTGGTGCTGTCGGATTACGCCAAGGGTGCGGTCTCGGAAGCTGTGATCAAGGCGCTGATCAAGGCTGCAGCCAAGCTGAACAAGCCGGTATTGGTCGATCCCAAGGGCAGCGACTATCGCCGCTACAAGGGCGCGCATCTGGTGACCCCGAACCGCCAGGAAGCCGCGCTCGCCAGCGGCGAGCCATGCGACTCTGATGCCAGCGCCGTGACGGCCGGCCAGAAGCTGAGCGAACAGGCGGGCATCGCCAATGTGCTGATCACCCGTGGCGCTGCCGGCATGACTCTTGTTCAAGGCAAGGACCATCCTCTTCATCTGGCGGCTGAGGCACGCGAAGTCTTTGATGTCTCCGGCGCCGGCGACACGGTTGTGGCCACCATTGCCGCAGCGCTGGCCGTTGGCCGCTCGCTGCCGCAGGCCGCGCGTCTGGCCAATGCTGCCGCCGGCATCGTGGTGGCCAAGATCGGCACGGCGGTGGTGCACCCTGAAGAATTGCGCGCTGCCCTGCATATGCCCGATCCGCATGGCATCGACGCCAAGGTGATGACGCGCCAGCAGGCCAGGGACCGTGCCGATCTGTGGCGCAGCCGTGGTGAGCGCATTGGCTTCACCAACGGTGTCTTCGACCTGCTGCATCCCGGCCATCTGGCCCTGCTGGCGGAAGTGCGCGGGCAATGCGACCGTCTCGTGGTTGCCATCAATGCCGACAGTTCGGTGAAGAAGCTGAAGGGTGACAGCCGCCCGGTGCAGGATGAACGCCATCGTGCCCAGATCCTGGCGGCGATGAGCATCGTCGACATGGTGCTGATCTTCAGCGAAGACACGCCGATCCCGCTGCTGGAACTGATCCGGCCCGACCTGCTGGTCAAGGGGGGCGACTACACCGTCGATCAGGTGGTGGGCGCTGATCTGGTGCGGGCCTATGGCGGCGAAGTGCGGGTTTCGCGCCATGTCGCGGGCCAGAGCACCACGGCGACCATCGCGCGTCTGCGCAGCTAAGAGTTTTCCGCGCATGGCCCAAACAGATGTCGACGTCGCGATCCTCGGCGGCGGCATTGCTGGCCTCTGGCTGCTGGCGCGGCTGCGCAACGCGGGCTATAGCGCGCTGTTGCTGGAAAAGAATGCGCTCGGCGCCGGGCAGACCTTGGCCTCACAGGGCATCATCCATGGCGGCCTGAAATACGCCCTCGACCTCAAGCTGAATGCCGACGCGGCTGCCCTGGCCGACATGCCGGCGCGGTGGCGTGCCTGCCTGGCCGGCAGCGGCGAGCTTGATCTGCGCGCGGCGAAGCTGGCAGCGCCCAGTCATCTGTTCTGGGCACGCAAGACATTGGTCAGCCGCATCGCCGGATTTTTCGGCAGCAAGCTTCTGCGCGGTCGCGTCGAGGCCCTGCAGCACGCGCAATGGCCGGCCGTGCTGCAGGATGCCGAGAGCGTCGCCGCCGTCTATGCGCTGGATGAATGCGTGCTGGATGTGCCAAGCCTGTTGAATGCTTTGGCCGTACTGGGGCAAGACTGCATCGGTGGGATTGACGGCGATGTGACTATCGCGGCGCAAGACGATAGTGTGACGATCACGGCTGACGGCCGCAGTTTCACGGCTGGCACGCTGATTTCCACCGCCGGCGCCGGCAACGAGGCACTCATCGCGCAACTTGGGTTGCCCAGGCAGACAGCGCAGCGCCGGCCGTTGCATATGTTGATGGTCGATAATGCGCCGGGTCCCCTCTGGGCCCATTGTTTCGATGCCAGCGACAAGCCGCGCGTCACTGTCACCTCGCATGTCAGAGCCGATGGAATGCTCGTCTGGTATGTCGGTGGCCTGATCGCCGAAACCGGCGTGCAGCAGAGCGAAGCTGAGTTGATTGCCACCGCCAAGCAGGAATTCGCCACGCTGTTGCCCAGGCTTGATTTCAGCCGCAGCCGCTTTGCCGGCTATCGCGTCGACCGCGCCGAGGGCGCTACCGAAGACGGCCGGAAGCCCGAAGGCCCGGTCCTGAAACGTGCCGGCCGCGTGCTGCTGGCCTGGCCGACCAAGCTGGCGCTGGCGCCGCAACTGGCCGATCTGGTGCTGGCTGACCTGCCGCCGCCGTCTGGTCGCGTGTCCTCACAGGTTGGTATATGGCCTGCCGTCGCCATTGCCGCACCACCCTGGGAGACCAGCGCATGGAGATGAGGCTGCTGGGCAACACCGGGATCAGGGTCAGTCTCCTGGGTTTGGGCACCGTGAAGATCGGGCGCAATGAGGGCGTGAAATATCCTAGCGGCTTTAATCTGCCCGACGACGCTGCTGTTGTTGCGCTGCTGAATGAGGCCCGCGAACTCGGCATCAATCTGCTGGATACCGCGCCGGCCTATGGGCTTTCCGAAGACCGTCTGGGACGGCTGCTGCCGGGCAAGCGGGAAGACTGGGTGATCGTGACCAAGGCGGGCGAGACCTTCGAGAACGGCGTCTCGCGGTTCGACTTCTCGCCGGCGGCTATCCGTGCTTCGGTGGAAACCAGCCTGCGCCGCCTGCGCCTGGAGCATGTCGATGCCGTGTTGCTGCATTCCGATGGCGTGGATGAGAATACCGACCGTTTCCTGCCGGCGGCGGCGGAGTTGCAACACTTGAAACAGCGTGGCCTGATCCGCGCCGGTGGATTTTCGGGCAAGACGGCGGCCGGTGCTGACAGGATGGTGAATTGCACCGACCTGCTGATGGTGACCTATAATCCGGATTATACGGAGGAGGCGCCGGTAATTGCGCGTGCTGCGAAACAGGGCAGGGGTGTTCTGATCAAGAAGGCGCTGGTCAGCGGGCATGCCCACGACCCGGCCAGGGCGCTGGCGATGGCCGCGACACTGCCCGGTGTTTCCAGTATCGTGGTCGGCACGCTGTCGCCGGTCAATCTGCGGGCCAATGCCGCAGCGGTAACTGCAGCGGGGAGACCGGCGTGAGCGGAGAGGGCATGGACACGACAGGCGGCATCGCGGGCGCAGGCGAGCAGGAGTTCCTGTCCTTTGGCTGGGACGCCGTCACTCTCGCCGTTCCCGGTCAGACTGAGGATGCCGCGCCGCAGCCGGGTTTTGCCCGGGGCGATTTCGCCGTGGTCGGCCATGAAGACTCGTGGCTGGTGATCGCACTGCCGGCCAAGCTGGTGCTCGGCACGCTGCCCAGCGCTTCGGCCGTGCGCCGCTTTGTGGCGAAGTGTGTCAGCTTCCCGGCCCAGCCCAATGGCGCCATCATCGGCGCGGCGCGGCAGGCCATGCTGCAGGCAGTGGAAGAGGAACTGCATCTGGCGCGTCAGGCCGCCGATCTGCTGGAATCCAAGATCGCCGATCTGATGGGCAGCATCGACGACATCCAGGCCAAGTCGATCCTGTTCGGCCGCGACGACGAAGACGGCAAGTGATGCTCCCATGAGTGAACCGGGCGACCAGATCTATTCTTTCGGACGCGGCGCGACGCTGTTCCACGAGGGCGCCAGCGGCGACTTCTGCTACCTGCTGCTGTCGGGCCGGGTTGAAGTCTTCCGCATGAAGGATGATGAGAAAACCAAGCTGGGCGAGATCGGTGAGGGCGGTGTGGTCGGCGAGATGGCGCTGATCGATCCGGCGCCGCGCTCGGCCACTGTTGTGGCGATCGAGCCGACCACTGGCCGCCGCATCAATGGCGTGGCGCTGGAGCGCGCGCTGGCGAGCAGTCCGCCGCTGGCCCGTTATCTGCTGCAGACCTTCATCCGCAACATCCGCCACGCTGCCGGCATCCCGATGACCGGTATCACGCCCGAGGTGGTGACCGGCGAGATGATGTCGGCAACGATCAAGTCCGAGAACAACAGCATGCGGGTGATGGACCGTAAGGTCTATCAGCCCAGGGATGCGGTCTTCCGCGTCGGTCAGCCGGGCTACAATCTGTATCTTGTGCAGAGCGGTCGCGTCGATCTGGTGCGGGAAATTCCAGGCGGCGGCGAGGAGCGGCTGCGCAGCGTCGGTCCGGGCGAAGTCTTTGGCGAACTGGCGCTGCTGACCGGCGGCACCCGTCGCGCCTCGGCCATGGCTGTGGAAGCGACGGTCTGCGAGACCATATCGGCCACGCATTTCAAGGCCATCGTGAATGCCTGCCCGCCGGTGGTGAAAGCGCTGATGCGCATCTATGCGGATATCATGCTGCGCAACGCCACGGGCGGTGCGCCGCCGTAACGGCTGCATCGGTTACTGGCGCGGCGCGGCCGGCTTGATGATCGGTACATCCTGCAGCGAGCGGATATAAATCCCGACCACTTCCGGTCCCTGCAGCGAGCGGTTGACCTGGAACACCAGGCGGCGCTTCAGGCCTTCCAGATCCTTGTCGTAGACGCGGCCATTGGCGCCCAGCGGTTCGCGGTTCAATTCCATGATCACGGCGTTGTAGACGCGCGGCATCAGGGCATCGACCTTGCGGGCGTTCTCGACATTTCCGCAATCGATGTTCAGGGTCATGATCACGCGGCTGCCGGTCGGGCCGTTGACCGGCGCGGTGACGGCGTCGACCACCAGGACCGATGTGTTCACCAGCGGCTTTTCGGGCAGCTTTTCTTCAGCGCCTTCTTTCTTCTTCTTGTCTTCTTTTTTCTTGTCGGCAGCGGCAAACGCGCGCACGGGCAGCAGCAGGGCAGCCGCCAGACCACCGAGCAGGGCCCGGCGGTCAATATGGTTAAGAGCGTTCGCGCGTCGCATGGAAACGGATTTTATCCCATTTCTTCTCGATATAGGAAAGTTCCCATGCATTGCGGGCCATGAAGACCGGATTCCCGTCCCGGTCATCGGCCAGTGCGCCGCGATTCTGGTCGAGGAAATCGTCCAGATCACGCTTCTCGGCGGAGTCGACCCAGCGTGCGGTTTCGAAAGGGGCCTGCTCGAACCCGACCTCCAGGCTGTATTCCTCGGCCAGCCTGGCCGCGAGAACGTCAAGCTGAAGAGGCCCGACCAGACCGACGATCCAGTCCGCGCCGATGCGGGGGCGGAACACCTGGGTGACGCCCTCCTCGGCCAGATCCTCCAGCGCGCGCTGCAGGTGCTTGGCTTTCATCGGGTCGGACAGGCGCACGCGGCGTAGGATTTCCGGCGCGAAGTTCGGGATGCCGGTAAAGCGCAGGTCCTCGTTCTCGGTCAGTGTGTCACCCACCCGCAGCGTGCCGTGATTGGGGATGCCGATGATGTCGCCCGGCCAAGCCTCGTCGGCCAGCGAGCGGTCCTGCGCGAAGAACAGCGTGGGATTGCTCACCGTGATCGGTTTGCCGCTGCGCACCTGCTTCAACTTCATGCCGCGCTTGAAATGGCCAGAGCACAGCCGCAGGAAGGCGACGCGGTCGCGGTGGTTCTTGTCCATGTTGGCCTGGACCTTGAACACGAAGCCGGTGACGCTCTTGTCGGTCGGCTCGACCAGGCGCTTGTCGGTCATCTGCGGACGCGGCGGCGGCGCGAACTCGCCCAGACCTTTAAGCAGTTCATCGACACCGAAATTCTTCAACGCCGAACCGAAATAGACCGGGGTCATGTGGCCCTGGCGATAGGCCTCGACGTCGAATGGCGCGCAGGCGCCTTCGATCAGCGCGATGTCTTCCAGCAGCTTGGCGCGTTGCGCCTCAGGGATGTAATCGGCGGCGCGCGGGTCATCCAGGCCCTTGTCGAGGATGATGACTTCCGGCTCCAGGTTCTTGTTGTCCTTGCCGACCAGCAGCAGGCGTTTGCCGAACAGGTCATAGCAGCCGCGGAAATCGTGGCCCATGCCGATCGGCCAGTTGGCCGGCACGCATTCCAGCGCCAGCGTGGAAGCGACTTCATCCAGCAGCGAGAAGGGGTCCTGTGCCTCACGGTCCACCTTGTTGACGAAGGTGGCAATCGGCACATCGCGCAGGCGGCAGACCTCGAACAGCTTGCGCGTCTGGGTTTCGATACCCTTGGCGGCATCGAGCACCATGACCGCACTATCGACGGCCGTCAGCGTCCGGTACGTGTCTTCGCTGAAGTCTTCATGGCCCGGTGTGTCGAGCAGGTTGAAGGTCCAGCCTTTGAACTCGAAGTTCATCACCGAGGTCGAGACCGAGATGCCGCGCTGCTGCTCGATCTTGAGGAAGTCCGAGCGCGCACGCCGGCTTTCACCGCGCGCCTTCACGGCGCCGGCCAAGTGGATCGCGCCGCCGAACAGCAGCAGCTTTTCGGTCAGCGTGGTCTTGCCCGCGTCAGGATGCGCGATGATGGCGAAAGTACGCCGGGCGCCAATGGGATCACTGGCGCCCGGTATGGTGACTGCAGCTTCGGACATCGGACTTTACGCTACCTCAGAAATCTGGCCCGGCTGTCCTGATATGGGCCCGCTCAGCGGTCGTTCCACCCCTTGCCGGCTTCGGCACGCTGCACCAGCAGATTGGCTGGTTCCCAGTGCTTGCCGTGGATCTTGTGGAAGCCGCGGATCGTGGCGAGGACCTTGTCGAGACCGATCTGTTCGGCCCAGAACATCGGCCCGCCGCGATAGACGGGGAAGCCATAGCCGAAAAGGTAGGTGATGTCGATATCGCTGGCCCGGATGGCGATGCCTTCCTCCAGGATTTTCGCGCCTTCATTGACCAGCGGATACATGCAGCGCTGCACGATTTCCTCGTCGGAAATCTCCCGTCGTTCAATGCCTTGCTCCTTGGCCGAAGCCAGGATGATCTCCTGGACCACCGGATCGGGCACGGCATTGCGGCCATCATACTTGTAGAAGCCGGCGCCGGTCTTCTGGCCGAAACGGCCCAGTTCGCATAGGCGGTCGGCTACCGGCGAATAGCGCTCGTCCTTGGGGCGCAGATGCGCCTTGCCCTTGCGGATGCGCCAGCCGACATCCAGGCCGGCAAGATCGCCCATGCGGAACGGCCCCATGGCGAGGCCGAAACGCTCCAGCGCGCCATCAACCTGCTCGGGTGTGGCGCCTTCCTCCAGCAGGAAGTTGGCCTGGCGAGTATAGCCGTGCAGCATGCGGTTGCCGATGAAGCCGTCGCAGTTTCCGGCCAGCACAGCGACCTTCTTCAGCGTCTTGCCCAGCGCCATCACGGTTGCGATGGTCTCGGGCGAGGATTTGGTGCCGCGTACATTCTCCAGCAGTTTCATCACATTCGCCGGGCTGAAGAAATGCGTGCCGATCACGGCTTCCGGCCGTTTGGTGGCGCTGGCGATCTCGTCGACGTCGAGCGTCGAGGTGTTGGTGGCCAGCACCGCGCCCGGCTTCATCACCTTGTCGAGTTTGCCGAAGACCTCTTTCTTGATGCCCATCTCCTCGAACACGGCTTCGATGACGATATCGGCATTACCGATATCCTCGAAATGCTGCGTGGCCGAGATCAGCTTCATCGCACGATCCATGGCCTCCTGCTTCATGCTGCCGCGGGCGACCGATGTGGCATAGTTCTTTTCGATCACGCCCAGGCCGCGCGTCAGCGCTTCCTGCGAGGTGTCCAGCAGCTTCACCGGAATGCCGGCGTTGGCGAAGTTCATGGCGATGCCGCCGCCCATGGTGCCGGCGCCGAGAATGGCGGCCGACTTGATCTCCTTGGGCTTCACATCCTCGGGCAGGCCGGGAATCTTGGCCGCTTCACGCTCGGAAAAGAAGGCGTGGATCTGGGCCGCGCGCTGCGGGCTGGCCATGCATTCGAAGAAGTATTCGCGTTCCTTGGCCAGGCCTTCGTCCATCGGCAGCTTGGTGGCGGCCTCCACCGCATCGATGCAGCGCCAGGGGCCCAGGAAGCCCTTGGCCTTGCGTTCGATGCTCTTGCGGTAGTCGGCGAACACGGCGGGATCGACGTTGGTGATCTTCTCGTTCATGTCGCGCACCAGACGCAGCGGGCGCTTCTCGGCGACGACCTTTTTGGCAAAGGCTAGCGCGCCCGCCAGTAGATCGTCGCTGACGATCTCGTCGATGGCGCCAAGTTCAGCGGCTTTCTTGTTGGGTATCGGATTGCCCGACACGATCATATCGAGCGCTACCTTGGGGCCGACCACACGCGGCAGGCGCTGCGTGCCGCCTGAGCCCGGCAGCAGGCCGAGCTTCACCTCCGGCAGGCCCACCTGGCCGCTGTCGACGCCCACGCGCCAGTGGCAGGTCAGCGCGACCTCGAAGCCGCCACCGAGCGCCGTGCCATGCAGGGCGGCTACCACCGGCTTCGTCATCGCTTCGATGCGCTTTAGCACATCGGGCAGATAGGGCTGGGTCGGCGGCTTGCCGAATTCCTTGATGTCGGCGCCGGCAATGAAGGTACGGCCGCCCCCGATGATTACGGCCGCCTGGACGGCGGCATCGGCATCGGCCTTGTCGAGGCCGGCGATGATGCCGGCGCGGACGCCCTGGCTCAGCGCGTTGACGGGGGGATTTTCAATGGTGAGGACGGCAACGCCGTCTTGGACGGCATAAGCGACGGGATCGGTCACGTTTCTCTCCGGGAATCTTCTACATTGTCGGACAATCGGTTATAGCCGACCGAAAGAATGCGGGCAAAAGCCTTGGACTGCCGCTACGTCAGCGCTAAGTGTATGGAATGGCCAGTTTTTCTGAATATCGTGCACGCGAATG
Organism: Ferrovibrio sp. GW821-FHT12B10; assembly: GCF_058807515.1. Classification (NCBI taxonomy): domain Bacteria; kingdom Pseudomonadati; phylum Pseudomonadota; class Alphaproteobacteria; order Rhodospirillales; family Rhodospirillaceae; genus Ferrovibrio; species Ferrovibrio sp. GW821-FHT12B10. Next base: position 447,536 of record NZ_JBXAQT010000001.1, on the reverse strand, counting down.
GGATGATCGCCGGCTGATGCTGGCGGCATTGCTGTCCATCGTGCTGCACGGGTTGGTCGCTCTGGTGATGCTGCTGGAGCCATGGACTTGGCGACTCCAGCCCGAGCCGCCACCGATTCTGGCGGAGTTCGTGATGCCTGAGCCACCCAAGGCGGTGCCGCCTCCGCCACCCCCGCCGCCGCCCGCGCCGACTCCACCCGAGCCACAGACGCAGGCGCCGCAGGCTCTGCCGGCACCGCCGCCGCCGGCGCCCGTGCCGCAACTCCGGCGCGGCGCGGCGGTCACCGACCGTTCCGTGGCGCCGCCGAGTGCGGGTGAGCGCAACAAGCCGCAGCCGAAAACGGCCGAGCCGAAACCGGAAGACGGTCTGGGCCCGCGCACGCCGCGCCAGAGCCAGGCCGGCAATCGGCAGTCGGGTACGCAGAGCAGCGCACCGGGCATGCCGGGCGAGCGGATGACGCAGTCGGAAAGCGATTTCTTCCTCAGCCAGATTGTCACCATCTGGCCGATCGATTTCGACGCACCACAATTCGCCAATATCCAGATCGACGGCGCCTATATGGTGCTGCCGAATGGCATGCTCGCGCCGCCATTCGGCAAGAACGATCCCTGGGACATGAATGCGATGATCCGCGGCTGGGACCGCATCGCCAACGACCAACGTCCGCAGGCCGTCGCGCTGCGCACGGCGATGGAAACCCTGATGCGCGCCATGCGGAATGCGCAGCCGATGGCCATGCCGCCTAACGCGCAGGGCTATCCCAAGATTCTCGTCATGGAATTCAAGATCGGCGATCTGCAGTAATCGCCGTGTTTACTGCGGCCGCATCTTTTCGATCGCCGACGTGTAGCTCTTCTTGATGTTGTTGCGGATTTCGTCGAGCACTGGCTTTACCGTTTCATGCTCGCGGATGCGCTGCCAGTAGGCGGCCAGCGCCGGCCGCTTCTCCAGCAGGTCCTGCCCCAGGGCCAGCGGCATCACTTCGGCCACGTAGAGCAGGGCGGGCGCCAGCGCGCAGTCGGCCTGCGTGATATTGGCGCCGGCGGCGCAGCCGTCCTTGGCCACATAGGCGTCGAGGAATTTCAACCCGCGCGCCAGCGGTGGCGCCAGTGCCGCGACGGCGGCATGGTTCTCGGGCGCGGTGAACAGCAGCACGAAGAAGTCATGCAACGGCGGCGCAACGTAAAGATCGACCAGGCGCACGATCAGGTTGACCCTTGCGCGCTCTGTCGGATCGGCAGGCCAGAGCGAGGCGCCGGGCAGCACGGCATCGAGATAGGCGCAGATCACGTCGGATTCCGGCAGCACACTGCCGTCATCCAGCACCAGCGCGGGTACCTTGCCCAGTGGCGTGATCTGTCGGTATTCGGCAGGCGCCGGCGGCTTGATCATTTCAAGCTCGGCGCCCTTGGCGCGCAGGAACAGGCGCACGCGGGCGGCAAAGGGCGAGGCGTCGTAATTGTAGAGCTTCATGGCTTGCATCCATGCTGGCGCAGACTGCTCCAGTCGCTGAGCTTGCTGCGCGGGCTCGGCGCGATGGCACTGGTGGTTTCCACCGTTTCGATACGCTTCCAGCCGGCCCAGTCCACGACATTGACACCGCGGGCCATCAGCCAGGAATCCAGCGCACCGGAACCGGCTTTCGCGGGTGATGCATCCTCGGCGTAATCGGCGAGGATCAGGTCGGCGACGGTTTTCGATTCCGCGCGGTTGGTCGGGATGGTGCCCGAGGGACCACGCTTGGCCCAGCCCACCACATAGAGACCGGGTGCGATGCGGCCATCGGTATTGGCGATCACACCCTTGGCGTCGGTCGGCGGCAGGTCGCCGTCGGTGGCGGTGTAATAGCCAATGGCGCGGATCAGCGTGCCGATTTCCAACGGCGCGTCGCGACCAACCAGCTTTAGGCCCTCGACGCGATCCTTGCCCAGCACGGCTTCCGAGCGCTGGTTGAACATGAAATGCAGCCGGATCGGCTTGTCGTCGGTACGGTCTGCGAATTCATGCAGCAGCTGCAGGTTCTTTTCCTTCACCTTCAGCTCGGCCGGATCGATGCCGGCGGGAAGGCCTTCCGGCAGATCGGCTTTGCTCACCACCGGACGCACGCGCTCCAGGCGACCGATCTCGGCCAGTTCGGCACTGGTGAAGCTGGCCTCGATCGGGCCGCGACGGCCCAGCGCATAAAGATCAGTGAGTGGCGCCGCGCCGATCACATCGGCCGCATGGGCGGTCAGGTCGCTGTTCGCCATCTCGGCCTTGCTCTTGCCCAGCACGCGCAGGATATCGACCGAGACATTGCCCATGCCGATCACGGCCACGGCCGGCCGGTCGAGCAGGGGTTCAAGGTCGCGGAAATCCGGATGGCCGTTATACCAGCCGACAAAGGCCATTGAGCCGTAACAGCCGGGCAGCTCCTCGCCGGGCACGCCCATCGGCCGGTCCGCATGGGCGCCCAGCGCCAGCACCACGGCATCGTAATGACTGCTCAGCTCAGCCAGCGGGATGTCCCGGCCCACGGCCACGTTGCCCAGGAAGCGCACATTGGTGTTGGCGAACAGGCGGTCGAACTGGCGGGTGACTGCCTTGGTGCCCTGATGATCGGGGGCGACTCCGAAGCGAACGAGGCCGTAGGGCGTGGCCAGCCGGTCGAAAACGTCAATTTTCAGGTCCGGGCGCTGGCGGATCAGGGCGTCGGCGCAGAACAGTCCCGAGGGACCGCTGCCGATAATGGCGATATGGTGCAGCACAGCCTGGTTTCGTCTATGATTGGTCAAAATGTCGCCGCAACCTTAGTGCAGCCTGCCGCTGTTATGCAAACCTGGCATCCCGGATTTCCCTCCAGCCGGCCGGACTGTCTCAGAGCTGAAGTCATTCCTGGCCGATGAGCGAACAAGATCCCCCGAGTTTCCGTGTTCTCAATGCGCAGGGCCGCGCCCCGGCCGTGCTGATCTGCGACCATGCCTCACGCGCCGTGCCGGCGGCCATGAACAATCTCGGCCTCCCCGATGACGAGTTGCTGCGACATATCGGCTGGGATCCGGGCACGGCCGCGATCACCGAGCGGCTGGCCCAGACGCTGGATGCGCCGGCAGTGTTCAGTGGCGTGTCGCGGCTGGTGATCGACTGCAACCGGCGGCCCGACGATCCGACCCTGATCTGCGAAGTGAGCGACGGCACCATTGTGCCGGGCAACCGCAATCTCGATGCGGCCGAGCGCGAACGCCGGCTCAACAAATATTTCCATCCCTATCATGCGGCGATTGAGGACACGATGGATGCGGCGCGCGAGCGCGTCCCCGAGCCGGCGCTGCTGTCGATCCACAGCTTCACGCCGCGCATGCGGGTGAAGGGCATGGACCGGCCCTGGCATATCGGCGTGGTCTGGGACCGTGACGGCCGGCTAGCCCAGCCGCTGCTGAAGGCGCTGCGCGACGAGGGCGACCTCGTGGTCGGCGACAACGAACCCTACAGCGGCAAGGACCATTCCGGTTATTCGATCTTCGCCCATGGCCAGAACAAAGGGCTGCATCACGTGATGATCGAGGTGCGGCAGGATCTGGTCAGCGACGAGGCTGGCATCAAGGAATGGTCGGTGCGGCTGGAACGCTGCTTCCGCCGCATGCTCATCGATGCCGGGCTGATGCGCCCGGCCGCCACTGCTGCCTGATCCATACAGCGTATCCGGGGGAAGCATGATCTCTGCCGACGAGTTCACTATCGGCATCGAGGAGGAGCACCTGCTGGTCGATCGCCGCACCGGCGTGCTGGCGGTGGAGCCGCCCGATGCGCTGCTGGCTGAGTGCGAAAGCCTGGTCGGCGGCCAGATTAATCCCGAATTCCTGAAATGCCAGATCGAGATCGTCACCAAGGTCTGCGGCAGCATGGGCGAGGCGCGTGCCGATCTGGTGCGGCTGCGCTCGGCCATCGCCGAGGTGGCGGCGAAGCACGATCTGGCGCCGATTGCCGCCTCGACGCATCCGTTCGCCAAATGGAGCGACCAGAAGCATACCGACCGCGCGCGCTACGACCAGCTCGCCAAGGACCTAGCCGGCGTGGCGCGGCGACTGATCATCTGCGGCATGCATGTCCATGTTGGCATCCCCGATGACGACCTGCGGATCGACCTGATGAACCAGGTCAGCTATTTCCTGCCGCATCTGCTGGCACTCTCGGCCTCGTCGCCGTTCTGGCAGGGCGAGGAAACCGGGCTGCAGTCCTATCGCCTGTCGGTCTTCGACAGCCTGCCGCGCACGGGACTCCCTGAGCGTCTGGAGACCTGGGGCGAATACCAGCGGCTGGTCAATCGCCTGATGCAGGCCGGCCTGATCCAGGATGCCACGAAACTCTGGTGGGACATCCGGCCGTCCGCGCGCTACCCCACCTTGGAGCTGCGCGTCACGGATGTTTGCACAAGACTCGACGATGGCATCAGCGTTGCGGCGCTCTATCGCTGCCTGCTCGCCGTGCTGCTGCGGCTGAAGCAGAAGAACCAGCGCTGGCGCATCTATGCCAACGCCCTGATCGATGAGAACCGCTGGCTGGCCCAACGCTATGGCATCGCCGGCACCCTGGTCGATTTCGGTAAGGGCGAGGCGCTGCCCTATGCCAGCCTGCTCGAGGAACTGATCGAACTGGTCCGCGAAGAGGCGATCCGGATGGGCTGCCTGCCCGAGATCGAGCGGGCGCGCGGCATCCTGTCGCGCGGGACGTCGGCGCAACGGCAGTTGCAAGTCTACCGCGATGCGCTACATGCTGGGATGGACAAGCCGACCGCATTAAAGGCCGTGGTCGACTGGCTGATCGCCGAGACCGTCAACTTTGAAGTACCGAACTAGGAGGCAGAGATGGCCGACAAGATCGATGACAAGACGCAAACCGAGCTGGAGGCAGCTGCCTTCCGCCGCCTGGTCGAGCATCTGCGCGAGCGCACCGATGTGCAGAATATCGACCTGATGAACCTGGCCGGCTTCTGCCGCAACTGCCTGTCGAACTGGTACCAGGATGCCGCCAAGGGCAAGGGGATCGAGATCGATAAAATGGCTGCCCGCGAGACCATCTACGGCATGCCCTACGCCGACTGGCAGGCGAAATACCAGAAAGAGGCCTCGCCCGATCAGCAGAAGGCCTTCGCCGAAGCGCAGAAAAACCACAAGCATTAGCTTTTTGGCACATAGGGATAACCCCATCTGTCCACAGGCGGCGCATTCCTGTGGATAACTGACGGCCAGACGAGAGCAAGTGGTAGGCGGGCGGGTCTTGCTGGCTATAATCCGCGCCAACCGCATTCTCAGATTTATGAAGGGTCGCCGCCATGGCCAAGCTCAATTCCGGAAACTTCTCGACCGATCAGCTCAATCAGCTTGTCGCCCGCATCGAGCGTCTGGAAGAAGAGAAGAAGGCGCTGGCCGACGACATCAAGGAAGTCTATGCCGAGGCCAAGGCGCATGGCTTCGATGTGAAGATCCTTCGCCAGGTGATCCGCCTGCGCAAGATGGACAAGGCCGATCTGGCCGAGCAGGAAACCCTCCTGCAGGTCTACATGGACGCGCTGGGCATGACGACCGACCACAGCGCTGCCGACGCCGCCGCGGCGGAATAATCCATGCGCGCCGCCAGCCTGACCCTTGTCGGCCTGGCGGCGCTGCTCTCCCTTGATGCGGCTGCACAGCAGCAGCAGCGCCCGCCATCGATCATCACCGATGACGCCCAGGCCTGCATCTCGGTTGCCAATCTCACGCAGTACAACTGGCCGATCACGCTGGCGCGCGAAGGCCGTCAGCGCAGCACAGTGAACGTCAAGGCCCGCGAAGTGATGCGCTTTTGCGTGCCTGACCGGCTCAAGCCCGGCGAGCATATCATCGTGACATTGCGCTCAGCCTGGTTGCCGCTGGGCGAATGCAAGCTGCTCAATCGCGGCACCATGGAAATCTTCCGGGTGCCCGACAAGACGCTTACGCCGGGCGAGCGTACCGAAGTGAAGTGCTACGAGGGCCGTTAGGCCGTCATCGTATCAGGGACGCGCCAGCGCCCAGCGCCAGACAGTGCCGTCATCCGGGTCTTCCACGGCTTCGATCAGCGCAAAGCCGCGGCTGCGCAGGATCGCGGTGGAGGCATTCTCCTCCGGCAGGGTATGCGCCAGCACCGCTTGAATCTCGTATTCATTGAACGCGATCTTCAGCAGTTCGCGCGCCATGACCTTGCCAATGCCCTGGCCTTCATAGCCCGGAAACGTGAAGTAGGCGATTTCGACCAGGCCCTGCACCGGCGCTGCCTTGAAGGCGCAGGTGCCGACCACGGCATTGTCGGCCTCGCGGATGGCGAGATAGCTTATCCAGGGTTCGGTGGCGCCGGTCTGGGCATAGAGATCGAGCGTGGCCGTCGCCACTTCCGCGGCGAGCTCGGCCACCGCGGCATGGTTGGGATGTTCGGCCAGTACCGTCGCCGGATGGGCGGACAGACTTTCCAGATATGGCGTATAGAGCGGTTTGAGTGTCAGCATCAGCGGGTTCTGAACGATCCCGTGCGGGCAGGCAAGCGATTAGTGGCTTTTCAGCCAGTCCATAAGAGTGGGCAATACCACCTGGGGCTTACGCACCCAGCGGAAATGGTCGATGCCGTCGATGCCCATCGCCTTGGGATCGAGATGATGCCGTGTCACTGCCGCCCCGGGGAAGCGCCGCACGATGTCGTCCATCGCGTGTTTGGGCGCGAAGAAATCGCCCTGCAGCGAAATCGCCAGCACGGGCAGGGCCATGGTCGCCAATGCGGCATCATGGTCGATGCGGGACGGTTTGCCGAACCAGAACCGCCCGGTGCGTGCCTGCCGGCCCCAGTCGGCGATCACGCTGCGCGCCTCGCGACCGGCGAATTTGAATTTTTCGCCTGGAAAATGGCCGAGCAGTTTCGAGACCAGCACGGCCGCCTGGCTGTAGGGCCAGAAGGGCAGCGGCCAGAGTTTCCAGTGCACCGAACTGACGGCGGTGAGGATCAGGCCGTTTAATTGCTTTGGGTGATGGGCGGCATAGATCGCGCTGATCTGACCGCCGAGGCTGTGGCCGTAGAGATAGAAGGGGGCGCCGGGAAAGCGCGTCTTCACGGCTGTGACGGCCTGCGGCCAGTCCTCGGTCAGCATCTCGGTGTAGCCGAAGTCGTAGTCGCGTCCCGGCCGCCGGCCGCCGGTCTCTTCATGGCCGCGCAGTTCGGCGACAGCGACATTGTAGCCGGCCTGCTGCAGTCCACTGGCGAGCGGCGCGTAATAGCCGGCCTTCACGCCCATGGCCGGCTCGATCAGGATGGCCGGTGCAGCCGCATTCGTGGCGGGGTAGACATGCAATGCGAAGCTGGTGGCTTCTGTGTTGCGCTGCAGGCGGATGATCTCGGGCGTCGTCATGACCAGATCAAGCCATGACGCCCGATGATCCGCAATTACCTTTCGAATTATAACGCTGCGGCATGCCGCAGCGTTATGTGATGGCGGTTACTCGCCCCTCGTCATTCAGCCGCAGTCGCCAGTGGCGCCGGATCGCGGAAGCTGGCCAGCAGCTTGGCTTCCTTGTCCTTGGCATCCTTCAGGTGTTTCAACTTCACATGGCCGTAGCCGCGGATATCTTCCGGGATTTTGGCCAGTTGCACGGCGAGGCCGTGGTTGTCGGTGGTCAGCTTGGCGCAGAGCTCCTCGATCAAGGTGAAATAATCCTCGATGAGCTGGCGCTCGGCCTGGCGCTCATGCGTATAGCCGAAGATATCCAGCCTGGTGCCGCGCAGGCCCTTGAATTTCGCCAGCAGCTTGAAGGCGCGGAACATCCACGGGCCGAACTGCTTCTTGGCTGCGATGCCGGTTTCCGGATCGGGCGGGTTGAGCAGCGGCGGCGCCAGATGGAATTCCAGCTTGAAGTCGCCTTCGAACTGCGCGTTCAGCTTTTTCAGGAACTCGCCATCGGTATACAGCCGCGCGACTTCGTACTCGTCCTTGTAGGCCATCAGCTTGTAGGCATAGCGCGCGACGGCCTCGGCAAAGCCGGTCATGCCCTTGGCCTTCGCCTCGGCGGCCTGCGCCTTGTCCACCAGCGCCTTGTAGCGCTGCGCGTAAGCCTCGTTCTGATAGGCGACGAGGCGCGGCAGGCGGTCGGCGACGATCTCCTCCGTGGTCTTGGCGAAAGCCTTCGGCATCATCGTGGCCAGGGTCGGCTCGGCGATGGCGTCCACGGTCTTGGCGTCCTGCGCATAGAGCCGGCCCCAGTTCAGCGCTTTCTTGTTGGCATCGATCGCGGTGCCGTTCAGTTCGATGGCCTGCAGCAGGGCATCGAGCGAGACCGGGATCAGGCCGCGCTGCACGGCATAGCCCAGCATGAACATGTTGGTGGCAATGGCGTCGCCCATCAGCGCCGTGGCGATGCGGGTGGCCTCCACGAATTCCGACAAGTTCTCGCCGGCCGCATTGCGGATGGCCTGGGCCATCTGGTTGTCGTCGAGCTGGAGATTGGGATTGAGCTGGAAGGCAGCCGTCGGCGTGAGATGCGTGTTGATCAGCGCCCGCGTCGCGCCTTTCTGCATCTTCTCCAGCGCCGCATCGCCGGCCGCCACCACCATGTCGCAGCCCAGCACCAGGTTGGCGCCGCCGGCCGCCACGCGCACGGCATGGATGTCGTCGGGGTTCATGGCAATGCGCACATGGCTGAGCACGGCGCCGTTCTTCTGCGCCAGGCCGGTGAAGTCGAGGACGGAGGTCCCGTAACCTTGAATGTGCGCCGCCATGCCAAGGATCTGGCCGATGGTGACGACGCCCGTGCCGCCGATGCCGGTGATCAGGATGTTGTAGGGCTGGCTGAGCGGCGCGACTTCCGGGGCCTTGAGGTTGGCGAACAGGTCATCCGCCACGCCATCGGGATTCTTCTTCACCTGCACCTTGGCGCGCTTGACCTTGCCGCCATGCACGGTGACGAAGCTGGGGCAGAAGCCTTTCACGCAGGAGAAATCCTTGTTGCAGGACGACTGGTTGATCTTGCGCTTGCGGCCGAGTTCGGTTTCCTGCGGCTCGACCGAGACGCAGTTGGATTTCACCGAACAGTCGCCGCAGCCTTCGCAGACCGCCTCGTTGATGAACACGCGCTTGTCCGGATCGGGGAAGGTGCCGCGCTTGCGGCGGCGGCGCTTCTCGGCGGCGCAGGTCTGGTCATAGATCAGCACGGTGCAGCCGGGGATGTCGCGCAGTTCCTTTTGCACGGCATCGAGATCGTCACGATGATGGAAGGTGGTGCCCGGCGCCCATTCGGTGCCGACCGGATACTTGTCCGGCTCGTCGCTGACCAGCGCGATGCGGCGCACGCCCTCGCCATAGACCTGCAGCGAAATCTGATGCGGGGTCAGCTGGCCGTCATGCGGCTGGCCGCCGGTCATGGCGACGGCGTCGTTGAACAGGATCTTGTAGGTGATGTTCACTTTAGCGGCGACCGAGGCGCGCAGCGCCAGCAGGCCGGAATGGAAGTAGGTGCCGTCGCCCAGGTTGGCGAAGATGTGCTTGTCCTCGGTGAACGGCGCCTGGCCGATCCACGGCGTACCTTCGCCGCCCATCTGCGTGAACGTCGCGGTCGAGCGGTCCATCCATAGCGACATGAAGTGGCAGCCGATGCCGGCTACCGCGCGGCTGCCCTCGGGCACGCGGGTCGAGGTGTTATGCGGGCAGCCCGAGCAGAAATACGGCGTGCGCTGGGTCTTGCCGATGCTGCTGGCCGCGGTCTCGCGTTCCTTCTGCTCGATGAAGGCGATGCGCTCCTCGATGCGGGCATTGGTCCCATAGCGCTTGAGCCAGGTGTAAAGCGCCTTGGCGACGATGGCCGGCGAGATTTCGCCTGACGATGGCAGCAGCCACTTGCCCTCGGCGTCGAACTTGCCGATCACGCGCGGACGCACGTCCTCGCGCCAGTTGTACAGCTGCTCTTTCAGCTGGTTCTCGATGACGGCGCGCTTTTCCTCGACGACCAGAACCTCTTCCAGGCCTTCGGCGAAATGGCGGGCGCCTTCGCGCTCCAGCGGCCAGACCATGCCGACCTTGTAGAGCCGGATGCCCATGTCGGCGGCCATCTCCTCGGTGATCCCGAGGTCTTCCAGCGCCTGGCGCACATCCAGATAGGACTTGCCGGTGGTGATGATGCCCAGGCGCGGACGCGGGCTGTCGATCACCACGCGATCGATCTTGTTGGCGCGGGCGAAGGCCAGCGCGGCATAGGCCTTGTGGCGCTGCAGGCGGTCTTCCTGCTCCAGGATCGCATCGGGCCAGCGGATGTTGAGGCCGCCCGGCGGCATCTGGAAATCGGTGGGATAGGCGATCTGCAAACGGTCGGGGTCGATCGAAACGCTGGCCGAGCTTTCCACCGTCTCGGTCTGACACTTGAAGCCGACCCAGATACCGGCATAACGCGACATCGCCCAGCCGAGCAGGCCGTAATCGATGAATTCCTGGACATTGGCCGGATGCAGCATCGGCATCATGGCGGCCATCATCATGTGCTCGGACTGATGCGCGACCGTGGAGGAGGCGGCGCCATGATCGTCGCCGCATAGCGCCAGCACGCCGCCATGCTTCGAGGTGCCGGCCGAATTGGCGTGCTTGAACACGTCCATCGAACGGTCGACACCCGGGCCCTTGCCGTACCAGATGCCGAAGACGCCATCGTATTTCGCCTTCGGGAACAGGTTGAGCTGCTGGCTGCCCCAGACGGCGGTGGCGGCCAGATCTTCGTTCACGCCGGGCTGGAACTGGATGTGATTCTCTTTGAGATACTTGCGCGCCTTCCAGAGCTGCTGGTCAAACAGGCCCAGCGGCGAGCCGCGATAGCCGGAAATGAAAGCGGCGGTGTTCAGGCCGGCGGCCAGATCGCGCTTACGCTGCAGCATGGGGAGGCGCACCAGCGCCTGGGTGCCGGTCAGAAAGACGCGACCGCGTTCGAGGGTGTATTTATCGTCCAGCGTGACATTCGCCAGCATTCGATATCCTCCCGATACCATCACCGTGTCTGGCCGCTTCCGGCGACCTGCTGCCGAATTAGGTCAGCATTACTTACCTAATTATAGGGTGCTCGCCGCGCCGGGTCGAGAGGAAAACGAAGCGTGCACTGCAACACCGAGCCGGTTGCTCTTTCAGGCTATTCTGATAGATAGCGCGGGAGCATTAAAGGGACACGCTGTCCCGTAAATCAGGTTGTTTCATGGCCATTCTGCTGACGGGCGCTGCTGGGTTCATCGGGTTTCACGTTGCGCAGGCTCTGCTGGCGCGCGGCGAAGAGGTGATCGGCCTGGATAATCTGAACGATTATTACGATCCGCGCCTGAAACACGCACGACTCGAACAGCTTCTGAGCCAGAAGGGTTTCCGATTCCACCAGATTGATATCGCCGAGGCTGGCGCCGTGCAGGCCGCCACCAAGGGTTCCGATATCCGCAAGGTGATCCACCTGGCCGCCCAAGCTGGCGTGCGCTACTCGCTGACCAACCCCTATGCCTATATCCGGTCCAATGTGCTGGGCCATGTGGTGATGCTGGAATTCGCCCGCAATCTGCCGAATTGCGAGCATATGGTCTATGCCTCGTCCTCTTCGGTCTATGGCGGCAATACCAAGCTGCCCTTCGCTGTCGAAGATCGCGTGGATGCGCCGATCTCGCTCTATGCCGCGACCAAGAAGGCCGACGAGCTGATGAGCCATGCCTATACGCATCTCTTCGGATTCCCACAGACCGGCCTGCGCTTCTTCACCGTCTACGGCCCCTGGGGCCGGCCCGACATGGCGATGTACATCTTCACCAAGGCGATTTTTGAAGGCAAACCGATCAAGGTGTTCAACTACGGCAACATGGAACGCGACTTCACCTATATCGACGACATCGTCGATGGCATCGTGAAGACACTGGATAATCCGCCGCCGGCGGACGAGCACGGCCGCCGCTACCGCCTCTATAACATCGGCAACAACAAGTCAGAGCCGCTGCTGCGGATGATCGACCTGATCGAGCAGGCGGTGGGCCGCAAGGCCGAGAAGGAACTGCTGCCGCTGCAGCCCGGCGACGTGCCGGCGACCTATGCCGATATCTCGGCGATCCAGCGCGACACCGGCTTCAAGCCCAGCACGCCGATCGATGTCGGCATTCCGCGCTTCGTCGACTGGTATCGCCGCTACCACAATATGGTCGGATGAGCCCCGCCAACCATGAGTGAAGTCCCCCAGATCGACCCCAACGGCATCGACCCCAAGGTGGTCGAGGCCATGGTGCTGCAGGGCATTCCGCACTGCGCGGCGCTGGGTGTGAAGGTGATCGAGGTCAAGCCCAGTCACGTCACCCTGTCGCTGCCCTACAATCCCGATCTGGTCGGCGATCCGGTCAGCGGCGTGCTGCATGGCGGCGCGGTCACCTCGCTGATCGACAGCGTTGCCGGCATGGTGGTCTTTGGCGCGCTGCTGCAGGCGCACCAGAAGCTGCAGGCCATCGCCACGCTGGATCTGCGCATCGATTACCTGAAGCCGGCGGCGGCGCAGAAAGAACTCTACGCCACCGCCGAATGCTACAAGCTAACCCGCTCCATCGCATTCGTGCGGGCGCGCGCCTATCATCCCGATGCGCCCGACGACCTGGTGGCCAACTGCGTCGCCACCTTCATGATCGGCTCTTCCGACAAGCCGCCGATTCCTACTGGTGCGAAGGTCCCGGGGGTGAAGTCATGAGCCAGGATTTCCCCGCGCTCATTGCCGCCGCCCGCGCGCAGCGCGATTTCTCGCCCTTCCTCGCGGCCGTGCCGTATTTCCGTTTCCTGGGCCTGAGCGTGAAGGCGGGTATGGAGCCGGGCGACCTTATCTGCGTGCTGCCTGGCGACCCCAAGTTGATCGGCAACGCGCGGCTGCCGGCCCTGCATGGCGGCGTGGTCGGCGCGCTGCTGGAATCGGCCGCCATCGTGCAACTGATCTGGTCGGCCGAGACCGACGCCATCCCGAAGATCATCGATCTGTCGGTTGATTACCTGCGCTCGGCGCGCCCGGTCGAGACCTTCGCCCGCGCCATCATCACCAAGCATGGCCGCCGCGTCGCCAATGTGCGCGCGGAGGCCTGGCAGGACGATCCGGCCCGCCCGGTGGCGACCGCGCACGCTCATTTCCTGCTCGGATAATTTTCCGCGATCACAGGGGATTGGCTGGTCCGCTCTGGTCAAACCGGGCATCCTTTCCCATATAATGCTGTAACCGCAAAACGAGGTTTCGCATGGCTTCCCCCGCCACCGTTTCTCTGTCCAAGGATTCCGTCGCCAATGATTACGGCGCCCTGCCGGTCTGGGATCTGAACGATCTCTATCCTGGCCTGGAATCCTCCGAACTTAAGCGCGATCTTGCTGCGGTGGCCGAGCGCGCCAGCAAGCTGCAGCGCGACTGGAAGGGCAAGATCGCCAGCGCTTCAGGCGATGAACTCGCCGGCGTGGTGGCGGAATACGAAGCGCTGCAGGACCTGCTTGGCCGCATGTATTCCTATGCCTCGCTGGCCTACGCCGGCGACATGGCCGATCCGAGGGTCGCCGGCTTCTACCAGGACATGCAGGAGAAGCTGAACGACATCACCACCAGCCTGCTGTTCCTCACCCTGGAGCTGAACCGGCTGGAAGAATCGGCGCTGGAGCAGAAATACGCAGCCTCGGCCAGGCTGAAGCATTACCAGCCCTGGCTGCGCGACCTGCGGCTGTTCCGGGAGCATCAGCTCGACGATGAACTGGAGCGGCTGCTGCATGAAAAAGCAGTGGCTGGCCGCGCGGCTTGGAACCGCCTGTTCGACGAGACCATGGCCGGGCTGCGCTTCCCCTATGGCAAGGAACAACTGACCGCCGAGCAGGTGCTGCATAAGCTGTCGGACCGCGATGGCAAGACGCGCAAGCTCGCCGCCAAGACACTGGCCAAGGTGTTCAAGCAGAATATCCGGCTATTCGCGTTGATCACCAACACGTTGGCCAAGGACAAGGAAGTCGAGGACCGCTGGCGCAAGTATCCGACGCCGGAAGCCTTCCGTCATCTGTCCAACTGCGTCGAGCCCGAGGTGGTGAATGCGCTGACCGATGCGGTCACGGCATCCTATCCGAAGCTGTCGCACCGCTATTACAAGCTGAAGGCCCAGTGGATGGGCATGAAGAAGCTGCCCTGGTGGGATCGCAACGCGCCGCTGCCCGAGGACAATGATCGCGTGATCGTCTGGGACGAGGCGCGCGACATCGTGCTCAAGGCCTATGGCCGTTTCTCGCCGCAGCTTGCCGATCTGGGCAAGAAATTCTTCGACAATGCCTGGATCGACGCCCCGGCGCGGCCGGGCAAGGCATCCGGCGCCTTTGCGCATCCGACCGTGCCGAGCGCACATCCGTATCTGCTGCTGAACTACCAAGGCCGCACGCGCGACGTGATGACCTTGGCGCATGAGCTGGGCCATGGCGTGCACCAGTTGCTGGCCGCCGAGCAGGGTCCGCTCATGTCGGATACGCCGTTGACGCTCGCGGAGACGGCCTCGGTCTTTGGCGAGCAGCTCACCTTCCGCGCCCTGCTCGATCAGGCCGGCCCGGAGCGCCGCAAGCTGATGCTGGCCTCCAAGGTCGAGGACATGCTGAACACGGTGGTGCGCCAGACCGCCTTCTTCAAGTTCGAACGCCAGGTGCATGCGGCGCGTCGCGAGGGTGAACTCACGCCGGACCGTATCGGCGAGCTCTGGATGGGCGTGCAGAAGGAAAGCCTGGGTCCGGCGATCCGCTTCGACCAGGATTACAGCGCCTTCTGGTGCTACATCCCGCATTTCATCCATTCGCCCTTCTATGTCTATGCCTATGCCTTTGGCGACTGCCTGGTGAACGCGCTCTATGCGCGCTACCAGGATGCCGAGCAGGGCTTCCAGGAGAAGTATTTCGACATGCTGAAGGCCGGTGGCACGCTGCGGCACCAGGAGCTGCTCAAGCCCTTCGGCCTCGATGCCTCCGACCCCGCCTTCTGGTCGAAGGGGCTGAACGTCATCGGTGGCTTCATCGACGAGCTGGAGCAGCTCTCCTAGTGGCAGAGCGCGACAGCACACTGGGTCGCGTCCGCCGTTACGCCAAGGTCGGTGCCTCCGTCGGCGGCCTGGCGGCACGGCTGGGTGCCGAGCGCGTGCTGGGCGTGAAGATGGATCGCGCGCAGCATGCGGTCGATCTGCGCAATGCGCTTGGCGGGCTGAAAGGCCCGCTGATGAAGGTGGCGCAGATCATGTCCACCATCCCCGATGCTCTGCCTAAGGAATACGTGCAGGAGCTGGCGCAGCTGCAGGCCAATGCGCCTGCGATGGGCCAAGCCTTCGTCAAGCGGCGCATGGTGACGGAGCTCGGGCCGCAGTGGCAGTCGAAATACAAAAGCTTCGATCTGGCGGCTTCGGCGGCGGCCAGCCTGGGCCAGGTGCATCGCGCCACAGCGAAAGACGGCGCGCCGCTCGCGGTTAAGCTTCAGTATCCCGACATGGCGTCGGCGGTGGAAGCCGACCTGCGGCAGCTCAAGCTGATCTTTGGCATCTACAAGCGCTACGACGCCGCCATCGACACCACGCATATCCATGATGAGATCGCCACGCGGCTGCGCGAGGAACTGGATTACGAGCGCGAGAGCCGGCATATGCGGCTCTATGGTGCCATGCTGGCCGACGAGAAGCAGGTGCATGTGCCAGTGCCGGTCGCGGACCTGACCACCAAGCGCCTGCTCAGCATGAGCTGGCTCGAGGGCCGGCGCC
Organism: Ferrovibrio sp. GW821-FHT12B10; assembly: GCF_058807515.1. NCBI lineage: Bacteria > Pseudomonadati > Pseudomonadota > Alphaproteobacteria > Rhodospirillales > Rhodospirillaceae > Ferrovibrio > Ferrovibrio sp. GW821-FHT12B10. Next base: position 431,773 of record NZ_JBXAQT010000001.1, on the reverse strand, counting down.
TGCTCGACTTCAAGGATGCGCCGCAGGAAACCCGCAACACCATCGCGATGAATCTGTTCCATGCCTGGTATGTGCCGTTCTATCGCTGCGGTGTGATCCATGGTGACCCGCATCTGGGCAATTACACGGTGCGCGACGACCTTGGCATCAACCTGCTGGATTTCGGCTGCGTGCGCATCTTTCCGGCGAAATTCGTCTCCGGTGTGATCGATCTCTACCGCGCCATTTCCAGCGATGACCGCGCGCTGGCCGTGCATGCTTATGAGACCTGGGGCTTCACGGGCCTGAGCAATGACGTGATCGACACGCTCAACCTCTGGGCTGAGTTCGTCTACGCGCCGTTGCTGGAAGACCGGCCGCGCCGCATCCAGGAGATGGAGCAGAGCGGCGTCTATGGCCGCGAGGTGGCCGAGGAAGTGCACCGCAAGCTGAAGACGCTGGGCGGCGTCACGCCGCCGCGCGAATTCGTCTTCATGGATCGCGCCGCCATCGGGCTGGGCGGCGTATTTTTGCACCTGAAGGCCGAGATCAACTGGCACCGCATGTTCCATGAGCTGATCGCGGGCTTCGATGCGGCGGCGTTGGCCAAACGCCAGGCTGCAGCGCTGACGGCGGCGGGGCTCGAGAGTCCGGCCTAACGGAACCCGCCTTTGCCTCGCGGGTTAAACCCGTATTAGCAGAGGAGGATCATCATGCCGCCCCGCCAGCCTGCTGCCGAAGACGGCCGTCTATCTGACTCCACCCACGAACCCCGCGCATTCGAAAGCGATCTGGACCGCCATCGCGATGGCGATGACTCGGTGTACGGATCGCATGGCGTGCAGGCCGAAACGCCGTCGCAGCCGGCGCGTCCGCAGCGCCTGTCTGGCCGTCGTCAGCCGGTCAGATTTCCCCGGTAATCCAACCTAATCCCTGTGTGGCAGGGCCCGATTGACCGGATTTACGGTTGCCGCAGGAGCGCTTTGGGCTGAAAATGGCGGCCATGGTCGACAGCCTGTCGTCTTCACCGCCGCCGCCATCCGCTACGCCGCAGGGTGTGGATGGCAGCCTGCGCGCGCGCGCCAAGGCCGAGCTGCAGGCCCAGTTTCCCGGGCTGACGGTGCTGGGCGATGCGCCGCCCGAGCAGGCCAAGCCGCAACGCAAGGACACCGGGCGCCCGGTCACCGGCGGCAATGAAAAACCGCTCGCCAGCGGCGATACGCTGCTGGGCGCACAGGAGCAGAAAAGCGACGAGGACAAAAAGGCGGCTCCCGGCGGCGAGCTGACCGATGAAGAGAAAGAACAGGTCGCCAAGCTGAAGCAGACCGACACCAAGGTGCGGGCGCATGAACGCGCCCATGCCGCGGTCGGCGGCCAGTATGCGGGGGCGCCGTCCTACACCTATGCCAAGGGTCCCGATGGCCAGCAGTATGCCATCGGTGGCGAGGTCGCGATCGACGTCGGCGCGGAATCCGATCCGTATGTCACGCTGCGCAAGGCCGCGCAGATCGCCGCCGCCGCGCTGGCGCCGGCCGATCCTTCGGGCGCGGATCGCGCCGTCGCCGCCGCTGCCGGCCAGCTCCGTAACCAGGCGCTGGCCCAGATCCGCGAAGAGAAGCAGCAGGAGGCCGAAGCGAAGGAAGCCGAACGGGCCGAAGACCGCGAGAAGAAGGCCGAGGCCGAGGAGCAGGCGAAAGCCGCCGACGCAGCTTCGCCCGGTGCGGCCGAAGATGCACCGAAGGTCGAGGTCAAACTGATCGGGCCCGCGCCGTTCGGGGCAGAAGCGGAAGAGGGTGCGGCGGGCCAGAAGGCTCAGGCCCAGACAGCTCAGGCCCAGACAGCTCAGGCCGGGCCGGTCGGCAGCGACCCGCCCGCGGCGCCCGCCGCCGCACTGGCCGCCGCCGCACTGGCCGCCGACGGCCCGGCCCAGCGTGCCAGCCGGGCCTATCAGAGCGGCGCCAACGACAATATCGCCACGGCAGGTCGGCGCATTGGCCAGCTGGTCGGCCTCATCGCCTGATTTCCCTTGCGTTTTCGTGTGGTTCCGGACCCATGGAGGGCGGCGGCAGGGGTTGTGTCGGCTTTGGCCGCCAGCGTAATATCCCTGTCGATTCAATCCCTAAACACGCAGAGGGCGTTATGGCCGAAGAACACAAGATGGGCACCATGGACATCACCGAGCACAAGTCCACCTGGGCCGGCTTCATGAAGCTGACCACCTGGGGTTCGGTCGCGGTGATCGTGCTGCTGATCCTGATGGCACTGTTCCTGGTCCGCGGTCACTAACCGCTGGGCGGCGCTGCGAGGCGCCGCCTTTTTCTTGTTTAAGCGTTCGGGGGGATCAGAATGAAAATCGGTATTCCAAAGGAACGCCGCAGCGGCGAGAAGCGCGTAGCCGCTTCGCCGGAGACGGTGAAGAAATTTGTCGGTCTCGGCTGCACGGTGGTGATCGAGACCGGTGCAGGCCTCGCCGCCGATATCCCCGACGATCAATACACCGCCATGGGCGCGCAGATCGCGGCTGACGCCAGGGCCACCGTCGGCGATGCCGACATGGTGCTGAAAGTGCAGCGGCCGATGACGGCGGCCGAAGGCAGCGACGAACTGGCGCTGCTCAAGAAGGGCGCCATCCTCGTCGCCGGCCTGCAGGCGCTGCAGCAGCGCGACCAGGTCAAGGCCTATGCCGCCGCCGGTGTGAATGCCTACGCCATGGAGCTGATGCCGCGCATCACGCGCGCCCAGTCGATGGATATCCTGTCCTCGCAGTCCAACCTCGCCGGCTACAAGTCGGTGCTGGATGCCGCCGCCCATTTCGGCCGCGCTTTCCCGATGATGATGACCTCGGCCGGTACCATCGCGCCGGCGCGTGTCTTCATCATGGGTGTCGGCGTGGCAGGTCTCCAGGCCATTGCGACCGCCAAGCGCCTGGGTGCTGTGGTGTCGGCGACCGACGTGCGCCCGGCCACCAAGGAGCAGGTGGAAAGCCTCGGCGGCAAGTTCGTCTGGGTTGACGATGAAGAGGCCCGCAGCTCGCAGACGTCCGGCGGCTACGCCAAGGAAATGTCGGCCGAGTACAAGGCCAAGCAGGCGGCGCTCGTATCCGAGACCGTGAAGAAGCAGGACATCATCATTACCACCGCGCTGATCCCGGGCCGTCCGGCTCCGGTGCTGGTGACGGAAGAGATGGTGAAGTCGATGCGCCCGGGTTCGGTGATCATCGATCTGGCGGTCGAGGCCGGCGGCAACTGCCCGCTGTCCAAGCCCGACGAGGTTGTGGTGGTGAACGGCGTCAAGATCGTCGGCTACACCAACTATCCCAGCCGCGTGCCGGTCGATGCGTCCAATCTCTATGCGAAGAACCTGTGGAATTTCCTCAGCCCGCATTGGGACAAGGATGCCAAGACCTTCAAGTTCAATCCGGAAGACGAAACCGTCACCGGCACCTGCCTGACCCGCGATGGCCAGGTGGTGCATGCGTCGCTGAAAGAGGGGAATTGATCATGGGTGAGGTTTATTCCTTCTTCTCGCTGCTGACGGTTTTCGCGCTTGCCTGCTTCGTCGGCTATTACGTGGTCTGGAGCGTCACGCCGGCGCTGCATACGCCGCTGATGAGCGTCACCAATGCGATTTCCTCGGTGATCATTGTGGGCGCGCTGATTGCCGCCGGTGCGTCTGCCGTGTTCGACGCTTCCAAGATCTTTGGCCTGCTGGCCATCGCGCTGGCCGCCGTGAACATCTTCGGCGGCTTCCTGGTCACGCAGCGCATGCTGGCCATGTACAAGAAAAAAGAAAAGAAGTGAGGGCCGCGCCATGCCGATCCAGATAACCGCGCTGCTCTACCTCGTCAGCTCCATCCTGTTCATCCTGGCGCTGCGCGGGCTCTCCTCGCCCGAGACCAGCCGCAAGGGCAATTTCTACGGCATGACCGGCATGGGCATTGCCGTACTGACCACCATCGCCAATCTCGGTGCGCTGGCCGACACCATCGTCTGGGTGCTGGTCGCCCTGGTGATCGGCGGTGCCGTCGGCACCGTGCTGGCCCGCCGCATCCAGATGACGGCGATGCCGCAACTCGTTGCCGCCATGCACAGCCTAGTCGGCCTGGCCGCCGTGCTGGTGGCTGCGGCTGCCTTCTACAATCCGGCGCCTTACGGCATCGTCAATGCCGCCGGCATGATCACCGTGGCGGCGCGCATCGAGATGTCGCTCGGTGTTGTCATCGGCATCATCACCTTCTCCGGATCGCTGGTGGCCTTTGCCAAGCTGCAGGGCCTGGTCTCGGGCAGCCCGGTGATCTTCAAGGGCCAGCACATCCTGAACGCCCTGATCGGCCTGATCATCGTCGGTCTGGTTGTCGCCTTCTGCATGAACCCGAGCCGCGAACTGTTCTGGGCGGTGACGGTGCTGGCGCTGATCGTCGGCTTCACCATCATCATCCCGATCGGCGGCGCCGACATGCCCGTCGTCGTCTCGATGCTGAACAGCTACTCGGGCTGGGCTGCGGCCGGCATCGGCTTCACCCTGCAGAACCCGGCGCTGATCGTCACCGGCGCGCTGGTCGGTTCGTCCGGCGCGATCCTGTCCTACATCATGTGCAAGGGCATGAACCGCTCGCTGTTCAATGTCATCCTCGGCGGCTTCGGTGGCGACACCTCGGCGGCCGCTGGCGGCCAGAAGGTCGACCGTCCCTACAAGAAGGGCTCGGCCGATGACGCTGCCTTCATTATGAAGAACGCCGGCAAGGTCATCATCGTGCCGGGCTACGGTATGGCGGTCAGCCAGGCCCAGCATGCGCTGCGCGAGATGGGCGACAAGCTGAAGGAAGAGGGTGTGGAAGTGAAATACGCCATCCATCCGGTGGCGGGCCGCATGCCGGGGCACATGAACGTGCTGCTGGCCGAGGCCAATGTCTCGTATGACGAGGTGTTCGAGCTGGAGGAGATCAACTCCGAATTCCAGACCGCCGATGTCGCATTTGTGATCGGCGCGAATGACGTGACGAATCCGGCCGCCCGCGACGACCCCAAGAGCCCGATCTTCGGCATGCCGATCCTGGACGTCGACAAGGCCAAGACCGTGCTGTTCGTGAAGCGCTCGATGGCATCCGGCTATGCGGGCATCGATAACGAGTTGTTCTACAAGGACAACACGATGATGCTGCTGGCCGATGCCAAGAAGATGGTCGAGGACATCGTCAAGGGCCTGTAAGTCTTAACGACCCGTCCCCTTAGGTGAGCCGCGGCCCGGAGCGACCCTCCGGGCCGCTGTGTTTTGGAAGCGTTTTAAAACCGGCAGAATCCGCTTTTCGCAGGCCGGGGATGTGGTAAACAGGCCCCATTCGAAAACCCGCACCCGCCATGACCTCCCGCAAGACCCGGACGACGACCTTTGTGCATCGCGATGACCTGTCGCGCGAAGGGAAAGCCGTGGCCGAGGTGCTGGATTACACGCACAAGAATCTCGAGAACGCCAATTTCGAGGGCCGCTCGCTGCGCCGCGCCAAGATGGTGGGCAGCAACCTGCGCTCGGCCCGCATGGCGCGCGCCAACCTGGCCGAGGCCGATCTGTTCGGCGCCGATCTGGCCAATGCCGACCTGCAGAACACCGACCTGACCAAGGCGGTGTTGCGCGGTGTGAATCTCAAGGCCGCCAATCTGAACAACGCCATCCTGGTCGATGCCGATTTCCGCGGCGGCCTGATGATGAAGCCGGGTGGGCAGGAGCGGGTGGGCGTGGACGTCTCCGACCTGAGCGACTGCTTGCTGGAATATGCCACTGCCTCGCGGGCACAGTTCGCCGGCGTCGATCTCAGCGGTGCGTCACTGGTGGGCGCCGATCTCACGGGGGCGAATTTCTTCGGCAGCAACCTGCGCGGCGCGGACCTCTCCTATGCCAACCTGACCGGCGCCAATCTGAACGATGCCCGCCTGGTCGGCACCCGCATGGTGGGCGCCAATCTGAAGGACGCGCAGATCGTCAACGCCACGGTGGAAGACGTGGTGGCGACTGGCGCGAATTTCTCCAATGCGGTGATCCGTGGCGTCGACACCCAGCGGCTGCAGAGCCAGGAAGAGCGCCTGGTCGGGCCGGCGGCCTATGCCGCCCAGCTGACCGAAGCGGTCGAGCAGCACCGCATCTGGGTCGAGACCCATGGCAAGAAGGGGCGGCAGCTCAACCTGTCGGGCCGACGCATCGCCTATCATGATTTTTCCGGCCTGGTGCTGGATGGCGGCGATTTCGCCGATTGCGATCTGCGCGGCACCAAGTTCAAGGGCAGCAGCCTGCTGCTGGCGAATTTCACCCGCGCCAATCTGGCCGGGGCCAGCTTCGCCGATGCCAAGGTGGCCGGCGTGCGCTTTATCGAATCCAATCTGCGCTGGAGCGATTTCTCGGCCGCGCAGTCGGGCCGCATGCCGATCTATCTGGCCAGTGGCCGGTTCAGCGGCCGTCATGTCGCCACCGACTTCACCCGCGCCCGCCTCGATGCCGCCCGGCTCGATGGCTTCGATCTGCAGGACTGCGTCACCGACGCCAAGTAAGTCCTGAGCCAGGTCCGTCTAAGCCGGCCCGCGTTTGGCCGCCCGTACGAAATCCGCATGCTGCAGACCGCAATAGTAGGGTTCGCCCTGCTCGGGGAAGGCATTGAGCTTGGCGTTGTAGCAGCGATGCTGGAAACCGTGCTTGTCGGTCAGCGTGATCAGCGTGGGCTTGTGCCGGCCTTCCTCGCCCTCGCGCGGACCGGTTAGGTAGAAGGCGACGCGGTTGATCGGCTCGCCCAGCACCCGCAGGTTCTTCAGATGCGTCAGCCGCTCGCTCACCGCGGTAAGGAAGGTCTCGGTGTTGCACAGATTCTGCCCCAGCCCCAGCGGCCGTTCGAAATCGCCCATCACGATCTGGTCGTCCTGCGCGATCTCGATCAGGCGGGCAACCTGGATCGTCACGTCGCCGACGATGAAGGCGCCGCCATTGCCGCCATCCTTGCGCGGCTGGTGATAGAGGAAATGGCTGCCGATGCTCATGCACAGCCGCAGCACCGGCACACTGCCGGGCACTGACGCCGTGCGGCGCAGCGCCGAGAACAGGATCTGGAAGATGGCCACCGCGCAGAACAGGTCGATATCGGCGCGCAGGCCCTGGCGCTCGTTCCACACATAGAAGCCGTCGCCCGTGGTGGTGCGGCCGAAGGTGACGGCGAGGCCATTGGCCTGCGCCATCTCTTCGGCGAGGTTGAGCGAGAATTCCAGCGTCGAGAGCTGGGCTGCCTGCAGTTCGGGCGTGGTCTTGGAAAAGCCGACGATGTCGATCAGCAGCACGGCGCGATAGGGCGTCTTGCTGACCGTGAACAGGTTGAACACCTGCTCGACCAGCGCCGGCGCAATCTCGCCCGGCCCGGTGCCTACCTTTGTATCCAGCCGCAACTCCATGGGCTGGCTGTCGAGCAGTCGGGCGGCATCGTCCAGCTCCGGCCCGCTCATCAGGTTGCCGGCCGACAGCGTGGGCAGGTGACGGGCATGCTCGCCGAACAGCCGGGCCTTGGGCACGGTGATGATCTCGATGCCGTTGCGGCTCGGCCGCCAGCCGACCAGCGCGTTGCTGCCAAAGCGCCAGAGATCGAAAAAGATGCCATGCAGCTGCCGCCGCAGGGCTTCCTCCCGGAATGCGCTATTCGTTGTCATATCAGGCAGGGCCCACCCCTAGTGATGGCGGTTTGGATAGCCGCATAGGGCCTGTGGATCAATGCAAATCCGTCGCAGAAGCGCCCAGGTTGCATTTTCCGGCATGCAGCCGGGAACTTATCGGCCGGATTTCCGTTTGGGCGAGTGGACTTGTGTGCCAGGGCGGCGGCATCTTTGGGTGTCGTCAGCCTTGCAGGAATGGGAAAACTGCCTATCTTAGGTTTTGTCATTCTACTTCGGACTGCCGGCCTGCTACCCCCTCGATCATTTCGGACGGGTCCAGACCTCTGCCATCCTGGACATAGTCTGATGCGCCCCACATGGGTGGAGTGCGACCTACCACTGAACGAGGACAAAGCACATGGCCACCGGCACTGTGAAATGGTTTAACAGCACCAAGGGTTACGGTTTCATTCAGCCCGAGAGCGGCGGCGCGGACGTGTTCGTCCACATCTCCGCCGTTGAACGCGCTGGCATGAGCGGCCTGAACGAAGGCCAGAAGGTTTCCTTCGAGGAGCAGCGCGATCCGAAGCGCGGCAAGACCTCGGCGGTGAATCTCAAGGCCGTCTAAGCCGTTTCGCGTATTGAGTAAGAGGGGGCGTCCGGCGACGGGCGCCCCTTTCCCTTTGTTGAAGTTCTGAAGAAGTCCCCAATCTTCTGTGAGTGCCGGAGCAGCCAGTCATGGCCAAGAAGCCCAAGATCAACCCCAACGCCACCTTCATCCTGTTCAACGTGATCTATGAAGACGGCGCCCAGACCTCGAACCGTCGCGTGCCGCCCGAACTGGTCGGTGGCCTGGACGGCGAAGGCCCGATCAAGGCTTTCATCGAAGAGCAGGATCGCGACATCGCGCTGAAGTCCGGCCGCCCGCGCGGCCCGATCAAGACCATCACCCGCGTTCCCGGCCAGTAAGCCTAAACACTCTGGCGCCTGCGCCTTTCGATGGCCTCATGCAGGGCCTGCAGGAAGGCCGAGCGCTCCTTCTGCGAAAAGGGCTTCGGCCCGCCGCCCACGCGCTCGGTGGGATTGGCGTCGCGCAGCTCGGTCATCAGGTTCCGGCTGGCCAGGTCCATGCCGATCGAGCTTTCGGTGAAGACGCGGCCCGTCGGGCTCAGCACCACCGCACCGCCCTTGACGCCGCGCGCCGCCAGCGGGATATCCGCGGTGATCACGATATCGCCGGGCTTGGCCTGCTCCACGATCCAGTCATCGGCCTTGTCCAGGCCGGATTCGACCACCACCAGCCGCAGCCAGTCGACGCGCGGCACGTTCAGCCAGGCATTGGCCACCACGATCACCGGCACGCCGTGGCGTTCGGCCACCTTGTAGACCTCGGCCTTGACCGGGCAGGCATCGGCATCGACATAAACCGTCAGCATGGCCGCTTTATGCCATGCCGTGATAGGATCGCGCCATGAGCAAGGCTTTCACAAAAGAGACCGATTCCGACCCGGATGACGATCTGGAAGATGCCGCCCCGCCGATTCCGGCCGGGTCCAAGAACTACATCACGCCGGCCGGGCTGCACCGGCTGCAGGCCGAGCTGCGCCAGCTGAAAACCGTCGAGCGGCCCAAGGTGGTGGAGATCGTCTCCTGGGCGGCCGGCAACGGCGACCGCTCGGAGAATGGCGACTATCTCTACGGCAAGAAGCGGCTGCGCGAGATCGACCGCCGCATCCGCTTCCTGCTGAAAAGGCTCGAGATCGCCGAGCCGGTCGACCCCAGGCTGCAGAAGAACCGCGAACAGGTCTTCTTCGGCGCCACCGTCACCTATATCGATCCCCATGATGCGGAAAAGACCATCCGCATCGTCGGCATCGACGAGGCGCGGATCGAGCAGGGCGAGGTGAGCTGGATCGCGCCCGTCGCCCGCGCCCTGATGAAGGCGCGCGAGGGCGACATCGTCGACCTGCGCACGCCGCATGGCATCGAGCAGATCGAGGTGGTGAAGATCGCCTACGAAAGCGGGGGAGACGACCAATGACCACCATGAAGGCCGTGCCGGTGAAGCTGGCCGATATCTATGTGCCGGCCAAGTTCAAGGGCCTGCTCGATCCCGCGAAAGTGCAGACGCTGTCCGACCAGATCGTCACCGACGGCGGCATGACCGTGCCGATCCAGGTGCGCCGCGACGATGCGCAGAAGCGCTATGTGCTGATCGCCGGACTGCACCGGCTGGAGGCCATGCGCAGTCTGGGCGAGGCGACCATCAACGTCTACGTGGTGGCGGCGCGGAAGTTCTGACGGCCTAAGCGTCCCTCTTATTCCGAACCGTCATGCCCGGGCTTGGCCCGGGCATCCACGAGTGTCTTTTTTAAAACCAAAGCGTGGATGCCACGCCCAAGGCGTGGCATGACGGGGTATGACCTATGACGCCATCATCATCGGCGCCGGCGGCGCCGGGCTGTTCTGCGCCGCGCAGGCCGGCCAGCGGGCAAAGCGCGTGCTGCTGCTCGATCATGCCGCCAGCCCGGGCGAGAAGATCCGCATTTCCGGCGGCGGGCGCTGCAACTTCACCAATCTGCATGCCGGGCCGAACGACTTCCTGTCGCAGAACCCGCATTTCGCCAAATCGGCGCTGAAGCGCTACAGCCAGCAGGATTTCATCGCGCTGGTGGATAAACACGGCATCGCCTGGCATGAGAAAACGCTGGGGCAGCTCTTCTGCGACGGCAGCGCCAAGCAGATCATCCAGATGCTGCTGGACGAATGCGCCAAAGGCGGCGTCACCATCCGCCTCTCCACGCCGGTCGCCAGCGTGACGAAAACCGACAGCGGCTTCCGCGTCGACAGCGCCAGCGCAGAATCATTCACCGCCGCGCAACTGGTGATCGCCACCGGCGGGCCGAGCATCCCGAAGATGGGCGCCACCGGCTGGGGCTACGAGGTGGCGAAGCAGTTCGGCCTGAGCGTCGTCCCGCCGAAGCCGGCGCTGGTGCCCGTCACCTTCGATGCCAAGGATGCGCAGACGTGGGACGGCATGGCCGGCGTCGCGGTGGAGGACGCCGAAGCGACATGCGGCAAGGCCAGGTTCCGCGAGGCGCTGCTGTTCACGCATAAAGGCCTCAGCGGGCCGGCGATCCTGCAGATTTCATCCTACTGGGAACAGCTCGGGCGGAAAGAACCGGTGGTGCTGAATCTGCTGCCGGGCCGGGACCTGTTCGCGCTGTTGAAAGCGGCGCGGGCCGAGAAGCCGAAAAGCGATCTGGTCACCGTGCTGGCCGGGCTGATCCCGAAACGGCTGGCCGAGCGCATGGCGGATATTGCCATCGCCGAGGGCCGCATGGCCGATCTGGCCGATGCGCGGCTGCGTGCGGTGGCAACGACCGTGCAGGACTGGCGGCTGACACCCGGCGGCACCGAGGGCCATGCTAAGGCGGAGGTGACGCTCGGCGGCGTCGACACCGCTGCGCTGTCCTCGCAGACCATGGCCGCGAAAGCCGTGCCGGGCCTGTATTTCATCGGCGAGGTGGTGGACGTCACCGGGCATCTCGGCGGCTTCAATTTCCAGTGGGCCTGGTCATCGGGCCATGCCTGCGCCCAGGCTTTGTAGGTCGATCTTTTTTATTTTTTGTCATGCTCGGGCTTGGCCCGAGCATCCACGCGTTTTTTAAGGAAGACGTGGATGCCCGGCACAAGGCCGGGCATGACAGTTGAGGGTAAAAGCCTGTATCGCCCCCTTCTTATCCCGCCGTCGCCGCCCTCTGCTTGTCCAGCTCGGCGGCCAGCGATCCCGGCACGATCTCGGGCATGATCTGGCGGGTCTGGAAAATCTCCACGCTCTCGAATACCGGCTCGCGGAAATACGGATCGCGCGCCAGATGCGCGTCCAGCGCGGCGCGGTCGGGCATCTCCAGCACCATCAGGCTGCCGACCACGGTGCCGGCCTCATCCATGAGCGGCCCGCCGTATTTGAACGCGTCCGTGCAGGTGGCAATGAATTCCAGATGCGCGGCGCGCCATTTCTGGCGCATGCCGCTGCCGGGGCGGTCCTTGGCATGAACGACGAACAGCATGGCTCTCTCTCCCTCATGGTCTGTCGGATGGTCTGATCATCTGTCGATAGCATGCCGCGCCATATTCGTCAGCCGCCTGACGGATTTGTGAGGTCTGTACCCTCGCGCAACCTTCTCCGGCCCGATGCAACGCTGCGTTTCACGCAGGCCCGGAAATACAAGGCCAGAAATCCGGGCCCGGAAATACAGGGCGTATATGCAGTGCGACAGCGCACAGCCTGCACCGAAGCCGCGCGGTAAACCGGTTGCGATACGGATTCACCACATTTGCGCATAGGATTTTCGCGTTACAACCGAATCATGGAGACCCCTATGCGTCACGAGTCCACTGTCGACCGCTACATCAATCTTCTGCTCGCCACCCTGAATGACCGGGGCTTCTTTGTTGAACAGGACCCTGATCTCTCGCGCTGGCGCCGTTGCCTGGAAAGCATGCCCGGCATCGTCGGCATCAATTCGACGTATGATCCGGCGCATCACGATTTCCAGCCGGGCGGGCCGCAATACTGGCTGCGGCTCTCCACCATCCCCAATCATCCCGCCCATGGCATGAGCAAGGACAGCACGCTGGCCGCCGTCATCGCCTTCCGCCTGATCGACACCGGGCCGGGCGGCTGGATCGAATGGCTGCGCAGCGGGCGGCTGTTCTCGGAAAAGCTGACGCCGCTCGGCTCGGCCGAGATCCTGCAGCCGCGCGAGTGCAACTGGACCGGCCGCATCGGCCATCATGGCGGGCTGGTGGTGGCGCAGGGCTTCCGCAGCCGGCGTCTGGCCTATCTGCTCACCCATCTGGTGCGGGCGGTCAGCATCAAGCGCTACGATGTCGATTACCACTGCGGCCTGGTCTACGAGAACCTGTATCGCGGCGGCGTGCCGCTGCGCGCGGATGGCTATGGCTATGCGCGGGCCGACCTGGCGATGGAGGGCTTTGTCGGCGCCGTCGGCCGCACGGCCCGCATGTACACCACGCAGATCGACCGCGCCGGCATGCTGGCGCAGATCGAGGCGGGTCCGCTGTCAACCATGCTGGAGCCGGATATCACCCAGGCGGCGTAGCCGCCATAACATCACGCAGGCGGCGTAGCCGCCTTCGGCCTCAATGCGTGACAGCGGCGAGCGGGACACCCGGGGTGAGGGGACGGATCAGCGTCACCACCCGGGTGACCTGCCCGTTGGCGCCGAAGAAGGGGAACATGGCGCGGTTGTAGACGCGCACGCTCATCGAGATGGTGAAGAAGGCCGGCCGGCGCTCGGCCACCACGACGCTGTAGGTCTGCTCGGCGGCGATGCGCGCCGGCGCCTGCTGGATCGCGCCCAGCGTCAGGTTGTCGGCATCCTCGCCGTCCAGAACGAAGGGATGATGGTCGAAATCGATGATGCGCCAGGCCAGCACATTCTGCGGCCGCGTGTCGATCACATGCACGGGATCGGGCGAGAACAGGCGGCGCATCTCGGCCGTGAAGGACGGCACCGCGCCCTCGGTGCGATCCTGGCTCCACAGCGCCTCGGCCAGGCTGGCCTTGCCATCGCCGCGCAGCACGTCATTGGACTTATGCCGGTCGACGCGGACCAGGGCATGTTCGGAGGATACATAGATCGACTCTGACGTGGACATCATCATTCCGTCTGCGCGTGGAGGCCGGCCGGCCAAGGCTATTTCTTCTTGCGGGCCAGCGCCGCGGCATGCCGCAGCGCCGCGATGCTGGCATCGGGGGTGTCATCCGCCTGGGCGTGGCGGTCGAGATAATACTGGATCAGCGTGTTCCGCTGCAGCGCCGAGAGCGGCAGCTTCAGCCGGCGCGCCTCGGTCAGCGCGAACAGGTCGGCATAGGCGAATTCGATCATATGGCCGTCGCGCTGCTCCAGCCCGTCATGCAGCAGGCGCAGATACTGCCGGTCGTCGCCCGAGAGATTGGCGGTGTAGTCGCGGCCGCTGAAGGCGGCGGCGGCCGGCGCCGGCTCCTGCCGCGGCCGGCGCTTTTTCTGCTGTTTGGCCAGCGCCTCCAGGACAGTGGCGCGCGCCTCGGGCGCAAGCTGGGCGAAATCGGCCAGCAGGGTGGTGGCCTGCTCGGCATCGATGGCATCGGCGGGCAGGCGCAGCACCAGTTGCCCATTCTCGTTTTCGGCCGTGATCAGCAGCATCTGTGAAGCATCCCCGTTGAGACGCACAGCATACTGAACTCGTCCCGCGCCGTCGATATGGCAGGTTGCGGCGGCGGTAGGATCGGAAGCTGTTGGTTGTAACTGCAGCGGGCGGGAATTTCCCGGGAATGCATGCGATTTTATTCAGAGAAAAGTCCGAAGGCATGACTAAAGCCGGGGAGAAAGCGCGAGTTATACACAACGCAATATAGAGCGGGAGCGCAGTGTTATCACCAGGCTGACCACGTCATATCTTCCCCATAAGAAGAAGGGAAAAGGTCGTGGTCTGTATTTTTAGTTTTATCAAAATTCATTACCTCGAAATCAACATCAATATTCTTTAAATCAGTTTTTAGTTGTTTGAAAATTTGAGTGAAGTTGTGTTCATCGCGCTCGGCATAAATCGCGAGCATGGCTACGTCCGGCCTGACTCTTTGAGCAAGGTCATATATTTTCTTTAGCTCTTTCTCTGTAACTCCCGCGTAGCTTGTTTTGACTTCTGTCATGAAAACTTGACCGTCAACAGACGCTAATACGTCTATGTCAGTAGGTGGGTTGGGATCATTGCGGCTACTGACATTTACGGAGGGAATAAAACAGAAAGAGTTATTGGCCCGTTTATATAATTGATTGAGGCACCAAATCACTGATTCTTGGGCTGAAGTGGAATTAAAGGCGTGTTGCAGGAATGGGTTAAGTCTAAAATTAAAGGACGTGCTAACTGGGGCGGATTCTTTAGATTGGCAAACGTCGCATAATTGGAAAGGCTTCAAATTCTCAAGGGAAACCCAATTCTTGTGTTGGCACACACCGCACGTCCATCCGTGGCCCTGTCTCAGAAATCCGCGATCACGCAAATACGTTACGGATTTCGATAATTGAGGAGCCACCGCATTTTGCGATAGAAATTCTCCACGCTGAGGCGTCGCTTTGGCAATCTGCTTTGCCCAACTAACAAGCCCCTCAAAATTTGTAAAACCGGAATTTCCCTGGGACGAAAGATACGATCTTGCGACAAGTTCGAGTGAACGGCGTGCAAGCCATTCAGGGTTCGGGTTCGCATCCTTTGTGTATTCTTCAATTTCTGTTGCGAGTTTTTTGATTTTTTCTGGATTTTTCGCGGGCTCACTAGGCGAGAGTTTAGATATAACGTCTAGCCAGTATGGGTTTGTGAGGAAGATAAGTGCTTCGGGCAAAGATCTGAATAACTGCAGTACCCCTAATAAATCCCGCCCTTTGTCTGATATTCCTGCATCGGAGAAATTATAAAATGTATCTGGTGTGCTCTCCTGATCTTCTTTAGGCGCGGCCCAAGATTTAAAGCGAAGAGCGTAGCTAAACGCTCCAAAATCTGAAGGCAAGTTGAGTGTTTGGCGTGGCCATGCGCTGCAGTCCCAGACGGTTAAGTCTCCGAGGGCGGTCGGCCGTGTATATTGCGGGAAATAAGGCTGCGAATCTCTGCCAGAGAGAGCAATTGTAATTGCTTTATCCAATCTCAGCCGGCGTGGAAAATTCCAAGTGTGTGGAACGTTATAATATTGGGAATGATTTTCTGAACGCTCAATGGACAAATCTAGTGCCCAAATGCCACGGCTAAGCGCGTTTTCGGGAGTGAGCGTGAGGTGATAAGGGCGAACTAAGGGCAGGTGTATTTGATTGTTAGCGTATCTTTCATTTTGAGAGTTAGTGGGTGCGGGCCAAATCATTGGCTTTCTGCCGGGAGTGGCGACGGATATTTTTGATTTAATTACCTCATGGCAATCATCAAAAACCTCAGAAGGCTTAAGATTTTTTGAGGACATCATTACTCTTTGAGGCATCGATAATTTCGATTGAACCTCTGCGAGTTGATCGGGAAGTAGAGAGCTAGATTTTACAATAACATGGGGGGCTTGATTCCCGTTAATGCGATGACGATTACGTATTGATATCCATTTCTTCAGCCAATCTGGGCAACTGCTCTGAAATCGAGTAGCTGATAGCCGCATAACTGGAATATCTGATTCAGTATCAAGAGAGCGATATTTGTGCTGAGAATTCCAGTAGAGGAGTCGATCGTCTAGCTCGTCACCTACGACAATTGTGAGGTGGTCATTCCAACTTTTCCGCCCCCTTGCTAGAGGGTATATATATCCACATAGGGTATCAGATAGCCGATTCATCGACAGAACGTCATAGCTCTTTGTTATGGTATTGAAGTATTCGTCTTTATCTATGAGTGTTATTTTTTCGCTATCATGGTTCTTGGGTATTTCTGTCGAATATTGAAGCCTGTAGGCGTGTGGCAGAAGTGACGTGAAAATGTGACTTCCAGTCGCGCTTCCAAATGTATCTTGTGTGTCTTGATCCGTATTGGATGGCCATCCTGCGTCTATGACCCTCGGTAAATCATGGCCGCGCATCTGTGCGTGGCGAGAAAATAGTGGGACTAATGAGGTTGCTTGAAGTAAATCTTCTTGCCCATGATATCCTGGCCAGAAATTTAAATGATTTTTGGTGTCTTCTATATTTTTCGAATGGAATGAGATTGCTGCGGGCGCAAATGTGTATGATAGGCGTTCATATAAAGAATCGTCTAATTTGGCGTAAGAATATATGAGGTCAGCATCCCATAGCTCCAACAGTGACCAATACGCTAAGTCCAATTCTGAACCGTTCGTCGGAATTATGGGCGTTCTGCGTCCTCCCCATCGGGACTGACACTCTGCGAAAAGGGCTGTGATTAGTGCGGGTGGAGAGTCCGGCGGAATCAGGTACGCTAAACGCGTAGGTCTAGGAACCGCGCGGTATGATAGTGGTTTACTAGTTGTCCACATTGCTTTCCCCCGGCAGATCAACTTTATTTGGAATGCAGTTTAGAGCCATTCCCTTTTTTGTGAAAAGGGATGGTGTGGATATCATAGGGAAACGGAAACGCCATGGCCTCTGCGGCCCAAGACATCACCGAAGGGGCAACCTTCGATTACATCATTGTCGGTGGCGGCACGGCTGGCACTTTGCTGGCCAACCGGCTCTCCAAAGACCCGAAGAACAAGGTGCTTCTCATCGAGGCCGGCGGGCGCGACAACTGGATCTGGTTCCACATCCCCATCGGCTATCTGTTCGCCATCGGCAATCCGCGCGCCGACTGGTGCTACACCACCGAACCGGTGCCGGGCCTGAACAACCGCTCCATCGGCTATGCGCGCGGCAAGGTGATCGGCGGCTGCACCGCGATCAACGCCATGGTCTACATGCGCGGCCAGGTGCAGGATTACGACACCTGGGCGCAGATGGGCCTCACCGGCTGGGGCTGGGACGATGTGCTGCCCTATTTCAAACGCCACGAGGATTTCCACGGCGGCGCCTCCGAGCTGCATGGCGCCGGCGGCGAATGGCGCGTGGAAAAAGCCCGCGTGCGCTGGGACCTGCTCGATGCCGTGGCCGATGCCGGCGCGCAGATCGGCATCCCGAAAACGGATGATTTCAATCGCGGCACCAACGAAGGCTCGGGCTACTTCCAGGTCAACCAGAAGAAGGGCATGCGCTGGTCGGCGGCCTCGGCCTTCCTGGCGCCGATCATCGACACGCGCGGCAATATCGGGCTGCTGTCACGCGCCCATGTCGAGAAAGTGGAGTTCGAGACCGCCACCGATAGCGGCCGCCCGCGCGCCGTCTCGGTGATCGTGGCCGATGATTTCGAGCGCAAGCGCATCAAGGCGCGCAAGGAGATCATCCTGGCTGCCGGCGCCATCAACTCGCCGCAGCTTCTGCAGTTAAGTGGTATTGGCCCTGCAGGCCTGCTGAAGGACCACGGGATAGATGTGGTCCATGATGCGCCCGGCGTGGGCGAGAACCTGCAGGACCATCTGCAGCTCCGCCTGATCTACAAGGTCAGGAACGCGCGCACCATCAACGGCGCCGGCCTGTTCGGCCGTGCGCTGATGGGGCTCGACTATGCGATCCGTCGGCGCGGCGCGCTCACCATGGCGCCCAGCACGTTCGGCATGTTCACGCGCTCAAGCCCTGAGCATGAGACGCCGAATGTGGAATTCCATATCCAGCCGCTGTCGCTCGACAAGTTCGGCGATCCGCTGCATGGCTTCCCGGCCTTCACCGCCAGCATCTGCAACCTGCGGCCCACCAGCCGTGGCCATGTGCGCATCAAGTCGGCCGATCCGCATCAGGCGCCGGCGATCCAGCCCAACTATCTCGACACCGAGGCCGACATGCAGGTGGCGGTCGACAGCCTGAAACTGACGCGCCGGCTGGCCGCCGCGCCGGCGCTGGCCAAATACCAGCCCGAGGAATACCTGCCCGGCGCCGATATCCGCACCGAGGCCGACATGCGCGTCGCCGCGGGCCAGATCGGCGCCACCATTTTCCATCCGGTCGCCACCGCCAAGATGGGCGTCGACAGCGATCCGATGGCGGTGCTCGATGGCCGCCTGCGCGTGCGTGGTGTCGATGGCCTGCGCGTGATCGACGCCTCGGCCATGCCGCTGATCCCGTCGGGCAACACCGCCTCGCCGACGCTCATGATCGCCGAGAAGGGCGCCGAGATGGTGCTGGAGGATAACCGGGGTTGATGGGCCGCCGGTCGCGCCTTACCTGAAGGGGAGCGCGGTTGGCGCACCGCCTGACCCGCTGGCCCGCGGTGGCCGGGATTGGCGCGGATTGGCTGGAATTGGCCAGAGTTGGTCAACATTGGTCGAGATTGGCGCGTCCTTGGCATGCCGCTGGCCGGACTTGGATGCCGCTGGAACGGAAACGGCGGCCCGGATGCCCGGACCGCCGCTGTTTGAAATCCCGATAACGCGTTGAGTTACTTGATGCCAGCCGCGCGCACGATGCCTTCGGTGATCATCTTGGCGGCCTCGTCGGGCCCGACCCAGCCGGCCGATTTGACGAACTTGCCCTTCTCCAGGTCCTTGTAGTGGACGAAGAAATGCTCGATCTGCTCCAGCAGGCTGGCCGGCAGGTCCTTGTAGGTCGTCACGTTGGTGTAGAAGGGGTGCAGCTTGTCGACCGGCACGGCGATGATCTTCTCGTCGCCGCCGGCCTCGTCTTCCATCTTCAGCGCGCCGATCGGGCGCGAGCGGATCACCGCACCGGCCACCACCGGCACATGGCTCACCACCAGGATGTCGCAAGGGTCGCCGTCGCCGCCCAGCGTGTGCGGCACGAAGCCGTAATTGGCCGGGTAGAACATGGCGGTGTGCAGGAAGCGGTCGACGAACAGCGCGCCGGAATCCTTGTCGAGCTCATACTTCACCGGCACGCCGCCGGCCGGAATCTCGATCACGGCGTTGAGGTCATAGGGCGGGTTCTTGCCGACGCTGATGCGGGCGATATCCATGGTCGTGGTCCTTCGGACTCTGCAGGGGGTGCGGGCGTCTTTTTCGCAAATGCAGCAAAAAACGCAACTGCTTGATCCCTAATATTTTCGTCGCAGTCGGGGCCATGCGGTGACTATGATAGGACCTCTGGTTCCGGGGGGAGTATGCATAGGGAACGCAACGTCAAGATTCTTGCCACGCTGGGGCCTGCCTCCAGCAGCCCGGAGCGCATCAGGGCCCTGTTTGAGGCCGGCGCCGACGTCTTCCGCCTCAATTTCAGTCACGGCACCCACGAGGATCATGCCGCCCGGGTCCGGGATGTGCGCGCCCTGGAGGCCGAAACCGGCCGGCCGATCGGTCTGTTGGCCGATCTGCAGGGGCCGAAGCTGCGAATCGGGGCCTTCCGGGATGGTGCGGTCGAGCTGCAGAACGGCCAGGCCTTCCGCCTCGACCTGCAGGCCGGGGCTGGCGACATCACCGGCGTGCAGCTGCCGCACCCGGAAGTGCTGGGCAGCCTGAAGCCCGGCACCGAACTGCTGCTGGATGACGGCAAGCTGCGCCTGAAGGTCACCGGCGTGGGGCCGGGATGGGCCGAGACCCGCGTGATGGTCGGCGGCCGGTTGAGTGACCGCAAGGGCGTCAACCTGCCCGATACGGTGGTGCCGCTGTCGGCGCTGACGCCCAAGGATCGCGCCGACCTCGACTTTGCCCTGTCGCAGGGTGTGGATTGGATCGCGCTCAGCTTCGTGCAGCGGCCCGACGACCTGCGCGAGGCGCGCAGCCTGATCCAGGGCCGCGCGGCCCTGCTGGCCAAGATCGAGAAGCCCTCGGCGGTCGAGAGTCTGGACGAGATCGTGCAGCTCTGCGATGCGCTGATGGTGGCGCGCGGCGATCTGGGCGTGGAGATGCCGCTGCAGGCGGTGCCGGGGTTGCAGAAAAAGATCGTGCGGCTGGCGCGCCGCGCCGGCAAGCCTGTCGTGGTCGCCACCCAGATGCTGGAAAGCATGATCAAGGCGCCGGTGCCGACGCGCGCCGAGGTCTCGGATGTGGCCACGGCGGTGTATGACGGCGCCGATGCCATCATGCTGTCGGCGGAGTCGGCCTCGGGCGATTTTCCGGTTGAGGCGGTGCGCACCATGAACAGCATCGCCATGCAGGTGGAGCGTGATCCGCTCTATCGCGGCATCATGGATGCCGAGCACAACAATCCGGAGAACACGCCATCCGATGCGATCACCGCGGCCGCGCGCCAGGTGGCCGAGACGATCAACGCCGCCGCCATCGTCACTTATACGATGTCGGGTTCGACGGCGCTGCGCGCTGCGCGCGAACGGCCGCGCTCGCCCATCCTGTGCCTGACGCCGCTGCTGGAAACCGCGCGGCGGCTCAGCATCGCCTGGGGCGTCAACGCCGTGGTGGCGGCCGATGCCATCAACTTCGCCGACATGGTCGAGAAGGCGACGACCGTGGCGCGCCAGAGCGGAATGGCCAAGCCCGGCGACAACCTGGTGGTGACCGCCGGCGTGCCCTTCGGCTCACCCGGCAACACCAATGTGCTGAGGATTGCCCGCGTGGAGGCCGGCTGATGCCGACGATCCTGCTGCTCATCGGCTCGAATGTGCTGATGACCTTTGCCTGGTACTGGCACCTGAAATACCAGGAGCAGGCGCTGTGGAAGGTGATCCTGATTTCCTGGGGCATCGCCCTGTTTGAATACTGCCTCGCCGTCCCGGCCAACCGCATCGGCTATACCACCGGCGGATTCTCGGCGGCGCAGCTTAAAGTCATGCAGGAAGTGATCACGCTGGCGGTCTTCGCCGGTTTCGCGGTTTTCTATCTGGGCGAGGGGCTGCGCTGGAATTACCTGGCCGCCTTCCTCTGCCTGGTCGGCGCGGTCTTCTTCATCTTCCAGAAGTAGGCGACGCCTACAGCTCCTTGGCGTCGATGCGGCGCCGCAGCTCTTTCAGCTTGTCGGGGCCGTCGTTCAGATGCGGATTGGCGGCCATCGCCCGGCGATAGGCGCGCAGCGCCTCTTCCAGGTTGTCCAGCCGCTCCATGATCAGCCCCAGGCCGGAGAGTGCGCCGAAATGGCGCGGCTCCAGTTTGAGCGTGCGCTCGATATCGGCGACCGAGCCGGGATAGTCACCAGCCAGAAACCGCACGGTGGCGCGCTTGTTGTAGGCTTCGGCGAAATCGGGCTTCAGCTCGATCATGGCGCTGAAGATCTCGACCGAGCGCCGGTAATCGCCCTTTTCCATGACGGCGATACCGCCCTGCATCAGGGCGTCCAGCGTATCGGAGTCGCTCTTGGACCAGGCTTCCCAGATCTTGCGCTCGGTCTGGCGCGCCTCAATGGGATTCTGGGTTTCCTGCAGTTTCTCGAACAGGCTGTCGAGGACGGACTGCGCCGCGGCCGGCTGCGCCAGCATCGGCGCGAGCAGGAGAAGCAGGGCAGGAAGGAACCGCAACCGCATGGGCCAATGCTAGGTCCGCCGGGCGCGGCCGGCAAGAGCGGTTTTTTTCACAAAGGTGGGAATAAAGCGGGTTCCCGCTGGTCTACCTCTGCAGCGGCGCCATACCGGCAGCCGCCACAACCGCAAACAAGGGG
This sequence comes from Ferrovibrio sp. GW821-FHT12B10, assembly GCF_058807515.1. Taxonomy (NCBI): domain Bacteria; kingdom Pseudomonadati; phylum Pseudomonadota; class Alphaproteobacteria; order Rhodospirillales; family Rhodospirillaceae; genus Ferrovibrio; species Ferrovibrio sp. GW821-FHT12B10. The sequence continues at coordinate 410,034 of NZ_JBXAQT010000001.1, read as the reverse complement.
ATACCCGATGATGATGCGCAACCTGATGCTGACCGGCCTGCTGTCGCTCAGCCTGGTCGCCTGCGCCAGCAGCAATTCGATGGCGCCGGCCAAGACCGGCACCACCGCGCTCGGCCCGGTGCTGGTCGATGCCAAGGGCATGACGCTCTATACCTTCGATCGTGATGCGACGCCCGGCAAGTCGGCCTGCAACGGTCCCTGCGCCACCAACTGGCCGCCGCTGATGGCCGCCGGCGATGCCAAGGCCTCGGGCGACTGGACTGTCATCACCCGCGACGACGGTGCCAAGCAGTGGGCCTACAAGGGCAAGCCGCTGTATGCCTGGACCAAGGACACCAAGCCGGGCGACACCACCGGCGACGGCTTCCTGAACGGCGCCTGGCACATCGCCAAGCCGTAACAGGACGGGTATGGTCGGGCGGCAATGCTTGTTATGTTGCCGCCTGCCATCTCCCTGACGACCGCCAGAGCATGCTGTTCCGCCGTTCCCCGCATCCGATCGAAGCCGAGCTGCCGCGCCTACGCCGTTTTGCGCTGGCGCTGACCCGCAGCCGCGATACGGCCGATGATCTGGTGCAGGATTGCGTGGAGCGCGCGCTCGGCGCCTGGACGACGCGGCGCGGCGATGCCGCCAGCCTGCGGCCCTGGCTATTCACCATCCTGCATAACCGTTGGCGCAGCCGGATGGCGCGCGAGGGCATGCGACCGGACAGCCGGGCGCTGGACGATATCGGCGAGGGACCACAGGCCAGCGGCGGCCAGTGGGAACGGCTGGAACTGCGCGACATGGATGCCGCGCTGGGATTGCTGCCCGACGAGTGGCGCGCACTGCTGTTGCTGGTCGTGGTGGAAGGATTGAGTTACGAGGAGGCGGCCAGAGTGCAGGACATTCCGCTCGGCACGGTGATGTCGCGCCTGGGGCGCGCGCGTGAACGCCTGCGTCGCCTCATGGATGGCGTGCCGCCCGCGCAGGGCGACGGCCAGGCAGTGCATTTGAGGAGAGTGAAATGAGCGGCGATCCGGCAAAGAGTGTGAGCGAAGCCGATCTGCAGGCCTATGTCGACGATCGGCTGCCGCCCGAACGGCGCGCCGATATCGAGGCGCATCTGGCCCTGCATGCCGACGATGCCGCAAAGGTCGCGATCTGGCAGCAGCAGGCGGAAGACCTGCGTGCGCATTTCGCCGGTGGCATGAACGACGAGATCGTGTCTCCGGCCCTGGCCGCGCTGTTTGCCACACGCAGTCAGAACAATTTCGGCCGCAGCGTCATGCGCATCGCGGCACTGCTGCTGGTCGCCGTGCTGGGGATCGGCGCGGGCTGGTATGGCCGTGGCGCCTTCTCGCCGGGGATGGCAGTGTCAGCGCTGCCGCAGGAAGCCACGCGCGCGCATCTGGTCTACAGCCGCGAGGTGCTGCATCCCGTCGAAGTGCCGGCCAAGGAAGAACAGCATCTGGTCGCCTGGCTGTCCAAGCGCCTGGGCACGGCGCTGAAGGTGCCGAGCCTGACGGCGCAGGGCTATGCGCTTGTGGGCGGCCGTCTGCTGCCAGCCTCCAGCGGCAACAATGCGGCGGCGCAATTCATGTACGAAAACCGCCAGGGCCAGCGCCTGACGCTCTATGTGCGTTCGGGCGAGGACAACGGCGACACATCCTTCCGCTTTGCCGGCGATGGCAGGGCGGCGGCCTTCTACTGGGTCGATGCCGGTTTCGGCTATGCCCTGACTGGCGAGAACGGTCGCGAGGCGCTGTTGCCGGCGGCGCGGCAGGTCTACGAGCAGCTCAGCCGCTAGACGCGGCTCGCTCTTAAACCCGACTGAGGCCGGCCTGCCGCAGCAGGGCCGCGCCCAGCGGATGGCTGGGATTGGCGCCGTCAAACTTGATGCTGAAATGGTCGGCACCCTTGATGCGCAGCAGGCTGGCATTGGTGCCGGCGTCGCGCAGCGCCTGATGGAAATCCAGGCTCTGCGCGATCCAGCCTTCCGGCTCGGCATCGCCGCAGGCAACAAGAATGGTGCTGGTCACCTTGCCTGTCAGCTTAAGCGGCAGGCGGGTGACGCTGTTGCGCACCGCCATGGCGCCGTCCAGCCGGATATCGGCATTGACGCTGACATGCAGCACCGGTTCGAGTTCATAGACGCCGCTGACCAGACCCAGTGAAGCGACCGGCGGCTGCCCCGGCAGATCGGTGGGCCAGGGCGCGGCCACCATCATGGCGGCCAGATGCGCGCCAGCCGAATGGCCGATGACATGAATCTTCGCCGGATCGGCGCCCCAGTCGAGCGCGCGGGCGGCGACATGCACCAGCGCCTCCTGCACTTGTCGCACGATGGTGTCGACCGTGACGGCGGGGCAGAGATCGTAATTCAGGTTCACGACGACGGCGCCGGCCTTCACGAAAGGCACGATGGCAAAGGTGGTGGTGTTCTTGTCGAGGCCGCGCCAGTAGCCACCATGGATGAAAATCACCAGCGGCGCATTCGGCCTGGCATTGTCGGGCTTGTGCAGATCGTAGGTCTGCAGCGGCCCGGTGCCATAACGCAGGTCGTATTCGCCGCCGATCTCGGCCTTTGCCGCGGCCGAACGCTCGACATAAGTTTTGAAATGCTTGTCGAAATCCGGCACGGCCTTGCGCGGATTGAACTGCGCTTCGATCTGTTCGGAGGAAAGGCTGCGCCAGTCGAAGCTGCTCATGCGGTTCAGTCCTGCAGGGTTCCAGCGACCCGTGCGCGCGTTTTCAGCAGCGCCAGCACAACGTCGATGGTGGGGGTGACGATCTTCAATTTCTCGGCAAGTTCGGCAATCACGCCGATCAGGCCGCCGATTTCCATCGGCCGGCCGGTTTCCAGGTCCTGCAGCATCGAGGTCTTGTGTGGACCAACCTTGCGGGCCGCGTCCATGCGCTGTTCGACCGTGATGGGGAAGGTGATGCCCAGGGCTTCGCCCACCTGCTGGGCCTCGCGCATCATCGCGCCGAGCACGCGGCGTGCATCCGGATCGGTGGCCAGGCCGCCGAGCGTGCCGTAGGTCAGCACGCTGACCGGATTGAAGGACAGGTTGCCCCAGAGCTTGGTCCAGATTTCCTGACGGATGTTGTCGAGCACTGGCGCGTCTATGCCGGCTTCGGTCAGAACCTTGCTCAACCGCTGCACGCGCTCAGACGTGCTGCCATCGGGTTCACCCAGCGGCAGGCGGCTGCCGCCGCCGTGGCTGATCACGCCGGGCGCCGAGATCGCGCCGGCAACCCAGACCACGCTGCCGATGGCGCGCTGCGGCCCGATCAGGTTCCATTGCAGGTCACCGGGATCGACGGACGCCAGACGCATGCCGTCCAGCGGACCGCCATGGCGATAAAAATACCAGTAGGGCATGCCGTTCATCGCCGTGATCATCGGCGTATCGGCGCCGAACAGCGGCAGCATCTTCTCGGCCATGTCGGGCACGGCCGGGGCTTTCAGGCTGAGGATCACCACATCCTGCACGCCGGCCTCGGCCGGATCGTCGGTGCAGCCGGGATGCACGGTGAAGCGCTTGCCGTCGCTTTCAACGGTCAGGCCGTGATCGCGGATGGCATCGCGATGGGCGCCGCGGGCGATCAGGGTGACATCATGGCCAGCGCGGGCCAGCAGGCCGCCGAAATAGCCGCCGATGGCGCCCGCGCCAACGATGCCGATCTTCATGCCGCCTCGATATTGGGGCGGTGCTGCGCCATCCAGCTGGTCAGGCGCTCGCGTTCCAGCGCGGTGACCCACAGGCCGCATTTGGTGCGGCGCCACAGCACGTCATCGGCCTCGCGCGCCCATTCCTGGCGCATCAGGTAATCGACTTCGCGTGCATAAAGCCCGCCGCCAAAATGCTCGCCCAGATCGGCTGACCACTGCGTGTCGCCCAGGATGGTGTCGACCGCCGAACCGTGGCGGCGCGCTAACCGCGTCAGCCAGGCCGGATCGAGGCCGGGATAGCGGTGCTTCAGATCGGCCACGAAGGCATCGAAGCTCAGGCCCTTGAGGTCGCCGCCGGGCAGCGGCTCGCCGCCGGACCAGGCCTTGCCCATCTTCGGATAGAAGGGCGCAATCTTGTCCATCACCTGCTCCGACAGGCGGCGCGCGGTAGTGAGCTTGCCACCGTAGACCGACAGCAGCGGTGCGTCGCTCTTCGCGCCCGTATCGAGGTCCAGCACATAATCGCGCGTGATGGCCGAAGGATCGTTGTCGCCGTCGTCATAGAGCGGTCGCACGCCAGCATAGGACCAGACAATCATGTCCCGGGTCACGTCCTGGCGGAAATACTCGCTGGCCGATTTCAGCAGGTAGGTGGTTTCGTCCTCGCTGATGCGCGGCGGACCATCCAGCTTATCCAACTGAATGTCGGTCGTGCCAACAAGCGTGAAGTCGCGCTCATAGGGGATCGCGAAGATGATGCGGTTGTCGGCATTCTGGAAGATGTAGCAGTGATCGCCATCGAACAGCTTCTTGGTGACGATATGGCTGCCCTTGATGAGGCGCACGCTGTTCTTTGGGGTCTGGCTGAAGGCGCCGGTCAGCGTCTCGCGCACCCAGGGGCCGCCGGCATTGATGATGCCGCGCGCCGTCACGATGCGGCTGCTGCCATTGCTCTGGTCGGTCAGCGTGACATGCCACAGACCGCCTTCGCGCCTGGCCGCCGTCACCGCCGTGCGGGTGAAAATCTTTGCGCCCTTGTTGCGGGCGCTCATCGCGTTCAGGACCACGAGGCGGGCGTCATCCACCCAGCAGTCGGAATATTCGAAGCCGCGTTTGAATTTTGATTTCAGCGGCCGGCCGCGCGGATCGTCGCCGGTGAAGTCGAGACCCACCGAACCAGGCAGGCTCTGGCGGCGCGACAGGTTGTCATAGAGGAACAGGCCGATGCGGATCATCCAGGCCGGACGCAGGCCGGGATGGTGCGGCAGCACGAAGCGCAGCGGCCAGATGATATGCGGCGCCATCTTCATCAGCACTTCGCGTTCGCCCAGCGCTTCGCGCACGAGGCGGAACTCGTAATGCTCGAGATAGCGCAGGCCACCATGGATCAGCTTGGTGGCCGCCGAGGAGGTGGCGCCGGCCAGGTCGCCGCGCTCGGCCAGGATGACGCTCAGGCCGCGACCGGAGGCATCGCGGGCGATGCCGGTCCCGTTTACGCCGCCACCGATGATCAACAGATCGGCAGGTTCAGAAGACATTGAAAAATAACCGCTGGAAGGCAGGAAAGCGGCCTTTATACGGTCACGCTGATCTGCTGCGCAAGGTCGAGCTCCAGCCTGCCGCGCCCGCCGGCGCTGCGATAGGCCGAATGGGCGCTGGTCCGGGCCTGCCGGCTGATCTCAGCCTCGTCAGACTGGGCCAGCTGCTGGGTATGGTAGGTGTTAACCCCGAAGGCCTCGCGCCAGGCGCGCCGGCGCTCCAGATGGGGGGGAATCTCGGCATTGGGGTCGGCGGGCTCGCCCCGGTCGGTGCGGCGCCGCAGGATCTGCAGGACGGCCTGGCCAGCCTCGCGGGTCTTCTGCAACAGGCCGGCGCCCCGGGTGGGGGCCTGGCTGCCATCCTCCTGGGTGCGGAAACCCTCGGCAGCAGCATTCTGGCGCTGTTTTCTGCGGGTTTCGATGGCGGAATCAGCCTGGCCGCCCGAAGGCGAAACCACAATGCCGGTGCCGACCAGATTGACCATGAACCCTCGCGTCTAGAGGCCGGACTCAAGCAGGGAGTCGGTAAATGGCGCGTTAACGTCCCGGAATTGTGAACGGTCGCCCGCGGGGGGCGGCGTCAGCGGGCCGGCTGGTCCAGTCGGTAGACCTCGACCGTTTCGAGCCGGCCCTTCACGGCCAGCCGGCCGATCAGCGGCGGCTTGGGGCTCAGCCCGGCCTCGGCCACGGTTTCAGCGCTGGCAAGCGCGACGACCTGCTCATCCTCGTTTTGGTGGTCGCGGCCCAGCTGCTCCAGCCGCTGGGCGGTATTCACCGTATCGCCGACGACAGTGTAGTTGATGCGTCCGGGTGCGCCGATATTGCCGACCACCACCGGGCCGGAATGCAGGCCGATGCGCATGCGCAGGATCGGCTTGCCCAGCATGACGCGGCGGGCATTGTCAGCCGCGAGCGCGCGACAGATGGCCTGCACGGCGCGACACGCGCGGGCGGCATGGTCATCGTCGCGTTTGATCGCGCCCCAGACCGCCATCACGGCGTCGCCGATGAACTTGTCGACAATGCCGTTCTCGGCCTCGATGCAGGCGGTCACCAGCCCGAAATGATCGTTCAGGATGTCGGCGGTTTCCTCGGCAGTCATTTTTTCAGACATTGCCGTGAAGCCGACGAGGTCGGTGAAGATTACCGTCACGTCGCGGCGCTTGCTGACATTGACGGCGTCCTCGCCCTCGCGCACCAGCCGGTTGACCAATTTGCGCGGCACATAGTTGCCGAACCAGTGCAGCGCCGCATTGGCGGCGTTGATCGCCTGGGCAGCGTCGTCGAGTTCGCGCAGGCGCGTGCGGTCGAGTGGCGGCGCATCGAAATCCAGGTTGCGCAGCCGGTTGGCGGCCAGGCTGATCGACAGCAGCGGCCGGCGGATCAGGCGACCGAGGCGCCAGGCGATCATCAGCGACAGCGCCAGGCTCAGCAGGCCGACGGCGGCCGAGACCTGAAGCCGGCTGATTTCAGTCTGGATCTGGTCGAAGGCGAAATAGCGGCCGACCAGCCAGGGCCGTTCGCCGAATTCGTTGATGCGGCGATAGACGAAGATCCACTGCCGGCCGTCGACCTCGACGATATGCGCGTTGCCATCGTCGCCCAGCAGCGAGCGCGCCAGCACGCGATCGATGCGGCCGTCCCAGATCCGGCGCAGCACGGGGTCGTGGATCTTCTGCAGCGCCGGAACGGGGTTTTCCGCCGACAGTCCGTATTCGTGGTTCAGCAGCGTTGGATGCGCCAGCACATATTCATCGTCATAGAGGATGAAATTGGTCGCCTCGTTATCCACGCTGTCGGTCTCGATCACGCGCGACAGCGTGCCCAGTGACACGACGGCCAATGCCTGACCGACGAAAAGCCCGTCAATAATGACCGGCGCCTGCGCGTTGATCAGTGGCTGGCCGATCTCGGGGTTCCAGATCAGGTCACCCCAATGTACCGGCTTATTGTAGAGGTCGGGCCGGTTCTGCATCTCGAACAGGCGGCGCAGCGCTTCCAGTCGCGCCGCCGTATCGGGGTAGTTGCGGATGCTGTCATGCAAGGCCAGGGTGTTGCCGCCCTGGCGGATGACGCGCGTCGCCACGCTGTCGTTGCGCAGCAGGGCCAGCGCGTCGACCTGGGGCAGGGCATCGAGGCCGGCCATCATGTAGTCGGTCAGCCGGCCGACATCGTTCACGCCGATCTGCTTGCGCTGCAGCCGGGTGCGCAATGATTCCACCTGGTCGGCAGCGGGCACAAGCTGATCGCGCGCGCGTTCGACCAGCTGAGTGACGATGCGGTCGTTACGGTCGCGCAACAGCTCGACCGTGTTGAGGCGGCCGGTGAGCAACGCGACGCCGTTGGCGACGCCGGCCAGCACCACCAGCAGGCCGACGGCCAGCGTCAGCACGAAGGTGATCGACGGCCGCACGCGCGGCTGGCGCGCGGGCTTCAGAGCGGTCGGTTCGAGTGCCGGCGTGGAGGCGGCCTGCTCAGCCCTTGGTTCGGGCAAGGGCCTCGACCTGCTTGCGCAGGTCTTCCATCTGCTTCTTCAGGGTGTCGACCTCGACCGGCTTGTCGCCGGCCGCGCCTTTTTCACCCGCCTCGGCGGCGACGAAGGGATTGAACAAGGTCATGGCGCGCTGGAACATCTGCATGTTCTGGCGGCCCATTTCCTCGATGCTGCGGAACGGGAACATCTCGCCGAAGGCTTCGGCCATGTACTGGCGCATCTCGTCCTGATTGCGCTGGAACGAGGCCATCGAGATTTCCAGGTAGCTGGGCACCAGGGTCTGCAGGCTGTCGCCGTAGAAGGTGATCAGGCGGCGCAGGAAGCCGATCGGCAGCAGGTTCTGCCCCTTCGACTCTTCCTCGAAAATGATCTGGGTCAGCACGCTGCGGGTGATGTCCTCGCCGCTCTTGGCATCCTCGACCACGAAATCCTGACCGTCCTTGACCATCTGGCAGAGGTTTTCCAAGGTCACATAGGAGGAGGTTGCCGTATTATACAGCCGCCGATTTGCATACTTTTTGATCTTTATGGCAGGCGCTGCTGTCGTCTGGTCGGTTTCGGCCACGGTCCCACGCTCCCTAGGTCAGTTGAATACATCTTCGCGCGTAATCCTTTGTATACGCAAGTCTCTTGTGCACCGCGAAAGGGTGGCCGGGAAAACCCGCTTGGGTGTAGGCTGTGGGCATGGACGATCCCAAGGCTGGCCCGAAATCAGCCGGCGATGCACAGGCGCTGGCGCAACAGTTCCTCGATCTCTGGCAGGAACAGGCCGGATTGCTGGCTACCGATCCGAAACTGGCTGAATTGTCGGCGACCTGGCTCAATCTCTGGAAGCAGGGTGCGACCGCAGCGGCGCAGGGAGGCGGCAATGTCGCAAAGTCCCCATCACAATCCCCGTCTGGGGCCACGGCCGCTGCCGCTGCATCTGGCGACCGCCAACCTGATGTTGCTGAGCTCGCTCGCCGTCTGGCCGAGTGCGAGGCACGCCTCGCCGTTCTGGAATCCGCAGCTGCAGGCAAGGTTCGCCGCCCTCGCGCCGCAACTGGCAAGCGTCGACCCGGCTGACTTCATCGCCGAACTGATGCGTGCCGGCCTGGCACGGCTCACCACCATGAGCGGCGCCATGTTCCGCTATCGCCAGCATGGCTATCGCCGCGCCCTGGCCGATCCGCCAGCAATCTGGCGCGAAGGCGGCAGCCGGCTTCTGTCTTATGCCCGGGATGGCATCCCGGTGCTGCTGGTGCCTTCGCTGGTCAACCGCGCCTATATTCTCGACCTGGCCGAGGGCCAGAGCCTGACGCGCTGGCTGCCGGCACAGGGCCTGCGTCCTTTCCTGCTCGACTGGGGCGATCCGGGCGAGGCTGAACAGCGTTTCGATCTTACCGCCTATATCGCGCGGCTGGTGCGGGCGCTCGCAGCCGTGAAGCGCGAAACCGGGCAAGTGCCGCTGCTGCTTGGCTACTGCATGGGCGGTAACCTGGCCTTGGCTGCGGCATTGCAGGCCCCTGATGACGTGTCTGCGCTGGCCCTGCTGGCCACGCCTTGGGATTTCCATGCCGGCGGCGCCCATCATGCAGCGCTGGTGCAGGCGCTGGCGCCGGCGCTGGTGCCGCCACCTGCAACGGATGACGCGCCGCCGCCGATGCTGGAGGTCGATACGCTGCAGGGCTTCTTCTGGGCGCTCGATCCTTTCACGGCGCTGAAAAAATTCAGCCTGTTTGACGCCATGCCGGAGCAAAGCGAGGGCGAGCGACGTTTCATTGCCATGGAAGACTGGCTGAATGACGGCGTGCCGCTGGCCGGACCGGTGGCGCGCGAATGCCTGATCGGCTGGTATGGCGAGAACCGCCCGGTGCGGGGCGACTGGTTGATCGCCGGCAAGCCGGTACGGCCGCAGGAGTGGAGCAAACCGACCCTGGTGGTGCTGCCCGAGCGCGACAAGCTGGTGCCTAAGGAAGGTGCTGCCGCTTTGTTGGACCACTTGCCGCAGGCCATGCGTCTGGATGCGCCCAGCGGCCATATCGGCATGGTGGCCGGGCCGCGGGCGGAGACGGGGCTGTGGCAACCGCTGGCCGACTGGCTGTTGCAGGCCGGTGCTCTGGTGACGGAGCGATCCGCTGCGTCACCCCGCAGACGCAAGACCAAAGTGCAAGCCTGACCGGCATTTTTTCAATGCCGGGGGCCTTGCTGCAGTTGCGAAAAGGCCTTTATCGTTCCGTTCAACAGCGTCTCGACCTAGCATCACATATATAAGTCCAGAGTGGAGGGACATCCCATGACCGATATTGTCATTGCCAGCGCCGCGCGCACGCCGGTCGGCTCGTTCAACGGCGCGCTCAGCAGCGTGCCGGCGCATTATCTCGGCCAGGTCGCCATCGATGGCGCGCTGAAGCGCGCCGGCGTGAAGGCCGATGAGGTCAGCGAAGTGATCATGGGGCAGATCCTCACCGCTGCACAGGGCCAGAACCCGGCGCGTCAGGCCTCGATCAATGCCGGCCTGCCTGTGGAAGTGCCGGCTTGGGGCGTCAACATGCTCTGCGGTTCGGGCCTGCGCGCCGTCGCGCTGGGCTTCCAGGCGATCAAGAACGGCGACAGCGACATCGTGGTCGCCGGTGGCCAGGAAAGCATGAGCCAGGCGCCGCACGCTGCTTATCTGCGTGCCGGTCACAAGATGGGCGATCTCGGCTTCATCGACACCATGATCCGTGACGGTCTGTGGGATGCCTTCAACGGCTATCACATGGGCAATACCGCCGAGAACGTGGCCAAGCAGTTCCAGATCACCCGTGATCAGCAGGACGAATTCGCGGCCAAGAGTCAGAACAAGGCCGAGGCGGCGCAGAAGGCCGGCAAGTTCAAGGACGAGATCGTTCCCGTCACCATCAAGGGCCGCAAGGGCGATACCGTGGTGGAGAATGACGAATACATCCGTCATGGCTCGACCGTTGATGCCATGAAGGCACTGCGTCCGGCCTTTGCCAAGGATGGTTCGGTCACCGCCGGCAATGCCTCGGGCATCAACGACGGCGCCGCCGCCGTGGTGCTGATGAGCGCCGAGGAAGCCAAGAAGCGCGGCGTGAAGCCGTTGGCCCGCATCGTGTCGTGGGCGCAGTCGGGCGTCGATCCGTCCATCATGGGCACCGGTCCGATCCCGGCGTCGCGCGCGGCTTTGAAAAAGGCTGGCTGGAAGGCCGGCGATCTCGACCTGATCGAGGCCAACGAAGCTTTCGCCGCCCAGGCCTGCGCCGTGAACAAGGACATGGGCTGGGACACCGACAAGGTGAACGTCAATGGCGGTGCCATCGCCATCGGCCATCCCATCGGCGCCTCGGGTGCCCGCGTGCTGGTGACGCTGCTGTATGAAATGCAGCGCCGCGATGCCAAGAAAGGCCTCGCCACACTCTGCATCGGCGGCGGCATGGGCATCGCGATGTGCATCCAGCGCGACTGACGATTTTGGAAAAAGGCCGGGAGGGGAGATCCCGGCCTTTTTTCCATCAAGAAAAGACCACCATCTGACAGCCAAATAGCAAAAAAGTATTCAACAGGAGGATTCCCATGTCTCGCGTAGCGATTGTCACCGGCGGTACTCGTGGTATCGGCGCTGCGATTTCCCGTCTGCTGCACCAGAACGGCTACAAGGTCGCCGCCAACTATGCGGGCAACACCGAGCGCGCCAAGGCCTTCGAGGCTGAAACCGGCATCAAGACCTATCAGTGGAACGTTGCCGATTTCGACGAATGCCAGAACGGCGTGAAGCAGGTTGAGCGCGATCTCGGCCCGGTCGATGTCATCGTCAACAACGCTGGCATCACCCGTGACGGCACCATGCATCGCATGGGGCATGACCAGTGGCAGGCAGTGATCGACGCCAACCTGGGCGGCTGCTTCAACATGTGCCGCGCCGCCATCGATGGCATGCGCGAGCGCGGTTTCGGCCGCATCGTCAATATCGGCTCCATCAACGGGCAGGCCGGCCAGTACGGCCAGGTGAACTACGCCGCCGCCAAGTCGGGCATCCACGGCTTTACCAAGGCTCTGGCGCAGGAGGGTGCCGCCCGCGGCATCACCGTGAACGCCATCGCGCCGGGCTACATCGACACCGACATGGTCGCCGCCGTGCCGGCGAATGTGCTGGAGAAGATTGTTGCCAAGATTCCGGTCGGTCGACTCGGTCGCGCCGAGGAAATCGCGCGCGGCGTGCTGTTCCTGGTGGCGGACGAGGGCGGCTTCATCACCGGCTCGACGCTCAGCATCAATGGCGGCCAGCATATGTACTGACCGAAGCGGGGCGGTTTTCCGCCTCTTGCGCCCTCATTCCGAAACCGCCGCAGAAATCCTGCGGCGGTTTCTTTTGTTTGTCACAGCCGGATTTAACACAAATCCGCCATGATCCCCGCACAGCTTGACCGTTGTAAAAGCAGTCCAAGGAGGCTGTGTCATGGTCCGTATGTTCGCTGCTGCCGCTTTCACCGCTGTCGTTGCCGGAGCATTGTTCGCGCCCGCGCCAGCCAAGGCTGACAGCTTCTCGTTCGGGTATTCCTCGGGCGACTATCGCCGGGGCTATTACGGGCCGCCGCGGCGCTACTACGGCCCGCCGCCGCGCCATTATTCGTATTACAGCTACCGGTATTACGCGCCGCCGCCGCCGGTGATCTATGCGCCGCCACCAGTCGTCTACGCGCCGCCGGTCTATGCTGCACCTCCGGTCTACGCGGCGCCGCCGGTTATGTCGGCCGCGCCGGCCTCGCCGGTCTATGTCGCGCCCAACGGCCAGTATTGCCGTGAGTACCAGGGCGGTGTCACCGTAGGTGGTGGTCCGCAGCGTGGCTATGGCACCGCCTGCCTGATGCCCGACGGCGCCTGGCGCGTCGTCAACTAACTGTCACGTTCATTCCTCATGGGCGAGACCACAGCTTGGTCACGCCCAAAATGCTGTGCTGATCCTACCTCTGCATATCGGCAAGCGCAGAGGAGTGTGGCGTGGCGGAACGGCAGGCATATTTGAAGCAGGGGCAACGCCGGGTCGGCGGCTGGCTTTTCCCCTATAGCGCAACCTTCATCGACGACCTCGGCGCGCTGCAGCGCGATGCGGGCATTGCCGGCGCGGTCGGTGAGATCGGCGTGCATCACGGCAAGCTGTTCATCCTGATGGCGCTGGGGCGCAAGCCGGAGGAACGGGCGATTGCGATCGATGTCTTCGACGACCAGCATCTCAACCTCGACGATTCCGGTAACGGCGACCGCGCCATCTTCGAACGCAATATCGGCCGCTGGCTGGCCGATGCCTCTGCTGTGCGAATTCTGCAGCGCTCTTCATTTGAGGTGACGCCGGCCGACATCCTCGACAGCGTTGGGCCATTGCGCCTGGCCTCCATCGATGGCGGCCATACCGAGGACTGCGTCGTCAACGATTTCAGTCTGATTGAATCCGTGCTGGCGCCGAAGGGCGTCGTGATCCTGGACGACTATTTCAACGAATACTGGCCCGATGTCGCCTCGGGTGTGGCGTGCTACATGATGGAGCCGGCCAGCCGGTTGCGGCCCTTCGCCATCACGCCGAACAAGACCTATTTCACCTTCGCCGGCGATGCCGGCTTTTATCGCAGCGCGCTGCGCGAGCGCTGCGGCTATTACTTCGAGAAGTCGGCCCGCGTCTTCGGCAGCGATGTCGACATCTATGGCACCCAGGCCTTCACCTTCTCCTTGAAAAAGCGGGCCATAGAATGGATCAAGGCGACTCCGGCGGCTCCCTATGCCCGGGCGCTGCGTCGGCATTTCGCACGTTAGCGCCAGGCGCGCTGAAGGCCGGGCTTGTTAAGCCAGGTGACCCGCGACGCCAAGTCGCAGGCGGGATGGCCGAACGGTCATGAAGCCGGTGCTATATTGAGGCAGGCAAATCCTGGGAGCCACCCACCATGTCATCCGCCACCCTGTCCGCGTCGCCGCAGCCGGTCGAGGACCGCCTGTCCCTGGTGCAGCGCCGCCGCAAGCAGTTCGCCTTCGGTAGTGGCCTGTTGTTGTTACTGGTGCTGCTATTCACGGAATCGATGTGGCCGTCGGAAGCCCTGCCGCATGAGGGCCTGGAACTGCTGGGCTACGGTCTTATCCTGCTCTGCATCACCGGGCGCACCTGGTGTTCGCTCTATATCGGCGGTCGCAAGAAGAAGCTGCTGGTCGATCAGGGGCCATATTCGCTGAGCCGTAACCCGCTGTATCTCTTTTCCGTTCTGGGCGGCATCGGCGTCGGCCTGCAGGCCGGCAACGTGGTGACCGGCATGGTGCTCGGCCTGTTCGTCTTCACGCTATTCAGTGTGGTGATCGCCCAGGAAGAGGAATTCCTCAAGTCAAAATTCCCCGAGGACTTCGCTGCCTATGCGGCGAAGGTGCCGCGCTGGGGGCCGCGCTTCTCCAACTGGCATTCTGATGCCGAGTTGACCGTGCAGCCGCGCATGGTGCTGATCACCTTCCGCGATGCGCTGTCCTTCCTGATTGCGATCCCGCTGCTGGAAGGCATCGAGCTGCTGCAAAATGCTGGCTGGCTGCCGGTGCTGCTGCATCTGCCCTGAGCAAAGCGTGCCTCGCTGTGCATTGCAGCATGGCAAAAGTCCATTGACGATCGTTTGCAATACAAACAATAATCCTCCGTAACAATAAACGGAGGAAACCATGCGCAACGCTCTTGGCGTCGCGGCCCTTGTGGCTGCTGGCCTGCTATCCACCTTTTCAGTGCAGGCCCAGGACAAGCCGATCAAGGTCGGCGTGCTCAACGACATGTCCAGCGTCTATGCCGATTTCCAGGGGCCGGGTTCGGTGCTGGCGGCGCAGATGGCGGCCGAGGACTTCATGAAGGCGAGCAAGCGCAAGGTCGAGGTGATCTTCGCCGATCACCAGAATAAGCCCGATGTCGGCGCCAACATGGCGCGTCAGTGGTACGACGTGGACAATGTGGATGTGATCGTCGATCTACCTAATTCTGCTGTTGCCTTGGCCGTCAACCAGATCGCGAAAGACAAGAACAAGGCAGTGCTCGGCTCCGGCGCGGGCAGCTCACTGCTGACCGGCGAGCAATGCTCGGCCAATTTCGTGCACTGGACCTATGACACCTGGTCCTACGGCCATTCTGCGGCCCGTGCGGCCTACGAGCAGGGCGGCAAGAAGTGGTATTTCATCACCGCCGATTATGCCTTTGGCCATGACTTGGAAAAGCAGGCCAGCGACGAGATCAAGGCGCTGGGCGGTACCATCATCGGCTCCGCCCGTCATCCGGTCGGCGTCAGTGATTTCAGCTCCTTCCTGCTGCAGGCGCAGTCATCCGGCGCCGATGTGGTGGCTTTTGCCAATGCCGGCGGCGATCTGACCAATGCGCTGAAGCAGGCCGCCGAATTCGGCCTCGGCACCAAGCAGCGCATGGTCGGCCTGATCTTCGGCGTCACCAACGTGCCGGCGCTCGGCCTGCAGGCGACGCAGGGTCTGCAGTCGATCGCGCCCTTCTATTGGGACCTGAATGACGGCACGCGCGAATGGTCAAAGCGCTTCCAGTCACGCCATGGCAAGAAGATGATGCCGAACGACATGCATGCTGGCGTCTATGCCAGCCTGATGCATTACTTCAAGGCGGTCGACAAGGTCGGCAGCCCGGCCGATGGCCGCGCCGTGGTCGCCGCGATGAAGGCGATGCCGACCGACGATGCGCTGTTCGGCAAGGGCACCATCCGCGTCGATGGCCGCAAGCTGCATCCGATGTATCTGCTGGAAGCCAAGAAGCCGTCGGAATCGAAGGGCGACTGGGACTTCCTGAAGGTGGCCGCCACCGTACGGGCGGACAAGGCCTTCCGCCCGCTGGCCGAGGGTAACTGCCCCCTGGCCAAATAACCGGGGCCAGCTGGGATGCGGTAAGCTGCCTGTAAGCTTGATGCAGGATAGTCGGCGGCAATCTTTCCCGATTGCCGCCGAGGCCCCTGATGCTGAAGAACTTTCTGTTCCGTCTTTTTGTCCTCATGACCGGCTTGCTGCCGTTCGCAGCCCCGTCGCAGGCAGCGCCGCCACCCGGTGGGAGCTTGACGTTTACCGTCCTTCGAGACGGGAGCGAAGTTGGTCGCCACGAGCTGCAGTTCAACAACAGCCCTGACGGTCTGAAGATCGATATCCAGACCAATGTGGCGGTGAAGGTTGCATTCATCACCGCATACCGTTTCGAGCATGAGGGCCATGAAATCTGGCAGGGTGGCCGGCTTGTGCGGTTATGGTCGCGCACAAATGATGATGGCACCAAGCATGTCCTGGACGCCTCGGCCGACGGCGCGGGCCTGAGCGTGATGGCGGATGGCAAGAATCCGGAGAAGGCCAATGTCACCATTCCAGCCAGCCTCTGGAATGAAGGGATTCTGCAGCAAAGAAGCATTCTCAATACGCTGGATGGCAGCCGCATGACGATTGAGGTTTCCGACCTGGGAACCGAAACGCTTGCCATCCGGGGTGCGCCGGTGCCGGCGCACCATTATTCGATTACCGGCGATCTGCAGCGGGAACTCTGGTATGATGGCGAGAACGTTCTGGTGAAGGTGCGCTTCAAGGCAAAGGACGGCTCGAATATCGAGTATCTGCGCCGCTGATGGGCATTGTGGGGCAGGGGGTGGGCGAGAATGCGCCTGCTGTTGGTTGAAGACGAGGGGCAGTTGCTCGATCTGGTGCAGCGCAGCCTCAGCAAGATTGGATTCACGGTCGACAATGCCGGAAATCTCGAGGATGCGCAGGCTGCGCTTGCGGCATCGCGCTATGATGTGATCATTCTCGATCTCGGCCTGCCCGATGGAGACGGGTTGGCGCTGCTGCGCGCGCTGCGCGGTCGACGCGACAGCACGCCTGTGCTCGTTCTCACGGCTCGGGATGGCGTTGACGACAGGGTCGAGGGACTGAACAGCGGTGCTGACGACTATCTGCTGAAGCCCTTTGCAATGCCCGAGCTGATCGCTCGCCTCAAGGCGCTACTGCGTCGACCGAGCGGGGCGCTAGGTCTGGTGCTCGAGGCGGGCAATATCCGTTTTGATACAGTTGGCCGCACCGTTACCATTGATGGAAAAAACGCCAACCTTACATCGAGAGAGATGACGCTTCTGGAAAACCTGCTGCGTCGGACGGGCCGTGTGGTGCCTAAGACATATCTTGAGGAACGGATTTATGGCTTCGATGACGAGGTGACCCCCAACTCGCTGGAGGTCCTGCTGCATCGGCTGCGCAAGAAACTTGAAGGCAGCAATTTTTCTGGAGAGATTCACACGGTGCGCGGCGTCGGCTACCTGTTGGTGGAGACGCCAAGCTGAGCCAGCCTCGCAAGCAGTGGTCTTTGCAGGCGCGCCTGGCCTGGCGGCTGGGCTTTGTCCTGCTCGGCTCGCTTTTCCTGCTAGCCATCGTCATTTCGCATTATACGTGGCAGGCCATCGACAGTCTCGACGATGTCAATCTGCAGATTCAGGCTGATCAGATTGCCAGCCATACAGCGTTGGACGGAGGTCGGCCTGTCCTGCGTCTCCCGGATGTCCTGGATCGGGCCTATCGGGAATCGGGTGATGGTTATCTATACGCGGTTATGGATATTCAAGGCGGCGTGCTTCTCGCCTCCAGCGGAAAGGCGCGCGATATATTTTCCCTGCTTCCGCTGGAGCGCCTGAAAACAGGGTCGGGACCGGTTTTCCGGCTGATGGATGCGGCCGGCAACGGCACGCCATATTACGCGTTCATTTCAGTGCTGCCAGGCAGTGATTTGCGTGTCGTGGTGGCGCAGGGATATATCCACGGCGACGTCTATATCGACTCCCTGATGAACGAGTTTGCCAGCCATATCGGCTGGACGTTGCCGATCATTCTGATCGCGACATTGCTGATTGCGGTGTGGACCATCCGGAGCAGCCTTCGACCGATCAAGGACCTTTCCGATCGAGCCCTGATGATTGGCCCTGCGACCCGCGATCTGCGCCTTCCCACCGGTGAGGTGGCGGTGGAAATCCTGCCGCTGATCACGGCGGTCAACAGCGCCCTGGACCGGCTCGATCGCGGTTTCGAGATCCAGCGGCGCTTCACGGCGAATGCGGCGCATGAATTGCGCACACCGTTGGCGGTTCTGACCGCTAGGCTGACCGAGCTTGACGATAACGCGACGGCGCGGCGGTTCGGTGAGGATATCGCACGGATGAATCGACTGGTAGCCCAATTGCTGCAGGTTTCCAGGCTGGAGGCGACAGCCCTGCGGATCGAGGACGATGTCGATCTCAATCAGGTGGCCGAAACGGTGGTCAGCTATCTTGCCCCGCTCGCGATAAGCCAGCATCGTACGATCGCCCTGCAGCCTGCGCCATCGCCTGTCATGGTGCGCACGGCGCGTATCCCGCTGGAGGATGCCCTGCGCAACCTGGTGGAGAACGCGCTTCAACACACCCGATCCGGCACGGAAGTGACGGTCACAGTAGGGCAGGACGCTTCCATCGCCGTCAGTGATCATGGACCAGGCGTGCCGCTGCAATTGCGGGATGAGATATTCGAGCGTTTCTGGCGCGGTCGCGACCGCGGGCGTGGCGGCGCGGGGTTGGGTTTGGCAATCGTTGCCGAGACGATGCGCGCCTTGGGCGGCCGGGTAAGTATTTCCGATGCGCCATCCGGCGGAGCGCGTTTCGTGCTGCATCTGCCTCACCAACGCCTGTGACATATTGCCACTGGTGTCTGCGCGGATGTTTCGTAAGGCGGCTGTAAGCACGAATCCATAAACAGGGCGCATCTGAACCTTCTGGGGTTTTGCATGCGCTTTGAAATGATTACTCCCGAGAGTCCGCTGCGGCCGGCCGTCGAAGGCATGGTGCGCAGTGTGTTCCGGAACGAATACGACGCTCAAATTACGGAATTTCCTGGCCGCATGATCGTCGTGCTGGATGATGCCGGTCAGCCACGATGCGCTGCTGGTCTGCGTGATGCGACAACCGGCTTCTTCAGTGAACAGTATCTCGACTGTCCCATCGAAAGAAGGATTGCCGCGGCTGTCGGCAAGCCGGTAGGCCGCGATTCCATTCTCGAGCTTGGTTCGGTTGCCGCCAGTAGGCCCGGTGCCTTGCTTATGCTGCTCCGCGGTTTCGCGAGTCTTGGCCTGGGCTCAGGCTATCGCTGGGGCGTGTTCACGGCGACAGACCGGCTGCGCCGGCTTGCCGGACGTATGGCGATCGATATGGCGGATCTTGGGCCGGCCAGGCCGGAGCGTGTCCTCAATCCCGGCAACTGGGGCCGCTACTATGACAATGATCCGCGGGTCTGCGCGGTGGAAGGGCTGCCGGCCGAAACTCGTCTGGAGGTATCGAGGCTTCCCGGCGACGCGGTCCTGTCCGCCATGGAGGCGGCGCAGTGAGCGAGGTTCTGGTGGCGCTGGGCGAGATGGCGGCACGATGCGACGGGCGCCCCGCTTTTACTGATTCGAGTGGGTCGGTTTCCTTTGCAGGCCTTGCTCGCCGGGTGGCGGGTGCGGCAGCCGTCATGAAGGCAATGCCGGATACCATCGGGCTTCTGTCGGCGAGCAGCATCGACTGGATCGTGGCCGATCTTGCCGCCTGGGCGACAGGTAAGACGCTGGTGCCTTTGCCGCATTTCTTTTCCGATGCGCAGCTTTTTCACATCATCACCGATGCAGGTGTGCGGCTTGTGCTGGCGGAAGAGTCCCAGCGGCACCGTATGCAGGCGGTACCGCATGCCCCGATACCGATGATGGAGGCAAGCTGGGTTGGCGCGTCTATGGCGGGGCGGCGCATCGTCTACACGTCGGGATCGACGGCGGCCCCCAAGGGTGTCTTGCTCGCAAGTCAGCAGATCAATCACAGCTGCATGGCCCTGCTGTCGGCCAGTCAGGCAGGTCCATCCGACTGTCATCTCTCGGTCCTTCCGTATTCTCTTCTGCTTGAGGCCATCTGCGGCATTTACTTGCCCATCATGGCGGGTGGCTGCTGTGTGATTGCTCCCGATATCGTCGCGGCGCAGGGCGCGGATATTGCCGTCAGGCTGGGCGAAACGGTCATGCGGGAACAGCCTACGACCACGGTCCTGGTTCCGCAGCTGGTGCAGGCCTGGGTGCTTGCGGCATCCGTCGGCCGGGTCGGCATTCCCGACGGCCTGCGCTTTGTCGCGGTTGGTGGCGCGGCAGTCCCCGATGCTGTCGCGGCCCGGGCGTGGGATCTCGGGATTCCGGTCCATGAGGGCTATGGCCTCACCGAATGCTGTTCGGTCGTTGCGGTGAACCGTCCGGGCGATCGCCGGGCCGGCACCGTAGGGCGCGTACTGTCGGGATATGATGTGAGAATTGCCGATGACGGAGAGATCGTTGTCGGAAGCCGGTCGGTGGCCGACGGATATTTGGGACGCGAAGATGGGCCCGATGGTTTGCTGTGGCGCACCGGCGACCTTGGCCATTTCGATGCGGATGGCTATCTGCATGTTTCCGGCCGCAAGGACAATCTGCTCGTCACAGGCAACGGCCGCAATGTTGCGCCGGAATGGGTGGAGACGATGCTGTTGGCGGATCCGCGTATTGGCCGCTGCATCGTCCTCGCGGCGCCTGACGGTGTGTTATCTGCTTTGATAGAGCCCGCTCCGCTGGGTGTTGCGTGGCTCGGCGCAGCCGACAACAAGCGACTGCATGACCTGATACAGGCATTGACCAAGGCGGCGCCGGATTACGCCATACCGCGCCGTCTGGCCATTGTTGCCCCCGACCTGCTGGCGCAGGCCGGATTGCTCACGCCGAATGGCAGGCCGCGCCGCCGCGAGATCGCTGCCCGCTACGACGACTTCTTTTCCGCTCCGCTGGAGCAGCCCCTGGAGATGCAGCATGCAGTTCTTTGACAGACTTTTTCTGGAAACCAAATCGGAACGCGAGGCCTTTATCGGCACGCCGGTGATCCAGCAGGCCCTCCGGCAGGGCGTGCCGACGGGCATGTATCTGGATTTTCTCGGCCAGGCCTATCACCATGTGCGCCATACCTGCCGTTTGCTCAGCGCCGCCGTGGCGCATTGCAAGGACGATGACAGTCGCTACATCCGTGCCCTTCTCGAATATATCCGTGAGGAGCAGGGGCACGAGGAATGGATTCTGGATGATATTCG
The DNA here is from genome assembly GCF_058807515.1 of Ferrovibrio sp. GW821-FHT12B10. Classification (NCBI taxonomy): domain Bacteria; kingdom Pseudomonadati; phylum Pseudomonadota; class Alphaproteobacteria; order Rhodospirillales; family Rhodospirillaceae; genus Ferrovibrio; species Ferrovibrio sp. GW821-FHT12B10. The sequence continues at coordinate 389,209 of NZ_JBXAQT010000001.1, read as the reverse complement.
CGCCCTTGGTGGTAATGCGGAGGCAGTGAGGGCCGGTCAGGGCGATCTTCCCTGCCGGTTGATGGTGGCCTATGTCTATTATGCCATCCAGCATGTGAGTCCCTATGCCATGCTGGGAATGGTCCATGTGCTGGAGGGAATGTCGGCGGCGCTGGCTACGCTTGCGGCTGACACGTTAAAATCATCGCTCGGCATCAGTGATAACCGCGGATTCAGCTATCTCGGGTCGCATGGATCGCTGGATCAGGAGCATGTCGCCTTCTTCCGCGATCTCGTAAATGGCCTCGACAGCCCATCCGACCAGGACGCGATCATTGATACTGCCCGCGTCGTTTATCGTCTGTATGGCGACATGTTTCGCGCAATAGCGGACCAGCACAGGGCGGTCGAACATGCTGCTTGAGGGGCGCAGGGCCGTCATCACCGGCGGCGGCGGCGGCATCGGACAGGCTCTGGCCCTTGCGCTGGCCAGCCGTGGCGTCCGTCTTGTTCTGGTGGGGCGTCACGCCAAAACCCTTGACGAAACCGTCGCCCTACTCCCGCGGGGCAGTTCTGCCCAGACGGTTGTTGCCGACATCACCACATCGGCAGGGCGCTCTGCCATTGTACAAGCCTGCCAGATATCTGGCCTGGATATCTTGATCAACAATGCCGGCACAGTGGTGAGCGGCATCTTCGACGATTTGGCCGATAGCGATCTGGAGGCCATGGTCGCGACAAATGTTACCGCGCCCATGGCCTTGATCCGCGATCTCTTGCCGGTCCTGCGAAAATCCGATCGTCCGCGCATCGTCAACATCGGCTCTGTCTTCGGAGATATCGGTCATCCTTGTTTTGCGGCCTACTGTGCCACGAAATTTGCATTGCGCGGACTGTCCGATGCTCTGCGCCGTGAGCTGGCGGATGACCGGATTGGTGTGACATATGCGGCGCCGCGTGCGACCCGTACCGCTGCGGCTGATGGCTTTCACGACTTGATAGGCCCTTTCGGAATGGCTATGGACGACCCGATGGATGTGGCGGCACGGATCGTCACAGCGGTCGAACGGGAAGCCAATACGATCTACGCCCGTGGCCCCGAACAGATTTTCGTCCTGCTACAGCGGCTGTTGCCAAGAATGGTTGATTGGGGGCTGATCAGGAAGTTCCGCCAGGTCAGGTTGCGGCTCAGGCCGGCAGCGACCCATTGACGTCATCCGCCTGCCGCAACGAAACTGCCATTGAGGCGTTTCGTTGCGGCAGAGGCGGAGGATGACATGAAGGTTGTTGCGATTACCGGCGGGGCGCAGGGCATTGGGCGCGGCGTCGCGCTGGGCTTCGCCGCGGCCGGCTATGCGGTCTCGATTGCTGATCCGGCCCATGACGCCGGCGCCGAGCTTCTCGATATCCTGAAAACACGTGGCGCGAAGGCCAGCTTCGCCGTTACTGACGTATCCGATCCGCAGGCGGTCGAAGCCTGGGTGATGCAGACGGTGCGCGAGCTCGGCTGCCCCGCCGTGCTGGTCAACAATGCCGGCTTCATGATCCGCAAGCCGTTCCTTGAGCTGCGGCTGGCCGACTTCGACGTGGTGATCGCCACCAACCTGCGCGGCACCTTCATCTGTTCGCAATTGGTGGCGCGCGAGATGGTGAAGCGGGGCGAGGGCGGGTGCATCATCAACATGGCCTCCACCCGGGCCTTCATGTCGGAGCCTGATACAGAAGGCTATACCGCCTCCAAGGGCGGCGTCTTCGCGCTCACCCATGGCATGGCGATCAGCCTGGCCGAGCATCGCATCCGGGTGAACAGCATCAGTCCGGGCTGGATCGAGACGCGCGACTGGCAGTATTCCAAACGCGCCAAGACGCCGCAGCATTCAGAGGAAGACCGCGAACAGCATCCGGTCGGCCGCGTCGGCACGCCTGAGGATATCGCGCAGGCCTGCCTCTATATCGCAGGCGCCGGGTTCATGACCGGGCAGAACATGATCATCGACGGCGGCATGAGCGTGAAGATGATCTATGCCGAGTGACGGCTAGTATCAGGCAAAAGCGATATTGTGCGTCTTCAGCGGTACCGAGCGGATGCGTTTCCCGGTCGCCGCAAAGAAGGCATTCAGCACCGCCGGTGCAGCCACCGTAATCGTGGGTTCTCCGACACCGCCCCAGAAACCGCCACTGGGCATGATGATCGTCTCGACTTTCGGCATGTCACTGATGCGCATAGAATTATATGTGTCGAAATTCTCTTGCTCGATACGGCCATCCTTCACCGTGCATTCGCCGTAGAACAGCGCCGACAGGCCGAAGACGAACGAGCCTGCGACCTGTCGCTCGATCTGCGCCGGATTGACGGCATGGCCTGGATCGGTGGCGGCGACAATGCGGTGGACCTTGATCTTGTTGCTGTTGACCACGGAAATTTCGGCGACGGCGGCGACGTAGCTGCCAAACGACATCTGCTGGGCGATGCCGCGGAAAACCCCTCGGGGTGCGGGCCTGTCCCAGCCGACCTTTTCGGCAACGGCATTCAGCACGGCAAGATGCTTGGGGTGATTGGCCATCAGCTTGCGCCGGAAAACCAGCGGGTCCTGACGAACGGCATGCGCCAGCTCGTCCATGAAGCATTCCAGGTAGATCGCATTCTGGTTGGCATTCACGCCGCGCCACACTCCTGGTGGGACATGGGGATTGCGGATCGCATGGTCGATAAGCAGGTGGGGGATCGTATAGCCAAGATTGGCCGGTCCGATATTGCCCGGGATATTGTTGGCCAGTCCCTGAAACGCGAAGGGATCCATGCCGTTCTGCAGGGCTTCGGGGTTGGCACTGGCGAAAATCGATTGCCCGGAAATCCGCATATGCAGGCCGGTCAGATTGGCATTAGCGTCGAATGCGCCGGTGAGCTTGCACTGCGTCAGCGGGTGGTACCTGCCATGGGTCATGTCCTCTTCGCGCGACCACAGCAGCTTGACGGGAATGCCCGGCATCTGCCTGGCGATGACCACGGCCTGCTGAACGTAGTCGCTCACACCACGGCGACCAAATCCACCGCCCATCATGACCTTGTGCACGTCGCATTTCTCGATGGGCAGGCCGGAAGCCCGCGCCACGGTCGCCAGGGCGATGTCGGCATTCTGGGTACCGGTCCAGACCTCGCATTTCTCCGGCGTATAAAGCGCCGTCGCATTCAGCGGTTCCATGGGGGCATGAACCTGATGCGGGTATGAATAGACCGCCTCCACTTTTTTCGCGGCCGTTGCAATGACGGATTTCGCGTCGCCAGTTTGGTTGCCGGCAAAGGCTGGCTGTGCGGGGTCAAGTCCCTCTGCCACCCATGCTGCGGTGGCGGCGCTGGAAGCCTGGGCATGTTCGCCCTCGTCCCATACAATGGGCAGGGCATCCAGGGCGGTCTTGGCGTGCCACCAGGTGTCAGCCACAACCGCAACGGCGCTGTTACTGACCTTGAGAACAGCCTTCACACCCTTCATGCGGCGTATCTTGCTATCGTCGAAAACTTTCAGCGTGCCGCCGAAGACCGGACAATCCTTGATTGCGGCATTCAGCATGCCGGGCAGCTTGACGTCGATGCCGTAGACCATCTTGCCGTTGGTCTTGTCGACCGTGTCGATGCGCAGTACGGGCTTGCCGGCGATCTTCCAGTCTTTCGGATCTTTTAGGGCAAAGGTGGTCGGCGGCTCGAGCTTTGCGGCGGCGGCTGCCACCTTGCCGTAGGTGATCGTGCGGCCCGAGGCCGCATGGGTGATGACGCTGTTGGCCGTGGTGCATTCCGTGACGGGCACGTTCCACGCGTTGGCGGCAGCCTGCAGCAGCATGATGCGGGCTGCGGCACCACCCTTGCGCATGTAATCCTGCGATGCGCGAATCCCGACGCTGCCACCGGTGTAGAAACTGCCCCAGACCCGCTTGCGGGCGAGGTTCTGGCCCGGTGTGGGATATTCGGTCGCGACCTTCGACCAGTCGCAGTCGAGCTCTTCCGCCACGAGCTGGGCGAGGCCCGTCAGCAGGCCCTGGCCCATTTCGGACCGGGCAACGCGGATGATCACCCTATTGTCCGGCTGGATGACGACCCAAGCGTTCACTTCCGGCGCGTCATCTGCCTGTGCCTCGGATGAGCCAAAGGGAATGCTCAGCCCGAGCGTCAGTCCGCCGCTGATGGCGGCCGTACCAATAACGAAGGCGCGACGGTTGAGTGCAATGGGAGCGTTCATGGCAGTCCCTCAGGTGCTCGCGGCGGCATGAATGGCCGCGCGAACTTGCTGGAAGGTGCCGCAGCGGCAGATGTTCGTGATGGCCTCGTCGATATCCTTGTCGGTCGGTTTCGGATTCTCGCTGAGCAGCGCCGCCACGGCCATGATCATGCCGCTCTGGCAATAGCCGCATTGCGGCACGTCATGAGCGATCCAGGCCTGCTGCACCTTGTGCGGCGTGCCGTTGGCCGCCAACCCCTCGATGGTTGTGATCGCCTTGCCGACCGCGTCCTCGACCAGTACGCCGCAGGATCGCGCGGCCACCCCGTCGATATGAACCGTGCAGGCCCCGCATTCCGCGATGCCGCAGCCATATTTGGTGCCCGTCAGGCCGGCATGTTCCCGGATTGCCCATAACAGCGGTGTGTTGGTGTCCGCGTCGATCTCGACGGTCTTTCCATTGATCGTAAGGCTGGGCATGTATCTTCACGTTTTGACGTTGAGGTGTCTGTCCCGCCTGTTTATGCTGCCCCCTGTTGCGTGAAAATGCATATATTTGCAGACCACTTGTGGAAAAATGCGCAAGCGCCATGGACTGGGATAATCTCCATTATTTTCTGGCCCTTGCCCGGGCAGGGAGTCTTTCCGCCGCCTCCAAGGCGTTGGGGACGGACCATTCCACCGTGGCGCGCCGTATCGCGGCGTTGGAAAAAGCCCTTCAGTTGCGGTTGGTCGACCGGCGGGCACGCTCCTACAGCATCACGGCTGTCGGGCAGGCGGTCTGCGCCATGGCGACCCGGGCCGAAGTGGCGATCGAGGAAATCGAGCGATTCGCCCGCGGCAATGCGGCATCACCGGAAGGTCTGGTGCGGGTGAGTGGACCGCATGCCATCATCGCGCATTTCGTCACCCCGCGTTTCATGGCGCTGCAGCGCCGGTATCCCAATGTGCAGCTGGAGCTGATCGGGGAGGCGAACGAACTGTCGCTTAGCCGGCGCGAAACCGATGTTGCCCTGCGTCTGACCAAGCCGCGCGAGAGCGGTCTGGTGATGCGCAAACTGGGAGAGATCAATTACGGCCTGTATGGCGCGCGGAGTTATCTGGCCACGCGATCAACGGAGGAATGGGATTATCTCGGCTTTGATTCAAGCCGCGATCACGCGCCCCAGCAGAAATGGCTCAAGACGCTGACCAATGGTCGCGAGCTGGCGCTTCGGGTCAATGACATGGCGGCGGTCGTCGGCGCCGTTCGCGCCGGCCTCGGCGTTGCGGCGTTGCCGCGCGGCATGGTTGGCCAGGACAAGGCATTCAAGGAAATCAAAACTCCGACGCCGGCGCCGTCGCGCGAGCTCTGGCTGGTTTTCCATCGCGATGTCGGAAAGGCGCCGGCGATCCGCGCCGTGATCGACCATCTCGTGGCGATCTTCAAAAATGACTGGGGGCCGTCGAAGCGGTCTTCGTCATGATCCGGTTCTAGTCTGGAAATGGCTGGGGCGGGAGGGATCGAACCTCCGAATGGCGGTACCAAAAACCGCTGCCTTACCGCTTGGCTACGCCCCAGCAGAGCCTGATCAAAACGGCCGGTCAGGCGGGCCGGACAATACTGGGGGCTGGGGCCGGTTTCAACCCGCCCCAGCCTTAACCTGCGGCCGTCGCCGCCACCCACCATTTCGGATAGGCGCGGCCGATATTGCGGGCAGCGAAATCGGCATCCCGCTTCTCGGCGAACAGGCCGAAACAGGTCGCCCCTGAACCCGAAAGTCTTGTCAGCAGGCAGCCGGCCTGGGCTTTCAGCGCGGCCAGCACCGGGTCGATCTCGGGCGCCATGAAACGCGCAGGCGCTTCCAGGTCGTTGCGGCGCGCGCGCAGCAGGATCGCCAGATCGGCGGCGCTGTCGGGCCGGCGCTCCAGCGGCTCCGGCGCGCTGAACTGCCCCGCCAGCGCCGCGAAGACATCCTTGGTCGCCAGCGCGACGCCGGGATTGACCAGCACCAGCCAGAAGGGCGGCAAGGGCGGCGCCGGCGCGAGTTGCTCGCCGATCCCCTGCATGAGCGTGGCGCGGCCCTGCAGACAGGCCGGCACATCGGCACCCAGGCGAATGGCGGCATTGCCCAATGCTTCGTCATCAAGCGCGATCCGCCACAGCGCGCGCAGGCAATGCAGCGTGGCGGCCGCGTCGGCCGAGCCGCCGCCAATCCCCGAGGCAACCGGCAGGGTCTTGGTCAGGGTGAGCGCCGCGCCTTTCATGGGGCCGGTCAGCAGGTTCATCGGCCGCAGCAGCTCGGCGGCGCGCAGCACCAGATTGTCGGCAGCGGGGTCGGCCTGCAGGCTCTTCGCCTGTTGCCCGTCGATGGACAGGGTCAGTTCTTCGGCCGGCACGACCGCGATGCGGTCGCAGGCCGCGGCATCCTGCGCGAAGACGACAAGGCTTTCGAGCGTGTGGTAACTGTCCGCACGCTTGCCGGTGACATGCAGGAACAGGTTGATCTTGGCCGGCGCCAGCCGGCTCAACGCTGTTCCAGTCATGATTACTTCGCGGCGACCGGGTCGAGGCCGTGATCGATCTTGCGCTGCACGGTCAGACCCAGGTCCTGCTCGGGGTTGAGGCCGAGCGCACGACGCCACTGGAATTTCGCCTCTTCCTGGCGGCCGACGCGCCAGTAGGCATCGCCCAGATGGTCGGTGATCACCGGATCGCCGCCTTTCAGTTCGACGGCGCGCTCCAGCTGCACCACGGCTTCGGCATAGCGGCCCTGGCGATACAGCGCCCAGCCGAGGCTGTCGATGATGGCGCCGTCATTGGGGCGCAGTTGGGCCGCGCGCTCGATCATCTTGGTGGCACGCTCGACATGGCGGTGCATGTCGACCCAGGAGTAGCCGAGATAGTTCAGCACCAGCGGCTGATCGGGCTGCAGCTCCAGCGCCTTCAGCATGTCAACCTCGGCCTTGTCCCACTGCTTGGATCGCTCATAGGCGATGCCGCGGCCGAACACGATGCTCCAGTGGCGCTGCTCCAGGCGCGGAATCCGCTCCAGTGCGCTGGTGTATTCCTTCGCCGCCTCGGGCCACTTCTCCATGTTGCGATACATGTCGGCAAGCGTGAGCAGGGCGCGCGAGCTGGCCGGATCGGCGCTGGCCATGCGGCGCAGGATGCGCACGGCTTCATCCGTGCGGCCCAGTTCGTTGATGCACCAGGCGGCACGCAACTGGGCGCTCTCGCTGTAGGCCGAACCGGTCGCGACCTTGCTGTACATGGTCAACGCCTGATCGTAGCGGTTGCGGCCCTCATAGATGTCGCCCAGCAGCATGCGGGCATCGTCGAGATCGGGGCGCATGAACAGCGCGAGCTGCAGGTGCAGCTCGGCCAGTTCGCCGCCATCCGAGCGGCCCAGCGCCGAGGCCGAGGCGAACATGGCTTCCGCCATGCCTTCCACCGCGTTACCGACCAGTGGCTGCGCGGCTTGGCCGCGACCGGCATCGAGACGCTTCAGCGCATGCAGCAGGACCGGGTTGTCCGGGTTCTGCACGAGGTGCTCGTTCAGCAGCCGGCGCGCTTCCGCGCCACGGCCCTGGCGCTCCAGGAAGCGGCTGTAGCCGTCGACCAGGCGGGTGCCGGCGCGGTCGCGGCCTTCGACGGCCTCACGATAGGCGGCCTCGGCCGGTTCGGGCTGATTGAGGATTTCCAGCAGCAGCGGCTTGAGATAGGCATGCACGCCGCTCAGCAGCGGGTGACGTTCCAGGCGTTGCAGGTTGGCGATGGCCTGGTCGCTTTCGCCGTTGCCGGCATGAGCAAAGGCGGCGAGCAGCGGATTGAAGGCGGCGTGAATGCCGCCGGTCGGGCCGTCGGCCACCAGCTTCAGCACGCCGTTATAGTCGCGCGCCAGCATCATGGCCGAGGCTTGGGTCATGCGCGGCAGGTATTCGCCGGGGTTGAGCTGGCGCAGCGGCGGTACCAGCGTCACGGCTTCGGCCACGCGGCCATCGGCGATCAGGGCGACGAACGCGCCCTGCGCCAGCAGGCTGCTGCCCGGATCGTCACGCAGCGCGCGGAGGTAATAGTTGGCGGCGGCGGTGTTGTCATTCATCTCGCGCGCATGCCGCGCGGCGAGGAAGTTGCCATAGGGAGAGTCGAGGCGATAGCCGCCGCGCGACGAGGTGCCGGATGGACCGCCTTGCGTGCTGCAGGCAGCCAACGGCAGGATGACAGCCAGCAAAAGCGTGGCCGCCAGTCGGGGTGAGGTACGTCGGTTACGGGAGGCTGTGTCTGTCATGGCTCACATGTTGGGATAATTCGGACCGCCGCCCCCCTCAGGGACGGTCCAGTTGATGTTCTGCGCGGGATCCTTGATGTCGCAGGTTTTGCAGTGGACGCAATTCTGCGCATTGATCTGGAAGCGCGGGTTTTTGCCCGCGTCGTCCCGCAGCACTTCATAGACACCGGCGGGGCAGTAGCGCTGCGCCGGCTCGTCGAATTTCGGCAGGTTCTCCGCAATCGGGATCGACGGGTCCTTCAGCTTCAGATGGATCGGCTGGTCTTCCTCATGGTTGGTGTTCGACAGGAACACCGAAGACAGCTTGTCGAAGCTGATCTTGCCATCGGGCTTGGGGTAGACGATAGGCTGGCAGTCCTTGGCCAGCTTCAAGGTCTCGTGATCGGCCTTGGTGTGGCGCGTGGTCCACGGCACCAGGAAGCCCAGGCCCAGATCGTTCAGCCACATATGGATGCCGCCGAGCAGCGTTCCGATCCACATGCCGTACTTCATTGCCGGCTTGACGTTGCGCACCTTCCACAGGTCCTTGAAGGACCAGGAGGCGTTGAAAGCCTCGGGATAGGCGGTCAGCTCATCGCCGCCCACTTGTCGACCTTCCTGGGCGCCGCCCTTCAGCGCATCAAAAGCGGCTTCGGCGGCCAGCATGCCGGACTTCATCGCGTTGTGGCTGCCCTTGATGCGCGGCAGGTTGACGAAACCGGCCGAGCAGCCGATCAGCGCGCCGCCCGGGAAGGTCAGCTTCGGGATCGACTGCAGGCCACCCTCGTTGATGGCGCGGGCGCCATAGGAGATGCGCTTGCCGCCCTCGAAGACATCGCGCACCGACGGATGCGTCTTGAAGCGCTGGAATTCATCGAAGGGTGAGAGATAGGGATTCTCGTAGCTCAGGTGGATGACGAAGCCCACGGCCACCTGGTTGTCTTCCAGATGGTACAGGAAGCTGCCGCCGCCGGTGCTGTTGTCCAGCGGCCAGCCCTGCGTATGGACGACGAGGCCGGGCTGGTGCTTGGCCGGATCGACCTGCCACAGTTCCTTGATGCCGATGCCGAACTTCTGCGGATCGACGCCATCACGCAGGTTGAACTTCTTCTGCAGCTCCTTGGCCAGCGAGCCGCGCACGCCTTCGCCGATCAGGGTGTATTTGCCGCGCAGCTCGACGCCGGGCGTATAGCCCGACTTGTGCTCGCCGTTGCGGCCGATGCCCATGTCGCCGGTGGCGACGCCGACGACTTCGCCCTTGTCGCCATACAGCACTTCGGCAGCGGCGAAACCCGGGAAGATTTCAACACCCAGCTCTTCGGCCTGGCTCGCCAGCCAGCGGCAGACATTGCCGAGCGAGACGATGTAGTTGCCGTGATTGTTCATCAGCGGCGGCATCGCGATATTCGGGATCGGGATGTGATTGGACTCGGTCAGAATCCAGAAGCGGTCGGTCGTCACCGGCGTATTCAGCGGCGCGCCCTTGGCCTTCCAGTCAGGGATCAGCTCGTTCAGCGCGATCGGATCGATCACGGCGCCGGACAGGATATGGGCGCCGACCTCGGAGCCTTTTTCCAGCACGCAGACGGAAATCTCGTGATTCTGCTCGGCAGCCAGCTGTTTCAGACGGATTGCGGCGGCCAGGCCGGACGGGCCGGCGCCGACGATCACCACGTCATATTCCATCGATTCGCGTTCAGACACGGGGCACCTCTGAATTGATGTCTTTTTTATTTTGGGGGCATCACTGCTGGTCAGCTTGACGCTCCCTGCCTGCTTACCAGACTATAGGGGGCAAGCCAACGGCGCGACCACTGGCCGGACCCGATGAACGCCACGGAAACCTCTGATTTTCCACCCAGTCTCCTTGATATTGCCCTGTTCTATGCCGAAGCCGGTGTGGACGAGGCGATCGGCGATGTGGCAATCGACCGCACCACGCTGCCCCAGCCTCAGCCTCAGGCGCAGACCGCGCCGAAACCTGCCGTAACGGCACAGGCTGGTGCTGCGGCCCAGACCGGGAATCCCCAGACTGGGAATCCAACGTCCGGCCCGGCCTTCGGTGCCGCCGCCTTCCAGGCCTCGCGCCCGGCCCAGATGCCCAGCCCGGCGCTGCTGTCGGGACAGGCGGTGGAAACCGCCGCCACCAAGGCGGCGCAGGCCTGCAACACGATCCCTGAACTCGAAGCGGCGATCAAAGCCTTCGACGGCTGCGCGCTGAAGGCCACCGCCACCAACACGGTAATCGCGCGCGGCAACCCGAAGGCGCCGCTGATGATCATCGGCGAAGCGCCGGGACGCGACGAGGATGCGCAAGGGTTGCCGTTCGTCGGCGAGAGCGGCCAACTGCTCGACAAGATGCTCAAGGCCATCGGCCGCGACGAGAGCAACGTCTATATCTCGAACCTGCTGTTCTGGCGTCCGCCGGGCAACCGCGATCCCTCGACCGAGGAACTGCTGGCCTGCCGGCCGTTCATCGAGCGCCTGATCGAGCTGGTGCAGCCCAAGCTGATTGCCTGCGCGGGCAAGTTCTCGGCCGCGACGCTGCTCGGCACCACGCAGGGCATCACCCGCGTGCGCGGTCGCTGGCATGAGTACAAGCGCGGCGATCTGGTGATCCCGGCGATGCCGCTGCTGCATCCGGCCTATCTGCTGCGCCAGCCCGGCGTGAAGCGCGAAGCCTGGCGCGACATGCTGGAGCTGAGCGCCAGACTGGAAGAGATCGCGTAGGGATGACGCGCATCTTCTACGCCCCCGTCTTCTATGGATGGGTGGTGGTCGCCGCCGCCTTCCTGGCGATGTTCACCTGTTTCGGCGCGGCCTATACCTTTCCCGCTTTCTTCGAACCCCTGAGCCGTGAATTCGGCGCCACGCGCGGCACCGTCTCGCTGGTGTTTTCCGCCGCCGGCTTCATCTATTTCGCGCTCGGCGCGGTCAGCGGCCGTCTGGCAGATCGTATCGGGCCGCGCCCGGTGGTCGGTTTCGGCATGGCCTGCATCGGGCTGGGACTCATTGCTGCCAGCTTCGCCGACAGTCTCGCCAGCATCGTCATCTTCTATGGCATCGGCATCGGCATTGGTGTCGGCTTCGCCTATGTGCCGGCAATCGGCACCGTGCAGCGCTGGTTCATCGCCAAGCGCGGCCAGGCCTCGGGCTGGGCGGTCGCCGGCATCGGCATCGGCACCATGGCCGCGCCACCTGCTGCCGCCATCATCATCGAGCAGCTGGGCTGGCGCGAGGCGTATGTTGTTTTCGGGATCGCTGTATTGGCGCTGGGTGCGCTGGCCACGCTGCTGCTGCGCGCCTCGCCGGCCGTGATGGGCCTGCAGCCGGATGGCGCAGCGGCTGCGCCGCAGAACACCCCCGGCGTCCCATCCGGCCTCGATCTCGGCGCCACGCTGCGCCATCCCAGCTTCTGGCTGCTCTATGCCGCCGGCGGCCTCAACTGCATCGGCACCTTCGTGCCCTTCGTCCATCTCGCGCCCTTCGCCATGGACCAGGGCTTGAGCCGCAGCGAGGGCGTCTGGCTGGTCGGCCTGATCGGCGTCGGCAGCACGCTCGGCCGTTTCGTGCTCGGTGGCCTGGCCGACCGCATCGGGCGCGGCCGCTGCCTCAGCCTGATCATGCTCTGCACCGGCGTGGCGCTGCTCTACTGGATCGTGGCGCAGGGCTTCTTGGCGCTTGCCGTCTTCGCGCTGGTCTTCGGGCTGTTCTACGGCGGGTTCGTCGCGCTGGTGCCGGCGGTGACCGCCGATCTCTTCGGCCTGCGCGCCATGTCCTCGGTGCTGGGCGTGCTCTACACGTCTGTGGCGCTGGGCACGCTGCTCGGGCCGACGCTCGCCGGCTGGGTCTTCGATTCCACTGGCAGCTACACCTGGCCGATCCTGATCTGCGCGCTGGGCTGCGTGGTCGCCGCCGGCATCGTCCTGCGCCTCCCGCAACATATTGAAAAATAAGGCCGCTACCCTCGGTTGACGTAACTTTACTTGTCCCCTCCCGCCGCATGCGGTATCCGGGAGACCGTTTTCGGGTTGGGGGCAATCATGCGTCTTGGGGGGATCGGCCTTATCTGCGGGCTGCTGCTGGCTGCCGTCAGCCCAGCCATGGCCCAGACGACGTCCGAACTGCCGGCCGTACTGGCCGCCGAGGACGTTGACCGCTACCAGCGCATCTTCGATTTCCAGACCGATGGCGAATGGGCCAAGGCCGATCGCGAGATCAGCCGCCTCAAGGATCGCGTGCTGATCGGCCATGTGCTGCAGCAGCGCTACACCCATCCCACCGCCTATAACGCCTCCTATGCCGAACTCAGTGACTGGATGGCGAAGTATCGCGACCATTCCGGCGCCGAGGAAATCTATCGGGCGGCGCTGAAGAAGAAGGGCCGCAAGGACAAGGCACCGGTCGTGCCGCTGGGCACCGACATGGGCGAATACAATGGCGAGCAGCCGGGCCAGGTCGCCACCACACGCCGCATTCCGCAATCGAAAGATCGCGATCCTGAACATCGCAATGCCATTGTGCAGGCCGAAGGCCAGTTCAACGCGCTGCTCAAGCGCGAGCGGCTGGGCGAGGCCGAGGCCTTTCTCAACAAGCCCGATGTGCGCAGCAAGCTGAGCGCCGTCGAGTTTGACGACTGGCGCCGCCGTCTGGCCTGGATGTCGGTACTGGAAGGCCAGGACGAGCGCGCGCTCAATCTGGCCGGTGCCGCCGCGCAGCGCTCGCGCGCACGCCTGTCCGAACCCGACTGGGTCGCGGGCCTTGCTGCGTGGCGACTGGGCAAATACGACAATGCCGCGCATCACTTCGAGAATCTGGCGTTTTCCAAGGTCGCGACCAGTTGGGAACGCTCGGCCGGCGCCTGGTGGGGGGCGCGCGTGCAGTTGCGCCTGCGCCAGCCTTCGGAAGCTATCCGCCTGCTCGAAATCGGCGCGCAGCACGAGCGCACCTTCTATGGCCAGCTCGCGCTGGCCCAGCTTGGCACCGACCAGCCGTTGCGCTGGACGCCGCCGCCGCTCGATCCGGCGGAGGCCAAACGTCTGGCCGATATTCCCGCCGTGCGCCGCGCGCTGGCCTTGAGCGAAGTGGGCGAGGCCGTACGCGCCGACCGCGAAGTGCTGCGGCTGTTCGCCCAGTCGCCCGACCAGCTTGCCGGTGCGCTGCTGGGTCTGGTCAGCCGCATGCAGGCGGCGCCGGCCTCGTCGATGAAGATTTCGATCGCCTGGTACACGGTGAAGGGTGAGGGCTACGACTCTGCGCTCTATCCGTTGCCGCCCTGGGAACCCGAAGGCGGCTTCAATGTCGACCGCGCGCTGGTCTTCGCCTTTATGCGGCAGGAAAGCGCTTTCAATGCGCGCGCCATGAGCACGGCCGGCGCCACCGGCCTGATGCAGCTGATGCCCAAGACCGCCGGCGCCGTCGCCAACGACAAGAGCCTGCATCACAAGACCGGCCGTCATAAGCTGTTCGCGCCGGAATACAATATCGAGCTGGGCCAGAAGTATCTGCAGCACCTGCTGGAAATGCCGATGATCCGTGGCAACCTGCTGTACCTGACCGCTGCCTACAATGCCGGTCCGGGCAACCTGCAGAAGTGGCTGCGCGCCTCGCCCGACCAGAACGACCCGTATCTGTTCATCGAGACCATCCCGCTCAGCGAGACACGCAACTTCGTGCAGCGCGTGCTGACCAACTACTGGGTCTATCGCACCCGTATCGGCCAGCCCAATACATCCTTAAGCGCCACCATGACCGGCGGCTGGCCGGTCTATCGCGGCCTGGATCGTGGCGACCAGCGCGCCGAAAGAAAGTGATAAATCTCCGGTTGGCCCTTCTTGGGGCAATGCTTCCCGTTCTTGCGGCGTGTTCCGGTGACTCTCTGGTGACGTCAACTAGAATTCCCCGAGGGACGGTTGGGACTGATGCCCAGCAGCCAATATCGGTGTTTGGCCCCGTGACGTCGCGTGAAGGCATTGTGATCGGCAATGCGCGCGTATATTCGACAGGGAATGCTGGCTATTTCCAATATGAATGGTTCCCGAATGAAGAATTCGGAAAGTTGCCTCTGCGGGAATTGGCCTTTCATTGTCAGCCGAGAGACCGTCCGAATATAGCGATGGTTTCCGCCACCACCGCCAGCCATGTGTCGAGCATAAGAAAACTTGAAGAGTGCCCACCGGGCTCGATTGTTTGGCTGCAAATCCGATAACCGGGACCTAGGTTTCATCTATTGCAGATCCTAGGTTATGATCGTCTCAGTTACGAAGGAGCCGCCATGACCGAATTGCAGCCGCAGTCCTTTGTCGATGCCGATGGCAAGCGCCTGTTCGTGCCGGTGCGCATCGCCGTGCTCACCGTTTCCGATACCCGCAGCTTCGACGACGATAAATCCGGCAACACGCTGGCCGAGCGCCTGACCGAGGCCGGGCACCAGCTTGCCGCGCGCGCCATCGTCAAGGATGACGTGGCCGAAATCCAAGGCCAGCTCACCGACTGGATCGATGACGACACCGTCGATGTCATCCTCGCCACCGGTGGCACCGGCGTGACGGGGCGTGATGTCACGCCCGAGGCCTTCGAGGGTATCTACGAGAAGAGCATCCCCGGTTTCGGTGAGCTGTTCCGCATGCTCAGCTATCAGAAGATCGGCACGTCGACGATTCAGTCGCGCGCCACCGCTGGTGTCACGCGCGGCACGTATCTCTTCGCGCTGCCGGGCTCGCCCGGCGCCTGCCGCGATGCCTGGGACATGATCCTGAAAGACCAGCTCGACTATCGCCACAAGCCCTGCAACTTCGTCGAACTGTTCCCGCGCCTGCGCGAGCATGAGCGCCGCGGCGCGGGCCGATAAGACCCGCCTGTAAACTGGCCCCATGTATTTCGGCTAAACTGGCGCTTTTACCGGGACCGCTGCTAGGGTAATCCGATCAGATCGCCCTTTCAGGAATCCGTCCATGTCCGACATCGTCATCCGGCCTATCGCCGCCACCGAGCGCAAGCAGTGGGAGCCGCTCTGGCTCGGCTATCTGGCCTTCTACGAGAAGAGCGTGCCGCCGGCCGTCACCGACGCCACCTGGCAGCGCCTGCTCGATCCTGCCAATGCCATCGAGGGGCTGATCGCCTGGGAAGGCGAAGTGGCGCTGGGGCTGGTGCAGTATCTGCTGCATCCCTCGACCTGGAACATCGGCGGCAACGTCTATCTGCAGGACCTGTTCGTGGTCCCTGAGTCGCGCGGTAAACGCATCGGCCGCCGGCTGATCGCCGCCGTCACCGAGATTTCGAAGGCCAAGGGCGCCGGGGTGCTCTACTGGCAGACGGAGGAGTTCAACGGCACCGCCCGGCGGCTCTATGAGCGCGTGGCCAAGCGCGCGCCCTTCGTGCGCTACAATATCGAACTCTGACACGAGTCATTTTCTGGCCGGTTTTCCCGGCTTTCTCAAGTTCTTGAAATGTTCTTTTCGCCGCGATATCCTCGCGGCCATGAAGAAGGTCGTCCAGAGGGCTGTTTCCACCGCTGAGGACCACGCGCACCCCGATGCGCGGCGGGGCCGGGGTGCGCTGTCGACGGTGCGCAGCCGCTACGACACCGAGACGCGGCAGAAGCAGGACGACGGCTGGGACAATCTGGAAGAGGCCGACCCGATCCGCACGCATCTGCACGAGGATGCGACGCGCAGCATCATCTCGTGGAACAAGTCGCCCGACATTCCCTTCGACCGCTCGATCAATCCCTATCGCGGCTGCGAGCATGGCTGCATCTACTGCTTCGCGCGGCCATCTCATGCCTATCTCGGCTTTTCGCCCGGGCTGGATTTCGAGACCGAGATCATGGTCAAGCGCAACGCCGCCGTGCTGCTGCGCAAGGAGCTGGCACACAAGACCTACAAGGTCGCCACCCTGTCGATGGGGACCAACACCGATCCCTACCAGCCGGTCGAGCGCGACCTGAAGATCACCCGCAGCATCATCGAGGTGCTGCTGGAGACCCGGCATCCGCTCGGCATTGTGACCAAGAACCATCTGGTCACCCGCGACATCGACCTGCTGGCGCAGATGGCGAAGCTCAACCTGGTGAAGGTCTATCTCTCGGTCACCACGCTGGACCGCCACCTTGCCCGGAATATGGAGCCGCGCGCCTCCACGCCGGGCAAGCGGCTGGACGCCATCCGCATGCTCAACGAGGCCGGCATTCCCTGCGGCGTGATGACCGCGCCGATGATCCCGGCGATCAATGACATGGAAATGGAAGACCTGCTGCAGGCCGCCTGGGAGGCCGGCGCGCGCGAGGCGGGCTGGGTGTTCCTGCGGCTGCCCTATGAGCTGCGTGAGCTGTGGCGCGAATGGCTGCAGGCGCATTATCCTGATCGTGCGTCGAAGGTGATGAAGCTGATCCAGGATGCGCGCGGCGGTCAGGATTACGTCGCCGACTTCGGCGACCGCATGCGCGGGCAGGGCGCCTATGCCGATCTGATCGCCCAGCGCTTCCGGCTGGCGATCAAGCGCATCGGCTTCAACGAGCGCCGGCTGTCGATCCGCAAGGACCTGTTCCAGCCGCCGGTGCTGGATACCAGGCAGGGGAGTCTGTTCTGATGGCCAAGAAGACCAACCAGGTGCCGAAGAAGACCGATGTGCGCAAGATGGCGCCGAAAAAGCCGACCGACCGCCTGCGCAGCATCTGCATGGCGCTGCCCGAGGCCGAGGAGCGCGAGACCTGGGAGATTCCCACCTACCGCATCCGCAACAAGATCTTCGCGCTGGAAAGCGCCATCGACGAGCGGCCGGCCGTGTGGTGCAAGGGGCAGGAGGGCAGCCAGGAGCTGCTGGTCAGCGCCGATCCGCAGCGCTTCTTCGTGCCGCCCTATCTGGGCCACAAGGGCTGGATCGGTATGTGGCTCGACAGGAAGGCCGACTGGGCGGAAGTGGCCGAGCTGGTGCGCCGCAGCTACGTGCTGATCGCGCCGAAGAAGCTGGCGGCCCGGCTGGGTTGAACCGTCACGGCCGCATGAACGTGTAGTCGCGGTCTTCCAGATTCTCGATGGCGAACTGCAGCTCCGAGCGGATGTCGTCAAGGCTGCGCCCCGATTTCATGATCCGGACCGCTTCGGTCAGCAGGTTGCTCGCCACGGTCTGCGGCGCGATCGTCTGTGTCGCGGCCTCGGCGAGCGCCGCTTCCACATGGCGGTTGACGAGTTCATAGGGACTGGTCATCGGATGGCCTCCTGTCCCCAGTCTGCCCGGCCTCTCGCCGGGCCGGCTTGATGCACGTCAATCCGCCGGTGCTTTTCTCAGGCGAAGGGCCAGTCTTAAGCAAAAGGGTAGGGTCCGGGGAAATTGCCAATCGGGCAGAGATGCGTGATCAGGCCGGTATCGGCCTTCCAGTGATGCAGCAGGAAAGCCGGCGGCTCGACATAGGACTGCGGCTTCGCGGCCGGATCGAGTTGCAGCGCGATGGCGGTGGTGGTGCTGGGAGCAGTGCACAGCGCCGTGCCGCCGAAGCGCAGCTGCATGAAGCGATGCACATGCCCGCAGGTGACGCGCTCCACCGCCGGATAGCGGCGCAGCAACGCCTCCAGCAGCGCGCCGCCCTCGCACCAGTAGGGATCCATGTAGGGAATGCCGGTGGCGAATGGCGGCTGATGCAGCATCAGGATGGTCGGGCGGTCCGGCTCGGCCGACAGCGCGGCCTCCAGCCAGGCGATCGCTGCTTCATCGATGCGCCCGTGATGCAGGCCCGGCAGCGTGACGTCCAGCGCGATGATGCGCACCGGCCCACGGTCGTTCACCACGTAATGCAGCGGGCCGCCAGCCGGATCAGCAGGCAGATATGTCTGGTCGGCAAAGGCTGCGCGGAAGGCGGCGCGCTCGTCATGATTGCCGGGGATCGCCAGCCAGGGAACCTGCAGCGCCGCCAGCAGCGTGCGCGCCATGGCGTATTCCTCGGGCGTGCCATGGTCGACGATGTCGCCGCTCAGCAGCACCAGGTCTGGGCGCGGCTGCCAGGCATTCAGCTGCGCCACGGCGGCGGCGAACATGGCATTCGAGTCGACCGTATCCTGATAGAGCCGGCCGTGTGGACGGATATGGGGATCGGAAAGCTGGGCGATGAGCATGGGAAGGTGGGGAAGCCGGAGGGAGGCGCGTTATTCTTCAGTACCCTGCGGAACTCCGCCGCGCCAACCCTGTTTTCCTGCTGCCCCGGTCAAAAGACCGCTTTGCAGGAGAATCCTCCATGGCCGACCGCGAATTCAGCCCGTTCAGCATGACGCTCAACCCTTTTCGCGCCCTGGACCGCCAGATCGACCGCATGTTCGACGACGGTTTCGGCGCGGCCTCGGCCGGCACGCTGAGCCGGACCGGCGCACCGCAGAGCGATTCCGCGCTGCCCATGCCGGCATCTTCATTGTTCATGCGCGTGGTCGGCATCACCACGCGCAGCAAGTCCTGAGGAGACGCCCATGGCCAGCCGGGATTCCCCCAAGCACGAGCGTGTCAGGGAAACCGAACGCACGCTGAAGCATGCCAAGGAAAAGCATGTGGACGGCAAAGAGGTTGGCGACAAGCTGCCACCCGATCCCAAGGGCCGCGACAAGCTGCCGAAGCAGCCTGGTCAGACCATCGTCAACCCGGACCCGGACTGAAGCTGTGCCTGCCGGTCAGTCGGCGGCATCCACCACATTGTAATCGTCGTCTTCCGGCCAGGCCGTGTCGTTCAGCCGGCGCTGCGCATCGAGCAGATGCGTGATCGCATCGCTCAGCGCCTCATTGCAGTTCGCAACATCGCGGATGATGCCCTTGGTATCCACAACACCATTGCCGAATACGGCCTGCAGGTCGTTTTGCGCCTGCATCACCTGTTCCAGAATCTGCATGCTGGACTGATAGGCGGTTTGCAGTCGGGTGGTGGCAACCATGGCGCTCTCCTGTCGAGTCTCACTCCCCCGCAGGCACAATGCTGAACCGGCCGGCAGGGCGGTGCCAGCGATAATTGCTTAACAAAAAAAATCTCTGCAGGTGCGGAACTCATCCGCACAACTGGGATCCTCGCAGAGGACGGCGAAAATTTCAGGGGTGCGGCTGCGAATACCAGCATAGCGGGTTGCGGCCCTGTATTCGCGCTGCCGGATCGCGCAATATCGGGGAAGATTGATGTGTCATCCTGAGAGGGGAATTCCATGCGTATTCTGGTGGTGGGCGCCGGCTCGACCGGCGGCTATTACGGTGGCCGGCTGGCGCAGGCGGGCCGTGACGTCACCTTCCTGGTCCGTCCCGGCCGCGCGGCACAGCTGCGCAAGACCGGCCTGCAGATCGTCAGCCCCACCGGCGACGCCAATCTGACGCCGAAGCTGGTCACCGCCGATGCCATCGACGGCCATTATGATGCCGTGCTGTTGACGGTGAAGGCCTATTCGCTGGAGGCGGCGCTCAACGACATGGCGCCGGCGGTGGGTCCTGAGACCATGATCATTCCGGTGCTGAACGGCATGCGGCATGTCGATGCCATCACGGCGCGCTTCGGCGAGAGGGCGCTGGTCGGTGGGCTGTGCCGGATCCCGGCCCAGCTCGATGACGACGGCCGGGTGATCCAGATGGGCAAGTTCCACGATCTCGCCTATGGCGAGATGGACGGCAGCACCACGCCGCGCATCCAGAAACTGGATGCGGCATTCAAGGGCGCCGGCTTCGACGCCAAGCTGACATCGCATATCCGGCGCGAGATGTGGGAGAAATGGGTGTTGCTGGCGGCGCTGGGCGGCATCTGCTGCCTGATGCGCGGCGCGGTGGGCGAGGTCGCGGCGGCTCCTGGCGGCGTGGAGTTTGAAGCGGCGCTGGTGGACGAAGTGGTGGCGGCCGTGAAGGCCGTCGGTGTCGCGCCGAGCGATGCCTTTGTGGCCAATACGCGCGAGACGCTGACCAGACAGGGTTCGGCCCATACCTCGTCGATGTATCGCGATCTGCTGAAGGGCAGTGCGGTGGAGGCCGACCAGATCGTCGGCGACCTGATCGCGCGGGCCAAGCAGGTCGGCATGGCGATGCCGCTGCTGTCGCTTGCCTATATCAACCTCTGCGCCTACCAGAACCGGCTGAAGGCAGCCTGAAGCGCTATCAATCGCGCTTCGAGGGCCACAGCCGGCGCGGATCGACGCCATAGGGGAAGCGCAGGACCAGCATCAGAGCGATGCCCAGCATCGGCCACTGGAACCACAGCCGCCCCGGGCTGGTCATCAGGTTGATGAGGATCAGTGCGATCAGCACGGCGCCGAAGCGCCAGGCATTGCGTTTCCATTTCAGTAGCGCGGCTTCCGTGTCGTCGGCTTCGGATGCGGGCGCGGCGGGCTGCGCTGGTTCAACCGGCCGCACCGCATGGGGCGCGCCAGCGCCGCCCATCTGCACACGATAGGCCTGCACCGGCTCGGCGATATTCTTGATTTCGCGCGCGCCGATGAAGTCGAAGCCGAGGTCGAGTTTCTTGCGCACCTGCTCGAACACCATGCCGGAAATGCACACGCCGCCTGGCTCGGCCAGCGATTCAAGGCGCGCAGCGATATTCACGCCTTCGCCATAGATGTCGTCGCCGTCGATCATCACGTCGCCGATGTTGATGCCGATGCGGAACTGCATGGCCGGCGCCAGCGGTTCGTCGGCATTGCGTAAAGAGAGCCGCCGCTGGGTTTCCACGGCGCAGAAGACGGCCTCAACGGGCGAGGAGAATTCGGCCAGCAGGCCGTCGCCCCAGGTGTTGATCAGGCGGCCATGGTGGCGCTCGATCTCGGCCACCATCACTTCGCGATACTGCTTCAGCCGCGTCACCGTGCCGACCTCGTCGCGCTCGACCAGCGCGCTGTAGCCCTGCACGTCGGCGCAGAAGATGGTCGTCAGTTTGCGGCGGATGCTGTCGGCGGCCTCGGTCATTGGAAATCGTCCCCTCGTATGATGCGAGTATACGCCGCTGCCTGTCGGGCGCCGCGCCTTTCAGCGCCGGCTGTGACGACGGGCAATGAAAGCGGGGCGGGCGGCGGTTTGACTTTATGTTCGATTTATGTTCTTATTTCAAGGCTGCTGTTGCCCATCGTGAATACGGATTTCTGGTCACAGGGGCCATCCGGCCCGAACTGGCGGCGGCTGGCTGGGAACTGGCTCCAACTGGACGCAACTGGCGTCAACTGGCTCTAACTGGCCGGCAACTGGCACGAACCGGTCGCCCATTTGGCGTGAACTGGCCGAGCTGGAGCATAACTGTCCCAGGTATTTCAATGGTTTGGCCGAAAAGGGCAGGGATGGTGGGCCCGGCTGGACTTGAACCAGCAACCAGACCGTTATGAGCGGCCGGCTCTAACCAGTTGAGCTACAGGCCCACGCTCCCCGCTGACGAGGGGATCCCCCGTCATGAAAAAGGCCCCGGCTTTGAGACCGGGGCCCTGATCTCTGTCGCTCCGGACCGCTTACGTATCCAGGAACGAGCGCAACTTACGCGACCGGCTCGGGTGCTTCAACTTGCGCAGAGCCTTGGCTTCGATCTGGCGGATACGTTCGCGGGTGACCGAGAACTGCTGGCCGACTTCTTCCAGCGTATGGTCGGTGTTCATGCCGATGCCGAAGCGCATGCGCAGCACGCGCTCCTCTCGCGGGGTGAGCGTCGCCAGAACGCGGGTCGTGGTTTCGCGCAGGTTCGAGTTGATCGCGGCGTCCACCGGCAGGACGGCGTTCTTGTCCTCGATGAAATCGCCCAGATGGCTGTCTTCCTCGTCGCCGATCGGCGTTTCGAGAGAGATCGGTTCCTTGGCGATCTTCAGCACCTTGCGCACCTTCTCCAGCGGCATGCCGAGCTTGGTCGCCAGTTCTTCCGGCGTCGGCTCGCGGCCGATCTCATGCAGCATCTGGCGGCTGGTGCGCACCAGCTTGTTGATCGTCTCGATCATATGCACCGGGATACGGATGGTGCGGGCCTGGTCGGCGATCGAGCGGGTGATCGCCTGACGGATCCACCAGGTGGCGTAGGTCGAGAACTTGTAGCCGCGGCGGTATTCGAACTTGTCCACCGCCTTCATCAGGCCGATGTTGCCTTCCTGGATCAGATCGAGGAACTGCAGACCGCGGTTGGTGTACTTCTTGGCGATGGAGATGACGAGGCGCAGGTTGGCCTCCACCATTTCCTTCTTCGCCACGCTGGCTTCGCGCTCGCCTTCACGCACCTGCTTGTAGATGCGCTTGAATTCCGAGATCGGCAGGCCGAACTCGGTGGCAATCGTCGCGATCTGCTCGCGGATCGGATTCACTTCGCGCGAGGCGGCTTCACCGAAACGCACCCAACCCTTGTGGCTCTTCAGCTTGGCGACCTTGGTCATCCAGTTCGGATCGAGTTCCTGGCCATCATACTGCTTGAGGAACTCGTCGCGCGGAATCTTGAAGCTTTCAGCCGAGCGCAGCAGCTTGCCTTCCAGCATCATCAGCCGCTTGTTCAGGCCGTACATGCTTTCGACCAGGCTTTCGATGCGGCCGTTGTTCAGGTGAACCGATTCCATCAGGACAATCATTTCCTGCTTGGACTTGGCATAGGCCTTGTCCTTGCGGACATCGGCATCGGCATGCGCCAGAGCCGCCTGCAGGCGCTCTTCCTGCGTTTTCTGCAGCTTCTTGTAATGCTTGGCGATGGCATCGAAGGCTTCCAGAACCTGCGGCTTGAGCTGGGCTTCCATCGCGGCGAGCGACAGGTTGGCCTCGTCTTCCTCGTCAGGCTCTTCCGGCGCGGCGGCAACTTCCGGCTCGTCGCCGGGCGCTGCATCCTTGACCTTCTTCTTTTCGAGCTTCTCGGCCTTCACCGGCGGCGGCGCGGCAACAGCCGGCTTTGCCGGCTTGGCCTCTTCCTTCGGCGCAGTGGCTTCCTCGGCCTCGTCAGCTTCCACACCATCAAGGGCCGCATTATCCGGGCCGCCGGCGGAACCGCCCAGCGTCGCTTCCAGATCGACCACGTCGCGCAGCAGGATCTTGCCGTCGACCAGGTCGTCGCGCCACTTCACGATCGCCTGGATGGTCAGCGGGCTTTCGCAGATCGCGCCGATCATCTTTTCGCGGCCGGCCTCGATGCGCTTGGCGATGGCGATTTCGCCCTCGCGCGACAGCAGCTCGACCGAACCCATTTCGCGGAGGTACATGCGCACCGGATCGTCGGTGCGGTCGACCTCGGCCTTGGCCGGCGCAGTGGCGGCAACTTCGCCGTCACCGCTTTCGCTGTCGCCGTCGCCTTCTTCCTTGTCGACAGCGGCTACGCCGCCGTCCTCCTGCTCTTCGGATTCAACGATGGTGATGCCCATTTCGGACAGCATCGCCATGGTGTCTTCGATCTGCTCGGACGAGACATGCTCCGGCGGCAGCACGGCATTGATTTCGTCATAAGTGACGTAGCCGCGCTCCTTGGCCTTGGCCAGCATGCGCTTGATGGCAGCCATCGACGCGTCGATCAGCGGCGTGTCAACGGTCTCTTCTTTTTCGGGTGCTTCTGCGGTGTCAGGGGCCGCTGCCTGTTTTGCCATGCCGGGTCCTAACTGTCCTGTCTTGTAAAATGCTCAAGGCCGCCCGGTATGAGCGGCCTGTCGTTCAATCCGTATCCGATACCGAAACCTGACTGCGCGCCGAACCGACCTCTGCCTGTAAGGCCTGGAAGCGCTGCCATGCTTCGGGATTTGTATTACTGGCCAGATCGGCCTCTGCCGCCGCCAGCTCCTGCTCCAGCTCCGCCAGACGGTACCGCTGCACAGCCTGCCACCACCCTCGCTCAACCTTGTCCGCCGGAGTATCGGCGCGCGCAAAGGGCTCCAGAATCCGGCCGGTCTCGCCAGTCACGAGGTCGAGCGCGGCCCCGAGTCCTCGCTGCCTGAGATGGGCTGCGAAGGCCTCGCCGTCAAGACCCGGATGGCGGGAGGCTTCTTCTAGAATCCGGCTCTTAAGGCTGTCAAGCGGCCCCGTCGGGAAGCTCAGGTTGGCAAAGGCCTCCCCATGCTCCTCCAGAAGCCAGGGATGGGCCAGAACGGCGGCCAAAAGCGCCCTTTCGGTCCTGCCTGGGGCTGCATTGATGGGGCCGCCGACGGCCAGGGGCGGCAGGGGCTTGCCAAACTGGCCCCCCTGGCCATAGGCGGGGCGGTTCGGACGATTATTGGGCTTCCAGGTCCGCGTCGGGGCGAACAGGGTGCGCAGCTTGGCGCGGAAATGGTCCCGGTAGTGGTTCTGGACCGCCGGATTCTTGATCTGGCCGGCCACCCCGTACAGGGCCGATTCCAGGGCGGCCCGGCGCTCCGGGGTATCCAGCGGCCGGCCCTCGGTCTCCTTGCGCCACAGGATATCGGCCAGCGGGGCGGCGGCGGCCAGCACTCCGTCCATGGCGGCCCGGCCCTGGGTTTTGATCAGGTCGTCCGGATCCTGGCCGCCTGGCAACAGGGCGAAACGGAAAGAATGGCCGGGCTCGAGCAGGGGCAGGGCGCGGTCGGCGGCCCGCATGGCGGCCCGGATGCCGGCATTGTCGCCGTCGAAACACAGGATCGGCTCGGCCGAGAGGCGCCAGAGCAGCGCGATCTGCTCCTCGGTCAGCGCGGTGCCCAGCGGGGCGACGGCATGGTTGATGCCGGCCTGGGCGAGCGCGATCACGTCCATGTAGCCTTCGACCACGATCACGGTGCCGCTCTCGCGGGCGGCTTCACGGGCGATGGCGTGGTTGTAGAGATTGCGCCCCTTGTGGAAGAGCGGCGTCTCGGGCGAGTTGAGATACTTCGCCGGCGCATCGGGATCGAGCGCGCGGCCGCCAAAGGCGATGATGCGGCCGCGGCGGTCGCCAATCGGGAACATCACGCGGTTGCGGAAGCGGTCGTAGCTGGCGCCGCCGTCTTCCGGCTTGATCAGAAGCCCGCTCTCGATCAGCAGGTCTTCCGGCAGCTTGCGCGCTAGCATCGCCTCTTTCAGCGCGGTGCGGCTTTGCGGGGCGTATCCCATGCGGAAGCGTTCGACGGTCTCGGCTTTCAAGCCGCGCTTCTGGATGTAAGTGCGTGCTTCCGCGCCAACCGCGCCTTTCAGCTGCGCTTGGTACCAGGCGGTGGCTTCCTCCATCACCTTGCCCAGGGTCGCGACCTGTTCGGCCTTTTCGCGATCTTCCGGGCGCATGCGCGGCACGTCCAGGCCAGCTTCGCCCGCCAGCAGCTCGACGGCTTCAGGGAAACCCATGCCGCTGCTGCGCATGGTGAAGCCGATCACGTCGCCATGGGCGCCGCAGCCGAAGCAGTGGAAGAAGCCCTTGTCGTCGTTGACCGTGAAGGACGGCGACTTCTCGTTATGGAAGGGGCAGAGACCGGTGAACTCGCGGCCGCGCTTGATCAGGCGCACCGAACGGCCGACCACGCCGGACAGCGGCAGCCGGTTGCGCAATTCTTCCAGAAAGGAATCGGGAAAGGCCATGGCTATCCCTAAACGCCCGTTCCGGCCGCGACTCGGGACGACTCGGGGCCGCTCAGCTGAGCTGGGCCTTCAGGATAGCCGCTGCCTTGCCGAAGTCCATCTGACCCGCGTATTTCGCCTTCAGAATCGCAACGGCCTTGCCCATGTCCTTGATGCTGGCAGCACCCGACTCGGCGATGGCGGCCTTGGCGGCGGCTTCGACTTCCGAGTCGGAGAGCTGCTGGGGCAGATAGCCCTCGATAATGGCGATTTCTTCCTTTTCCTGGGTCGCCAGCTCCATGCGGCCGCCGGCCTCGAAGGCGGCTGCCGACTCGCGGCGCTGCTTCACCATGTTCTGCAGCAGCGACAGGATGGCGCCATCGTCGATGCCGGTGCGCTCTTCGGCCGAGGTGCGGGCGGCGATGTCCTTGTCCTTGATGGCCGCCAGAACCATGCGGATGGTGGCCAGACGCCGCGCGTCCTTGGCCTTCATGGCATCCTTCATCGCCTGGTTGAGCGTGTCGCGCAGCATCGCAGTCCTCTAGCGGTATACGGAATCGGGGTGTTTTCGGAAGGCGCGCAGCATAGCCCAGAGCGCCTCGCTGCGCAAAGCGAATAAGTATATGATTTTTATATGCTTTTAACCTTTCGGGCGGGGTTGACTGGGGCGGGAGTTTTGATATGGTCCGGCCTCGGTTGAAGCGGCGCCCGCCGCCGCCGCAATCATCGTGAACAGCTGTGCCGTACCGCCGGATGCGCTCGCCTCCGGTGGTTTTTTGCGGCCTGACGCCTGCGCCGCCCGACCCGAGTAATGGAGCCCATCATGGCCGAGACACCGAAATACGCCGCACCGCCGGGCCCCGGCTATACCGGCGTTGTGGTGTTGGCCGATGGCAGTGTCTTCTGGGGCCACGGGCTGGGCGCCGAGGGCGACAGCGTCGGCGAGGTCTGCTTCAACACTTCGATGACCGGCTACCAGGAAATCCTCACCGATCCCTCCTATGCCGGCCAGATCATCACTTTCACCTTCCCGCATATCGGCAATGTCGGCACCAACGCCGAAGACATCGAGACCCAGGGCATCGCCGCCCGCGGCCTGATCCTGCGCGCGCCGATCACCGGGCCGTCTAATTTCCGCAGCAACAGTCATCTCAACGACTGGCTCAAGCTGCGCAACCTGATCGGCATTTCGGGGATCGACACGCGTGCGATGACGCGCCGTATCCGCGACCAGGGCGCGCCGAACGGTGTGATCGCCCATCGCAATGACGGCAAGTTCGATCTCGCGGCGCTGCATGCCAAGGCCAAGAGCTGGCCGGGCCTGGAAGGCATGGATCTTGCCGCCGAAGTGACCTGCCGCCAGACCTATGGCTGGGACGAGACCCGCTGGCAGCTCGGCAAAGGTTACGGCAAGCAGAGCAACCCCAAGTTCCACGTTGTCGCCATCGACTACGGCATCAAGCGCAACATCCTGCGCAACCTCGCCGATGTCGGCTGCAAGGTCACCGTCGTGCCGGGCAATGCGACGGCCGAGGATGTGCTGCGGCACAAGCCCGATGGCGTTTTCCTCTCGAACGGTCCCGGCGATCCGGCGGCGACCGGCGAATATGCCGTGCCGACGATCAAGGCGCTGGTCGATAGCGGCAAGCCGGTGTTCGGCATCTGCCTTGGTCACCAGATGCTGGCGCTCGCGCTCGGCGGCAAGACCGGCAAGATGGATCGCGGCCACCGCGGTGCCAACCATCCGGTGAAGGACCTGGAAACCGGCAAGGTGGAGATCACCAGCCAGAATCACGGCTTCTGCGTGATCGAGGAAAGCCTGCCCAAGAATGTGGTGCGCACGCATGTGTCGCTGTTCGACGGCTCGAATGAAGGCATCAAGCTGACCGACAAGCCGGTCTTCTCGGTGCAGTATCATCCCGAAGCCTCGCCCGGCCCGCAGGACAGCCACTATCTGTTTGAACGCTTTGCAAAGTTGATGGAGCAGAAGCGCGGCTGAACCGTGCTGCGCTTCGCTCCCAGGTGAATCATGCCCAAACGTACTGACATCAAAAGCATCCTGATCATCGGCGCCGGTCCCATTGTGATCGGCCAGGCCTGCGAGTTCGACTATTCGGGCACGCAGGCCTGCCAGGCGCTGAAGGCCGAGGGCTACCGCGTCATCCTGATCAACTCGAACCCGGCCACGATCATGACCGATCCGGGTCTGGCCGATGCGACCTATATCGAGCCGATCACGCCCGAGATCGTGGCGATGGTGATCGAGAAGGAGCGCCCCGATGCGCTGCTGCCCACCATGGGCGGTCAGACCGCGCTGAACACCGCAATGAAGCTGGACGAGCAGGGCGTGCTGAAGAAATTCGGCGTCCAGCTCATCGGTGCCAGCCGCGAAGCTATCGTGATGGCCGAGGATCGCGAGCAGTTCCGTCAGGCGATGAACCGCCTGAAGTTGGACATGCCGCGCTCGGGTACCGCGCATACACTGGACGAGGCCCGCGCGCTGCTGCCCACCGTGGGCCTGCCGGCGGTCATCCGTCCGTCGTTCACGCTGGCCGGCACCGGCGGCGGTATTGCCTATACGCGCGAGGAATTCGACGAGATCGTCACGCGCGGCCTTGATGCCTCGCCCACCACCGAAGTGCTGATCGATGAATCAGTGCTCGGCTGGAAGGAATACGAGATGGAGGTTGTCCGCGACAAGAAGGACAACTGCATCATCATCTGCTCGATCGAGAATATCGATCCAATGGGCGTGCATACCGGCGACAGCGTGACCGTCGCGCCGGCGCTGACGCTCACCGACAAGGAATATCAGATCATGCGCGACGCCTCGATGGCGGTGCTGCGCGAGATCGGCGTCGAGACCGGCGGTTCGAATGTGCAGTTCGCCGTCAATCCGGCCGATGGCCGCATGGTCGTGATCGAGATGAATCCGCGTGTCTCGCGCTCTTCGGCTCTGGCCTCGAAGGCGACCGGCTTCCCGATCGCCAAGGTGGCCGCCAAGCTGGCCGTGGGTTACACGCTGGACGAGCTGATGAACGACATCACCGGCGTGACGCCGGCCTCGTTCGAGCCGACCATTGATTACATCGTCACCAAGATGCCGCGCTTCACCTTCGAGAAGTTCCCGGGCACCGATCGCCTGCTGAACACCTCGATGAAGTCGGTGGGCGAGGCGATGTCGATGGGCCGCAGCTTCCAGGAGAGCCTGCAGAAGGTGCTGCGCTCGATGGAGACCGGCTTGACCGGCCTCAATGAAGTGACCATCGCCAATGCCGACGACACCGATGGCACGGAAGCCATCGTCGCCGCGCTGGCCAAGCCGACGCCGGATCGCCTGCTGGTGATCGCGCAGGCATTCCGTCATGGCCTGACGGTCGCCGAGATTCACGCCGCCTGCAAATACGATCCGTGGTTCCTGGAGCAGATCGAAGAGATCGTCCAGACCGAAGAGCAGATTCGCAAGGCCGGTATTCCCAAGGATGCCGATGCCGTGCGCGCGCTGAAGCGCATGGGCTTCTCCGATGCCCGTCTGGCCGAGCTGGCCGGCAAGAAGGAGGCCGAGGTTTCAGCCGAGCGTCGCAAGATTGGCGTCGTGCCGGTGTTCAAGCGCGTCGACACCTGCGCCGCCGAGTTCGAAAGCCGCACGCCCTACATGTATTCGACCTACGAATTCGGCCCCGATGCCGAATGCGAGGCGCAGCCGCAGGATCGCAAGAAGGTGATGATCCTGGGTGGCGGTCCGAACCGCATCGGCCAGGGCATCGAATTCGACTATTGCTGCGTCCATGCCGCTTATGCGCTGAAGGAAGCCGGGTTCGAGACCATCATGGTCAATTGCAATCCGGAAACCGTCTCGACCGATTACGACACCTCCGATCGCCTGTATTTCGAACCGCTGACGGTCGAAGATGTGATGGAGATCGTGCGCGTCGAGCAGTCGAAGGGCACGCTCCTGGGCGTGATCGTGCAGTTCGGCGGCCAGACTCCGCTGAAGCTCGCCGCCGGCCTGGAAGCCGCCAAGGTGCCGATCCTCGGCACCTCGCCGGATGCCATCGACCTGGCCGAGGATCGCGAACGCTTCCAGCAGCTGCTGCAGAAACTGAACCTGAAGCAGCCCGAGAATGGCATCGCGCGCTCGGAGGACGAGGCGCGCGCCGTGGTCGCCCGCATCGGCTATCCGGTCGTCATCCGTCCGTCCTATGTGCTGGGCGGCCGCGCCATGGAAATCGTGCGCAGCAATGCCCAGCTCGAGCGCTACATGACCGAGGCCGTGAAGGTTTCGGGCTCGTCGCCGGTGCTGATCGATAGCTACCTGTCGGATGCCATCGAGGTGGACGTCGACTGCCTGGCCGATGCCGAGACGCAGTTTGTCGCCGGTGTGATGGAACATATCGAAGAGGCCGGCATTCATTCCGGGGACAGTGCCTGTACCCTGCCGCCCTACAGTCTGGCGCCCGAGATCATCGCCGACATCAAGCAGCAGACCGAGGCCCTGGCGCGCGCGCTCAAGGTCGTTGGCCTGATGAATGTTCAGTATGCGGTGAAAGACGGCGTGGTCTACATCCTGGAAGTGAACCCGCGCGCCTCGCGCACGGTGCCCTTCGTGGCCAAGGCCATTGGCGTGCCGCTGGCCAAGATCGCCTCGCGCGTCATGGCGGGCGAGAAGCTCGCCAGCTTCAACCTGCATGAAAACAAGGTCGACCATATCGCGGTGAAGGAAGCCGTGTTCCCGTTCGCCCGCTTCCCCGGCGTCGACATCATCCTCGGCCCCGAGATGAAATCGACCGGCGAAGTCATGGGCATTGACCATGACTTCGGCACGGCCTTCGCCAAGGCGCAGCTCGCTGCCGGCACCATCCTGCCGCTGCAGGGCAGCGTATTCATCTCGGTACGCGACAACGACAAATCGGCCCTGGTGGATGCGGCGCGCCGCCTGATCGCCATGGGCTTCGGCCTGGTCGGCACCACTGGCACGGCCCGCTTCTTCGAGGAGCATGGGATCGCCGTCAGCCGGGTCAACAAGGTGATGGAAGGACGGCCGCATGTGGTCGACGCCATGAAGAACGGCGATATCCAGCTGGTCTTCAATACCTCAGAAGGTGCCGCCTCGATCCGCGACAGCTTCGACCTGCGCCGCACTGCCCTGATGAACAAGATTCCGTATTTCACCACTGTGGCCGGTGCCAAGGCCGCTGTGCGGGCGATTGAGGCCCTGCGCGGAGGGAGCCTTGCGGTCGCGCCTCTCCAAGCCTACTTTTAACGGTCTGACAGGAAGGGAATGATGCAGAAGATCCCGATGACCGCAGGCGGCTACCAGCGCCTGGAGGCCGAGCTGAAGAATTTGAAGTCGGTCGAACGGCCGGCGGTGATCCGTGCGATTTCGGAAGCGCGCGAGCATGGCGACTTGTCTGAAAACGCCGAGTACCATGCTGCCAAGGAGCGCCAGGGCTGGATCGAAAGCCGCATCCTGGAACTCGAGGACAAGCTGCGCCGCGCCGAGGTGATCGACGTGTCGAAGCTGTCGGGCGAAAAGGTGCTGTTCGGCGCCACGGTTGTGCTGGCCGATGAGGATACCGACGAGGAAAGCACCTACCAGATCGTCGGCGCCGACGAGGCGGACATCAAGTCCGGCCTGCTGTCGATCACCGCGCCGCTGGCGCGGGCGCTGGTCGGCAAGGCTGCCGGCGAGAGCGTCGAAGTCTCGACGCCGGGCGGCGCGAAGGCCTACGAGATCGTTTCGGTCGCCTTCAAGTAAGATTGTGGAGAGCGTGCCGATGCTTGATCGTGCGGCTCTCGACAAGCTCTACAACAACCGGGCCGCGGTGCCGACGCATCAGCAGGACCTGGACCGTTGGGCCGCCAACAGCAGCCGTACGCGGCAGGCGCTGAGCCACCGCGCCGACATCGCCTATGGCCCGCATCCGCGCGAGACGCTCGATCTCTACACCCTGCCGCGGGCTGACGGCCCGCTGCTGGTCTTCATCCATGGCGGCTACTGGCAGGCGCTGAGCAAGGCGGAGAATGCCTTCGTGGCCTCTGCCTTCGCCGGCGAGGCTGGCTTGGCCAATGTCGCGGTGATCAATTACCCGCTGGCGCCCGAGGCCGATATGGACCGCATTGTCGCCTCGGTTCGCCGCGCGATCCTGTTCCTGTGGCGCGAGGCGGCGCCGCTTGGCTTCGACCCAAACCGCATCCATGTCAGCGGGCATTCCGCCGGCGGGCACCTGACCGCCATGGCATTGCTGACCGACTGGGCGCGGCTGGATGGCGCGGCCCCGCCCGATCTGGTGAAAAGCGGCTGTTCGGTCTCCGGACTCAACGACCTGCGCCCGATCCGGAACACCTATCTGAACGACAAGCTGGGCATGGATGATGCTGTTGCAGTGCGCAATTCGCCGTTGCTGCTGCTGCCGGATTTCGCCGGACCATTGCCGCCATTGGTTTGCGCCGTGGGCGGAGCGGAAACGCCGGCCTTTCATCAGCAACAGCACGACTTTGTGATAGCCTGGCAGCATCAAGGGACCAGCCCGGTGACTGCGATCACAGTGCCAGACCGGCATCATTTCGATATCATCGACGAGCTGGCGCAACCCGGCACGGCCTTGCATCGCGCAATGGCAGCCAAGCTGCGCTGAGGGGGAAAGATGAGCGGACCCAAACGCCTGCTTCTGGTGGATGACGATACGACGCTGCAGGGCCTGCTGGCCGAGCAGCTCGAGACCACCCGTGAATTCTCGACGCTCTGCGTCAACGATGCTGCTGCCGCGCTGCAGACGTTGCCGGGGGAACATTTCGATCTGGTACTGCTGGATGTCGGCCTGCCTGACATGGACGGCCGCGACCTTTGCCGCAAGATGCGCGAGCAGGGGCTGCGTGCGCCGGTGATCATGCTGACCGCGGCCGACGGCGAGGCCGATACGATCCTGGGGCTGGAGTCCGGCGCCAACGATTACGTCACTAAGCCCTTCAAGCTCGGTGTGCTGCTGGCGCGCATCCGGGCGCAGCTGCGGCAGTTCGAGCAGAGCGAGGATGCGGTCTTCGCCATCGGGCCCTACAGCTTCCGTCCGTCCAACAAGATGCTGCTGGACACCGAGAAGGCCGGCAAGAAGGTGCGGCTGACCGAGAAGGAAACCGCGATCCTGAAGTACCTGCTGCGCGCCGGCTCCAAGCCGGTGCCGCGCGAAATCCTGCTGGCCGAGGTCTGGGGCTATAATGCCGGCGTTTCCACGCATACGCTGGAAACCCACATTTACCGCCTGCGCCAGAAGATCGAGCGCGATCCGGGCGTCGCCCGGTTGCTGATCACCGATCCGGGTGGCTATCGCCTGCAGCCCTGAGGTTCAGGCGCCGGTGAATTTGGGCGGGCGTTTCTCTGCCATGGCCTGACGGCCTTCCAGGTGATCGGCGGTGCGGAAGCTGGCGGCGGCGCGATCACGGGCGCTGCGCTCGTCGAACAGGTTGGCGGCGACTTCATTCAGGCTGCGCTTCATGCCCTGCATCGCCAGCGGAGCGAGGCTGGTCAGTGTCGTGGCGAGAGCCTGCGCGCGCGTATCCAGATCGGCGGCGGGCACCAGCCAGTCGAGAAAGCCGGTGCGCAGCATCTCGTCGGCATCGAAGGTTTCGGTGGCAAGGAACAGCCGCTTGGCCGGGCCGAGGCCGAGCCGGGTGACGGCGCGCTTCAGTCCATGCGCGTGATACTGGATGCCGAGTTTGGCCGGCGGAATGAAGCATCGGATGCCTACAGCGCCCAGACGGAAATCGCAGGCCAGCGCCAGGTCGGTGCCGCCGCCATAAACGCCGCCCTGCAGCACGCAGACCGTGGGGAAGGGAAAAGCCTCCAGCCGGTCGCAGACGCGCTCCAGCGGGTTGTCGCGCCAGTCATGGCCGGCGACAGCGCCAAAATCGACGCCGGAACAGAAGCTTTTGCCCTGGGCGCGCAGCAGAAGTGTGCGGATATCGGACCTGTTCCCTAGGGTAAGCAGTTCTGCGTCCAGGGCCTCCAGGTCGGCTATTTCCAAGGCATTATGCTTTTCGGGCCGGCAAAATGTGATGGCCGCCAAGGAACCTTGGATTTCAGTAATAAACGCTTGAGACATGCGCCGGCCCGCCCTTAATCTTGTTCATGACAGATTTCCGCACAGACCTCGCCGACCGGCAAGGATCAGTCGGCACAGAAGGCACTCCATCCCTCGACGCTGACGGGAAAAAGGAGGCCCAGGTGGGGGTTGACGATTTTTACGTACGCTTCTGGGGCGTGCGCGGCAGCATTGCCGTCGGCTCGCCGGAAGTGATGCGCTATGGCGGCAACACCTCGTCGATCGAGGTGCGCTGTGGTGCGCATACCCTGATCTTTGACACCGGCACGGGCGTCCGGGCGCTGGGCGTTGCCCTGAGCGGCCGGAAGGAGCCGATCGATGCCGACGTCTTCTTCAGCCACACCCATTACGACCATGTCTGCGGCCTGCCGCATTTCTGCCCAGCCTTCGATCCGCGCAATACATTCCGCATCCATGCCGGCCATGTTACCGATAACGGCGGCATCAAGGGCGTGTTGAAGCAGATGATGTGCTCGCCGCTCTTCCCGGTGCCGTTGGAAATCTTCCAGGCCAAGATCAGCTTCCACGATTTCGACCAGGGCGCAGTGCTGCATCCGCATCCGGGCATCACCGTGCGAACCGGACCGCTAAGTCATCCCGACCTCGCCACCGGCTATCGCGTCGAATATCAGGGCAAATCGATCTGCTACCTGACCGACACCGAGCATCCCGAGCAGGGCATGGACCAGAATATCCTCGACCTGATCCGGGGCGCCGACATCGTCATCTATGACTCGATGTATACCGACGAAGAGCACACTTGCCGCAAGGGCTGGGGTCATTCCACCTGGCAGGCCGGAGCCAAGCTATGCGACGCGGCCGGCGTGAAGACCTTCGTCGTCTTCCACCACGACCCCGAGCATGACGACGCCTTCATGGACAAGGTGGCGGCTGACGTCGCCGCCGCGCGGCCGGGATCGGTCGTGGCCCGCGAGGGCCTGGTGCTGCGGCCCTGATGTCGCGCGTGACCTGGCGGCGGCTCCGCATGGGGCTGCAGACGATCCTGGGGCTGCGCCGGCAGGGTTTCTTCATTCCCTATCGCTATGCCGATACCGTGGCGGAGCGCCAGCCGATCTATGACGGGGTGGCGGCGCAGTTCACTGCTGCTGAAGACATTTTCCTCGATCTGCTGCGCGGCGCCGATGCCTATGCCGATGCGCTGCTGCGGATCGCCAATGACAAGGCGCCCGCGCCGGCGCCGCGCTTCACGCAAAGCTGGTTCCCCACGTTGGACGCGGTGGCCGCCTATACGCTGGTGCGGCAATACGCACCGCGGCGCATCATCGAGGTCGGTTCCGGGCATTCGACCCGTTTCCTGGTCCGTGCCGTGGCCGATGCCGGCATCCCGACCGAGATCACCGCCATCGATCCGCAGCCGCGTGCGGCGCTGACCGGCCTGGACGTGCGGTTCCTGCCGGCAGTGGTGCAGACCGCCGATCCGGCCGTCTTCGCCACGCTGCAGCCCGGCGACATCCTCTTCATCGATTCCAGCCATATCCTGATGCCGGGCAGCGATGTCGACTGGCTGTTCAATCGCGTGCTGCCGGCCTTGCCGCATGGCGTGCTGGTGCACATCCACGACATCTTCATGCCCGACGACTATCCGGCCGAATGGGCCTGGCGCGGCTATAACGAGCAGCAACTGATCGGCCCGCTGCTGGCTGGCGGCTTCAAGCCGCTGTTTGCCAGCCACTATGCGCGCACGCGACTGGCCCAGGCAGTCAGCGGCAGCATCGTCGGTCGTCTGCCGCATATGGCGGAATCGCTGCCGGCCAGCCTGTGGCTGGTCAAGCCGGCCTAGAGGCTGAAGTCAGCGATAGGGATCGGCCGCGTCGCGCAGGCCGTCGCCGAAGAAGTTGAAGGCCAGCACCACCACGATCACCGGCAGGGCCGGCGCCATCAGCCAGGGATAGAGCGCCACCACGTTGATGTTCTGGGCCTCGTTCAGCAGAACGCCCCAGGAGGTGATCGGCGGCCGCAGGCCAAGCCCGAGGAAGGACAGCGCGGTCTCGCCCAGGATCATCGACGGCACCGACAGCGTCGCCGAGGCGATCAGGTGGCTCATGAAGCTGGGCAGCAGGTGACGGCCGATGATGCGCTGGGGCGAGGCCCCCATCAGCTTGGCGGCCGTGGCGAAGTCTTCCTCGCGCAGCGCCAGCAGCTTGGAGCGTACGGCGCGCGCCAGGCCCGGCCAGTCGAGCAGGCCGAGGATGATGGTGATGCCGAAATAGACCAGGATCGGCGACCAGGTCACTGGCAGCGCGGCCGAGAGCGCCATCCACAGCGGCAACTCGGGCAGCGAACGGATCAGTTCGATCAGGCGCTGGATCACCGTGTCGATCCAGCCGCCGTAATAGCCGGATATCCCGCCCAGCACGATGCCGATGATGAAGCTTATGGCGATGCCGATCAGGCCCACGGTGAGCGAGATGCGGGTGCCGTAAACGATACGGGAAAAGATGTCGCGCCCCAGGCGATCGGTGCCCATCAGATAGAAGGCGCCGTCCTCGGCCGGGCAGACGAAGTGGAAGCTCATCGGCACCAGGCTCCAGAACTCGTATTCGTCGCCCTGGCAGAAGAAGCGCAGCTTGTGCACCTTGGTCGTATCCGGGCTGTATTCTCGCTTCAGGGTCTCGGTGTTCATCTTGAAGCGATGACCGTAAACGAAGGGCCCGATGAAGGTGCCTTCGTGGAACAGGTTGATCTCATGCGGCGGCGCATAGATGCCACGCGGATTGCGGGTCTGCAGGTTGTAGGGCGCGATGAATTCAGAGAACAGCGTGGAACCGTAGATCAGCAGCAGCACAACGCCGCTCCACAGCCCCAGGCGATGCCGGCGGAATTTCCACCACATCATCTTCCATTGCGAGGCGCGGTAATACTGTTCCTGCTCGGGCGTCATCGCCTCGACGGAATAGGGGTCGAAGGGCTTGGGATTGACCCAGTGCTCGACCGGCTTGGAGGGCTGATTGCTCATGGCGCTTACTTCGCCTGTCCGCCGGCGAGGCGGATGCGCGGATCAAGCAGCGCCAGCAGGATGTCGGAGACCAGCATGCCGATGACGGTGAGCAGGGCCAGGAACATCAGGAAAGAGCCGGCCAGATACTGGTCGAGTGACTGCAGCGCGCCCAACAGCATGGGGCCGGCCGTCGGCAGGCTCATCACCACCGAGACGATGACCGAGCCCGAGACGATGGAGGGCAGCAGATTGCCGATATCGGCAATGAAGGGATTGAGTGCCATGCGGATGGGGTATTTCACCAGCAGTCGCAGCGGCGGCAGCCCCTTGGCGCGAGCTGTGGTGACATACTGCTTCTGCAGCTCATCCAGCAAATTGGCGCGCAGGCGACGGATCATCGCGGCCGTTCCCGAGGTGCCGATCACGATGACCGGAACGATCATGTGGATCATGAGGGAGCGGATCTTCTCCATGTTCCAGGGCGCATCGACCAGTTCCGGATCGACCAGGCCACCCATGCTGACGCCGAACCACATGTTGGCGTAATAGAGCAGCACCAGCGCCAAGAGGAAATTTGGCGTCGCCAGCCCGATATAGCCGAACAGGGTGAAACCGTAGTCACCCCAGGAATACTGCCGCGTCGCCGAATAGACGCCGATCGGGAAGGCGACGAGGTAGATGAACAGGATGGTGAAGAAGTTGATGATCGCCGTCATGGCCAGGCGGTCGCCGATCAGCTCGCCGACCGGCCGGTTGTATTCGAACGACCAGCCCCAGTCGCCCTGCAGCAGGCCGGAGAAGCCATTGGGGCCGGACCAGAAACCCATCCAGATGGCATATTGCTCCAGCAGGGGGCGGTCCAGCGCATATTGGCGGCGCAGGAATTCCGCGCGCTCCAGCGCGCTGGTCTCACCCTGGGCGCGCAGTTCCGCGATCTGGTTGGTCAAGTAATCGCCGGGTGGAAGCTTGATGATCAGGAAGATCAACAGGCTGATGACCAGCAGGGTGGGGATCATCAGCAGCAGGCGACGGGCAAGGTAAGTCAGCATGTGAAATCCGGCTTACGGTTGCAGCCAGAAGGTTTCCGGACGATAGAGGCCGACGAACGCGCCCGGATCCCAGTTGAAGACACCTTCTTTCGGGATGTTCCTCAGCTTCTTGCTGGCGACGATCGGCTGGAATACGCCGCTGACCACGCCGATGCTGTAGGTCTGCTCGGCATGGATCGATAGCATGCGATGCCAGATGCGGCTGCGTTCCGCCGGGTCGCCGGTATCGAGCCAGGCCTGGTAGAGGTCGAACAGCTCCTGCGCCAGCGGCATGTCGATGGGTTCGCCGGACTGGTGTCCGGTTTCATGCCACTGACCCCATTTCGGCCATTGCAGGCCGTATTGCGAGGTGGGCGCCAGTTCATTGGGTTTGCTGTCCGCATTCGGCAGGCCGTTTTCCAGGCCGGCCCAGACCGACATCATGGCCTCGCCCGAGAAGATGCGATTGCGTACCACGTCGCGCTGGCTCGGCTTGGCAAAGAGCTTGATGCCGATCTTGGCCCAGTTCTCGCCGATCAACTCCAGGATATCGGTCTGCTCTGTATCTTCGCCGGCGGTCTCAACGATGATCTCGGCCGGCCGTCCGTCGTTGAGCAGGCGGATGCCGCTGCCATCGCGCCGCGTCAAGCCCATCTGGTCGAGCAGGCGGTTGGCGGTGGCGACGTCCAGCTTGGCGTTGGTATTCTGGTATTCCGGCTTGAACAGAGGGCTGTCGGGCAGGATCGTGTTGTTGGATTCCAGCGCCAGGCCGAAGAACAGCGATTCATTGATGGACTGGCGGTCGATGCCGAGCGACAGCGCGTGGCGGAAGCGCGTATCGCGCATCAGGTTGCGCCAGACCGGATCGTTGCAGTTGAGATTGGGGTAGAGCGCGAAATGCGAGCCTTTGGCGGTGCGCCAGAGCAGCGTCCTGTAGCCGGCGCGCTTCTCGTTTTCCTTCAGGAAGGTGAAGTTGTTGAAGCTGATGTTACGGAACTGCAGATCGGCCTCGCCGGCACCGCTTTTGGCTGGGATCAGCTTACCATCGGCCTGGCTCATGACGATGCGGTCAAGATAGGGCAACTGGCGGCCGTTACTGTCGATGCGATGGAAATATGGGTTGCGCATGGCGATGAAGCGAACGGCCGGCGGCTTGGTGGTGATCACCCAGGGATCCAGGCCGGGCAGGTCGGGGTTGTCGCCCTCGACCATATTGTCCATGCGGTTGTGCAGGGCGGCCCAGTTGGCGCGCTTCTCGGCAGTGACCAGCGCGGCCAGCTTGGCCGGCTCGGCATACTTGCCATGGAACTGCTTCAGGTAATGGGCGGGGCGATAGAGATTGAAGGCAGAGGTGCCGGCCACGCGCGGCAGGAAGCCGGCATTGCGCTTCGACCAGCTGTAGCGAATGGTGGTTTCGTCAACGAATTCGACCTTGGGCTTTTCGCCATCCAGCAGCAGGTCGGCGGGCGGACCGGCGGGGCTCAGATCCTTGTTGTTGGCGACATCTTCCCAGTAGTAGCGGAAGTCTTCCGCCGTGAAAGGCTTGCCGTCAGACCAGCGATGACCCTTGCGCAGATGAAAGGTGAAGATGCGGTCATCCGTAACTTCGAAGGATTCCACCAGGTCGGGAACAATCTGATAGCGCTCGTTGTAAATGACCAGCCGGGTATAGCCGATCACGTTCAGCAGTCTGGTTTCGCGGGCGCGGCTGATCATGGTGCGCAGATCGCCACCCTGCCGGCCTTCCTCGTTGGGCGCGGCGAAGGATACGACCATCGGCTTTTCCGGCAGCCGCCGGGCGATGGCCGGCAGCCTGCCGCTCGCGACATCGGCTGCGAGAGATGGCGTCTCCTGCAGATCGGGCATCTGCGCAGACGATGGCGCCGCGAACAGGACTGCAGTCAGGAGCAGGGCGAGAGTGAGGAATGTCTTCATGCAACAAGATCCCGGAAATCGGCAGAGGCCGCAGCGCGGACCAGATGGCCATTGCTGACCTCGATCATGCGCGGCCGCGTGTTGGCATCAATCGTGAACGGCTGCGGCCAGGCGGCGGGCTTCGAAGCCTTGCCTTCCATCAGCAGCCGCAAATCGAGGCGGCTGTTCGGGTCGGGCTTCGGTACAGCCGAGAGCAGCGCCTTGGTGTAGGGATGCACCGGATTGCTGAACAGCTGCTCGCGCGGCGCCAGTTCCACCAGCCGGCCGGCGCACATCACGGCAATACGGTCGGCGATGTAATCGACCACCGCCAGATTGTGCGAGATGAACATATAGGTTAGCCCAAGTTCTTTTTTCAGGTCCTTGAGCAGATTCAGGATCTGCGCCTGGATCGAGACATCCAGTGCCGAGACCGGTTCATCGCAGATCAGCAGATCGGGCTGCAGGGCCAGGGCACGGGCGATGCCGATGCGCTGGCGCTGGCCGCCTGAGAAGGAATGTGGATAGCGGCGGAGGAAGCGCGGATCGAGGCCGACCAGGGTCATCAGCTCTTTCACGCGGGCGAAGCGCTCGTCGGAGTCGCCGATGCCGTGAATAACCAGGGGCTCAGAGACGATGTCGAACACCGTCATGCGCGGATTGAGCGAGGAGAACGGGTCCTGGAAGATGAACTGTACCTGGCGGCGATACCGAAACAGGTCATCGCCTTCCAGCTTCAGCACATCGACCTCCTTGCCGCCGTCATGGAAGCGGATGCTGCCGCTGTCCGTCGAAACCGCACGCAGGATCATCTTGCTGGTGGTCGTCTTGCCGCAGCCGGACTCACCCACGAGGCCTAGGCATTCGCCGCGCTTCACGGTGAAGCTGACATCATCGACGGCCATCACTGCACTGGAGGGGGCTCGGCCGAACAGGCCGCTTTTGCGCAGGGTGAAGCTCTTGCTGACATGAGATACGTCCAGCAGCGTTTCATTGGCTGCAGTCGTCGCCACGCGCGTCTTGCCGCTGCGCAGCAGGCTGCCGACCTCGCCTTTGATCTCGCGGATCGGCACCAGCCGCTCGCCCGGCTTCATGTTGAAGCGCGGCACGGCATGCAGCAGGGCCTTCAGGTAGGGGTGCTTGGGGGCGCCGAAGATATCGTGCAGGCCGCCGCGCTCCATGACCTGGCCATGATACATGACGACAATCTCGTCGGCCATGTTGGCGACCACGCCAAGATCATGGGTGATCATCAGGATCGCCATGCCCAGCTCGCCCTGCAGGTCCTTCAGCAGTTTCAGAATCTGGGCCTGGATGGTGACATCAAGTGCCGTCGTCGGTTCGTCGGCCACCAGCAGGGCAGGACGGCAGACCAGCGCCATGGCGATCATGGCGCGCTGGCGCAGGCCGCCCGAGAGTTCAAAGGCATAGGTCTTGAGCGCGCGCTGCGGATCGGGGAAGCCGACCAGGCGCAACATCTCCATGGCCAACTCGCGCGCCTGTGCATCGCTGGCGCGGCGGTGCAGCTGGAGGGATTCGGTGATCTGGTCGCCGATGGTGTGGAGCGGGCTGAGCGAGGTCATCGGCTCCTGGAAGATGATCGATATACGACCGCCCTGGAGCTCGCGCATCGCCTTGCCGCCGCGCGGCAGTGTCGCGATGTTGACGGTCTGGCCCGGCTGCACCGGATCGTTAAACAGGATTTCGCCGCCGGCGATGCGGGCCAGCTTGGGCAGGATGCCCATGATCGCCTGACTGACCACCGATTTGCCCGAACCGGATTCACCCACCAGTGCAACAGTGCCGCCCTGCGGAATGCGGAAGCTGACGCCGTCGACTGCCTTGATCAGGCCCTCGGGCAGGCTGAACTGCACCTTGAGGTCGTTGACCTCGAGGACGTTCGGACTTGCGGAGGAAGCGCTGGCGGTCGGGGCGCTCATGTCAGAGACCCTTCATGGCTTGCAGATGCGCAGCATTGAGGCGGGAGGTTTCGTCAATGACGGCGCCATTCCGCTCGGCCGCGGCGAATGCCTGGCCAACCAGTTGCGGAAAACCGATCAACTCGCTATCGGCGCGCAAAGTTCCCCCAATCCCCTTAATAGTCACCCGTAGCCAGCCTTCGCTGCGGTCGCGGCGGGTCGAATAGTACCGCAAGGTCACCTTGCGGACCTCGCCCCATGGCAGGACCAACCGCTTTCCCAATCCCCATCGGCCGGTCCGTGTCACGCCTGACGCGTCGAGTGTGATCTCGGTCTGCTGGCGCCAGAGCGTGACGGCGCCAAGCCAGGTCAGTAACAGGCTCAATCCGGCTAACAGGATAAAAATGACAGATTGAGGGGCAGCAAACAACAGAAGTCCCAGACACATAGCCAGCCCGAGGCCGGCGCGCAGATAGTCCGGCAGCAGCCGGGTGGCCGGGTAATACAGGCGGGTCATGACGAGGGTATGACGCCGGCGGGCCGGCCGACCCCGAGCGCGGCGGCGGTATTGACCCACTGCGCGGCCGTGTGACGGGTGGTGTCGAGAAAACGGGCCGTGAAGTCCCAGACGTTTTCGTCGTGGCGCAGGTGATGGGTCAGTAATCCCAGAGGTTGCAGCGGCAGCTCGCCCAGCCGCATGCCGCGCAGCATGGCGCAGGCCGCGTGCAGCGCCCGGGCCGCGCCGATTGCGGCATTTCCGCCATGCCAGTCGATCGGATCGACATGCGTGTTGAGCCAGACAAGACCTCCCCCGGCCCAGTAGTCCGTCCGAGGCTTGAAGCCTGAGATGGCCGTGAACCCCAGCCCTGGCAATGCCGGCAGCAGGTCCTCGGCGGCCCTGTTCCAGGGTGGCACCAGAACCGGCTGCAGACAGCTGCCGAACATGTCTTTCATACGGTCATGCCCGCGGCGCAGATCATCCAGTCGCTTGGCCAGTGGGCGGTCGGCTGGCAGTTCAGACTTTTTGGCCGTCACGCTTGCGTGATTCTCATGGGCCCAGCCATGTTGCAGTGCAGCAATGCCAGATGTGCTCGCAAGCCGGACGGCCAGCGAGGCCTGGGCCCGGGCGGGGATGATGGCCAGCGACAGGGGGGTGCCGGTCTGGCTGTGGAGCTGGAGCAGCTGCTCCAGCGCGGGCGTGACCTCGACAGCATCGTCGTCGCGCCACCAGAAATCCGCGACACGGCCTTCCATGGCCCAACGATCAAGTTCGACCTGCAGATCGGTCCATGTGGCTGCGGCATCCATCAGCGCGGCTTGCCGAGTAGTTCGTTCACCAGCCGCACGGCTTCATCGGCACCATCCAGGCGGATGCCGGCGCCGGCCGCCTTCGGCATGTCCAGTGCCTGGTCGATGCGCTTCGCCAGGCGTTCGGGCGTCAGGTCAGTTTCGCGCAGCACCTGCAGCAGGCCGCGCTCGGCCAGCAGGTCGGCGCGCAGGGCCTGTTCGGTTTCCTCGCCGCCCGCGAATGGCACGACGATCGCGCGTGCGCTGCTGCTCAGGGTTTCCATCACGGTGTTGTAGCCGGCCTTGCTGATCGACAGCAGGCAATGCCGCAGCATGCCCGGGAAATCCGGGCGCACATGCTCGATGGTCACGCCGGTGCCCGCGAGGCGGCGAAGATCATCGATGGCTGCGGGGTCTTCGTGGGGACTGACAAGGATGCGCCAGGGCTTGTCGCGCGCCGCCGACAACGGTCGGGCGGCCAGCGCCATGCGGAACAGCGGCAGACCGACGGCGCCGCCGCCGGCCGAGACCAGGACTTCATCCCTGCCGGCATCGGTCTTGGGCACGGCATGCCGTTCGACGATATAGCCGGTATAGCGCAGCCGATCCGTAATGCGTTCGGCCAGCGGGAAAGTCTTTTCGAACGGCACCACCGTCGGGTCGCCATGGATCAGCGCGTAGTCGTAGTAATCCTGCAGCCACTGGATGCTGTCGAGATCACGTTCCGGCTTGGTGCGGTCGACCAGGATGTCACGCACTGAACAGAGCACCAGCGGGCGCTGCTGCATCTTGCGGATATTGGCCAGCAGCGGCAGCAGCTCGAAGCGCATCGGGCGACGGCCGAAGGGGAATAGTTCAGTCAGCAGCACATCCGGGGCGAAATCATCGAAGACCGATTGCAGCCGGGCGATGCGATTGGCGCGCCATTCATCGGTAATGGGAGCACCGGTCTCGTCCAGCAGAATCTTGAAGGTGGCATCCTTGGCGCGGGTCGGCGGCAGCTGCACGAAGGTGATGCCGTCAAGACCATGCAGAGTAGGGTCAGGCATGCCGCCGGAGACCAGCTGCACGGGGCTGCCATGACGTGCGAAGGCTCGGGCGATGGCGGTCACGCGATGCAGATGCCCGACACCGAGCAGATGCTGCACATAGATCATGACGCGCGGCGCGGGCATCGGGCTACTCCAGCGGGATGTTGGCGGCCAGCAGCTCGGGCCGGCCATCTTTTGTTATGCGAAATTCCTGCAGGCAGTGCCAGTCCAGTTTCACCGGTGGCTTGTCCAGCATCGGCCAGTCGAAGGCCAGGGCCAGCATCGCACGGATTACGCCCTTGTGGGTCACCGCACCGGCATCGGCCTCCAGGCTGCGCAGCCAGGGCAGCAGGCGCTGCTGCACCTGACGGGGGCTTTCGCCGCCGGGCGGCTGCAGATCGAGTCCGCGCGCTTCGTTGGCTGCAAAAGCCTCGCCATGCAGGGCCTGCAGCTCGGCCAGCGTATGGCCTTCATAGTCGCCCCAATGCATCTCGATCAGGGCCGGTTCCGGAACGGCCTGCAGAGTCAGGGCCTCGGCGGTCTGGCGCGCGCGCTGCAGCGGGCTGACGAACCACAGGCGATCGCGATAGACGGCTGGAATCCGGTGGCCCGATAGTGCGGCGCGGCCCTTGTCGGATAACGGGATATCGGCGCGCCCCTGCAGGCGTTTGGCCGCATTCCAGTCCGTTGCTCCATGGCGCAGCAGCACCAGCCGGGTCATGACATCAGCCCCAGACGTTCGAAGATGGCATGCAGACGCATCTGCGCGGCTGGCATCGCATGATTGGCTGCGACATGACGCGGCGCTTCGCGCGCCAGACGCTGCAGCAGGCCGCGGTCGGCCAGCAG
Organism: Ferrovibrio sp. GW821-FHT12B10; assembly: GCF_058807515.1. Taxonomy (NCBI): domain Bacteria; kingdom Pseudomonadati; phylum Pseudomonadota; class Alphaproteobacteria; order Rhodospirillales; family Rhodospirillaceae; genus Ferrovibrio; species Ferrovibrio sp. GW821-FHT12B10. The sequence goes on along the minus strand of NZ_JBXAQT010000001.1, from coordinate 344,268 downwards.
CATGGATAGCGCAGCCGCCAGCGTGGCGGGCTCGTCATCGGGGGCGAGCCAGCCGCTGATGTCATGGCGCACGATATCGGGGACGCCGCGCGTGTTGACCGACAGCACGGGCAGGCCCGCCGCCTGCGCTTCCAGCAGCGCCATGCCGTAGGCTTCATTCACGGCAGGCCAGACATACAGATCGCTGGCCGCATACAGGGCCGCCAGCCGATCAGGTTCCAGCTGGCCGATGAAGCTGACGCGGCCTTTCAGCGGTGCGAAAGCCGCCTCCACGGCGGCCCGCTCAGGCCCGTCGCCCACCACCAGCAGATGCCAGTCATGCTCAAGCGCCAGCGGCAGCGTTTCGGCCAGCCGGCGGAAGGAAGCGAGCTTGTCGCCGCTGCGCATCATGCCGACCGCCAGCAGCCAGGGCCTGCCGGCCGGCAGGGCGAAGCGTTCGGCGAGGGTACGGCGATGGTCATCGCGTTGCGCCGCACCGGTCATGAACAGGCCGGTTTCCAGGAAGGGCGGGAAAGGCGTGACTTTGTTCCCGCCGGCAAACTCGTTCAGGCAGACGCGATCAAGTGCAGTGATCGCGAGGATGGCATCTGCCGCACGGATGGCGGTGGCAGCCTGCGCGAAGCCGGCGGCCCAGGGGCCATCTTTGCGCTTTGGCGCCACCGAGGCCTCGGCGATCACATAGGGCAGGCCGGTAGCCGCCTTGAGCGCCGGCGCCACGTAATCGGCGGCCTTGTGGTAGACATGATAGGTGAACAGCAGGTCGGGCCGGGTGGAGGGTTCCTGCTTCCAGGCTGCGAGCAGCCGCGCGACGTCAGTTGCGGCGGCGGCGGCGGTAGCCGCCTCCCGGGCCGGATCGCCCTCGCGGTTGAGGCTGCGCAGATCGGACAACAACGTCACGTCATGGCCTAGGCCGCGCAGAGCGGCCATGAACAGCCGCGCAATGCGGCGATCGCCCGACGGTGCCGGATGATCCGGGGGTTTCAGCGGCGCATAGAAACCGATCCGCATGGCGTCGCCTCAGCCCGTGAGGCCGAAACGTTTCGCAAGATCGGCAATGCCGCGGCTCATGCCGAAATCCTGCCGCACGCGGGCCGAGGCCCGCTCGCCCAGCCGCTGGCGCAGCATGGGATCGACGATCAGGCGGTTCAGGGCGACGGACAACTCGCCCACATCCTCGGCCGGCACCAGCAGGCCGGTTTCGCCATCGACAATCAGTTCCGGGATAGCCGAAATCGAGGTCGCGGCGCAGGGCAGGCCCTGGCTCTGGGCCTCCATCAGCACATTGGGCAGGCCGTCCATGTCGCCATCGCGGTCGCGCCGGCTTGCCAGCGTGAAGATATCGGCCTCGCGATAGGCGGCGATCACGGCATCCTGTGCCTCGGCGCCGCGCCAAAGAATGCGATCGGTGAGATTGAGCTGTGCCGCCTGGGCTTTCAGGGCCGGCAGCAATGGGCCGCCACCGATATGGGTGAAATGCCAGTGCAGGTCGACGGGCAGGCGGGCCAGCGCCTGCAGCAGGATATCGTAGCCCTTCTTCTCCACGGCGCGGCCGACCGACAGCAGCTTCACCGGGTCTTGTGCATCGCGGCCATCGCGGCGCGGCCGCCAGTCCGGCGCTTCGGGGAAGCGGGAGAAATCGAGGCCGTGATAGACCAGCGAGACCTTGGTCGGATCGCTCAGGGCCATCAGATGCGAAACGTTATGGGCGGTGCAGGTGACGGCCCACTGGCAATCGGCCAGCTTTTCGCGCTTCTCCCATTCCGGCGTGATCCAGATGTCGCGGGCATGCGCCGACGCCGTCCAGGGATATTGCAGGATCTGCGCCGCATAGCGCGTCACCGAACCCGGCGTATGAATGAAGTGCGCATGCAGGTGGCGGCAGCTGTCCGGCAATTCGGCGGCCAGCACCAGTGCTTGACCGAAACGGCGGATGCGATTGGGCGTGCGGTCACGCTTCAGGTCGCGCCACCATTGATGCAATGCCGTGCGATAGCCGGGCAGACGGCGCGCCTTCCACCAGCCGCGCAGCACGCGCCAAGGCTCTTGATACAGGTATTCCGGAAGGTACAGCACGCGCGCTGTGATCTGTTCATGCAGCGGATGGCGCTTCTTGTCCGTCGGATGACGCAGCGAAACGATCATGAGATCGAGACCGCGCGCCTCCAGGGCAGCAATCTCCTGCGCGATGAAGGTTTCCGACAGGCGCGGATACCCTTTCAGAATGAAGGCAACAGTCGGGGAAGGTAACGCTGACATACGCTTTTTATGCTGCGCCGGACCGGCGATCAGCCCCGCAGCTCGACGACGTTGTCGGGCGCCATGCGGCCGGCGGGACGCAGCCAGGGCTGCACCAGGCGGTCAAGGTTATCCAGGCCTTCCAGCAGACCCGGAATGACGATTTCCGAGGGCTGGTTTTGGCGCGGCAGGTTGCGCAGGGCCGCAGCCATGACACCGGCATTATATTCGCCGTCGTCTTCCAGCATGCGGACGAGGCCGAGCTGCTGCGCGCGATCGGCGCGGATATACTGCTCCATACGCGGGCGCTTGCGCGGCATGATGATGGCGCGTTTGTCCAGGCTGAGGATTTCGCAGAAGGTGTTGTAGCCGCCCATGGCGACCACGCCGACAGCATTCTGCACCAGATGCTCCATATGGGCATCGAAGGTGATAGCCTCGACGCGCGGCAGATGGGCGACGCGGTTCAGGAAGTCGGTCCGCCGTTCCTTGTGCATGAACGGCCCGAGCACGATCAGCGCCGGGTAGGGTAGTATCTCGTTGCTCTCATAGGCACGCAGCACCCATTCGATCAGGCCTTCGCCGTCGCCACCGCCGCCAGGCGTGACCAGCAGGAAGGGACGCTGGGTGATTTCGGGTAGCTGGTGTTCGGGCGTCGCCTCGGCCGCGTCGCGCGGCAGGTAGCCGGTATAAACGACCTTGCGGCGCACCTTCTCGGGGAGGGTGATGCCCTCCAGGGGGTCACAGAACTGCGGCAGGCCGTAGACCCAGATCTGGTCATACAGGTTCTTCAGGGCCGGCATGACGTTCTTGCGTTCCCATTCCGGCTTCAGCGCGCTGGGTTCGTCCATGACGTCGCGCAGGCCCAGCACCAGACGGGTGCCGCGGCTCTTGAGCATTTTCATGGTTTCGAGCACTTCGCCACGCAGGCCGAGCGGCTCCTTGTCGACGATGAAGATGTCGGGGTCGAAGACACGGGCGGTGTGCTGGATGATCTCGGCCCGCAGCTTGAGGGTTTCCTCGATATCCATCGGCAGGCTGAGCGAGGTGTACTGGCCGTCCCGCAGCTTGATCACGCCGGGGATGCGCACGAAGTCGACCCGGCTGCGGAAATCAAAGCTGCCGATGATTGGCGAGCCGGACATGATCAGGACCGACATGTCCTTGTGGCGTTCGACCAAGGCATGGGCAATCGTCCGGCATCGGCGCAGATGGCCAAGTCCGAAGGTGTCGTGGCTGTAGATCAGCACACGGGTGCCATCGCTGCGCGATACCATGCTGGTCCCCCCATCTTGGGAGCTGGGCTGGGTAATATTCTTGCGGGACTATGGCATAGGCTGGGGGGCAAGGCCAAGCCCCTGATCGGCTCCGTCCCTCCCATAGAGGGGCTGTGGCGTGACTGTGGGCACGTTCCATGCAGGCCGGGCAATTGAGCGGAGTGCCGGCTATGGGTTAAGGTCGAAGCCGGCCTCGGAGACGTCGTGGAAAAGAATCTCTACAGCTTTATTCTCAAGTACAGTCTGAAGCAGCAGGTGATCATTACCCTGCTCTCTGTCGTGTCCTTCGTGCCCTACTACTATTACCTCGCCATGCCCAAGGCGATTGTCAACCAGGGCATCCAGGGCAAGGACATCAGCTTTCCCGTCAATCTTTTCGGGATGGGGTACAGTCTAGACCATACTGACTATCTGATGGTCCTGTGCGTTGGCTTCCTGGGTCTGGTGCTGATCCAGCAGGGCTTCAAGTACATCATCAACTATTATCAGGGCGTGGCTGGCGAGCGGATGCTGCGGCGCCTGCGCTATGACCTCTATGCGCAGATCCTGCGTTTTCCGCTGCCGACCTTCCGCCGCACCAGCCAGGGTGAGATCATTCCGATGGTCATCGCCGAAGTCGAACCTATCGGCGGGTTCATCGGAGAAAGCTTTGCCCTGCCGATTTTCCAGGGCGGCATGCTGCTGGTCATTTTCGGCTTCCTGCTGATCCAGAATCCGCTGATGGCCTTTGCGGCCGTCGCGCTTTATCCGATCCAGTTCTATTTTGTGCCCAAGATGCAGGCCAAGGTCCGCGCCCTAGGCCGTGAGCGCATCAAGAACCAGCGCCGCCTGTCGGATCGCATCGGCGAGACCATCAGTGGCGTGACAGACCTGCATACGCATGATGCGTCCAATCGCATGCTGTCGGAATTTTCCAGGCGCCTGAGCTTCAGTTACTGGATCCGGGTCGAGATTTTCCAGCGCAAGTTCATGATCAAGTTCCTGAACAATTTTATTCAGCAGCTGGGTCCGTTTTTCTTCTACGCCATTGGTGGCTACCTGACCATCCGTGGCCAGATGGATGTCGGCACCGTCGTCGCGGCGGTGAATGCCCATAAGGAAATGGCCGCGCCCTGGAAGGAGCTGCTGAATCATTACCAGACCCGCGAAGACGTGAAGCAGAAATACGAACAGGTGGTGAGCCAGTTCGAGCCGGAAGGCATGCGGCCGCCGGAGGACCAGCATCACGAGCCTGAGCAGCCGATTTCGCTGGCCGGCCCACTGGTGGCCAGCAATATCGTGCTGCATGACGATCAGGGCCTGACGGTTCTGGACAATGCCAGCCTGACGCTGCCATGGCCGAGCCGGGTTGCCGTGGTGGGCGATCATGGCCGTGACGAGCTCATGCATGTGTTGGCGCGGACGCTGCTGCCGGCCCGCGGCAAGGTGGTGCTGAACGAGCAGAATATTGCCGACCTGCCGGAAACCGTGACCGGGCGTCGTTTGGCTTATGTCGGCCCTGCCAGTTACGTCTTCAACACGACGCTGGGCGACAACCTGTTCCTGGGCCTGCGGCACCGGCCGCGGCAGCCGCGCAAACTGGACGGCGCCGTCCTGCAGCGATACGAGCGCGATATGGCGGAGGCGCGGGCGTCGGGTAACTCGCCTCATGACCCCGATGCCGACTGGACCGATTACGAGGCGGCTGGCGTCAAGAGTGCGGAAGAGATCACGGCGGTTGCCATTGCGGCCCTGAAGGCAACCGCTTTCGAGGATGATGTCTATCAGATCGGGATGCGTGGCACTGTCGACCCGGACGCTTATCCGGATGTCGCTGAGCGTGTTTTATGGGCGCGGCGAGCTTTCCGCGACAAACTGGCCAATGGCGCGCTGGCCGATCTGGTCGAAAGCTGGGACCCGGAGCGCTACAACAGCAATGCCACCGTGGCCGAGAATCTGATGTTCGGCACATCGCGCAACGGTATCTATCACGAGGATAACCTGGCGCGTGATCCGCATATGCTGTCGGTGCTCGATCAGGTCGGATTGCGTCGGCGCTTCCTTGAAATCGGCTACGATATGGCAGGGACCATGGTCGAGCTGTTCGCCGACCTGCCGCCAGACCATGCTTTCTTCCAGCAGTTCAGCTTCATCTCATCCGACGACCTGCCGGATTACAAGGACATGCTGTTACGGGTGAAGCCCGAAGCGTTGGATCAGGTCTCGGAAGACGATCGCGTCCGCCTGATGTCGTTGCCGTTCAAGCTCATCCTGGCGCGCCATCGCCTGGGGCATTTCAACGAAGAAGAACGCGCGGCTATCCTCAAGGCGCGCCGCATCTTTGCCGACACCCTGCCGGAAGGTCGCCGGGATGCCATTGCTTTCTTTGATCCGGAGCATTTCACGGCATCGTCCAGCATGGTCGATAACATCCTGTTCGGTCGCGTCGCCTATGGGCAGGCGCAGGCGCAGGAGAAAATCGGCAAGGTGATCTCTGATGTGGTCGAGCAGCTTAAATTGCGCGAGCCGATCATTGCTGTTGGCCTGCAGTTTGAGGTGGGCATCGCGGGCGGCCGTTTGACTGCTGGGCAGCGTCAGAAGCTGATCATTGCCCGCGCCCTGGTGAAGCGCCCCGATTGGCTGATGCTGTCTGAAGCCACAGCCGCGATGGATCCGCGCAGCCAGGCCGCCGTTCTGAAGGCCATCGTGGAAGCCCGCAAGGATGCCGGGCTGATCTGGTCGTTGCAGCGGGCGTCCGATGCCGAAGGGTTTGATGTTGTGGTTGTAGTGGAAGGCGGTCGGATCAGTCAGGTCGGCTCCTTTGCCGAATTGCGCGAACGCAGCAGCCGTTTCAAGCAGATGCTTGCCCCGGCTTGAGTGGATGGGGCCCAAGTGATGGAGAGCGGATCATGAGCCTGAATGAAGAAGTCGACTTGCTGCGGCGGATTCCGCTTTTCGCCAAGATCGAACCGTCGAAGCTGAAGTTGCTGGCCTTCACCAGCCAGCGTCTGACCTACAAGACCGGGGATGTCCTGTTCCATCAGGGCGATCCGGGGGACGCCGCTTTCGTCATCATCGGCGGCGAAGCGGATGTAGTGGTTGACACCGCGGGCGGGCCGCTGAAGGTCGCGCATCTCAAGCAGAACGATTTCGTGGGCGAGATCGCCATTCTCTGTGACGTGCCGCGCACTGCAACCGTCACCGCGACCAGCGAAGTGACCACGCTGCGGATCGAAAAGGACCTGTTCTTCCGCTTGATCGCCGATTTCCCGCAGATCGCCATCGAGATCATGCGCGTTCTGGCCCAGCGCCTGGAGCGTACCACGGCCGATCTGCGCGAACTCTCGGCTCATGCCAAGAGCTGAAGCTGCGTGAGCCGGCTTGACAGTTTTCTGCGCCGGCTGACGGCACAGCGCGACATCCTTAACTGGGCCATCGCCGAGGTGGCTTTGCGCAAGGGTCTGGTGCTGGAAATCGGGCTCGGCAATGGGCGGACCTACGACCACCTGCGTGCCGGTCTCACCGCCGAACGGGTTTTTGCCTTCGATCGCGCGAATAACGCCAATCCCCGTTCTATCCCCCCGATTGATCGCCTGGTGTTGGGCGAGTTTTCGGAAACCCTGCCTGCATTTGCGGCGCAGCACCCCGGTGGCGCCGTGCTGGTGCATAGCGACGTAGGTTTGGGGGATCCGGAGGAGAATGCCCGGCAAGTGGTGCGGATGAGTGGCTGGCTGCCACCGCTGCTTGCTCCTGGCGGGCTATTGCTCAGCGATCAGAAGCTGACGCATCCTGATCTGGTTCTGCAGCCGTCGCCGGTTGCGATTCCGGCGGAACGATATTTTCTGTACCTCAAGGCGTAGCAGGCAGGCATCACTACAGACCAAGAAACAGGATGGGGGCTCATGTCGGACGTAAAGAAGCAGAAGATTGCCATTCTCGGCGGCGGCGTTTCCGCCTTGACCAGTGCTTTCTACCTCGCAACGCAGCCGGGTGCGGCGGAGAAATACGACATTACGATCTACTGCATCGGCTGGCGTCTGGGCGGTAAATGCGCCACGGGCCGCAATCCCGAGTTCGGCAATCGCATCGAGGAGCATGGCATTCATGGTTTCCTCGGCTCCTATTACAACACGCTGTCGATGATGACCGAGGCCTATCGGCTGCTGGATCGGCCGAAGGGCGTGCCGCTGGCGACCTTCGAGGATGCTTTCTATCCGGTCGATTCCATCCTGTGCTGGGAATTCCGCGACTATCGCTGGGTGAATTGGCCGATCACCGTGCCGCGCAACGACCTGAAGCCCTGGCAGCCGGAAGCGATGCCGACCCTGCAGCATTGGGTGAAGGCGCTGGTCACTCTGATGGCGCGCATGTTCGATCACTCGGCTGCCAATGTGCCGTCGAACATACTGGAGCTTGGCATTGCGCGCAGCCTCTTCACCCGTCTGGCCAGCGAAGCCGACAAGATCGCCCATGGCGAGGCCGGCGGCCTACTGAAGGCGATGGATGAGTTCTGGCAGTGGTTCAAGAAGCATGTCGAGGCGCTGGTCGAGAAGAGCGATGCGTTGCGTCACCTCTACATCACGCTGGATTATTTCCTCACCATGATCCGCGGCATCATCAAGGATGACGTGATCAACAAGGGCTTCGATCATCTCGACGAGGAGAATTTCTCCGACTGGTTCGCCCGTCACGGCGGCTCGATGCTGACGATTTCCTCGCCGCTCAGCATGAATACGCCCAACCTGTCGTACCAGTATCCCGATGGCGACACGACTCGTGCGCCGACCATGGCTGCTGGCGCCTATCTGCACTGGACCTTGCGCGAGTTTGCCTATCTGGGTTCCTTCGGCTGGCTGTTTGCCGCCGGCACCGGCGATACGGTGGTCGCGCCCCTGTATGAACTGCTGAAGAAGCAGGGCGTGAAGTTCGAGCTGTTCCACAAGGTGCGTGAGATCACCACCGGGCCCAATGGCGTGGGCGAGGTGGTGTTCGATGTCCAGGCGACGCCGAAGGACAAGGTCAACGGTTACAATCCGCTGATCGACCTGCCACTGGAGAAATTTGGCGGCAAGACGCTGGCGGTCTGGCCAGACCGTCCCCTGTATGACCAGCTGGTCGAGGGCGATGCGATGAAGGCGGCCAAGGTGGATATCGAGTCCTACTGGACGCCCTGGAAGCCGGTTGCCGAGAAGCGCATCAAGGCTGGCGATGATTTCGACAAGGTCATCTGCGCGTTGTCGATCGGTGCTCTTCCGATCTTGGCGCCGCAGCTGATGCAGTCCAATCCGAAATGGCCGCCGATGGTCGACGCCATCAAGACCGTGCAGACCCAGACCCTGCAGATCTGGATGAAGCGGACGCTGAAGGACATGGGGCTGCCGTTCGAATACAAGAACTACGACCGTCTGATCGGCGCCACCTTCGTCAATCCCATCGACGGCGTCGCCGATTTCACGGATCTGTTGCCGATGGAAACCTGGCCGAAGCAGAAGATGCCGCAGTCGCTGCTATATTTCTCGGGTGCTTCACCGCAATATGGCGAGCAGCCGCCGTTCAGCGACCATGATTACCCCAAGCGTGAATATGCCCGCGTGAAACATCAGGCCCAGCAGTATCTGCAGGCCTGCATGGGCGCCTTGCTGCCGAAATCAGTCACCAATGTTGTCAACCCGCCCGGCGACATGATCGGCTTCGATTTCTCCGAACTAGTCTGCCTGAAGGATGACGAGACCACGCTGGGCGTTGCGCGTCTGGAGCAGCAGTTCTGGAAGCCGAATATCGATCCGACCGAGCGCTATGTGACCTCGCCGCCGGGCAGCACCAAGCATCGCCTCAAGGCCTGGGATTCCGGTTTCGCCAATCTGGTTCTGGCCGGCGACTGGATCTACACCGGCCTGAATGTGGGCAGCTTCGAGGGCGCCTGCATGGGCGGCAAGCTGGCGGCGCATGCCATCGACCCGGCCGCGGTCCCGCTCGACAAGGTCTACGGCTATCCGCCGGCCCAGGGCCCGAAGATGGCCAGCCTGTAACCGGATGGGCAAGCCCGGTGCGCTCAATCTGCTGACCGATGTGCCCGGCCTGAAGGTCGGGCACGCGGTCGACCAGGCTTTGCGCAGCGGGGTCACCGTCATCCTGCCGGATGCGCGGGCCGCCTGTTCGGTGGATGTGCGTGGCGGCGGCGCCGGCACGCGCGAGACCGACCTATTGCGGCCCGAGGCGGCGATGCAGGCCATCGATGCGGTCTGTCTCTCGGGCGGGTCCGCCTTCGGGCTGGATGCGGCCTCGGGCGTGATGCACTGGCTGGCCGAGCAGGGGCGCGGCTTCGAGGTGCGCGGCCACAAGGTGCCGATCGTGCCGGCCGCTATCCTGTTCGATCTGGTCAATGGCGGCGACAAGGCCTGGGGCGAGGAGCCACCCTATCGCCGGCTCGGCCGTCAGGCCTGTACCGCTGCTGCAACCACCTTCGATCTGGGCAATGCCGGTGCCGGCTATGGCGCGGCGGCCGGGCTGTTGAAGGGCGGGCTGGGCAGTGCGTCCTGGGTTGAGCCCGATGGGCTGGTCGTGGCGGCATTGGTGGCGGCCAATCCGGTCGGCAGCGTGCTGACGCCGGGCAACCGGAGTTTCTGGGCCGCGCCCTGGGAGCAGGGCGGGGAGTTTGGCGGTTTCGGGCTGGACGTTGCCGATATCGATCTGGGGATCGCCGCGGAATCGCGGATCGCGGCTCCGGCGGCCGGCGCCCATACCTGCATCGGTGTGATCGCCACCAATGCGGCGCTCGACAAAACCGCCCTGCGTCATGTATCGGGCATGGCGCATGACGGCTTGGCCCGTGCGATCCGGCCGGTGCACACGCCTTTCGATGGCGATACTATCTTTGCGCTGGCGACGGCTGCGTGGCAGGATGACGGCGATGCCACCAACTGGTCATTGCTGATCGCCCGCGTTGGCAGCATCGCTGCCGACTGCATGGCCCGCGCCGTGGCGCGTGGGGTCTGGGCGGCGGAGCCGCTGGGGGCGCTGGAGAGCGCCCGAACCGTGATGACGGCGGCGAGGAAATCCTGAAGGAGACGGCCATGTCACGCTGGAAGACATTCGGTTTCGCACTGGGGCTTGCCGCATCGCTGACCACGATCGAGGTTTCGGCTCAGCCGCGGAAGGATGCTCTGGTTCTGGCCATGACGCTGGAGCCGCCGGGCCTCGATCCCACCGTCGCCCCGGCTGCCGCGATCGGCGAGGTCGTGCATTACAATATCTTTGAAGGCCTGACCAAGATTCTGGAGAACAGCGACGTCGCGCCGTTGCTGGCGGAAAGCTGGACAGTGTCTCCGGATATGACTGCCTTCACTTTCAGGCTGAAGGCAGGCGTGAAGTTCAATGACGGCACGGCCTTCGATTCCGCCGACGTGAAATATTCCTTCGAAAAATATGCCAGCGAAACCAGCACCAACAAACGCAAGGCAGTGTTCACCAATATTGCCGCCATTGCCACGCCGGATCCGTTGACGGTCAGCATCACGCTTAAGACCGCCGATCCATCCTTCCTGTTCAGCCTGGGCGAAAACACTGCCGTGATCACTGCGCCGGAATCAAGCGCCAGCAACCCCACCAAGCCGGTCGGCACCGGACCCTATAAGGTGGAGCAATGGGTGAAGGGCGATTCCGTCACCCTGACGGCGGCCGATACCTATCGCGATGTGGCGGCAATCCGAATCAAGACTGTGAAAATCCGCTTCATCAGCGATCCCGCCGCCATGGTGGCCGCGCTGCGTGCCGGCGATATCGATGCCGTGCCGATCGGCGTCACCGGCGAGAATGTGAAGGAATTCGAGAAGGACAAGCGCTTCAAGGTCACCGCCGGTTCGACCGAAGGCGAGGCCATGGTCGTCATCAACAACAAGCGCAAGCCTTTTGATGATGTGCGCGTGCGTCGCGCGCTGACCCATGCGATCGACCGCGAGGCGCTGGTCGAGGCCACCTCGGCCGGCTATGGCAAGGTGATCGGCAGTCATTTCCCGCCGCAGAATCCTGACTATGTCGACCTCAGCAAGCAGTATCCCTATGACCCGGCCAAGGCGAAGGCACTGCTGAAGGAAGCCGGTGTCAGCAATCTGGAGGTCACGCTGCGCCTGCCGCCGCCGCCTTATGCGCGCTCGGCCGGCGAGGTGGTGCAGGCGATGCTGGCGCAGGTGGGCATCAACGCGAAGATCGAGAATGTCGAATGGGCCCAGTGGCTGGACGGCACATTCCGGAACAAGAATTTCGACCTGACCATTATTGGCCATGTCGAACCGAACGATTACGTCAAATACGCCGAGCCGGATTATTACTACCAGTATGACAGTCAGCCGGCGCGCGACCTGATCGCCAAGGCAACGTCGACGCTCGACAAGGCCGAGCGCACCAAGGCATTGCAGGCGCTGCAGCGCCTGCTGGCTGACGATGCGGTGAATGTCTATCTTTACAACATGCCGCGGCTGGGCGTGTACAAGCAGGGCCTGACCGGCTTCTGGGTGAATGCGCCGATCTTCGTGAACGACCTGACGGCGGTGGCCTGGCAGTAAGCCGCGCCGTCATCCGGACAAAGAAAAAGCCCGCCGGTTTTCAGCCGGCGGGCTTTTTGTATCCGGTGCTTCCGTGCTTACCGCACGAAGACATGAACCTCGTTGGTCGCCGCCTGGGCGTTGCCGCCCGAAGCCGAGACATTCACGCGGCTGGCCGGCAGGCCCATGTCGGACAGCGAGCGCAGCACGCGGTCCGCATTGCGGCGCGCCTGGTTCTGGTTGCTGGCCGTCTGCGCCTGCGTGCCGCCGGCGGCCACGGCCACCACGTCGAAGACGGCGTTCGGCTTGCGGGCCAGGGCCTGCGAAACGGCGTTGTAGAGTGCCTGCTGATAGGGCACGTCGGCGCGGTCGAAGCGGATGACCACCAGCGGGGTGCCGCCGACAGAGGCGAGGGCCGGCGAGCTGTCGGCAGACGAGAACTGCTGGGCGCCGGCATAGAAGTTGGCCCGGTTGCCCAGGCCGGGGCCGAGCAGTTCGCCCTGCTTGATGGCGGCGGACAGCGTGGTCAGGTTCGTGCGCTCGGCGCCGATATAGTTGGTCTGGCGCGAGACGTCCTGGCTGACTTCACCCAGCACGCGGTCGATCAGGACCACGGTGCGGGCGGTTTCGTCTTCCAACACGGCGAGCTGGCGATGATCTTCGTCAATGGCGCCCGAAAGGCTGTAGCTCGACTTGATCGACTGCAGCAGATAGGTCGACATCGCGGAATCGGCGGCAACCTGGTTGGCCAGGTTGCTCAGGTTGCCGACATCGGCGGTCATGCGGTCGAGATCGGCCGCCGCCTGGGTCCACTGGCTGACCAGGATCGGGTTGCCGGGCGTGGTGCCCATCTGCAGGCGGGTCGAAACAGCGGCCACGGTGCCGTGGTAGCGTTGCGAATTCTGGGTCGCGCTGGCGCGGATGCCCTGCAGCTGCTGGTTCCGCTGGGTCACCTGGCCTTGGAGCTGGGACAGCTCGCCGCGCATCTGCTGGACCTTGGAACCGACGAAGGTGCCGGTCGACTGGCCAGGGGTGACGCCAGGCGGCACGAAATTGGTGTTGTTCAGGGTGGGCGGGCTGAGGGTCGGGTTCGGGTTGGCTTCCGCCGCCGAGGCCGGAACCTGCTGGCGATAGGTGCCGCCACCGGCCGGATCTTCGCCGGTCAGCGAGGGCCACAGGTCTTCGCTGACATAGGAGCAGCCCGACAGGAGCAAGGCGAAGGTCAGGGTGCTGACAGAGGCCAACACGCTGCGGCGATGCGCCGAATTACGAACAGAATATGCCATGCCACGCCGTCTCGCGTTGATGTTATGGACTGGTGTCTGCTGGCCTTGAGGCCCCCCGCTGGCAGCAGGATCGAACCGGCTGTAACGGGCCGACTCAAAGCCTTTTGCAAGCCCCTGTATTGTAGGGTTCGCCAGTACCGCCCGCAAGCATCATCTTCCTGTAGAATCCGAGGCTTGCGCCCACTGGCGACAATCCTGGCGTGGCCCTTGCGTCCCCCCGATGAATTGAGTAGGTTCCGCCCCCGTTGCGGTACCAACCGCCGTGTGCGCTCGTAGCTCAGCTGGATAGAGCACCAGACTACGAATCTGGGGGTCAGGAGTTCGAATCTCTTCGAGCGCACCATTTTCCCAAATACTTTAGATACTTAACGGCATTCCAAATCATTTGGTTTGCCGCTTTGGTGTGGAAACGCCGGCGTCGGTCATCTCTTTCAAGTCTGCGTCCTCAGACCAGGGCCTTACTCTTCATTTCGATTGATGAAGTCACCAGCCTGAATTGAAGGGCTGCATGGCCGAATCGCTACATCCGACTGGAGCGTGTCTGTCGGCGATTGTGCGTCTGCATGGGGGCGGCGTTCATGGGGCGCCTGCGGGCGATGCCGTGGAAATGGCCCGGAATTCAAGCTGCATGATTTTATCTTTTTAAAGCAACGCGTTATCGAACGTGGTGTTAATGCATTTTTTAGGGGGATTCTCGCACAGTCTTCGTATTGATCGACTTTCTCAGCGGGCGCGCCCGCTCATGTGGATTGCCACGGCATGAATCTTCAAGGCGAGCCCAAAGATGCGCGCAGTTCTCGCGAGCATATTTGCCTCAGCATCTTTGGCCGATGCGGTGCGCTGTTCCTGCACAGCCTTTTCGATGGTCATCCACAGCTCTCGAATATTCCCGGTATTGCGCCTTATCAGGTGCTCGCGGCCTTTCTGAAAGCGGGGGCGGCTCCAGTCGGCGGAGCGACCTTGCCGGACAAGATCGCCGGTCTGTTCTGCGGCATTTTCAATAAGCCCAGCCTCCTCACCGATGCCGGCCTTGACCGGCTGGGGCCGCAAGGGGATGCTGCTGCCGCCATCGATCCGGTGCGTTTCGCCGCGCATTTTCGGGCGGCTTTCGGCAAGCATGCCAGTCCCAATATCCAGGCCGTATCGGAAACGATGCATGATGCCTTTGATCTGACGACGGAACGGCCGTGCAGGGAAAAGATCTTTCTTCAGCTTCACACCATTACGCCCGATAGCAGTGCGGCGATCCTGGCGGGGCTGTCCCATCGCCATCTCATTTTCCTGGTGCGGGAACCGCTGGACAATGTCGAGTCCTGTGCGGCCCAGTTGCTGGGGGATCCGTCCCGTCATCGCGGCCGGTTGACCAAATTCTACACCATTATTGATGGCATGTTGGCCTTTCAGGGGGGGCAGCCGTTTTTGCAGGAAAAAGCGGTCGCTGTACGAATGGAAGACTTGAAGCGCCACAAGGATGCGTTCCTGAAGAAACTTTGTGAGAGGGTCGATCTGGATTTCGACGATGCGCTCCTGCATTCGACCGCGATCGGGCAGCAGTATCATTCGGTGCCGACCAAGAGGAATCCGGGTATCTCAGGTTTCACGGCACCAAGCACCCAGCCACAGGGCTATCGGCTCACACCGAAAGACAGGCAGGTATTTGCTGCGTTGTTTGAACCAATCACACGCGTCATGGATTATCCGCATACTGCCGGGATGACGGCCGCAGATGCGGTCAGGTATCTTGATCGTAATGTGCTGGATGTCGAAATCGCCTTCGCCCAGATGATTGGAATCTCTCCCCAGGACTTTGGCTTGCAGCCTGACGTGCGGGACTTCCGCGAGCGTCTCGCGCGACGCCTGGATTCCAAACCGGACGGATTGTCGTGTCAGCGTCTCCTCTTCGCTGCATAGGCAGGCATATGGCGGAAGAGAAGATGCAGGGGCGGGTATTCTGGATAACGGGGCTGTCTGGCGCCGGCAAGACCACGGTCGCCACGGCGCTGGCTGCACGGTTCAGGGGCGGCGGGCTGCCGGTCGTGCTTCTGGATGGCGATCGTCTGCGCGCCATACTGGCGCCCGAAGCAGGGCATGAGCTGGACGAGCGCAGGCGTCTGGCGCTGACTTACAGCCGGCTTTGCGCCGAGCTTTCGGCACAGGGCATGATCGTCATTTGCGCCACGATATCGATGTTCCATGCGGTTCATGACTGGAACCGCGCCAATATTCCCGGTTATCGGGAAGTGTATCTGCGCGTGTCGAAGGATGAGCGCATGCAACGCGACCCCAAGGGCTTCTACAAGGCGAGCAAGAGCGGCGCACTGGAGAATATGGTCGGGGTCGATCTGCAGCCAGAAGAGCCGCGCACACCTGACCTGGCGATCGATAATGGCAATGGCGCCAGCGTCGATTCGACCGTCGAAGCGATATGGCAAAGCCTCGTTGCATCCGATGCCGGAATTCCTGTTAACATGCGCAAGACGATTTAAGGGTCTGAGGGGGCTTCTTATGGCAGGCATCACTGTTGAATGGGACTACAGCAAGCTGGCGCAGACCTATGCCAACCGGCCCGATTATTCCCCGGGCGGGATTGATGCCCTGATCGCGATCTGCAAGGTCGGGGCGGGGGCGCGGGGCTGCGATATCGGTGCTGGGTCGGGCCATCTGACGCTGCCGCTGCTGCAGCGTGGCCTGGTGATCGATGCCGTGGAGCCGAATGCGGAAATGCGACAGGTCGGCATGTCGCGCACGGCATCGCAGCAGCATGTGCAATGGTTTGAAGGGACGGGGGAAAAGACCGGCCGCGAGGCCGGGGCATACAGCCTCGTTACATTCGGTTCTTCTTTCAATGTGGTCGACCGGCCTGCCGCCATGCTGGAGACCAAGCGGCTGTTACGTCCGCAAGGCTGGTTCGCGTGCATGTGGAACCACCGTGATCTGGACAATCCCCTGCAGGCCGAGGTCGAAGGCCTTATCCGCGCCAGCATCAAGAATTACGACTATGGCGCGCGTCGCGAGGATCAGGCGCCGATCATCAGGGCGAGCGGGCTGTTCGGAAAGCCCTATGTCATCGAGGCGCCGGTCGTGCACATGACGAAGGCCAGCGTCTGGGTCGATGCCTGGCGGTCGCATGCGACCCTGGCCCGTCAGGCCGGCGACCAGTTCGGCGGCATCGTCGACAAGATTGAGAAGATCGTCGCGCGATATGGTAGCGACAAGATCGCTGTGCCCTACACGACCCGCATGTGGATTGCCCAGAGGGTCGACTGATGGGCAGTTTCCCATCCAAGGCAGATGTGCTGTCGCAGCTGGCGCCCCAGCTGAAGATGGGAAAAGTGCTTCCGCAGGTCAGTTTCCGTGCGAAGGACTGGGTAGCAAACCGTGACGGCATCCTGGCGCGCCTTGCCGGGGAAGCCTGGAGTGGAGGTCTCCTGATCGTTCGCTCCAGCGCGGCAGCCGAGGATCGCCCGGCGCAATCGATGGCCGGGCATTTTCAGTCGGTTGGCAATGTGGCGCTCGGCGATGTCCCCGTGGCAGTCGATGCGGTGATACGCTCCTATGGGGCAGAGCCCGCCGGAGGTGATGCGGTATTCATCCAGCCGATGCTCCTCGATGTCACTATCAGCGGCGTCGTTTTCACTCGCGATCCGAATACCGACGCATCATATACCGTCGTCAATTACGATACCCATGGCGATACCGCGGCTGTCACCGGCGGCCACGGTGCCAATCTGCGAACCTATGTCCGCTGGAAGGGGGCGTCGCAGCCGGCGCCGGCGCCGCTCGATCAAGTGCTTGCCCTGGCGGCGGAGCTTGAGGCTTTGCTGAAGGTGGATGCGCTCGATATTGAGTTTGCATTCACGCGGGACGGAACGCTCTATCTGCTGCAGACGCGGCCGCTCGCCTGCGGTGACAGTGAAGCCCTGTCGCCTGAGAGGCACAGGGCGATTCTGCAGTCGATTGCCGACAAGATTACCCAGGCAGACCGGCCGCATCCCTATCTGCGCGGTCGTCGCGCGCTGTTCGGCGTCATGCCCGATTGGAATCCTGCGGAGATCATTGGCATCCGTCCGCGACCGCTATCGCTGTCGCTGTACCGCAACCTGATCACAGACAGCGTCTGGGCCTATCAGCGGCATAATTACGGGTATCGCAACCTGCGCAGTTTCCCGCTGATGCGGTCATTTCATGGGCTTCCCTACATAGATGTGCGGGTAAGCTTCAATTCCTTCATCCCCGGCGATATAGGCGATGATCTCGCCGACAGGCTGGTGGACACCTATCTGGAAGATCTGGCCGCGGCGCCGACGCTCCATGACAAGGTGGAGTTCGAGATCGTCTTCTCCTGTTACACCTTTGATATAGACGAGCGTTTGAAGCGTCTTGCGGCGCGCGGCTTCGGCGAACAGGACGTCTCCGATCTCAAAAGCAGCCTTCGTCATCTGACCAACCGGATCGTTCATGGTGAAACCGGCCTGTGGCGCGGTGACGCTGAGAAGATCGAACATCTGCAGCGGCGCCAGGACATCATTTCGCAATCCGACATGGATATCCTGGAGCAAATCTATTGGCTGCTTGAGGATTGCAAACGCTACGGAACGCTGCCTTTCGCCGGTCTCGCCCGCGCCGGCTTCGTCGCGGTCCAGATGCTGCGGTCGCTCGTCGCGGTCGGGATCATCGACCGGCAGCAGTATGACGCTTTCATGGAGAAGATAGATTCCGTATCGGGGCGCATGGCCCGCGACCTGCGTGAATTGCCGCGCGCGGAGTTCCTGTCGCGCTACGGCCATCTTCGCCCGGGTACCTATGACATTCTGTCGCTGCGCTATGATGAAGCGCCGGATGTCTATCTCGGCGATGGCGTTGCATCGGCGTCGAACAAGAATGACAGCGGTCCGGGCTTCGCCCTGTCGCTGACCCAGATGCGACAGATTTCAGACCTTATCCAGCAGCATGGGCTGGATATGAATGTCGTTGGCCTGTTCGAATTCATCCAGGCTGGCATCGAGGGGCGCGAGCAGGCGAAGTTCGTCTTCACCCGGTCGCTCAGCAGGGTGCTGCAGCTTCTGACGACGCTGGGCGAGCGGCATGGCCTGTCCCGGGATGATATGTCCTATTTCGACGCCGGCATGATCGAGAGTCTGTATGTCGCCAGCGGAGACATCGCCGAAGTTCTCCGTCGCAGCGTTGATTACGGCCGATCTAGATATCGCGAGACCCAGAAGATCACACTGCCTCCACTGATTGCGAGCGCGGATGATGTCTGGGCTTTTGAGATTCCCCCCTCCGATCCCAATTTCATAACGCAGCGGGTCGTCGAGGCGGCGGTGCTGCCCCATACGGCATCCGCCGAGGCGCTCAAAGGCGCCATCATCGCCATCCCCAGCGCGGACCCCGGTTTCGACTGGCTGTTCTCGAAAGGGATCGCCGGTTTCGTCACCGCCTATGGCGGTGTCAATTCCCATATGGCGATCCGGGCCGGCGAGCTTGGGCTGCCGGCCGTCATCGGTGCCGGCGAAACGCTGTATAACAGCTGGAGGGAGGCGCGCCGGCTGCGCATTGATTGCGGCAATCGCCGGGTCGATATCCTGCGATGAAGACCATGATCGCCATAACGCAAAGGGTCGAGGTTCTTGCCGATCGTGGCGAGCGCCGGGATGCGCTGGACCAGCGCTGGATCGATTTCATGTCGACCTGCGGGTTGATGGCCTATCCGGTCGCCAATCGGCCCGATCTAGTGCGTGATGCGATCGAGAAGATCGATCCCGCTGGCCTTGTCCTCACCGGCGGAAACGATCTTGCCAGCTATGGCGGGGATGCGCCCGAGCGCGATGCCACCGAACGGCTGCTGATCGACTGGGCGCGGGAGCGGCGCAAGCCGATCGTGGCGGTATGCCGTGGCGTGCAGATGCTGGCCGATGCTTTCGGCGGCAGCCTTGTTCGTCTGGGCGGACATGCCGGGTCCAGGCACAAGGTTGTTCTGGATGCTGGCGGCACCCGCGAGGTGAACAGCTTCCACAACTGGGGACTGACCGCGGTGCCGGATGGCTTCCACGGCTGGGCGGCGACGGAAGACGGAAGCATCGAGGCGATCCGTCACCGGAATGAGGCAATCACCGGCATCCTCTGGCACCCCGAGCGGGAGAGTCCGTTTCATGGGGATGACATCGCATTGTTCCGGCGCAGTTTCGGAATGACATCATGAGGGCGCTGATTCTGGCGGCGGGTCGCGGCAGCAGGATGAATGCGCGCACCGAGGACAGGCCGAAATGCCTGGTGGAGCTTGCGGGGCGGGCACTGCTCGATCTGCAGCTTGCAGCACTCAGAGGAGCGGGAATAGCCGATATCGCGATCGTCACCGGCTACCTGGGCGACCGGCTGGCCGGTCGCGGGCTGCAGGTTTTTCACAATGACCGCTGGCAGCACAGCAATATGGTCGTTTCACTGCGTGCGGCCGACACGTGGTTGTGTGAGGCACCCTGCATCGTATCCTACGCGGACATATTCTATCCTGCTGAAACGGTTGTCCGTCTGGCGCAGGCCGGCGATCCGTTGGCGATTGCCTATGATCCCGACTGGCTGTCGCTGTGGACCGGCCGTTTCGAGAATCCACTGCTGGACGCTGAAACCTTCCGGCGGGATGCCACCGGGCAGCTTGTGGAGATCGGTCAGCGCGCGAGCACGACGGCCGAGATCGAAGGCCAGTATATGGGGCTGCTGAAGTTCACGCCGGCCGGCTGGAACAGCGTGCTTGATGTGCTGCACGCCATGCCGGCTGCGGCAATCGACAAACTTGACATGACGTCGTTGCTGTCGCGGCTGCTGGCTGCAGGTGTGCGGATCGGCACGGTGCCGACAGCGCCGGGCTGGGGCGAAGTCGATGCCGAGACGGACCTTGCCTATTACGAGCAGGAGATGGCTGCAGGGCGTCTGCGGCTTCAGGCCTGACTGTTCACCAGGCTGAGGTGCTGGCCCGTGCAGCCGGCCGGCACTGACTTGCCGGATTAATCATGCTCGATGGTCAGAGTGACGTGATCGGCAGCGAAACGCGCGCGCACGAATTCCACAGGCTTGCCGCGTTCGTCCACATTCACGGTCTCGCTGATCAGAACCGGCCGGGTACGCGGCAGGTTCAGCAGCCGGGCGTCATTCGCTGAAATCAACTTCGCCATCACGCGTGTCGTGCGGCGGTGATAGTCGGCGACGCCGCCGGCGTGCAGTGCGCCGGTGATCGAGCCGCTGCGGCGGAAGAGCTCGGGCATGTTGGGGAAGCGGTCGACGGCAAAGAAGTGGCTGCTGATGCTGACAGCGCGTTCGTCGGCGCGGTTGCGGGTTTCGATTTCCCATAAGGCGGCGCCGGTCGGGATGCCCATGGCGCGCGCGATTTCGGCCGGCGCTGCGATCTGGTCGGCGCTGATCAATTCGCGCGTCGGTTTCTTCTGCTTGGTCAGCAGGTTTTCGGTAAAGCGGGTGCGCGGTCCCAGCGCGTAATCCAGCGACCCGTCGGCGACGAACATGCCGCGGCCCTGTTCAATCCGTACGAGTCCTGTTTCCGCCAGGCGATTCATAGCCTGTCGCACCGTATGGCGATTGACGCCGAAGGTGCCGGCCAGATGCTTTTCCGTGGGTAGCTGCAAGCCGGGTTTGTAGTCGCCCCGGCGGATCGCCTGCTCCATGACGGCGGCAATCTGGCGCCATACCGCCATGCCGCTGCCTCGTTCGATCATGCTCTGCATCGTTCAACCGCTGTGGTCATAAAAGTTTCGCCAAGTGATGGCTTGATGAAATCGGGATGGCGGAGTAGATATATAGATGTCTAGACGAATTTAGACATTTGCGCAAGAGGTCTGCATGACCAGCTCCACCGACAACCAGCCCACCGCCGCTCGCCAGCGCCGTCTTAGCCTGCTGGCCCGCGCCGATCGCGCGCGGCTTGAAGCAGCCTGGAACGCCCTGCCGGACCGTCCGGCCTATCGCCGCCTCAAGCAGCCGGAAACCGGTCTGGTAATGGTGCGCGCGCGTGCCGGCGGCGTGGGCCAGCGCTTCAATCTGGGCGAGATGACCGTGACGCGCTGCGTGGTGGCGCTGGAAGAGGGCGGCCATATGGGAGTCGGCTATGTGCAGGGCCGCGATCATCGCAAGGCCGAGCTGGTGGCGCTGTTCGATGCCTTGACTCAGGACGGCCTGCGTGGCGCAGAGCTGGAACGCACTCTGATCCTGCCGGTGGAGGCTGGCCTGCAGGCGGCGCTGCAGGATCGCGCAGCCAAGGTGGCGGCGACCAAGGTCGATTTCTTCACGCTCGCACGCGGCGATGATTAAGGCGGGACACTGACCATGAACAGCATGACCACGCCCGCACCGGGCTTCTCCGATCCGGTCCAGCAAAGCCAGCAGGCTTTTCGCACGCTTCTCGACGCCACGGCGCGTCCGGGCCTGCCGGTGCGGATGACGGTGGAGGCGGGGCATCCGGCCGGTCTGTCGCCGGCCCTGGCGGCCGCGCTGCTGACGCTGTGCGATTTCGATACGCCGGTCTGGCTTGGTTCGGGCCTGGATGGCGCGGCCGTCCGCGACTGGCTGCGTTTCCACACCGGTGCGCCACTGGTCGCGCAGCCGGAACGGGCAGCGATCGTGCTGCTCTCGGCCGGCCATGCTCTGCCCGCGCTGCAAAGCTTTTCGCTTGGCACTGATGAGGCGCCCGAGCGCGGCGCCACGCTGCTGGTTCAGGTGCCGACACTGACGGGCGAGGCGGCGATGACATGGCGCGGGCCCGGCATCCGCGACAGCATCGCCATGCCGCTCGCCGGCCTGGACATAGCGGTCTGGAAACAGCGCGCGGCGTTGAACGCGGCCTTCCCCCGCGGTCTCGATCTCTATCTGGCCAACGGGGATGATCTGGTGGTCCTGCCGCGCAGCACCGTCATCGCCATCGAAGGAGCCTGACATGTATGTAGCCGTGAAGGGCGGCGAGGCCGCCATCGAGAATGCCCACAAGCTGCTGGCCGAAGACCGCCGGGGCGATGCGGCCGTGCCGGAAGTCAGTGTGGACCAGATTCGCGAGCAGCTCAGCGGTGGTGTCGACCGCGTCATGACCGAAGGTTCGGTTTACGATCCCGAACTGGCGGCACTGGCGGTCAAGCAGTCGCGCGGCGACCAGGTGGAGGCGATCTTCCTGCTGCGCGCCTACCGCACCACGCTGCCGCGCTTTGCCGTGTCGCAGCCCATCGATACCTCCGACATGCAGATCACCCGGCGCATCTCGTCCTGCTTCAAGGACATGCCGGGCGGGCAGCTGTTGGGGCCGACCTTCGACTATACCCACCGCCTGCTCGATTTCGCTCTGCTGGCTGAACAGGAAGTCGTTGCCGCCGAAGGCAAGGGCGCGCTGGCCGACCATATGCCGCAGGTGGTCGATCTGCTGAACAATGAAGGCCTGATCGAACGCGAACTGCCCGATGCCGATGATGCCGCGGTCAGCGACCTGACCCGCGAGCCGATGATGTTCCCGGCCGGTCGCGATGCACGGCTGCAGAATCTGGCCCGTGCCGACGAGGGCTACCTGTTGGCGCTGGGCTATTCCACGCAGCGCGGTTATGCCAAGTCGCATCCCTTCGTGGGCGAAATCCGCTCCGGTGCCGTCGGCGTCTCGGTCGATATCCCCGAGCTCGGCTTCGCCGTCGATATCGGCGACATCGTTGTCACTGAATGCCAGATGGTGAACCAGTTCAAGGGTTCGAAGACCGAACCACCGAAGTTCACCCGCGGCTATGGTCTCAGCTTCGGCATGGCCGAGCGCAAGGCGATGGCCATGGCGCTGGTCGACCGCTCGCTGCGTGCCGAGGAGCTGGGCGAGGAAATCACCGCGCCGGCCCAGGACCAGGAATTCGTGCTCTACCATGCCGACAATGTCGAAGCCTCTGGCTTCGTGCAGCATCTCAAGCTGCCGCATCATGTCGATTTCCAGGCCGAACTGACGCTGGTGCGCACCATGCGCGCCGAGATCGCCGCGCAGCAGCGCGCAGAACCCCTTGAGGAGGCCGCGCAGTGACCGCCATGCAGCAGAGCTATGAGGCCGGCGGCACGCTGGCTGGATATAATTTCGCCTTCCTGGACGAGCAGACCAAGCGCATGCTGCGCCGGGCGATCCTCAAGGCCGTTGCCATTCCGGGCTATCAGGTGCCGTTCGGCAGCCGTGAAATGCCGCTGCCCTATGGCTGGGGCACCGGCGGCATGCAGGTGACGGCGGCCGTGATCGGCGGCAACGACGTGCTCAAGGTGATCGACCAGGGTGCCGACGACACCACCAACGCCGTTTCGATCCGCCGCTTCTTCGTGCGTATGACCAATGTCGCCACCACCGAGAAGACACGGGAGGCAACCCTGATCCAGACGCGCCACCGCGTGCCGGAGACGCCGCTGACGGAAGGCCAGATTCTGGTCTATCAGGTGCCGATCCCGGAACCGCTGCGCTGGCTGGAGCCGCGCGAGATAGAGACGCGCAAGATGCATGCCCTGTCGGAATATGGCGTGATGCATGTGAAGCTGTATGAGGATATCGCCCAGCATGGCCATATCTCCACGGCCTATGATTATCCGGTGCTGGTGAACGGCCGCTATCTGATGCGCTGCTCGCCGATCCCGAAATTCGATACCCCAAAGCTGCATATGAACCCGGCGCTCCAGTTGTTCGGTGCCGGTCGCGAGAAGCGCATCTATGCCTTGCCGCCGTATACCGACGTGCGACCGCTGGATTTCGAGGACCATCCCTTCGAGATCGAGCGCTGGCCGGAAAACTGCGCGCTGTGCAATGCCGGCGACAGCTTCCTGGACGAAGTGATCCTGGACGATCGCGGCGGCCGCATGTTTGTCTGTTCTGACACTGATTACTGCGGTGAACGTCGGGCGGCTGGCCATATCGGCCATATGGGTGCGCCTTATGAGAAGGAGGCCGCGGAATGATCGAGATGCCGCTGCTCAGCGTTGAATCGCTGCACAAGTCTTTCGGCCGCCAGGCCGCCTGCCGCGACGTGTCCTTCGAGCTGTGGCCGGGCGAGGTTCTGGGCATCGTAGGCGAGTCCGGGTCGGGCAAGTCGACACTCCTCAATGCCATCGCCGGCCGCATCACCGCTGATGCAGGAAAGATTCTGTACCGCACGGCTGCCGGTGACATCATCGACCTGGCGCGGGCCTCCGATGCCCAGCGCCGCCATCTGATGCGCACCGAATGGGGCTTCGTGCAGCAGCATGCCCGTGACGGGCTGCGCATGGGCTTTTCGGCCGGCGCCAATATCGGTGAGCGGCTGATGGCGGTCGGCCAGAAGCATTACGGCAACCTGCGCGACACGGCACTGGACTGGATGCAGGCGGTCGAGATCGCGCCGGAGCGGGTCGATGATCTGCCGACCACCTTCTCGGGCGGCATGCAGCAGCGCCTGCAGATCGCCCGCAACCTGGTGACGCGGCCGCGTATCGTGCTGATGGACGAGCCGACCGGCGGGCTGGATGTCTCGGTTCAGGCGCGCCTGCTGGACCTGCTGCGTCGCCTGGTGCAGGAGTACAATGTCGCCGTGATTATCGTGACCCATGATCTGGGCGTCGCCCGTCTGCTGGCGCATCGCCTGATGGTGATGCGACGCGGCGAGGTGGTGGAGGCTGGCCTCACCGACCAGTTGCTGGACGATCCGCAGCATGCCTATACGCAGCTGCTGGTCTCCTCGGTTCTGACTGTGTGAGGATGGAATGACCACGCATCCCGAAATGATCCGTGTCGACAATATCGACAAGACCTTCACGCTGCATCTGCGCGGCGGCATTGCGCTGCCGGTCCTGCGCAACACCAGTCTCAGCGTCGCCGGCGGCGAATGTGTCACCCTGCACGGCCCATCGGGAGCGGGCAAGTCGACGTTGCTGCGGTCGATCTACGGCAACTACCGGCCGCAGTCGGGACATATCCTGATTCGGCATGACGACGTCCTCACCGATATCGTTGGCGCTGTGCCCCGTGTGGTGCTGGATATCCGCCGTCGCACGCTGGGCTACGTGACCCAGTTCCTGCGCGTCATTCCGCGTGTGTCGACCCTCGATATCGTGGCGGAACCGCTGCTGGCACGCGGCACTGGCATCGAGGCGGCCCGGGCGCGGGCGGCCGAGCTGCTGACCCGGCTGCAGATCCCGGAAAAGATGTGGACACTGCCGCCGGCGACCTTCTCTGGCGGAGAGCAGCAGAGAATCAACATCGCGCGCGGCTTCTGCGCCGATTATCCGATTCTGCTGCTCGATGAGCCGACGGCGTCGCTGGATGAGCGCAATCGCAAAATTGTCATAGAACTGATCGATGATGCACGTCGACGCGGCACGGCTATTGTTGCCATCGTGCATGATGCCGAGACGCGAGCGGCGATCACCACCCGTCTTTTGCCTTTGGAAGCCCTGGGAGTTGCGGCATGAATACCGACTTGGTTGTCACCAACGCGCGAATCATCGGGCGTGATGCCGAGATCACCGGCAGCCTGCATGTGCGCGATGGCGTGATCGCCGATATCGATACACGCGGGGCTGCCGTCAAGGATGCGCTCGACTTCGGTGGCGACTACCTGCTGCCGGGCCTGGTCGAGCTGCACACCGACAATCTGGAAAAGCATTTCGCGCCGCGCCCTGGCGTGCGCTGGCCGGCCAAGCTGGCGGTAATCAATCATGACGCCCAGGTGGCGGCCGCCGGCATCACCACGGTGATGGATGCGGTGGCGGTGGGCGATGTGCGCGAAGGTTCGGTCCGCTTGCAGATCCTGCGCGACATGATTGCTGCCATCGAGGCGGCGCAGAAGGATGGCATGCTGCGGGCCGAGCACCTGCTGCATCTGCGGTGCGAAGTTTCCTTCGCCGATCTGATGGCTTTGATCGAACCGATGGCGGGCCTGAGCTGGCTCAAGCTGGTGTCGATCATGGATCACACGCCGGGGCAGCGGCAGTTTGTGAAGCCGGAAAAGTACCGCCAGTATTATCAGGGCAAGTTCGGCATGTCCGACGAGGAAATGGACAAGTTCATGGCCGATCAGATCGCGGCGGCCCAGGCCAATGGCGCGCGCAATCGTCGCGCCGTAGTGGAGCTCTGCCGGGCCAAGGGCCTGCCGCTGGCCAGTCATGACGATGCGACGGCTGCCCATGTGGCGGAAGCCGCGGCCGACGGCATGGTGGTGGCGGAATTCCCCACTACGCATGAAGCGGCCAAGCTGTCGCGCCAGCATGGCATGAAGGTGATGATGGGCGGGCCCAACGTGGTGCGTGGCGGGTCGCATTCGGGCAACATTTCGGCGCGCTCGCTGGCCGAAAGCGGCGAACTCGACATCATCTCGTCGGATTATGTACCGAGCAGCATGCTGCTCTCGGCCTTCCTGGTGCCGCAGCAGGTGCCGGGGATCAGCCTACCGAAGGCAGTCGCCATGGTGTCGGCCAATCCCGCCGATGCCGTCGGCCTGACTGATCGCGGTGCCCTGGAAGTGGGCAAGCGCGGCGACATGGTCCGTGTCAGCATGGTGGATGACATCCCTGTCGTGCGCGCCGTCTGGCGCGCCGGCAACAGGGTTATGTAATCAGGCGCGTCAAGTAACCAGGAGGGCATCATGCAGATTCTCGATCACATCATGACGCTGCTGGAAAAGGCCGGTGCCGAACGCTATGGCGGCGAGAATGTCAGCCAGCTCGAGCATGCTCTGCAATGCGCCATGCATGCCGAGCGCACCGGCTCCAGCCCGGAGTTGATCACGGCGGCGCTGCTGCATGATATCGGTCATCTGGTCGATGACGGCGACGAAGGCCTGGCCGAGAAAGGCATCGATGCTAATCATGAGGTGATTGCTGCCGACTGGCTCGGCCGGCATTTCCCGGAGGCCGTGGTGGCGCCGGTGCGGCTGCATGTCGATGCCAAGCGATACCTGTGCCAGGCCGAGCAACATTACTGGGCCGGCCTGTCGAAGAGTTCGAAAATGAGCCTGGACGTCCAGGGTGGTATCTACAGCGATATCGAGGCGGCCGCATTCATCGCCCAGCCTTTCGCTGACGATGCCGTGAAGCTACGGCGCTGGGATGATGCGGCCAAAACCCCGCACCTGAAAACGCCTGATCTGGCGCATTACCGCCCGATCGTTGCCGCCGTTCTGAAAGCCTAGCCACCGAGGCGATAACGTCCGGCGATGCGGAAGGGCTTGCCGCTGTCCGGCTGAACGAACAGGCAGATTTCCGGGACCATATAGTCCGATGCCGTGAAGGGCTTGCAGACGGCCGTCAGGTGCCGCAGCAGGGCCTCGCGCTCACCGGCATCCCTGATCGAATTGGTCAGCGTGAAATGCAGCCGGAATTCCTCGAACACATAGGGATAGCCCCAGGTCTGCAGGTAGTCTTCCTGACGCGGTGTCAGCGGCGTCCGGCGCCGACGTTCGAGCTCGGCGTCCGTCAGCGGCGCCCGGAAGGCGTCGAAGCTGCGAACGCAGTCGGCGGCCAGGGCGTCCAGATCAGATGACGGCTCTGACGGACGCAGGGCGAGAAAGCTGCCCAGGGCCGCCACCGTCAGCGGCGCCATGGTGACGGGCGCGCGCTGGGCCGCAAAAGCCTCCAGGGCCACGATCAGATCTGCTTCGCTGCTGCCGTCCTTCAGGCGGAAGGGCGGTTTGAGGGTGCCATGGAAACCGTAGAGTCGCGGATCGGCAGTCAGCTCGGCGACACGGGCCGCCGTCAGTCCGGCCACGGCGACTGGAGCATGGCTGATGCCGGTTTCGGGGTCCCGGCCCAGCCAGCGGGCGGCGAAGCCATGCAGGGGGTGATCGGCAGGCGGGGCGGCATAAAGGGCGAAGCGGGCGGTCATGGACTTTTCCTAGACAACACTCACGGTGGTCCTGTGGGTAACCGGGACGGTCTGACGGGCGGGGCCGATTTCACCCCCGCGTCGCCGAACCGCAATCGAACTGTCATACGGCATTGCTATCAGCGCTTCCTACGACTTGAACCAAGGGGAATCGCATGCGCGCTGCCATTGAGATCGCCCATCTATCGAAAACCTTCCGGACGGGCAAGCGCGCTCTCGATCAGGTGAGTCTGACGGTTCAGCCGGGTGAGATGGTAGCCCTGATCGGTGCCTCCGGCTCGGGCAAATCCACCCTGCTGCGCCATATCGCCGGCCTGATGCAGGGCGATCGCGACCCCAAAGCCCAGATCGCGGTGAACGGCCGCATGATTCAGCAGGACGGCCGGATCGCCGGTGGCATCCGCCAGAGCCGCGCCGGCATCGGTTTCGTCTTCCAGCAGTTCAATCTGGTCGGTCGCATGCAGGTGATCACCAATGTGCTGGCCGGCAATCTCGGCCGCATGCCGCTGTGGCGTACGATGCTGGGTATGTTCACCGATGATCAGCGCCGCACTGCCGTGACCGCGCTCGACCGCGTCGGCATTGCTCAGTGCGCTTTCCAACGTGCTTCCACGCTTTCCGGCGGCCAGCAGCAGCGCGCGGCCATCGCCCGCGCCCTGGTGCAGAAGGCCAAGGTCATTCTCGCCGACGAACCGATTGCCTCGCTCGATCCGGAATCCTCGCGCAAGGTGATGGCGACGCTAGCCGATATCAACCGCGCCGACGGAGTGACGGTTGTCGTGTCTCTCCATCAGGTCGATTTCGCCCTCAAATTCTGCCGCCGTGTTGTTGCCCTGCGCGACGGCAAGGTGATGTTCGACGGTCCAGCTTCTGCGGTCACTGTCGCGCTGCTGCGCGGCATCTACGGTGAACACAGCGATCTCGATTTCGGCGCCCTGTCGGGCGGCCATGTCACCAATCCCGATGCCATGCCGGCCATGGACGACGTCGATGCGCGGGTTCTGCCGCGCATGCAGGCCGTGCCGGCCTGAATTTTTTCATTCTTATCCAAGTCCACTCAGGAGAACTGCCATGCTGCGTCGCACTCTGCTTACGGCCACCGTCGCCACCCTGGCGCTGGGCTTCACCGCCACTGCTCAGGCCCAGGGTCTGAAGGAAGTCAACTTCGGCATCATCTCGACCGAGTCGAGCGCCAATCTCAAGACCATCTGGGTGCCTTTCCTCGCCGATATGGAAAAGCAGACCGGCATGAAGGTAAATGCCTTCTTTGCCCCTGACTATGCCGGCGTGATCGAAGGCATGCGCTTCAACAAGGTGCAGATCGCCTGGTACGGCAATGCCTCGGCCATCCAGGCTGTCGACCGCGCCGATGGCGAAGTCTTCGTCCAGACCACCTCGAAGGACGGCGCGCCGGGTTACTGGTCGCTGTTGCTGGTCCACAAGGACAGCCCGATCAATTCGCTGCAGGACATCCTTGCCGCACCGGGCAAGTACACCTTTGGCAATGGCGACCCGAATTCCACTTCGGGCTTCCTGGTCCCGAGCTTCTACGTCTTCGGCCAGAACAACATCGATCCGCGCAAGCATTTCAGCCGCATGGTCACCGGCAGCCATGAAGTGAACGCGCTGGCTGTCGCCAACAAGCAGGTGGATGTCGCCACCAACAACACCGAGAACATGGAGCGTCTGGCCAAGACGCAGCCGGAGAAGGCCAAGGACGTGAAGGCGATCTGGAAGTCGCCGCTGATCCCGTCGGACCCGATCGTCTGGCGCAAGGATCTGGCCGATGCCGACAAGGCCAAGATCAAGGGCTTCTTCATGAACTACGGTACGCAGCAGTCGGGCAAATCGGCCGACCAGCTGGCCAACGAGACCAAGGTCCTGACCGACCTGCAGTGGGGTCCGTTCAAGGAGTCGACCAACAAGCAGCTCGTGCCGATCCGTCAGCTCGCGCTGTTCCGCGACAAAATCAAGCTGGAAGGCGACGCTAATATGGCCGCCGACGAGAAGGCCAAGAAGATCGCCGAGATCGACGCCAAGCTGGCCGATCTCAACAAGCAGATGGGTTCGTAAATATCCCCGCGGGGCGGCATGTGCCGCCCCGTTTCCTTTCTGCGAGGTTTATCCATGTCCAGCACGGCCACCGCTACCGCCGCCTTAGCCCATCCGATCCATCCGCCCAAGACCGGGCTGCGCACCTCGCTCGGCCGCACGCTGATCTATGGCCTGCTGGCGGCGATGGTGATCTGGTCGTATCAGGGTGCCGAGATCGCGCCGGCCAAGCTGTTCACCGATGCCGGCAACATGGCGACCTTTGCCAAGGATTTCTTCCCGCCCGATTTCCATGAATGGCGGTATTACCTCAGCGAGCTGGTGATCACGCTGCATATCGCCTTCTGGGGCACGTTGCTGGCGATCGTCGGCGCCATCCCGCTCAGCCTGCTGGCCTCGGCCAATATCGCGCCCTGGTGGATCAACCAGCCGGTGCGCCGCCTGCTGGACTCGATGCGATCGATCAACGAAATGGTCTTCGCCATGCTGTTCGTGGTGGTGGTCGGCCTCGGGCCCTTCGCCGGCGTCCTGGCGCTGTGGCTGCACACCACCGGCGTGCTGGCCAAGCTGTTCTCCGAGGCCGTCGAAGCCATCGATCCCCAGCCGGTCGAGGGCATTCGCGCCACGGGCGCCAATGCGCTGGAAGAGATCGTCTACGGCGTGCTGCCGCAGGTGATGCCGCTCTGGGTATCGTATTCGCTCTATCGCTTCGAATCCAACCTGCGCTCGGCCACCGTGGTCGGCATGGTCGGCGCCGGCGGCATCGGCGTCGTGCTGTGGGAAGTGATCCGATCGTTCAACTTCAGCCAGACCTGCGCCGTGATGATCATGATCATCCTGCTGGTCAGCGCGGTCGACGTGGTCTCCTCGCGGATCCGTAAGGCCCTGATCTAGGTCAGAGCAGCCGCTCCAGCAGCCGGGCCACATGGATGGCCTCGCGGCCGGCGCCATCGTGAATCTGGTGCCGGCAGCTCGTGCCGTCGGCCACCACGATGGCATCCGGCTGCTTGCGGATCGCGGGCAGCAGGCTGGCTTCCGCCATCTGCATCGAGATGTCGTGATGGTCGGCATCGTAGCCGAAGCTGCCGGCCATGCCGCAGCAGGAGCTTTCAATCAGTTCCGGCTTGGCATTCGGGATCAGCTTCAGCACGTCCAGGATCGGGCTGACGGCGCCGAAAGCCTTCTGATGGCAATGGCCATGCAGCAGGATCGGAGCGGGAGCTTCCTTTAAGACGGGGGCAAAGCGCCCGGCCTTGGCCTCGCGGGCGAGGAATTCCTCGAACAGCAGCGCCTGCTTCGACACGGTCACGGCCTTGTCGCCCAGCCCCATGACCAGCGCCTCGTCGCGCAGGGTCAGCAGGCAGGATGGTTCAAGCCCGACAATGGCCACGCCGGCCTGGGCGAGCGGCAGCAGGGCATCGATCAGCGCGCCGGCCTTCTTCTTGGCCTCATCCACCATGCCACCAGCGAGATACGTGCGGCCGCAGCAGTGGTGGCCGTCTTCCTTGGTCACGGTATGGACGGTATAGCCGGCCGCCTTCAGCACATGCATGGCAGCCAGCGCATTCTCGCTTTCGAAGATGCCGTTGAATGTGTCGACGAACAGCACAGCGGCCTTGCCGCCAGCCCTGGCGGTCGCAATCGTGTCGGCCTGGCTGGCGAACATCGCCGGATCGGTGGCGCGCCAGAAGGTGTCGCTGCGCCATTGCGGCAGCGAACGCTTCGCCGAGAAGCCGAGCAGTTTCTCACTCAGCCAGGCCGTCCCCGGCAGTTTGTCGCGCAGGTTCAGCAGCCAATGCAGGCGGCTGGCGGCAGCGGCGTAATCGGGCAAATACGCGACCAGGCGGTCTTTCAGCGTATGGCCGTGACGCGCCTTGTAGTGGCTCAGGAATTCCACCTTCATACGCGCCATGTCGACGCCGGTGGGACAGTCGCGCTTGCAGCCCTTGCAGCCGACGCAGAGGTCCATGGTCTGGAACATCGCTTCACTGGTGAAGGCGTCCTTGCCAAGTTGCCCCGAGAGCGCCAGACGCAGGGTGTTGGCGCGGCCACGCGTCAGATGCTGCTCGTCGCGGGTGACGCGATAGCTCGGGCACATGGTGCCGGCATCGAATTTGCGGCAATGGCCATTGTTGTTGCACATCTCGATGGCCTTGGCGAAGCCGCCGGTGCTGTCGCCGCCGGTGCCGGGCACCGTGGTCTCCTCGGTGACCGGGTCGTTCTGCACATTCCAGGCCGACCAGTCGAGTTTGGTCTTCAGCGCCATGGTCTGATAAGGCTTCGGCGCGCCCGGTGGCGGGAAACGGTACAGGCTGCCGTCATCCATTTTCGGTGGATCGATGATCTTGCCGGGATTGAACAGGTTGGCCGGATCGAGGTGCTGCTTGATGGCGCGGAAGGCCTCGTTGATCTTCGGGCCGAACTGCCATTCGATCCATTCGCCGCGGCACAGGCCGTCGCCATGCTCGCCGCTATAGGCGCCCTTGTATTTGCGGACCAGCGCTGAGGCTTCTTCGGCAATGGCGCGCATCTTGGCGCTGCCACCTTCGGCGCCGCCGCGGCGCATGTCGAGGATCGGACGCACATGCAGGGTGCCGACCGAGGCATGGGCATACCAGGTGCCGCGCGAGCCATGGCGGGCGAAAACCTCGGTCAGTGCATCGGTATAGTCTGCCAGATGCTCCAGCGGCACGGCGCAGTCTTCGATGAAGCTGACCGGTTTGCCATCGCCCTTCAGGCTCATCATGATGTTGAGTCCGGCCTTGCGCACCTCCCAGAGATTCTTCTGGCGCGGGTCATCGGCCATTTCCACCACGCTGCCGGGCAGATCGAGATCGCCCATCAGTTCGACCAGCTGCTTCAGCTTGGGCAGCAGCGCATCCTTGTGCTCGCCGGAGAACTCGACCAGCAGGATGGCGGCTGGCTTGCCGATCAGCGCCGTCTCGATGGTGGGCCGGAATGCCGGGTTGGCGAGGCTCAGCTCGATCATGGTGCGGTCGACCAGCTCGACGGCGGTCGGCCCCAGCTTGACGATATGCTGGGCCGCGTTCATGGCGGCGCGGAAGGTGGGGAAGTTCACCACGCCCAGCACCTTGGCCTTTGGCAGTTCCGACAGCCGCAGCGTCAGGCTGCGCGTATAGGCCAGCGTGCCCTCGGCGCCCACGAGCAGATGCGCGAGGTTGACGCTGTTGTCCTGCGTATAGGGCCGTTCGCTCTGGTTGTTGAAGATGTCGAGATTGTAGCCTGCGACACGACGCATCACCTTGGGCCAGCGCGTCTCGATCTCGCTGCGATGCTGTTCGGCCAGGCCTTGCACGAAGCTGGCGATCTCGGCTCCGCGCGAGCCCAGGTCGGGCACCGGGCCGAAATCCACCATCGCGCCATCGGCAAGCCAGGCGCTGATGCCTTGCACGTTATGCACCATGTTGCCATAGGCAATGGAGCGTGAGCCGCAGGAGTTGTTGCCTGCCATGCCGCCGAGCGTGGCCTGCGCACTGGTCGAGACATCGACCGGATACCACAGGCCATGCTTCTTCAGTTCGGCATTCAGGTGATCCAGCACCATGCCGGGTTCGACCACCACGGTGCGGCGTGCGACATCCAGTTCGCGGATGTTGCGATAGAACTTGCTGTTGTCGATCACCAGGGCCGTGCCGGTGGTCTGGCCGCACTGGCTGGTGCCGCCACCGCGCGCCAGGACCGGAATCTTCATGTCGCGCGCGATGTCCAGCGCAGCCACAATGTCGGCTTCACTCTTCGGCACCAGCACGCCGACCGGCATGATCTGGTAGATCGAGGCATCGGTCGCGTAACGCCCGCGCGAGGGCAGGTCGAACATGACCTCGCCCTGCGTTTCACTGCGCAGGCGGCGCGCCAGCAGCTCACTCACTTCATTGGATGGCTGCAGGGCTTCGGCGGAACGGATCAGCATGACGGGGCCTGCTGTTGGTGTTGACTTTTTAATTTTTGGCGACGTCCGGATAGATCTCGCCGGCGCGTAGCAGGTCGAGGATGGTGTCGCGTTTGCGCATCAGATGTTCGACCAGCACGGCGCGCATGCCGGCGGCGTCGCGGGCGGCCAGCGCCTCGATCATCCGCTCATGCTCCTTCATCGCTTGCTTCCACTTTTCCTCATTCTGGTTGGTGCGGAAGCGCAGGCTCTGGACGCGGGCATTGATCGAACGGTAGGTGCTGCTCAGCACCGGATTGCGCGCGGCCTCGTTGATGGCGGAATGAATGCGGGCGTTCAGCCGGTAGTAGCCTGAAAGGTCACGACGGGTGAAGCAGGCCATCATCTCGTAATGCATGGCACGGATTTCGCTCAGCTCATCCTCGGTGATGCGCTGCGCCGCCATTTCGCCAGACACGCCCTCCAGCATGGCCAGCACCTCGAAGGTGTTCAGTACATCGGCCTCGGTCAGGCGCACGGCCACCGCACCGCGATTGGGCAGCAGGTCGACCAGGCCTTCGGCGGCCAGCAGCTTGATCGCCTCGCGCAAGGGCGTGCGCGAGACCCGGAGTTTTTCGCAGAGCTCTCGCTCGTTCATCTTGGCGCCGGGCGGGATCGAGCCTTCCACCAGCATGGTGCGCAGGCGTGCGGCCACCTGGTCATGCAGGCCGAGGCGGGAGATTTCGACGATTTCAGCGGTCATGGTTCTCTGGATCGCATAATGCATTCAAAATCTTACGCAGTGGAATCGAGGCGTCTGGCCTCAGCTTCGCCGCTTAAGTTGAATAATTACATACATAAAATTCATATTATTGGCCAGACCAAATGGCGGATTGACTCCCGCCGAGAATCAAGATTGCATGCAAAATGCAATTTAAGGCCTCAGCAACCAAGGGGCCCGAGCGACGGGAGACGCCTGTGATCAAGTTCAGCAATGCCCCCAGCGGCCGCCATTTCCTGCAGATTCCGGGGCCGACCAATGTCCCCGACCGCATTCTGCGCGCCATCGACAACCCCACCATCGACCATCGCGGGCCGGAATTCGGCGTGCTGGGCCGCAAGGTGCTGTCCGGCATCAAGGCGGTCTTCAAGACCAAGGGCGATGTGATCATCTATCCGGCCTCGGGCACTGGCGCCTGGGAAGCAGCCCTGGTCAACACGCTGTCGTCCGGCGACCGGGTGCTGATGTTCGAAACCGGGCATTTCGCCTCGCTGTGGCGCGAGCTGGCCGAGCGGCTGGGCCTCAAGGTGGAGTTCGTGCCGGGCGACTGGCGTCAGGGCGTCGATCCGTCCGTGGTCGAGGCCAAGCTGGCCGAGGACAAGCAGCACGGCATCAAGGCCGTGATGGTGGTGCATAACGAGACCTCGACCGGCGTCACCAGCCGCGTGGGCGCCGTGCGCAAGGCGATCGATGCCGCCAAGCATCCCGCGCTGCTGATGGTCGACACGATCTCGTCGCTGGGCTCGATCGACTATCGCCATGATGAATGGGGCGTCGACGTCACCGTCGCCGGTTCGCAGAAAGGCCTGATGCTACCGCCGGGCCTGTCTTTCAACGCGATCAGTGCCAAGGCGCTGGAAGCCTCCAAGACCGCCAAGCTGCCGCGCAGCTTCTGGGATTGGGCGCCGATGCTGACGGCCAATAAGACCGGCTATTTCCCTTACACACCGTCCACCAACCTGCTCTATGGCCTGAGCGAAGCCATCGACATGCTGCAGGAAGAGGGGCTGGAGAATGTCTTCGCCCGTCATGATCGCCATGCCGAAGCGACGCGGGCGGCCGTGAAGGCCTGGGGCCTGGAAATCCTCTGCGCCAATCCGGCGGAGTATTCCAGCGCCCTGACCGCGATCCTGATGCCCTCGGGCCATAACGCCGATGAATTCCGTAAAGTCACGCTGCAGGCCTATGACCTGTCGCTTGGCGCCGGTCTGGCCAAGGTGGCTGGCAAGGTGTTCCGCATCGGCCATCTGGGCAGCTTCAACGACCTGATGCTGATGGGCACGCTCGCCGGTGTCGAGATGGGCCTTGGCCTTGCCAATGTGCCGCACAAGAAGGGCGGCGCGCAGGCAGCCATGGAGGTGCTGGGTCGTCCGGCCTCCGAGGGAGGGCTCAAGCGTTCAGTTGCTTAAGATGAAGAGTGCGGACGACCGCAGCGTATAAGCGGCGCCGCACTGCCGGACAAACGGTAACAAGGGAGAGAAACGTGTCGAAGATCAATCGCACTTGCATGGCTGCTGCCGCGTCGCTGCTGGCGTTCGCGGTCAGCCAGCCCGCCACCGCCGCCTGGGAACCGACCAAGCCGGTGGAAATCATCGTTCCCGCTGGCGCCGGCGGCGCGTCGGACCAGATGGCCCGCGTCATCCAGGGCATCGTGGCCAAGCACAACCTGATGAAGCAGCCGATCATCATCACGCTGAAAGGCGGGGCGAGCGGCGGCGAAGGCCTGATCGACATGAAGGCCAGCAAGGGCAACCCGCATAAGGTCGTGCTGGCGCAGTCCAGCATTTATACCCTGCCGTTCTCCACCAACATGCCGTTCAACTGGCGTGACATGACCCCGGTCAGCCTGATCGCCATGGACGAGTTCATTCTCTGGGTGAACTCCGAGACGGCTTACAAGACGGCGGGCGATTTCATCGGCGCCGTGAAAAAGGCGCCGACCGAAAGCTTCAAGATGGGCGGCACCGGGTCCAAGCGCGAGGACCATATCATCACCGCAGCCATCGAAATGGCCAATGGCATCAAGTTTGCCTACATCCCCTACAAGAGCGGTGGCGAGGCTGCGGTTCAGTTGGTGGGTAAGCATACGGACTCCAATGTCAACAACCCGTCCGAGAACATCGCCCAGTGGCGCGCCGGTCAGGTCCGGGCGCTGTGCGTCTTCGACAAGGAGCGCATCCCCTACAGCAAGAAGGTGACGAACGATCAGTCCTGGGCCGACATCCCGCCCTGCAAGGAACAGGGACTGGATATCGAATATGTCATGCTGCGCTCGATCTTCCTGCCGGGCGGCGTGAACAAGGATCAGGTCGCCTTCTATAACGAGCTGTTCAAGAAGGTTTCGGCCACGCCGGAATACAAGGAATACCTGGAGGCCAATGCGCTGAAGGGTACTTTCATGGCGCCGGCCGAATTCACCGCCTTCCTGGAGAAGGACGAGGCCTACCACAAGAAGCTGATGGAAGCCGCCAAGTTCATGGCAACCAACTAAAGCTCATCGCGCCGCCCAGGCCACAATAAAGCCGGGTGGCGCGATTTTATTTTCGGAACGAGGATTGTCATGGCGGATTTACAGGAAGACAGCGGTCCGGCGCTGGTCTCCAAACGCAACGTCGCGCTGGCTCTCAGCGTCAGCCTGCTGATTGCCGGCATCATCCTGGCGATCACCAATTACAAACTTGGCGTCCGCTGGGCCTCCGATGGTCCGCAGTCGGGTTATTTTCCCTTCGGCATGTCCATCCTTCTCTGCATTGCCAGCATCATCGGCCTGATCGATGCTTGGCGCATGGATCGCGCCAAGGCCTTCGTACATCGCGCCGAGTTCGGTCGCGTGCTCCGGGTCCTGCTGCCGACGCTGCTGTTCGTCGTGGTGGCGCTCACCATGGGCATCTATCTGGCGGCCACCCTGTTCATCTTCGGCTTCATGACCGTTATCGGCCATAGCCGTGTCGTCACCAGCGTCATCGTGGCGGTGGTGTTCTCGGTCATTCTGTTCTGGGTGTTTGAAATCCAGTTCCTGGTTCCGCTGCCGAAGGGGCCGATTGAAGCCCTGTTTGGCTATTAAGAGCGAGCAGTCCTGACATGGAAGCGTTGTCGTCGTTGATGGGCGGATTTGCGGTGCTGCTGACCTGGCAGCACCTGCTTCTGATGTTCGTGGGTATCATCTTGGGTATTTTCGTCGGCGTGCTGCCGGGCCTTGGCGGTCCCAATGGCGTGGCGATCCTGCTGCCGCTAACCTTCACGATGGATCCCACCTCTGCCATCATCATGCTGTCCTGCCTTTACTGGGGTGCATTGTTCGGCGGCGCGATCACCTCGATCCTGTTCAACATCCCGGGCGAGGCCTGGTCGGTGGCGACCACCTTCGATGGCTATCCGCTGGCGCAACAGGGCAGGGCAGGCGAGGCGCTGACCAGCGCCTTCACCGGTTCCTTCTTCGGCTCCTTCGTGGCGGTGCTGCTGATCACCTTCCTGGCGCCGCTGGTCGCCGACTTCGCGCTCAAATTCGGGCCACGCGAATTCTTCGCGGTCTATCTGCTCACCTTCTGCAGCTTTATCGGGCTGGGCAAGGAAGCACGCTACAAGATCCTGATCTCCATGTTGATCGGCTTCCTGCTGGCGGCTGTCGGCCTTGACACCATCAGCGGCGAACTGCGCATGACCTACGGGTCGGACGAGCTGCTGCGCGGCTTCGATTTCCTGGTGGCCGTGATCGGCCTGTTCGGTCTGAGCGAGATTTTCGTCACCATGGAAGAGCGGCTCGCCTTCAAGGGCAAGGAGGCCAAGCTCAACATCGCCGTGGTCTGGAATACCTGGAAGCAGTTGCCGCGTTACTGGCTGACCCTGATCCGCAGCGCCGCCGTCGGTTGCTGGCTCGGCGTCACGCCGGGCGGCGCCATCGCGGCTTCCTTCATGGGCTATGGCCTGGCCAAGCGCTTCGCCAAGGATAAGGATTCCTTTGGCACCGGCCGCATCGAAGGCGTGCTGGCGCCGGAAACCGCAGCGCATGCCTCGGGCACGTCGGCGCTGCTGCCGATGCTGGCGCTGGGCATCCCGGGCTCGGGCACCGCGGCGATCCTGCTCGGCGGCCTGATGGTCTGGGGCCTGCAGCCCGGGCCGCTGCTGTTTGTCGAGCAGAAGGATTTTGTCTGGGGGCTGATCGCCAGCATGTATCTGGGCAACCTGGTCGGCCTGGCGGTGGTGCTGGCCACCGTGCCCTTCTTCGCCGCCGTCCTGCGCATCCCGTTCTCGACCATCGCGCCGATCGTGATCGTGCTCTGCGCCGTTGGCGCCTACAGCGTTAACAACGCCGCCTTCGACATTCTGGTCATGCTGATCTTCGGCATTGTCGGCTATGTCTTCAAGAAGCTGGATTACCCGATGGCGCCACTGGTGCTGGCGCTGGTGCTGGGTGACCGTGCCGAGGATGCCTTCCGCCAGAGCATGATCGGCGCGCGCGGCGATGTGCTCACCTTCTGGGGCGCGCCGCTGGTCGGCACCATCACCACGCTGGCGATCATGCTGTTGCTCTGGCCGCTCTGGAGCGCCCTGCTTGCGGCGCTGACGCAGCGTCGCGCGCATCGCGCCGCATAACCGGGAATTCGAGAGAGGCCAGAATGTCCAACAGCAAGACCGTGCTCAGCCTGTCCGGCGCGCAGAAGATCGTGGAAACGGCGCTGGCCCATGCCCGCAAGGCCAATCTGAAGCCGCTGGCCATCGCGGTCATGGATGATCGCGGCGCGCTCAAGGCTTTCCTGGCCGAAGACGGCACCAGCCTGAAGCGCGGCGAAGTAGCGCAAGGCAAGGCCTATGGCGCGCTGGCGCTCGGGCTTGGTTCGCGGTCGCTGTTCAAGCGTGCCAAGGAGCAGCCGTTTTTCATCGCGGCGGTGACACATGCCGTCGGCGGCGCGCTGGTGCCGGTGCCGGGCGGCGTGCTGATCCGCGATGTGTCGGGCGGCACGGTGGGCGCCGTCGGTATTTCCGGCGATACCTCGGAGAATGACGAGGCCGCCGCCTCGGCCGGCATTGTCGCCGCCGGCTTCGAGCCCGATCCAGGCAGCGACTGATCTCTTCCGGAATTAAAGCGACGCGTAGCTATGCCCCGTTCACACATCCTGTGAAAGCTTGGCTGTAGTTCACAGGATTGTCGCATCTTTATTGCCGGGGTCTGTCTGCCAACGCAGCGCCTGCAACCCCATATGTATGCGGTCCGGTCGGATGACCCGGCTGGTGCACGCATACCACGAAAAGTAAAATATGGAGGAACCCATGAAGCGCATACTTGCTACTGCTTCCGCCATGGCATTCGCCCTTGCGGTTCCCGGACTTGTGATGGCGCAGGGAGCTACGACGGGTAGCGAAACCACGCGCCCCGCTGCATCCGATACCATGGCGCCCATCCCCGGCACCGGTACGGCCGAGGTGAAGGGCAACAAGCTGATCGGCGCCGATGTGAAGAACAGCGCCAACGAGAAGATCGGCGACGTCAACGAAGTTCTCGTGACGACCGACGGCAAGGTGAATGCCGTGATCGTCTCGGTCGGCGGCTTCCTCGGGCTCGGCGACCGCAAAGTCGTGATGCCGTGGGAACAGCTGCGCTTCAGCAGTGAAGGCAGCGAACTGGTGGTGATGACCAATGCGACCAAGGAATCGCTGAAGTCGATGCCGGAATACCAGGATCCGGCCCGCGCCTCGACCCAGCAGCCCGCTCGCGCGCCGACGAGTGGCGGCACCAGCGGCAGTCTGGGCGGCCTGGATAATTCGCGTCCGATGCGGCCGGCGCCCGCGCCGACAGACTAAGTCGACTCATCCAAGAAAAATCCCCGTCCGGCTCGGCCGGACGGGGAAGGGCGTACTGGCGGGGGAAAGGTCAGCAGGTTTCGTTGTTGAACAGCGAAACGGGCTGGCGGGATGCATAATTTGTCGTGAGCGAGGTCATCGTGCCGGTGCGGCCATAGCCGGTACCGAGCTGGCTCTGCTTGGTCGCGCCGCGGATCACCGCATCGAGCAGCTTCTTGTTGGCGTCACGCGCCGTGCGCACCACGATTTCGTTGCGATAGCCGACCTTCTGCATGTCGGCCAGCAGGTTTTCCAGCCGCTTGCGATCGGCCTCCGGTGCTTCGCGCAGCGCTTCCGGGTTCTTGGCCAGCACCTTCTGCTTTTCACGCAGCAGGCCGCCGATCACGCGCTTCTGTTCCGTCGTGCGGTCGAGGTCGTCATAGGCGAAGCGTTCCAGCATCGCCGTCTCTTCCTGCATGACGTCCTTCAGCTGGATGACCAGGTCACCGAGCTCGTCGAGGGTGGGCAGGATGACGCCATCGCCGTAGTTGTCGGTCGGGCGCGGCCCGGTGCTGATGCCGAGGCGCTGGGCGGCGCGGTCGGTCAGGGGCTGTTGACGGGGCTGTTGGGCGGGCAGTTTCTGGTTCACGGCTGGGCCTCCTGCAGTTTCAGCATCTGGGTGTAGACCATGTCGGCAATGCCGACGCCGTGGCCCTTGGCCATCTGGCGGCCGTACTGGTCGTTGAGGAAGGAGCGCCAGGTGGTTTCCGCGCTGCCGCCACCGGTCAGTGCATT
This sequence comes from Ferrovibrio sp. GW821-FHT12B10, assembly GCF_058807515.1. NCBI lineage: Bacteria > Pseudomonadati > Pseudomonadota > Alphaproteobacteria > Rhodospirillales > Rhodospirillaceae > Ferrovibrio > Ferrovibrio sp. GW821-FHT12B10. Next base: position 302,805 of record NZ_JBXAQT010000001.1, on the reverse strand, counting down.
GGTCTTGACGCCGGCGGTCATCACTTCGAAGACCTGGTTCAGGAAGAACGCCTCGAAATCCTGCGCGGCCTTGCGGGCGCCGGCTTCACCCTTCGGGTTGCTGGCGGCAGAGTCGCTGCGCATGCGGGCAGCGCGCGCATCTTCGATGGCGTAGCTGTTGATGGCGGGCGAGGCGGCGAGGGCAGACATCACATCACCTGGATTTCGGCCTGCAGCGCGCCGGCGGCCTTGATCGCCTGCAGGATGGTGATCATGTCGCGCGGGCCGACGCCCAGTGCATTCAGGCCATCCACCAGTTCCTGCAGCGACACGCCGCGCTTCAGGATGCCCATGCGACGATCCGACTGGTCGTCGACCTGGATGTCGGTGCGCGGCACCACCACGGTCTGCGCGCCGCCGCCGATCTGGCCGGCCACGGTGGGCGTGCCAGTGCCCGGCACGGCCTGCGTGATGGTGTCGAAGACGAAGTTGCCCAGCGCGTCCTTGACCGGCAGGCCATCGGGGCCAATGCGCGGCACCTGCACAGTGCCGGTGGAGGCAGAGCTGCCAGGCAGGCCGGCAACGCCGACCGGGCCGGGGGCGAACGGGTTGGGCTGGGAGACCTGCGCAGTCTCGGTGATGCGGACGGTCAGCGAACCCTGCGCAATGGCGACGGTGTCGATGCGCACATTCGGGCCCATGACGATGGTGCCGGAGCGTTCGTCGATGATGACGCGGGCCATCTGGTCGGTTTCGATCTGCAACTGCTCGACTTCGGTCATGAAGCCGATGATGTCGCGGCGGAAGCGGTCCGGGATGTCGATATGAACGGTGGTCGGATCCAACGCGCGCGCGGTCGGCAGACCTGCCAGCGTGGAAATGGCCTGGCTCATGCGGCGGGCGGTGGTGAGATCGGGGTTCTTCAGCGCCAGACGCAGAACCGGCAGCGAGGCTAGCTCGAAGCCGACTTCGCGTTCAACGATGGCGCCGTTGGCGATGCGGCCAGCGGTGGGCACGCCACGGGTGATCTGGGCGGCGGCGCCCTGGGCCTTGAAGCCCGACACGGCAATTGCGCCCTGGGCCACGCCGTAGACTTCGCCATCGGCGCCGAGCAGCGGGGTGACCAGCAGCGTGCCGCCCTGCAGGCTCTTGGCATCGCCCATGGTCGAGACGGTGACGTCGATGCGGCTGCCATGGCGCGAGAATGGCGGCAGCGAGGCGGTGACCATCACGGCGGCCAGGTTATTGGTGCGGAAGGTGCCGGCGTCACGGATGTTGACGCCGAAACGCTCCAGCATCGCGGCCAGGCTCTGCTTGGTGAACGGAGCGTTGGTCAGGCTGTCACCGGTGCCGTCGAGGCCGACGACCAGGCCGTAGCCGACGAGCATGTTGTCGCGGATGCCTTCAAAGTCGGCGATGTCCTTGATGCGCGACCCGGCCTGGGCCTGCAGGGGCAGAACCAGCAAAGTCAGGGCCAGCATGGGGGCCAGGGCCAGCTGCATCAGGCGATGCAGGGCGGGGCGGGTCGTCTTGGCACCGAAGCGGATCATGTCGCGTCTTCCTTAACTCGGGTCGGTCGCAGGACCGGTTCTCGTCTCTCTTTATGCGATTGTCGTGCCAATGGTTAATTCATTGATTTTATTGAAATTTGAGGCCCCGTCTGGGTGCCGTGCGGCAAAAAATGCCGTCTTTACCCGGCCAGTCTTATCGGGCACCATGGCCCCAGCTAAGAGATTGCAATTCCATGAGCATCGATAAAGTCAAAGGCCCGGGCGGCGTAGCGCCGGGGACCCCTAAGCGTACGACCGGCGGCGGTGCCGCCGGAGGCCCCAGCTTTGCCAGTTTTCTGAAGGGAACCGAGAAGGCGCCGGGCCAGGTCAGCCAGGCCGCCCCGGTCACGGCCCTGGATGCCATGCTGACCATCCAGGCGGTCGACGAGCAGGGCGGCGGCAAACAGAACCGCCAGCGCGCGGCCCGACGCGGCACGACCCTGCTGGAGAAGCTGGACGAAATCCGGCACGGCCTGCTGGAAGGCCGCATCCCGGCCGACCGGCTGCAGGCCCTGGCGCAGACGCTGCGCAGTGAAAAGATGATGGTCGAGGACCCGGCTTTGGCCGAGGTGATGGCTGAAATCGAGCTCCGGTGTGAGGTCGAATTGGCCAAGCTGGGACTGTGATCTAAATCGTCCGGACTCGGACGTTTCATAATTTTTTCAAGAAATCAAAGGCTTCCAGCTATTTAGACGGCCTTGCTCCGAGGCGGGTCGATTCATATACTCCCGCGCGCCGCGGCCAGGGTCTTGGAGTCGCCGCGGCGCCTGGAGGGTCTCTTACATGGGTATCCAATTGAAGGCGAATTACCGGCCGACCGAGAGTGAGACCTTCATGAATCCGCGCATGAAGGAATACTTCCGCCGCAAGCTGCTGGCCTGGAAGGAAGAAATTTTGCGGGAATCAAACCAGACATTGCAGCACCTGCAGGAAGACACCGCGCAGGAGCCCGATATCGCCGACCGAGCCTCGACGGAGACCGATCGCTCGCTGGAGCTGCGCACCCGCGACCGCCAGCGCAAGCTGATCTCCAAGATCGACGCTGCGATGAAGCGGATCGACGATGGCTCCTATGGCTATTGCGAGGAGACCGGCGAGCCGATCTCGCTCAAGCGTCTGGAAGCGCGTCCCATCGCCACCCTGTCGATCGAGGCGCAGGAGCGTCACGAGCGCCGCGAGCGTACGCACCGCGACGATCTCTGAGGCATCCGCCTGTCAGAAATACGAAAAGGCCGGTCTTCTGACCGGCCTTTTGCGTTTGATACACCCTCTGGCGTTTTGCCGCGGTCCGCATCCTGCGATCCTGACGCACGTTCTGGCGCGCCCGAACTTCGGGCGAGGGCGAAGCTCCCTTCGGTTTAGAAGGGGAAGATGATGTCGTAAGCCTGCTGGCCCCAGCGCGCCTGCTGCACGTCGGTGAGCTGGCCGCGGCCGCCGTAGGAAATCCGCGCTTCGGCCATCTGGGTATGATTGATGGTGTTGGTGGCGGTGATGTCTTCCGGCCGCACGATGCCCTGGATCAGCAGCTCGCGCACTTCGTTGTTCACACGCATTTCCTGGCGGCCCTGCACGACCAGATTGCCGTTCGGCAGAACCTGGGTGACCAGCGCCGCCACATTCAGCACGATCTGCTCCTGGCGGTTGACCTGACCCTGACCCTGCACCTGCGAGCTGGAGTTCATGTTCACCAGGTTTTCCGGATCGGCGCCCTTGAAGACCTTGTTGATGCTCGAGGCGACGCCCGGGCCGGTCAGCACGCCGCCGGCAGTGGCAGCGGCCTCGAGACCGAGGAAGTTCGGCAGGCCGGCGCCTTCGCTGTTGGCGCGCGAGGTCGTGGTGTTGTTCTGCAGCTGGGCGCGTTCCTGGATGTTGACCTTCACGGTCATGATGTCGCCCACCTTGGTGGCGCGCGGATCCTTGAAGAACTGGCGCGCACCGGGACGCCACAGCGAATTGGCGTGGCGCGGCGTCACTTCCGGCGACGGCATCGGCAGGCTGACCGGGCGGTAGTCGCGCTGTTCGGTCGGGTTGTCGATCTTGCTCATTTCCGGCGCCTTGCCGATATCGGCCAGGCGGCTGAGGTTGCCGCAGGCGCCCAGGGTCACGGCGAGGCCGGTGACCGCGGCGATGCGCAGCGCGGTGGAGAGGGAAGTGTTGAACTTGGTCATGGCAATCGTCCTTTCGGGCGTAAGCAATGTTATTTCGAAGCGATGATGCGGGTCGTGGTGATGACCTGCACCTGGCCAGTGCCAGTCACGGTCGCTTGCACGGTTTTCTTGCTCTGGACATTCATGACCGGGATCACCTCGCCAAGGCTGCCGGCTTCCATGGCGCGGCCCGTGGTGGTGATGGTCATGCCCATGGTCTGGGCGGTCATGGTGACCATGGCGTTCTTGGCGATGGCTTCCGGCTTGCCGATATCGGCATTGCGGATCGGCATGCCGGCCGCCAGCGGACGACGCGGGCTCTGGCCCACCAGTTCGTCGAGGCGGTCGATATAGCCGGCGCCGTAACGGCCGGCCGGCACGCGCATCCATTCGATGTCGTTGCGGTCGATGGTCTGGCCGGCATTGATTCGGTTTTTCAGCACCGGAATGGCTTCCACCGGCATGGCGCGACCGCTGACCTTGATCATGTCGCCGCCCTGCACACCCACCGCGGCATAGAAGCGGCCGCTGCGGCTGTCGAAGGAGAAGCTGTCGACCTTCAGATGAGCCGAGCCGAATTCCGGGGTCTCGATCTCGTTGCCGGTGCCGTGGAAGTTGATGTCCACCGGCTGGCCGCCGTTGCGCTGCTGCACCAGGTCGGCAATGCGCTTGCCGATCTCGCGCTCGCCGATGACGCGACCGCCGCCGACCGAAGCGACCTGGGTCTGCGCCCAGGCCGGCGTCGACATGACGGGGACGGCAAGGGCGGCAACTGTGAAGCCGGCGATGAGAAGCGTGCGATACGAGGCCATGATGATCTCCAAACCCGTGGGTTAGCCGTTACCGCAAGCGACCGGCGGTCTGCAGCATTTCGTCCGAAGCGGTGATCACCTTGGAGTTCATCTCATAGGCGCGCTGCGCCGTGATGAGATTGGTGATTTCCTGCACCGGATTGACGTTCGAGGTTTCGACGTAACCCTGACGCAGCACGCCGAAGCCAGCGGCATTCGGATTGCCGACCGTCGGCTGGCCCGAAGCGGGAGTCTCGAGATACAGGTTGTCGCCCGTGGCCTCGAGGCCGGCTTCGTTGATGAAGGTGGCAAGCTGGATCTGACCGAGCTGCTGCGGCTGCGCCTGGCCGGCGATGCGCGCTTCAACGATGCCGGTGGCATCGATGCTGACCGAGAGCGCGCCCTGCGGCACGGTGATGCCCGGCTGCAACTGGTAACCGTCGACCGTGACGAGCTGGCCCTGGCCATCGACCTGGAACGAACCGTTACGCGTATAGGCGGTCTCACCCGAAGGCAGGGTGATCTGGAAGAAGCCCTTGCCGCTGATCGCGAGATCGTAAGAGTTGCCCGTCGTGGTCAGGTTGCCCTGCTCGTGGATGCGGTAGACGCCGGCAGTGCGGACGCCGATACCGATCTGCACGCCGGTCGGGACGATGGTGTTGGCATCCGACGAGGTCGAGCCCGGGCGCCGCATGTTCTGATACAGCAGATCCTGGAACTCGGCGCGCTGGCGCTTGAACGCCGTCGTGCTCATGTTGGCGATGTTATTCGAGATGACTTCAACATTGAGCTGCTGAGCCATCATGCCGGTGGCACCGGTGCTGAGAGAACGCATGGTTAGGTCTCCTGGTCCTTAAATCCGTTAAGCCGAGCGGCCGAGCCGCTGGATCGCCATTTTCAGGCGGTCATGTTCACCATCGAGCAGGTTCTGCGCGCCCTGATACTGGCGCAGCAGTTCCATCATGTTGGTCATTTCGAGAATGGGTTCGACGTTCGACGCTTCCAGCATGCCCTGGATCAGGGTGCTGCCGGCGGCGGCGGCGCGGGGTTCTTGCGCGGTGGCGTAGAGGCCCTGCGAGGTCTTGCGCAGTTCCTGTTCGCTGTCGAAGGTCATCAGGTCGATCTTGGCGACCTGCTGCTGGCCGATATTGATGGTGCCGTCCGAACTGATGGTCGGGGTGCCGCCCTGGGCATCCTGCGGCAGGATGATTTCGCGTTCGCGGTTGTCGAGGACCGGATGGCCGCCGGCGGTCACCAGGCGGCGGTCGGCGTCGAGACGCAGATGGCCGTCACGGGTGTAGCGGCGGCCCTGGGGAGTGTCGACAGTCAGGTAGCCGTTGCCGCTGATGGCGACATCGAAGGTATTGCCGGTCTGCTCCAGCTTGCCGGCACGGAAGTCCCGCAGCACGCCGAAGTCATTGACGAAGCTGCTCTTTTCCTTCTGGTTCGGGCCCTTGAGGTATTCCTCGAACATCACCCGCTCGCCCTTGTAGGCGTTCGAGTTCATGTTCGCCAGGTTGTTGGCGATGGCATCCATCTCCCGACGCATGGTCGAGAGACGGGAGAGGCCGATATAGGTCGCGTTTTCCATGGCACCAAACTTTCGGATGGTCGTTTGCTGCCAAGGGTATTGCAGATGCCGTGCCAGTCCATTTATTGGCGGAAAACAGGCAATATATTTGGTAAATGCGGCCAATAGGCCATTTCTGACCGGTGCCCGGACCGTGCGGCCCGGCAAAAACTGCCGGGCAGTGATAAAGTATTAACGGTGCAGCCTTACCAATGGCAGTCGGAGTGAACCGGCCTGGAGTGATTCTGGGGCCGGCTTCCGGGCCAGGGACGTATGGGCATGAGTGACGAGACTGAAGGCGAAGTCGAAGGCGGCGAAGTCCCCAAGAAGCGGGGCAAGCGCGCGATAGTCATTATAGCTGCCGTCGTAGGTCTGCTCGTCCTCGTGGGCGGCGGCGGCGCGGCCTATTTCTTCCTGTTCGCCAAGAAACAGGAAGTCGAGGTCAAGCCCGAGCCCCCGAAGGTCACAGTATTCTATGACCTGCCTGATATTCTGGTGAACCTGAATTCCACTGGCCGGCAGGCCTCGTACCTGAAGCTGAAGGTGTCGCTCGAACACCAGGATCCGCTGTCGACGCCCAAGCTGAACGAGCTGCTGCCGCGCGTGGTCGATAACTTCCAGATCTACCTGCGCGAATTGCGTCCGGATGATCTGGTCGGCTCCGCCGGTCTGTACCGCCTGAAGGAAGAACTGCTGATTCGCGTCAATCAGGCGGTGGCACCGCTGAAGATCAATGACGTTCTGTTTAAAGAAATGCTGATCCAGTAACGAAGCGAGACAGTCATGGCGGATAATCCCGAAGACGGCGCGGAGTGGGCTGGCGGCGCGGCCGGAGATGACGGTGGCGGTTCCACCCGAATCCTGAACCAGGACGAAATCGACAGTCTTCTTGGTTTTGACGCCAGTGTTGAAGAAGATGCCGACAAGGCCGGCATACGCGCCATCATCAACAGCGCGCTCGTCTCCTACGAGCGTCTGCCGATGCTGGAGGTGGTGTTCGATCGCCTCGTCCGTCTGATGACCACGTCCTTGCGCAACTTCACGTCCGACAACGTGGAAGTCTCGCTGGACAACATCACCTCGATCCGCTTCGGCGATTACCTGAATTCGATCCCGCTGCCGGCCATCCTGAGCGTCTTCCGCGCGGTGGAGTGGGATAACTACGGCCTGCTGACCGTCGACAGCTCGCTCATCTATTCTATCGTCGACGTGCTGCTCGGCGGTCGCCGTGGCACGGCGGCGATGCGCATTGAAGGCCGCCCGTATACGACCATCGAGCGCAATCTCGTCGAGCGCATGGTCAACGTGGTGCTGGACGACATGCGTGCTGCCTTCGAGCCGCTGGCGCCGGTCAACTTCTCCTACGACCGCATCGAGACCAACCCGCGCTTCGCCACCATCGCCCGCCCGGCCAATGCGGCAATTCTTGCCCGCCTGCGCGTCGACATGGAAGACCGCGGTGGCCGCCTCGAGCTGCTGCTGCCCTACGCCACGCTGGAGCCGGTTCGCGAACTGCTGCTGCAGATGTTCATGGGCGAAAAGTTCGGCCGTGACTCGATCTGGGAAAACCACTTGGCCACCGAGCTGTGGTCGACGGATGTCGAGATCGAAGCCGTGCTGGACGAACAGGTCATGACGCTGGGCCAGGTGATGGCGCTGGAAGTGGGCAAGACCATCATGTTCAACGCCACGCCGGAATCGGTGGTGATGATGCGCTGCGGCGGCATCCCGATGGTGGAAGGCCGCATGGGCCGCATGGGCAATAATATTGCAGTCAAGATCGATCGGACTCTGAAGAGTCTCGGAGGTGCATGATGACACTGACCCTGATCGTTGAAATCGTTGTTGTCGTACTGCTGGTCATCACGCTGAGCATCTCGCTGGTGCTCAACCGCCGTCTGGGCAATCTGCGCGCCAACCAGGACGAGATGCGCCGCCTGATCGGCGATTTCGACAAGGCCCTGTCCAAGGCGCGCCAGGGCATGGCCGAACTGAAGACCGCGTCGGCCTCGGCCGATACCGCGCATGAAGAACGCATGAAGCAGGCCAAGACACTGCGCGACGAGCTCGGCTTCATGGTCGAGACTGCCGACCGCCTGGCCGATCGTCTGGCCGGCGAAGCGACCAGCACCCGTGCCATGCGCCAGGAGCGCGCGCAGGACCGTAGCCAGGATCTGGGTGTACTGCGCGATGGCGAGATGCTGGCCAGCAAGATCGTGCCGCCGAAGCCGCAGGCGCCGGTGACGCCGTTCCCGACCAAGAAGCCCGCCGCTGCCGCAGCGCCCGCGGGCGGTGCCAAGGATTTCAAGATCGAACCGCGTTCGGAGGCCGAGCGTGAATTGCTGATGGCGCTGAGGCAGGCGCGATGAGCGCAGCCATGCGTCAGCCGGCGGCTGCGGCGCCGCGCCCGAGTGGCGGTGCGCGTCGTGCGCTGGCCAGCCGCGTGCGGATTCTGCCGCTGACCATCATGGCCGTGGCCTTGCTGCTGGGCCTGAAGGTCGGGTCGCTGTGGCAGGGCCGCGCGGAATTGTTCGTCACTGGCGCCGGCGCCCAGCAGGGCGGCCAGCCGACCCAGCTCACGCCGCCGCCCGCACAGCAGGCGCAAGCGCCGGCCCAGCCCGCGGCGGCCCCGCCGCCTGCAGCCGCCCAAACCCAGCCTCCGGCCGCACAGCAGCCTGCGGTAACGCCGTCATCGCGCACGTCGGGTGCATCCACCAGCGTGCAGTCGCTGGCTGATCGTGATCCCATGACCTTCACGCGCGCCGAAATCGAACTGCTGGCCAACCTGTCGCAGCGCCGCGAATTGCTGGAGCAGCGCGCGCGCGAGATCGATCTGCGTGAAAGCCTGCTCGGCGCTGCGGAAAAACGCATCGATGAACGGCTGAACGAGCTGAAGAAGCTGGAAGCCAGCATCAAGCAGATCGTGCAGCAGTACGACAAGCAGGAAGAGCAGAACCTGCAGGGCCTGGTGAAGGTCTACGAAAACATGAAGCCGAAGGATGCCGCACGCATCTTCGAGAAGCTGGAGCCCAATATCCTGCTCGGCGTGGTCGAGCGGATGAAGGAGGCCAAGCTGGCGGCAGTGCTGGCCGACATGAGCCCGCAGACGGCGCAGGACCTGACGGTGCGTCTGGCGACCCGCAAACAGATTCCCCCGAGTGTGCGCAGTGGCGCGGAAAGCCAGCTGCAGGCGCCGACACCGGCAGCCCCGGCGGCCAGCCCGGCGGCACCGGCCGGAGCGGCGGCGCCGGCCCGGCGGCCAGGGGCGGGCGGCTGAATTGTGGTTAATTGAAGGTTAACCTCTTCAGATCGTTGGGAAAACGCGACCTTGTCGGTTCGCCCCAACATGCTAAAATCAAGGGGAGTTTAAGTGCCGGTCCAGAACTGACTTGGTACCCATCATCACTGCCGCAGGAGGCGCGCAAGGATGGCCATTGATCTAAGTGTTCTGATTTCAGGTGCATCGACGGGCGCGGGGACCATCTCGCCCATCGCGATGTACAAGAAATTGCAGAAACAATCCGAAGAGAATGAAGCGAAGAACGCCCCTGACGCTGCGGCGGAGCAGGCGAAGGCGACTATTCGCGACTTCAACAATGCCGCCATCCGTCTGCGCAACACGCAGTACCGCGAAAACAACGCCCAGGTCATCAACGACGTCACCTTCTTCGTGAACCGCGTCAAGACCGCGACCACGGTGAACGAGCTGATCAACGATGACCGCTTCCTGAAGGTGCTGGCGCAGGCCAACGGTTACCAGGACCTGTTCAACACCGACAAGCAGAAGCTGCGCGACATCCTGCTCAGCAATCCGAACGATCCCAATTCCGTCGCCCGCCAGGGCACGCTGAAGGATATCGAGCTGGCGAAGAAGTATGACTTCGGCGCCACCGGCTTCCAGCAGGACGAGAATGGCAATGCCGTCGGTCTCACTTCGACCGGCCTGGTGACCAACGTTGCCGCCGATATCGCCAATCCGCTGCCGCGGGGCCTGGCCAAGCTGCGCAGCCTCGCGGTTGATGTGAACGGCGTGGCGCTGGTGACCAAGAACCAGAAGAAGCCTGAAGACAACGGCAAGCTGGTCAACGGCCCTAACCTGGTCGCGTCGGACACGACGGTCTACAAGGACAAGCTGAGCAAGAGTCTTCTCACCGAGGAGAAAGCGCCGGAAGTGGTCAAGAACTTCTATGAGTTCGATGGCCCGGAATTCGAGAAGTTCAAGGAACGCTCGGATATCAAGAAGGATGTCGAGTATTACAAGCTGAACATCGGCGACGTGAAGTCGCTGGACGATCTGTTCAAGAACCACCGCCTGTTCACCTTCATCCTGTCGGCCTACGACCTGGACAGCGACGCGCAGTTCCCGGGCAAGATCCGCAAGATCATCGAAAGTGACCTGGCCGACCCGAATTCGCTGGCCAACCGCTTCCAGGATCCGCGCTACCAGCAGCTCGCCAAGGATATCAGCTTCAGCATCTTGGGCACCACCAAGCTGACCCTGACCTCGACGACCGACGACATCGTCAAGAAATTCCAGCAGGTCAAGTACGAGAAGAATCTCGACGAGCAGGCGCCTGGCGTGCGCGCCGCCATCGAGTTCCAGCGCCGCATCAAGGATGTGAGCCTGACCGTTCAGCTGCTCGGCGATTCCGTGCTCCGCGAGGTGATCACGGTCGCGAACAACCTCCCGAAGGAGCTGGCCTACCAGGGCGTCGACGCCCAGGTGACCGCGCTGGAGAAGAGGGTGGACGTCAAATCCCTGAAGAACGATCCCGACCAGATCGAGAAGATGGTCACGCGCTATCTGACCTTCAAGGACGCCGGCCAGACCAGTTCGAACAGCTATCTGCTCGACCTGTTCGGCTGATCCTTTCCGCCGCCTGCCGGGAGTCTGCCCGCATGGCGGTTGATCCTTCCACCTTTCCCATCCTCGTCGTCGACGATCATCGCACCATGCTGGCGATCATCGCCCGGCAGCTGCGCGACCTGGGTTTCCAGGCGATCGATACGGCCGGCGACCCGGTCACGGCGCTGACCATGCTGCGGCGCCAGCGCTACAGCCTGATCCTGTCGGACTGGAACATGGAGCCGATGGACGGCATCGCCCTGCTAGACACCATCCGGCGCGACCCCGATTACGCAAAAACCCCCTTCATCCTGATCACGGCCGAGGCCCGGCCGGAGAGCGTGCTGGAGGCGCGGCGGCTGGGGGTGGACGGCTATCTGGTGAAGCCCTTCGACAGCGCCGGCCTGCGGTCCAAGCTGGTGGCGGCGATCGGCCCGTTCTGACGGGCTGCGATTCGGCAATCTTGCCGCGAGAACAATCTGTTAATGGTATCGCCTTATCGTGCCAGATTCCTATAATTGCATGTTTCGGGGGCGACTCCGGATCGGGATCTGAGGACAGGATTTGGTAGCGGTGCAGACAGGGATCATGACGGATCGTCGCGGCAATCGGCGCGCGACCCATCGGTCTGTGGCCCGGCTTGCCCAGGTTGGACATATTCTGGCCGGGGCATCCGGTCTCGCCCTGCTGGCGTTCTGCGCACCGCTCGCTGTCGCCCAATCGCCTCAGAATAACACCGCGCCGATCGGGCAGGCCCAACCGCAAGTCCAGCCAGCCCCGCCGCCGCAGGCCGCAGCACCCGCCGCCGCATCGGTACGCCTGCGCGCGGGCGAGCATCCGACCTATACGCGCCTGGTGTTCGACTGGCCGCAGCGCGTGGAATACAGCCTCGCCACCGAAGGCCGGCAGGCGACGCTGCGCTTTGAAAGTCCGGTGCCGCTCGACCTCGGCCGCCTGGCGCAGTTCCCGCCGCGCAATGTCATTGGGCTGGCGACGCGTCGTGACGGCGCCGCTGGCGTGGTGAGCTTCAGCGTTCCCGAAGGCGCGGCGATCAAGAGCTGGCGCGATGGCGCCAAGGTGGTGCTCGACATCACGCCGGCCGCCGATCCGAAAACCGCTGACCAGAAACCAGCCGAGCAGAAACCAGCCGAGCAGAAGCCGGCTGCCGCTCAGGCGCCTGCGCCGACCGTGACGCCCGCGCCAACACCCGCACCGGCCGCGGCACCGCCGGCCGCGACGCCACCTGCCACTGCCGCCAGACCGGCTGAACCGCCGCGCGCTACGGCCGCGCAGACGAATACACCGCCCGTCGCTACGCCTGCGCCGCCTGCTGCTGCACCTGCGCCGTCTGCTGCCGGTGCGGCGCCGACCATCGCCAACAGCGGCGTTCCTGCGGCTGCGCCTGTCACCGGCGTTCAGACTGCACCGCTGGGCACCTTCATGCCGGCGATGCAGCCTGGCCCCATTCGCGGCGAGCCGCTGGTGCCGACGGTGGATTCCAGCCGCACCGGGCCGCTGCTGAATTTCCCCTGGACGCGTCCGGTCGCTGCGGCCGCGTTCCTGCGCAATGGCAGCCTCTGGGTGGTTTTCGATCGCACGGCCTCGGTCGATCTGCGTCCGATCACCACGCGCGACTGGGGTGGCGCCATCAACGGCATCGAACAGGTGCCGGTGCCGGGCATGACCGTGCTGCGCCTGCAGGTCCCGAGCGGCACCACGGCCAACTTCACCCGCCGCAATGCCGGCTGGCAGATCAGCGTCAATACCATTCAGCCCGAGCAACTGGTGCCGAAGGATGCGCCGCCGGCTGATGACGCCGTGCCGCCGGTGCGCGCCAACCAGATTCCGGAAATCGATGTCCGTCGCCAGTTGGATGCCGATGGCGGTGCCAAGCTGTTCTTTGCTGCCAACGATCCATCCCCGCAATTGGCGGTGCCCGACCCTGACACGGGCGATACCTTGATGGTCGTGCCCTTTGCCGGCGCCAATGGCGGCGTTTCAAGCCGCCGCGACTTCATCGAACTCAGCGTGCTGCCCAGTTTCCAGGGGTTCGCCATCGAGCCCCATGCCGACAATCTGGTCTTCAACCGCCTGCCGCGCGGCATCGAAATCGGCACGCCGAACGGCCTTTCGCTGTCGGCCCCGCGCGGAGCCGATCCGAAAAGCGGCACCACCGAAATTCTGCGCTATGCCGACTGGCGGCGCATCGAAGGCAAGACCTATACCGAACAGGAAGAGACGCTGGCGCGTCGGTTGGCACTGAGTCCGCTGGGGCAGCGCCAGAGCGCGCGTCTGGCGCTGGCGCAGTTCTACGCTGCGAACGACATGCAGCCCGAAGCGCTGGGCGTGCTGGCGCGGGCCCGGTCCGAGCAGCCCGACCTGGAACGCGACAAGCTGTATCGCGCCCTGCGCGGCATCGCCAATCTGCGGCTTGGCCGTCTGGCCGATGCCAGCACCGATCTTGACTCCAAGATTTTTGATGACGATCCGGATGTTCTCGCCTATCGCGGCATGCTGGCTGCCGAGCGCGACGACTGGCCGGCCGCACGCCGCAGCTTCTCCCTGGCCGGTGCGGCAGTGGCGAAATTCCCGCCCGACCTGCGTGCGCCGCTGCGGCTGACCATGGCGCGCTCGTGGCTGGCCGGCGGCGACATCGCTGCGGCCACCGCTGAACTGCAGGCGCTGGAAGGCGATGCGCTGACACGCGGCCAGGCGGCCGAAGGCAATTACATCCGCGGCCTGCTGGCCAACGCCACCAACAAGCCCGAAGAGGCGATCCGCTTCTTCGATCTGGCCTCGGGCAGCGGCGACCGCCGCGCGCGTGCGCTGGCCGAATATGCCAAGACCGACATGATGCTTGATCGCAAGCTGATCAACGCACAGCAGGCCATTGAACGTCTGGACAGCCTGCGCTTTGCATGGCGCGGCGGCCCTTATGAATTCAACATGCTGCGCCGGTTAGGCGAGTTGCAGTTCTCCATCGGCGATCTGCGCAGCGGCATCAATACCTTCCGCCAGTTGGTGAAGTATTTCCCCAAGTCGCCCGAGATGCCGCTGCTGACCCGGCAGATGAGCGACGAGTTCGCGCGGCTGTTCCTCGATGGCGGTGCGCAGGCGCTGCCGCCACTGAATGCGCTGGCGCTGTATTACGATTATCGCGAGCTCACGCCGCCGGGGCCGGAAGGCGACGAGATCATCAGCAAGCTGGCCGACCGTCTGGTCTCGGTCGACCTGCTGAACCGCGCCGCCGAGCTGCTTGAACACCAGATCCAGTACCGCCTGCGCGGCGACGATCGCGCCAAGACCGGCGCGCGTCTGGCGGTGGTCTACCTGCTCGACCGCAATCCTGATGCGGCGCTCAAATCACTGCAGAACACCCAGGTACAGAACCTGCCGCCGGCAGTGCAGCAGGAGCGCCGCCTGCTGGAGGCGCGGGCGCTGGGCGATCTGGAGCGGTTCCCCGAGGCGCTCAACCTGATCGGCCAGGACCAGAGCATGGAGGCGCGCGCGCTGCGCTCCGATCTGCACTGGCGCGCCAAGGACTGGGTCGCCTATGCGCGCGTGGTCGGTCAGATGCTGGGCAACCGCTTTGCCGATGAAGCGCCGCTGTCCGCGGATGAGCGCAAGCAGGTGATGCAGCTCGCAGTCTCCTATTCGCTCAGCAACGACACGGCGGCGCTGGATGATGTGCGGCGCAAATACGAAGCCAAGTTCCGCGACACCTCCGATGCCGCGACCTTCGCCGCGGTGGCCAGCACGCTGACTCGCGCCTCGGGCGATCCGCGCCAGATGGCGGCGGCAATCGCGCAGATCGGCCAGTACGAAGCCTTCATGAGCCGCTATCGCGAACGCGTGGCGCGCGGCGGCCTGAGTGCCATCAATTAAATAGGAGAGACGGCCGCCAGACCTATCTGGCGACGAAGCTTTCCACCAGGGCCGCGCAGACCAGGTTCCAGCCGTCCACCAGCACGAAGAAGATCAGCTTGAACGGCAGTGAGATCATCACTGGCGGCAGCATCATCATGCCCATCGACATCAGGACGGAAGCGACCACCATGTCGACCACGATGAAGGGGATGAACAGCAGGAAACCGATCTCGAAGGCGCGCTTCAGCTCGCTGATCATAAAGGCGGGGATCAGCACGCGCAGCGGGATCGCATCCGGTGTGGGTGCGGGCGGCAGGCGGGCGAAGCCGTTGAACAGCGCCAGGTCCTTTTCGCGCACCTGGGTGCGCATGAATTCATGGAACGGCGCCATCGAGCGGTCGAAGGCGGTGCGTTCGTCGATCTGCTCCTCGATCAGCGGCTGCAGGCCTTCGTTGTATGAGCGTTCCATGAACGGCTGCATGATGAAGAAGGTGAGAAACAGCGCCAGGCTGACCATCACCGTGTTCGGCGGCGTGCCCTGGGTGCCGAGCGCGCTGCGCAGGATCGAGAGCACCACCACGATGCGCACGAAGCTGGTAACGACCACGAGGATCGAGGGCGCCAGCGCCAGCACGGTGGTCATGACCAGCAGCTGGACCACGCGGCCGGTCAGCGAGCCGCCCTGGCCGAGGTCGATGGAGACCGATTGCGCCAGCAGCGATGAGGGCACCAGCAGCAGTAGCGTGGCGAGGCCCATGCCCAGCGAGAGCGGCAGGGCGCGGCGCATGGTGTCCATCAGGGCTTTTGTGTCCATCAGGGTTTTCATCAGCGATCCTGTCCGCTGCGACCGGAATCGCGGCTGGGGACGCGCAGCGTCGGCCAGCCGCCGGACTCCTGCTGCGGCGCGGCGGCGGGTGCGCGGGGTTTCGAGGGCGGGGGCGGGGCGCTTGCTTCGGGCAAGAGCGGGATGTTGCTTTCGATCACCAGGTCGCCATGGCTGCCCAGCAGAAGCAGATGTTCGGTGTCGTCGCGGCGCACCAGCACCAGACGACGGCCGCCGTCGACCAGTGCGGTCTCGACAATGCCGATCCGCTGGCCAGGGCGCATCTTGCTGGTGCGGTTGTTGCCGGACAGCGCGCGCGCGCCATACCAGAACAGGCCGAGCAGAAGCAGCAGCACGCCAAAGGCGAGGATGACTTGGGTAAAGTTGATGCTGTCCATCTGCGGTCCGTGAATTGCGCGCTACTCTGTGAGCCAGGCCCGAGTCGGGTCAAGCAGCCTCAGTCTCCCGGGGTTTTGCCCTGGGTGCGATAGATGTAGCTCAGAATCTCGGCCACTGCGGCAAAGGCCTCCAGTGGGATTAGGGCATCCAGGTCCAGCTTGGCCAGGATCTCCACCAGGTCGGCGTCCTGGCGGATGGTGATGCCGTTATCCAGGGCGATTCTGATGATCTGGTCGGCGACATGGCCCTGGCCGGTTGCCACCACCCGCGGGGCCTCTTCCTTGGCCGCGTTGTAACGCAGGGCCACCGCCCTGGAACGGGGCGGTTTTGCAGGGTTTTTGACAGGCGGCTTGGCCACGGTTCGGTCCGGTATGGTAAACGGCTGCGGCATCCTAACACGGCCACCGGTTAAGCGAATCTTTACGACTCAGGATCACCCTGCGACCCACTGGCAAAGGCACTTTTTTGGACCCGCGGAACACCTGTCCGCCGGCGAGGGTTTTACCCGTATGAGTCTCGAAGACATCGGCCTCATGAAAGCGATTACCCGGCGCATGGGATGGCTGGGCGAGCGCCAGCGCGTGCTGGCCGAGAATGTCGCCAATGCCGATACGCCGAATTACAAGCCCAAGGACCTGAAGCAGGTCAGCTTCAACGAACTGGTGCGCAACAGCCAGCTCAGCAGCGGCGTGGCTGCCGCCGCGACCCAGCCCGGCCATTTTCGCGGCCTGCAGGGCCGGGGCGGCGACCAGTGGAAGATCGCGCGGGCCGAGGGCAATTATGAAACGGCGCCGAACGGCAATGCGGTGAACCTGGAACAGCAGATGATGAGCGTCGCCGAAACCCAGGCTGACCACAATCTGATGTCCAACCTGTATCGCAAGCAGATCGGCATGCTGCGCAAGGCCCTGGGCCGCGCCGGCGGCCAGTGACGCATTAGAAGAGCGAGACGACGCATGGATCTCAAGAACTCGATGAAGATTTCCGCCTCGGGCATGAAGGCCCAGGGCGAGCGTCTGAAGACCATTGCGGAAAACCTGGCGAATGCGGATTCGATGGGCAAGACGCCCGGCGCCGATCCCTATCGCCGCAAGACCATCAACTTCAAGTCCGAGCTCGATCGCGCGCTGGGCGCCAACATGGTCAAGGCGCAGAAGCCGCAGCAGGACCGTTCGGATTTCGAGCTGAAATACGATCCGGGCCATCCGTCAGCCAACGCTGACGGTTATGTGAAGATGCCGAACGTGAAGTCGGTGATTGAAATGGCCGACATGCGCGAGGCGCAGCGGACCTATGAAGCCAACCTGAATGCAGTCGACTCGGCGAAGCAGATGCTGAACCGGACCATCGACCTGCTGCGGAATTAAAGTCGGAGGATTGAGCCATGGTTGATCTGAAAATCGGCGGCAGTCTTCCGGGCATCGGCTCGATGCTGGGCGCGGGCGATGCCAGCAAGGTCAAGTCGGCCGGCGGCTTCGGCGAGATGCTGGGCGAAGCCCTGCAGGGCACGCTCGACGCGCAGAAGACGGCGGAAATGACCTCCGCCAAGGCGGTGGCCGGCAAGGCCGACATCACCGATGTGGTGACGGCCGTGTCGAATGCCGAAATGGCCCTGGATACCGTCGTGTCCGTGCGTGACAAGGTGATCTCCGCCTACCAGGAAATCATTCGCATGCCGATCTGAGGTCCGGCTGGCAGTTTTCTGCCAGATAGCTGGGCCTTTGCGGACAATTCGGTATTATCGGCGGCGGAGACCGAATCGATGACGCCCGTCGAAGTTACTGACATCATGCGTGAAGCCATCTGGGTGCTGCTCAAGGTATCCGGGCCGGCCTTGCTCGTCAGTCTGGTGATCGGCACCGTGATCTCGCTGATCCAGACCGTGACGCAGTTGCAGGAGCCGACCCTGACCTTCGTGCCGAAGATTCTCGCGATCTTTGGCACGTTGATCATCTCCATGCCCTTCATGATCGGCTCGCTGATCACCTTCATGGAACAGTTGGCGCAGCGCATCGCCGGCCTCAACTAGGGGCCGCGGCATGCTGCAGGACATCGTCGCCGGCAATGTCTACGTCTTCCTGTTGCTCTTCAGCCGGCTCGGCACGGCCCTGATGCTGATGCCCGGCATCGGCGAGACCTCCATTCCGGGCCGGGCGCGGCTCAGCATCGCCCTGCTGATGGCGGCGATCTCGTCGCCGATCCTGGGGCCGACCCTGCCGCCGATGCCGGCGCAGCCGTTCCAGCTTGCCTTCCTCATCATCACCGAGGTCGGCTTCGGCCTGGCCTTCGGCCTGCTCGCCCGCATGGCGATGTCGGCCTTGCATGTCGCCGGCACGGTGATCGCCATGCAGGCCGGCCTGTCGGCGGCCACCTTCTTCGATCCGACCCAGGGCGCCCAGAACGTGCTGGTGTCCAGTATGCTGGTGTTCTTCGGCGTGGCGCTGGTCTTCTCCACCGACATGCATTTGCTGTGCCTGCAGGCGGCCTATGACAGCTACACGCTGTTCCCGCCGATGAAGGCGCCGGCGTTCGGCGATTTCGCCGATGTCGCCACCCGCATGGTCGATAACGGCTTCGCGCTGGGCATCAAGCTGTCGGCGCCTTTCATCGTCTACGGCATCATCTTCAACGTGGCGCTCGGCCTGCTGAACCGCCTGATGCCGGCCCTGCAGATTTTCGCCATCATGCAGTCGCCGCAGATTGCCATGTCTCTGGTGGTGCTCGGCCTGTCGCTGACCGCCATCGGCCTGTCGTTCACCGCGCACTTCGAAGAGTACATGTCGCAATTCATCGTGCCGCGCTAGGAGGAAGGGCATGTCTGAAGACGCTGACCCAGAATCCAAAACCGAAGACCCTTCCGGGAAACGACTGAGCGAAGCCGCCCAGCAGGGCAATGTCGCGAAGTCGCAGGAAATCGGCTATTGGTTCTCCTTCATGGCGGCCAGCATCATCCTGTGGATGATGGCTGACGGTCTGGTGCGGGGCGTGCGCGATGCTGTCATCGTGTTCCTCGAGCGTCCGCACCTGATCCAGATGGATGCCAGCCATCTCACCAACATGTCGCTCGACCTGATGCTGACCATCAGCGGCATGATGCTGCCCATCCTCGGGCTGTTCGCCATCGCCAGCGTTGCGGCCAGTGCGATCCAGAATCCGATCGAGATCACCTTCGACAAGCTCAAGCCCGATATCGCCAAGCTGTCGCCGCTGGCCGGCCTGAAGCGGCTGATCTCGGTGAATTCGCTGGTCGAGTTCGTCAAGAACCTGACCAAGATCCTGGTGATCGGCGCGATCCTGTTCGCCATTCTGGCGCCCGAGCTGGACGAGCTTGAGACGCTGATCGATCTCGACCTGTCCGTCCTCCTGCCGTTCTGCCTGAAGATCGTCAGCAAGCTGATCGGCGCGCTGCTCGGCATCATGTTCATCATCGCCATCGCCGACTACCTCTACCAGAAATACTCCTTCATGAAGCAGATGCGCATGACCAAGCAGGAGGTGAAGGAAGAGCATAAGGAAAGCGAAGGCGATCCGCTGATCAAGGCCAAGCTGCGCCAGTTGCGCATGCAGCGCGTGCGCGGCCGCATGATGGCCGCCGTGCCCGAGGCCAGCGTCGTGGTCACCAACCCGACCCATTATGCGGTGGCGCTGAAATACGACCCCGAGACCACCGAGGCGCCGATGGTGGTGGCCAAGGGCGCCGACCTGATCGCCAAGCGCATCCGCGAGATCGCCACCGAGAACAAGGTGCCGATCGTCGAGAACCCGCCGCTGGCGCGCGCCCTGTTCAAGACCGAGCTGGACCATTCGATCCCCGTCGAGCATTTCCGTGCGGTGGCGGAGGTCATCTCCTACGTCATGCGCCTGAAAGAAGGGATCGACACCAAGTACGAGCCCAAGGTCGTGACAGTCGAGACGACCGAGTGATGGCCCAATAGGATGGCACTCTCTTTTGCCTCATTGATCGACACTCCGCGCCGCCGCGCCGCCTGGCTGCTGGCCGAGGCGAGCCCCTTCGCGCGCGTGATCACGCGCGGCCACGACCTGCTGGCCGCCAACACCGCCTATCGCGTGCTGGCGGCACGGCTGCAGCAGGATGGCGGCACCACGCCCGACCTGTTGCTGGGCGCGGAGATCGGCAATGCCGAAACCATCGCGCGGCTGCGCACGTTGCTGCCGTTGGGCCGCGCGGTGCAGGAGGACTTCCAGATTCATGTCGGCGATGGCCTGCTGTCGCTGCGCGTCACCGCCATGCAGGCGCCGGGCCGGCGCAACTGGGTGATCTGGGATATCCAGGAGGTGGCGGATTCCGCCGCCGCTTTGGTGGCCGTGCGGCAGCAGCGCGACGAGCTGGCAGCCTTCATCGACAATGCGCCGGTCGGGCTTTATTCCGCCGCGCCCGATGGCCGCTTCCTTTTCGCCAACCGCACATTCGCCGCCTGGCTCGGCGTGCTGCCCGAGCAGCTGGTTGGCAGCGACCTGCTATTGTCGGATGTGCTGTATCACGGCGAGGGCCGCGAGAACGAGACGATGACGCCGGATTGGCTCGGCGGCGAGGCCAAGCTGAAGCCGCTCGACAATATCGGCGGCGAGAGCGCGGCGACGGCGGGCGCGGGCGGTTTCCGGCTGGTCAGCGTCAGCCAGAGCGGCATCGCCGATACCGACGGCATTCCGCTGCGCTACAGCGCCGTGGTGCACGATCTGGGTCTGGAGCTGCGCCAGCGCGGCACGCTGCGTCCGGTCGAGGCCGAGTTCCGGCGTTTCTTCGATCAGGCGCCGATCGGCATCCTGGTGCTGGATGGTGCCGGCACCATCCGCGAAGCCAATTCGGCTTTCGCCATGCTTTGCGGTCGCGACGACTGGCTGGGCCAGCGTCTGGCGGCGCTGGTGCGCGAGGAAGACGCGCTGGTGCTGACCCGGCATCTGATGGCGTTGCGGCGGGGCGAGATTTTCGGGCGTCCGCTGGAAGTGCGCCTGGCCGGCCCGCGCGAACGTGTCGTCGAGGTTTTTGCCGCCTCGTCGGCCGAGCGCGAGGACGGCCAGTCGGCGCAGCTGGTCTATCTGGTCGACACGACCGAGCAGCGCAGCCTGCAGACCCAGTTCCACCAGAGTCAGAAGATGCAGGCGGTGGGCCAGCTCGCTGGCGGCATCGCGCATGACTTCAACAACCTGCTCACCGCCATGATCGGCTTCTGCGACCTGCTGCTGCAGCGGCACCAGCCGGGCGACCAGTCCTTTGCCGACGTGATGCAGATCAAGCAGAATGCCAGCCGCGCCGCCAATCTGGTGCGCCAGCTCCTGGCCTTCTCGCGCCAGCAGACTCTGGTGCCCAAGATTCTTGACGTGACGGATGTGCTGGCCGACCTGCGCAACCTGATCGGCCGTCTGATCGGCGAAACCATCACGCTGAAGCTGGTGCATGGCCGCGATCTCGGCCTGGTCAAGGTCGACCAGGGTCAGCTCGAGCAGGTGATCATCAATCTGGCCGTGAACGCCCGCGACGCCATGACCGAAGGTGGCGAGCTGCGCGTGCGCACGCTGAACCATCAGGTGGAGACGGCGACCCAGCTTGGCACCGAAACCATTCCGCCCGGCGATTACGTGCTGATCGAGGTGACCGACAGCGGCCATGGCATCGCGCCCGAGCATATGGCGAAGATTTTCGATCCCTTCTTCACCACCAAGGCGGTCGGCGCCGGCACCGGTCTCGGCCTTTCCACCGTCTACGGCATCATCAAGCAGACTGGCGGCTTCATTCATGTCGAGAGCACGCCGGGCGAGGGTGCCTGTTTCCGTCTCTATCTGCCGCGCCATCGCGCCACCGGCGATGAGATCAGCGCCAGCCGCGGCGAGGAAGGCCGTGTCGATACACGCGACCTGACAGGCCAGGGGTTGGTGCTGCTGGTGGAGGACGAGGATGCCGTGCGCGCCTTCGCCGCCCGGGCGCTGCGCAACAAGGGCTATACCGTCATCGAGGCGGCTTCTGGCGACCAGGCGCTGGCCTTGCCGGCGGAACAGCTCGATCGCGTCGAGCTGCTGATCTCGGATGTGGTGATGCCGAATCTGGATGGCCCGACCCTGGCCGCGCAGCTCCGCAGCCGTCGGCCTCAGCTCAAGATCCTGTTTATCTCCGGTTATGCCGAAGACAGTTTACGCTCGAATTTGGCGAAATCGCCCCATGTGAACTTCCTCCCCAAGCCGTTTTCGCTCAGCCAGCTGGCCGGAAAGGTGAAGGAAGTGATGGATACGGCCGTTCCCCTCGGGACTCGCGCCGCCGATTGAACGCCTGCGAACATCGCGGCGCTCTCACTAGAACATCAGTAGAATAGACCAGCAATATCATGGGGATACAGGGCACAGCATTTTTTGCTGGACAACGGCAACGATATGAGAACATATGGGGTCAAGAAGGCGTATAATTGCAATTCACCACCCCCCATGAAAGGATGCCCCCGAATGTCGTCCCCCTCACTTCGCGTCGTGGAAAAAGAGAACATGGATAAGGGTAAGGCTCTGGAAGCTGCGCTCTCGCAGATCGAGCGCAATTTCGGCAAGGGCTCGGTGATGAAGCTCGGCCAGCGCCAGAGCATGGAGGTCGAATCGATCTCCACCGGTTCACTCGGCCTGGATATCGCGCTTGGCATCGGCGGCCTGCCCAAGGGCCGCATCATCGAGGTCTACGGTCCGGAAAGCTCGGGCAAGACCACCATCGCGCTCCATGTCGTGGCCGAAGCCCAGAAGAAGGGCGGCACCTGCGCCTTCGTCGACGCCGAACACGCGCTCGACCCATCCTATGCCCGCAAGCTCGGCGTGAATATCGAGGAGCTGCTGATCTCGCAGCCCGATACCGGTGAGCAGGCGCTGGAAATCGCCGACACGCTGGTGCGTTCGGGTGCCATCGACGTGCTGGTCATCGACTCGGTCGCCGCCCTGGTGCCGCAGGCTGAACTGGAAGGCGAGATGGGCGACACCCATGTCGGCCTGCAGGCCCGTCTGATGAGCCAGGCGCTGCGCAAGCTGACCGCCTCGATCTCCAAGTCGAATTGCATGGTCATCTTCATCAACCAGATCCGCATGAAGATCGGCGTGATGTTCGGCAGCCCGGAAACCACCACCGGCGGCAATGCGCTGAAGTTCTACGCCTCCGTCCGCCTGGATATCCGCCGCATCGGCGCGATCAAGGTGCGCGACGAGGTCGTGGGCAACCAGACCCGCGTGAAGGTGGTGAAGAACAAGGTGGCCCCCCCGTTCAAGGTGGTCGACTTCGACATCATGTATGGCGAGGGCGTCTCCAAGACCGGCGAGCTGATCGATCTCGGCGTGAAGGCCAATGTGGTGGAGAAGTCGGGCTCCTGGCTCTCCTTCGACAGCCAGCGCATCGGCCAGGGCCGCGAGGCCGCCCGCCAGTTCCTCAAGGACAACCCCGAGGTCGCCAACCGCATTGAAGCCGCGATCAAGGCCAATACCGGGATCGTGGCCGCCGCCATCGACGCCGGCGCCGATGCCGCGGAGACCGAAGACGCAGAATAAGATTTTCCCCCGCTCAACGCCGGTAAACCACGGCGCCTGAGTCAATCTCCTCCATGGGAAAAGCCCCGGCAGCGGACCTCGCTGCCGGGGTTTCTTTTTTGTCCGCGGGGCGAACGCCACCCAGCTTGAACAGGGCGCGCCGCGCCCTACATTCCGCTTAGGCTAAAGTCTGTCAGATCAATGGCTTAGTGTTGCGCTAAGGACGGATAAGCCTCGAATAAGCGCGTATAAGCATCGAATAAGGACGGATAAGGGTCGAATAACGGCGGATAAGCCTCCGGTAAGGCCGGATAAGAGCGCGGGGCAAAACCGCCAGTGGAGCCGGCCAATTCCCTATCCGGTCAGTGACTTAACCGGATTGTCCCTTGGCTGGACAGGGGCAGGGCGGGACGTTAAGACAGGTCTCTTGCCGGGCCCGGTCCGGCTCATGACAATCCGACGACCAGAATTATGGCGACCCGGGCCAGCCGGAGCGCCGCGACCAGGGGTGCGAAGACCATGAGTTCCGCCAGCGACGTCCGCCAGGGCTTCCTCGACTACTTTGCCAAGAACGGGCACAGCGTGGTCGACTCCTCGCCGCTGGTACCGCGCAACGACCCGACGCTGATGTTCACCAACGCCGGCATGGTGCAGTTCAAGAATGTCTTCACCGGCCAGGAAAAGCGCCCCTATACCCGCGCCACCACCTCGCAGAAATGCGTGCGCGCCGGCGGCAAGCACAATGATCTCGACAATGTCGGCTACACCGCCCGGCACCACACCTTCTTCGAGATGCTCGGCAACTTCTCGTTCGGCGATTACTTCAAGGACGATGCGATCCCGCTGGCCTGGAACCTGATCACCGGGGAATACGGCCTGCCCAAGGAGAAGCTCTGGGTCACCGTCTATCACGACGACGACCAGGCCTTTAACATCTGGAAAAAGATCGGCGTGCCCGAGAGCCGCATCGTGCGCATCGCCACGTCGGATAACTTCTGGGCGATGGGCGATACCGGCCCCTGCGGCCCCTGCTCGGAAATCTTCTACGACCACGGCGACAAGGTCTGGGGCGGCCCGCCGGGCAGCCCGGAAGCCGATGGCGACCGCTATATCGAGATCTGGAATCTCGTCTTCATGCAATTCGAGCAGGTGACGAAGGAGCAGCGCATCTCGCTGCCCAAGCCGTCCATCGACACCGGCATGGGCCTGGAGCGCATCACCGCCGTGATGCAGGGCAAGCACGACAATTACGACATCGACCTGATGCGGGCGCTGATCGAGGCCTCGGCCGATGCCTCGCATACCGATGCGGATGGCGAGCACAAGATCAGCCACCGCGTGGTCGCCGATCACCTGCGATCCTCCTGCTTCCTGATTGCCGATGGCGTGCTGCCGTCGAACGAGGGCCGTGGCTATGTGCTGCGTCGCATCATGCGCCGCGCCATGCGCCATGCCCAGCTGATGGGCTGCAAGGAACCGCTGATGCACCAGCTGGTGCCGGCGCTGGTGGGCGAGATGGGCCGCGCCTATCCCGAACTCGGCCGCGCCGAGGCGCTGATCGCCGAGACGCTGAAGCTGGAGGAGACCCGCTTCAAGCAGACGCTGGATCGCGGCCTCAAGCTGCTTGATGAAGCCACCGCGGGCCTGTCGAAGGGCGACATGCTGGCGGGCGAAGTGGCCTTCAAGCTCTACGACACTTACGGTTTCCCGCTCGACCTGACGCAGGATGCGCTGCGTCCGCGCGGCATCAACGTCAATCTCGATGGCTTCCAGTCCGCCATGGCCGCGCAGAAGGCCGAGGCCCGCAAGGCCTGGGCCGGCTCGGGTGAGGCCGCGACCGAGAAGGTCTGGTTCGAGATCAAGGAAGACAAGGGCGCCACCGAATTCCTCGGCTATGACACCCAGTCCGCCGAAGGCCGCATCGACGCCATCGTCGTCAATGGCCAGCCGGTGGATGAAGCCAAGGCCGGCACCGATGTCGCCATCGTGCTGAACCAGACGCCGTTTTACGGTGAGTCCGGCGGCCAGCAGGGTGATGCCGGCGTGATCACCACGGCCGGCGGCGCCAAGGTCGAGATTGCCGACACCCAGAAGAAGCTGGGCGCGCTGCATGCCCATCTGGGCAAGGTGGTCGAGGGCACACTGAAGCTGGAAGACATGGCGATCCTCACCGTCGATGCGACGCGCCGTTCGGCGATCGCGTCGAACCATTCGGCCACCCATCTGCTGCATGCGGCGCTGCGCCGCAAGCTGGGCGACCATGTCACCCAGAAGGGTTCGCTGGTCGCGCCGGACCGCTTCCGCTTCGACATCAGCCATCCCAAGTCGCTGAGCGCCGAGGAAGTCTCGACCGTCGAGGCCGAGGTCAACAGCATGATCCGCCAGAATGACGCCGTCACCACGCGCCTGATGACGCCCGACGAGGCGATTGCCGCCGGCGCCATGGCGCTGTTCGGCGAGAAGTACGGCGACGAAGTGCGCGTGCTCTCGATGGGCAAGCTCGACGACGGCAAGGATTACTCGACCGAACTCTGCGGCGGCACGCATGTGAAGCGCACCGGCGATATCGGCCTGTTCAAGATCATCAACGAGGGCGCGGTGGCGGCCGGCGTGCGCCGTATCGAGGCGTTGACCGGCGAGGCCGCGCGCAGCTACTTCGCCGAGCAGGAAGACACCTTGCGCGCGGCGGCCGATGCGCTGAAGGCACAGCCCAAGGAAGTGCCGCAGCGCCTCACCGCGCTGCTGGATGAGAAGCGCAAGTTGGAACGCGAACTCTCCGAGCTGCGCAAGCAGCTCGCCACCGGCGGCGGCAGCGGTGGCCCGCAGGTGAAGGATCTCAATGGCGTGAAATTCGCGGCCCGCTCGCTCGATGGCGTGCCGGCCAAGGACCTGCGCGGCATGGTCGATGCCATGAAGAAGGAAATCGGCTCCGGCGTCGTCGCGCTCACCTCAGTGGCTGACGGCAAGGTCTCGGTCGTGGTCGGCGTCAGTGCCGATCTCACGGGCAAGATCAACGCCGCCGATCTGGTCAAGATCGCCACGCCGCTGATCGGTGGTCAGGGCGGCGGCGGCCGTCCCGATTTCGCGCAGGGCGGTGGCGCCGATGCCACCGGCGCCGAGAAGGCGCTCGATGCCATCGCGGCCGAAATCGGCAAGGCGGCGTGACATAGACCGGCAGCTGGCGCGATGATGGCACGGACCCTGCGCCGGCGCTGCTTCGACCTTCTGGCCGATGACAGGCGGGATGTCGGTGTCGGGCACCGGCTGGTGTCCACGCTGACCATCCTGAGTATCGCCGCCTGTGCGGTGGCCATCATGCTGGTCACCATGCC
Organism: Ferrovibrio sp. GW821-FHT12B10; assembly: GCF_058807515.1. Taxonomy (NCBI): domain Bacteria; kingdom Pseudomonadati; phylum Pseudomonadota; class Alphaproteobacteria; order Rhodospirillales; family Rhodospirillaceae; genus Ferrovibrio; species Ferrovibrio sp. GW821-FHT12B10. The sequence goes on along the minus strand of NZ_JBXAQT010000001.1, from coordinate 275,995 downwards.
GGGCCTGGATGACCACAGCATCTTCTGGCTCGACCGGCTGCGCGAGGCCACGGACGTTCTGTTCACCCTGGAATATCTGCTGCGCATCTGGATCGCACCGGATTATGCGCATGGCGGCCGTGTCGGGCCTGCCGCGATGCGGCGCCGCTATATGGGGTCCTTCCTCGGCGTCATCGACCTTCTGGTGATTCTGCCTTTCTGGGTCAATCTCGTCGTGCCTTTCCCGCGCGACCTGTTCCTGGCCACCGAGATGTTCACGCTGTTCAAGCTGGCGCGCTATACGCCCGGCCTTGCGCTGGTGGCGGCCGTGCTCAGGCGGGAAGCGCGCGGCCTGACGGCGGCCCTGGGCGCCGCTGGCGTTCTGCTGGTGGTGTCGTCCTGCATCATGTATGTGCTGGAACACGAGGCGCAGCCGGAAATCTTCGGATCGATCCCGCGTGCGCTGTGGTGGGGTATCGTCACCGTGGGCTCGGTCGGCTATGGCGACATGATCCCGATCACACCGTTGGGCAAGCTGTTCAATGGCGTCGTCATTCTCATCGGCATCGGAACCATTGCGATCCCGGCCGGTCTGCTCGCATCGGGCTTTGCCGAAGAGATCAAGCGTCGCGAATTCATGGTGACCTGGCGGGCGGTCGCCGCCCTGCCGCTGTTCAGGCAGCTCGATGCCAGTTCAATCGCCGAAATCGCCGGCCTGCTGAAAGCACAGGTGGTGCCCTCTGGCACCGCCATCGTCCGCAAGGGCGAGCGCGCCGAGGCCATGTTCTTCATCATGTCGGGCGAGGTGGAAGTCGAAATCCTGCCGCGCCCGGTGATACTCGGGCCGGGGCAGCATTTCGGCGAGATCGCCCTGATGCGACGCACCGACCGCACCGCGACGGTCAGCGCGATCACCGACTGCCGCCTGCTGGCGCTCGAGGTGACGGATTTCCAGCGGCTGCTGCATATCCACCCGACCATCAAGCAGCATATCGACCAGATCGCCAGCGAGCGGCTGGAGCAAAGAAAAACGGCGGAGGGGAGTGACCCCTCCGCCGTCTGACCGGCAGTCTGGAAAAAGACGCGGCTTAAGCCAGCGCCTTCTTCAGGTTCTCGTCGATCTTGTCCAGGAACTTCTGGGTGGTCAGCCAGGGCTGATCCTTCGACACCAGCATCGCCAGGTCCTTGGTCATGAAGCCGGCTTCCACGGTGGAGACGCAAACCTTCTCCAGCGTATGGGCGAACTTGTCCAGGTCGGCGTTGTTGTCCAGCTTGGCGCGATGCATCAGGCCGCGCGTCCAGGCGAAGATCGAGGCGATCGGGTTGGTCGAGGTCTCGCGACCGGCCTGGTGCTCGCGATAGTGGCGCGTCACCGTGCCGTGGGCGGCTTCGGCTTCCACCACCTTGCCATCCGGGGTCATCAGCACCGAGGTCATCAGACCCAGCGAGCCGAAGCCCTGTGCCACCACGTCGGACTGCACGTCGCCGTCGTAGTTCTTGCAGGCCCAGACGAACTTGCCCGACCACTTGATGGCGCAGGCCACCATGTCGTCGATCAGGCGGTGTTCGTAGGTGATGCCGGCAGCCTTGAACTTGGCAGCGAACTCTTTCTCGTAGATCTCTTCGAACAGGTCCTTGAAGCGGCCGTCATAGGCCTTGAGGATCGTGTTCTTGGTCGACAGGTACAACGGCCAGCCGCGGACCAGCGAGTAGTTCATGCTGGCGCGGGCGAAGTCGCGGATCGAGTCATCCAGGTTGTACATGGCCATGGCCACGCCCGAGCTGGGGGCGTTGAACACGTCCTTCTCGATCACGGTGCCGTCCTCGCCGACGAACTTGACCGTCAGCTTACCCTTGCCGGGGAAGCGGAAGTCGGTGGCGCGATACTGGTCGCCGAAGGCATGACGGCCGACGACGATCGGATCGTTCCAATGCGGCACCAGGCGCGGCACGTTCTTGCAGATGATCGGCTCGCGGAAGATCGTGCCGCCGAGGATGTTGCGGATGGTGCCGTTGGGCGACTTCCACATTTCCTTCAGCTTGAACTCGGTCACGCGCTGCTCGTCCGGCGTGATGGTGGCGCACTTGACGCCGACGCCGTGCTTCAGGATCGCATGGGCGCTGTCGATGGTGACCTGGTCATTGGTCTGGTCGCGGTATTCGACGCCGAGATCGTAGTAGAGCAGGTCCACATCCAGGTAGGGCAGGATCAGCTTTTCCTTGATGAACTTCCAGATGATGCGGGTCATCTCGTCGCCGTCGAGTTCGACGACCGGATTCTTGACCTTGATCTTGGCCATAAAAGGGCTCCTCCACAGTCACGGTTAGGGAATTTGTGCGATGGCCCGGACCCTAGCAAAGCCCGCCGGCCCGGCAAAGGCTCAGGGGGCGCGGTGCCGGGTGGATTTAAACTCTAGGCGGGGCGAGAAAAGGTCAAATCCGGCCAGCCGGTTAAGGTCTGCCCGGGCCAGGCTCAGATCTTGCTGGTCCGGGTCGCGTGTTCGGGTTCGGGCTCGGCCAGCAGGGCGGTGATCACGGCTTCGGCGTCGTCCACCACGGTATAGAGCGTGGTGGCGGTGCGGCGGGCGAAGCCGCGCTCGATCACTGTTTCGATCAGGGCCATCAGCGGATGCCAGTAGTCCTCGGTGTTCAGCACCAGCACCGGCTTGTCATGCAGCTTGAGCTGCCGCCAGGTGATGACCTCGAAGAATTCGTCCAGGGTGCCGAGACCGCCGGGCAGGGCGATGAAGGCATCCGACATCTCGACCATCATCTTCTTGCGGGTGTGCATGCTGTCGACCACGTGCAGTTCGGTCAGGCCGGTATGCCCGACCTCCCAGTCATGCAGATGGTTGGGGATGATGCCGACCACTTCGCCGCCAGCCTTCATCACGGCATCGGCCACCACACCCATCAGGCCGATACGGCCGCCACCATAAACCAGACGGATGCCATTCTCGGCCAGACGGCGGCCGAGGATCTGGGCCTGGGCTGTATAGACATTGCTCTCGCCGAGGCTGGAGCCGCAGTAAACGCAGACGGAGCGGATGGCCATGGAATAATCCGGAACACTGAAAAGGGGGCTTTTGAAGGTGGGGATGGGTAGCCCATTCCGCCAGCGGATGCCAGCGGAAAAGCCCCGGTTTACGGGCTGGTTTCCGGATAGTGAGCAGTCGCGGTGGACCCGCCCTAAATTTTTCGTGAGGGTTTAAGGGGTTGTCGTTCCTTGGCCGCGAACCGGGTATAGATGGAGGTGCCCGGACAGCAGACGGGTTTCAAACGAGGGGAATACAAATGGCAATGTGGCATAAGGCGGTCCTGGCGGCAGCGCTCGGTCTCGCAGTGGTGTCGGCTGGTGGCTACGCCTACGCCCAGGCGGACGCGATCAAGGCCCGCAAGGACGGCTTCCAGGTCTTCCGTGTTTCGGCGGGCGCCATCAAGAAGGTGGTGGATGACAACGGCCCGGCCGCGGCCGCCGTTGCTCCGGCTGAAGCCATCGCCGCACAGGCGGGCAGGCAGCTCCAGCATTTCCCGGCCGGTTCCGACAAGGGCGACACCAAGGCCAAGCCGGAGATCTGGGCGAAGTGGGCCGAGTTCGAAGGCTACATGAAGGATACCGAAGCCAAGGCGACCGCCGTGGCCACGGCCGCCAAGAGCGGCAACATGGATGCCGTGAAGGCCGCCTTCGGTGCGATGGGCGCCTCCTGCGGCACCTGCCACAAGGCCTTCCGCAACGATTGATCCGGACTGATCCGGCTTAAGGAAAAGGCGCAGTCACCGACTGCGCCTTTTTTATTTCAAGAGGGCAATGCCGCCGAAGACAATGGCGAGGCAAGCGCCGAACAGCACCAGGCCCAGCAGCGGATGGCCGCCGGGCGCGTCGGCAGAGGGTGCTGCCGCTTTGGTGCCCGTCACCATGGGCGTCACCAGGTTTTCTTTCTTGATGGTCAGATAAAAGACAGTCGACAGCAGATGCACGGCGATCACCGCCAGCAGCAGCCAGATCGCCTTGCGGTGGATGGTGCTGAGCAGGGCGCTGGTGCTGCTGGCCACTTTTGAATAGAGCGGACCCTCGCTGAAGATGTCGTCGCTGGTGAACAGGCCGGTCGCCGCCTGCAGGCCGAGCAGCGCCAGCATGGCCAGCACGGCATAGCCACCGACCGGGTTGTGGCCGATGTATTTCGGGCCGGGACGGCCGAACAGCGTGCCCAGGTAGCGCAGGCCGGCCATCGGGCCGGCGACAAAGTCGACGAACCGGGCATAGCGGTTGCCGGTGAAGCCCCAGACCAGACGGAACAGCACCAAAGCCAGCACGATCTGGCCCAGCGTCATGTGCAGCTCCAGTTTGCCCTGCCATCCGGTCCAGACCATGGCGATCACCAGCGCAACCAGGCTCCAGTGGAACACCCGGGTGGGCAGGTCCCAGACCCGGATCGTGCTATTTGAGGGTGAACTGGAGGCGGGAGCGGTCGTTTCTGTAGCCATGGGTGTTATCGCGTGAGGCCGTAAGGATTTGCAAACCTTATGTAAGTTAGAGGAGTTGCGGGTCCTTTGACGAGGACTTAATCTCACGCGTCATTCACAATATAGCCAGCCGGGATATTCGAGTGCGGGGCAGTCGGTTCTTCTTCATCCTTCTCGGCATTGCTGTCCTGGGCATCCTGGCGGTGATTTTCTTCGGCGCCGATCCCAACAAGCGCGGCATGACCCCGCAGGCCAACATCCCGGCGCCGCCGCCGGTGCCCTCGGCCCCCACGGCACCATCGCCCGACAGTGTGGCCAAGGCGCCGCCCAGCTTCGATGTGGTGCGCATCAGCCGCAACTGCACCTCCGTTTTCGCCGGCCGCGCCATGGCCGGCTCGGTCGTCGTCGTGAAAACCGGCCAGCGCGAGCTGGGCCGCGTTACCGCTGACAGCCGCGGCGACTGGGTGCTGGTGCCCGACCTGCCGCTGGAACGCGGCAATCAGGAATTCACGCTTGAATCGCAGATGCAGGGCCAGGAGCCGATCAAGGCCGAGGCCAATGTCGTCGCCGTGGTGCCGGAATGCCAGCCGGGCGAGGGCGGCGAACAGGCGATCGCCGTGCTGACGCCGCTCAAGGGCGCGAGCCGCCTGCTGCAGCGTCCCGACGGCGCCATTGATCCGGCGCGCAAAGGCCTGTCGCTGGATGCCATCGAATACGACCAGGCCGGCAACCTGATCCTGTCGGGCCGTGCCCAGGTCGGGTCGACCGTGCAGATCTATCTGAACAACGAGCCGATCGGCGTCGCCACCGCCGACGACAAGGGGCGCTGGTTGCTGAAGCCCGAGAAGCAGGTCGATCCCGGCATCTATTCGCTGCGCGTCGACCAGGTCGAACAGGCCGGCGGCAGGGTCGCCTCGCGTCTGGAGCTGCCGTTCAGCCGCGCCCGGCCCGAGGATATCCAGCTCAATGCCGATGGCAGCAGCGTGGTCGTGCAGCCGGGCAACAGCCTCTGGCGCATCGCCCGTCAGGTCTACGGGCAGGGGCCGCTCTATACCGAAATCTACCGCGCCAACCAGGGCAGCATCGTCGATCCGGACATGATCTATCCGGGCCAGGTCTTTGCCCTGCCGCGCGAAGGCCGCCAGGCTCCGCAGAAGACCAACTGACGCGAGCCTACGGACGCGAGCGAGGCCGCCCAGAAGGCGGGCAGGCCATCCCTTAACGGGAGGCTCCCGGCGCGCTACACTGGTCGTATGATCGGTTTGACCACATTCAACGCTACACGGGCGTCCAGGACCCCGGCTGCGTGACCATGGATACCCCCGTCGCACGGCAGGGTGCCCCCGGTGCGGCCCCGGCTCGGGGCGCGCCGCCGACCTTTGCCGCCATTGATCTCGGTACCAACAATTGCCGGTTGCTGATCGCGCGTCCGATGCGCGAGGGCTTCCGTGTCATCGAGGCGTTTTCGCGCATCGTGCGGCTGGGCGAGGGCCTGAGCCTGACAGGTCGTTTGTCGGATGCAGCGATGGCGCGCACCATCGAGGCGCTGAAAATTTGCTCCGAGAAAATGGCGCGCCGCAATGTCGACTTCGCCCGTGCGGTGGCGACCGAGGCCTGCCGCCGCGCCGAAAATGGCGTGGAGTTCCTGCATGAGGTGCAGAGCGCCACCGGCATCAAGCTCGACATCATCTCCAGCCAGGAAGAAGCGCGGCTGGCGCTGGCTGGCTGCGCGCCCTTGCTGGAGCCGCCGCATCGCCAGGCGATCGTCTTCGATATCGGCGGCGGTTCGACCGAAATCCTGTGGGCGCGTTTGCTGAGCGGCGGCCGCACCGAGGTGATCGACTGGATCTCGCTGCCTTTCGGCGTGGTCAACCTGACCGAACGCTTCGGTGCCGGCGACAGCACCAGCGGCAGTTACCAGCAGATGATCGACACGGTGGCCACGGCGCTGCAGCCGTTCGAGGACAAGCACAGCCTGTCGCAGCAGCTCGAGGTCAATCAGGTGCAGGTGCTGGGCACGTCGGGCACGGTGACCACGCTGGCCGGCCTGCTGCTCAACCTGCCGCGTTACGAGCGGCGTCTAGTCGATGGCACCTGGCTCGACTACACCAAGGTTATCGAACAGTCGCGGTTGCTGGCCTCGCAGAGCGTGCCCGAGCGCGCCCTCTATCCCTGCATCGGCGAGGAACGCGCCGATCTGGTGGTGGCGGGTTGCGCCATTCTGGAAGCGCTGTACAAGTTCTGGCCGACCACGCGCCTGCGCGTCGCCGATCGTGGCGTGCGCGAGGGCGTGCTGGTCGAACTGATGCGCCAGCGGCGCAGGAGATAGTCATGCCGCCGCGTAAAGCCGGCCCCAAGGTCAAGGTCAGAACCGCGCGTGGCCGCAGTGTCGGTCAGGCGAAATGGTTGCTGCGCCAACTCAACGACCCCTATGTCGCGGCCGCCAAGACCGGCGGCTGGCGCAGTCGCGCCGCCTTCAAGCTGATCGAGCTGGACGACAAGTACAAACTGCTCAAGCCCGGCATGCGCGTCGTCGATCTGGGCGCTGCGCCCGGCGGCTGGACGCAGGTTGCCGTCAAGCGGGTGAAGTCGCAGGACAAGACGCCGGGCAAGGGTGGCGGCTTCGTGCTGGGCGTCGACATCAATCCGGTCGATCCGATCCCGGGCGCGTCGCTGCTGTTGCAGGATTTTCTGGCCGAGGGCGCCGACCTGCGGGTGATCGAGGCGCTGGGCGGCAAGGCCGATCTGGTGCTGTCCGACATGGCGGCGCCGGCCACCGGCCATCGCCAGACCGACCATATCCGCATCATGGCGCTGTGCGAGATCGCGCTGGATTTCGCCATCCGGGTGCTCAATCCCGGCGGCGCCTTCCTGGCCAAGGTGCTGCGCGGCGGCACCGAGAACGAGCTGCTGGCCACCATGAAGCGGGATTTCCGCACCGTGCGGCATGTGAAACCCCCGGCTTCCCGGGCGGATTCGGCTGAATCCTACGTCATCGCCACCGGTTTCCGCGGCTAACTGCCCTGAATTCCTGCTGATTTGGAGGCTGGACCCCACCGCAAAGAGGGTCTATATCCTCCGCGGCAAGGATACTTCACTCCCAGTCAGGAGCCGCCTTGCTAATGACCGCGCCGGACCAGTCCGAGCCCGCGGTGGACCCGGCATACCTTGCCGCCACCCCCTACATCGACAGCGATCATGCGGCCGTGCGCGCCTTGGCGCGCGAAGCGGTGGGGGAAGAGACGGACCTCAAGGCCAAGGCGATCCGGCTGTATTACGCGGTGCGTGACCGCTTCATCTACGATCCCTACCGCGTCGAAGTCAGCCAGCACGGCCTGCAGGCCTCTGCCGTGATCGCGCGCGGCCATGGCTTCTGCGTCAACAAGGCGATCCTGCTGGCCGCCGTCGCCCGCGCCGAGGGCATCCCGTCCCGCCTGGGCCTGGCCGATGTGAAGAACCATCTGGCCACCGAGCGCCTGCGTGCCCAGATGGGCACCGATGTCTTCTACTACCACGGCTACACCGAACTGTTTCTCGACGGTAAGTGGGTGAAGGCGACGCCGGCCTTCAACCTGGCGCTTTGTGAGAAATTCCGCGTGCTGCCGCTGGAATTCGACGGCGAAAGCGATTCCGTCTTCCATCCTTTCGACGCCGACAACCGCCGCCATATGGAATATGTGGCCGAACGCGGTAGTTATGCCGACATGCCGTTTGCCGAATGGCGCGACGCCATGCTGACCCATTACCCCGATCTGATGCGCGAGGACCGGTCCGGTGGCGATTTCGCCGCCGAGGCCGACGCCGAAGCGAACATCAAAAAACAGAGTTAAGGAGCCCTCCCGATGCAGTTCCGTGAAGCCTATACCTTCGATGACGTGTTGCTGGAGCCGGCCGCGTCCAGCGTGCTGCCCACCGAGGTCGACACCCGCACGCGCCTGACCCGCGACATCGAGCTGGGCATTCCGCTGCTGTCGGCGGCGATGGACACCGTCACCGAAAGCAAGATGGCCATCGCCATGGCGCAGGCCGGCGGCATGGGCGTGATCCACAAGAACCTGACCATCGAGGAACAGGCCCGCGAAGTCGCCGCCGTGAAGAAATTCGAGAGCGGCATGGTGGTCAATCCGCTGACCATCCGCCCGAACGAGACACTGGCCGATGCGCTGGCGCTGATGGAGCGCTACGGCATTCACGGCATTCCGGTGACCGAGACCCATGGCGGCAAGCTTGTCGGCATCCTGACCAACCGCGACGTGCGCTTCGCCACCAACATGAACCAGCCGGTGCATGAACTGATGACCAAGAGCCCGCTGATCACGGTGCGCGAGGGCGTATCGAGCGGGGAGGCCAAGAAGCTGCTGCACCAGCATCGCATCGAGAAGCTGCTGGTGGTCGACGAGGACTATCGCTGCGTCGGCCTGATCACAGTGAAGGATATCGAAAAGGCCCGCCTGCATCCCAACGCGGTGAAGGACGACCACGGCCGCCTGCGCTGCGCTGCCGCCGTCTCCACCGGCGCCGATGGTCTGGAGCGCGCCCAGGAACTGATGAATGCCGGCGTCGACGTCATCATCGTCGATACCGCGCATGGCCATTCCAGCCGCGTGCTCGACACCATCATGGCGATCAAGAAGGTGTCCAACCGCACCCAGGTGATCGGCGGCAATGTCGCCACCGTGGATGGCACCAAGGCGCTGATCGATGCCGGCGTGGATGCCGTCAAGGTCGGCATCGGCCCGGGTTCGATCTGCACCACGCGCATCGTCGCCGGCGTCGGCGTGCCGCAGCTCACCGCTGTGGCCGATGCGGTCTCGGTCGCCGCCAAGTCCGGCGTGCCGATCATCGCCGATGGCGGCATCAAGTTCTCGGGCGACGTGGCCAAGGCGATTGCCGCCGGCGCCAGTGCCTGCATGATCGGCTCGCTGCTGGCCGGCACCGACGAAGCGCCGGGCGAGGTCTTTCTCTACCAGGGCCGCTCCTACAAGTCCTATCGCGGCATGGGCTCGATCGGCGCCATGGGCCGTGGCTCGGCCGACCGCTACTTCCAGCAGGAAGTGAACGACAAGCTGAAGCTGGTGCCCGAGGGCATCGAGGGCCGCGTCGCCTACAAGGGGCCGGCCGGCACCATCCTGCACCAGCTCGTCGGTGGACTGCGTGCCGCCATGGGCTACACCGGCAACGGCAACCTGGATGCCATGCGCACCAACTGCCGCTTCGTCCGCATCACCTCGGCCGGCCTGCGCGAAAGCCATGTCCATGACGTGGCGATCACCCGCGAAGCGCCGAATTACCGGCAGGAGAGCTGAGGCTGACATGACACCTGCGGCGCGGCTCGCCGCCAGCATCGAGATCATCAGCGAAATCCTGGAGCGCGCCGCTGCCGCCGACCGTGTGGTCACCGACTGGCAGCGGCGCAGCCGTTTCGCCGGGTCGAAGGATCGGCGCGCGGTTTCGGAAACCGTCTATGCCGTGCTGCGCGAGCAGGGCATGCGGCGCTGGCGCATCGAACAGGCCGGGGCGGAGCTGACGCCGCGCCTGCTGGTCTTCGCCGATGCGGCGACGCCCCTTCATGTCTGGAAGGAACTCTGCGCCGCCGGCGGCTATGGCCCGCCGCCGCTGGATGAGGCCGAGATCGCCGCGCTGTCGAAACTGCCGTCCGATGAAGACGCGCCGCTCTGGGCCCGCGCCAATCTGCCGGCGGCGATTGCCGATATGGTGCAGGCGACCTTCGGCGCTGACACCGAGATGGAGCTGGCGGCGCTGAACGGCCGCGCGCCACTCGATCTGCGCGTCAATCTGCTGAAGGGCAACCGCGAGGTTGTGCTGGAGCAATTGCGCGCCGACGGCATCGCCGCTGCTGCAACGCCGCTGTCGCCGCTGGGTATCCGCATCCCCGAGCGCGTGCGGCTGGACATGAATTCCTTATATCGCGACGGCCTGATCGAGCCGCAGGACGAGGCGGCCCAGCTGGCCGGCCTGCTGGTCGATGCGCGCCCTGACGAAACAGTGATCGATCTCTGCGCCGGCGCCGGCGGCAAGACGCTGCTGCTCTCTGCCTGCATGCGGAACCAGGGCGAAGTGCATGCCGCCGACAACGACCAGCGCCGTCTGGAGCGCCTGTCGCCGCGGCTGGACCGCGCCGGGGCCCGTAACATTGTCGTGCACGACGCCAATGCGCTGCCGCAGCTGTTGCAGACCTATGAGGGCCGCGCGGACCGCGTGCTGCTGGATGTGCCCTGTTCGGGCAGCGGCACCTGGCGCCGTAACCCGGAGGGGCGGTGGCGTTACGATCCGGCCAGCCTGGACGAGGTGCTGCGCCGGCAGCGCGGGCTGCTGGCCGATGGCGCGAAACTGGTGCGGCCGGGGGGGCGGCTGGTCTATGCGACCTGTTCCATCCTTCCCGCGGAAAACGACGACCAGGCAGACTGGTTCGTAAAGCATCACGTGGAGTTTACGGCTTTGCCTCTGGCCGAAGCATGGCCGTCGGGTATAACCGAACAGCGTATATGTTCCGGGGATCGGTTGCGTCTGACCCCCTACCGGCACGGTACCGACGGCTTCTTCGCCGCCGCCTTCCGGAAGAGGGCTGCATGACTGGCCCGGGGCATCACATCCACGAGGAGCCTGCCTATGTCTCGTCTCATGAACATTGCCCTGTCTCTGGCCGCTGCGCTGCTGATCGCCGGCTCGACCCTGCCGGCCGTCGCTGCGGGCAGCGATCCGCCGAAGGCCGCGCCGGTCGATCCGAACTTCACCGAGGGCCGCAAGGCGATCGATGCCAAGGATTGGGCCAAGGCCATTCCGCTGTTCGAAATGGTGGTGGCCAAGGACGACAAGAATGCCGATGCCTACAACTGGCTCGGCTATGCTTCGCGCAACCAGGGCAACTACGATCAGGCCTTCGCCTATTACGGCAAGGCGCTGGCTGTGGACTCCCGTCATCGCGGTGCGCACGAGTATATCGGCGAGGCCTATCTGAAGGTGAACCAGCCCGAGAAGGCGGAAGAGCACCTCAAGCGTCTCGACAGCCTGTGCACCTTCGGCTGCGGCGAGTACACCGAGCTGAAGAAGAAGATCGCCGAGTACAAGGCCTCCAAGCCGAGCTGACCGGCGTCACATCTTGTCCTGACGGGGCTGCCCTGACCCTCACGGGAGGGTGGCCCCGAATGGCCCGGACGGGATATACTGGCCGCTCCAGCAAGGAGCTTCGCCATGGGTAATCCGGGTCGCATTTTCCCCCGTCTTTTCCGCATTCTTTCTGTTGCCGCGCTGCTGGCCCTGCCAGCCGCCGCAGGCTTTGCCATGGGCAACAACGATCCCGGCTCCGGCATGCCCAAGGCCGCCGATCCCGACTTTGCCGAAGGCAAGAAGGCGATCGACGCCAAGAACTGGAGCGCCGCCGTCGAGCTGTTCCAGAAGGTCGTGATCAAGAACGACAAGAATGCCGATGCCTTCAACTGGCTCGGCTACGCACAGCGCAATCAGGGCAATTACGACCAGGCCTTCGCCGCCTATGCGAAAGCGCTGGAGATCGACCCCAAGCATCGCGGCGCGCATGAGTATGTCGGCGAGGCCTATCTGAAAGTGAACCAGCCGGAGAAGGCCGAGGAGCATCTCAAGCGCCTCGACAGCCTGTGCACCTTCGGCTGCGCCGAGTTGACGGAACTGAAAACCAAGATCGCCGCCTACAGGGCTGGCAAGCCGAGCTGACGCAATCGCGCCAGCCGGTACCACAACAAGCAGAGGAGTTCGGTAAGGCCGATGGCGGAGCGCATTCTTATTATCGATTTCGGGTCGCAGGTGACCCAGCTGATCGCCCGGCGTGTTCGTGAGGCGGGTGTCTATTGCGAGATCGTTCCGTTCCAGAAGGCGGATAAGTGCCTGGACCTCGTGAACGAGCATGGCACGCTGAAAGGCATCATCTTCTCCGGCGGCCCCGCTTCGACCACCGAGGAATTCTCGCCACGCGCGCCCGAAGGCGCCTTCAAGCTCGGCCTGCCGATCTTCGGCATCTGCTACGGCGAACAGACCATCTGCATGCAGCTCGGCGGCCAGGTCGAGACCGGCCATCATCGTGAATTCGGCCGCGCCTTCCTCGAGATCAAGGATGACTGCGACCTGTTCGACGGCGTCTGGGCCAAGGGGCAGAAGCACCAGGTCTGGATGAGCCATGGCGACAAGATCACCGAGATCCCGACCGGCTTCCGTCCCGTCGGCGTCAGCGACGGCTCGCCCTATGCCGCGATTGCCGATGACGTGCGCAAGATCTACGCCGTGCAGTTCCACCCTGAAGTGATGCACACGCTGGATGGCGCCAAGCTGCTGCACAACTTTGTGCGCAAGGTGGCCGGCTGCAGCGGCGAATGGACCATGAAGGGCTTCCGCAACGAAGCCATCGCCAGGATCCGCGAGCAGGTGGGCAAGGGCAAGGTGATCTGCGGCCTGTCTGGCGGCGTCGACAGCTCGGTTGCAGCCGTGCTGATCCACGAGGCCATCGGCGACCAGCTGACCTGCGTCTTCGTCGACCATGGCCTGCTGCGCAAGGGCGAGGCCGAGGAAGTCGTCCGCCTGTTCCGCGACCATTACAACATCCCGCTGATCCACAACGATGCCTCGGAGCTGTTCCTGGGCAAGCTGGCCGGCATCAGCGATCCGGAGACCAAGCGCAAGACCATCGGCGGCCTGTTCATCGATGTCTTCGAGGCCGAGGCCAAGAAGATCGGCGGCGCGCAGTTCCTGGCCCAGGGCACGCTGTATCCGGACGTGATCGAAAGCATCAGCTTCTCGGGCGGCCCCAGCGTCACCATCAAGTCGCATCACAATGTCGGCGGCCTGCCGGCGCGCATGAACATGCAGCTGGTCGAACCGCTGCGCGAACTGTTCAAGGACGAAGTGCGCATGCTGGGCCGCGAGCTCGGCCTGCCGGAAAGCCTGGTCGGCCGTCATCCCTTCCCGGGGCCGGGCCTGGCCATCCGCATTCCGGGCGACATCACCAGGGAGAAGCTCGACCTGCTGCGCGAGGTGGACGCGGTCTATCTCGATGAAATCCGCCGCTCGGGCCTGTATGACCAGATCTGGCAGGCCTTCGCCGTGCTGCTGCCGGTGCGCACCGTCGGCGTCATGGGCGATGGCCGCACCTACGATCAGGCCTGCGCGCTGCGCGCGGTGACCTCGACCGACGGCATGACGGCGGATTACTACCCGTTCCCGCATGACTTCCTCGGCCGCGTGGCGACCCGCATCATCAACGAGGTGCGCGGCATCAACCGTGTGACCTACGACATCACCTCCAAGCCGCCGGGTACGATCGAGTGGGAGTGAGGTATTCTCGAATTCTTCAGTTAGTGCAGACCTCATGATCCGCCTCGATAACGTCAGCAAGCAGCACGGCCACCAGATTCTGTTCATCGATGCGTCGATGAGCCTTCAGAAGGGGGAGAAGGCCGGGCTGGTCGGGCCGAATGGCGCCGGCAAGTCGACCCTGTTCCGCATGATCGTCGGCGAGGAAAAGCCCGACGATGGCCAGGTGGCGATCGATAGCGGCATGACGATCGGCTATTTCAACCAGGATGTCGGCGAAATGTCCGGCCAGAGCGCTGTCTCTGCGGTGATGGATGGCGTCGGGCCGGTGAGCGCGCTGGCCGCCGAAATGGCCCAGCTCGAAGCAGCGATGGTCGATCCGGACCAGGCCGACAACATGGAAGCCAATATCGAGCGCTATGGCGAGGTGCAGGCCCGCTTCCAGGAGCTGGATGGCTATGCGCTGGAGGCGAAGGCGCGCGAGGTGCTGGCGGGCCTGAGCTTCAGCCAGGAGCGCATGGACGGCGATGTCGGCCTGTTGTCGGGCGGCTGGAAGATGCGCGTGGCGCTCGCTCGTATTCTTTTGATGCGGCCCGATGGCATGCTGCTGGACGAGCCGAGCAACCATCTCGACCTCGAAAGCCTGATCTGGCTGGAAGCCTTCCTCAAGAATTATGATGGCGCGCTGCTGATGACCTCGCATGATCGCGAGTTCATGAACCGCATCGTCGGCAAGATCGTCGAGATCGACGGCGGTTCGCTCACGACCTATTCAGGCAATTACGATTTCTACGACCAGCAGCGCGCGCTGAACGAGAAGCATCGTCAGGCGCAGTTCGAGCGTCAGCAGGCCATGCTGGCCAAGGAGATCAAGTTCATCGAGCGCTTCAAGGCGCGCGCCTCGCATGCCGCGCAGGTGCAGAGCCGGGTGAAAAAGCTGGACAAGATCGAAAAGATTGAGCCGCCGCGGCGGCGCCAGGCGGTGCAGTTTGAATTCCGCAGCCCGCCGCGCTCGGGCGAAGACGTGGCAAGCTTCAAGGACGTTCACAAGAGCTACGGCAGCCAGCCGATCTACGCCGGGCTCGATTTCCAGGTGCGTCGCAAGGAGCGCTGGTGCGTGCTCGGCGCCAACGGCGCGGGCAAATCCACGTTGCTGAAGCTGATCGCCGGCGACACCAAACCCGATCAGGGCACGGTGAGCCTCGGCAGCAGCGTGCGGATGGGGTATTTCGCCCAGCACTCGATGGATCTGCTGGATGGCGACGATACGATTTTCGAAACACTGGACAAGTCATTCCCGCAGGCTGGACAACCGGCGCTGCGCACGCTGGCCGGCTGCTTCGGATTCTCCGGTGACGATATAGAAAAGACCTGTCGCGTGCTGTCCGGTGGCGAGAAGGCGCGTCTGGTCATGGCCAAGATGCTGTACGATCCGCCGAACTTCCTGGTGCTCGACGAACCGACCAACCATCTCGACATGGCGACCAAGGAAATGCTGGTCGCCGCCTTGGCGGATTTCGAGGGTACGATGCTGTTCGTGTCGCATGACCGCCATTTCCTCGCGGCGCTTTCGAACCGCGTGCTGGAACTGACGCCCGAGGGCGTGCATCAGTTCACCGGCGGCTATACCGAATATGTGACGCGCACGGGCCAGGAAGCGCCGGGACTGCATCCGGGCGGTTAGGAAGACGCGGTTGGAGCGGGGCGGAGAAGCGTCATCCCTTCGCCGCAGCCTCCAGTCCGGCGATATCCAGCTTCACCATTTCCAGCATCGCTTCGGCCACGCGCTTGGCCTTGGCGCGGTCCGGGTCCATCGTCAGCTCCATCAGCCGCTTGGGAGTGATCTGCCAGTACAGGCCCCAGCGGTCGCGCAGCCAGCCGCATTGCTCGATCTGTCCACCGTCGCCCAATGCGTCCCACAGGCGGTCGATCTCGGCCTGGGTTTCGCATTCGACCATGATCGAGATGCTGTGGTTGAACGGAGCGAGCTGCCCCGCCTCGAAGGCCATGTAGCGCTGGTCACCCAGGGTGAAGCCCATGATCTTCACGCTGCCGGCCGGCCCGCTGGGCGAGTCTGCGGCAAGTGCAGTGTCCCAGTCGAGCGAGGAACCTGGGATCAGCGACGTGTAGAAGCGGAGCGCCGCCTCCATGTCCTTTGCGAACCAGAGGCATTGCGTGACCTTCATCATCGGCTGTTCCTTCCATGACGGGCGCCAGACGGTGAAAAGGCCGGCGCATGATCCAAGGGCATAAGCGGCCCGCCCGTTCCGGCGGGGCCGGTGAAAATAAACAGATTAGTGTTGACTAATCAATAAGTGATGGCTAATATAATCTCCATGAACACTGAAGGCGTTGATATCTCTGTCGTTATGCGCGCGCTCGCCGATCCCACCCGGCGCGCCGTGTTCGAGCGCGTCGCCGGCAGCCGGGAGATCACCGTGGCCGAACTGACGCGCGGCAGCGGGGTGACCCAGGGCGCCGTCTCACAGCATCTGAAGTCGCTGAAGCAGGCCGGACTGGTCATCGAGCGCCCGGAAGGCCGCAACGTCTATTACCGGGCCCAGCCCGCAGGCCTGATGCCGCTGGCCGACTGGATGAACCACTACAGCGTATTCTGGCGCGAGAGCCTCGACCGGCTGCGCGTTTTCCTGGAGGACATTGATCCATGATCAATCTCGCAGTCAAACAGCAGGCGCAGTCGATCGTGGTGGACGAGGTCTTCCCCCATAAGCCGGAGATTCTCTGGAAAGCCATCACCACCGGCGCGCTGATGGCGCGCTGGATGATGGAGCCGACCGGCTTCGAGCCGGTGGAGGGCAACCGGTTCACCTTCAAGACGACACCGGCCGGCGCCTGGGATGGTCTCATCCGCTGTCAGGTGCTGGAGGTGAAGCCGCACGAGCGCTTCTCCTACGCCTGGATCGGTGGTGACGAGGGCAATGTCGGCTACGGCTCGAAGCTGGATACGGTCGTGACCTTCACGCTGACCAAGGTGCAGACCGGCACGCGGCTGCGGCTGGAGCATTCCGGTTTCGTGCTGCCGAAGAACGACACGGCCTATACGAACATGAGCCAGGGCTGGGTCAAATGCGCGCGCAACCTCGACAGCGTCGCCGACGACCTGGACTGATCGAAGCCATCACACTGGAAGATTGACGTTTTCAACCGTTCGGGCCGCTGTGCTCCAACGGGCAGGGCACCCGCGTCGAAGGAGACGGGACATGACCAAGGCTTACACCGGCGGCTGCGCCTGCGGCGCGATCCGCTACGAGATTGCCGCCGAGCCGGTATTTTCCAATCATTGCCAGTGCCGTCACTGCCAGCAGGCGAGCGGCACCGGTCATGGTTCCTATCTCACCTTTGCCGGCCGCGAGGGCGTCAAACTCACCGGAGCTGCGACGCACTGGGACATGACGGGCGACAGCGGCCATGTTAAGACGAGCGGCTTCTGTCCAGTCTGCGGATCACCGGTCTATCTGACTTTCTCGGCCATGCCGGCGCTGTTCACCATCCACGCCGCCAGTCTGGACGATCCGTCGCGCTTTGTGCCGCAGGTTGTCACCTATGCCGCGCGCGGTTTCGCTTGGGACCGTCTCGATCCGGCCTTGCCGAAATTCGACCGGATGCCGCCGGCGCCATGATCCGCGATGTAAACGGAGATGCATGACATGACCAATTCCCGATATCGCTGGGTGATTGTTGCGGCCGGCGGCGTGCTGAGCTGCGTCGCCATCGGCGCGATGTTCTCGCTGCCCGTGTTCCTCGTGCCGATCTCGAAGGACACGGGCTGGTCGGTGACCGGCATCTCCACTGCGATGACCATCGCCTTTGTCTCGATGGCCGTGGGCAGCATGGCCTGGGGCAGTCTCTCGGATCGCTGGGGCCCGCGCCGGGTTGTGCTGATCGGCTCCTGCATCCTGGCCGCCAGTCTGGCGGCGGCCAGCCAGATGACATCGCTGCTCGGCTTCCAGCTTGTCTTCGGCCTGTTCGTCGGATGCGGCACCGCGGCGATCTTCGCGCCGATGATGGCCTGCGTGACCGGGTGGTTCGACACGCATCGCGCTTTGGCCGTGTCGCTGGTCTCTGCCGGCATGGGCATGGCGCCGATGACCATGTCACCGCTGGCGGCCTGGCTTGTCTCGGTCCATGACTGGCGTGTCTCGCTGCAGATCATCGCAGCGCTGGCGGCCGTCCTCATGATCCCGACAGCATTGCTGGTGCGACGCGCGCCGGCGCTCGACAGGCAGGCTGCCGCGACCATACCGGCGGGAGACGTGCAATCCAGCCTGTCGGTGGGGCAGGTCCTGCGGTCGTCGCCCTTCATCATCCTGCTGCTGACATATTTCCTGTGCTGCGCCACGCATGCCGGCCCGATTTTCCATACGGTGAGTTACGCCGTGAGCTGTGGGATTCCCATGATGGCTGCGGTCACCATCTACAGCGTGGAGGGCCTGGCTGGTCTGGGTGGGCGCATCGCTTTCGGCATCTTCGGCGACCGCTTCGGTGCCAAGCGCGTGCTGGTCATGGGGTTGCTGGCTCAGGCCTTTGCCGCGCTGGGCTTTGCCTTCGTGCGCGATCTCGGCGCGTTTTATACGGTGGCGGCGGTGTTCGGCTTTATCTATGCCGGCACCATGCCGCTCTATTCCGTCATTGCCCGCGAGAATTTCCCGCTGCGCATGATGGGCACGGTCATCGGGGGTACGGCGATGGCCGGCAGCTTCGGGATGGCGACCGGGCCGCTGATCGGCGGCCTGATTTACGACAGCTTCGCCAGCTATACTTGGCTCTATGTCGGCGCCTGGGGTCTGGGCATCGGCGCCTTCCTGATCGCCCTGACCTTCAAGCCTTTCCCGAAGGAGACGCAACCGGTGCCGGCCGCGGCCTGAAAGTCGGTGTTCCCCGTTTCCCGTCTGTAGCCACGCCTGACCAGATGCACTAGAAAAAGGTGAATTTGGCCGCGTTTAGGCGTTTTCCACAGGGATACGGGGACATGACTGCCACTGCAAAAATCCTGCTGCTCGGCTCCGGCGAGCTGGGGCGTGAATTCGTGATTTCCGCCAAGCGGCTGGGCGCTCATGTCATCGCTTGCGATGCCTATGCCGGCGCGCCGGCCATGCAGGTGGCCGATGAATGCGAGGTCTTCTCCATGCTGGACGGCGCGGCGCTGGGCGCCACCATCGAGAAGCACAAGCCCGATTTCATTGTGCCGGAAGTGGAAGCGATCCGCACCGAAGTGCTGAAGGATTTCGAGGATCGCGGCTTCAACGTGGTGCCTTCGGCGCGCGCGACGCAGATGACCATGAATCGCGACCGCATCCGCGATGTTGCCGCCAACGAGCTCGGCCTGCCGACGTCGAAATTCCTCTATGCCGAGAGCCTGGAGGACATGCGCGAGGCCGTGGCGAAGGTCGGCATTCCCTGCGTCGTAAAGCCAGTAATGTCTTCTTCAGGAAAAGGCCAGAGCACGGTGAAGGTGCAGGCCGATGTCGACAAGGCCTGGGACTATGCGGTGGCCGGCATGCGCGGTGACCGCAAGCGCGTGATCGTCGAGGCCTTCATCGCCTTCGATTACGAGATCACGCTGCTCACCATCCGCACCCGCGAGGGCGTGATCTTCTGCCCGCCGATCGGGCACCGGCAGGAGCGCGGCGACTATCAGGAAAGCTGGCAGCCGACGCCGATGTCGGACAAGGCTGTTGCCGAAGCCCAGCGTCAGGCCAAGGCCGTGGTCGACAATCTCGGCGGCTACGGCATCTTCGGCGTGGAATTCTTTGTGAAGAATGACGAAGTCATCTTCTCCGAGCTGTCGCCGCGGCCGCACGATACCGGCATGGTGACCATGATCTCGCAGAACCTGACCCAGTTCGATCTGCATGCGCGCGCTATCCTAGGCCTGCCAATCCCCGGCATCACTCAGTATGGCCCGAGCGCTTCGGCAGTGATCCTGGCCGATCGTGACGCGACAGAATTCACCGTCTCCGGCCTTGCCGATGCCCTGCAATCGCCGGCACCGGGCACAGTCGATGTGGATCTGCGCATCTTCAACAAGCCCACGACGCGGCCCTACCGCCGCATGGGCGTGGCGCTGGCGCGGGTGAAAACCGGCGATAGCGACAAGGCTCGCGAGGTCGCGCGTGCGGCGGCGGCCAAGGTGAAGATCAGCTATCAGAAGTGAAGCGGAGCCTGACATGACCATCGAGCGCAAGAACCCCGAAAACCTGGCCAAGCCGACCGGCTATACCCATGTCACCGTCGTGCCGGCCGGCCGGCAGGTGCATATCTCGGGTCAGGTCGCACTGGATGCCAGCGGCAATCTGGTCGGCAAGGGTGACCTCGCGGCGCAGACCGAACAGGTCTTCGCCAACCTGAAGGCCGCGCTGGCCTCGGTCGGCGCAGACTTCTCCAAGGTCTTCAAGATGGTCACCTATGTGGTCGACCTGACGCCGGACAAGCTGCCGGCGGTGCGCGGCGCGCGCGGTCGTGTGCTGGGCGATGGCCCCTATCCGGCCAGCACGCTGGTCGGCGTCACCGCGCTGGTCAATCCGGATTTCCTGATCGAGATCGAAGTGATCGCGACACTGGATTGAAGGCTGGGCGGCACCGATCAGCAGGAGGTCACACCGCACCTTCATCGGGGATCGGCAGCACGCGGCCGCAATGCTTGCAGTGCACGGCATCCATGTCGTGGATCTGCAGGGCGCAGTCGGGACACTCGAACCGCACCTTATGGGGCCGGAAGATCGCTTGCAGCAGGCGCAGGAACAGGCTGACGCCCACGATCATGATCAGTACCGCCAGCAGGCGCCCGCCTGGCCCGACCAGCGTGATGTCGCCAAAGCCCGTGGTGGTGAGTGTCGTGATGGTGAAATACAGCGCGTCGATATAGGTCTTGATGCCGCTGTTGATATTGTGCTGCGACACATAGACGAAAGACGTGACGATGAAGATGAATACGGCCAGCGTCAGGCTGCGCTGGATCACGTCTTCATAGAGCCGGAAGCGCAGCGAGTGGGCCCGCAGATCCTTCAGCAGGCGGTAGGAGCGCAGCAGGCGCAGCGCGCGGAACACGCGCAGGAAGGCGAGATTCTCCAGCAGCACCGGCAGGAAGAGCGAGGCGATCACGGCGATATCGGTCGCGGTCGCAAAGGTGAGGAGATATTTGCGGCGCTCGTTCTCGGCATAAAGGCGCGCCAGCAGTTCAATGGTCAGCAGCGCGCCGAGCGTGAAGTCGAGCGGTATGCGCCAAGCCGGTTCGATGAAGGAAGCCTCGACGATGAAGATCGCGATGGTCAGCACATCGAAGCCGACCAGACTGTAGCGGAAATTGCGGCCCAGGCGGCTGTCGCCGAAATAGAGCGCCCTGAGCCGGTCCCGGAACGAGTCTTTGGCGCTGGCTGAACGGGTCACGCGGGCTTCCTTCTCTGGGCAGTCTCGCCGGATCGGCGCATCGCACTGAATTTCATGGACAATTTTCCCGGTTGACGCAACGGGGGAGATTTTGTATTAAACCTATAGGTTATTTAACTGAATGGTTTAATTCGTCATGGCCGCCGATCATCTCAGCACAACGCTCGCCGCGCTCGCCGATCCCACTCGCCGCGCCATCCTGGCCCGTCTGGCGCTGGGGGAGGCCAGCGTGGGTGAGTTGGCCGAGCCTTTCGAGATGAGCATGCCGGCGGTCTCCAAGCATCTGAAGGTGCTGGAGCGCGCCGGCCTGATCAGCAGGGGGCGGGAGGCCCAGTGGCGCCCCTGCAAGCTGGAAGCCGGGCCGCTGCGCGATGTCGCCGGCTGGCTTGAGGAATACCGCAAGTTCTGGGATGCCAGCCTCGATCGCCTGGATGCCTACCTGACCGCGATGCAGACAGAGGAGGACGGGAAATGAGCGGTGCCGCCCAATCCAAAACTGGCAAGTCCGAAGCCGCCGCTGACCGCGAGATCGTCATCACCCGCGTGATCAATGCGCCGCGTGCCCGTGTCTTCCGCGCCTGGGTGGATGCGCGCCAACTGGCGCAATGGTGGGGGCCGCATGGCTACACCAATCCGGTCTGCGACATCGAACCGCGCGTGGGCGGTGCGCTGCGCATCGTCATGCGCGGCCCGGCGGGCACCGACCATCCGCTGAAAGGCGAGGTCTGCGAGATCGTCGAGAACGAACGTCTGGTCTACACCATGATGATCGACAACAGCACGGGTGCCTGGGATGAGTTTCGTGTCCCCAATGCCGTGCATGCCATCCAGTTCGAGGATGCGCCAGATAACAAGACCAAGCTGACCGTGGTCACCCGGCTGTCTACCGTGGCCGACCGCGAATTCATGGACAAGAACGGCCATCGCGAAGGCTTCACCCAAAGCCTCGAGCGCCTGGAAACCGTCGTCATGCGTACCTGATCCAACCCTAGAACAGAAAGACATCCCCATGTTGAAGATCCTTGCCATCGTGGCGGGCGTGCTGGTGCTCGTCCTCGCCGTCATCCTGGTCTGTGCCGCCACTAGGCCCGACGAATTCCGCGTCAGCCGCAGCGCCAGCATCAAGGCGGCGCCGGAGAAGATCGCGCCCTACATCAACGATCTGCGCCGCCATGTCGAATGGTCGCCCTGGGAGAAGATGGATCCCGGCATGACCCGTAGCTACAGCGGTCCGCCGGCCGGCGTGGGCCAGCATTACGACTGGGACAGCAAAAAGGACGTTGGCGCCGGCAGCCTGCATATCACCGAGATCACGGCGGCGCGCACCAAGATGAACCTCGACTTCACCCGCCCGTTCAAGAGCAACAACTTCGTCGAATTCGGCTTCGAGCCGAAGGGTGACGGCACCGAGGTCACCTGGACGATGTATGGCAACAGCCCCTACTGGGCCAAGGTCATGCATCTGTTCATGAACCCGGACAAGATGGTCGGCGGCGCGTTTGCGCAGGGCCTGGCCGATCTGAAGATCCTGGCCGAGAAGTAAGAGGGACCATCATCATGTCGAACGACGATTTTGTCATCACCCGAGTTTTCAACGCGCCGCGCCAGTTGGTCTGGGATGCACATACGAAGGAGGAGCATCTCAAGCACTGGTGGGGTCCGGCGGGGGCTGATGTCACGGTGTGCAGCATCGACCTGCGCGTCGGCGGCGTGTTCCACTATGGCCTGAAGATGCCGGGCGGTTTCCAGATCTGGGGCCGCTGGGTGTTCCGCGAGATCGCCGCGCCCGGCAAGCTGGTGGTGATCAGCAGCTTCGCCGACGCGCAGGGCAACATCGCCCAGAATCCCTGGAGCACCGAGTGGCCGGCCGAGCTGCTGAGCACCTTCACCTTCGAGGAAGAGCCCGGCGGCAAGACCCGTTTGACCGTGCGCTGGGCGCCCCATGATGCGCCGGAAGCCGGCCACAAGGTCTTCCAGGACGGCAAGGACAGCATGCAGCAGGGCTGGACCGGCACGCTGGACCGGCTGGAGAGCTACCTGCCCCCGGCGAAGTAACGGCCGAAGGACCATCCTCCCCGACGATCGGTGGCGGCGACTCGCGAGTCGCCGCCATCATTTTTGGTCAGGTTCATTTTGTGGAGTAGCGAGGGGCGCCGATCCGCTTCCATAATCCCGCCAACAGGGAGGCAGCATCATGGACAAGCTGTATTTCGGAGACCTGCAGGTCGGCCAGCGCTTTGTCAGCCCCGGCCATCCGCTGGACGAGGCGCAGATCAAGGCGTTTGCGCGCGACTTCGATCCGCAGCCCTTCCATCTCGACAACGAAGCGGCGAAAGGCACCATCTTCGGCGGCCTGGCCGGCAGCGGCTGGCATACGGCGGCGCTGACCATGAAGCTGCTGGTGCAATGCACGCCGCTGGCCGGCGGCATTCTTGGTGCGGGTGGCGAGATCAACTGGCCGCAGCCGACCCGGCCGGGCGACGTGCTGCGGGTCGAGGCCGAGATCATGGAGATATTCCCGTCCAAGCGGCCTGACCGCGGCTCGATCAGGATGCGCATCGAGACCAAGAACCAGCGTGACGAAATCCTGCAGACGTTTGCTGTGCGTGTTGTCGTGCCGGTCCGTCCTGCATGATAATGGGATGAGCAACAGCACAGGATGAGCCTCGTGGCGATCACCATCTACGGTATCAAGAACTGCGACACCATGAAGAAGGCGCGCACCTGGCTCGACAGCCATGGCGTCGCCCATGACTTCCACGACTACAAGGTCGAAGGCATCGATCGCGCCACGTTGGAAGGCTGGTGCGCGACCTTGGGCTGGGAGACCGTACTCAACCGCGCCGGCACGACGTTTCGCAAGCTGCCGGACAAGGACCGCGAGGGCCTGACCGAGAAAAAGGCCATCGCGCTGATGATGGCGCAGCCCTCGATGATCAAGCGTCCGATCCTCGATCTGGGGCGCGGCAAGCTGCTGGCCGGCTTCAAGCCGGAGACCTACGCGGCGGCGCTGGGCGCAAAGGCCGCCAAGAGCTGAGCCGTCCCTCTTGCCATTCGGCACCCGTCCCCTAACTGGGGACGGACCTGGCAGCGGAGGGTCCTCCAGTCCCGGAGGGAAGGGCTGCCAGCCTTATCTGGGAGATTCGAATGTCTTTGTCCATGCAGCAGGCCTCGGTGCCGGCTTTCACCCGTGCGCTCGACGTGCTGTCGGCGCTGCTCGCCAAGGGCGAGGCCTATGCGGCCGAGAAGGGCCTGAAGCCCGCCGAGATTCTGGACGCGCGGCTGGCGCCGGACATGTTCCCGCTGACCCGCCAGATCCAGTCGGCCTGTGATGCGGCCAAGTTCGGCGTGGCGCGCCCCGCGGGCGTGACGCCGCCCAGCGATCCCGATACCGAGCAGACCTTCGCCGAGCTGCAGGCGCGGATCAAGAAGACGCGCGACTTCATTCAGAGTGTCGACGCCAAGGCCTTTGACGAGGCTGCGACGCGCCCGGTCACCCTGAAGACGGCCACGGCGGAACTGAGCTTCACCGGCCAGAACTATCTGCTGGCCTTCGCGCT
The DNA here is from genome assembly GCF_058807515.1 of Ferrovibrio sp. GW821-FHT12B10. Taxonomy (NCBI): domain Bacteria; kingdom Pseudomonadati; phylum Pseudomonadota; class Alphaproteobacteria; order Rhodospirillales; family Rhodospirillaceae; genus Ferrovibrio; species Ferrovibrio sp. GW821-FHT12B10. The sequence continues at coordinate 251,285 of NZ_JBXAQT010000001.1, read as the reverse complement.
GCCCAACTTCTATTTCCACGTCGTCACGGCTTACGACATCCTGCGGCATAAGGGTCTGCCGCTGGTGAAGCGCGACTATCTCGGCGCCTTCACCGGCTGAGGCGCGTCAGCGTCCGAACCCCTGCCGGAACGTCGCGTAGAAGGGCCGCCAGTTCAGGGCGGCCCTGGCGCGCGCATTCTTCAGCCGGAAGGACGGGAAGCCTGCCGGTGCGCCGGTTTCGGGCGCGGGCAGGTTCAGGCTCTCGGCGATGAAGCGGAACACATCGCCCCATGGCGCCGGGCCGTCGTCGCAGATAATCAGCCGCTGGCGCGATGGCCAGCGCTGCACGGCGGCGACGGTGGCATCCGCCATGTCGGCGATATGCACCAGCGAGACGTAATCCGTGCCGTCGCCCGGAATGCGCAGCTTGCCGGCTGCCGCGCTGCCGAACCAGCGGTCGTCGAAGCCGGTGCCGGGTCCATAGAACAGCCCGCCACGCAGGATGATCCAGTTCAGCTCTGACGCTGCGATAGTCTCTTCCATTTCCAGTGCAGCATGGATGGCGCGCGTGGCGATGGTGTCGGCGGTTGGCGTATAGAGATGGTCTTCATCACTCCAGGCGTCGCTGCCCGATGCATTCACGAAGCTGATGCTCTGCTGGATGATGCGGCCAACGCCAGCCTCGCGGCAGGCAGCGATGAAGTTGGGCGCGCCTTCGACGCGTAAGCGGTCATTGGCGGCGAAGTCGCCGCGTCCACTCGGCCCGGGCAGCGTGGTGGCCAGGTTGATCGCGATGCTGCAACCCGCGAAGGCGGCGGCCATCGAGTCCGTGTCGAAGATGTCCCCAGTCCTCACCGTGGCGCCGCAGGCGCGCGCCACGCCGGCCGCTTCGGGGCGTCGAACGATGGCGGTGACTGGATGGCCGGCGTTGATCAGCCGCGGGATCAGGTGGCGGGCATAAACCCCGTTCCCGCCCAGGATGGCGATGGCGTCTGTCATGGCTGGCTTCCTCCTGCACGGGCCGGAAGCCTAGGACGGCAGGCGGGCGCTGCTCAAGGCCGACGTAGCGGAAGGTTATTTGCCGTCAAACCGCCGGCTGAAGATCACACGCGGCTCTTCGATGTAGCCCAGCGCCTCGTAGAAGGCGCGCACCTTGTCGTTTTCGGGCCGCACCATCAGCATGACTTTCGGAATGCCGCGCGCCTTCACCCAGTCCTCGGCCGCCGTCACCATCTGGCGGCCCATGCCGCCCTTCTGCAGGGCGGGCGAGACGGCGAGGTAGTAGAGCCAGCCGCGATGGCCGTCATGGCCGACCATGACGGTGGCGATCACGGCGCCGTCCTTGTCGGTTCCGACCAGGATGGTCGATTCCGGCTTGGAGATGCAGGTGGCGATGTCGCTGCCCGGGTCGTTCCATGGCCGCGTCAGGTCGCAGGCTTCCCACAGGGCAATCACGGCATCGCGGTCGATGGGGAGGTATGAGCGTATATTCATTCTTAAAACAGGTCCGGCCGCAATGCCGTGATCTCCGATGTCAGCCTTCGTATTTGAACGAGACTTTGAGTTTGGCGCGGTAGGCTTCGATCTTGCTGTTATTCATCTGCATATCAAGCTGCACCACTTCGGCGACGCGCAAATCGCGCAACGACTTGGCGGCACGGTCGACAGCGACTTTCGCCGCCTTTTCCCAGGAATCCTTGCTGGTGCCGACGATTTCGATGACTTTATAGACACTATCGGCCATGACGTTCTCCCGGTTGCCTGTTGGGCTGCGGGCCATCGCGAACCGCCGCGACGATGCGCAGCATGTGAACCCGTTTCTGTGACGGGCCACGGAGCCTAGACCGGTTACCAGGGGCGCGGAAGTGGAATATTGAGCCGGTCGGGAAGACTAATGCTCACTCTGGGCGGCACGGATCGACTCCACGCGGATTTCCTCTGTAAGGCGTGCTTTATAAGCTGCGAATTCCGGCGTGGTCTTCACCGTGTAATGGCGCGGATGCGGCAGGTCGATCGCGATGTCGCATTTCACCTTGCCGGGGCGGGCGGTCATCACCAGCACGCGGTTGGCCATGAAGATGGCTTCGTCGATGTCATGGGTGACGAACAGCACGGTCTTGCGGTCGGCCTCCCAGATGCCAAGAAGCAGCTCCTGCATGAGCGCGCGGGTCTGGTTGTCCAGCGCGCCGAAGGGCTCGTCCAGCAGCAGGATCTTCGGGTCGTTGGCCAGCGCGCGTGCCAGCGCCGTGCGCTGCTGCATGCCGCCCGACAGCATCTTGGGAAAATGATTCTCGAAGCCGCGCAGGCCGACCTGGTTGATGTAATGGTCGGCGATCTCGTTCTGCCGCTTCTCGGGCACGTTCTTCTCGCGCAGGCCGAAGCAGATATTCTGCCGCACGGTCAGCCAGGGGAAGAGGGTGTAGGACTGGAACACCATGCCGCGATCCGGTCCGGGCTGGGTGACGGCCATGCCGTCCAGCAGCACCTGGCCGGTGGTCGGCTGGTCGAGGCCGGCGACAATGCGCAGCATCGTGCTCTTGCCGCAGCCCGACGGGCCCAGCACGGTGATGAAGTCGTTGTCCTCGACCGACAGCGTGGTCGGCTCCAGCGCGCGGGTCGGCTGGCCGCCGCGCACGCCGGGGAAGACACGGCTGACGTTTTCGATGCGAAGCTTGCTCACTTGATGAAATACCAGGGATAGAGGCGCTGGTTGGCCTGCTTGAACAGGAAGTCGGAGATCAGTCCGATCAGGCCGATGATGAAGATGCCGAAGATCATCTGTCCGGTATCCAGCAGGCGCTGGCTGTCCATGATCATATGGCCGATGCCGCTCTGCGCGCCGATCAGCTCGGCGACGATCACATAAGTCCAGGCCCAGCCCAGCACCAGGCGCAGCGTTTCGGCGATCTGCGGCTGTGCGCCGGGCAGCAGCACGCGCAGCACGATACCGGAGCGTTTTGCCCCCAGCGTCTTGGAGGCTTCGACCAGGTCCATGCGGCTGCCGCCGACGATCACGGCAACCATCAGCACGATCTGGAAGAACGAGCCGATGATGATGACGGAGAATTTCTGCGCTTCGCCCACGCCGGCCCACAGGATCAGCAGCGGGATGAAGGCGGAGGCGGGCAGGTAGCGGGCAAAGGAGATGAAGGGCTCGAAGAAAGCCTCCACGCTTTTGAAGGCGCCCATCAGGATGCCCAGCGGCACGGCGCAGACGGCGGCGATGACAAAGCCGCCCAGCACGCGCCAGATGGTGATCGCGACATCGGCATGGAAATTATACTGGGTGAACAGCTCGATGCCGGATTTTGCGGCCTTGAGCGGGTCGGCCAGGAACAGCGGCGGTACGATGCCGCCGAAGGTGACGCCGCCCCAGAGAACGAAGAACACCACGAAGAACAGAATCCCCAGGGCGGTGCGCCGCCCTGGGGACACGGGTTTAAGCGGATCGAACACTTAAAATCCTGACTGAAAGAAGGTGACTTACTTGATGAAGCTGTCGTCGACCATGGGCTTGAGATCGGGGATCGCCTTGATCACGCCGGACTCGAGCTGAATATCGGCTGCTTCCTTCATGAAGGCCTGCAGGTCACCCTTGAAGTAGGCTTGGTTGGCGGCCTTGTCCTGCCAGGCGATGAACGAAGCCGACTTGGCGAAGTCTTCGCCGCTCTGCTTCACCTTGGCGCCCATGATCTCATTCGACTTGGCCGGTTCCTTCTTGATCATCTCCAGCGCGTCGAAGAAGCCGTTGACCACGCCTTGCACGGTCTTGGGGTTCTTCTTGATGAAGTCGGGCTGGAAGGCAACCATGTCGACCACGACCGGATATTCGATGGTGGTGTGCAGGATCTTGCCGGCATTCGGCGCGTTGCGGATCGAGGACAGATACGGCTCGTAGGTCGAGGCGGCATCATACTGGCCGGCGACGAAAGCCTGCGCGGCCGGGTTCGGGGCCAGCGTGGCATACTGCACGTCCTTCGGGCCCATGCCATTGCGCTTCAGCATCACCATCAGCACGAAATACGGCGTGGTACCGGCGCCATCGACGGCGATGGTCTTGCCCTTGAGGTCCTTCACCGAATTGATGGTGTTGCGCACGGCCAGGCCGTCGCCGCCCTTGGACTTGTCGAGCAGCAGCACCTGGGTCAGCGGGATGCCGGCGGCCGACCAGGCCACATAGGTGTCAACCGTGGTGGCGACCGCCTGGGTGGCGCCGGCCGCGACGGTGAGGTGACGTTCCTTCTGCGGGATGAACTTGATCTCGACATCGACGCCGTTCTTCTTGAACAGGCCGGCCTCGGCGGCCAGCGTCAGTGGCGCGAAGCCGGTCCAGCCGCTCATGCCCAGTACGATCTTGTCCTGCGCCATTGCCGGCGCAGCAGCGAGAAGGGCTGCAGTGGCAGCAGCCATCATCCCAAACTTCGGCATGCAAGTCTTCGTCATGTCTCAGAACCCCCGCTCTTATGTCATGTCCCCAAAATGGGGACGTTGCGGCCCTCATGGCCACAACGCAGATGCACAATTAAAGACCGTGCCGGGAAAGACGGCAAGACAAATAATCATGTATAGACAAGTGAACCCGGCCGGCCTTACCCTGCCTTCATCGGATGCAGCGGAGACTCGCCATGCGCTATTCACTGGTGCCCGGAAAACTACCGCTGAAGGATGTGGCCGCGCTGTATCGCTCGACCGGCGCGATCAGTGTTGTGCTCGATAATGCGGCACGCGCACCTGTGGATAACGCGGCGCGCCTGGTGGCGCAGGCGGCCAATGGCGATGCGCCGGTCTATGGCATCAACACCGGCTTCGGCAAACTCGCGAAGGTGCGCATCGCGCCCGATCAGGTGGCGGAACTGCAGCGCCGCCTGGTGCTCAGCCATGCGGTGGGCACGGGGCCTTTGCTGCCCGATGCCATCGTGCGCCTGATCCTGCTGTTGAAGATCAATTCACTCGCACAGGGCCTGTCCGGCGTGCGCTGGGACACCATCGTCGCGCTCTGTGCGCTGCTTAATGCCGATGTGCTGCCCTGTGTGCCGGCGCAAGGCTCGGTCGGCGCATCGGGCGATCTCGCGCCGCTGGCGCATCTGGTGCTACCGCTGATCGGCGAAGGCAATGTGCGGATCAATGGCGTCGAGCATCCTGCCGTCGACGGCCTGAAGAAGGCCGGCATTCAACCGCTGACGCTGGGCGCCAAGGAAGGTCTGGCGCTGCTGAACGGCACGCAGGTTTCGACCGCGCTGGCGCTGGCGGGATTGTTCGCGGCCGAAGACATGACGGCCTCGGCGCTGGTCACCGGCGCGCTCAGCACCGATGCGGCAGCCGGCAGCGACACGCCCTTCGATCCGCGCATTCATGCCGCGCGCGGCCAACCTGGCCAGATCGTGGTGGCCGACCTGCTGTTGCATCTGCTGGAAGGTTCGCAGATTCGCGCCTCGCACCGCACCGGCGACGAGCGCGTGCAGGACCCGTACTGTCTGCGCTGTCAGCCGCAGGTGATGGGTGCAGTGCTCGACCTGCTGCGCAACGCCGCCGTCACGCTGGGTTGCGAGGCCAATGGCGTATCGGACAATCCGCTGGTCTTTGGCGAGGGAGAGATTCTCTCGGGAGGCAATTTCCATGCCGAACCGGTGGCCTTTGCCGCCGACATGATCGCGATTGCGCTGACCGAGATCGGCAATATCGCCGAACGCCGGATCTCGCTGCTGGTCGACCCGGTGCTCAGCGGCCTGCCGGCCTTCCTGGCACCCAATCCCGGCATCAATTCCGGCTTCATGATCGCGCAGGTGACGGCGGCCGCGCTGGCCTCAGAGAACAAGCAGCGCGCCCACCCGGCCAGCATCGACACCATCCCGACCTCGGCCAACCAGGAAGACCATGTCTCGATGGCGGCGCATGCGGGCTATCGCCTGCTGGCCATGGCGGAAAACCTGGCCGGCATTCTCGCGGTCGAATGGCTGTCGGCGGCGCAGGGCATCGACCTTCGCAAGCCGCTCGCCACCTCGCCGCGTCTCTCGGCGGCGCAAGCGATCCTGCGCGATCAGGTTGCCTTCATGCCCGAGGATCGTTATCTCGCGCCCGATCTGGCGGCGGCGAAAGCGCTGGTGCAGGACGGCGCGCTACGCCGCCTGCTGGATGCACGCCTGATCTAGGTCACGCACTCTTTATCGCTGCCTTGCCTTCGTCTGACTCGCTTCAGCCAAAATCTGAAGGCACTTTACGGTCGGTGGGCTAAAAAGCCCCCCCGGACGCTCGGAGAAGCGTTCAGACAGGAGTCCGACCATGATCAAGATGAGCGTCTATTACCCGGCCAATAGCGGCTCGAAGTTCGATCACGACTACTACCGCACCCGCCACCTGCCACTGATCAAGGAACGGCTCGGCGATGCCTGTCTGCGCTACGAGATCGATAAGGGCCTTGCGGGTGGTGCACCTGGAAGCACGCCGCAGTTCGTCGCGGCGTGCCACATCTACTCGCCGACCCTGGGGATATTCCAGGAGGCGTTCGGTCGCCACCGCGCGGAGATCGTTGCGGATGTCCCCAACTATACGGACATCACGCCCATCGTGCAGATCAGCGAAGTTGTTGCGGGGTAGGAGATTCGGCGCGTCAGGCGCGATCTGCTGGCGATGTAAGGGTTATGCCTTCGACGAGGTCAGGCTGCAGAAGGCCAGCGCGACAGCAAAGGTCGTGAAGGCGGCGATAACGCCGGCAAGATAAAGCTGTTCGACAAGCGGCATGTCACGGCTCCATGTCTTCAGTGGTCATGATGCATGCTAGCCGCGTCCGCGGACGTCGGATTTGATCTCGGTCAAAAAGCGCGATCTTGGGGAAGAAACGCCACCTCACCGGGCTGTGACGGCTACGAATCGCGCAACCGCCGATTCTCCGCGCTGCACAAGGGTTTTTGACGTCTCGGCGCGGCTTGTATGGGCCGGCGGATATGTTACCTCGGGGTACCCGCTGCGGATCGTCCGATTCTGTTAGGCGGGCGTAGATATCCGCAGATTTGGGAGAGGGTCATGAACAAGGCTGATTTGATCGAGATCGTGCGCGAGACCGCCGGCAGCACCAAGGCCTCGGCCGGTGAAGCGGTCGATGCCATTTTCGAGGCGATGGCCAAGTCGCTGAAGAAAGACGGCAGCTTCACCATTGTCGGCTTCGGCACCTTCAAGGTGTCCAAGCGCGCCGCCCGCAAGGGCCGCAATCCGCAGACTGGCGAGACGATCAAGATCGCGGCTTCCAAGTCGGTGCGCTTCAAGGCATCGACAAGCCTGAAGGGCCGCCTGTAAACCTTTCGCCGTACGGCATGCAAAAGGCCCGCTATTTAGCGGGCCTTTTTTAATCCAGATCGAAACTCTCGCAGAACTCACCGTAATCGCAGGTGATCTCTTCATCCTTGGCGATGTCGCGCGCCGCATAGGTCAGCGGCGTGGTGTTGTCGGTGTTGGGCGTGGCGGCATGGTTGATGAAGCGGGTGTTGTCCAGGCTGACCACCCAGCCGCCCGGGATCTGCGGCGTCACGTAGCCGTAGCGGTCGACGAAGCTGCGCGCCGGCGGCGGCAGTGTCTCGAATATAGATTGCGGGATGATGCGGTCGAAATCCGGCTCGAAGCGCCAGATCAGCGTGCCCTTCCTGATGGGCTCCGCCGCGAAGAGGCCCACGCCCTGGATAGCGCTGGCGGCCGTGTAGGTCGGAATGAGAAGCATGCCGGCTGACTCCGTTTTTGCGGCGTCAGCCTAGCATGCTCCCGGTTCAGTCAGGCAGTGGACTCAGCCCATCCGCATCTTGAAGAAGGCCACGGCCTTGCCAAAGCCATCCTCGGCCTGCTCCTTGCGGTAGCTCGGGCGATAGTCGGCATGGAAGGCATGCGGCGTGTCGGGATAGACGTAGAAGACGGCGAACTTCTTCTCGGCTTCCAGCGCCGCCTTCATCTTCTCGACGGTGTCGTTCGGGATGCCCTGGTCGGCGCCGCCATAGAGGCCGAGCACCGGTGCCTTCAGCTGCTTGACCAGATCGATCGGATGCTTCGGCGTCAGCTCGGTCGACTGGCCGACCAGGCGGCCGTACCAAGCCACGCCGGCCTTCACCTTCGGGTTATGCGCGGCATAGAGCCAGGTGATGCGGCCGCCCCAGCAGAAGCCGGTGATGCCCAGCTTGCTCGGGTTGCCGCCGTTCTTGGCGGCCCAGGCGGCGGTGGCGTCGAGATCGGCCATCACCTGCGCATCCGGCACCTTGGCGGCGGCAGCCTGCGCGCCGGCCATGTCGGTCACCTTGCTCATGTCGGCCTGGCGGGCATAGAGGTCGCCGGCAATGGCCTGGAAGCCCTGCTTGGCGAAGCGGCGGCAGGTGTCCTTGATGTATTCATGCACGCCGAAGATTTCCTGCACCACCAGGATGGTGGGGAAGGGGCCCTTGCCGGCGGGCTGGGCGCGATAGGCCTTCATGGTGCCACCGGGCACCGGGATGTTCACTTCGCCTGCGGTAAGCCCGGTGTCATCAGTCTTGATCGCGGTCTGGCCCATCACCGGGCCGGCGGCCACGGTGAAGCCGGTGATCAGGCTGGTGGCCATGAAGCTGCGGCGGTTGAAGTCGACTTTCGGCATCAGGGCGAGCAGATCGGCGTTCATATATTCCTCCTCGGGAAATAGCCGGCAAAACAGACGCGACAGGATAGTGGGGAGGCCCCCCCTCTTGTCGATAACAAAGGCGTGAGAACGGCTGCGATCCGCTGAAATAAACCGCCTGGGCGGCGGACCATTCAAATGGTGCGTGGCTCAGCTGAAGAGCGAATAGCCGAAGCTGATGGCGGCGAAGATCGCCAGCCAGATCGCGACGAACAGCAGAATGCGACCACTCTTCCAGGGCAGGCGTAGCGCGGCCGGAAGAATCAGCAGCACGCACATGAGAAGGGCGGCGAGTTGCAGCCAGTTTGCCTGACTCATCTCGCCGCCCTGAAAGACGCGGTGTGAATGACGCTGCGGTCAGTCAGCCGAAGACACCTTGGTGCCGCCTGGACGCTGGCACTGGCGATAGAGTGAATCCGCGCCCGGCTCCTTGAAGGAGAGGAAACGCATCTCCAGGCCGCTGACCACCTTGTAGGACGGATTGTCGGTGGCGGTCGGGCCGTGGTACTTCGCCGGCAGGGTATGCACCACCGAGAGCACGCGCTCCGGGCTGATGCGCATCTCGATCTTGCCGCCATCCACAGTCTTTTCGCTGGCGCAGACCTTGCCCAGATGGCGGTCGAAGCTCTTCACGCGATCATATTTCGGATCGGCGACGCCGTCGGGCACGTCATTGCCGGCGCTGCTGGCGATCAGGGAGGGGCGGTATTTGTGGAATTCGGCGGTGGCAACCACGATGCTGCCATAGGGGAAGAAGATCTCGACGTCATCGAGGCGGGCATGCTCGCCGAGGCGCCCATCCACCACCGGCAGCTCGATCACGCGATAGCTGGGCAGGCGGGTGACGTCTTCGTTGAGGCGGATGATGCCGCGGTCATTGCCGCGGTCCTTGGCGCGTTCGGCCTCGAACGGCACCGGCGCAGTGGGCTTGTCGCGTTTGCCCTGGGCCTGGGCGGCGAGCGGCGCAAAACCGGCAACGAAAGCGGCAGAAACGGCCGCCGCTGCAATCCAAAGTCGACGCATGAAGGTCCCCCCTCGAAGCGGATCGCCTGACCGGCGAGTCGGGCGACAGTCGCCCTTGTTTTTCCCTAATGTGGCGCGAGCCTAGCCGTTTTTCCGATTCTTGCCAAGAGTCTAAGAGTTATCAAAAGGTTACTGGAAAATTTGGGAGTCTTCCGGGCTTTGCCATCGCCGGGCGATCCGGGTAAGGTACGGCCGCTTTTCAGGCCGACCTGCGTGCAACGGGCCGGCCTGTTGTCGCTTGAGGAGTGTGGCGTGGCCAATTTCATTGAGGAAGTTGACGAGGATGTCCGGCGCGACCGGATCGAGGCGCTGTGGAAACGGTACAGCCCGCTCGCCATCGGCGCCGTCATCCTGCTGCTGCTGGCCGTGGCCGGCCATCAGGTGTGGAAGAGCTGGGAAACCGACAAGGCCAATGCCGCCGCGACCGCCTTCACCGCCGCGCTGAACCAGGCGCAGGCCGGCAAGCCGGCCGAGGCCGCGCAAGCGCTCGCCGATCTCTCCAAGACCGCGCCGAAAGGCTATGCGCAGATCGCTCGCTTCCAGCAGGCCGCCCTGCTGGTCGAGGCCAAGGACATCACCGGCGCGATCGCCACCTATGACGCCATCGCCGCCGATAGCGGTGTCGAGGCCAGCTTCCGCGATCTCGCCCGCTATCTCGCCGCCTTCCATGGCTTCGACACGCTGGATGCGGATCAGCTGCGTGGCCGTCTCGCCGTGATCAAGAACGACAGCCCGTGGTCGGCCAATGCGCGCGAGATGCAGGCGCTGGTCGATCTCAAGGCGGGCAACACGGAGAGCGCGCGCAAGCAGCTCACCGCACTGGCCGATGATCCGCTGGTGCCCACCGGCCTGCGTGGCCGGGCGACCGAACTGCTCGCCGCTCTCGGCGGCCCAGTCCAGTAAACAGCCCGTCCAGTAAACAGAAAGCCCGTCCATGAAGCGCCTCGCCGTTCTGGTTCTTGCTGCTGTCAGCCTCGCCGCCTGCGATACGGTGGAGGATTGGTTCGGTGCCACCGAGAAGCCGCAGGCCATCGTCGGCGAGCGTATTTCCGTGCTGGCCTTCGACAGCCAGCTCGATCCTGATCCGCAGCTGGCTGATACGCCGGTCAGCCTGCCCAAGCCGTGGAAGAATCCGGACTGGCCGCAGGGCGGCGGCTATCCCGGGCATGCGATGCAGCATCTGGCGGTGGGCGACAGCCTGCGCCGCGCCTGGAGCGCCGATATCGGCTCGGCCGCCGATGACTCGCAGAAGATCCTGGCCCAACCTGTCGTGGCCGAAGGCCGCGTCTTCACCATGGATTCCGAAGCCCGCGTCAGCGCCTTCGACGTGGCCAACGGCCGCCGGCTGTGGCGCGTCAGCCTGACGCCCAAGCGCGAGGATGAAGGCGCGCTGGGCGGTGGCCTGGCCTATCACGCCGGCAAGCTGTTCGTGACCACCGGCTATGGCGACGTGGTCGCGCTGGAGCCGGGCAGCGGCCGCGCCTTCTGGGTCGCCACGCTGAAGCAGCCGATCCGCGGCGCGCCGTCGGCGGATGGCAGCCGTGTCTTCGTCATCACCTATGACAACCAGATGCATGCGCTCGACATCGAACGCGGCGAGGAACTCTGGACCCATACCGGCATCGCCGAAGCGGCCGGCTTCCTCGGCGCCGCCAATCCGGCGATCGAGAACAACATCGTCATCACGCCGTATTCCTCGGGCGAACTGCTGGCGCTACGCGCCGATACCGGTGTCGTCGCCTGGTCGGAGCAGCTCGTCCGCACCTCGGCCCGCATCAGCCAGGCCGGCGCGCTCAACGACATCAACGGCCGTCCGGTGATCGACCGCGGCCGCGTCTACGCCGTCAGCCAGTCGGGCCGCTTCGTCGCCATCGACCTGCGCAGCGGCGAGCGCGTCTGGGAACGCGTCATCCCCAGCGTGCAGACGCCCTGGGTTGCCGGCGACTTCATCTACGCCATCACTATCGACGCCGAGATCGTCTGCATGTCGCGCCGTGACGGCAAGGTGAAGTGGATCCGTCAGCTGCGCCGCTATGAAGACCCCAAGGCCAAGACCAACAAGGGCATCATCACCTGGTATGGCCCGGTGCTGGCCGGCGACCGTCTGCTGGTGGCGTCCACCGACGAGCGCGTGCTGTCGCTGTCGCCCTATACCGGCGACCTGATCGGCGCGATGGCGCTCTCCGACAAGGCGGCGCAGCCGCCGGTGGTCGCTGATGGCACGGTCTATATCGTAACCGACGACGCGAAGCTGATCGCGCTGCGTTAAGGACACCAATGCCTGCCAAGATTGCCATTGTCGGCCGACCCAATGTCGGCAAGTCGACGCTGTTCAACCGTCTGGTGGGCAAGCGGCTTGCTATTGTCGACGACACGCCGGGCGTGACGCGTGACCGGCGCGAGGGCGCGGCGCGCCTGGGCGACCTGGAGTTCATCGCCGTCGATACCGCCGGCCTGGAAGATGCCGACAGCGAGACGATGGCCGGCCGCATGCGGCTGCAGACCGAGACGGCGGTGCGTGAGGCTGATGCGGTGCTGTTCGTCATCGATGGCCGCATGGGCGTGACGCCGGACGACAAGCATTTCGCCAACTGGCTGCGCAAGCAGAAGACCCCGGTGCTGCTGCTCGCCAACAAATGCGAGGGCGGGGCAGGCAAGACCGGCGTGGGCGAAGCCTATGGCCTGGGCTTTGGCGATCCGCTGCCGGTCTCGGCCGAGCATGGCGAGGGGCTGTATGATCTGGCCGTGGCGCTGCTGAAATACATCGGCCATGGCGGCAGCGACGCTGTTCCCGGCGACGAGACCGACCTGCTCGATGACGTGCAGGCCGATATCGACATCGACCCCGATGCCGAGACGCCGATCGATGATGCCTCGCGCCCGATCCAGCTCGCCATTGTCGGCCGGCCCAACGCCGGCAAGTCGACGCTCATCAACAAGCTGATCGGCAGCGACCGCCTGCTGACCGGCCCGGAGCCGGGCCTGACGCGCGACGCCATCGCCATCAAATGGGAATATGAGGGCCGTGAGATCCGCCTGGTCGATACCGCCGGCATGCGGCGCAAGGCACGCGTCGAGCAGAAGCTGGAAAAGCTGTCGGTGGCCGACTCCTTGCGCACCATCCGCATGGCGCAGGTCGTGGTGCTGGTGCTGGACGGCGCGCTCGGCTTCGACAAGCAGGACCTGACCATCGCCGACCATGTGCTGACCGAGGGCCGCGCCCTGGTCATCGCGGTGAACAAGTGGGATGCGGTCGATGACCGCGCGCTCACGCTGAAGGATATCGAGGACCGGCTGGAGCGCTCGCTGCCGCAGGCGCGCGGCGTTCCGGTCATCACTTTCTCGGCGCTTACCGGCCGCCATCTGGATCGCCTGCTGCCCGCCGTGATGCTGCAGTATCAGCGCTGGAACACCCGTATCCGCACCGCGCAGCTCAATCGCTGGCTTGACGAAGCGACTCAGCGCAATGCGCCGCCCCTGGCGGGCGGCCGCACCGTGCGCATCCGCTATGCCACCCAGGTCAAGGCGCGCCCGCCGACGATTGCCTTGTTCGCGCCGCGCGCCGAGTTCATCCCTGAATCCTACCTGCGCTACCTGATCAACGGCCTGCGCGACATCTTCGACCTGAAGGGCGTGCCGATCCGCATGCATCTGCGCAAGGGCAAGAATCCCTTCGTCAATGATGACGATTAAATGAAAACGGGCAGCCTTCGCTGCCCATTTTTGCATTCACATGTGCGCGGCGATCAGGTGATCTTGATCGACAGATCAGGAAGCCCGGCGATCTTGCACAGTAGCACGTCGCCCTTCACCACCGGGCCGACATTCTCCGGCGTGCCTGAATAGATGATGTCGCCGGCCTTCAGCTCGAAGGCCTCCGAGAGTTTCGAAATCTGCTCGGCCACGCTCCAGATCATGTTGGCGAGATCGGATTTCTGCCGCACCGTGCCGTTCACGGCGAGCGAGATGTCGCCCTTGGTGAAATGCCCGGTCTTGGCCACCGGATGGATCGGGCCGATGGGCGCCGACATGTCGAAGCTCTTGCCGATCTCCCAGGGTTTCTTCTCGTCGCCCATGGCGCGCTGTAGATCGCGGCGCGTCATGTCGAGGCCGAGCGCATAGCCGTAGACATGCTCCAGCGCCCTGTCGGTCGGGATGTTGCGTCCGCCGGATTTCAGCGCCGCCACCAGCTCCACCTCGTGATGGTAATTCTTGGTCAGCGTGGGGTAGGGATGGTCGACGCTGCCGCCAGCCGGCACCAGCTGGATTGCATCGGTCGGCTTCTGGAAGAAGAAGGGCGGCTCGCGGTTGGGATCGGAACCCATCTCGCGCGCATGGGCGGCGTAATTGCGGCCGATGCAGTAGATGCGGCGCACCGGAAACACCTGGTCCGAGCCGACAATGGGAATGGTGGTCTGCTTGACCGTGAAGGCCGGCTTGGGCGGTGCAGCCGCCTCGGCGGTGTTGGCAACCGCGCCGGCAATTGCGAGGCTGGCGGCACCCAGGGCAGCAGTCTTCAGGTGGTCGCGACGGGTCTGGTTCATAGGGTTCCTCCTGTTTTATTGTTGCCGCCAGTCTATACGATTCGACGGCAGGGCGGTCGTGGCATCGGCATAACTTTTCCATCAATAACTGCTGGTTGGACTGCGGCACGCCGCATACCAGCGAAATCAGGGCGGGACGCGGCATGGATAAATGGCTGAAGGCTGCACTGGACTACATGCCGCAATGGCTCGAATTCCAGATGCGCATTTTCCAGCGCCCGGGCGCCACCGTTGCCATCACGCATCGCGGCCGCGTCGTCTTCGAGCGCGGCTACGGCTACGCCGATGTGCAGAAAAAACTGCCGATGACGCCGCGGCACCGTTTCCGCGTCGCCTCGCATTCCAAGAGCTTCACCGCCGCCGGCATCATGAAGCTACGCGAGCAGCGCGCGTTGCGGCTGGACGATCCGGTCAGCGAGTATGTCGACGGCCTGCATCCCAGGATCGGCGAAGCCACGATCCAGCAGGTGCTGTCGCATGGCGCCGGCATCAGCCGCGACGGCGCCGATCCCGGCTTCTGGCACGAGACCAAGCCGTTCCTGGATGATGCAGCACTTCGCCGCGAACTGACGCCGGCACCGGTGATTGCCGCCGCGACGCGGCTGAAATATTCCAATCACGGCTATGGTCTGCTCGGCCTTGTCATCGAAGCGGTGACCGGTGAGCGTTATGTCGACTGGATGCGGCGCGAAATCGTCGAAGCGGCCGGTTTGACCGAGACCGATCCCGACATGCGGCCGGCCTTGCGCGGCAAGCTGGCGAAGGGCTACAGCGGCAAGGCGCTGCTGGATCGCCGCGTCACCATTCCGGCGCAGATGCCGACCCATGCGATGGCGCCGGCGACCGGCTTCGTCAGCACCGCGGCCGATCTGGCGCGGTTCTATGCGCAGCTTGCGCCGCAGGCCAAGCGCAGCCTGCTGTCGGCGACCAGCCGGCGCGAGATGATCCGCCGCCACTGGCGCGATCCCTACAGCATGACGGAAAGCTATTACGGCCTTGGCCTTGCCAGCGGCCAGATTGGCGACTGGGCCTGGGCCGGCCATGGCGGCGGCTTTCCCGGTTTCATCACGCGCACGATCGTGCTGCCGGATCAGGACATCGCCATTTCAGTGCTGACCAATTCCGGCGATGGTCTGGCCGGCCCCTGGCTCGACGGCATCGTGAATGTCCTGCGCACCTTCGCCCGCCATGGCGCGCCGGCGCGGCGCACCGCCGGCTGGGCCGGACGCTGGTGGGGTCCGCATGGACCGACCGATCTGGTGCCGGTGGCGGGCAAGGTGCTGGCCGCCAATCCTTTCGCTTTCAGCCCTTTCGTGGATTGCAGCGAGCTGACCATCACGGGCAAGGACCGCGCCCGGATCAGCCAGGCTGGCGGCTTTGGCAATTATGGCGAGGATGTCCTGCTCAAGCGCAATGCGCGCGGCCGTATCGCCGAGGTCAATTTTGCCGGCTGGCCGATGCAGAGCGAGGCCAGGGCGGCGAAAGAACTGATCAATCGTTACGAGAAGAAGAAACGCTGATGCCGGTCAGGGCAGGCCATTGCGGCCATGCTGCATGAAGGCAGGCCGGTGGCTCAGGCGGTCGTAATAGGCGGACACCGCCGGGAAGGCGGGGTGCTCAATGGGCGACATGAACCAGCGGTTGACCGACAGGCCGATCACGATATCGGCCGCCGTGAAGCTGTCGCCGACGACATAGGCACCGGTGCGGGCCAGTTGCGCATCGAGGCTCGCCACCTGTGCGGTCCATTCACGGATCGAGCGCTCGATCTCGGCCGCGTTCTGAAAGGCGGGGTTCTTGCGCACCAGTCCCAGGAAGGCATGGCGCCACGATCCATTGAAATCGCCGCCCTGCCAGTCCATCCACATTTCGACGCGGGCGCGGCCGGCCGGATCGGCGGGCAGCAGGTCGTGGCGGCCATGCTTGGCGGCGAGATAGCGCACGATGCTGTTCGACTCCCACAGCGTCACGCCGTCATCCTGCAGCACCGGCACCAGCGCATGCGGATTGAGGCTGATGAACTCCGCCTCGCGGGTCGAGCGGCCGGCACCGCCCCAGTTGGGATCGTGGCTGTAGTCCAGACCGATCTCGGCGCAGGTCCACAGCACCTTGCGCACATTGATGGATTCAGGCTTGCCCAGGATGGTCGGCATGGCGGGTCTCGCAGGGTGGAACGCGGCGGAACTGTAGCCAAAAACACTTCGGCCGCGACCGAAACATTGCACCCGTGCAATCTGCCATAAAACGGCATCCACCCCTTCCTGAGGATCGCGCCCGTGCTTGGTTTTGAATGGTCTGCCCTGATCTGGATCGCCGCCGTGTTTCTGCTGGCCGGCGCGGTGAAGGGGGTGATCGGCTTGGGCCTGCCCAGCATCTCGCTCGGCCTGCTGGCCGCCACCATGGACCTGCGCATGGCGATGATCGTGCTGCTGGTGCCCAACTTCGCCACCAATATCTGGCAGGCCTGCACCGGCGGCCACTTCCGCCTGCTGATGCGTCGGCTTTGGCCCTTCCTGCTTGCGGCCTCTGTCGCCATCTGGTTCGGCGCCGCGGCGCTCGACCACGTCGATACGAAACATCTGTCGGCGTTGCTTGGGTTGCTGCTGATCATTTATGCGCTGATCGGCCTGCTGCGGCCGCCGGTGGCGATTCCGGCCCGGCATGAAGTCTGGGCCGGACCGCTGGTCGGCATCGTCAACGGCGTGCTGACCGGACTGACCGGCTCCTTCGTGGTGCCGGGCGTGCTGTATCTGCAATCACTGGGACTGGCGCGCGACCAGCTGGTGCAGGCGATGGGACTGCTGTTCATGGCCTCCACCCTGGCGTTGGCCATAGCGCTATCCGGGGCGTTGGGCGGCCGCGACATGATCGGCGGCAATCTGCTGTGGGTTTCGGCGGCGGGCGTGGTGCCGGCGGTGCTCGGCATGGTGGCCGGGCAGAAGCTGCGCGACCGGCTGTCGGAAGCAGCCTTCCGTCGCCTGTTCTTCCTCGCCCTGCTGTTGCTCGGGCTTTATATCGTCGGGCGGTTCATCCTGTGATCCGCCCGACGACAATGCTGTGCTGCGTCAGAGAGTCTTGCCCAGATAGTGGGCGACTTCCTGCGGGAAGAAACCGACGGATTTGACGGCTTCCTTCAACTTGGATTCCGAAACGCCGAGGCGATCGGTCCAGTATTCCAGTTCGTCCTTGTCGGCGACATTGACACGGTCATGCAGCTTGCGACGGGTTTTGTCGCCGGCGGCATTGTCGTCGCGATGACCGGCAAGCGAACCGCTCGATGCGGTCGGCTGGCTGATGGATACCGGATCGCTGGCTGGGAAGCTGTCGCGCAGCGCCGCGTCGAGTTCGGCGTCTTCGTCGCGACCCTCGCGCTTGGCTTCCTGCATCTGCTCTTTGGACGGCTTGTTCATTTCGGATGGATGACGACTGCTGGCCATGGCGGCCTCCTGTTCTGGGAACAGAGCAATAACGGCGCGCCGCTCATGCGGTTCCCGCCGTAAGCCGTCTCAATCATGGCGAAATCGTGGAGCGAGTCGCGCCGCTACTTTTCGTCGAGCAGGTCCAGCAGCTCGGCGCGCAGGGCCGCGACAGTCTGCGGATATTTCTCCTTCGGCACGGTGCCGTTGGGGCGCTGCAGCGCTGGCGTCACCAGCCGTTTCAGCTCCGGCATGGCGGCCGAGATCAGGCCATGGCGCAGGCAGGTGACGGCATAACGGAACGCGGCGCGTTCCCAGTCGTCGGGCGTGCGGTTGGCGGCGGCGGCATGATCGAGGAAGTTGTCGAGCAGGCTGACAAGCGCGCGTTTCTGCGCGCCCTTGTCGAGCGTGGCGAAGGCGTCGTCGGTTGGCAGGGGTATCAGATCAGTCATCGGACGCATCCTCGCAAAAGGAGCGGGGAGGGCTCGATTTGTCGGCGCAATAGAGCATGGTTTCACGCATAAGTCGCTGCAATTCGCCGCTATATGCGCAAGCGGCGCTGTTAAGTGCCGTATTCAGCAGATAACCGGACTGCTAGACTGCGCCGCAGAATCACCTGGGGGAATGCCATGAGTCTCGCTGCGAATATCCTGGTTGCCATTGTGGCGCTGCTGCACCTGTATTTCCTGGTGCTGGAAATGGTGCTGTGGACCAAGCCGATGGGCCTGCGCGTCTTCCGCAACACGCCCGAGAAGGCCGAGATCACCAAGGTGCTGGCGGCCAATCAGGGCCTGTATAACGGCTTCCTCGTCGCCGGCCTGGTCTGGGGCCTGGTGCATCCCGACCCGGCCATGGCGCTGCAGGTGAAGATATTCTTCCTGCTCTGCGTGATCGTGGCCGGCGTCTACGGCGCCTGGACCGTCAGCCGCCGCATCCTCTATGTGCAGGCCGTGCCAGCGTTCATCGCGCTGGCGCTGCTGGCCTGGCTCTGAGCAGCCAGCGGTAGCCGATCACCGCGGACGCCGCGAGCACGAAGCCGCAGACGAAGATCACCGGGCGGATGCCGAACAGCTGGAACAGCAGGCTGCCGGCCGCCACCGAGCCGAGGCCGCCGATCCACGAGCCGACCAGCTTGAGGCGATAGAGCCGCGCCACCATCTTGGGGCCGCCATGCCCGCTGCCCGCATCCTTCTGGATCATGCTGAGAAAGGACAGGTCGGCGATCGGCGGCCCTGACGCGGTGATGGCCGCGGCCAGCATGATCATCTCCAGGCTGGGCGCCCAGGCCATCAGCATATAGCCGCAGCCCGCGATGCTATGTCCGGTCAGCGTCCAGCGCGGCCGGTTGCGGATCGTGAGGTTGCCGCTGATCAGGCTGGACAGCACATTGCCGCAGCCATAGGCGGCCAGCACATAGGCATAGCTGCCGATATCGGCCATCAGTTCGCCATGCAGCAGCAGCGCCGTGCCGAGGATCAGGCCGAGCTGCCAGCCGCCGTTGCTGATCATGTTGGTGACGATGGCGTAGAAGACGTCGGCTCGCGCCCTTGCGGCGCGAAACGCCTCCAGCACATCGTCGATCGGCCGCGCCTGCGCAAACGGCGGCGCCGGCATCTCGATCTGTGCCGCCGCCATCGCACCGCGCATGCGCCGCCGGATCAGCGTCGCACAGCCCGAGGAGAGCAGGAAGCAGACGGCGGCGAGACCGAGAATCCACACCTGCTGCACGGCGACTTCCAGCACGCCGATCAGCATCGGCCCAAGGATGCGCGCCAGCCGCTGCGAGCCGTCGACCAGCGCGTTCATCGCATGCAGCAGCCCGGTCTCGGCGCTCAGGCGCGGCAGCGCGCCATAGGCCAGCGGCAGCGGCAGCGGCCGCAGCAGCGCCATCAGCAGCACGGCGGGCACGAGGATCCAGACATCGCCGGGCGACAGCGCCAGCCAGCCGACCGGCAGCAGCACCAGCAGGCCGCGCAGCAGGTCGATCCAGGCCATGCCGGTGAATTCGTCGAAGCGGTCGACCAGCGCCCCACCGAACAGTGCGAAGATCAGCGAGATGAAGGCGGTGATGGTGACGAGGATGGAGGCCTGCGTCCCGAAGGCCTCGACCATGTACCAGGTGATGGTGGCGTCGTAGATCTGCAAACCCAGCCCGGCAATGCTGGCGCCAAGCCACAGCAGGGTCATGTTGCGATCGCGCAGGGGGCGGAACAGAAGCATCGGGCGGGGAATAGAGCGGGGCGGTCAAATAGAAGGGTGAATCCTTGTACGCTGGCCGCCGCATGGCTGCAACCGGGCCGGGAAGCCTTGGCGGCGACCTCTCGCCATGGCGTGCATACCGTGGCGCTCAGCCGTTGGTCCGCCGCCCAACCACAGCGCGGAAAGCCACCACGCCTATTGTCGGAAGGCAGGTCTGTTCACCCATGCAGGCGAATGTACTGGCTGATTTATGGCAGTGCCGGGAACTTCGCTTACGCAGCCCTGTTGTTGACCGTCGTCTCCTGCCTTGGCTGGATCCGGCGGTCTGAGGACGGGGCTAGTCGACAAATGATAGTAAAAACGGCGGATAACCCCCACTATAAGAAACAAGATGCGTATGCGTCGGCCATGAGCCGGCGCGGGGCGGGGAATGTAGACGTGGCCGGCGAACGGAGGGGAGATGCGGTGCCGATTGCGGTCGCGGATCGATTCAGTGCCTCGTTGACCGACGAGGGCCGCTATCGTTTGCTGGTCGATGCCGTTCTCGATTACGCCATCTACATGCTCAGCCCGGACGGCATCGTGCAAAGCTGGAACCGTGGCGCCGAGCGCTTCAAGGGCTATGCGGCTGGCGAGATCATCGGCCGGCATTTCTCCATCTTCTATACCGAGGAAGACTGCGCTACCGGTTTCCCCGCACGCGCGCTGCAGACAGCGCGCGATACCGGCAGCTTCGAAGGCGAGGGCTGGCGCCAGCGCAAGGATGGCACGCGCTTCTGGGCGCATGTGGTGATCGACGCGATCCGCAACGATGCGGGCGAGCTGGTCGGCTACGCCAAGGTGACGCGCGACCTGACTGAGCGCAAGAAGCACCTGGACGCGCTGCGCGAAAGCGAGGAGCGCTTCCGCATGCTGGTGCAGAGTGTCACCGACTACGCCATCTACATGATCGACGCCACCGGCCGTGTCAGCAACTGGAATGTCGGTGCCCAGCGCATCAAGGGCTATACGCCCGAGGAGATCATCGGCAAGCATTTCTCCACCTTCTACACGGCGGAGGATCGCGCCAACAACGAGCCGGAAAAAGCGCTGCAGACCGCGGCGAGCGCCGGACGGTTCGAAAAGGAAGGCTGGCGCCAGCGCAAGGACGGCACGCGCTTCTGGGCCCATGTGGTGATCGACCCGGTCCGCAACGATGCGGGCGAGATCATCGGCTTTGCCAAGGTGACGCGCGATATCACCGAGCGCAAGGAGGCGCAGCGTGCGCTGGAGGTGGCGCGCGAGGCGCTGTTCCAGGCGCAGAAGATGGAAGCGCTGGGCCAGCTCACCGGCGGCATCGCGCATGACTTCAACAACCTGCTGATGGCGGTGCTGGGCAGCCTCGATCTGGTACGCAAGCGCATGGCGCCCGATCCGCGCGTCACGCCCTTCATCGAGAATGCGGTGCTCGGTGCCCAGCGCGGCGCGGCGCTGACCAAGCGGCTGCTGTCCTTTGCGCGCCGGCAGGACCTGAAGCCCGAGGCGGTGAAGATTCCGGCGCTAGTGCATGGCATGTCGGGCCTGCTGCAGCGCTCGCTCGGTCCATCGGTCACGGTGGAAAGCCGCTTCCCGCTCGGCCTGCTGCCGGCACGTGTCGATGCCAACCAGCTTGAATCGGCCTTGCTGAATCTCGCCGTCAATGCGCGCGACGCCATGCCCGAGGGCGGTGGCATCCTGATCTCGGCGCGCAACGAAACCATCGGCGCCACCGACGCGCTTGGGGTGGAGCGCAACCTGAAGCCTGGCCGCTATGTCTGCCTGACCGTCACTGACGAAGGCGAGGGCATGGACGAGGCAACGCTGGCGCGCGCCACCGAACCCTTCTTCACCACCAAGGGCGTGGGCAAGGGCACCGGCCTTGGCCTGCCGATGGTGCTGGGCCTGGCCGAACAGTCGGGTGGCCGCCTGCTGCTGAAAAGCCGCGCCGGTGTCGGCACCACGGCGGAGCTGTGGCTGCCGGCCGCCGACGAGGCTGTCGCGGCGCAGGCGCAGGCCGTGGCGAATGACGAGCCGATGATGGAGACGCGCCGGCTCGCCGTGCTGGCGGTGGATGACGACGGCCTGGTGCTGATGAACACCGCCGCGATGCTGGAAGAGTTGGGCCACAGCGTGCTGAAGGCGCATTCGGGCCGGCAGGCGATGGAGATCGTGCACAGCGATGCGCCGATCGATCTGGTGATCACCGATCATGCCATGCCGCAGATGACCGGCACGCAACTGGCCGAGGCGATCAGCGCGGCGCGGCCGGACCTGCCCATCGTGCTGGCCTCAGGCTATGCCGAACTGCCGCAGGGCGTGAAGACCAGTCTGCCGCGCCTGTCCAAGCCCTATGACCAGGGCGAACTGCAGCAGGTCATCGGCCGGCTGTTCCCGGCCGCGTAAGGCTTCCGCTTGACGCGCCGCCCGGCGCGGCCTATGTTATTCGTCGAATAACGAATGGAAACACCGTGGCCGCAGCCGTGAAATCGACGACCGGTAAAGGCAAATCCCGCAAGACGCCGCCGGGACTGAGTGCCGCCGCGATTCCGGCCAGCCTGGTGGAAGAGGCGCGGCCTGAGGATGAGGAGCTGGCCGACCTGGCCAAGGCGCTGGCGCATCCGGTGCGCGTGCTGATCATCCGCAACCTGCTGCGCATCGGCACCTGCTATTTCGGCAAGCTCGCCGACCTGCTGCCCGTCGCGCCCTCCACCGCCTCGCAGCATCTCTCGATCCTGAAGGATGCCGGCCTGGTGAAGGGCAATATCGGCGAGGGCGGCTGCGGCACCGGCGACGCGCGCCCCTGCTACTGCGTCGACCTCGCCAAGCTGCGCCGCCTGCAGCATCTGCTCGGCGACATCTGACCGCCGCGTTTTTTTTGACCTACATATTCGCTTTTCGACGAATGACGAAGGAAAACGCCATGAACGCCATTGCCCCCATCCAGCCCGCCGATCTGCCGGTCGCCGTGATTGGCGCCGGCCCGGTCGGTCTCGCCGCCGCCGCGCAACTGCTGGCGCGCGGCCTGCCGGTGAAGCTCTATGAAGCGGCCGATGACATCGCCGCGCATGTGCGCGACTGGGGCCATGTGCGGCTCTTCTCGCCCTGGTCCTACAATATCGACACGGCGGCCCGCGCGCTGCTGCAGCCGACCGGCTGGCAGGCGCCGTCGCCGGCCGTGCATCCAACCGGCGCGGCGCTTTATGCGCAGTATCTGCAGCCGCTGGCGCAGACCGCGCAGATCGCCGCCGTGCTGGAAACCGGTGCGCGCATCACGGCGGTCAGCCGTCGCGGCTTCGACAAGATGAAGACGGCGGGTCGCGCCGCCGCGCCGTTTGAACTGGTGGTGCAGAAGCGCGATGGCGGGGTGCGTCGCGATCTGGCGCGCGCCGTGATCGACTGCTCGGGCACCTGGAGCCAGCCCAATCCCGCCGGCAGCAACGGCCTGCCGGTGCCGGGCGAGGCCGAGCATGCGGCGCAGATCGTCTATGGCCTGCCCGATGTGCTGGGCCGCGACCGCGATACCTATGCCAACCGCCGCGTGCTGGTGGCAGGCGCCGGTCATTCGGCGGCGAATATCCTGCTTGATCTCGTGCGCCTGCAGCAGGACGCGCCACAGACACGCATCGTCTGGGCGGTGCGCGGCGCCAGCCTGGCGCGGCTGTTCGGCGGCGGCGCGAATGACAAGCTGGCGGCGCGCGGCAAGCTTGGTCGTGATCTGGAAGCCATGGTCGGCAGCGGCGCCATCGACCTGCGTCTGCAGAGTACGATTGCGGGGATCGACGATGGCCTGCGCGTATCGCTCAGCTATCCGAACGGCGTCAGCGACGTCGAGGTCGACCGCATCGTCATCGCCGCCGGCCAGCGCCCGGAGCTGCGCCTGCTGGGCGAGCTGCGCCTCGATCTCGATCCGGCGACTGAAAGCCCGCGCATCCTGGCGCCGATGATCGATCCGAACGAGCATTCCTGCGGCACGGTGCGGCCGCACGGGCATCGCGAACTCAGCCATCCCGAAACCGGATTCTACATCGCCGGCATCAAGAGCTATGGCCGCGCGCCGACCTTTCTGCTGGCCACGGGCTATGAACAGGTGCGTTCGATCGCCG
Source organism: Ferrovibrio sp. GW821-FHT12B10 (assembly GCF_058807515.1). NCBI lineage: Bacteria > Pseudomonadati > Pseudomonadota > Alphaproteobacteria > Rhodospirillales > Rhodospirillaceae > Ferrovibrio > Ferrovibrio sp. GW821-FHT12B10. The sequence goes on along the minus strand of NZ_JBXAQT010000001.1, from coordinate 227,376 downwards.
CTGCGCTGGCGGGCGATCTGGCGCAGGCCGATCTGGTGCAGCTCGATCTGCCTGAAACCGGCGTGTGCAGCACCACCCTGAGGGACGCCACAGACTCCGGCAGCAGTTGCAGCACCAGGCCGGTTGCAGCCGCGGCGACAAGCTGCTGCACGCCGAAGCCGCATTTCGCCGGCACGGCGGCGGCGAAGGACTGCTGTTGATGGCCTTGTCGTCGCGTCATCGCGTCGCCGTCGTTCTCGCGCTCGGCACGGCGCAGACGCTGGGCTGGGGTTCGACCTATTACCTGCCGGCCATTCTGGCGGCGCCGATGGCGGAGTCCTTCGGCGTGTCCACCGGCTGGATCTATGGCGCCTTTTCCGGCGCGATGCTGCTGACCGCCTTCGTCGGCCCCGGTGTCGGGCATCGCATCGACCGCTTCGGCGGCCGCAATATCCTGACCGCGTCGAGCCTGGTTTTTGCCGCCGGCCTTGGCCTGCTCGGGGCTGCGCCCAACCTCGCCGTCTTTGTCATCGCCTGGCTGCTGATCGGCTGCGGCATGGCGATCGGGCTGTATGAAGCTGCCTTTGCCACGCTCACCGCCATCTATGGCCGCGAGGCGCGCAGCGCCATCACCGGCATCACCCTGCTGGCCGGTTTTGCCAGCACGGTCTGCTGGCCGATCTCGGCGCTCATCGATGCGGAGTGGGGCTGGCGCGCGACCTGCCATGTCTGGGCCGTCGCCCATCTGCTCATCGGCCTGCCGCTCAATCGCCTGATGGTGCCGCGCGATCTTGGCACACATGTCACCGCGCCTGTTGCGACGGACCCTGCCGCAGCCGGAGAGTCGATGTTCAGCCGCCCGATGCTGCTGCTGGCTTTTGCCTTCGCCGTCACCTGGATCACCAGCACGGCGATGGCGGCGCATCTGCCGCGCATCCTGGAGGCCGCCGGCGCGACCAAGACGGTGGCGATTGCCGCCGCCGCCCTGGTCGGTCCGGCGCAGGTGGCGGCGCGCGTGCTGGAATACAGCGTGCTGCAACGGTTCCATCCGATGCTGTCGGCACGACTCGCGTCGATCACCCATCCGGTCGGTGTGGCGGCGCTGCTGCTGTTCGGCGCGCCGATGGCCTATCTCTTCACATTGTTGCACGGCGCCGGCAACGGCGTGATGACGATCGCCAAGGGGACGTTGCCATTGGTGATCTTCGGCCCCGGCGGCTATGGTCGGCGGCAGGGCTGGCTGGTGGCGCCGGCGCGTTTCGGCCAGGCCGGCGCGCCCTTCGTCTTCGCGCTGTTGCTCGAACGCTTCGGCAGCCACGTGCTATTGTTTTCGAGCGGACTCTGCGTCGCCGGCTTTGTCGCCATGCTGATGCTGTCGGCGGAGACTCGCGACCGCGGCTGAGCGGGGCTGTCATCAAACCTTCACTGGCGCTGTGGACATTATTTCCATGATACTGGAAATATGAAAGCCATGAAGGATACGGCGGCTGTCGCCGCATTCGGCGCGCTGGCGCAGCAGACCCGGCTGGCGATCTATCGCCGGCTGGTCGAGGCCGGGCCGAAGGGTTTGGCCGCCGGCGCGATCGCCGAGGCGCTGGATGTGGCGGCGCCCACGCTGTCCTTTCATCTGGCCCAGCTGCGCGGCGCCGGCCTGATCACGCAACGACGCGAAAGCCGTTCGCTGATCTACGCCGTCGACGTGGCGCATATGAACGGCCTGATTGCCTTCCTGTCCGACCGTTGCTGCGGCGGCCAGCCCGACCTTTGCATACCGAACACCAATATCCGAAACGATGGGACCCGCTCCGATGGACTCCGCCAGCGCCGCAAGGCCGTTTAACGTTCTGTTTCTCTGCACCGGAAATTCCGCGCGCAGTATCCTGGCGGAAGCGATCATGAACGAGCTTGGCGCCGGCCGCTTCCGTGCCTATAGCGCCGGCAGCTTCCCTAAAGGCGAGGTGCATCCGATGGCGCTGGATATCCTGGCCAAGAGCGGCCATGACATCAGCACCCTGCGTTCTAAATCCTGGGAGGAATTCTCCGGGCCGGACGCGCCACGGATGGATTTCATCTTCACCGTCTGTGACAACGCCGCCAATGAAGTCTGTCCGATCTGGCCTGGCCATCCGATGACGGCCCATTGGGGCCTGCCCGATCCGGCCGCCGTGGTGGAGGATGAGATCGAGCAACGCCTGGCCTTCGCCGATACCTATCGCATGCTGACCAACCGCATCCGTGTCTTCGCCAGCCTGCCGCTGCGCTCGCTGGACGATCTCAGCCTGCGCAGCCGTCTCAGCGAGATCGGCCGCGACATCCCGCAGGCCTCGTGATGGCCGATATCGCCGCGCCGGCCCGGCCGGTCATGGGCCTGTTCGAACGCTGGCTCACCCTCTGGGTCGCGCTCTGCATCATCGCCGGCATTGCCGCCGGTCACTGGTTCCCGACGCTGTTCCAGGCCATCGCGGCGCTGGAGGTGGCCCGGGTCAACCTGCCGGTGGCGGGCCTGGTCTGGCTGATGATCGTGCCGATGCTGCTGAAGATCGACTTCGCGGCGCTGCACGAGGTGTCACGGCACTGGCGCGGCATCGGCGTCACGCTGGTGATCAACTGGGCGGTGAAGCCATTTTCGATGGCGCTGCTGGGCTGGCTGTTCATCGGCTGGCTGTTCCGCCCGTATCTGCCGGCCGACCAGATCGAGTCCTACATGGCCGGGCTGATCCTGCTGGCGGCCGCGCCCTGCACGGCGATGGTCTTCGTATGGAGCAACCTGGTCGATGGCGAGCCGCATTTCACGCTGAGCCAGGTGGCGCTCAACGACGCCATCATGGTGGTGGCCTTCGCGCCGCTGGTCGGCCTGCTGCTCGGGCTGTCGGCCATCACGGTGCCCTGGGATACGCTGCTGCTGTCGGTGGGACTGTATATCCTGGTGCCGGTGATCGGCGCGCAGCTCTGGCGGCGCGGGGTGCTGCGTAGTGGCGGCGAAGCGGCGCTGAAGGCCGTGCAGGCGGCGCTCGGTCCGGTGTCGCTGCTGGCGCTGCTCGCCACGCTGGTGCTGCTCTTCGCCTTCCAGGGCCAGCAGATCATCGCCAATCCGCTGGTCATCGCGCTGCTGGGCGTGCCGATCCTGATCCAGGTCTATGTCAATGCCGGCCTGGCCTACTGGCTCAACCGCCAGTGCGGCGTCGCCCATTGCGTGGCCGGACCCTCGGCGCTGATCGGCGCCAGCAATTTCTTCGAGCTGGCGGTGGCGGCGGCGATCAGCCTGTTCGGCCTGCATTCCGGCGCGGCGCTGGCCACGGTGGTGGGCGTGCTGATCGAGGTGCCGGTGATGCTGAGCGTGGTGAAAATAGTGATGGCCAGCAAGGGCTGGTATGAGCGGCGCGTCTAGTCGAGACGGAGCTCGTCGTCGCCGGCCACCAGCTTGAAGGCGATGCCATGGCGGTCGGCATCGGCAAGGTCGGGGATCGGTTCGTTGCGCGGCGGCCGGCGGGTGAAGTCCAGCAGGCTGAAGATGAAGCGCGGCACGCCTTCGCTGTCGGCCACCGGCAGCGACAGGCGCTCGAAGCCCTGCCACTCGCGGCCGTCCAGCACCAGCGAGCCGGCATAGAAAACCGGCCGGCCGTTATCGAGCGTCTGGTCGAGCAGGGCGGTGCGGCTTTTCAGATGCGCGGGATTGATCACCTCGTCGACATAGCGGTTGGTGCTCTCGAAGCCATAAGCCTCGACCACGGCGGTGCCCGACACCTTGCACAGATAGCGGCCGTCGGGCTTGCGTTCGTGAAGCTGCATGAAGGGCAGCAGCTGATGGAAGCGCAGGGGATCGAACTGCGGACGGCGCGGCAACTGCATGCGTCCGCGGCAGGCCACCCAGTATCGCAACAGTTGGCGCATGCCGTCATTCGACAGGCGGTCGACAAAGGAGTCCGGCATTCTCTGCTGTGCCGGGATGTACGGCATCATGATGTCGGCAGACTGCGTCATGGGCGTCACGCTGGCAATGTGATGACAAGAATCGGTAGGCGCGAAACCTTCCGCCACCGACCATAATTGTCACGCAAAGTAGCCTGCTCTAATTTTACGGATACCCAGGTCTTCCACCTAGAGAACATGTAAAGTGATGCTGCCGCATATATTGCGGAATGCCGCGTAATAGGCTGGGTATTGTTAAGGTCCGCTTACAATTCTTTACCGTGCGGTTCTGCTCGGCGGGTCTGCGAGTACAATTCGGAGCTTCTCCAAATCCTTCCTCACCAATTCCGCATCCGCCGCGAACTTCGCATCGTCCATCCCGGGCAGACGGAACAGCGTGAAGATCACTTCCGCGCCGTCGCCATTCTCGATCACGCGCAGCGGCACATAAATTTGTGCGCCGTCCGGCGTGATGACCGTGTGGTCGAGGATGCCGAAGGGATTCCGCGGACTGAACTGCACCGTCATCACGCCTTCAGGCTGTTCGGTCACCCAGCGGCCGTCATCGAGCTGGTGCAGCCGGCCAAGACCGGCGGCCCATGTCGGCCAGTTCACCGGATCGGCCAGGAAGGCATAGACGCCTGCGGCCGGGCGACTGATGGATATACTGAGATGGCGGCAGGGCAGTGTCGCGGCGGCGATCATGACGGGCCCTCCTTGAAATCTGGACTATGTTCATTATATGTTCTCAATGGTTGAATTCAAGCCGGAAATGATCCGTTGGCGGACGACCAGACGCCGGGACGCCAAACGAACCAAAACGAACCAAAACGAAGCGAAACGAACGCAAACGAACACGAACGAAGCCAAACGAACCGGAATGAACCCCAGTGAACCCGAATGAACCGCAATGGGCTCCAATGGACCGCAGTGAACCGCAACGGGCGCCAGTGGGCGCCGGTGGACCGGAATGGACCGCAGCGGGCCCGCAGCAATCGGCTTGCCGGGCGGCCGGCGGGCGCTATAGTCCCGCCGCATGACGGACCCCGTTAACACTCTGCCCCTGAACAGCCCGGTTCTGAACAGCCTGGGCTTCGCCAAGCCGGCTGCGGAGACGCGCGTCGTGGTGGCGATGTCGGGCGGGGTGGATTCCTCCGTGGTCGCCGGCCTGCTGAAGCGGGAGGGCTACGAGGTCATCGGCATCACGCTGCAGCTTTACGATCATGGCGCGGCCATAGCGAAAAAAGGTGCCTGCTGCGCCGGTCAGGATATCCATGATGCGCGCATGGTCGCGGATCGTTTAGGCATTCCGCATTACGTGCTGGATTACGAAAGCCGCTTCCGCCAGTCGGTGATGGATGAATTCGCCGAAAGCTATGTGCAGGGCGAGACGCCGATCCCCTGCATCCGCTGCAACCAGCGCGTCAAGTTCCGCGACCTGCTGGAGACCGCGCGCGATCTCGGCGCCGATTGCCTCGCCACCGGCCATTATGTGAAGCGCGTTGCGCCTGCCGATGGTCGCGCGCAGATGCACAAGGGCCATGATCCGCGCCGCGACCAGAGCTATTTCCTCTACACCACGACGCAAGAGCAGCTCGATTACCTGCGCTTCCCGCTGGGTGGCATGGAAAAGCCCGCCGTGCGCGCGCTCGCCGAAGAGTTCGGGCTGATCGTGGCGGATAAGCCTGACAGCCAGGACATCTGCTTCGTGCCCAATGGCGACTATGCCTCGGTGGTGGCGAAGCTGCGGCCGGAAGCCATGGATGCCGGCGAGATCGTCGACACCGAAGGCCGCGTGCTGGGCCAGCATGATGGCGTGATCCACTTCACCGTCGGCCAGCGCAAGGGACTTGGCGTGTCGGGACCGGAGCCGCTGTATGTCGTGCGCATCGAGGCGGCCAAGCGGCGCGTCGTCGTCGGGCCGAAATCCGCGCTGGCGCGCAGCACCGTGATGCTGCGCGAGCTGAACTGGCTGGGCGAGGCGATCCCGGCTGATGGCATGGATGTCACCGTGAAGCTGCGCTCGGCGCAGCCGGCGGTCGCCGCCCGGATTTTCGATGCGGGCGAGGGCCCGGATGGAAAGCTGGCGCGGCTGGAGCTCAGCGCGCCTGAGTTTGGCGTCGCGCCGGGCCAGGCCGGAGTGGTCTATGCCGGCGACCGCCTGCTGGGCGGGGGCTGGATCGCACGCTCTGAGGCCAGGGACTCCGGGGGCGAATTAGCCGCCTGATATCATAGGCTTGCGGCGCGCTTGACATCTTTAGGCCGCCCCCGTATTCCATGCGGCCTCCGTGACCCACGGGGACATGGTGTGGCTGGATAGCTCAGTTGGTAGAGCAAGGGACTCATAAGCCCTGGGTCGGCGGTTCAAATCCGCCTCCAGCCACCATTTCCCCTCTTAATCGAGGGGCCATCCCAGATGTCCGACAAGCTCAAGATCACCGCCGGCGACTTCGTCTTCGGCGCGCGTTTCGAAACCGCGCTGGCGCCCAAGACGGTGGCCAAGTTCCGCAGCGTGCTGCCCTACGTGGAAAAGATCATCCATGTGCGCTGGAGCGGCGAGGGCTGCTGGATTCCGCTGGGTGATTATGATTTCGGGTTGGACTACGAAAACCACACCAGCTATCCCGCGCCCGGCCAGGTCATCCTGTATCCCGGCGGCATCTCGGAAACCGAGATCCTCGTCGCCTACGGCGCCGTGCATTTCGCCTCCAAGGTCGGGCAGCTCGCCGGCAACCACTTCATCACCATCACCGATGGGCTGGAGAACCTGGTCGCCATGGGCCGGTCCACCCTGCTGAAGGGCGCCCAGCCGATCCGCTTCGAGCTGGCCTGAATTCCACGTCCCACCGAGGGGTTATGGCGCGACCAGGTTGTCATAATCCAACCTGCCGAACCGGTATGCGTTTTGCTTAGTATACCGGCAGAGGTGATGGTTTGGCTGGCGTACGCATTCTTCTGATCGACGAGGACCCGGAGCGGTCCGTGGTGCTGGCCGAAGCGCTGCAGGGGCAGGGCTACGACCTGATCGCCCAGCTTGCGCCGCGCGAACTCAGCGCCAAGCGCGTGCAGGAAATCGGCCCCGACGTGATCATCGTCGACATGGAAAGCCCGTCGCGCGACACCATTGAAAGCATGCGCCAGATCAACGCCGATCAGCCGCGCCCGATCGTCATGTTCGTCGACCAGTCGGACGAGACGATGATCAACGAAGCCATGCAGGCCGGGGTTTCGGCCTATATCATCGACGGGCTCAACGTGAACCGCGTGAAGCCCATCGTCGATGTCGCCATCGCGCGGTTTCGTGAATTCCAGGCGCTGCGCGACGAGTTGAAAAAGACCAAGGCCACCCTACATGACCGTAAGACCATCGAGCGGGCGAAAGGCCTCTTGATGCGCGAGCGCAAGATCACCGAAGACGAGGCCTATGCCGCGCTTCGCAAGCTCGCGATGGACCGTCAGCAGCGCCTGGTGGACGTGGCCGAGACGCTTCTGGCCTTCGCCGACATCCTCAAGAACAAGTAGACGGACAGGACAGCGCTGCTGCCCTTTTATGCGGCATGCGGTTTTGGCCGCCTGAAATTTGTGCAGCGCACCATCCGGCCTCCGACTCGAGAGGCACCTGTATCACCCTGGAAAATCGAGAAATTTCGCCTGCGGCAACGCTGGCATGTTTCCTGCTTTGATCAACGCGGATACCGGGTGCAATGGCGCATCCGGGTGTAGCGACCTCCCAGCTTAAGCCTCCCCAGGCAGCGCTGCTCTGGTCGTGAACGGACAAAGGCGTCCGGCAATGTGGTTTCGGTTTCCGAGGCCTCAATTGCTGGGCGCTTTTTTTATGGCCGCCGCGATCAACAGGGCGCGGCGAAACAAAAACGGAGGGGTCCATGGTCACCAAGTCCAAAGGGTTTAATCGTCGTCAGCTCATCAAGGGTGCGACCGGCACCGCCGCGCTGCTGGCCGCCGCGCGTCTCCAGTTTCCCGGCGGCGCCTTCGCGCAGGCCGCGGGCCCCGAGGTCAAGGGCACCAAGCTCGGCTACATCGCGCTGACGGACTCGTCGCCGCTGATCATCGCCAAGGAAAAGGGCCTGTTCGCCAAATATGGCCTGCCCGACATGGTGGTCGACAAGCAGGCCTCCTGGGGTGCGACGCGCGACAACATCGAGCTCGGCGAGGCGGGCGGCGGCATCACGGGCGCGCATATCCTGACGCCCATGCCGTATCTGATCGCGGCCGGCAAGATCACCAAGACCAAGATCCCGATGGCCATGCTGGCGCGCCTCAACACCAATGGCCAGGCCATCTCGGTGTCGAAGGCCTATGCCGACCTGAAGGTGACCACCGACGCCAAGTCGCTCGGCGCGGCCTTCCGCAAGGCCAAGGCTGAGGGCAAGGACATCAAATGCGCCATGACCTTCCCCGGCGGCACCCATGACATGTGGATCCGCTACTGGCTCGCCGCCAATGGCATCGATCCGGAGAAGGATGTCTCGACCATCACCGTGCCGCCCCCGCAGATGGTGGCGAACATGAAGGTGAACACGATGGAAGCCTTCTGCGTCGGCGAACCCTGGCCGTCGCAGCTGGTGAACCAGGATATCGGCTATACCGCGCTGACCACCGGCGAGCTGTGGAAGGATCATCCGGAAAAGTCGCTCTCGATCCGCGCCGACTGGGCCGAGAAGAATCCGAAGGCGACCAAGGCCATGCTGATGGCCGTGCTGGAAGCCCAGCAGTGGTGCGACAAGATCGAGAACAAGGCCGAGCTGTGCAAGATCGTCGGCGGCCGCGACTGGTTCAAGGTGCCGGTGGAGGACATCCTCGACCGCCAGACCGGCAAGATCGATTACGGCAACGGTCGCAAGGTCACTGTGGGCCCTGAAAGTCCACTGGTCATGAAGTTCTGGCGTGACTTCGCCTCCTATCCTTTCCAGAGCCATGAACTGTGGTTCCTGACGGAAAACATCCGCTGGGGCTATCTGCCGGGCGATACCGACGTCAAGGCGCTGATCAGCCAGACCAACCGCGAGGATCTGTGGCGCGATGCCGCCAAGACTCTCGGTGTTGCGGCGGCCGACATTCCGGCTTCCACCTCGCGCGGCAAGGAAACCTTCTTCGATGGCAAGGTCTTCGATCCGGCCGATCCCGCCGGCTACCTGAAGAGCCTGGCCATCACCCGGGTCTGACGATGTCAGCTCACGATAAGGAACTGTCCATGGCGGTCAAAACCGATGTCCTGACCAAGGCGGACCTGGGTGGCGAGAGTTTTCTCGCCACCTGGGGTCCGCGCGTGCTGAGCGGCCTCAAGCTCTTCGCCACGCGCGTGCTGCCGCCGCTGCTGTTTCTGGCGCTTGCGCTGACGATCTGGGAAATCGCCTGCGCCAGCCCGAAGGCTACGCTGCCGCCGCCGTCCAAGGTGGTGGCTGATACCTGGGAGCTGATCGTCGATCCCTTCTTCGACAAGGGCGGCCTCAACAAGGGCATGTTCTGGCATATCGCCTCCAGCCTGAAGCGCGTCGCCATCGGCTTCGCGCTCGCAGCGGTGGCCGGTATCGCGCTGGGCGTGCTGATCGGACAGTCGACGCTGGCCTTCCGCGGCCTCGACCCGATCTTCCAGGTGCTGCGCACGGTGCCGCCGCTGGCCTGGCTGCCGCTCTCGCTGGCCGCCTTCCGCCATGCCGACCCCTCGGCCATCTTCGTCATCACCATCACGGCGATCTGGCCGATCATCCTCAACACCGCGGTCGGCATCCGCAACATCCCGCAGGATTACCGGAACGTGGCGCGGGTGCTGCGGCTCAACGGGTTCGAGTTCTTCTTCAAGGTGATGCTGCCGGCAACCGTGCCGTTCATGTTCACCGGCCTGAAGATCGGCATCGGCCTGAGCTGGCTTGCCATCGTTGCCGCCGAAATGCTGATCGGCGGCGTCGGGATCGGCTTCTTCATCTGGGATGCCTGGAACAGCTCGCTGATCAGCGAGATCATCCTGGCGCTCGTCTATGTCGGTCTGGTCGGCTTCATGCTCGACCGTGTGATTGGCTTCATCGGCAGCCGCATCGGCGGCTATTCCTCGCAGTAGGAGTTGGGGAATGGCGCGCAGCCCGGGGAAGAACAAGGTAGTGCGGACCGCCAGCCCGGCGGCCCGCACCGCCTTGCGGATCGGTTTCATCGCGTTGACCGATTGTGCGCCGTTGATCGTTGCCCGCGAGAAAGGTTTCTTTGAGCGGCATGGCCTGAACGTCACCCTGCAGCGTGAGCCCTCCTGGGCCAACATGCGCGACAAGGTGGCGCTCGGTGCGCTCGACGCGGCTCATATGCTGGCGCCGATGCCGCTGGCCGCCACGCTGGGTGCCGGCGGCTGGAAAAAGCCGCAGATCACGTCCTTTGCGCTGAACCTGAACGGCAATGCCGTGACGATCTCGGCTGGCCTGTGGAACCGCCTGCTGGAGGCCGAACCCGCGCTGCTCCATGACCGGCATGAAGCCGGCAACGTGCTGCGCCGCCTGATCGCCGCCGACCGCAAGGCCGGCCGCGCGCCACTGACCTTTGCCACCGTGTTCAATTATTCCTCGCATCAGATCCAGCTGCGCTACTGGCTTGCTTCGGCCGGTATCGATCCGGATCGTGACGTGCAGCTTGTGGTCGTGCCGCCGCCGCAGATGACCGACCGCCTGGCCGCCGGCGAGATCGACGGCTTCTGCGTCGGCGATCCCTGGAACACGCTGGCCGTGCTGCGCGGCGTCGGCCGCATCCTGATCTCCGGCTACGAGATCTGGAACAATCGCATCGAGAAGGTGATCGCCTGCAATCGCGACTGGATGGAGCGCAATCCGCTAGTCCACAAGCAGATGCTGATGGCGCTGATCGAGGCCGCCGAATGGCTCGACCGACCGGAGAATCGTCTGGAAGGTGTCGAGATCATGGCGCGCCCCGAGTATATCGGGCCGGAAGCGGCCGAGGCCATCCGCCTCACCATGCTGGGCGTGGTGCGCTACGGCCTGGATGTCAGTCCCGAATACATGCCCGACTTCATCGTCTTCGGGCGCTACAGCGCGAATTTCCCCTGGCGCAGCCAGGCCGAGTGGTACCTGACCGAGATGCGGCGCTGGAAACTGATCGATCCGGGCACCGATATCGCCGCCACCGCTGATGCGGTCTATCGCACCGATCTCTATCGCGAGGCCGCCGCGGCGCTCGATCGCCCATTCCCGCTGATCGACCGCAAACCTGAAGGCCTGCATGCCGGCCCCTGGATGCTGGCGCAGGCGAGCGCGCCGATCGAGATGGGCGCTGATCTCTTCTTCGACGGCTCTTACGTTTCCTCAGCCCGCTCGGTGACGCAGGCCAGCGTGCGTGAGAGCCAGCAGGCCAGCCCGGCGCCGCGTCGCGCCATCGCCAATCAATAGACCAGCAGGAGAGCCCCATGTCCGCTTATCTCAGCTTCGAAAACATCGGCATGACCTTCAAGGGTGCCAACGGACCCTTCGTGGCGCTGCGTGACATCCAGCTGCAGATCGACAGCGGCGAATATGTCGCCCTGATCGGCCATTCGGGCTGCGGCAAGTCGACGCTGCTCAACATCGTTGCCGGCCTGCAACGCGCCACCACCGGCGGCGTGCTGCTGCAGGGCAAGGAAGTTGCCGATCCGGGCCCGGATCGCGCTGTGGTGTTCCAGAACCATTCGCTGCTGCCCTGGCTGACCGTCTATGACAACGTGCGCCTGGCCGTCGACAAGGTGCACAGCAAGACCAAGTCGAAGACGGAACGCGACGAGTGGACTCGCCATAACCTGGCGCTGGTCGGTATGGACCACGCACTGGACAAGCGTCCGCAGGAAATCTCGGGCGGCATGAAGCAGCGCGTCGGCATTGCCCGCGCACTGGCCATGGAACCGAAAGTGCTGCTGCTCGACGAACCCTTTGGTGCGCTGGACGCGCTGACCCGCGCGACTCTCCAGGACACGGTGATGGAGTTGCACGCGAAGCTGAAAAATACCGTCATCATGATCACCCATGACGTGGACGAAGCCGTGTTGCTGTCCGACCGCGTGGTGATGATGACCAACGGCCCGGCGGCCACCATCGGCGAGGTGATGGATGTGAAGCTGGAGCGTCCGCGCAACCGGCTGACGCTGGCCACCGATCCGGAATACGCACGTTGCCGCAAGCAGATCATGGAATTCCTGTATGCGCGCCACCGCGCGCCGGCAGTGCATGCCGCCTGATCACGCGTAACAGAGGACGTCGCCAGCAGCGACGGAGTGAAAGCAATGGCTGACAGACTGGTTATCATCGGCAACGGCATGGCGCCCGGGCGCATGCTGGAAAACCTGTTCGAGAAGGCGCCGGGTCGTTACGACGTGACGATCTTCAACGCCGAGCCGCGCGTCAATTACGACCGTATCATGCTGTCGCCGGTGCTGTCGGGCGAGAAGACCTACGAACAGATCGTCATCCATGGCGACGGCTGGTACATCAAGAACGGCATCACCCTGCACAAGGGCACCCGTGTCACCGGCATCGACCGTGCCGCCAAGACCATCACCACCGACAACGGCCTGACCGAGCCTTACGACAAGCTGGTGATCGCCACCGGCTCAGTGCCTTTCATCATCCCGGTGCCCGGCCACAACCTGCCGGGCGTGCTGTCCTATCGCGATTTGGACGATGTTGACGCCATGATCCTGGCCGCCAAGGCGCGCGGCAATGCCGTGGTGATCGGCGGTGGCCTGCTGGGCCTGGAGGCGGCAGCCGGCCTGGCCGAGCAGGGTATGCAGGTGACGGTGCTGCATTTGATGCCGACGCTGATGGAGCGCCAGCTCGATCCGGCGGCCGGCTACCTGCTGAAGAAGGCCATCGAGGAACGCGGCATCAAGGTGCTGACCGGTGCCGACACCAAGGCGATCCTGGGCGAGAAGAAAGTCGAGGGCGTTGAGCTGAAGGACGGCACGGTGATCCCGGCCGATCTGGTGGTCATGGCTGTCGGCATCAAACCCAATGCCGCAGTGGGCAAGGAGGCGGGCCTCACCGTCAACCGCGGCATTGTGGTCGACGACCAGATGCGCACCTCTGATCCGGACATCTTCGCCCTGGGCGAATGCGCCGAGCATCGCGGCGCCACCTATGGCCTGGTCGCGCCGCTCTACGACATGGCCGGTGTGCTGGCCAAGACACTGATCGGCGAGCCGGCGGCCTATAACGGCTCGGTGACCGCCACCAAGCTGAAGGTCACCGGCATCAACCTCTACTCGGCGGGCGACTTCGCCGAAGCCAAGGATCGCGAGGAGATCGTGCTGCGCGACGCCAGCCGCGGCGTCTACAAGCGGCTGGTGATCAAGGATCAGCAGATCATCGGCGCCGTGCTCTATGGTGACACCGAGGACGGGGCCTGGTTCTTCCAGCTGCTGCGCGAGCAGAAGGATATCAGCGATCTGCGTGAGACCCTGATCTTCGGTCAGGGCTACGCCGGAGGGTCCCCCCTGGACCCTATGGCGGCCGTTGCAGCCTTGCCGGATGAGGCAGAGATCTGCGGTTGCAACGGCGTATGCAAGGGCAAGATCGTTTCGGCCATCACCAGCCAGGGCCTGACCAGTCTGGATGAAGTCCGCGCCACTACCAAAGCCTCGGCCTCCTGCGGCTCCTGCACCGGACTGGTGGAGAAGCTGATCGGTTTCACGCTGGGCGACAGCTACAAGCCGGCAGAAGTCAAAAGCATGTGCGGCTGCACCGATCTGGGCCATGACGATGTGCGACGCCTGATCGTGGCCAAGGAGCTGAAGTCCATCCCGGCGGTGATGCAGGAGCTGGAGTGGAAGACCTCCTGCGGCTGCACCAAATGCCGGCCGGCGCTGAACTTCTACCTGATCGCCACCTGGCCCGGTGAATATACTGATGACAACCAGTCGCGCTTCATCAATGAACGCGCCCATGCCAACATTCAGAAGGACGGCACATACTCCGTCGTTCCGCGCATGTGGGGCGGGATGACCAATCCCAAGGAACTGCGCGCCATCGCCGATGTGGCCGACAAGTTCAACATCCCCGCCGTGAAAGTGACCGGTGGCCAGCGCATCGATCTGCTGGGCGTGAAGAAGGAAGACCTGCCCGGCGTTTGGGCCGACCTGAACGCCGCCGGCATGGTATCGGGCCACGCCTATGGCAAGGCGCTGCGCACGGTGAAGACCTGCGTCGGCACCGAGTGGTGCCGCTTCGGCACCCAGGATTCCACCGGCCTCGGCATCAAGCTGGAGAAATACACTTGGGGGAGCTGGACGCCGCACAAGGTCAAGCTCGGCGTCTCGGGCTGCCCGCGCAACTGCGCCGAAGCCACGGTGAAGGATATCGGCATCATCTGCGTCGATTCCGGCTACGAACTGCATATCGCCGGCGCCGCGGGCCTGGAGGTCAAGCAGACCATCCTGTTCCACAAGGTGGAGACCGAGGCCGAGGTGCTGGAATACACCGGTGCCATCATGCAGCTCTATCGCGAGCAGGCGCATTACCTGGATCGCATCCACAAATGGCTGCATCGCGTCGGCCTCGATACGGTGAAGCAGCAGATCATCGAGGATGTCGAACGCCGCAAGGCGCTGGCGGCGCGCTTCGCGCATTCGCAGGTCTTCGCCCAGATCGATCCTTGGGCCCAGCGGGCGCAGGGCGAGTTCGCCCATGAGTTCAAGCCGCTGGCCGATCTGCGCGTCGCGCAGGCGGCAGAGTAAAGAGTAGGGAGGGCGGTGATGAAGATGAGTAATGATTGGCTGGATATCGGAACCCTTGAGGATGTGCCCCAGCGCGGCGCGCGCGTGGTCAAGACGACGCGTGGCGACATCGCCGTGTTCCGCACCGCCGACGACAAACTGTTCGCGCTGGACGACAAATGCCCGCATAAGGGCGGCCCGCTGTCGCAGGGTATTGTTCAGGGCGATGCCGTGACCTGCCCGCTGCATAACTGGCTGATCGACCTGAAGACCGGTCAGGCCCAGGGCGCCGATGAAGGCTGCACGCGGACCATCGCCGTGCAACTGAAGGACGGCCGCATCATGCTGTCCTGGCCCGGTATGGCCGTGCAGGCGGCCTGAGATGAACGCCGCCGTCACCGAAACCCGCACCACCTGCCCCTACTGCGGGGTGGGCTGCGGCCTGAAGGTGACGCGTGATGCCGAGAACACTGTGACCGTAAAGGGTGACGTGGATCACCCAGCCAATTTTGGGCGCACCTGCTCCAAGGGCTCGGCGCTGGGCGAGACCTTGCAGCTGGATGAACGGCTGCTGCATCCGATGATCGATGGCCAGCGCACCGACTGGGATGCCGCGCTGGACCGGGTGGCATCGGTCTTCGCCGACACGATCGCCCAGCATGGCCCTGATTCGGTGGCTTTCTATGTCTCGGGCCAGTTGCTGACCGAGGATTATTACGTCGCCAACAAGCTGATGAAGGGCTTCATCGGTTCGGGCAACATCGACACCAATTCGCGGCTCTGCATGGCTTCGGCCGTGGCCGGCCACAAGCGCGCCTTCGGCACCGATACCGTGCCGGGCCTGTATGAGGATTTCGAGCAGGCCGACCTGGTGGTGCTGGTCGGCTCCAATCTGGCCTGGTGTCATCCGGTGCTGTTTCAGCGCCTCTCGGCCGCGAAAACCGCGCGGCCGGAAATGACAGTGGTGGTGATCGATCCGCGCCGCACCATGACGGCGCGGTCGGCCGACCTGCATCTGGCGCTCAATCCCGGCTCGGATGTGGCGCTGTTCAATGGGTTGCTGGCGCATTTGCAGGATGCGGGCAAGATCGATGCGGCTTTTGTCACCGCGCATACCACAGGCGCTGATCTGGCGCTGGCGGCCGCCCGCAGCCTTTCGCTGTCCGAAGTGGCCGAAATCACCGGCCTGGCCCAGGCCGAGCTGCGACGCTTCTACGATTTGTTCGCGCGCACCGACCGCGTTGTCACCGGCTTTTCGCAGGGCGTGAACCAGTCGAGCAGCGGCAGCGACAAGGTCAATGCGATCCTCAACTGCCATCTTTTCACGGGCCGGATCGGCTATCCCGGCACCGGCCCGTTCTCGATCACCGGTCAGCCCAATGCCATGGGCGGCCGCGAAGTGGGTGGCCTGGCCAACCAGCTCGCCTGCCATATGGAACTGGGCAACGCCGAGCATCGCCGGATTGTTCAGGGTTTCTGGGGCTCGCCGCGCATTGCCGACAAAGCCGGCCTGAAAGCGGTGGACCTTTTCCGCGCCGTGAAGGACGGCCGCATCAAGGCCGTGTGGATCGCCGGCACCAATCCGGTTGACAGCCTGCCCGAGGCCGACGATGTGCAGGACGCCCTGAAAGCCTGTCCTTTTGTGGTGGTCTCCGATGTCATGGCGGTCACTGATACCGCGCGCCATGCCCATGTGCTGTTGCCGGCTGCCGCCTGGGGCGAGAAGGATGGCACGGTGACCAATTCCGAACGCCGCATCTCGCGCCAGCGTGCTTTCCTGCCGCTGCCCGGCGTGGTGAAACCGGATTGGTGGATCTATACCCAGGTGGCGCATCGCATGGGCTGGAAGGATTTCTTCCGCTATGACGCGCCGGCCGACATCTTCCGCGAATATGCGGAACTGAGTGGCCTGGAAAACGAAGGCAGCCGTGATTTCGATATTTCGGCGTTGAGCGATGTCTCGGCCGCCGCCTATGATGCCATGCCGCCGTTCCAGTGGCCGCGTCCCGCCGGCACCGCGCCGCGCGAACAGCGTTTCTTCGCCGATGGCCGTTTCTATACGCCCGATCGCCGCGCGCGCTTTATCGCCACGCCGTATAAGCCGCCAGCCGAGCAGGTGTCTGACATCCTGCCGCTGGTGCTCAACACCGGCCGCGTGCGCGACCAATGGCATACCATGACGCGCACGGCGCTATCGCCCCGCCTGATGGGCCATATCGCCGAACCCTTTGTGGAAGTGCATCCCGATGATGCCGTGCGCTACGATGTTGCCGCCGCCGGCCTTGCGGTGATCGAGAATCCGCGCGGCCGCATGGTGGCGCGCGTGCTGGTGACGCCGGACCAGAAGCGCGGCACGGTGTTTGCGCCGCTGCACTGGACCGACCAGTTTGCAGCACAGGGCCGTGTCGATGTGCTGGTCAACCCGGCGACGGATCCGGTCTCGGGCCAGCCGGAACTGAAATTCTCCGCCGTCGCGCTGCGGCCGTTTGCAGCGGCCTGGTACGGCTTTGCGGTGATGACGGCCAAGCCGGCAGACATCGATGCCGGCTACTGGGCGCTGGCGCGTGCGAAAGACGGCTGGCGGCTGGAGCTGGCCGACGAGGCAATGCCGGAAGACTGGGCATCCTATGCGCGCAAGCTGTTCCGCATCGGCGATGATGCATCCATCGAGCTGCTGGCCTATCACGATGCCGCAGCGGGTCTGCGCCGCTTTGCTGCCTTCCGCGACAGCCAGCTTGTGGGCGCGCTGTTCACTGGCCCGGAGCCGGTCGCGGTATCGCGCGCCTGGGCCGCCGAGCAGCTTGGGTTGCAGATGAACGGGCCGTCCGACCGCCTGCGCCTGCTGGCCGGTCGTGCCGGCGCGTCGCAGCCCGATCGCGGCGCCATCGTCTGCGCCTGTTTCGATATCGGCAGTAACCAGATCGCACGGGCCGCCACCGATGGCTGCCATACCGTCGAGGCCGTCGGCGCGGCGACGCAGGCTGGCACCAATTGCGGTTCCTGCCGCAGCGAAATTCGGAGGATCATCGATGCAGCCCGCATCCAGAAAGCCGGCTGAGGCCGGCGCACAGCGGATTGGTGCACTGGCCAAGCTGCCGGTCTTCCTCGACCTGCAGGGCAAGCGCGTCGTCGTTGCCGGCGACACGCCGGCCGCGGCCTGGAAGGCAGAGCTGCTGGAGGCGGCGGGCGCGGATGTTGTCTGCATTGCAAGCGGCTGGCAGCCGGGTGACCTGCACGGCGCCATGCTGGCGGTGATCGATGCCGCTGACGACGCGGAGGGCGCGGCCTTTCATGCGGCGGCGCGTACGGCTGGCGCGATCTGCTCGGTGATCGACAAGCCGGCCCATTGCGACGTGCAGTTCGGCGCCATCGTCAACCGGTCGCCGGTCGTGATCGGCATTTCCACCGATGGCGCCGCGCCGGTGCTGGCGCAGGCGATCCGCCGCCGCATCGAGACGCTGCTGCCGGCTTCGCTCAGCCGCTGGGCCTTGGCTGCGAAGACGCTGCGCAAGACGCTGGCGGAAAAGCTGCCGACCGCCACGCAACGGCGCGCCTTCTGGGAACGCTTCGCCGAACGCGCCTTCCTCGAGCCGGAGGTGCCGGCGGAATCCGAGCTGCTGGGCCATGCGCCTGTGCAAGGCGGTCATGTCACGCTGGTCGGTGCCGGCCCCGGCGATGCCGAGCTGTTGACCTTGAAGGCCATGCGCGCGCTGCAATCGGCCGATGTGATCCTGTTTGATGACCTGGTGTCCGACAACGTGCTGGAGTTGGCACGGCGCGAGGCCAAGCGCATGATGGTGGGCAAGCGCGGCGGCCGGCCGAGCTGCAAGCAGGAAGAGATCAACGGCCTGATGATCAAGCTGGCCGGGCAGGGCAAGCGCGTCGTGCGGCTTAAGGCCGGCGACCCGATGGTCTTTGGCCGGGCCGGCGAGGAGATCGCGGCCCTTGAGCAGGCCAATATCCCCGTCACCGTCGTACCAGGTATTACGGCTGCGCTGGCGGCGGCCAGCGGCTTGGGCGTGTCGCTTACCCATCGCGATGCGGCGCAGTCGGTGCGCTTTGTCACCGCGCATTCGCGGCGCGGCGGCCTGCCCGACGATCTCGACTGGCGCGGCCTGGCCAATGCCGAGACCTCGCTGATGGTCTACATGGGCGGCCGCACCGGTGGCGATTTCGCGGCGAAGCTGATCGGGCAGGGGCTGTCGGCCGCCACGCCAGTGGTTGTCGTGAGTGCCGTGTCACGGCCAGATGAGCGGCGCTGGAGCGGGCGTCTGGATGCTCTTGGCGCGGCGCTGGCGGAGATCGGTACGGAACAGCCGGTGCTGGTTGGCATCGGCAAGGTCTTTGCCGCCGTGCAGCGTCAGGCCATGGTCGACCGTATCGAGCGCGTCGCCTAGAGCATGGCTCCGTCGACGAAGACGCGGCCCTTGGGGTCTTCCACTTCGATCACATAGAGATCCGGGTCGCGTTTGATGGCTTTCTCGATGGCGGCTTCGGCCTCGGTGTCGCTTAGGCGATCGCCGCCGCCCAGCTTCATCCAGCCCGCTCGCCCCTCGGCATCGCGCGCCTGCCCCAGCACCATGGCCTCCAGTGCACTGAAGGCGATCTTCAGCAGGATGGTGCCGGAATCGGGATCGCCCTTGCGGCGGATGGCGACGGGAATGGCTTCCTGGTCATAGCGCCGCAGGATCGCCTGCACGAGAAGGCGGGTCTTCAATCGGGCTTCGGTCATGCCGTCACCCTGCCTTGGAATGGCGGCGGGAACAACTACTCGGCCGCGGGTCCTGCCTTGGCAGCTTCCTGCTGCGCCTTCAGGCGTTCGCGATGCAGAACGTAAAGGCCGGCACCGACCACGATGACGATGCCGCCGAAGGCCAGTGCATTGGGGATGTCGCCCCAGACCATGAAGCCTGAGACCAGGGCCCAGATCAGGCCGGTGTAGCGGAACGGCCCGACGGTGGCGAGGTCGCCATGGCGGAAGGCATCGACGATCAGCAGATAGCCGCCGACCAGGAAGATGCCGGCGCTGAGCAGCAGCAGGCATTCGCGCCAGCTGACCGAGACCCAGCCTTCGAAAACCGAAAGCGCCAGCGCGCCGGTCAGCACGAAGATCGCATTGGCCAGCGCGATGATCAGCGAGGGAATGCCGGGCGCAATACGCCGCGTGCTGAGGTCGCGCGAGACGATGAAGACGATCGAGGCAAGCGCCACCAGCGAGTAAGCGTTAAAGCCCTCGGCGCGCGGCTGGATGATCAGCAGCACGCCGGTGAATCCGACGGCAACGGCGCTCCAGCGCCGCCAGCCCACCGGCACCTGCAGGAACACGGCCGCCGCCGCGGTCAGCGCCAGTGGGGTCGCCATGTTGATGGCGGTCACGTTGCCGATCGGCATGTGGAACAGCGCCACCAGATAAAGGATGGTCGCCACGATATCGAGGGCGCTGCGGGTCATTACCGCGCGATCGGCGATGCGGCGCAGATGCGAGGCCTGGCCGGTCGCGATGATCAGGCCCAGGATCAGCAGCGCCGCGACGATGTTGCGCATGCTAATCAATTGTCCGGTCGGCACGGTGGTGCTGGCCAGCTTGATCAGGGTGTCGTTGGTGACGAAGGCGGCCATGCCCAGCACCATCGAAATCACGCCACGGCGGGTGCCGGAGCCGAGCAGGCGGGCGTAAAACGGCTGAGAGGAGCTGGACAAGGCGGGACGCAGTGTTGTGACTTTGATTCTTTGAAGCCGCACCCTACCTTTATTGCGTGGTCCCGGAAACCCGGGTTGCCCGCAGGGCAGTCCTGTGCTGAATGCAGGGCTGCTTCCTCAGTCTGTCATAGCCGGGAGATATGTCATGTGGTTCAGCACGCCGCGTCACAAGACGGAATTGCCGCCGCGCGACAAGGCGCTGCCCGGTCGAGCTACGGTCATGCCGGTGCCAGCCAAGCACTTCGTCAACGGCAATGCGCTCAAGGCGCCGTTCCCGGCGGGCATGGAGGTGGCCGTTTTTGGCCTCGGCTGCTTCTGGGGCGCCGAGCGCAAGTTCTGGCAGGCTGGCCCAGGCATCTACAGCACGGCCGTCGGCTATGCCGCCGGCATTACGCCCAACCCGACCTATGAAGAGGTCTGCAGCGGCCTGACCGGACATAACGAAGTGGTGCAGGTGGTCTTTGATCCGCAACAGATTTCCTATGCCGCGCTGCTGAAGGTCTTCTGGGAAAACCATGATCCGACCCAGGGTATGCGGCAGGGCAATGATGTCGGCACGCAGTACCGTTCAGGTATCTACGTGACATCGCCAGAGCAGCGGAAGGCCGCCGAGGCCTCGCTCCGGAGCTACCAGGAGGCCTTGACCAAGGCGAAACGGGGCAAGATCACGACCGAGATTCTCGACGTCCCGGCCTTCTATTACGCCGAGGATTATCACCAGCAGTACCTGGCCAAGAATCCCAATGGATACTGTGGCTTGGGTGGAACCGGGGTGAGCTGCCCGATCGGCCTCGAGGTCGCGTCGTAGATTTTTCTTAACTTTCGTCCATTGGCCATATAAATTGCGGCTATGGACGATTTTGACAGAAAAATACTATGGCATATTCAGGTTTTCGGGCGCAGTTCCTATGCCGAGATCGGGGCGGTGGTTGGCCTCTCCGTCTCGGCGGTGAACGAACGTCTGAAAAAGCTGGAAAAGCAGGGCGTGATTGCCGGCTGGACGGCGCGGGTCGATCCGGCCGCCGCGGGCTGCCCGGTGCTCGCTTTCGTCTATGTGCTGATCGAGCGCCCGGAGCATGAACCCGCCTTCATGGCGCTGGTGCGCGACGAGCCGGCGATCCTGGAATGCCATCATGTGGCCAGCGACTGGTCCTACCTGCTGAAGGTGCGGGCGGCCAGCTTGCTGGCGCTGGAAGAAATCGTGGCGCGCCGCATCAAGGCGCTGCCCGGCATTCCGCGCAGCCAGACTGTCATCGTGCTGTCCACCGCCAAGGAAACCGCCGCGATTCCGATCCCGGCCGCGCAGACATGATCGTCGACATCGACCTGCTGCTGCGCGGCATCCTGCTGGGCCTCGCGGTTGCGATGCCGGTCGGTCCGATCGGCGTGCTGTGCATCCAGCGCAGTCTGACCGGCGGATTCTGGACCGGATTCAGCGGTGGAATCGGCACGGCTGTCGCCGATGCGGTTTATGCCGCGCTGGCCGCCAGCGGTTTTGCCATCCTGGCCGACAGCATCGGATCGGTGCAGGACATCCTGCGCTGGGGCGGGGCGGCCTTCATCCTGTGGCTCGGCTGGAAGACCGTCACGGCACCGGTCGCCGAACAGGCAGTCGGCCTGCCGCAGCAGACCAATCTTTCTCAGCAGGGCCGACCGATACGGCTGTTCGCCGTTACTTTCGTGCTGACCATCAGCAACCCCACAACCATTCTTTCGTTTGCCGCGCTGTTTGCCGGACTGGGGCTGGCGGCGGAGCCGTCACTGGCCGCAGCAGCCTCGGCGGTTGCCGGGGTTTTCATCGGTTCGCTGCTTTGGTGGGCGATCCTGAGCGGCGGAGTCGCCGCCATGCGGCAGCGCATCGGCGGCGCAGCCCGGCGCTGGATCAACCGTGTCGCCGGCGGCGCCCTGATTGTCTTCGCAATTGCACTCGTGATCTAGCCCGGCCCTTGTCTCCGTGGGGCTGAATCGGCAAGCTGCCTCCCCAGTTTGGCGCGACCGACGCGCCATGAATAAGGAGATCACCGTGATGATGATGCGATGGAAAACGCTGGCGGCCGCGACCCTGCTGTCGGCCGGCCTGGCTGCCGCGCCGCTGCTGTCTACCCAGGCACAGGAACTGAAGATCGGCATTTCGACCGAGCCGAGCGCAATGGACCCGCACTATCACAATCTCGGTCCGAACAACCAGATTGCCTTCACCATTTTCGACACCCTGATCTTGCAGGACGAGACCCAGAAGCTGACCCCCGGCCTGGCCGAGAGCTGGAAGGCGCTGAACGACACCACCTGGGAATTCAAGCTGCGCAAGGGCGTGAAATTCCATGATGGCAGCCCGTTCACGGCCGCCGACGTTGTCTTCACCATGGCGCGTCCGGCCAAGGTGCCGAACAGCCCGTCGCCGTTCACGCTGTTCACGCGCTCGATCGGCGAAGTGAAAGTGGTCGACGATTTCACCGTGCACTTCATCACCAAGGCTCCGGCGCCGCTGCTGCCGACCGATGTGAGCCGCGTCGCCATCATGTCGGCCAAGGCCGCCAAGGCCGATGTCGCCGAAGGCATGACCACCGAAGCCCTGGGCAAGGGCGAAGGCCTGGTCGGCACCGGCCCCTACAAGTTCGTCGAGTGGGTGCGCGGCAACCGCCTGGTGCTGACCGCCAACAAGGACTACTGGGGCGACAAGCCGAAGTGGGACAAGGTCACCTATCGTCCGATGTCGAATGACGCCGCCCGTGTGGCCGCGCTGCTCGCCGGCGACGTCGACCTGATCGAGAATCCGCCGCCGGCCGACCTGAAGAAGCTGCGCGAGAACCCGAATGTGAAGATCAGCCAGGCCGTTTCGAACCGCCTGATCTACATCCATCTCGACAGTTTCAGCACGCCGGCCACCGCGGGCATCACCGATGTGACCGACAAGAACCCGCTGAAGGACGTGCGCGTTCGCAAGGCGCTGTCCATGGCGATCAATCGTGAAGCGATCGCGACCCGCATCATGGAAGGCCTGGGCCAGCCGACCGGCGACTTCCTGCCGTCGCCGATGTTCGGCACCCGCAAGGATGCCAAGCCGGAAGCCTACGACGCCGAAGCCGCCAAGAAGCTGCTGGCCGAGGCTGGCTATCCGAACGGCTTCTCGATCACGTTGGGCACGCCGAACAACCGCTACATCAATGATGCGGAAGTGGCACAGGCGGTGGCCTCGCAGTGGACCCGTATCGGCGTGAAGACCAAGGTCGATGCCACCACGGCGACCGTGTTCTTCAAGAACCGCGACGAGTTCAAGTATTCGGCCTATCTGGCCGGCTGGGGTGCGGGCACCGGCGAAATGTCGGACCCGCTGCGCTCGCTGGTGGCGACGCCGATCCGCGAAAAGGGCTTCGGCGGCACTAACAAGGGCCGGTATTCGAATCCGCAGCTGGATGCGATCATCGAGCAGGCGCTGGGCACCGTTGATGACGCCAAGCGCGCCGCGTTGCTGCAGCAGGGTTCGAAGATGGCCATGGATGACCAGGCCCTGATCCCGCTGCATATCGAAGTGACACCCTGGGCGGTCCGCAAGGGCCTCAGCTACAAGGCGCGCGCCGACCAGTATACCTATGCCAATGGCGTGAGCCGCGACTGATCGCGGACCACATCCTGAAACAGCGCCGCGGGAGCGATCCCGCGGCGTTTTTCATTTCAGGCCAAAAACTGTTCGTTGAGGATGCGCTCTTCCAGGCTGTGACCGGCATCGAACAGCAGGGTCAGGGCCAGCTCCGGCGCCTCGCGGATTTCAACCGCCACCACATCGCGCACTTCATTGAAGTCGGCGGTGGCAGAGACCGGCCGCTTGGCGGTTTCCAGGACGTCGATCTTCACAATGGCTGCGCGGCCGAGCAGGGCGCCGCGCCAGCGGCGCGGCCGGAAGGCGCTGATCGGCGTGAGCGCCAGCACGCCCGCCGACAGCGGCAGGACCGGGCCATGGGCAGAGAGGTTGTAGGCCGTGCTACCGGCCGGTGTTGCTACCATCACGCCGTCGCAGACCAGTTCCTCGACGCGCACGCGGCCGTCGATATGGATGCGCAGCTTGGCGGTCTGACGGGTCTGGCGCAGCAGCGCCACCTCGTTGATCGCCAGTGCTTCGTGATGCTCGCCATTCTCTGTGGTGGCGCGCATGCGTAGCGGATGCACGGTGGCGGTGTGCGCCTCGGCCAGCCGCTCGAGCAGGTCATGCTCACGATATTCATTCATCAGGAAGCCGAGCGTGCCCTGGTTCATGCCGTAGATCGGCTTCTGGCTCGTCATATGCTGATGCAGCGTCTGCAGCATGAAGCCGTCGCCGCCCAGCGCCACGATTACATCGGCCTTTTCCGGCGGCGTGTCGCCATAGCGCGACGCCAGCCGCTCGCGGGCGGCTTCGGCTGTCTCGCCGCGCGCGGCGACGAATGCAATCTTCTTGAATCGGCTCATCGGGGGAGTATAGCGGCCGGACAGGGGGGCGCCAGCCCCGTGCCGGCAGTCGAAGGCCGGTCCTGCGCCTTGCCAGAGTGTGACAGGGGCGGCAAGCTTGCCTCATGATCACGCTTTCCCAAAGGACCTGGGCCATGACGGCGATGCTGCGACTTGCGATGACAATTCTGTGCTTCGGCCTGCTGGCTGCCGCGAGTCCCGCCCGGGCGCAGGACTTGAAGATCGGACTGTCCACCGAGCCGAACTCGATGGACCCGCATTACTTCAACCTGACCGCCAACAACCAGATCGCCTATTCGATCTTCAATACCCTGATCACGCAGGACGAGACGCAGAAGCTGACGCCCGGCCTGGCCGAAAGCTGGGCGGCCGTGGATGACACGACCTGGGAGTTCAAGCTGCGCAAGGGTGTGAAGTTCCATGACGGCTCGGCCTTCACGGCGGCCGATGTCGCCTTCTCGATGGCGCGCACCGCCAAGGTGCCGAACAGCCCGTCGCCCTTCACGGTCTTTGCCCGCGCCTTCTCCGAGCTGAAGATCATCGACGATCACACCATCCGCTTCATCACCAAGGGCCCGACGCCGCTGCTGCCCAACGATCTCAGCCGCGTCGCCATCATGTCCGCGAAAGCCGCCAAGGCCGATGTCGCCGAGGGCATGACCACCGAGAATCTGAACAAGGGCGAGGGCCTGGTCGGGACCGGACCTTACAAGTTCGTCGAATGGACGCGCGGTAACCGCCTGGTGCTGGCCGCCAATCCCGACTACTGGGGCGGCAAGCCGAAATGGGCGACCGTGACCTATCGCCCGATGTCGAACGATGCCGCGCGCGTGGCCGCGCTGCTGGCCGGTGATGTCGACATGATCGAGAATCCGCCGCCGGCCGACATGAAGAAGCTTCGCGAGAATCCCAATGTGAAGATCAGCGACGTGGTGTCGAACCGCCTGATCTACATCTCGCTGGATGTGGGCGAGCCGACGGCGGGTATTCCCGATACCGATGGCAAGAACCCGCTGAAGGACGTGCGCGTGCGCAAGGCGCTGTCGCTTGCCATCAACCGCGAGGCGATCGCCAGCCGCATCATGGAGGGCCTGGGCAAGCCGGTGGGCGATTTCCTGCCCACGCCGATGTTCGGCACGCGCCCCGATGCCAAGCCCGATCCCTATGATGCCGAGCAGGCCAAGAAATTGCTGGCCGAGGCCGGTTATCCGAACGGCTTCACCATCACCATCGGTTCGCCGAACAACCGCTACATCAACGATGCCGAAGTGGCGCAGGCGATCGCCTCGCAATGGACCCGCATCGGCGTGAAGGCCAAGGTGGAAGCCGTGAACGCCACCGTGTTCTTCAAGAATCGCGACGAGTTCAAGTATTCGGCCGGCCTGGTCGGCTGGGCAGCAGGCACCGGCGAGATGTCGAACCCGCTGCGCTCGATCGTCACCACGGTGAACCGCGAGAAGGGATACGGCACGGCGAACAAGAGCCGCTATTCCAATCCGGCGCTGGATGCGATCGTCGAGCAGGCGATCGGCACGGTGGACAATGCCAAGCGCGAAGCGCTGCTGCAGCAGGGCTCGAAGATGGCGCTGGATGACCAGGCGCTGATCCCGCTGCATATCGAGGTGACGAGCTGGGGTCTGCGCAAGGGCTTCAGCTATCGCGCGCGCGCCGACCAGTACACGCTGGCCAATGGTGTGAGCAAGGATTGAGGGATGTGAGCGGCCGGCGGCTTTGATCAGGCGCCAGTCTTGATCAACCGCCGGTCTTGATCACCCGCCAGTCAGGCTCATATGCCGCGGCACGGCGACGGCCGGCTGGCGGCGGTCAATGATGAAGTCATGGCCCTTGGGTTTGCGGGCGATGGCGTCGCGGATGGCGGTTTCCAGCGGTGCGTCGCTTTCCGACATCCGCAGCGGCGTGCGCAAGTCGGCGGCATCGTTCTGGCCCAGGCACATATAAAGCGTGCCGGTGCAGGTCAGCCGCACCCGGTTGCAGCTTTCGCAGAAATTATGGGTCATCGGCGTGATGAAGCCGAGCCGCCGGCCAGTTTCCTTCACGGTGTAATAGCGCGCCGGACCGCCGGTCTTGTAATCGGTGTCTTCCAGCGTCCATTTGCGCTGGATCTGGCCGCGCGCCATCGAGAGCGGCATATACTGGTCGAGGCGGACGGCTTCGCCCATCTCACCCATCGGCATCACCTCGATCAGCACGAGATCGAAGCCTTCGTCGCCACACCAGGCGATCAGGTCGTCGAATTCCATGTCGTTGACGCCGCGCAGTGCCACGGCGTTGATCTTGACATGCAGGCCGGCCGCCTTGGCCGCCTTCAGGCCGGCCATCACCTTGTCGAGCTTGCCCCAGCGGGTCAGCGCGGTGAACTTGTCGGGATCCAGCGTGTCGAGCGAGACGTTGATCCGTTTCACGCCAGCGGCGGCGAGGCCGTCCGCGTATTTCTCAAGCTGGCTGCCATTGGTGGTAAGCGTCAGCTCGTCCAGGGCGCCGGTCTTCAGGTGGCGGCCGAGGTTGTCGATCAGGGTCATGATGCCGCGGCGCACCAGCGGCTCGCCGCCGGTCAGGCGCAGCTTGCGCACGCCCATGCGCACGAAGGCCGAGCAGGCCCGGTCGAGTTCCTCCAGGCTGAGCACGTCCGCCTTGGGCAAAAAGGTCATGTCCTCCGCCATGCAGTAGACACAGCGGAAGTCGCAGCGGTCGGTGACCGATACGCGCAGGTAGGAAACAGTGCGGCCGAAGGGATCAAGCATCGTGGCGCTTAAGATAGTGAGGGGGCGGGGGCGGGGCAACCCCGCGCCGCACCAGCGCAGATGCAGCAAAAAGGCGGTTATTCGAGCGGCAACCGCACTTCCACGACATCGTGACCCAGGCTGCCGGTGCTTTTGAAGCCCAGTTCGGTGGCCAGCGCCCGCATGGCCTGGTTTTCCCGCAGGATGTCGCCCACGATTTCGCGCGTGCCGCGCTGGCGGCAGTAGGCGATAATCTTTCGCATCAGGATTTCACCCAGCCCCTGGCCCTTCATGTCGGTGCGCACCAGCACGGCGAATTCGGCGCGCTGATTGTCTGGGTCGGTGATCGCCCGCACCACGCCCAGCGTCTCGGCATGGCCGTCCGGTTTCATGCGGGTGGCGATGAAGGCCATCTCGCGCTCGTAGTCGATCTGGGTGAAGCGCGCCATTTCCGAATGCGGCAGGCTGCGCATGGGCGAGAAGAAGCGCAGGCGGTAATCCTCGGCCGAGACGCGGCTGACGAAATCCGCATGCGTAGGCTCGTCTTCCGGACGGATCGGCCGCAACAGGACCTTGTCGCCATCGCGCAGTTCAACAGTTTCTTCCAAACCGCTGGGATAGGGACGGATGGCGAGGCGGTCATGGCCAGTGACGGCGCTGGGCCGGATCACCATGCGGGCATCCAGCGCAATCATGCCCTGATCGTCGGCATAGAGGGGATTGATATCCAGTTCGGCGATCTCGGCATGATCGGAGATCAGTTGTGCGACGCGGATGATCAGCGCCGCCAGGGCCTCGCGGTCGACCGGCGGGAAATCCCGATAGCCTGCCATCAGCCGGCTGATCTTGGTCCGGTCGATCAGGTCCTGCGCCAGATGCATGTTGAGCGGCGGCAGGGCTACGGCGCGGTCTCCGATCACTTCGACGCCGACGCCGCCCTGGCCGAACATGATGGCGGGACCGAAGATCGGATCGGTCAGAGCCCCGACGATCAGCTCGTGCGCCCGCGGGCGGCGGATCATCGCCTGGATGCTGAAACCGTCCAGCCGCGCCTCCGGTCGGTGCTGGCGCACGCGCTTGAGCATCGCTTCGGCAGCAGCCAGTAGTTCCGCTTCACTGCTGAGATTGAGCGCGACGCCGCCGACGTCTGACTTATGCGTGATGTCTGGCGACAGGATTTTCAGAGCGACCGGATACCCGATGCGTTTGGCTGCTTCCACGGCATCCGCCGGCGTTGCCGCTGCCTCGGTCGCCACCGTGGGAATGCCGTAGGCGGCCAGGATGCGCTTGCCCTCGATTTCATTCAGCATGCTTCTCTGCTCCGCCATGGCCGTGGCGATGACGGTGCGGACGGCGGCATGGTCGGGCGTGAAGTCTTCCGGCATCTCTGCCGGCGTCTCCATCAGATTCTTCATGTTGCGCCGGTAATCGACCATCAGCATGAAGGCGCCGATGGCGGCGTCGGGCGTGTCATAGGAGACCAGGCCGGCCTCGGCAAAGGCCTTGCGTGCCGGCATGATGGATTCGCCGCCCGACCAGCAAGTCAGGATATTCTTGGTGGTGCCGCGCGCAGCCTCGATCACTGCCTTTGCCGGTTCGAGCGGCGGTGCGATGGCTGTGGGCGCGTGCATCACCAACACCGCGTCCACACCGGGATCGGTCATCACGGCATGCAGGGCGAGGGCATAGCGCTCCGGCGACGCATCGCCGATGATGTCGATCGGATTGTCATGCGACCAGGTCGCAGGCAAGACGCGGTCCAGTGCGGCCATGGTGATGGGGTTGAGGTCGGCCAGCGTTCCGCCATGCTCGATCAGGGCGTCCACCGCCATCACGCCGGGCCCGCCGCCATTGGTGACGATGGCCAGCCGTTCGCCGGGCAGCCTGCGGCTTCGTGCCAGCGTCTCAACGGTATCGAATAGTTCTTCAATGCCATTCACGCGCAGGATGCCGGCGCGGCGCAGGGCCGCGGTATAGACATCGTCGCCACCCGCCAGTGCGCCCGTATGCGAGGCGGCAGCTTGCGCCGCACGCGCATTGCGGCCGGATTTCACCGCGACGATTGGCTTGCTACGGGCCGCGGCGCGCGCGGCGGACATGAATTTGCGCGCATTCTTCACGGACTCGATATAGAGCAGGATGGCGCGGGTTTGTGGATCGGTCGCCAGATAGTCGATGATGTCGCCGAAATCCACGTCGGCGGAATCACCGACGGAGAGGAAGTGACTGAAGCCGATGCCATGCTGCTTTGCCCAGTCGAGCACGATGGTGCAGAGCGCGCCGGACTGGCTGACGAAAGCCAGTTGACCGGGCTGGGCATTGGCATGGGCAAAGCTGGCATTCAGGCGCAGGCCGGGAATGATCAGGCCGATGCAGTTCGGGCCCAGGATGCGCAGCAGATGCGGCTTGGCGGCATCCAGCATCGCCTGTTGCAGCGTGCGGCCATCGGCGAGCGACGCCGACAGGCCCGCCGTCAGCACGACGGCGGCCCGGCAGCCGATGGCGCCCAGCGCCTCGATCTGCTCCGGGATGGTTTCGGCCGGGGTGGCGATCACCGCCAGATCGGGTGCCGCCGGCAGGGCTTTGACCCCGGCGTAGCAGCGCAGGCCCTGCAGGCTGCGGTATTTCGGATTGACCGGCCAGATCGCGCCGTTGAACCCGCTGCTGACCAGATTGTCGAGCACCACGGTACCGACCTTCGCAGGTCGGTCGGATGCGCCGATCACGGCGACGGATTTCGGGGCGAACAGTTTGTCGAGGTTGCGAATCGTCATGTGCAGGCACTATAGCCGATTGGTGACATCGAGATGACGGGCGAGCGGCAGCATCAGTAATAACACCCCAGCAATGGTCAGACCGCCGAGCCAGATCGGCAACGGGCCAAGAACGACCATGATAGCGCTGGCGCAGGCCAGCAGCAGCCCCATCATGACGGCTGCGATCGATACGGTCTGCGGGCAGTCGCGCCAGGCGGCAATGCCGAGCGCGACGGTGGCGGCCAGGTTGGCGGCCATCATGGCAAACGCCATGCCGGTGAGGCCGGCCAGCCGTGAGGCGGGCCAGGCCAACAGCAGGAAGACGGCCAGCGTGAACAGGTTGTTGCTGACCGACCAGCCCGTGTGTCCGCTGCGCAGGATGCCGGCGGTGAGTGGCGACTTGGCAGTCAGCACCACGCGCATCAGCAGCAACAGCGCAAAGGCGCCGGCGGTCTGCGGCATCGCGTCATGCGCCAGAACCGTCATCAGCCATGGCTGGGTGGCCAGCATGATCACGGCCAGCAGCGCGGAGACGCCGAGCACCAGGCTGCTGACCTGCCCGACGATACGCGTGGCTTCCGGGCGGCGCAGTGCGTGATGCACGAGGCCGCCCCAGGCGGTGAGAAAGGGCAGGGCGAAGACGGCTTCGAACAATGTCGTGACGCGACTGATCACCATGAACTGGCCGGCGGCTTCGATGGAGACGAGCGCGGCGAGGGCGAAGCGGCAGAGCGTGTCCAGGCTGTAGCGCAGCACCAGCCCCAGCATCATGGGAAAGCCGTAGCGCAAGAGGCGCAGGCTCTCGCTGCGGTCGATACTGATCCTGATCCGGCTGCCCACGAGGAACAGCGCAATAATGGTGGAAAGCGTCAATGCGACGACCTGGGCAGCGATCAGGCCGGGCAGGCCATAGTCCTTGATGGCCACCAGCCAGACACTGAGCAGCAGCCACAGCGCCAGATGCGACACGGTGATAACGCCCGACATCCAGACATGGCGGCTGGCCCGCAGTTCGGTCAGCAGCACGGTGAACAGGCCGGCCTCCAGCATCAGCGGCACCAGCAGCCAGGCCATCGGCAGGGTCGCGGCATCGAACAGCGCCATGACGTCGCTGCTGGCGAACAGGGCGGCCATCAGGAGGCCGGTGCCGAGACCGGCGACCGTGACCAGAATCAGCGCATTACCGAGCAGGCGTGGGCGATGGCTGGCATCCGACTGGGCATAATAATAAAGGTAGGCGAATTTCATGCCGAGCAGGCTGAACGTGCCGCCCTGCACCTGCGCGGTCTCGACCAGGCTGTAGAGACCGATGTCTTCGGGTGAGAGATAGGCTGTAATCAGGGGCAGCAGCAGAAGGTTGCCCAGGCTGAGCAAACCCAGTGAAATCAGGTAGCCGGAAAAATCATGCATCAGGGCCCGGGTGAAGGCGGCAGCGCCCTCCAGCCGCTCCGGTGCCCCGATATGGGCGGCAGGCGGGGGGGCGGCAGTAGCCTCGGGCAGGCTCAAAGGGCTTCTCCGGGTATTACGAATGCCTTAACGCTCATGGCATAAATCCAGACTACCATGCAGCCTGATCGGATTGCCGCGAAAATCTTGAAGACCCTGCAAGCCGCCAAGGCGTTGCAGGCAGCGCGACGTTTTGACGAGGCGCGTCGTATCTGTGCGCTGGTGCTGACGGCTGACCCGCGGAATTACAAGGCCAAGCAGCGGCTGGGTCTGATCGCTACGGCGGAAGGCAAGCTGACCGAGGCGGCCGAGCATTTCGCCGAGTCCGTCGCGCTGGCGCCCGACGATCCTTATACAGTGCGCATGCTGGCGAGAACCTGGCGCGTGCTGCGGCAGCCGGAGAAGGCTGAAGCGGTACTGGACCGTATGATGCCAGCCTTGCCAGCCGATGCCGATCTGCTGCTTGAAAAAGCCCGTTGCAGGATCGACCGCAAGATGCCCGCCGAAGCCGGGCCTTATCTCGAGCAGGCCATTGCGCTCAGCCCCGATCATGCAGAGGCGCATTGTTTCCTCGGCCTGGTCAAGCGCAAGACCGGTGACAAGTCCGGTGCTTTTGCCGCTTTCCAGACCGCACTGGCGTTCGACCCGTCCAATACCATGGCGCTGAATGGAAGCGGCAACGACCTGCTGGAGCGCGAGCAGTTCGCCGAAGCGATTTCCTATTATCGCAGGGCGCTGCAGGTGCAGCCCCTGTTTCTCGAGGCCGAGAAGAACCTCGCCTACACGCTGAGCCTGACCGATGATATGACGGGCGCGCGTGCGGCTTTCGAGCAGGTGCTGCAACAGCATCCAGATAACGCTGAAGCGCAGATGGATTATGGCCTGTTCCTGTTGTCGCTGGGGGATTACGCGGCTGGCTGGCGCGCCTTTGAAGGCCGCTGGGGCTTCAAGGACTACAGTGAAAAAAACTGGGGCGAGGGCATTCCGCGCTGGGACGGCTCGCCACTGGATGGCCGGCGATTGTTGCTGTGGGGCGAGCAGGGCATTGGCGACCATATTCTCTATGGCACCATGCTGCGCGACGTCATCCGGCGTGCAGCCGGGCCGGTTATCATCGCGGTCGAAAAACGGCTGGCGCCGCTGTTCGCGCGTTCGCTGGGCGGAGATGATGTCCAGGTGGTGGAGCGCGGTGCGGCAGTCGCGGCTGATGTACAATGTCCCTTCGGCAGCATGGGGCAGATGACAGTGGATGGACCGGAAACCCGCGGCGGCCAATATCTGAAGGCTGATCCGCAGCGCGTGGCCGAACTCCGGTCGCGCTACGCCGCGCTGGGCCGGCTAGGCGACAAGCTGATCGGCCTGTCGTGGCGCAGCATCAACTGGCATATCGGGTCTTACAAGAGTCTTGATCTTGAGGCGCTGCTGCCGGTGCTACAGCGGCCGGGAACGGTCTGGGTCAACCTGCAGTATGGCGATGTGAACAAGGAGATCGCCCTGCTGGCCAAGCGCCATGGCATCACGGTTTACGAAGATGAGGCGGTCGATCCGACCAATGACCTGGATGGCCTGGCGGCGCAGATCATGGCGCTGGATGGCGTTGTGAGCACCAGCAACTCCACGGTGCATTTCGCCGGTGGACTGGGCAAACCCTGTCTGGTGCTGCTGCCCTATGGTCGCGGCCGGCTGTGGTACTGGCCGCGCCATGGTGAGCGCACGCCCTGGTATGACTCGTTGCGGCTGATTCGTCAGCCGGCGCCGCGTGAGTGGTCGTCCGTGCTGCAGACCGTGAAGGAGGGGCTCGATGGCCTCGCCTGAAACACGGTTGGAAGCTGCACGTCTGCTGCGCGCCGGCGTGCAGGCGCATGGACGGAATGATCTCGCCGGCGCACGTCAGCAATACGAGGCGGCGCTGGCGCTGGCGCCTGAGCAGCCCGATGCCCTGCATCTGCTCGGCGTGGTCGCCGATCAGGAGGGGCGGCATCAGGAGGCTGTCGATCTGATCCGCCGCGCTATCGTGCACTCACCGCAGGCTGCAGTCTTTCACGGCAATCTGGGAACGGCGCTGCTGGCGTTGAATGATGCAGCGGGCGCGGAGGGTGCATATCGCCAGGCCGTGACGCTGGATGCGTCTTACGCCGAAGGCCATCTCAACCTCGGCAACCTGATGCGCCGCAAGGGCAACGATGATGCGGCCTCGGCGGCTTATCGCACCGTGTTGGCGCTGGAGCCGCAGAACGTTGCCGCCGTTACCGGCCTGGCCGGCATTCTGGTCGCGCATCGCCAGGGCGGGGAGGCACTGCCGCTTCTGACCGCGGCCATTCATGCCAACCCCGCAGTGGCCGAGCTGCGCGATCTGGCTGGCTGTGCGCTGCGTCATCTTGGTCGCTATGCCGATGCCGCGCTGCATCACCGCAAGGCCCTGGCCATCGCACCGGACAATCCGGTCTATCGCGAGAACTATGCCGCCACGCTGGTGAAGAGCGGCAGCATCAAGGCCTATCAGGATGCCACACGCGAATTCGAGGCCGTGCTGGCGTTGAATCCGGACCGCATCAGCGCACTGTTCGGGCTGGGATCGACCTTGATCAAGGAGCAAAAGCCCGCAGCGGCGCTGGCGCCGCTGCGCCACGCGCTGGCATTGGATGGCGAACGCGTCGAGGTGCTGATCAATCTGTCCATCGCGCTGGCCTATACCGGGGAGATAACCGAAGCACTGACCTATTGTGAGCGCGCCCTGGCGATCGCGCCGGACGACTGCCTGGTGCTGACCCATCGCGGCACGATCCGCGAGCATGCCGGACAGTATGAAGATGCAGTGGCGGATTATGCGGCGGCGATCGATGCGCAGGGCCACCGCACGCCGGAAACGGTGGCCGACGCGCGCCTCAAGCATTCCCTGCTGCTGCTGTCGATGGGGCGTCTTGCCGAGGGCTGGCCACTTTACAGTGCTCGCATGGCGGCCGAACGCGCCGATCCGCGCGGCAAGATTCTGGCGGACCTGCTGCCAGCCTGGGATGGTGTTGTGCGGTCCGGGCAAAAGATTCTGGTCTGGGGCGAGCAGGGTATCGGCGATCAGGTGATCTATGCCGCCATGCTGCCCGAGCTGGCGGCGCGCGGCGCGTCGGTCCGCTTCGCCTGCGATCCGCGACTGGTTGATCTCTTTCGGCGTTCCTTCCCGCAGCTCGATGTCGTGCCGGCAGTCGAAGGTAGGTTGCAGGATGTGGCGAAGACCGCTGATGTGCAGATCGGTCTGGGCGATCTGGGCGTCATCCTGCGGCCCACGCTCGCGGCCTTTCCGCCGGCGCAAGCCTATCTCCGTCCTGATCCTGCCCTGGTGGAGGAATTCCGCGCGCGCTATCGCGGCCACGGCAAGGCACGCGTGATCGGGTTGACCTGGCGCAGCAAGAACCAGTTCTACGGGCGATACAAAAGCATCGATCTGGAGGACTGGGCGCCGCTGTTCCGCCACAAGGACACTCTGTTCGTCGACATGCAGTATGGCGATACCAGCGCCGAACGGCAGGCCGTGCAGGAGCGCTTCGGTGTCACCATCCTGCATGACGACACAGTCGATGCAATGAATGACCTCGACCGCTATGTCGCACAGGCCGCAGCCCTCGATCTGGTGATCGGCACCAGCAACAGCGGCCTGCATCTGGCCGCCGCGGCCGGACGCCCCTGCTGGGGTCTGCTGCCGGGCGGCGTAGGGCGTCTGTGGTACTGGTTCATCGAACGCAGCGACAGTCCGTGGTATCCGCAGGTGAAACTGTTCCGGCAATCGCGTGGCGGCAGCAGTGACGACTGGGCCGCGACCATCGGTGATGTCGATGCTGCGCTGACGCGTTTTCTGTCGCAGGGTGACGCATGAGCGCCGAGATCGGTCGTCTGCTGCAGCAGGGCGTGAGCTTTCACCAAGACGGCAATCTGAAGGCCGCGCGCGACTGCTATGAAGCTGTGCTGCGCGGCAATCCGGATCAGGCCGATGCACTGCATCTTCTGGGTGTCATCACCGACCAGGAAGGCCGCCATGACGAGGCCGTCGCGCTGATCCGCCGCGCCATCGCCATCGTGCCGCATGAAGCATCCTTCCACGGCAATCTCGGCACGGCCCTGTTGGGCCAGAATGCTTTCGATGCGGCCGAGGTGGCCTATCGCCATGCTGTGACGCTCGATCCCGCCTATGCCGAAGGACATTACAATCTGGCCAACTTGCTGCGGCGGCGCGGCGCGACTGAAGATGCGCGTGCGGCGTTCGAGAGGTCACTGTCCCTGCAGCCCGCTCATCTGCAGGCCCGCAACAACCTCGCCATGCTGCTCTGGGAAGACATTGGCGACATGGCACTGGCGCGGCAACAGTTCGACCTGCTGTTGCGGGTCGCGCCGGACTGGCCGGCCGGCCGCATGAACCATGGTCTGTTCCTGCTGGCCGCCGGCGATTATGGCGCGGGCTGGGAGGAATACGAGTGGCGCTGGCGCAATCCCGCTTATGCCGAGCGCGACTGGGGGCTGGGCCTGCCGCGTTGGACGGGTGAGTTGTTGAAGAATGGCGGCGCCTTGCTGGTCTGGGGCGAGCAAGGCGTCGGCGACCAGATTCTCTATGGCACCATGCTGCGCGATGCTCAGCGCCGCTGCGGTAGCGCGCTGGTTGTGGCCGTCGATGCCCGACTGGTGAGCCTGTTCTCCCGCAGCCTGGCCGGCAGCGGCATCACCGTGGTCGCACGCGGCATGGCCGTGCCGGCGGCTGTGGCGCAATGTCCCTTCGGCAGCATTGGCCGCTGGCTGCGCGGCACTGAGACCGACTTTGAAGCCGCTGCGACGCCTTATCTCAAACCCGATCCGGCGAGACTGGCGGCCCTGCAGGCGGACTACCGCTCTCAGGCGAATGGACGGACAGTGGCGGGCCTGTCATGGCGCAGTGGCAATACCAGCATCGGCCAGGACAAGAGCATTCCGCTGCCGGACCTGCTGCCGCTGCTGGAGCGTGACGACGTCTTCTGGGTCTCGCTGCAGTATGGCGATGTGGCCGGTGATCTGGCCTGGCTGCGCGGGCAGGGAAGTGCCATCCATCATGACCCGGCCATCGACAGCCTGCGCGACATGGATGGCTTTGCCGCCCAGGTGGCCGCGCTCGACCGGGTGGTCACGGTCAGCAATACGGCGGTCCATGTGGCCGGTGCCCTGGGCGTGCCGACCGATCTGCTGCTGGCGGCGGGGCGTGGGCGGCTGTGGTACTGGCCGGCCCAGGGTTCTACCAGCCGCTGGTACGCCACCGTGACCCTCCGGCGGCAGTCCCAATCGGGCGATTGGCAGGGGCCGGTGAAGGGCCTCACGGACGAGGTCGTCGGCTAAACCACTGATTTTGCGGTAAACAATTGATTAATTTCGGCTAACAAAGCTGTTACCTGCCCAAAAACGCAGTAAAACGCCGTTGACTCCGGCCAAACGCGCTGCTTTAAAGCAAAGGACCTCAAAAGAGGTTCTATCTATTAATCCTAGAACAGGAGAACGTAATCATGCCGAATTCAGTCAATACCAACGTTGGCGCCCTCGTCGCCCTTTCGTCTCTGCGCGGCCTCAACGCCGAGCTCGACAAGACCTCCAAGAAAGTTCAGACCGGTTTCAAGGTTGCCGACGCTTCGGACGACGCGGCCGTGTTCGCC
>NZ_JBXAQT010000001.1:0-189949 GCF_058807515.1 Ferrovibrio sp. GW821-FHT12B10 | reverse complement strand
CGTTAATCGGCAGTCTGATACCAGATCGGAAAGGGGGCCTTTTGGCCCCCTTTCTTTTTGCCTTCTCCACAGTCTGACCAGGGGGCGGCCCTCTGGCGCCCGGCATTCCTTGACGGAAGGCCGGAAGAGGGTTAGCCCTGTTCGGAACCCTTCAACTGTGGAGGGAGGGGTTGGCAAATCCCTCCGGATCTCGTGCCGCTTATCATCACACTCAAGGCTGGCGAGAAGTTCATTCTCAACAGGGCGGTCCTCAGTCTTTCGAAATCCGCCAGCATCATTATCGAAAATAAAGCTTCTTTTCTTCGGGAAAAGCACATTATGCGTCCCGAGGATGTCGATACCCTGGGGAAGAAAATCTATTACTTCTGCCAGCTGGCCTATTTGTGGGACGAAAACTTCGACGAGTATTACGAACAGATTAAGCAGACGAGTTTGGAGTTTGTTAAGGCCGCGCCGAGTACTCATGCGTTGGTCGCCAGTATCGGAGCTGCCTTGGTCCAGAAGGACTATTTCAAGCTTCTGAAACTGGCACGACGCTTGATTGAGGTTGAGAGGAAACTGCTCGATGTCGGGAAACAACCCATACCAGACGGCGCAGAACGCCCTTGAGTCGCCGCGGCAGATTGAGTACCGCCTGTTCTCGGCGGTGACCCGCGCGCTGATGGATATCCGTCCGATCATGGAGAGCAAGTACCCCGCCGATGTCGCCAAGGTCGCCTATGCGATCGGCTGGAATCGCGAAGTCTGGAATCATCTGATGCCGGAAGTGCTCGATGAGGCAAACACCCTGACCAAGGAGGTCAAGGTCTCGCTGATCAACATCTGCATCTTCGTCAACAAGCACACCGACAAGATCACCCAGGGTCAGTCCACGAACGTCGACGCGTTGATACAGATCAACCGCAACATCATGGATGGCCTGAAGTAATCCCTATGCGGCCATGAGCATGGCTCCGCCAGACTGGCGCCAGCGCCTTGCTGCGGCC
The DNA here is from genome assembly GCF_058807515.1 of Ferrovibrio sp. GW821-FHT12B10. NCBI lineage: Bacteria > Pseudomonadati > Pseudomonadota > Alphaproteobacteria > Rhodospirillales > Rhodospirillaceae > Ferrovibrio > Ferrovibrio sp. GW821-FHT12B10. Next base: position 188,963 of record NZ_JBXAQT010000001.1, on the reverse strand, counting down.
ATGCAGCGCCATCAGGCCGGGCGCCTCGCCGAGGCCATTCCCCTCTACCACGGCCTGATCGCCGAACAGCCTGATGACGCCGACGCCCTGCATCTGCTGGGCCTTGCACTGAGTCAGTCGGGCAATCCGGCCCAGGGCAAACCGTCCATCGCGCTGGCTATCCGCCAGGCTCCCGATGTGGCCGTCTATCATACAAGCCTGGGACAGGCCTGCCGCATGCTCGGCCAGATCGCTGAGGCAGCGGCTGCCTATGCCGAAGCCCTGCGGCTCGACCCGACATCGGTTGAGGCCTTGAGCAGTCTCGGTCTTATGGCGCTCGACCGCGGCGACTGGATGGCAGCGCGTGAGCAGTTCCATCGCGTGCTGGTCGTCGACCCCACATCCGCTGAGGCGCGCTTCAATCTGGCCCGAACCGACTGGCTGGCCGGAGAGACGGCAGCGGCATTGCCGGCGTTACGCGACCTGCTGCAGGCCGCACCCGTCTTCGCGGCGCAGGTGATGCTGCTGGCCAAGCAGGCGCTCGATAACAAGAACGCTGACGGTGCCGACGCACTGGTCGGCCTGCTGGAGCAGACTGGAAAGTTTGCACAGCATCTGCCGCTACTGCGCGGCGGGATTGCGGCGCTGCGTGGCGAACCGGCTGCAGCGATTGCGCAGTACCAGGCAGCATTGGCGCAGAATCCGGACAATCCTGATGCCCTGCGTCAGCTTAGCCAGCAGTTCATGGCGGCCGAGGCCTTTGATCGGGCCGTGCCGCTGCTTGAGCGCGTGCATGCGTTGAAGCCGAATGATCCAGCGATCTTCGCCAATCTGGGTATTGCCCTGGCACGCAGCGGTGCTTTCGATCGCGCCGTACCGGTGCTGCAGCAGGTGGTGGCGCATGGCCCGGACAACACGGTGGCCTGGGCCAATCTCGCCCTGTCGCTGTCGAAGCTGTTTCAATATGAGGAAGCCTGCGCAGCCTTGCGGCGTCTGATCGCGCTCGATCCCGCGCAGCCGCTCAACTACGTCAATCTCGCAACCTACGAAACCCAGATCGGCAATCTCGTCGCAGCTGAGCAGGCCTGCCAGGACGCGCTGGCGCGCGATCCGCAGTCGAAACTGGCACGCGGCAATCTGGCCAACCTGCGCGATCTGCAGGGACGCCCTGATGAGGCTGAAGCACTGTATCGCGGCGTGATGGCTGAGGATCCTGAGGATGCTACCACCTCAACCAATCTTGGCCTGCTGCTGCTGCGCCAGGGCCGCTATGCCGAAGGCTGGCCCTATTATGCCAGGCGCATGCAGGGCAAGGACTGGAGCAGCCCTGATGGCAGCTGCGGCCTGCCGCGCTGGGATGGCCGGCTGCCGCTGCGGACCGGACGGTTGCTGGTCTGGGGCGAGCAGGGCATCGGCGATCAGATTCTATACTCTGGCGCGCTTGCCGATCTGGCGCGTCGTGGCGTCGAGATCGTCCAGACCACGGACCCACGTCTTGTGCCGCTCTTCGCGCGGTCCCATCCGTCGATCCGCGTCGAAGCGAATACTGCTGCGCTCGACGCGGCCGCGCTTGGTCTGACCTGCCAGTACCCGCTGGCCGATGCAGCCGCGCTGGTGCGCAAGACGGCAGAGGATTTCACCAGCCATCCGCCGGTCTATCTGAAGGCCGATCCGCAGCGCACTGCAGCGTTGCGCACACGTTATCTGGCCACGGGCAAGACAATGCTGGTGGGCGTCGCCTGGAGCAGCCACAACCCGCGTGCTGGCCGCAACAAGTCGATCCAGCTCACCGATATGGCGCCGCTGTTGCGTGAACCCGATATAGCCTATGTCTCACTGCAATACGGCGCGGCGCGGGCCCATACCGCCAAGCTGTGGCAGGATCACGGCATTGCGATGATCCAGGATCCGGAGATTGATCCGCTGACGGATATCGATGGTCAGGCGGCACAGATCGCGGCCCTGGACCTGGTGGTCACGGTCAGCACCGCCGCGGCTCACCTCGCTGCCGGGCTGGGGATTCCCACACTGGTGCTGCTGCGGCAGGACTGGGGCCAGCTCTGGTACTGGGGCGAGGGGCAGAGCACCCCATGGTATTCGTCGGTCCGCCTGTGCCGCGCGGCTCGTGGGGCGCCGGCTGCTGCGCTGGTGGCGCAGGCCGGCCCGGTCCTGCAAGGCATGCTGGCGGGGCTTCGCCGTTAGGGCCCGCCATAGGGGATGTGCGTGGCGACCGGTATTCTGGTAGAATTCACATCACGCAATACGCGTCTGTGCGGCATTTACGTTCCATAAACCGAAACCATGCGAAAGACAGGGCGAGCAACCAGTCCAGATTCGCAAAACAAAGGGGAATGACCCATGGCGATGAACGAAGAAGAGCAGAGCAAGGTTACCCGGGAATCCTTCGTCGCGACCTGGGAAGCTCTGGTCAACGGCGGCATCAGCCGTGAAGTGGTGGCCGCGATTGCCATGAGCATGGCGCTGGCCGAACTGACCTCGCTGTTTGGCAAGGCTGTCACGGCCCATGGCCTGGAAAAGCTGCCCGATACGATCCGCGCGGGCGCCTTCGACGCCAAGTAAGCGCGCGTCTCGAAAAGATACAAAAAAACCGGCCAATGGCCGGTTTTTTCATATCTGCTGCAGCTTCAGATCAGACCGAGATATCGACATTGCCGCCGACACCGGCAGAGGTGGGCGACGATGCTTTGGTGATCTGCTTGATGTTTTCGAGGCCAGCACTCACGACGCTCAGCACCGCTTGTTCGGTCTGCTGCGCAGCCTTGAGGCCCGTCAGGTACAACGCACCCTTGATACCGCCTGGAATGTCGCCGCTCATTCTGAACCTCTGATCTTCTGATCCTGCTCTTAAGGTTGAATTTACCCTATCCCGGGCCGGCTCGCCAAGCCCTTCTGCCGCTGATTCCCGCCATAACCCCCAGGGAGGCAGCCAGGCCATTGGGGCAGTACGTCTTGAAAATATCACTATATTTCATATGGTTATGATAAATTTTGGCTGCAGGGCGCGGGCTCCGACGCTTGACAGGACGGGGGCTGGGCTTATGACTGGCGCGACATTTTTACGCCGCCCGCCGTCCTTACCAATCAGGAGCTTCCGATCATGAGCCGTGCCTTCTTGTTCCCGGGCCAGGGCAGCCAGGCCGTCGGTATGGGCAAGGACCTGAGCGACGCCTTCGCCACGGCGCGCGAGCTGTTCCAGGAAGTCGACGATGCGCTCTCGCAGAAGCTGTCGGCGCTGATGTTCGAAGGGCCGGAAGCCGATCTGACGCTCACCGAGAATGCCCAGCCCGCGCTGATGGCCGTCAGCCTGGCGGTGGTGCGCGTGGCGCAGAAGGATTTCGGGGTCGACCTGGCGGCCAAGGGCGCTTTCGCCGCAGGCCATTCGCTGGGCGAGTATTCGGCGCTCTGCGCCATGGGCGCGCTCAGCGTCGCCGATACGGCCCGGCTGCTGAAGCTGCGCGGCCAGTCGATGCAGAAGGCTGTGCCGGTGGGTACCGGCGCCATGGCGGCGCTGCTGGGCGCCGAACTCGAGCAGGCGCAGGAAGTGGTTGCCGAGGCGGCCCAGGGCGAGATCGTCGGCTGCGCCAATGACAATGGCGGCGGCCAGGTGGTGATCTCTGGCCAGAAGAGCGCCGTCGAGCGCGCCATCGAGGTGTCGAAGACCAAGGGCATCAAGCGCGCCATGCTGCTGCCGGTCAGTGCGCCGTTCCATTGCGCCATGATGCAGCCCGCCGCTGATGCGATGGCCGAAGCGCTGGCAAAAGCCGCGGTAAATGCACCTAAACTGCCGGTCGTGTCGAACGTGACCGCCAAGGGCGAGTCCAATCCCGATGACATCAAGACGCTGCTGGTGCAGCAGGTCACGGGTCTGGTGCGTTGGCGTGAGAGCATGCAGTGGCTGAAAAGCCAGGGCGTTGCGCAGGCCGCCGAGCTGGGGTCGGGCAAGGTGCTCGCCGGCTTGATGAAGCGCATCGACAAGGATATCGAAACCGTCAGCATCGGCCTGCCGGCCGAGCTGGAAGCCTGGGCCAAGAGTCTCTGACACTCTGGTCTCCGACATTTCCCGAGGGAGAAACGCGATGTTCGATCTGACCGGCAAGTTCGCCCTGGTCACTGGTGCCACCGGCGGCATCGGCAATGCGGTTGCCACCGCCCTGCATGCGCAGGGCGCCACCGTCGGCCTGTCGGGTACGCGCGAAGCGGTGCTGCAGGAACTGGCGGCCAAGCTCGGCAGCCGTGCCCATGTGCTGCCTTGCAACCTCGCCGATGCCGAAGCGGTGAACGGCCTGATCGGCAAGGCGGAAGCCGCGATGGGGCAGGTGGACATCCTGATCAATAACGCCGGAATCACCCGAGACCAGCTCGCGATGCGCATGAAGGACGAAGACTGGCAGACCGTGCTCGACGTCAATTTGAGCGCCGCCTTCCGTCTGGCGCGCGCCTCTTTCAAGGGCATGATGAAGCGCCGCTGGGGCCGCATCGTCAGCATCACCTCGGTGGTTGGTGCGACCGGCAATCCGGGCCAGGCAAATTACGCAGCTGCGAAGGCCGGCCTGACCGGCATGAGCAAGGCGCTGGCCCAGGAAGTGGCGTCTCGCAATATCACCGTGAACTGCGTCGCCCCCGGATTTATCCAGACGGCGATGACCGATGTGCTGACCGATCAGCAGAAAGAAATGATTTCCCAGAAGATTCCGGCCGGCCGACTCGGCCAGCCTGCTGAAATCGCTGCTGCAGTGCTTTATCTGGCCTCGGACGAAGCTGCTTATGTCACCGGTCAGACCTTGCATGTGAACGGCGGTATGGCCATGATTTCCTAAGGAAATCTGGCGTCGAATCAGCCGTTTCGGATGGTCTGGAACGGCTTGGAAGCGTGGGGTTTCTATGCTACAGGGAGCCCCACTTGCCGGTCGCCGCTCAAACGGCTGGCCAGGCAGTCATAACCACAGGGATTTATGAAATGAGCGACATTGGTGAGCGCGTTAAGAAGATCGTCGTCGAGCATCTCGGCGTCGAAGAAGAGAAGGTAGTCGAGAACGCCAGCTTCATCGACGACCTGGGCGCTGACAGCCTGGATACGGTCGAGCTGGTCATGGCCTTCGAAGAAGAATTCGGCGTCGAGATTCCGGACGATGCCGCTGAAAAGATCCTGACCGTCAAGGACGCGATCGATTTCATCAAGGAGCGTTCGGCGTCGTAACTGACGCTGCCGCTCCACGCGTTCTTTTTTCCGTTTATCGTCAGAAAGGCTCCGCCATGCGTCGTGTCGTCGTCACCGGCCTAGGCCTGGTTACGCCGCTCGCTTGCGGCGTCGAAGCGACTTGGACCCGGTTGATCAACGGGGAATCCGGCCTTGGCCCGATTACCCGGTTCGACGCGTCCGAGATGCCGGCACGTGTGGCTGGGCAGGTTCCGCTTAAGGCGGACTTCCCGGACCGGGCGGATGCCTTTGATCCCGACGAATGGATGGAAGCCAAAGAACGCAAGCGCGTGGACGATTTCATCGTCTATGGCATGGGAGCGGCCAAGCAGGCGGTGAAGGATTCCGGCTGGGTCCCCGCCGATGAGGAGCAGCGCTGCCGTACCGGCGTGCTGATCGGTTCCGGCATCGGTGGTCTCAACGGCATCGAAGAGGCGGCGATTACCCTCAAAGAGAAGGGGCATCGCCGCATCAGCCCGTTCTTCGTACCGGGCCGTCTGATCAATCTCGTTTCCGGTCATGTCTCGATCGAATACGGCTTCAAGGGCCCGAACCACGCGGTGGTGACGGCCTGCTCGACCGGCGCGCATGCGATCGGCGATGCGGCCCGCCTGATCATGTGGGACGATGCCGATGTCATGGTGGCCGGCGGCGCCGAAGCCACCATCGGACCACTCGGCGTTGCCGGCTTTGCCGCTGCCCGTGCGCTGTCCACCGATTTCAATGACAACCCGAAAGCCGCGTCGCGTCCCTGGGACAAGCGGCGTGACGGTTTCGTCATGGGCGAAGGTGCCGGTGTGGTGGTGCTCGAAGAGCTTGAGCATGCCAAGCGTCGCGGCGCCAAGATTTACGCCGAAGTGGTGGGCTATGGCCTCTCGGGCGATGCGCATCACATCACGGCGCCGCATGAAAGCGGCGATGGCGCCTTCCGCTGCATGCAGATGGCGCTGAAGCGCGCCGGCATGCAGCCGTCGGATATCGATTATGTCAATGCCCATGGCACCTCGACGCCGCTGGGTGATGAGATCGAACTGGGCGCGATCAAGCGCCTGTTCGGCAATGCCGTTGCCAGTCTGTCGATGTCGTCGACCAAGTCCTCGATCGGCCACCTTCTGGGTGCCGCCGGTGCGGTGGAGGCGATCTTCTCGACCCTGGCGATCAAGCACGGGATCTGCCCGCCGACGCTGAACCTGGAAGATCCGAGCGACGTTGCCGTCGGCATGGATCTTGTTCCGCACAAGGCGAAGAAGCGCGAGGTTCGTGCAGCCCTGTCGAATTCCTTCGGCTTCGGCGGCACCAATGCTTCGCTCATTCTCAAGCGATACGACTCGTAAAGCCCTGACATGAAGCGCCTGCTGAGCAAGCTGCCGGTGATACTCCTGGCGGCGGCCATCAGCTTGACCAGCGTTTATGAATGGTTTGAAAGCTGGATCGACCACGCTGGTCCACTGGAACAGGAAACCGTTGTCCTGATTCCACGCGGCACCGGCCTGCATGGCATCGCCCAGCGGCTGGCCGAAGCTCATGTGATCAACAATGCCCGGCTGTTCGATCTGGCCGCCTGGGAACACGATATGATCGGCAAGCTCAAAGCCGGCGAATACCAGTTCGCGCCGCGTGAAACGCCGCGTGCGGTGCTGGAAAAGCTGGCGGCGGGGAGAGTGCTGATCCGTCGCCTGACCGTGCCCGAGGGCGAGCTCACCGTGACGATCCGCAAGCTGGTCGAAAGCGGCGAGGCGCTGACCGGGGCGTGGCCGACGACCCCGGTGCCCGAAGGCAGCCTGCTGCCCGAGACCTATCATTATGTTTATGGCGATGCGCGCGGCGATATCGTGGCCCGCATGCACAAGGCGCGTGAGGAGCTGCTGGCCGAGCTATGGCCCAAGCGGGCTGCCGGCCTGCCGCTGGGCAGTCCGGAGCAGGCTGTCATTCTCGCTTCCATCGTGGAGGCCGAGACGCCGGTGCCGGCCGAGCGCCCGCGCGTGGCCGGCGTCTATCTCAACCGGCTGAAGCGCGGCATGAAGCTGCAGGCCGATCCGACGGTGGCCTATGGCATCACCAAGGGCGCGCGCGAACTGGAGCGGCCGCTGACGCTGAACGACCTGGCGCAGCCGACCGCCTGGAACACCTATACCATCGACGGTCTGCCGCCGACGCCGATCAATCATCCCGGCCGCGCCAGCCTGGCCGCGACGCTGCAGCCTGAAAGCCATGACTTCCTGTATTTCGTTGCCGACGGCAAGGGTGGGCATGTTTTTGCCCGCACCTATGACGAGCACCTGAAGAATGTCGCGGCCTACCGCGCCACGCAGCGGCGCTGATCACGCCTTCTTGGGCGCCGCACGCATGAGCCGGTCGAGCAGGGGATAGGGCAGCAGTCCGAGCAGTCGGATCGCCGCCAGCATCGGCCAGGGGAAGGCGATGCGGCCCTGGTTGCGGGCCAGGCCGTCGCGGATGATGCGCGCCGCGCGCTGCTCGTCCATCAGGAAAGGCATCGGGAATTTGTTGCGCGCCGTCATGCGCGTCGTCACGAAGCCCGGACAGATGGCCGAGACCTTCACGCCTTCAGGCGCCAACATGCCGCGCAGCTCTTCGGCATAGGCGCGGGCGAAATGCTTGGTGGAGGAATAGGGCCAGGCACCGGGCATGCTGACGAAACCGGCGATCGAGGCGACGACGGCGATCTGCCCCTGCTTCTGCTTCACCATGATCGGCACGGCGGGATTCACCGTGTTCATCACGCCCTCGATATTCACGTCGGTGATGCTATGGGCGTAAGTGTCAAACTCATCCCAGGACGTCAGCATGCCGCCGACGCCGGCATTGGCGATCACCAGATCAAGCCGTGCGCGACTGGCGATCCCGGTCACGAAGTCCCGCATGGCGGCACGGTCAGTGACGGGAACTGTGCGCGCCTCGACAATGGCGCCGCGCTGGCGACAAGTCTCGGCGACAGCCTCCAGGCGCGAAGCGTCGCGGCCGGTGAGGGCGATCAGCGTGCCGGGCCGGGCATAGAGTTCAGCCAGCGCCTGCCCGATTCCACTCGATCCGCCGGTGATGAGAATGCCCGAAAGCAATGGTTCGCCCATGACTTAGCCTCGACCCTCTGGCTGAATTTCACTATAGTGCGCGCACCGTAGCATTTTCGGGGGAATCGTGTCGCTTGTCAGCATGACTGGCTTTGCCCGCGTCGACGGACGCGCCGGCAACAAGGCTTGGATCTGGGAGTTGAAGTCGGTCAACGGCCGCGGCCTGGAGCTGCGCTTCCGCCTTCCGCCGGGTTTCGATGCCATCGAGCCCGAAATCCGCACGCTTGCCCAGTCGAAGCTGATTCGCGGCAACGTCACGCTCAACCTTCAAATTGCCGAGAGCGCCGAGGCGACCCCGCCGGCCTATCGCCTGAACGAGGCGCTGCTGGAGCAGTTGCTGGCGGTCGGCAGCAAGCTGGAAGCGCGCGGCATCGGCGCGCCGCGGCTGGATGGCCTGTTGGCGGTGCGCGGCGTGGTCGAGCCGGTGGCACAGCAAAGCGAAGACGAAGAGGTCCGCAAGGCTGTCGAGGACGGGATGAAGCAGAGCTTTGCCGCCGCGCTGGACCAGTTGGTGAAAAGCCGGACGGCCGAAGGCGCCAAGCTGGGCGGCATCCTCGGCTTCATGCTGGAGGAAATCACGGCGCTGGTGGGGCAAGCGGCCGGCATTGAGGCCGTGCGCCCTGAAGCGCTGCGCCGTCGCCTGCGCCAGCAACTCGACGATCTGCTGGCCCAGAATCCGCCGGTCAGCGAAGACCGACTGGCCCAGGAGCTGGCGATGCAGATCACGCGCCTGGATATTCGCGAGGAATTGGATCGCCTGAAAGCTCATGTCGAGACCACGCGCAGCCTCATCGGCGGTGGCGACGGTCGCGGCGTCGGCCGCAAGCTGGATTTCCTGGCGCAGGAGTTCAATCGCGAGGCCAACACGCTGTGCTCCAAGGCCTTCGACGCCGGGCTGACGACGGTGGGCCTGGAGCTCAAACTGGTGATCGACCGTCTTCGCGAGCAGGCCCAGAATGTCGAGTAAGTCTTCTGCAAAACCCGAGATCGCGGTGGCGCGCCGCGGCCTGATGCTGGTGCTGTCGTCGCCCTCGGGCGCGGGCAAGACCACGATTTCGCGCCGCCTGCTGGCCGAGGACCCGGAGCTGCACCTGTCCATCTCGGTGACCACGCGCGCACGCCGGCCCGGCGAGGTGGATGGCACGCATTATCACTTCATCGGTTCGGAAGAATTCGGCCTGATGGTGAACCGCCAGGAACTGCTCGAGCATGCCAAGGTGTTCGACTATTACTACGGTACACCAAGGGAGCAGGTGGAGAAGCGCCTCGCCTCGGGGCAGGACATCCTGTTCGACATCGACTGGCAGGGCACGCAGCAGCTGCGTCAGCGCGCCCGCGACGATCTGGTCAGCGTCTTCATCCTGCCGCCCTCGACCCGCGATCTGGAAAAGCGCCTGCATACCCGCGCGCAGGACTCTGCCGAGGTGGTGGCCAAGCGCATGTCGAAGGCTGCCGACGAGATCAGCCACTGGGCCGAGTATGACTACATCGTGATCAACGACGATGTCGAACGTTGCCTGGCCGAGGTGCATGCCATCCTGCGCGCCGAGCGCCTGAAACGCCATCGCGGCATCGGCTTGGTGGATTTCGTCAAGCAGCTGCGCGAAGGCCGCTAGACCTACAGCAGCCTGGCCAGCGCGCAGAACTCCTCGATCGAGAGAGTCTCGGCCCGGCGTGTCGGATCGATGCCGGCTGCCGTCAGCTTCGCATCGGCATCGGGCCAGAGCGGTTTCAGCGCGGCGCGCAGCATCTTGCGGCGCTGGTTGAAGGCTGCGGCCGTCACGCGTTCCAGTTTGGGCCATTCGGCTTCCGCGATGGGTCTGGCGCGCGGCTGCAGCTCGACCAGCGTCGAGGTCACCTTGGGCGGCGGCACAAAGGCCTTGGGGCCGATATCGAACAGCATCCGCACATCGCAGCGCCACTGCGCAGCCACCGCCAGTCGGCCATAGGTCTTGCCGCCGGGTTTGGCGGCGAGGCGTTCGGCGACTTCCTTCTGCACCAGCACGGTGATGCGGGTGAAATTCTGCGCCTGCGCCACCCAGCCCAAAATCAGCGGCGTGGCGATGTTGTAGGGCAGGTTGGCGACCACCTGCCAGGGCGGGGGCGCGAGGCTGGCGAAGTCGGTTTCCATCGCATCGCCCGGATGCAGCCGCAGCCGGCCGCTGGCGGCCTGTTCCAGATCGGCGAGGGCGGCCAGGCAGCGATCGTCACGCTCGACGGCCGTGACCTGCGGTGCGCCTTCTAGCAGCAGGGCGCGGGTCAGGCCGCCGGGGCCGGAGCCGATCTCGATGACCTGCGCCGCCGTCCAGGGCATGGCGGCGCGGGCAATCTTGCGGGTGAGGTTGAGGTCGAGCAGGAAGTTCTGCCCGAGCGATTTGCGCGCGGCCAGCTCGTGCTGCGCGATCACGTCACGCAGCGGCGGCAGGCCTTCAATGGCGGCTGACATCGCGGCCCGAACTGATCCTGCGCTCGGCCATGGTGGCGGCCATCTTGATGGCAGCGATCAGGCTGGTGGGACTGGCAATGCCCTTGCCGGCGATATCGAAGGCGGTGCCGTGATCGGGCGAGGTGCGGATCACCGGCAGGCCGAGCGTGACATTGACGCCCTTGTCGAAATCCAGCGTCTTGATCGGGATCAGCGCCTGGTCGTGATACATGCAGAGCGCCGCGTCATAGCCGGCGCGCGCCTCGGCGTGGAACATGGTGTCGGGCGGCAACGGGCCGCGCGCATCGATACCCGCGGCCTGCAGCTTAGCCACGGCCGGAGCCACGATGGTGGCGTCCTCGCCGCCCATGCTGCCGCTCTCGCCGGCATGGGGATTGAGTCCGGCAACGGCGATGCGCGGCCTGGCGATGCCGAACTTGTCTCGCAGGTCGGCGGCCAGGATGAGGCCGGTCTCGACAATCAGATCGACGGTCAGCAGTTCGATGGCGCGCAGCAGCGAGACATGGATGGTCACTGGTACGACGCGCAGGCGGTCTGATGCCAGCATCATCACCGGCCGGGGCGCATCGCAGAGCGCGGCCAGAAATTCGGTATGGCCGGGATGGGTGAAGCCCGCATCGTAAAGCGCGGCCTTGTGGATCGGATTGGTGATGATGGCGCCGGCAGTGCCGTTACGGCACAGCGTGGTGGCCAGTTCGATGGCATGCAGCACCGCCGGTGCATTGCGGCGGTCGGGGATGCCGGGCTGCGGCATAGCGGGTAGGGGCACCGGCAGCACCGGCAGCGCCCGGTCGAACACGGCGGCGGTTTCTTCCGGCTCGGCGATGGTCTCGATGGGCACGGACCAGCCATGACGGGCAGCCAGCGCCTGCAGGCGGGCCGGGTCGTCGAGCAAGAAGAATGGCTCGAGGGCTTCGTCGCGGCGCTTCAGCCAGGTCTGCAGGGAAATCTCGCCGCCGATGCCGGCGGGCTCGCCCATGGTGACGGCAAGCGGCAGCCGCGGATCAGCGGAATTCAATGGTCGCATCGCGCCGCAGTTCGCGGATATAGCGTTGCGCCATCAATTCGGCGCGCCGGACCAGCAGGCTCTGGCGCACGTCGGCCCGATTGATACCGCCGCCGTCTTCCTTGGCGCAGAGCGTGAACAGATGCACGGCGCGCGAGGCGCGCACAGGCTGGGATGTCTCGTTGATGTTCAGCGGCGTCACGGCCTGGCGGAAGCTTTCCGGCAGATCGCCGAGCCGCAGTGTGCCCAGGCTGCCAGAGCCCGTGGCCTGAATGCGTTCGGCCACCGGCTCGACATCGTCGCAGGTGCGGATACTGCCGCGCGCCTCGCGTGCCTTGGCAATGGCGGCTTCAGCATCGGCGTCAGTGGCATTCTGCGGTAGCGGCAGCAGCACTTGCTTCAGCGTGACACGGGCAGCCTCGGCGCCGGGCAGGGTGATGCGGCGACGGTCGCGCAGGGCGACGATCTGCCAGCCGCCCACCGTGCGGATCGGTTCGGAGAGATCGCCCTTGTTCATCTTGGCGATGACAGCATCGACATCTTCGGGCAGCGTGCCGCGCTGGACCCAACCGACATCGCCGCCGCTGGCAGCCGTCGTGCCGCGGCTGAACTGGCGGGCCAGTGCCGGGAAGTTCGAGCCGCCACGCACCTGCTCGAGAATGCGCTGGGCCAACTGACGCTGACTCTCTTCCTGGTCCGGGCTGTCCACCGGGATCAGGATTTCTGAGATCATGTCCTCGGTCTGACCGGCATTGCTCTTCAGCTTGGCGATGGCCTCGTCGATATCCTGTTCGGTGATGTTGACCTGGGCGCCGACGCGGGCGCGCACCATGCGGTTCCAGGTCAGCTCACTGCGGATCTGGTTGACGACCGAGGCCGGATCGATACCGGCGCGCTGGGCGAATTCCTCGAAGCGGCCGGCCGGGATGTTCATCTGCCGCTCAAGCCCGGCAATCGCCGCATCGATATCCTGCTGGGGCGTATTGATGCCGCGCCGCTTGGCTTCCTGCTGCTGCAGGCGTTCGTCGATCAGCGAGCGCAGGGCCTGGTCGCGGACCGCACGGCGGATTTCGGGGTTATCCGGCAGGCGCGTCGTCGCCATGATGATGCGCGAGCGGTCGTTGATATCGAGCAGTGAAATGACATCGTCGTTGACCAACGCAACAATGCGCTGCTGTTCCTGCGCATGCAGTACCGGCGCCGCAAGCAGGGCGGTCAGAAACAGGGCGAGAGCGATAAGGCGGCGATGCATGGGCAGCTCAGCTGAAAGTCGCAATCCTGAAACGCAGACCGATGGTTGTCGACGGCTGGATGTCACGATTAATTGTAAATGTCCGTTCGGCGAACAGAATGACGTCGAAACATTCGTCAGTATAGCGCAAACCGCCGAAGTTGAGCAAAGAGCCGTCATCACGAAGATCGCGGGTGTGACGGGCTTCCATGGACCAGTATTTGGTCATCTGCAGGCGGATGGCGGCGCTGATCGCTTCCTGGCTGGTGATGTTCTGCAAAAAGTCGGTATTGGTGACGTCGGCGTAGGTTACCGAGAAGAAATTCGTGTTGCTGCCCAGGGTGGTGCCCAGCTCATGGCGGCGGACCGACAGGTCACTGTTCTGGGCCAGGCGGACGCGGTCGACGATGTTGATGTAGCGGCCGGGCGAAACGGTCAGGCGGCCCACATAGTCCGAGAATTGATCGCGCAGGCCGGAGGATTCCGTGAAGGTGTCGTCGGCCTTGGCGCGCAGTGACTGGCCGACCAGCAGTTCGACATAGCCGCTGTTCTCGCTGTAGGCGGCCGTGCGCACGCCATAGTTCAGCTTCGGCCCGCCATCCCAGCGGTCGAGGCCGGGGAAGCGGCTGAGCGAGAACAGGTTGGTTTCGTCGAATTCGAAGCTGAGCGAATCTTCGTTCGGAACGCCCTTGCGGTTGCCGCCGTACGGCGTGACTACAGCCATGACGATCGGCTCGATCAGCTGGCGCATCGGGCCCTCGTCACGCACGAAGGGGTAGCGCCAGTCCAGCGCGACCAACGGCATGGCGCGACCGATGAAGTCGGCTTCATCGCCGGGCGTGTTCGACAGCGGAGACTGGTTCAGGTTGTTGGTCCAGTAGCCATCGCCGCGCAGCATGGCCGTGGCGGTGTAGACCTCGCCGGTGGAGGCGTAATACGGCTGCGTCCACGATGCAGTGCTGGACAGGCGGCGCGTATCGGTGCCTTCCGTGCGCATCAGCGACATCATGTTCGCGTCAATGGCAAAGCGGCCGCCGCGATCATTCGGCTCCATGATGGCCGAGTAGTCCATCACCGGCACGGCGATCGGCACGTTGCCGTTGCGGACGTTCTGGCGCAGGTTCTGGAAGGAGAAGGCATTCGCTGCTGCGAAGTGCCGGTTGTTGATCGATTCAGCGTAGACGCGGCTGGTCAGCGTGTTGCTGGCCGGCCGATCATTGACCCGGTAGCGACTCAAGTAAGTGTCGTCCGAGGCGCGCAGGATGTTGGCCCCCACTGTGGTGTCGTCATTGGTGCGGAAGGCCATGTTGGCGCGAAGGTGGCCGCGCACATCCTCGCTTTTGTCTTCCTCGGTGATGCTGCCGTCTGCGGCGATCTCGCCACGAGCGAAGCGCTGGCGGTATTCGGTGGTCAGGTGCGCGCCCTGCCTGGTCGAATACTGCGGCGTCACGGTCAGATCGGTGGTCTCATCGACCACCTGGTAATAGGGCAGCTGCAGCAGCCGGCCGAAATACTCGGTACTGATGAACCGCGGCGGCAGGATGCCGCTGCGCCGGTTCACCGTCGGATCGGGGTGGCTGAGATATGGCGTATAGAGGATCGGAACGCCAAACATCTCGAAAACAGCGTCACGATAGGTGATTTCCTGCTTGGCCTCGTCATGCTCGACGCGCTGGGCCTTGAGCTGCCACACCGGGGGGCGGGAGGGGTCGGTCTCGCAGAGCGCGCAGGTGGTGTAGACGCCCTTGCGCATGATGGTGCGGTTGCCGTCACGCCGTTCAGCCGAGGCGGCGGCGCCGCGTGACATGTCGGACAGCAGCAGGGAGACGTCACGGATGAAGCCGTTCCGCATGCCCGCCGTCAGTTCCATGTAGTCGGCGAAGAGAACGGTGCCGTTCTCTTCCAGCAGGGCGACGTTGCCGCTGGCGATCGCCTTGTCGTCACGCTCGCTGTAGCTGACCGTGTCGGCCATCAGGGTGCGTCCACCCTGGGCGATCTCGACCTTTCCCTCGGCCGTGATCAGGCCGAGAGACTGGTCGTATTTCAGATTGTCGGCGGTCACCAGCACCGGTGCATTGGTGCTGGTCTGTGCCACAGCCTTGCGAGCGGTGACGATCTGGACCGGTGTCAGTGCGGTGAATGCGAGCAACAGGCCGAAGCTGAACCTGTAGAACAGACCGCTGGACTTGGCGATCATCCATCCTCCAGGTGAAAGAGCAGCGAGATGCCCAGCATGGCGAACACCACGGTCGGTGCGCAGGCTGCGAGCTGCACCGGAAGGGTGCCATTGAGACCGAAGGGCTGAATGACCTCGACGCTGAAATACAGCAGGAAGCCCGAGGCGACGCCGCCGGCCAGCATGAAGCCGATGCCGCCGCGCCGGGTCAGGCGCAGACTGAAGCTGGCGGCGATCAGCAGCATGGCGCAGAGCAGGATGGGCGAGGCGAGCAGGCTGTAGAAATGCAGACGGTGTCGTACGGCAGAGAAGCCGGCGGCCTCCAGCGTGCTGATGAAGGATGGTAGCTCCCAGAATGAGATCGTGCTGGGAGAGGCAAAGCTTTCCTGGATACGGTCGAAGGTCAGTGTGGTCGGGACGTTCAGGCTCTCATGGCGTTCGGCGGGGCGATCAGGATAGCTGACGATCACCTTGCTCAGGTTCCACTGCCCCGGCTCCAGGATGGCGACACCTGCATCGATGCGCTTCACGAACTGATCGCGGCCATCGTAATAAAACAGGATCGCGTCGCGCAGTTCACCACCCTGATTGGCGACCCGCAGGGCATGCACCACAACCTGGCCCTTGGAATCCGCTTCGCGCATCCACAGGCCGCTGGAGGAGACGGCCAGCACGCTGGTGCGGCCGCGCATCACCTTGGCGTCGATGTTTTCATAGCGCGACAGCATGGCGGCGCTCAAAGGGTTGTAGACGCTGACCAGGAAGATGCCGAGCAGCAGTGCCAACGTGATGCCCGGCAGCAGGAACTGCCAGACTGACACGCCGGCCGCGCGGCTCACCGTCAGCTCCTGCGAGCGGGTGAGGCGGCTCAGCGCCAGCATGCCGCCGAACAGGACGGCGAAGGGAAACAGCTTGGTCATCAGGCTGGGCAGCTTCAGCAGCGACATCTCGAAAACCAGGTCGAGACTGGCTTCGGCGCGTCCGCTGGCGCGGCGCAGCATTTCCACCATGTCGAAGCTGAAGGCCAGCACGGCCAGCACGACCAGCACCGTCAGGATGCCGGTCAGGAACTGGCGCCCGAAATAGATGGAGAGCGTGGTCGACTGCCGCATCAGGCCGCCTGCACTTTCCGGCGCGCGCTGTAATCGACGCCTGGTTCACGCAGCAGCAGCACAGTGCCGATGATGGCGACGGCCGGCAGCAGGTACATCAGCGGGATCAGCGCCACGCTCTTGGCGGCAAGCTGGGTAACGCCCAGGCTCATCACCTGCAGCGAGATGGCGGCCGCGGCGGCGATGGCGAGCCGCTGGCCATGGCCGCGGCGGTTGAACTCGCCGCCGATGATGCCGGCGATGGCGATCAGGATCAGTGCCGGGGCATAGAAGGGCGTCACCAGGCGGCGATGTCCTTCGGCGATCAGCCTGGCGTATTGCTGGCGGTCGTCGGCGTTGTTCAGGTCCGGCCAAAACAGGTCGGTCAGGAAGCGTTCGGACGGCTCGCGCCAGCTCTGACCTTCCTTCTGGGCATAGGTTTCCAGGTCAAGGCTGTAATTGTCGAAATACAGCAGCGACAGCGTGCGGTGCTCGGCATCCACCTGCTGCCGGTTGCCGTTGACCATGTACAGGCGCGGGCCCTGCGGGGTGCGGACCAGGGTGGCCTTTTCCGCCATCATGGTGGTGGGCGAGGTGGCATTGCGGTTGTCATGCACCAGCACGCCGAGCATGTCGCCGTTGCTGTCGCGCTCGCGCACATAGACGGTCAGGTTCGCGGTCGGCGTGTTGAACACGCCTTCCAGGATGGCCATGCCGGCCAGATCGTTGCGGAACTCGTACTGGGTGGCCTTGAGCGTGCGCGAACCCAGCGGCATCAGGTACAGCATGATGACGTACATCACGGCCATGACGATGAAGGAGATCATCAGGGCGGGGCGGCAGAGCGCCAGGCGGCTGTAACCCGCCGCCGAGAGCACGATCACCTCGGAATCGCTGGCCATCCGGTGGAAGGCATAAAGGGTGGCGCAGAAGGCGGCGACCGGCAGGATGATGGCCATGATATTGGGCAGCACCAGCATGGTCAGGTAGAGGAAATCGGAGAAGGCGAGGTTGTTGTTCACGATGCGGTCGATGAACCGCAAAGACTGGGTCAGCCAGATCACCCCGGTCAGGGTGAGGGTGGCAAATCCAAGCGGCCAGGCGATCTGGCGCACGATGTAAACGGAGACCCCGCGCATGGCGCGCAGTATAGCGATTCCGCCCTTAGCTGCCACCGCTTGGCTTTGAAAAGAAGGACTTGACCCACAAGGAAGAATCGACGATTCGGCGGGTCGCGCGGATTGATTGGGCGCGTTTCCGCCCGCTATAGTCCTTGCCCGGTTCCCGACAGCCTTTTGACCCGGTTGGAGCATCATGAAAATTGAAATCGTCGACGCCAAATCCCCGAAACGCGGCAGCCTTGTCCTGGTGGTCGGCGAGGGGCGCCAGCTTGGCGCTTTCGGCCAGCGGACCGACAAGGCCTTGGGCGGGATTCTGGGCAAGGCGATGGCGGCGGCGCCCCGGTTTACCGGGGCCCGGGGCCAGTGGCTGGAGGTCATGGCGCCGGGTGCCGGCCTGAGCCGCATCCTGCTGGCGGGCCTGGGCAAGCCGGGCGAGACCAAGGCTGTGGCCTACGAGACCGTGGCGGGCGATGCCGTTCGCCGGCTGGCCGTCTCGGGCGAGGCCGACCTGGCGATCGCCGCCGAGGTCCTGAAGGGCACCGTGCTGCCGGCGGCCGAGGCCGCCGCCCGGGCCGCCCTGGGTGCCCGCCTGGGCAGCTACCGCTTCGACAAGTACCGCACCAAGCTGAAGGACAAGGACAAGCCCAGCCTGAAGACCGTGACCGTGCTCTCCGAGGCCGTCGCGGCCGCCAAGAAGCTGCATGCGCCACTGGACAAGCTGGCCGCTGGCGTCGAGGTCACCCGCAACCTGGTGACCGAGCCGGCCAATGTGATCTTCCCCGAAAGCCTGGCGGCCGAATGCCGCAAGCTGACCAAGCTCGGCGTCAAGGTCGAGGTGCTGGGCGAGCGCGAGATGAAGCGGCTCGGCATGGGCGCGCTGCTCGGCGTCGGCCAGGGCTCGGACCGCGACTCCCAGCTCGTGGTCATGCAGTGGAACGGCGGCAAGAAGGGCGGCAAGCCGCTGGCCCTGATCGGCAAGGGCGTCTGCTTCGACACCGGCGGCATCTCGATCAAGCCGGCCGCCGGCATGGAGGAGATGAAGTGGGATATGGGCGGCGCGGGCGCCGTGATCGGTGCGATGACCGCGCTGGCCGGCCGCAAGGCAAAAGCCAATGTCGTGGGCGTCGTCGCGCTGGTGGAAAACATGCCGTCGGGCACCGCGCAGCGGCCGGGCGACGTGGTCACGTCGATGTCGGGGCAGACCATCGAGGTATTGAACACCGACGCCGAAGGCCGCCTGATCCTGTGCGACGCCATGTGGTACACGCAGCAGCGCTTCAAGCCGCAGGCGATGGTCGACCTCGCCACGCTGACCGGCGCGATCATCATCGCGCTCGGCCATGAGCATGCCGGGCTGTTCTCGAATAACGACAAGCTGTCCGAGCAGCTCACCGCGGCCGGCAAGGCCGAGGACGAGCCGCTGTGGCGCCTGCCGCTGGGCGAGGCCTACGACGCCGGCCTGAACTCGCCGATCGCCGATATGCAGAATATCGCGGGCCCCGGCTTCGGCGCCGGCTCGATCACGGCGGCGCAGTTCCTGCAGCGCTTCGTCGTCGACAAGACGCCCTGGGCGCATCTCGACATCGCCGGCACGGCCTGGAGCAAGAAGGACAAGGCCACGGTGCCCAAGGGCGCCACCGGCTTCGGCGTCCGACTGCTCAATCGTCTCGTGGCCGATCACTACGAAGACCGCTGAGCCACCAGCCCGCATGGCCGAGCTGCTGTTCTATCACCTGACCCGCCGGCGCCTGGAGCAGGTGCTGCCCGAACTGCTGGAAAAGACCCTGCAGAAGGGCTGGCGGGCGGTGGTGAAGGGCGGCTCGGACGAGCGCCTGCAGCAGATCAACGGCGACCTGTGGAGCTATGGCCGCAACAGCTTCCTGCCGCATGGCCTGAAGGCGGACGGCTTCAGCGACAAGCAGCCGATCTACCTCACCATCGAGGACGAGCGGCCCAACGACGCCGAGGTGCTGTTCCTGGTCGACGGCGCCGATGCGGCTGACGTCTCTTCGTACACGCGCGTCTGCGACCTGTTCGACGGCAACGACGATGCCGCCGTCGATGCCGCGCGCGCGCGCTGGAAAAAAGCGAAAGACGCCGGCCACAAACTGACCTACTGGCAGCAGTCCGAAGACACCGGCGGCTGGATCAAGAAGGCCGAAGGCTAAAACTTCAAGCCGCCTCGGCCTGCGCGGTTTCCAGCTTGGCCTGCGCGTCGAGCCAGGCTTCTTCCGCGTCCTCAAGCTTCTTCACCAGCTCGCCATGCTGCTTCTGCAGCTCGGCCTGCTTGGCCGGCGCCAGCTTGGTGTAGGTGTCGGGATCGGCCAAGGTCGCATCCAGCCGCATCTTCTCGGCGTTCAGCTTGGCCATCGCCTTTTCCGCGTTGGTGACGGCGATGCGCAGCGGCGCCAGCGCCTGGCGCGCGGCGGCCGCGGCCTTGCGGTCGGCTTTGCGGTCGCCCGTCGAGGCATCCGCGCTCTTTGCGCCGCCAGACTTGAGCTGCTGCTGCGCCGCGCGGCGGCGGTCGGACAGCAGTTTGGCGTAATCGTCGAGGTCGCCGTCGAAATCCTTCACGGTGCCGTCGCCCACCAGCCAGAAGCGGTCGGCGCAGGCCTCGGCCATGTGGCGATCGTGGCTGACCAGGATGACGGCGCCCTTGAACTCGTTCACCGCCTGCACCAGCGCGTCGCGCGTATCCATGTCGAGATGGTTGGTCGGTTCGTCGAGGATCAGCAGATGCGGCGCGTGATGCGTGACCATGGCGAACAGCAGGCGCGCGCGTTCGCCGCCCGAGAGCTTGCCGGCGGCGGTCTGCGCCTTGTCGCGCACCAGGCCGAAGCTGCCCAGCTTGGTGCGCATCTGCTCGACGGTGGCGTTGGGCATCAGGTCGAGCATGTGATCGACCGGCGTGCGGGTTTCGTCCAGCACGTCGTCCTGGTCCTGGGCGAAATAGCCGATGCGCAGCTTGCCGCTTTTCTGCAGCTTGCCTGCTTGCGGCTTCAGCGTGCCCGACAGGATCTTGGCCAGCGTCGACTTGCCGTTGCCATTGGCGCCCAGCATGGCGATGCGGTCTTCCATGTCGATGCGCAGATCGAGGTTGCGCAGGACAGGCTTGTCGGCCGCGTAGCCCGCCGTGAGGTGATCGAGCACGATCAGCGGCGGCGGCAGCTCTTCCGGATCGGGCAGCCGGAAGATCACGGTGGGGTCTTCGATGGCGGCGGTGATCGGCTGCATCTTGGCCAGCATCTTCATGCGGCTCTGCGCCTGGCGCGCCTTGGACGCCTTGGCGCGGAAGCGGGCGACGAACTCTTCCATATGCTTGCGCTGTTCGGCCTGCTTGGCCGCAAACGCGCTCTGCTGCTCCATGCGCAGGCGACGCTCGTTTTCAAACGTGTCGTAGTTGCCGCGATAGAGCACCAGCTTGGTGTTGTCGATATGCAGGATGTGCTCGATCGCCGAGTTGAGGAAATGGCGATCATGGCTAATGAGAAGGAAGGTGCGCGGATAGGTCTTCAGGTAGCTTTCAAGCCAGAGCGAGGCTTCGAGATCGAGATGGTTGGTCGGCTCGTCCAGCAGCAAGAGATCAGGTTCTGCAAATAAACAGCCGGCCAGCGCCACGCGCATGCGCCAGCCGCCCGAGAAGCTGTCGAGCGGACGGTTCTGCATCGCCTCGTCAAAGCCCAGGCCGGCGAGGATGACGGCGGCGCGCGCCGGCGCGGTATGGGCGTCGATCTCGGCCAGGCGCATATGCACGGCGGCGATGCGCTCGGCATCCTCCATGCTGGTGGAATCCTCCAGCTCGTCGGCCTCGATCAGCAAAGCCTCGCGCTCGGTATCGGCGGCCAGCACATAGGCAATCGGCGTCTGCTCGCCGCCCGGCGGCTCCTGCGGCAGCTTGGCGATCTTGCAGTCGTTGGGCAGCTCGACGCTGCCGGTCTCGGTCTGCAGGTCGCCGGTGATGATCTTGAACAGCGTCGATTTGCCGGTGCCGTTGCGCCCGACCAGGCCGACCTTGTGCCCGGCCGGAATGGTGGCCGAGACATGGTCCAGCAGCACACGGCCGGCAATCCGGTAGGTCAGGTCGCGAAAAGTCAGCATTTATAACAACTTACATCTGGGCCGGGGAGGGCCGGTATAGGGGGCGCGGGGCCGGGACGGTTGCGGCGCCTGAGCGGAGCCTCTATATACCCGCCACCGATTTTTAGCCAAGACCCAAAGGACTGCTCATCATGGCGATTGAACGCACTTTCTCGATCATCAAGCCGGACGCGACCCGCCGCAACCTGACCGGCGCGATCAATGCCAAGATCGAGGCCGCCGGCCTGCGCATCGTGGCCCAGAAGCGCATCCACATGAGCAAGGCCCAGGCCGAGAGCTTCTATGGCGTGCACAAGGCCCGTCCGTTCTTCAACGACCTCGTCTCCTTCATGATCTCCGGCCCCGTGGTCGTGCAGGTGCTGGAAGGCGAGGGCGCCATTGCCAAGTATCGCGACGTGATGGGCGCCACCAACCCGGCGAACGCCGCCGCCGGCACCATCCGCAAGGACTTCGCCGAGAGCATCGAAGCCAACTCGGTGCACGGCTCGGACGCCGCCGAGACCGCCGCCGTCGAGATCGCCTACTTCTTCGCCGGCACCGAAATCGTCGGCTGATACCATCCTTTCAGTCTCCGGACTGGATCAGGGCCCGGCAGCAATGCCGGGCCTTTTTCTTTGCGCGCCGTGATTACAGACTTATTCGCGCTTATCGGACCGCTATTCGTGCTTATCCGATGCTTATTTCTCCTTATTTGAGTCTTATCCGTCGTTATTGCCCCCTTATTCGTGCTTATTCGCGCTTAGCGTCTCATTTCATGCTGTGGGCGTCGAAACCGATGCTGTAGCCGTCAAATCCGGTGCTGTAGCCGTCGAATTTGATGCTGTAGCCGTCAAATCCCGTCAAATGCGATACGGCAGTATGCAGGAGGTATTTCTCTGTCTCCTGGCTCCATTTTGACTTCTTTTGTATTTTTGCCGGTTCAGCGGCAAATTGAATACAAATGTAAACGACAAAGCATCTTCCAATATATTCGCGTTTTGTTCTATTTCAAGAGGTCAAAGATGGGCGCTTTTTGTAAAACCTCCGGATGGGATTTAAGAGCTATCGCCATCGCTAGTCGTTTTTGCATCTGATTGCTTTTTTGCAGCGTCGCCAACGCGTCTAATTTGTTGACGGGTGTTGAATATCTTCCCTACCTGCTCGGAAGTTTTGGCTGCCTCTGCATCCTCTTTCCAAGGCCAGACCAATGGAAGTAATCCGTCGATTGGATTGGCAGTCTCAATGCTGTCTACGATGGCATACCATCGATCACTTTTAGTGTTGTATTTATGCATGGCGCCGATTGCCTCAGCCGCGGCTCGCGCTTTTGCGTCAAATCGGCGTGTCACTGCGTAGGTAAGGCCACCTGTTGGTGTAGGGATTGAAAAGCTCTTGATCTCTTTACCAGTCGCGGCAATTTCTTGGCGCAGGCTTAGGATATTTGCCGACATATCCTCTAGCGCAGCACTAGAAAAATCGTAGAGATCGATCACCACTGAAGCGATCCGTGGATCGGCCGTTTTTAGCTCTGCAAGGAGATCGGATACGACGGGAATCTTTAAACGCTCCAGCACACCAACTGGACGTTCGGCTTCAATACCTAAATCCGCTGAGATCATGTAGTCGTCTATAACAGATGCGAAATCGCGCTCAAGAAGCATAGCGTCCACATCGGGGGGCAGAACCAATTTTGCTCCGAGGTGGTATCCAAGGTAGTTATATTCACTGTCTGACATGACGTTCTCAAACACATCGGATCGACTTTTCAGGTAAAAAATCATCTCGATTGGTGTCGGAAGAAGGCGTGCGATACAGTCAAGAATTCCAATATCCCAAATAACAGGAGCGATGCCGTCGCCCCGTTCGAGCATGGTTCTGGAGAGGATTGTTGAAGCTGGAAATGCGTCGCTCAATATTACTACCGGAAAGAAGCGCGGCAGGGAGTGAAGAGGTAAAACCTTCCCATCTTGCGTAGTGCATTTGGCCCCCATTTTCATGAGTTGGATGCATTGTAGTGCTTGACGGTATGGGGCCTGAATTGCGCCTTCGAAATCAGTCTTCAATGCTTCGCTATCTCCAGCACGTGCTTTAATCGTGATCCGCTTCGACTTCGCCTGCACTACAATGGTAAATTCCCCATATATAACGAGCACATCAATCTCGCCGGCCTCGTCTCGCGCGTTTTGTTTTATGACTACGTTTTCATAGACGTTACTCTCTCCGAAAACTGAACGAAGGATGTCTGCTGCAGTTTTCTCAAGGAAGTTGCCTCGATGCTCAGCCGCCGTATTTAGATAGTTTTTGTCGGTTATCATCCAATAGAAGGGGCTCTCATAAATGCTTTCGAGCAATCTATATTGGTTCGGTATATATAAATGATCCCTTAGATCAATTATTGGTGCAATCGCTACGGTATTGATCGCAAAAGGGTCGGTAAACTCTGCATTGGACCCCGTAATTGGGGTCGCGAATTTTTCTAAGAAAGCATTGGCCTTGGTGCCGAATTTCTTTCTTAAATCAGCTTTGGGAATGAGTAGACTGCTAGTCAATTCGCCGCCGTTAAATTCGCGGCCTTCCTTGCGTAGATGCCCAACGGCGCTCATTTGGTCGTTGATGCGGTCGACAATAAATTTCGCAATATCGATCATTGGTCTGATCGAAAGGCCCGCATTCTGAAGCAACCAAATTGCATCTTCACGATAGCGCTGACGACTGAACTTCAAGAGTTGATGAGAGTAGAAACTTTCTGCCCCGTAGTAGATTGCTTCTCGACCTAGCGCGCCAATAGAATTTGGAAGTTCGAGAAGTTTCCCGGTTTCAGCGTCAAGAGTCGGGGTTAAATCAACGAGGAGCAGGTCGTGGAATTCACGTAGCAGCTGATCTGCCCGGCTGGCAAAGGTCTCATCTTTAGATATTACCGAGTAAGTCCGATCACTCACAGATTGGACAGTCAATCCAATCAAGAGCATTAATTCATTCTTGTTCAGTTTGGATGTGGACCAGCGGTGCTCCGGATCGTCGATCACTCGTCCATCATGGGTGTCTATTGTGATCAGACAATCTCGATAGATTAGCTTAGAAATTTCGTGAAGAGCGCCATCTGATTGGGCAAGGGCTCGAATGTCGCCAAATATTTCAATGGCGGATCGCGGTGTGGTGCGCTCTCGTTCTTCTTCGGCCACGGTTTTCCTTTCGGCCCACATTATACAGGAGCCGCCGCGCTCAATGAATTAAGGTTTCAATTAGTAGGAAATGATTGAGCCATCATCCAGTTTAAGGACGTAATGGCTTGTGTGATTTAAGAACGATGGCGTACGGAGACTACAATAGTGTGTTGTTGGAAGCCTTCAGCCGCACCACGCCGCCCTCGATTACCAATTGCCCTTCCGCCAGCAGCTTCAGCGCCTGCGGATAGATCACATGCTCCTGCGCCAGCACGGCCTCGGCCAGGCTGTCGGGCGTCGCATCCGGCGGCACTGGTACGGCGGCCTGCAGGATGATCGGGCCGTCATCCAGCGCCGGGATCACGAAATGCACCGTGCAGCCGCTGACCTTCACGCCGGCGGCAATCGCCTGTTCATGCACGCGCACGCCCTTGAAGGCCGGCAGCAGCGAGGGGTGGATATTGATCATGCGGCCATGCCAGCCTTGCACGAATGCATCTGTCAGGATGCGCATGAAGCCGGCGAGGCAGATCAGTTCGATGCCCCTGGCGCGCAGGGCCGCGTCCATCTCGGCGTCAAACGCCTCGCGCGTCTTGCCTTTGCTTTCGATGATGACGGTCTCGATGCCGTGCTCGCGCGCCACGCTTAAGCCCTCGGCATCAGCCTTGTTGCTCAAGACCAGCGCGATGCGGGCGGGATAGTCGGGGCTTTTTTCGCTGGCCTCGATCAGCGCGCGCAGGTTGCTGCCGCGCCCGGAGATCAGCACGGCGACACGACGCTTTGCCGTCATGGCTGAATCAGTTCCAGGCCGCGTCGCAGTTGCGCATGCTGACCATCGGCTCGGCCTCAGAGTCCTGCTGCGCCTCGATCACGCCGAGCCGCGACACGCTCTCGCCGGCGCTTTTCAGCTTGGCGATCACGGTGTCGGCCTTTTCCTTGGCCACCACCACCACCAGCCCGATGCCGCAGTTGAAGGCCCGCGCCATCTCGGCGTCGTCGATCTTGCCGGCGGCTTTCAGCCACTTGAACACCGGGGGCAAGGTCCAGCCCTTGGCGTCCACGATGGCGTCGGTGCCATCGGGCAGCACGCGCGGGATGTTGTCGACCAGGCCGCCGCCGGTGATATGCGCCATCGCCTTGATCAGGCCCTCGCGCACCAGCGGCATGCAACTTTTCACGTAGATCCGCGTTGGGACCATGAGGATTTCCGCCAGCGGCCTTGCCGGATCGAAAGGCGCGGGGGATTCGAAAGAGAGGCCGTTATCGGCAATCACCTTGCGGACCAGCGAAAAGCCGTTCGAATGCACGCCCGACGACGCGAGGCCAAGCAGCACGTCGCCCGGGCGTACATTCTGTGGCAGCAGGCGGCCGCGCTCGGCGGCGCCGACGGCGAAGCCGGCCAGGTCGTAGTCTTTCGCGGCATACATGCCGGGCATTTCGGCGGTCTCGCCGCCGGTCAGCGCGCAGCCGGCCTGGCGGCAGCCCTCGGCGATGCCGGCCACCACCTTGGTGGCGACGTCGACTTCGAGTTTGCCGGTGGCGTAATAGTCGAGGAAGAACAGCGGTTCGGCACCCTGCACCAGGATGTCGTTGACCACCATGGCGACCAGGTCGATGCCGACGCCGTCATGGCGGCCGGTCTCGATGGCGATCTTCAGCTTGGTGCCGACGCCATCGGTCGAGGAGACCAGGATCGGATCGGTGAAGCCCGCGGCCTTGAGGTCGAACAGCGCGCCAAAGCCGCCGAGCGAGGCATCGGCGCCCTTGCGGCGGGTGGAGGCGGCGAGCGGCTTGATCGCATCGACCAGGGCCTCGCCCGCATCGATATCGACACCGGCGGCCTTATAAAGCGGCGACGTGTTGATGATGGCCTCCACGGGGGCTAGACTGACGCAGTTCGGATCCGGTCCGGATTGCGGTTTGGATTTCCGGGCCAACATACTTATTCCCCCTGTCTTTGCAATGCTTGCCTCACAGATGCTAAGAGCCTGTTTTAACGCGACTTTCGCCCTCGTTCTGGCTCTGGCTGCGGCTTCGGCCGTGCAGGCGCAGCCGCGGACTCCGGGGCCCCAGCGCTCCGATCCCTTCACGGTTTCCGATGTGGCCGTCGATGCCTCGGCCGACAGTGCCGCATCGGCGCGGCCAACCGCGCTTGCCGATGGCCAGCGCCGGGCTTTCACCACGCTGCTGCGCCGCCTGACCCAGCCGGAAGACCATGGCCGGCTGCCGCGCCCGAGCGAGGCGCTGCTCAACGAGACGGTGGCCGGTTTCGGCATCGACGAGGAGCGCGCGTCGGCCACGCGCTACATCGCGAAGATCAGCGTCACCTTCCGCGCCGACGCCATCCGCAAGCTGCTGCAGGACAACAAGCTGGCCTATGCCGAAACCATGAGCCGGCCGATCCTGCTGGTGCCGGTGTGGCAGAGCACGGCCGGGCCTAAGCTGTGGGAGGCCGACAATCCCTGGCGCGCCGCCTGGGCCCAGCGCCCGGACCCGGCCGGCGGCCTGGTGCCGCTGCGCATCGCGCCGGCAAATGAGTCTGGCGGCCCGACGATCGAGCGCCTGCTGTCGGGCGCCGACGAGCTGCGCAACCAAGCGCGCGCGGCCGGCCTGGAAGATGCGCTGGTGGTGGTGGCGACCTTGCAGCAGAACGATCCCGGTGCCTTCCGCATCGAGATCGCGACGCAGCACCAGGGCCTGGCCGGCTTCCTCGACGGCATCGAGCCGTTCACCGCCACCGGCGGCACCCAGGAGGAGGCACTGCTGTCGGGCGCCATCGAGCTGGCGCGCCGCATCGAGACGCGCTGGAAGCAGGGCAGCGTGATCGACATCGAGAAGCAGGGCCAGATCAGCGTCGCGGCCGGGTTTACCTCGCTCGCCGAATGGAACCGGATCCGCCAGTCGCTGGCCGGCATTCCGATCGTGCGCAAGGTGGATGTGATGCGCATGTCGCATCGCGATGCCCAGCTGCTGCTCGAATACTATGGCGAGATCGCCCAGCTCAGCACCGCGCTGGCCCAGCGCGACGTGACCTTGCAGCAGCGTGATGGCTATTGGGAAATGCGGAGCCGCAAGCCATGACCCGCCGCCAGCAGATCATCACCTGGATCGGGCTGCTGGTCGCCACCGTCGCGCTGCTGATCCTGCTGCGCGACGTGCTGCTGCCCTTCGTCGCCGGCATGGCGCTGGCCTATTTTCTCGATCCGGCAGCCGACTGGATGGAGCGGCGCGGCGTCAAGCGCTGGCTCGCCACGCTGATCATCATCGGGCTGTTCTTCGTCGCCACCACGCTGGTGATCGTGCTGCTGGCGCCGATGGTGTCGACGCAGTTCGCCAAGTTCATGGATCACCTGCCGGAATACGTCGCCTATTTCCAGCAGCGCGTGCTGCCCTTCGTGCAGGGCTGGGGCGAGCGCTTCGGCTTCGATCTGCAGGGCGATCCCAAGCAGGCGCTCAGCGGCCATAGCGAGCAGGTGATGAAGCTGATCGGCGGCGTGCTGACCGGCCTGCTTGGCGGCGGCCAGGCGATCTTCAACATAATCTCGCTGCTGGTGATCACCCCGGTGGTCGGTTTCTACCTGCTGCGCGACTGGGATGCGCTGATCGCCCGCATCAACAGCTACCTGCCGCTCGATCATGCCGACACCATCCGCGAGCAGGCGCGCGAGATCGACCGCGTGCTGGCCGGCTTCGTGCGCGGCCAGCTGCTGGTCTGCCTCAGCCTGGCGGCCTTCTACGGCATCGGCCTCAGCGTCGTCGGGCTGCAGTTCGGCCTGTTCATCGGCGTGACGGCCGGCATGATCAGCTTCATCCCCTATGTCGGCACCACGCTCGGCTTCGTGGTCAGCGTCGGCGTGGCGCTGGCGCAGTTTTCGCCCGACTTCATCTGGGTCGGCGTCGTCGCCGGCATCTTCATCTTCGGACAGGTCATCGAGGGCAATGTCCTGCATCCGGTGCTGATCGGCGATCGCGTCGGCCTGCATCCGGTCTGGATCATCTTCGCGCTGCTGGCCGGCGGCAGCCTGTTCGGCTTTGTCGGCATCCTGCTGGCAGTGCCGATCTTCGCCGTGATCGGCGTGCTGGCGCGCTTCGCGCTCGACCGCTACCGCGAAAGTTACCTGTACCGTCCCGGCGCGCCGGCTGTCGCTCCCGGCAAAAAGTCCGAAGAGTAAGTTTCATGCCCGTGCAGCAGCTTCCTCTCGGCCTCGCTCTGCCGACCTCGTGGGCGCGCGAGGATTTCCTCGTCGCCGCCGGCAACGCGGCGGCCCTCGGCATGATCGAGGCCTGGCCGCGCTGGCCCGAGACCGGCGCGCAGGTGCTGCATGGCCCCGCCGGCAGCGGCAAGACGCATCTCGCGCATGTCTGGGCGGACTTGTCGGGCGCGCGCCTGATCGGGCCTGACGCGCTCACCACCGCCGCCGTCGATGCGCTGGCGCAGCAGCCGCTGGCGCTGGACGATGCCGATGGCGTGGCCGATCCGGCGGCGCTGTTCCATCTGATCAACCTGATGCGCGAGCGCCGCCATGCCCTGCTGCTCACCGGCGGCCGCGCGCCGGCGCTGTGGCCGTATACCTTGCCCGACCTGATGTCGCGCCTGAAGGCGATGCCGAGCGTGGGCATCGACGAGCCTGACGATGCCCTGCTGGCGGCGGTGCTGGTCAAGCTGTTCTCGGATAAGCAACTGAATATCGGCGAGGGGCTGATCGCCTATCTGGTGCCACGCATCGAGCGCTCGTTCCATGCGGCGCGGCACTGGGCGGCGGCGCTGGACGCAGCCTCGCTGGCGGAAAACCGCGCCGTCACCGTGGCGCTGGCGCGCCGCGTGCTGGAGCAGCAGTCCGCGCCTTAATCGATCTTCTTGCCGTCGAGGTCCTTGGCCGCGCGTTCGGCATCCTTGCGGGCCTCGTCGCGCACCTGCCTGCTCTGGCCAAACGTCACGCGGTTGGCGGCGGCCTGCGCCTTCTGCGTCTTCCGCGTCAGCGCCTTGCGCGCCTTGTTCAGGTTGACCACTTCAGCCATGCCGCCAGTATAGGCGAACCGGATCAGTTGTCGATCCGCCAGGCCAGCGCCAGCCTCTGCCAGACGATGCTGCGGGCGATCTCGGTGGCGATCGCATCGGGCTGCAGGCGCAGCGTGATGCCGCCGACTGTCCGGGTGCCGGCCTCGGTGCCATCGAAGCCGTGCCCGGCGCCGATCATCGGGTGGAAGGCGATGCTGCCGCCGGCGCGCTGCCGGCAGTGCTCGTCGGTGTCGCGATGGCGGCCCCATTCGTCCTGCGTGCCGTAAAAGATATGCACCTGGGTTTCGCCGCCGGGGTCATAGTCGACCGGGCACCAGCCGGCGCAGCCGGGATAGAAGGCGAAGACAGCGGTCGGCAGCGCCGTTTCATCATCGAAATAGCTGGCGCTGTTGAGCGCCTCTGTGCCGCCGCGCCCCTGTCCCAGGATGGCGAACCGCGCCGGGTCGATCCGGGGCTGGTCGCGCCGGGCCAGCTCCAGCGCATCCCGCGCGTCCACGGCATAGCGCAGGTTGCAGCCGCTGGCATGCCAGTCCGACCGGCCGCGCGCCGCCGCGCTGCGGATCTGGGCGACGGCGATGCCGCGCCCCACCAGCCAGTCGATCCAGGGATTGCGGGGCGACAGCGGACTGCCGTCGTTGCCTTCCAGCAGCAGCACGACCGGAACCTGGCTCTGGCCGGCGGGCAGGAACCACCGCACCGAGTCCATGTCGTCATCGGCCGCGCTGCCGGCAGGGCAGCCGCTGAGCAAGGAGAGGGCCAGAAGGGCCAGGATGATGCGGCGGGTGGACATGGAGGTATTGCACATCCGCCGCTGTCAGGCCGGCGTGACCGGCGGCCATTCCGAGCGTGAATTGATCGTGAATTCGCAGAACACGAGTTTTTGAGCCGCTTCTCTTGCGTTGGCCGGCGCGCCAAGTCGGGGTAAAATCACGGCGGTGACTGAAGGGGTTGGGGCGTCGTGTCTGTTGTGACTGCCGGGGATGAGGACGTCGCGGACGCGGGAAAGGCCTCCGCCGGGGCAGGGGCTGTTGTCCGGCTGGAGCTGCTGGGGCCGTTTCGTCTGTATGCGGCCGGCGGCGAGACCGAGGGGCACAGCCGCAAGGGGCTGGCTCTGCTGGCCTATCTGGCCGCCATCCCGGATCATCGCGCCTCGCGTGAACGACTGGCCGGCCTGCTCTGGGGCGAGCGCTTCGATGAGCAGGCGCGCCAGAGCCTGCGCCAGACCCTGATGGCGCTGCGCCGCGGTTTCGGCGATCTCGCGCCGGGGCTGCTGGTCATCGACCGCACCGAAGTACGGCTCGATCCTGCCGCCTTCGATACCGATCTGGATGATGTCGAACAAGCGCTCACGGCAACCGATCTCGCATCGCTGAAGGCCGCGGCCGCCCTGTGGCGCGGCGATTTCCTCGCCGACCTGGATGTTCCCTCGCCGGGATACGAAGACTGGCTGCGCGAGGCGCGCGAAAGCTGGCGCCTGCGCGCCATCACCATCCATATGCGGCTGGGACAGATGCAGCTCGTCGCCGGCGATGGCGCCGATGCGCTACAGACCGTGAATACCCTGGCCGGGCTCGATCCGCTGAATGAAGAGGCGCGCCGACTGGAAATGACGGTCATCGCCCGCTTCAAGGGCGCGGCGGCGGCGTTGCAATCCTATCAGCGCTTCGCCGCATTGCTCGAGCGCGAGCTCGGCGTCGCGCCGGATGCCGAGACGCGGGCGCTGGCGGCGGGTTTTGGCCTGGCCGACAGCGAAGCTGCGCTGCCGGTCGCTGTCGCGGCAGAGGCCCGGCCGGCGGCCGAGCCGTCGCGCTGGCGTCAGTATCTGATGGCGAGCGTCATCCTGCTGCTGGTGGCCAGCGCCGGCCTGCTGCAGATCGGCTATTCCATCGAGCAGGGCGCGGCGCCGGCGGTTGCCATCGCCAGGCCTTCGCCTTTCTCGTTCCATATCGGGTCCCCCCCTATCGGGTCGGTGGGCGGCGATGCCGGCGGCGGCTTCCGGGAGAGCTTCAAGACGAAGCTGGCGTTGATGCCGGTGGCGACGGTGGTGAACGAGCCGCAGGCGGCGGCCTTCACCGTCGATGTGGCGATCGAGGCGACTGCCGGCAATCAGGATGCCGTCAACCTGCGTCTGGTGGAGGCACGGTCCGGGCGCACGGTCTGGGCCGACAGCATGATGGTGACGCGCGAGCCGGGCGGCCGTGCGGCCGGCGATGCCGCCGTGCGGCTCTATGCCGAATTACTGAGCGTGCTGCAGCAGCAGCGCGGCCCGGTGCCGCCGACGCCGGCCAGCCTGCAGCCGGCCTGGGATAGCATGAAGGGCGGGCTGAACCGCCAGCGGGTGGCCGAGGCCCTGAAGTTGTTTCAGGCTGCGCTGGATGCCGCGCCCAACGACCCTGCTGCCGAAATGGGTGTGGCCTATTGTCTGGCCATGAATCTGATGAACCGCTGGTCGCAGGACAGCGACGCGGACTTCATGCTGGCGCTGAAGTATCTCGAGCATGTGATCGAACAGATGCCGCGCTACCAGCTGGCGCATCTGACCGTCGGCATGGTGTACAAGGCGCGGCGCGATTATGCGCATGCCCTGGCCGCATGGTCGGCAGCGCTGGCCATCAATCCGCGTGAGGCCAGCACGCATTCGCAGGTGGCGCATGTCAATCTGCTGCTCGGCAATATCCGCGAGGGTCTGGAACATGCCGACTTGTCGCTGCGCCTCAATCCCAATTCCCATGTGGTGGATCGCGTCCATTTCTATATCGGCATGGGCCGCCTGATGGCCGGCGATTACCAGCTGGCGGAGCAGAGCCTGGCGAAGGCCCTCGCTATCAATCCCCATCTGCCCGATGTCTATGTCTGGCGCGTGTCGGCGCTGGCGTTGTCGGGGCGTCAGCAGGAAGCCGAAGCGCTCTATGCCGAGACGATGAAGCGGTTCCCCTGGTGGAATGTCGATCACCACCTGACACAGGTGGTGGACCCGCGCATCATGGAGCGCTTCTCCACCGGCCTGGCCATGGTGGCCCGCACCGGCAACTGATCGACCTAGTTCTCGATTCTGGCGGGAGCGCTGAAGGCGTAGCCGCGGCCGTAGATCATCTTGATCGGCGGATCGATCTGCGCCGCGTCCTTGATCTTGCGGCGTAGGCGGTTCACCACCGCATCGAGATGGCGGTTGTCCCAGTTGGCCTGCGGCCGCGCCAGGATCTGCGCCAGTTCGTCGCGCGAGCAGGGCTGGCCGCTGCGTTCCACCAATGCCGCCACGAAAGCTAGTTCGGTGGCGGTCAGCTTGATCTCGCTGCGGTTTGGCGCCAGCAGTTGCCAGGTCGAGCGGTTGAGCAACCACTGGTCGGGCGTGCGGCCGGCGGCCTTGCTGCGCGGATCCTGCAGGCGGCGCAGCAGGCTTTGCACCGTCGCCTCGATCTCGCGCAAGGTCGAGCTCTTGACCAGGTAGATATCGGCGCCGCTTTCAAAGCCGCGCACGCGATCATCGCTCTCGCCCAGTGCCGTCAGCATGATGATGCCGCAGTCGAGCCTGGCACGGATTTCGCTGGCAAGGTCAAAGCCGTTGCCGTCCGGTAGGCCGATATCGAGGATGACTATGGTCGGCGGCTCGGGCTGGTCGAGTGCCGCGCGCAGCTCCTGTGCGCTACCCACGCCTTCGGTGGTGAAACCGCGCATGATCAGATATTCGACCAGGTCGCTGCGCAGGGATGGTTCGTCTTCGACAACCAGGATGCGGGT
The DNA here is from genome assembly GCF_058807515.1 of Ferrovibrio sp. GW821-FHT12B10. NCBI lineage: Bacteria > Pseudomonadati > Pseudomonadota > Alphaproteobacteria > Rhodospirillales > Rhodospirillaceae > Ferrovibrio > Ferrovibrio sp. GW821-FHT12B10. The sequence continues at coordinate 155,607 of NZ_JBXAQT010000001.1, read as the reverse complement.
CATGAGGCTTCACTGAACTCGACGGGAACTTTCACGCCCGGCAGGGGCAGGCGGATGGTGGCGACCGTGCCGCCCTCGCGACCGGCGCGGAAGGAGAGCAGGCCGTCGTGATAATCCAGCAGCCGGCGCGCATTATGCAGGCCCAGGCCGGTGCCGGTGGCCGGCGTGGTGTTGGAGGCACGGAAGAAACGCCGGCCGATCGAGGCCATCTCGGCCTCGGGGATGCCGATGCCGCGATCGCTGACCGTCAGGATGATGGCATCCTCCTCGCTGCGGGCGGCGATCTCGACCGGGCTTTCATCGGGCGCGTATTTCAGCGCGTTGTCGATCAAGTTGATCAGCACCGTCGTCAGCATGTCCGGGTCGCCGCGATAGAAAGGCAGGGCGTCGTCGGACGTGAAGATCAGCCGGTGCGCGACATCCATGCCGTCGAAATGCCGCTGCACCGATGTCATCAGGCTGGGGATGTCGATCCGTTCCGGTTGCAGCACATTCAGGTCGCGCCGTTCGGCATCCAGGAAGCGTTCGATCAGCTGCACCAGCCGCTGCACGGCATCATGGATCACGCCCAGCCGCTTGGTCACCGGCTCGGGCGGATCGGGCAGCACCACGCCGATCATCTCGGCGGCGCGATCAACCACGGCCAGGGGTGTGCGGAATTCATGGGTCACCATGCGCAGGAACTGTTTCTGCTCCTGCCGTAGCGCCTGTTCAGTCTCCAGCGTGTTTGAAAGCTGATCCTGCAGCTTGCGACGCTCGGCCACCTCGCGCGACAGCGCCTCGTTCTTCTGCCGCAGGTTGGATGACAGCCGCACGCCGACCATCAGCAGCAGCATGAGGAACAGGCTGGTGATGAAGATGTTGAAGAAGAAGAAATACCAGACCTGCGCGCTGTCCTGCAGCAGGTCCACCGGGGCGCTTTGGATGGTGATGACGGTACGCAGGATCAGGGCGACGGCATCGGTCAACAATATGCCGATCATGGTCCAGCGCAGCAGGGGCGGTTGGCTGCGGTCGCGCAGGAAGACGATGACGATAAAGGCGATGAGGACGAGGGCGAGGCCATTGCTGACATGGATGCGCAGGCCGACTTCGGCCGGTGCGAGGGTCAGGGCCACGGGCCAGAAGATGATGGCAACCGCCGCGCAGGCCCACATCAGATACGGATTGCCGCGCTGTCCCAGGAAGCGGGCGACGCCGTGCGACAGCAGCACCAGGCCAAGATGGATGCAGTAATTCTGGCCGATGATGAAGACGGCGGGTGGCACGGGCAGGGCGCCGCGCAGCAGCAACAGCAGCAGGCCGGCGGCAAAGGCGATGAAGCCGGCTGCCATGAAGCGCAGTTCGAACAGATGGCGCTGGGTCAGCCAGACCAGCAGCCACACCAGACCCTGCAGGGTCACGGTGACGGCCAAGATCATGAGCGTGGTCGGCAGATGCAGCATTACGGCCGCATTCTCACCGATCTGGTTCAGACAGACCAGATGTGGGCCGGGGCGCCGCGTCTGGCAACCTAATCCTTGCCCTTGTCATCCATCAGTTGGGCCGGAATCACGAAGCTGGCGAGGAAGCCGCCTTTTTCCGCGACCTGGCCCCAGGTCTTGGCCGTGAAGGTCAGTTCGGCCAGCCCGCCGGTGGGGTATTTCTCGGCCAGGCGGGACAGCGCATCGCCGGCGCTGGTGCCGGTCAGGCGCTGGGCGAACTCCTCCAGGCCCGGGTTATGGCCAATCACCAGCAGTTCGCGGATGGTGGCCGGGGTGGCGCGCACCAGCCCCAGCAGCGCGGGGAATTCGGCCAGATAGAGCTTCTGGTCGAAGCGGGCCCGGGGGTCGCCCGGCACCCGGGGCGGCCGGTCGGCGGCGAGGCGCTTTTCCAGTCGTTCCCAGGTCTGTTTGGTCCGGGTGGCGGGCGAACACAGCACCAGATCGGGTCGGATCGCCCGTTCGGCCATATGGCGGGCCAGCGCCCGGCAGGCCTTTTTGCCCCGGGGGCTCAAGGGGCGGGCAAAGTCGTCCAGGCTCGGGTCGTCCCAGGCCGATTTGGCATGACGCAAAAGCCACAGGCGAAGCATGGAGTTATCCTTTGTTATGAACCATCTGGCAGACTGTCGCTGCTTTGACATAAAGGGTCGTTAGACCTATACCCGAAGGCGTCGACCGGCCCAGTCTGGGAGCGGGCCGCCGGTAACGACAGAGGCAGCCGACATGCGAACGAAGGCGGACAAACTCCGGATTTTGACCCCCGACACGCCGGCCGGCAGTGCCGCGCTGATCAATCCTGCGCCGCTGCCCGATCGCCCGCCGATCACGTTGAGCCCGCGCGAGCGTTTCATCAACCGCGAACTGTCCTGGCTCGCCTTCAACTTGCGGGTCATGGAAGAGGCCAACAACAAGCGCTATCCGCTGCTGGAGCGTCTGCGCTTCCTGTCGATCTCGGCCAACAACCTCGACGAATTCTTCATGGTGCGTGTCGCCGGTCTGCATGGCCAGATCAAGGCGGGCATCGAGGAAGCCAGCCAGGAAGGCCTGACGCCGGCCCAGCAACTGGCGCAGATCAACGATGCCGCCGCCGACCTGATGAAGCGGCAGCAGGTGTGCTGGAAGTCGCTGACTGCTGAACTGGCTGAAGCCGGCATTCATGTTCTCGAACCTGATCAGCTCTCTGCCGACGACCGGCGCTGGCTGGAGGATTACTTCCTCGGCCATGTCTTCCCCGTGCTGACGCCGCTCGCCATCGATCCGGCCCATCCGTTTCCGTTTATCCCCAATCTCGGTTTCGCGATGGTGATGCAAATGCGACGGATTCGTGACGGTCGCAGCCTGAATGCGCTGCTGCCGCTGCCGAGTCAGGTCGAACGCTTCACCCGTCTGCCCGGCGAGACCATCCGTTTCGTCTCGCTGGAAAACCTGGTCAGCCTGTTCATCAACAAGCTGTTCCCCGGCTACGAAATCCTGGGAGCGGGCCAGTTCCGCATCACGCGCGACAGCGATATCGAAATCGAGGAAGAGGCGGAAGATCTGGTCCGCCTGTTCGAGACCGCGCTCAAGCGTCGCCGTCGCGGCACCGTGATCCGGCTCAAGATCAACGCCGACATGCCCGACGATCTGCGCCGCTTCGTCTGCGAGGAGCTGGAAGTCAGCCCGCAAGCGGTGATCGAAGTGGAAGGCATTCTCGGCCTGGCCGACACCAAGCGGCTGATCGTCGATGACCTGCCCGAGCTGAAATTCCCGCCCTTCAGTCCGCGCTTCCCCGAGCGCATCCGCGATTACGGCGGCGACTGCTTCGCCGCGATCCGTGCCAAGGATCTGGTGGTCCATCATCCCTATGAAAGCTTCGACGTGGTGGTGCAGTTCCTGCGTCAGGCTGCGGCCGATCCGCATGTAGTGGCGATCAAGCAGACGCTGTACCGCACCTCCGACGACAGCCCCATCGTGCGTGCGCTGATCGAGGCGGCCGAGGCCGGCAAGTCGGTGACCGCATTGGTCGAGCTGAAGGCGCGCTTCGACGAAGCCGCCAACATCAAATGGGCGCGTGACATGGAGCGCGTCGGCGTGCAGGTGGTCTATGGCTTCATCGAGCTGAAGACGCATGCCAAGATTTCCCTGGTGGTGCGGCGCGAAAGCGGCCAGCTCAACACCTATGTGCATTTCGGCACCGGCAACTATCACCCCTATACGGCGCGCGTTTACACCGATCTGAGCTTCTTCACCGATGACAACGATCTGGGCCATGATGCGACCTACCTGTTCAATTTCCTCACCGGCTATGCGCCGCCGGAAAACCTGAAGAAGGTGGCGATCTCGCCCTATACGCTGCGGCCGCGCCTGCTGGAACTGATCAACGAGGAAATCCGCCACGCCGAGGCCGGTCGTCCGGCGGCGATCTGGGCCAAGATGAACAGCGTGGTCGATCCGGTGGTGATCGATGCGCTGTATCAGGCGAGCCAGGCCGGTGTGCAGATCGACCTGGTGGTGCGCGGCATCTGCTGCCTGCGGCCGGGCGTGAAGGGCCTGTCGGAGAATATCCGGGTCAAGAGCCTGATCGGCCGCTTCCTCGAGCATTCTCGCATCGTCTGCTTCGGTGCCGGGCATGGATTGCCGTCGCCGGAGGCCAAGCTGTTCATCTCCTCGGCCGACTGGATGCCGCGCAACTTCGACCGTCGTGTCGAGGTGCTGATCCCGATCGAGAATCCCACCGTGCATGAGCAGATCCTCGACCAGATCATGGTGGCGACGCTGAAGGATCAGGCGCAGAGCTGGTATCTCGGTGCCGACGACAGCTATACGCGCGCTTCGTCCGATCTGGATGCCTTCAGCGCCCATACCTATTTCATGACCAATCCCAGCCTGTCCGGTCGCGGCAAGGCGCTCAAGAAAGCCGGGGCCCTGCCGCGGCTGCAGTGGAAAACCGTATAGGATACCGCGTGGCCGTTGCGCAGACCCTGACCAAATCCGTTTCCGCCCAGGCCGTCCTGCCCTTCGGCGTCATCGATGTAGGTTCCAATTCCGTCCGTCTGGTGGTGTTTGGCGAGCCACTGCGCTCGCCGCTCGCCATGTTCAACGAGAAAGTCCTCTGCGGTCTTGGCCGGGGCCTCAGCGAAAGCGGCGCGCTCGATAAAGAAGGCGCCAAGCAGGCGATCCAGGCAATCCGGCGCTTCGCCGTGCTGGCGCGGCGCATGAACGTGCGATCCCTGCGCATCGTGGCCACCGCCGCGGTGCGTGACGCCAGCAATGGCGCGGCCTTTGTCGAGCAGATCGAGCGCGACACCGGCGAGACGGTGAACGTGCTGACCGGGCAGGAAGAGGCGACCTATTCGGCCTATGGCGTGCTGTCGGGCATTCCCGATGCCTGCGGCGTGATGGGCGATCTGGGCGGCGGCAGCCTTGAACTTGTCGCGTTGGACGGCACCAAGCTGGGCGACAGCGTGACCCTGCCGTTGGGCCCGCTGCGTATCGCCAACCTGCAGTCCTATCCCGTCGTGAAGGCCTATATCGACGAGAAGATCGGCGGCGTGTCCTGGCTGAAGAAATGGAAGGGCAAGTCGCTCTATGCCGTTGGCGGGTCGTGGCGCGCCATCGCGCGCGTGCACATGGCGCAGAAGCACAGCCCGCTGCATATCATTCACCAGTACACGCTGGGCCGGGCCGAGGCGAATGACTTCACCCGTCTGATCGCCAAGCAGAGCAAGGAATCGCTGGCCCGCGTCGAAGGCGTACCGCGCCGCCGCCAGGACGTGCTGCCGCTGGCCGCCCTGGTGATGCGCCGGCTGCTCAAGGTGCTCGAGCCCCGAGATGTTGTCTTTTCAGCAAACGGCCTGCGCGAGGGCCTGGCCTACGCCCTGCTGAGCGAAAAGCAGCGCATGGAAGATCCGCTGCTGGCCTTCTGCACGCATATGGCGGAGCGGGAAGGGCGCTTCGGCGAACATGGCGCCGAGCTCGATCGCTTCATCGCGCCGCTGTTCGAGCGCGATCCGGCGCCGCGCCAGCGCATCCGCATGGCGGCCGCCATTTTGTCTGACAGCGCCTGGCGCGTGCATCCCGATTATCGTGGCGAGCAGTCGCTGGGCGTGATCCTGCATGCGCCGTTTGGCGCGATCACCCAGACCGAGCGCGCCCTGCTGGCGCTCACCGTGTTCACGCGCTATGCCGGCACGGCCAGTGATCCGGTGGCGGCGCCGGCCTGGCAGCTTCTGAATGCGGAAGAGATCGATTTTGCGCTGCGCATCGGCCTGGCGCTGCGGCTGGGGCAGACGCTGTCGGCCGGCGTGCCGGGCATCCTGAACGACTGCAAGCTGCGGCCGAACGGCAATGGCATCGTGCTGGAAATCCCGGCCCAGCATGGCGTGCTGGACGGCGAAGCCGTGCAGCGCCGTGTCGAGGCGCTCGGCAAGGCGCTGGGCCGCAACGGCGAAGTGCGGATCCTGAAGCGCTAGGGCTTATTTCTTCAGTTCAACCAGCTTGATGCGGGTGCCCTGGGCGGCGAGCGCCAGTTCGCCGCGCTTGAGCCGCAGCGCGTCATTGCCGAACAGCTCGCGCCGCCAGCCCTGCATCGCCGGCACATCGGCATTATCGTCGGCCGCGATCTTGTCGAGGTCGGAGGAATTGGCCAGCAGCTTCTGCGCGACGTCGTGGTCGTCGCACTTCATCTTCAGCAGAACTTTCAGCAGCTCCACCAACGGCCCGATGCCGCGCGGCAGTTCCGGCTCGCGCTCCAGCACCGGCCAGGTGTCTTTCGGGCTGGCCAGCTTGGCGGTGATGGCGGCCAAGAGGCCCTGGCCCATCTTGCCCTCGGCAAAGCCCTTCGACAGGCCGCGCATGCGCTCCAGGTCGTCGGCGCTCTTGGGCGGATGGGCGGCGATTTCCATCATGGTCTCGTCGCGCACGATGCGCTGGCGCGGGATGTCGCGGTTGCGCGCTTCCACTTCACGCCAAGCGGCGGCGGCCTGCAGCACGGCGAGATACTCGCCCTTGGTGGTGCGCGGCTTCAGCCGCTTCCATGCATTCTCCGGCGCGACCTCGTAGGTGGCCGGATCGGCCAGCAGCGCCATCTCGTCGGCCAGCCACTCGACGCGACCGGTCTTCTGCAGCTTGGCGTTCAGCTTTTCGTAGATCTTGCGCAGATGCGTCACGTCGCCGAGCGCGTAGACGACCTGCTTTTCGGTCAGCGGCCGGCGCGCCCAGTCGGTGAAGCGCGAGGACTTGTCGACCTGGGCGCCGGCCAGCTTGGCCACGAGCTGTTCATAGCTCACCTGGTCGCCGAAGCCGCAGACCATGGCGGCCACCTGGCTGTCGAACAGGGGGCTGGGCACTTCGCCCATCAGCTTGGTGAAGATTTCCAGGTCCTGCCGGGCGGCGTGGAAGACCTTGAGCACCGCCTTGTTCCGCAACAGCTCGAACAGCGGCTCCATCGACAGGCCCTCGGCCAGCGGGTCGATCACCCGGGCCTCGTCCGGCCCGGCGAGCTGGATCAGGCAGACCTTCGGCCAGTAGGTGGTTTCACGCATGAACTCGGTATCCACGGTCACGTACGGCGTCGTGGCCAGGGAGGCGCAGAAACGGGCGAGTTCTTCGGTGGAGGTAATCGGGGCAGGATCGGCACGCATGTGGCTCAGATAGCACGGCTGGGTCCCCGGCCCAAGGCTTGGTGCCGGACCTGCAGGGTGGCCGGGGGCGGAAATTCCGTTAGGATCGGCCTTGACTTTCAGGCCCTGACGGGGCCTGTTCCCCCTTTGATTTCCCTCGCCTTTTTCAACGGATTGTCCGATGTCCCGCTACCGCACCCATACCTGTGGCCAGCTTCGCCCCGAGCATGTCGGCACCGAGGTCAAACTCGCCGGCTGGGTCCATCGCAAGCGTGACCATGGCAACCTGCTGTTCATCGACCTGCGCGACCATTACGGCATCACCCAGTGCGTCGCCCAGAGCGGCTCGGATGCCTTCAAGCAGATGGAAGTGCTGCGCTCGGAATACGTGGTCAGCGTCAGCGGCAAGGTGGTGGCCCGCACCGGCGACACCGTGAACCCCAACCTGCCGACCGGCAGCGTGGAAGTGGTGGTCTCCAGCATCGAAGTGCTGGGCGAGGCGCAGGACCTGCCGATGCCGGTGTTCGGCGAGCAGGAATACCCGGAAGACATCCGCCTGAAGTATCGCTTCCTCGACCTGCGTCGCGAGCGCCTGCACAACAACATCATCCTGCGCTCGAAGGTGATCTCCTCGATCCGCCGCCGCATGACCGATCAGGGCTTCATGGAATTCCAGACCCCGATCCTGACGGCATCCTCGCCGGAAGGCGCGCGTGACTTCCTGGTGCCGAGCCGTCTGCATCCGGGCAAGTTCTACGCCCTGCCGCAGGCGCCGCAGCAGTTCAAGCAGCTGATCATGGTCTCGGGCTTCGACCGCTATTTCCAGATCGCGCCCTGCTTCCGCGACGAAGACGCCCGCAAGGATCGTAGCCCGGGTGAATTTTATCAGCTCGATGTGGAAATGAGCTTCGTGGAGCAGGACGACGTGTTCAACGCCGTCGGCCCGGTGATCCATGGCGTGTTCCAGGAATTCGCCAATGGCCGCGACTGCGGCCCGGCCGAGTTCCCGCGCATCCCGTATCGTGAGTCGATGCTGAAGTATGGCTCCGACAAGCCCGACCTGCGCAATCCGATCCTGCTCGCCGACGTGACCGAGGTGTTCCGCGGCTCGGGCTTTGGCGTGTTTGCCCGCAACATCGAGAATGGCGCGGTCGTGCGCGGCATTCCGGCGCCGGGCGCCGCCGGCCGTCCGCGCAGCTTCTTCGACAAGATGAACGACTGGGCGCGCCAGGAAGGCGCCGCCGGCCTGGGCTACATCATCCTCGACAACGGCGAGGCCAAGGGGCCGATCGCCAAGTTCCTGGATGCCGACCGCATCGCGCTGCTGAAAAAGCTGGGCAATGTGAAGGATGGCGACGCCATCTTCTTCGCCTGCGACAAGGAGCTGCCGGCGGCCAAGCTGGCCGGTCAGGCGCGTATCCGTATCGGCGACGAGCTGGATATCTGCGAGAAGAACGTCTTCAAGTTCTGCTGGATCGTCGACTTCCCGATGTTCGAATACAACGAAGACGACAAGAAGGTCGACTTCAGCCACAACCCGTTCTCGATGCCGCAGGGCGGCCTGGATGCGCTGAACAGCCAGGATCCGCTGACCATCAACGCCTACCAGTATGACATCGTCTGCAATGGCGTGGAGCTGTCGTCGGGCGCGATCCGCAATCACAAGCCGGAAATCATGTACAAGGCCTTCGAGATCGCCGGCTACGGCCCCGAAGTGGTCGAGGACAAGTTCGGCGGCATGCTCAATGCGTTCAAGTATGGCGCCCCGCCGCATGGTGGCATCGCGCCGGGCATCGACCGCATCGTCATGCTGCTGGCCGACGAGCCGAACATCCGCGAGATCGTGCTGTTCCCGATGAACCAGCAGGCCCAGGATCTGATGATGCAGGCTCCGAGCGAGGCGACGATGAAGCAGCTGCGCGAGCTGCATATCCGCGTCCACGCCCCGGAACTCGACAAGAAACCGTCCTAACGTGTAGCGGCAGGCGGCCATGCTCGATCCTCTCGACTATGTCCGCTTTGCCGTCACGCTGTTTTCGATTCTCGATCCTTTCGCCGCCATCCCGCTGTTCCTGATGCTGACCGGCGACCGCTCGCGCACCGAGCGGCGGGCGACTGCGCGCACGGCGGCGCTGGCGGTGTTCATCATCCTGCTGATAGCCGGATTCTCCGGCGACCTGATCCTGCGCTTCCTTGGCGCCAGCTTGCCGGCCTTTCAGGTCGGCGGCGGTATCGTGCTGTTCCTGATGTCGCTCAGCATGATCAACGCGCAGATCAGCCCGCAGCAGCAGACCCCGCAAGAACATGCCGAGGCCGCCGACAAGTTGGGTGACGAGCGCTCGGCCGTGGGTGTTGTGCCGCTGGCCATGCCATTGCTGGTTGGGCCTGGCTCGATGTCGGCCACCATCATCTACATGGAGCGCGGCGCCGGCTGGCAGCATAAGGGGTTAAGCGTGGCCGTGCTGGCGCTGATCTGCGTCAGCATCTGGGTGGTGCTGCAGCTTGCCCGTCCGATCGGTGACCGGTTGGGGCAGACCGGGATCAACATCCTGAACCGCATTTTCGGCTTGCTGCTCGCCGCCGTAGCGGTTCAAATCTTTGCCAACGGCCTGCGTGGATTGTTCCCCGCGCTAGGTTGACTTGACGCTCCCCCCGGCTGGGAGTTTTTCGCCGTATTCAGCGTTGGTTCAAAACAACAACAAAGAGAACAGCCTCGCCATGCTCGATACCGAAGCCAAAGCCCTGCTCGATGCCGTGAAGGCTGCCGGTCGGCCCGACGTCTCCACGCTGACGCCGCCCCAGGCGCGCCAGCTCTACAAGGACACGCGCGCCGCCGTCACGCCCGCGCCGCCGGACGTCTCCGAGGTCGACAATATCGCAGCCCCCGGTCCGCATGGCCCGATCCCGCTGCGCTACTACCGGCCGGTCGGCGCCGACAAGAAGGCGGCGATCCCGGTGGTGGTGTTCTATCACGGCGGCGGCTGGGTGATCGGCGATCTCGACACTCATGACGTGGCCTGCCGCACGCTGGCCAACGAGGCGCGCTGCGCCGTGGTCTCGGTCGACTATCGCATGGGGCCGGAGCACAAGTTCCCCGCCGCGGTGGAAGACGCCTATGCGGTGGCTGCCTGGGTGGCCACGGAAGAAAAGCACCTGCGAATCGATGCGCGCAAGCTCGCGGTCGGCGGCGATTCAGCCGGCGGCAATCTCGCGGCCGTGGTCTGCCTGTTGGCGCGCGACAAGGCCAAGGCCGGCGAGGAGGGTGTGCCCAAGATCGGCTATCAGGTGCTGATCTATCCGGCCACCGACATGCACATGACGACGGAATCCCACACGCGCTATGCCAAGGATCATCTGCTGACGCGTGACAGCATGGACTGGTTCCAGGCCCAGTATCTGAATGCCGAGGCCGACCGCGACGACTGGCGCGCCTCGCCGCTGCGGGCCAAGAATCTCGCCGGCCTGCCGCCGGCCTATGTGGTGGTGGCCGGCCACGATCCGCTGCGTGATGAAGGCGAGGCCTATGCGATGGCGCTGAAGGCAGCCGGCGTGCCGGTGGTCTTCCGCGAATTCCCCGGCCAGGTGCACGGCTTCATGCTGGCCGGCAAGGTGGTGCCGCAGGCCAGCCAGGCAATCGCAGAAATGGGCACGGCGCTCAAGCTGGCTTTCGGGCAGGGGTAAGCGGTGGAATCAATTGTCGCGTATGTAGTGCTGGTTGTCCCGCCGGCGATATTTTTTGGCGGAATGTTCATTACTAAATGGATCGTGCCCTTAGCAGATTTAGTAATACGCTGGCAGAAACATAAGAAGAAAATGGCGAATAATAATCTCAGTAAAGCTGCGGATAAATCTGTAGTTGTGAATCTAGATAGTAGCCCGCTCACAAACGAAGTTTACTTGGCAGGGATTCGCTCTCTTAAGGATGCGGCTTTTTCATTAGTAGCTTTCTTGTTGGCAAATATTGGAGGGTTGGCTTACCTATACCTTCCACAAATGTTTACTCAAGAATCGCAAGAAGCACTGAAGACCCCTCTCATTTTAATGAGTGGCATGTGGTTTTTTGCTAGCTTCTACCTAATGCGACGCTCTAGAAAGCGCATCGAGCACTAGTCAGAAGTCTCTACTCCCGCCCCAGCACCAGCACCCAGAGCGCGCGGCGGAGATCGGTCGGATCGACGCGGGTCTCGGCGCCCATCTCGGTGACACCGGGATGCAGCAGGTTGCGGCGATGCCCCTCGCTCGCCATCCACAGCCGCACGACTTCAGCCGCATCGCAGGCGCAGAGCGCGATATTCTCCGCGCCGGCGCGATAGCGATAAGCGACGCGCTGCAAACGCAGCACCAGGTCGCTGCCATCACAGCCGTCATGTGAGAGTTTGTTGCAGCGCTGCAGGTCGGTGCCATGCGCGGTGGCGGCCTCGGCCAGCTGCAGGTTCCATTGCAGCGGCGCCAGGCCGTTCGCGCCGCGCACGGCATTCACATGAAACAGCAGCTCGCTCTGCCAGATGTCGCCCCCAACTCTATTCTGGGCCGTTGCATCATGAATGCGGCCAAAAAGCGGCAGCAGCAGTGCAATTGCGCCGATAAGAAACCGAACGCCACCTTGAATACGCGGCGGGTATTTCCGATCTCTGGGCCTCCATATCATGACAGGAGGCTAGACGAGCAATGATCGACGCGAAATCCCTGCTGGATCAATTTCTCGGCAGTGCTGCCAGTACTCAATCGGGCAACAAACAGGGCGTCGGTCGCGGTGACCTGATGGATCAGGCGAAGCGCGGCCTTGACGCGCTGGGCGGCGGCAAGGGGCTGGCGGTCGGCGGATTGCTTGGGCTTCTGGTCGCCAACAAGACGGCGCGCAAGACCGCCGGCACGGTCGCGGTCTATGGCGGCGCGGCTGCGCTGGGCCTGCTGGCCTTCCGTGCCTTCCGCAACTGGCAGGACGGGCAGAAGCCGGCGACGGCACCCGGCATCGCTCTTGGGGCGCCGCAGGCCGATATCGCCACCGTCGCGCCGCAGTATCTGCCCTCCAGCGCACCGGCGGGCAACGGCCAGCCCTTCGAGCTGGCGCTGATCCAGGCGATGATCGCCGCCGCCAAGTCGGACGGGCATTTCGATGCGGTGGAGCAGGGGCGGCTGTTCGCCGAGATCGAGCAGATGTCGCTGGATGCCGAAACCAAGGGCGCGGTGTTCGACCTGCTGGCCAAGCCGGTCTCGGTCGAAGCCATCGCCGCCGCGGCGACCAGCCAGGAGCAGGCGGCCGAGCTTTACCTGGCGTCGCGCATCGCCATCGATCCCGACGATCCGGCCGAGACGGCGCATCTGGCCGCGCTGGTCGAGAAGCTCGGTCTGCCGCCCGAACTGGTGGCGCATCTGAACCGTCAGGTCGAGGCGACGCTCGTGCCTGCGGCGTAAGATCGATCAGAAGTAAGCCGACAGGCCGGAGCCACCCGCACCGCCGCCACCGCCGAACAGGCTGAGCAGGTAGGAGGTGTTGTTGGCGCGCATCACCTGCTGCATCAGGAAATTCTTATAGGCGCCCTGGGTGTTGTAGGGGTCTTCATCCTGCTTGTTGGTGGTCTTGCCGTTCTTCGATGTCGACGAGTTGGGCTTCTTGGTGCTGTCGGTCTTGCTGGTATCCGTCGGGATGCTGGCGGCCGGCAGATACTGCTTCAGCTCGGCATAGGCGGCGCGCTGTTCGTTGACCGTGTAGGCCTTGGTCTCGTCATAGATGATGGCGTTCAACTCCTCGCGGGTCAGGCCCTTGAAAGGGTTGTCCTTGTCCCAGCCATTGAGGAAGCGGGTGGCCAGCCGGGCGCGTTCGACGCGCTCGGGCGTGCCGCTCACCGTCTCGTTGTTGTTCGCCGTCTGCTCGGAGATGCTCGGCGTCTTGGCCGCCTTGGCCAGGATGGCCTTTTCCAGCACGTCGCGCTGCGCCAGCGCCGCACGGCGCTCGTTCACGGTGTAGTCGCCGGTATCGTTGGCGATCACGGCGGTGAGCTGGTCGCGGGTCAGCTTGGCGAAGGGATTCTCGCCCTTGCCGGTATTGATGAACTCCGTGGCCTTCTTGGCGCTGGCCAGACGCTCGGTGGTACCGGATTTCGGCACTTCCGCGTCGTTGGCCTTCTTGTCGAACTCGGTGGTGGGCGTCAGCGCATCCTTCATCAGGGCATTGTCGACGCGGGCGAACTCGCTGTAGGCAGCGCGGCGTTCGTTGACGGTGTATTTGCTGTCCTTGTCGACGATGATGGCGGCCAGCTCGGCAGGCGTCTTGCCCTTGAAGGGATTGGCGGCCTTGCCGTCGAGGAAATCATTGGCCTGCTTGGCGGCGGCCTTGCGCGCGGTGTCGGCGGCGTCATCGCCGGTCAGCGGCGGCAGCGCCGCATCGGCGGCATCGGCCTGCTTGGCGCTTTCGAGGAAGATCGCGGCAAGGATTTCCTTCATCTTCGCGGTGATCTGTTCCTCGTTGTCGGGTGTCGCGGCGGCAGCGGCCTGTTCGGCCAGCGCCTTCAGGGCGGCCGGCGACAGCGTCACTTCCACGCCGAGGTCCTGGCGCAGGTCGGAGGTCACCTGCACGGTTGTCTGTGTGCCCGCGCCGCTGCCCGATGCCGGGGGCGTCGTCGTGGTCTTGGTCATGCCGGCCAGAATGGTCGAGAGATAGCTGTAACCATAGTTGATCGTGGTCATGACGCGGGATCCTTGCTTGTCCGGGGACGGACTTTGCAAGGCGCGGGCCATCGAAAAGCGCTCTTAAGCTATTGAAATAGCATAAGGTTTCGCGCGCCTTCAGCGGCAGGCTTTGCCGGGCCGGCAAAAGCTGCCGGGCCCATGAAAAACCCCGGCATCCTGAGGATGCCGGGGTTCTGAAGCCGGAAGAGGGCGGCTGGGCTTATGAGTTGCCGTGCTTACGAGCAGCCCGTCGTGCCGCCGCAGCTATCGCATTTCAGGCAGGTGCCGTTGCGCACCAGCGTGAAGTTGCCGCATTCGGGGCAGCTATCACCCTCGTAGCCTTTCATGCGGGCCAGGCTGCGCTGATCCGCCTTGCTGGGGCCGCCGCCACTTGCGTTGCCGCCCATGGCCGACACCGCCACATCCATCTCGACATGGGTATGCGTGTCGGTGGTGACATGCATCACCGGCCCATCCGTGCCAGTGGCCTGGTATTCGGCAACCGGGGCACGTGTCGGGCTGCCGCCTTTGAGCACATAGAGGTTGGAGCGGATATAGCCGGTGGAGGCGACCTTGATCGAGTCCTGTTCGACCTTCACCTTCTCGGCCGCCGGCAGTTCCTTGGCACCCAGCGCATCGTGGCGCAGGTCTTCGGGCTGCACATGCGCGAGGTCGGTGCGGCCGAGATAGCTGATCGCCAGTTCGCGGAACACATAGTCGAGGATCGAGGTCGACATCTTGATGACGTCGTTGCCTTCCACCATCCCCGAGGGTTCGAAGCGGGTGAAGGTATAGGCGTCGACGAATTCCTCCAGCGGCACGCCATACTGCAGGCCGATGGAGATGGCGATGGCGAAATTGTTCATCAGGCTGCGGAAGGCGGCGCCTTCCTTGTGCATGTCGATGAAGATCTCGCCCAGCTTGCCTTCGTCATACTCGCCGGTGCGCAGGTAGACCTTGTGCCCGCCGACGACGGCCTTCTGGGTGTAACCCTTGCGGCGCAGCGGCAGCTTCTGGCGGCCGGCGATATGCTTCTCGACGATGCGCTCGGCGATGATCTGCGCGCGCGCGGCCATCGGCGCTTCCGCCACCAGCTCGGCCAGAGACTCGATCTGGGTTTCGCCGACCATGTCGTCCACATCCTCGTCCAGCATCTGCGCCTGCAGCGGCTGGCTGAGCTTGGAGCCGTCGCGATATAGCGCCATGGCCTTGCAACCCAGCTTCCACGACAGCATGTAGGCCAGCTTGCAATCCTCGACGGTGGCGAGGTTGGGCATGTTGATGGTCTTGGAGATCGCGCCGGTGATGAAGGGCTGCGCCGAGGCCATCATGCGGATGTGGCTTTCGGCCGACAGGAAGCGCACGCCATCCTTGCCGCAGGGATTGGCGCAATCGAAGACCGACAGGTGCTTGTCCTGCAGGTAGGGCGCGCCTTCCACCGTCATGGCGCCGCAGCAATGGAGATTGGCGGCGGCGATCTCGGCGGAAGCAAAGCCCAGAGCGGTCAGCAGGTCGAAGGCCGGATCGTCGAGCTGCGCATCGGTGAAGCCGAGCGCCTTGCAAGCGTCGCCGCCCAACGTCCAGCGGTTCAGCACGAACTTGATATCGAATGCGCCGGGCAGGCCGGCTTCCATCTTGGCCAGCATCTCGTCGGTCAGGCCGCGCGCCTTCAGCGTCTCGTGGTTGACACCCGGTGCGTCCTGCAGCGTGCCATGGCCGACGGCATAGTCGATGATGGCTTTGATCTGACTATCGCTGTAGCCCAGCGTCTTCAACGCCAGAGGCACCGTGCGGTTGATGATCTTGAAATAGCCGCCGCCGGCTAGCTTCTTGAACTTCACCAGCGCGAAGTCCGGCTCGATGCCAGTGGTGTCGCAGTCCATCACCAGGCCGATGGTGCCGGTGGGGGCGATGACGCTGACCTGCGCATTGCGATAGCCATGCGCGGTGCCAAGCTCGAGCGCGCGCTCCCAGACCAGCTCAGCGGCCTGCAGCAGCGCGGCATCGGGGCAGCTCGCATGATCCAGCGGCACCGGCGGAATGGCGACGCCCTCATAGCCGAAATGATCGCCCTGTGCGGCACGGCGATGATTGCGGATCACGCGCAGCATGTTCTCGGCATTCGGCGCATAGCCGGGGAAAGCGCCCAGCTCGCCCGCCATCTCGGCCGAGGTGGCGTAGGACGCACCGGTCATCAGCGAGGTGATGGCGCCGCAGAGCGCGCGGCCGGCGTCAGAGTCATAGGACATGCCGCAGGACATCAGCAGCGCGCCGAGATTGGCGTAGCCCAGGCCCAGCGTGCGGAACTTGTAGCTGCGCTCGGCGATCTCCTTGCTGGGGAACTGTGCCATCAGCACGCTGATTTCCAGCACGATGGTCCACAGCCGTGTCGCATGCTCGAAGCCGGCGACGTTGAACTTGCCATCCGCCTGGCGGAAGCACATCAGGTTCATCGAAGCCAGATTGCAGGCGGTGTCGTCCAGGAACATGTATTCCGAGCACGGGTTCGATGCATTGATGCGGCCGTCGGCCGGGCAGGTGTGCCAGTCGTTGATGCTGGTGTCGAACTGGATGCCCGGATCGGCCGAGGCCCAGGCGGCATAGCCGACCTGTTCCCAGAGCTGGCGCGCCTTCAGCGTTTTCGCCGGCTTGCCATCATTGCGGCGGATCAGGTTCCAGTCACCGTCCTGCTCGACAGCCTGCAGGAAGTCGTCCGACACGCGCACCGAGTTGTTGGAATTCTGGCCGGCAACGGTGAGATAGGCTTCCGAATCCCAGTCGGTGTCATAGGCGGGGAAGTCGATCGCGGTATAGCCCTGCTTGGCGAACTGCACCACGCGCTGGATGTAGTTCTCCGGGATCATCGCCTTGCGGGCGGCGAGGATCTCCTTGCGGAGCTGGCTGTTCTTCTTGGCGTCGACGCGCGCGTCACCGCTGCCGAGCTGGCAGGCGGCCATGATGGCGCCCAGATGCTTCTGCGAGAGCTTGGAGCCGGCGACCAGCGCCGCCACCTTCTGCTCTTCCTTCACCTTCCAGTCGATGAACTGCTCGATATCGGGATGGTCGATATCGCAGATCACCATCTTGGCGGCGCGGCGCGTGGTGCCGCCCGACTTGATCGCGCCGGCGGCGCGGTCGCCGATCTTGAGGAAGCTCATCAGGCCCGACGACTTGCCGCCGCCCGACAGCCGCTCGTTTTCGCCGCGCAGCTTGGAGAAGTTGCTGCCGGTGCCCGAGCCGTATTTGAACAAGCGCGCCTCGCGCACCCACAGGTCCATGATGCCGCCCTCGTTGACGAGGTCGTCCTGCACCGACTGGATGAAGCAGGCATGCGGCTGCGGATGCTCGTAGGACGAGGTGGAGCGGGTCAGCTCACCAGTCTTGAAGTCCACGTAATGATGGCCCTGCGCCGGGCCGTCGATGCCATAAGCCCAATGAAGCCCGGTGTTGAACCACTGCGGCGAATTCGGCGCTGCGATCTGCGCGGCCAGCATGAAGCGCATCTCGTCGAAGAAGGCGCTGGCGTCATCTTCAGAGTCGAAGTAGCCGCCCTTCCAGCCCCAGTAGGTCCAGGTGCCGGCGAGGCGATCGAAGACTTCGCGGCCGCTGGTTTCCTGGGTGAAGCGATCCTTCTCCGGCAGGCTGCCGAGCGCGTCCATGTCGGGCTCGCGACGCCACAGGAAATCGGGGACATCGCTTTCCTCGACGGCCTTCAGCGCGACCGGCACGCCGGCGCGGCGGAAATACTTCTGCGCCAGCACATCGGCGGCGACCTGCGACCAGCCGGCCGGCACTTCCAGGCGGTCCAGCTTGAAGACGGTGCTGCCATCGGGGTTGCGGATTTCACTGGTGGTGGTTTTCCACTCGAGCCCGGCATAAGCATCCTGGCCCGCTGTCGTGAAATGCCGATCAATACGCATTACGTTAGTCCCCGCCGAAAACGAGTTGCCAAATAGGATCAATATGTTGTGGTCTGGCCGGCTACTGATTTCGGGGAAAAGCCCAACATCTAGCGCCAAGTCGTCGTAACGGGGCTAAATCTATGGATGCGCCGGGGAGGGGTCAAACGCCAAATCTGGCCTCGAATCGACTATGTTTTGTTGACAGGGTTTTGCCATATTCCCGGTATCAGTATGACTCGTTGAGTATGTGAGGATTCGCAGATGCGCCCGCTTTTTGTTCTTGCCCTGATGTTTTTTGCTTTCCTGTCCCAGCCTGCCTCTGCGCAGGACAAGGCGACCCGGGCCGCGGCTGAAAAGCTGATGACCACCATCGGGTTGGAGAAGCGGGTCGAAACTATCACTCAGCTTTATCTGAACTTCCTGCCGGCCAACACGCCGTCCGAGCAACAGCGCGCCGCCGAGCTGCGCCAGCGCGCGCCGACGGCGGGGCCCCGCTTCCGCGGCGCTGTGGTCAACGCGGCCAGTCAGAGCTACACGCGCGGCGAGATCGAGGCGCTGGATACCTATTTCGCCAGCGGCGAAGGCCAGCGCCTGCTCACCACCGTGGTGACCCGCGCCGTGCTGGGCGCCAGCCAGAAAGGCGGCGTGAAGGGCAGCGACATCCTGCGGCCCGAAGAACTGCCGCTCGACAATCCGGCCCTGCAGGCGGCGGCCAGGAAATACCCGACTTTCGAAACGGTGGCCCGTACCGAGCTGCAGAAGGAATTCGCGCAGGAAATCGCGCTGATGAACCGGTAGCCGCGCCCATCCGCTCCTTGAGCAAGCCTCTGGATTTCTGGGTAAATCACGGTGCTTCCACCCGGCCTCCGCGTATACCAAGGCTTGCCCAGACACCGGCGTAATGCCATATTCCGCCTGAATTTCCAGTCGGATTCCCCAATCCGGCGGTCTGGCCTGAGGTGGGCATTTTCATGAGTCTGATCGGCACCAAGCTTTTCACCTGGTGGAAGGGTGAGCTCGTCGGCACCGACGCGTTCGGCAACCGCTACTTCCGCGCCAAGGACGGCGCGCGCAAGCGCTGGGTGATCTATCAGGGCCGGCCCGAAGCCTCGAAGGTGCCGCCGGAATGGCACGCCTGGCTGCACTACACCATTGATGATGCGCCGATCCACGGCGTGGAGCGCAAGCCCTGGGAGAAGGAGCATTTGCCCAATCTCAGCGGCACGCCATATGCCTATCGCCCGCAGGGCAGTGTGGCCAAGGGCGGTCAGCGCCCCGCCGCCACCGGCGATTACCAGGCCTGGCAGCCGGAATAACAGGCCAGAGCGCAGACTGGGCGAGGACTCGATATGCAGGGCAATCTTGTTGAAACGCTGATCGGCGCCGTTGTGCTGCTGGTCGCGGGCTTTTTCCTGGCTTTCGCCTACACCACGGGCGGTGTCGGCAGCAGCCGCATGTCGGGCTATGAGCTGCAGGCGCGCTTCAATCGCGCCGACGGCCTGGTGGTGGGTGGCGATGTGCGCATGAGCGGCATCAAGATCGGCACCGTGACCAAGCAGGCGCTGGATCCCAAGACCTTCGACGCCATTGTCAGTTTCTCGGTCGACAGCCGCTATCAGCTGCCCGAGGACAGCGCGGTCAAGATCGCCTCCGAAGGCCTGCTGGGCGGCAACTTCCTCTCGGTCGAGCCGGGTGGCAGCAACACCGCGCTGAAGCCGGGCGCCGAGATCAAGTATACCCAGGGTTCCGTCAACCTGATGGACCTGATCGGCCAGGCGATCTTCAGCGCCACCGGCGCCGGCAACGGCAAGGACAAGGAAAAGAGCGGCGGCGATGCCGAGCTCAATCCGCTGCAGGGTCTTCAGCCCAAAGCCAACTGATCAGTGGGCCAACTGATTTCCATGGTGCGTATGCTGCGTCGCTGTCTGTTCCTGCTGCCGGCCCTGCTGGCGCAGGCCGCCATGATCGAGCCGACCTGGGCGCAGATGCCTGATCCCATGCCGCAGTATCCCTCCACGCCGATGCCGGTCGCCGTGCTGCAGGGCCTCGATAAGATAACGGCCCGCATCTACACCTTCGAGGCGCCGGTCGACCAGACCATCGGCTTCGGCACGCTGAAGGTGACGGCGCGCACCTGTCGCAAGCGCCCGCCGGAATATCCGCCGGAAAGCATGGCCTTCCTCGAGGTGGTGGAACAGCGGCCCGAGCAGGAGTCTTACGCCCTGTTCAAGGGCTGGATGTTCGCCTCCAGCCCCGGCCTCAATCCGCTGGAACATCCGGTCTACGATGTCTGGGTGATCGACTGCAGGACCAGCTCGGGCGGCGCGTCGCCGCGCAGGCCGTAGAAATCCGCGCTGCGCGGCAGCGCGTCGTAGAGCAACTCCAGATACTGATCGCGCGGAATCTCGGTCGCGCCGAACTGTTGCAGATGCGGCGTGATGAACTGCGTGTCGAGCAGGGTGAATCCGCCGGCGATCAGCCGGCCCACCAGATGCACCAGCGCCACCTTCGAGGCATCGGTGGCGCGGCTGAACATGCTCTCGCCGAAGAAGGCCGCGCCCAGATGCACGCCATACAACCCGCCGACCATGGCGCCGCTCTCGTCATAGCATTCGACGCTATGGGCGAACCCTAAACGATGCAGCTCGGTATAGGCGGCGCGGATCGGCGCGTTGATCCAGGTATTCTGACGCTGGGCATGCTCCGTTGGCTCGGCGCAGGCCGCCATCACGCCGGGAAAATCCGTGTCGATGCGAACCTGGAAACCGCCGCCGCGCACCGTGCGGGCCAGTTTGCGCGGCACATGGAAACCGTCCAGGGGGATGACGCCGCGCTTTTGCGGGAAGACCCAGAAATAGCCGGGGTCTTCGGCGCTGTCGGCCATCGGGAAATAGCCGCGGGCATAGGCCTGCAGCAGAAGTTCGGGGGTGAGCGGTTCGGGGCGCGTGCTCATGGCATCAACCTAGCGCACGCGCCCGATCTGTCAGCCCTGCCTGGCGATGAATTCTTCCAGCCAGTGGATGTCGTAGGCGCCGTTGACGAAATCGGGTTCGTTGATCAGCGCCAGATGCAGCGGGATCGTGGTTTCCAGACCGCCGATCACATATTCCTCCAGCGAACGGCGCAGGCGCATCAGGCATTCGTTACGGCTGGTGCCGTGCACGATCAGCTTGCCGATCAGCGAGTCATAATGCGGCGGAATCTGGTAGCCGGTGTAGAGCGCGCTATCAACACGAACACCTAAGCCGCCAGGCGCATGATAGTCGGTGACGCGGCCGGGCGAGGGCGCAAAGGTGCGCGGGTTCTCGGCGTTGATGCGGCACTCGATGGCATGACCGGAGAACTTGATGTCAGCCTGCGTGTAGCCCAGCGGCGCGCCGTCGGCGATGCGAAGCTGCTCGCGCACCAGGTCGAGGCCGGTGATGGCTTCGGTCACCGGATGCTCCACCTGCAGGCGGGTATTCATCTCGATGAAGTAGAACTCGCCATTCTCGAACAGGAACTCAATGGTGCCGGCGCCGCGATAGTTCAGTTTCGAGATCGCCTTGGCGGCGATGTCGCCGATGGTCTTGCGCTGGTCGTCGTTCAGTGCCGGCGAGCGGGCTTCCTCCAGCACCTTCTGGTGGCGGCGCTGCAGCGAGCAGTCGCGTTCACCCAGATGCACGGCGTTGCCCTGGCCGTCACCGAAGATCTGGATCTCGATATGGCGGGGGCGGGTGAGGTATTTCTCGACATAGACCTGGTCGTTGCCGAAGGCATTGCGCGCTTCGGTGCGGGCCTGTTGCAGCGCCGGGCCGAACTCGGCCGGCGAACGCACGACCTTCATGCCGCGGCCGCCGCCGCCGGCGGTGGCTTTGATCAGCACAGGATAGCCCATGTCGGCGGCAAGCTTGAGCCCCTGTTCCTCGGTTTCCACCGCGCCCTTGGAGCCGGGCACGACCGGGATGCCGAGTTCGATCGCGGCTTCCTTTGCCGTGATCTTGTCGCCCATCAGCTTGATATGCTCAGGCGTCGGGCCGATGAAGGTGATGCCGTGGGCCTCGACGATCTCGGCGAACTTGGCGTTCTCGGAGAGGAAGCCGTAGCCGGGATGGATCGCGTCGGCGCCGGTGATCTCGGCGGCCGAGATGATGGCGGGGATGTTCAGGTAGCTCTGGCCCGACGGCGGCGGGCCGATACACACGGACTCGTCGGCGATGCGCACATGCATCGCGTCGGCGTCCGCCGTGGAATGCACGGCGACGGTGCGGATGCCCATCTCGCGACAAGCGCGATGGATACGGAGCGCGATCTCGCCGCGATTGGCGATCAGCACCTTGTCAAACATGGTACGCGGCCCTGTTCTGTGTTGCTTGGGCTGTCTTATTCGATAATCAGCAGAGGCTGGCCGAATTCGACCGGCTGCTGATTCTCGATCAGGATACGGGCGACCCGGCCACCCTTCGGCGCGGTGATCGGGTTCATGGTCTTCATGGCTTCGACGATCAGGACCGTCTGGCCGGCATTCACGCTGTCGCCGACCTTGATGAAGGTGGCGGCGCCCGGCTCGGGCGCGGTGTAGACGGTGCCGACCATGGGCGACTTCACGGCGCCGGGATGGCTGGCGTCATCGCTGGCGCCACCGCCGGCGGCGGCAACGGCAGCCGCGGCGATCGGCGCGACAGGGGCGGCGGCATAGACCGGAGCCGCGCCGCCCTTGGTGACACGCACCTTCAGCGGGCCTTCGCTCCACTCGATTTCGGTGAGGCCGGTCTCGTTCAGCAGATCGGCGAGATCGCGGATCATCTGCTGGTCGATGCGGCTGTCCGCCTTGGCGGCTTTATCCTTGGGCGCGGAGGCCATGCGCTACTCCTGTATTCCTGACGAGAGAAAAATGGTTCAGACGATATCGGCCAGCGCGTCGAGCGCCAGCACGTAACCCTTCGGCCCGAAGCCGCAGATCATCCCCGTCGCGGCCTGCGACACATAGGAATGATGGCGGAAGCTTTCGCGCCGGTGGATATTGGACAGATGCACCTCCACGCAGGGCCGTTCGGCGGCGTTCAGCGCGTCGAGCACGGCGACCGAGGTATGGGTATAGGCGCCGGCATTTAGCACGATCCCCGCAGCCTTGGTCCGGGCCTCCTGGATCCAGGTCACCAGCTCGCCTTCATAGTTGGTCTGGCGGAACTCGATGGTGAAACCCAGTTCCTTGCCCCTGGTGCGGCAGAGCTTCTCGACATCGGCCAGCGTGGCGCGGCCGTAGATCTCGGGCTGGCGCAGGCCGAGCATGTTCAGGTTCGGGCCGTTCAGCACATAGATAACGGGGGCCTTCTTGACCTTGCCGTTTCCTGCCGATTTCCGTGCCGTTGCCATGCGATTCCCGCTGCTGCGATGACCAGACCGCCTGCCGTACACCATCGGGCAGTCAGCGGCAACCCGTTGATCGCGCTGGGGGGAGGCAGAGGCGATGCGCCGGAAAAGCGGCGGGAAACCGGGATTTCATGTTCCTGATATGTTTCACGTGAAACATCCCCGCCGAGGCTTTCTTCAGGAAATGGCCGGGCAGAGGGCAAATCGCGAAGCCTTTGGGCCGGCAGGGTCTTTCCCTGTCTAAGAGGAGGGTGTAAAAGCCCCCGGACTTTGGAGAGATTCGACCCATGATGACCTTCCTTCTGGTGGTGCATATCCTGCTGGCCCTGGCGCTGATCGGCGTCATTCTGGTGCAGCGGTCGGAAGGCGGCGCTCTGGGCATGGGTGGCGGTGGCGGCGGTGGCTTCATGACCGCGCGCGGCTCGGCCAATCTGCTGACCCGCACCACGGCGATCCTGGCGGTTCTGTTCTTCGCCACCAGCATCGCGCTGGCGATTCTCGCCGGCGGTCACTCCCGGCCGCGCTCGATTCTCGACGCGCCGAGCACCTCGGCCCCGGCCGAAGCGCCCAAGCCGGCCGTGCCGCTGTCGCAATAATGAGACCAGCTGTCGTTATAGCTACCTGAACTAAAACAAGTTTTTCGGCTTTGTGAAATCGCGCGAGTCGGCGCGAGCGAACCCTTTTTTGTGTCGGATGGATAGGTTAGACAGGTCTCCCATGACGCGGTACATCTTCATCACCGGCGGCGTGGTTTCCTCCCTCGGAAAAGGTCTGGCTTCGGCGGCGCTCGGCGCTTTGCTGCAGGCCCGTGGCTATACCGTCCGCCTGCGCAAGCTCGACCCCTATATCAACGTCGATCCGGGCACCATGAGCCCGTATCAGCACGGCGAGGTCTTTGTCACCGACGACGGCGCCGAGACCGATCTCGATCTGGGCCATTACGAGCGCTTCACCGGCGTGCCGGGCCGCAAGACCGACAACATCACCACCGGCCGCATCTACCAGACCGTGATCGCCAAGGAACGCCGCGGCGATTACCTGGGCGGCACCGTGCAGGTGATTCCGCATATCACCGACGCCATCAAGGACTTCATCGCCGACGACCGCGAAGGCACCGACTTCATGCTGGTCGAAGTGGGCGGCACGGTGGGCGATATCGAAAGCCTGCCCTTCCTGGAGGCGATCCGCCAGTTCGGCCTGGAAGCGGGCCGCGGCCAGGCGGTCTATATCCATTGCACCCTGGTGCCGTTCATCAATGCCAGCGGCGAGCTGAAGACCAAGCCGACGCAGCATTCGGTGAAGGAGCTGCGCTCCATCGGCATCCAGCCCGATATCCTGCTTTGCCGTTCCGACCGCGAAATCCCGCAGGGCGACCGCCGCAAGATGGCGCTGTTCTGCAACGTTCGTGAAGAAGCCGTCATTCCGGCGCTCGACGTCAGCACCATCTATGCAGCCCCGCTGGCCTATCACGAAGCCGGTCTGGACGTGCAGGTGCTCAAGGCGTTTGGCATCGATGCTGGCAAGGCGCCGGATCTCAGCGGCTGGCAGAATATCGTGCAGCGCGTCATCGCGCCCGAGAACAAGGTCAAGGTCGCAATCGTCGGCAAGTATACCGGCCTGAAAGATGCCTATAAGTCGCTGGCCGAAGCGCTGGCCCATGGCGGCATCGCGAATAACGCACGCGTCGATATCGAATGGATCGAGTCCGAGATCTTCGAGAAGGACGAGACCGCCGTGCAGGCGCTGGACGGCGTGCATGCCATCCTGGTGCCGGGCGGCTTCGGCGAGCGTGGATCGGAAGGCAAGATTCGCGCCGTGACATTTGCGCGCGAACGCAACATTCCCTATTTCGGCATTTGCTTCGGCATGCAGATGGCGGTGATCGAAGCCGCGCGCAATCTCGCCGGCGTCAAGGATGCCAGCAGCACCGAGTTCGGTCCCTGCAAGGAGCCGCTGGTCGGCATGATGACCGAGTGGATGCGTGGCAACGAGCTGGAAAAGCGCAGCCAGGCCGGCGATCTGGGCGGCACCATGCGTCTGGGCGCCTATGAGGCCGCGCTGAAGCCGGGCAGCCGTGTCGCCGAGGTTTACGGCAGCACGACGATTTCCGAACGCCATCGTCATCGCTACGAGGTCAACACCAAGTATCGCGAGAAGCTGGAAGGCTGCGGCCTGGTCTTCTCCGGCATGTCGCCCGACGGCCTGCTGCCCGAGATCGTGGAATTCCCGAACCACCCCTGGTTCATCGGCGTGCAGTATCACCCCGAGCTGAAATCCAAACCGTTTGAGCCGCATCCGTTGTTCGCCAGCTTCATCGAAGCCGCGCTGAAGCAGTCGCGGCTGGTCTGACCATAGAGTGTCATGGCCGGATTTATTCCGGCCATCCACGTCTTTGTAATGGAACGACCCTAAGTAAGGCGTGGATGCCCGAGACAAGCTCGGGCATGACAGTTGTTATTTAAGTCATGGAGCCCAAGACCATGAGCGAAGCCCCAGCCCCCCCCCGTCACGTCAAGGTCGGAGATTTCGAGATCGGCAACGATCTGCCCTTCACGCTGCTGGCCGGTCCCTGCGCCATGGAAAGTCGCGAGCATGCACTCGACATGGCGGGCTCGCTGAAGGAGCTGACCGAGAAGCTCGGTATCAACTTCATTTA
Organism: Ferrovibrio sp. GW821-FHT12B10; assembly: GCF_058807515.1. Taxonomy (NCBI): domain Bacteria; kingdom Pseudomonadati; phylum Pseudomonadota; class Alphaproteobacteria; order Rhodospirillales; family Rhodospirillaceae; genus Ferrovibrio; species Ferrovibrio sp. GW821-FHT12B10. The sequence continues at coordinate 129,947 of NZ_JBXAQT010000001.1, read as the reverse complement.
CAAGTCGTCGTTTGATAAGGCGAACCGCACCTCGATCCGCAGCAACCGCGGCTTCGGCCTGGAAAACGCCCTGCCGGTGTTCCAGGAAATCCGCGACACGCTTGGCCTGCCGGTGGTGACCGATGTGCACACGGAAGAGCAATGCCGTGCGGTGGCCGACAGCGTCGACATGTTGCAGATTCCGGCCTTCCTCTGCCGCCAGACCGACCTGCTGGTGGCGGCCGCGAATACGGGCAAGCCGGTGAATGTGAAGAAGGGACAGTTCCTCGCCCCCTGGGACATGAAGAACGTGGTCGAGAAATTCGACCATGTCGGCAATCCCAACGTGCTGCTCTGCGAGCGCGGCGCCAGCTTCGGCTACAACACGCTGGTCACCGACATGCGGTCACTGCCGATCATGGCCGAGACCGGCTGCCCGGTGGTGTTCGACGCCACGCACTCCGTGCAGCAGCCAGGCGGCAAGGGCGCCAGCTCAGGCGGCGATCGCCGCTTCGTGCCGATCCTGGCGCGCGCCGCCGTGGCGATCGGCGTGGCCGCCGTGTTCATGGAAACCCACAAGGACCCGGACAGCGCACCCTCCGATGGCCCTAACATGGTGCCCTTCGACAAGATGGAAGCCGTGCTGGAGCAGCTGCTGGAATTCGACCACCTGGCGAAGGCCGGGCATTGAGGTCCTGATTTCCCGACCCAGACTCATAGTTTGGTGTTCTGACCAACTTAAATGGGATTCCCGCTTTCGTGGGAATGACGACTTGGCCGTTACGGCTGCTCTCCCATAAATCGTCACCCCGGACTTGATCCGGGGTCCATCTGTCCGTTCCGATACGTGGATGGTTGGGTTGGACCCGGGACAAGCCCGAGGGTGACGGAGCGCGGCTGAAACGCCGGTTTACCCACAGCTTTGCCCCTGTCCGGTCACGCCCGGGGCCTTGCCCGGAACGGCCTGCCGGGCTATGCCTTTGCCCACCTTTTTCCTGCCTTTTGCTTCAAGAAGGACCCTCCGTACATGAGCGGCATTTCCGACATCCTGGCGCGCGAAATTCTCGACAGCCGTGGTAACCCGACTGTGGAAGTGGACGTCGTGCTGGAGTCCGGCGCCTTTGGCCGCGCCGCCGTGCCCTCGGGCGCCTCGACTGGCGCCCATGAGGCCGTCGAGCTGCGCGATGGCGACAAGAAGCGCTATCTGGGCAAGGGCGTGCTGAAGGCGGTGAATGCCGTCAACACCGAGATCTTCGACGCGCTGGCCGGCTTCGAGGCCAGCGAGCAGCTTAAGATCGACCGCACCATGATCGATCTGGACGGCACGCCGAACAAGGCGCGCCTCGGTGCCAACGCCATTCTGGGCGTGTCGATGGCCGTGGCCAAGGCCGCCGCCCAGGAAGCCGATCTGCCGCTGTATCGCTACGTGGGCGGCGCGGCTGCGCATATCCTGCCGGTGCCGATGATGAACATCATCAACGGCGGCGCGCATGCCGACAATCCGATCGACGTGCAGGAATTCATGATCATGCCGGTGGCCGCCGAGAGCGTCGCCGAGGCCGTGCGCATGGGCGCCGAGGTGTTCCACACGCTGAAGAAGAAGCTGAAGGATGCCGGCCACAACACCAATGTCGGCGACGAGGGCGGCTTCGCGCCGAACCTGCCGAGCACGCGGGGCGCGCTCGACTTCATCATGCAGGCCATCGAGGCCGCCGGTTACAAGGCCGGCAAGGACGTGATGATCGCGCTGGATGCCGCCAGCACCGAATTCTTCAAGGACGGCCAGTATCACCTGGACGGCGAGAACCTGAAGCTGTCGCCCAGCGACATGGTCAAGTACTGGGCCAAGCTGGTCGGCGACTATCCCATCGTCTCGATCGAAGACGGCATGGCCGAGGATGACTGGAAGGGCTGGAAGGAGCTGACCGACGTGATCGGCGGCAAGTGCCAGCTGGTCGGCGACGATCTGTTCGTCACCAACCCCAAGCGCCTGGCCGATGGCATCAAGCAGGGTGTCGGCAACGCCATCCTGGTCAAGGTCAACCAGATCGGCACGCTGTCGGAAACCCTGGAAGCGGTCGAGCTGGCGCACAAGAACGGCTATCGCGCCGTGATGTCGCATCGCTCGGGCGAGACCGAGGACAGCACCATCGCCGACCTGGCGGTGGCGACCAACTGCGGCCAGATCAAGACCGGCTCGCTGGCGCGCTCGGACCGCATGGCCAAGTACAACCAGCTGATCCGCATCGAGCAGCAGCTCGATGTTGCCGCGAAATACCCGGGCCTCTCGGCCCTCAAGGGACGCTGAAGCAACAGACGATGATGAGCCGGGGGGCAATCATCATCGCGCTCGCCGCCGCGCTGGCTTTGGTCAGCGCGGCGGCCGAGTTTGCTTCCGCACAGGCGCAGCCGGTGCCGGCGATCACCCAGGCCGCGCTGGTCGGCAAATGGGCCGTGAGCCAGAGCCGCTGCGCGGACGAGGCGCTGGATTTCTCCGCCGATGGCCATTTCAAGTCGACGCTGGACGAGGACGAGCCGCGGGCTGGCGACTACAAGGTCCGCCGCGACCGCATCATCCTGATCGACGACGATGCGCCCGACGAGGAACACACCCTGATGATCCTCGACTTTTCGCCCAGCCGGCTTGTCGCCTTCGACGAGACCATCGAAGGCGACCGCCGCCTGGTGAAGTGCCGGTAAGACTGCCGGCTTAGCTGGCCCGGCTTAGCTGGTGGTGTGACGCTCCAGCAGGATGCCGAGCGCGATGGCGCCGACGCCGTGCAGGATGGATGAGAGCATGCTCGATATCATGCTCATCATCTGGGCTGGAGACTCGATCAGGTAGCTGAACTGATTGAACAGGGCGATGACGACATAAAGCACGCCGAACACTTTCAGAATCCAGACAATCGCTTTCATGCTTTCCCCCTTGGTTATTGTTCTACTGCGATACGCCCTCAATACGTCATGCATGCGGCGTTAAGCACGCCGATACCGATAGAGAATACAGCGGAGATGGTGCCGGCAGCCATCTCGTTGTTGGTAATGCGGGCCGGCAGCTGCGGGAGCAGCAGGCGCAGGGCGGAAAAGACCAGAAGCTGCACGACCAGCGCCACCAGGCCCCAGACCAGCATGTCGACCAGGCTGAGCGATCCGATGATCACGCTGGCCAGCGGCAGCACGAAGCCGAGCAGCGCGCCGCCCAGCGACAGCGCGGCGGCAGTGTTGCCGTTGCGGATCAGTGTCCATTCGTGCTGCGGCGTCAGTCGCGTATAAAACGCGAGGAACAACGCCAGCAGGATCACGGCGCTGACGAAGTAGATCGCGAAGTCGGGCAGGGTGATCAGGTAGCGGCTGAGATTCATGGCGGGTCTCACTCAAACAGGTGTGGCACGAAGCGGCTGGTGTTGCGGGTGATCGGGCTCTTGTCCTCGCGGATGCCGAGGCCGCAGGCGCGTGAGGCGATCACCCAGACACCGAGCACGGGATAGAAGCCGTCAAAGGCCGGCATCTCGATGGCCTGCTGGTAGACCAGCCTTTCGGGCTCGGGGTCGCCGCTGGGCGGCGTTTGAGTCACGATCTGGCCATTGGCATCATACTGCGTGATGCCGCCGCCTTCGCGGCCCCAGAATGGTTTTGCAATGCGCGGACCTTTGATGGCCGTCGCATCGAAACTGGCCGGCAGCAGGTTCTCGTGATCGGGATGCTTCTGCCACAGCAGCGGCAGGATCGCCTTGGTCGAGAGCAGCATCTTCCAGGCCGGCTCGATCATCTTCACGCCGCTGGGCTGGATGTTGGCGGCGAAGTCTTCCTGCAGCAGCCATTCCCAGGGATAGAGCTTGAACAGCGTGGTGATCGGCTTGGCGGCGAGGTCGACGAAGCGCTTGCCAGTCCAGCCGATCTCGTCGATGAACAGACGGTCGGTATCGAGGCCGGCCTGGGTCGCCGTGTCGCGCAGGTATTCGGTGGTGCCGAGATCCTCGGCATGATCGCGCACGCAGGTGAAATGCACGCGATGGCCCCAGAGGCCGAAATGCTTCCAAGCCTCGATCAGTGTCTCGTGGATGCCGTTGAACTGGTCGCAGTGATTGCAGTAGCTGTCGAGCCATTCCCACTGCACGACGCTGGCTTCGAACAGCGCGGTCGGCGTGTCGGCATTGTATTCCAGAAGCTTTGGCGGCTTGGTGCCGCACCAGGCGAAGTCGAAGCGGCCGTAGAGGTTCTTGTCCTGCCGGCGCCAGCTGTCCTCGATCAGGCTGCAGGCGCGGTCCGAAATCCCGAACGCGCTGTAGTCGCCCTTGGCGATGATGCCGTCGATCAGCTCAAGCGACATGTCCTCCAGGCGCTGGGCCGCATCGTCGATCTCATCGACCTCGGCGGCCGTGAAACGATAGGCGGCATCCTCGCACCAGTAGGGTTCGCCGTTGATGGTATGGAATTCAAAGCCGATCTTCTCGGCCCGCTCGCGCCAGTCGGGACGCGGCTCGACTGCCAATCGCTCCATGACGGGCGCTCTTACGAGCCGGCGGACGAGCTGACGGCGCTGCCGGTGCGGCCAAAGCCGCCGCGCGACACCGCATTGGGCGAGGCCGCCGGGGCGTCGGGGAAGCGGTTGGCGCTGAGCTGGCCGAGCGGCCGGCCGCCGGTATAGGCGGTGTTCGACGGGTCGCGGTAGAGCGGCTGGGCGCCGAAACCGCCGCCGAGGCTGCGGCCGATCATGTAGCCCATCAGCATGGGCATGAAGATGCCGCCCGAGCTGGCCTGCTGCTGCGGGCCGGGGACGGGCTGGGACGGATCGCCCGCCGGCTGGGCGCCGGCAAAGGCGTCGTTGCCCGAGAGGATCTGGGTAGGCGTGCCGCAGTTGTTGACGCCGAACTGCGCCTCGCAGTCCTCGCGGCTGGTGAAGCGGGGCGCGGTCTGCACATGCTGGGCGCGGGCATCGGCCAGCGCGGTGCGGCAGGCGTCGGGATCGGGCTTGGCCGAGCATTCCTTCTGGTCGCGCAGCACGTCATGGCCGGCGAGCGGATCGTTGTTGTCGCAGGCAGCGAGACCGACGAGGCCGACGCTGCCGAGGAGAGCTAGGCGGATCATCCGGGATTTGCGCATAACCAAAGCATAACCCGGACCGGACCGAGGCGGAAGGGGGCGCGCTGGGGACCCAGGTTCCGGTATTCCAGGTAAAAGCCTGACTCTCATAACAGAATCGTAAAAACGACTCGGAAAGGGTTTGACCCGGCGACTCGGGTGTGATTCTTTACGAATCACCATGAGTGCTGTTCGTGAAATCCGTCGCCATTCGCTGGCTGCCATCGTTCCGGTGATCTGCTTCGCCGCCATCGGCTACTTCGCCTACCACGCGATGGAAGGCGAGCATGGCATCAACGCCTATACCCGGCTGACCCTGCAGATCCAGGACACCAAGGTGGCCCTGCACGAGGTCACCACCGAGCGCAAGACCATCGAGCGCCGGGTCAACCTGCTGCGCGCCGACAAGCTGGATGCCGACATGCTGGACGAGCAGGGCAAGCGGGTCCTGGGCCTGATCAAGCCGGGCGAGCTGGTAATTCTCGGACGTTAGACCGGGCCTTTCCGGTAACGGAATTGCGTCGATTAACTGAAATCAGGTTAATCACCCAAAATCCCTTGTTTTAACTAAAGTTAGCCGCCATCTTCGCCTCCGGCCGGTGTTACATATTGGCCAATGCCCCTGCGTAAAGGGGCCTTCTAGGGTTCTAGTCGGGAGAGAAACGATGGCCAAACCGGGCAAGGCCGCTGACGCGGCCAAGGGTGGCAAACTGCCGCCCGCCAAGGACCTGCTCAGCTATTACCGCGACATGCTGCTGATCCGCCGCTTTGAAGAGAAGGCGGGCCAGCTTTACGGCATGGGCCTGATCGGCGGCTTCTGCCATCTCTATATCGGCCAGGAAGCGGTGGTCGTCGGCCTGCAGGCCTGCGCCAAGCTCGGCGACGCCGTCATCACCTCCTACCGCGATCACGGCCACATGCTGGCCACCGGCATGGACGCCAAGGGCGTCATGGCCGAACTCACCGGCCGCATCGGCGGCTATTCCAAGGGCAAGGGCGGCTCGATGCACATGTTCAGCCGCGAGAAGCATTTCTACGGCGGCCACGGCATCGTCGGCGCCCAGGTGCCGTTGGGCACTGGCCTCGCCTTCGCCCAGAAATACAACAAGACCGACAATGTGACCTTCTGCTACTTCGGCGACGGCTCGGCTAACCAGGGCCAGGTCTACGAGAGCTTCAATATGGCCGAGCTGTGGAAGCTGCCGGTCATCTATGTGATCGAGAACAACCAGTATGCGATGGGCACCTCGGTGGCCCGCTCCTCGGCCCAGCCGGCGCTGTACAAGCGCGGCGAAAGCTTCGGCATTGCCGGCAAGCAGGTCGACGGCATGAGCGTGATCGCGGTGAAGGAAGCCGGCGAGGAAGCCGTCGCCCATTGCCGCGCCGGCAAGGGCCCGGTCATCCTCGAGATGATGACGTATCGTTATCGTGGCCACTCGATGTCCGATCCGGCGAAGTACCGCTCGAAGGACGAGGTCAGCAAGATGCGCTCGGAACACGATCCGATCGACCAGGTGCGCACGCTGCTGCTTGGCAACAAGATGACCGACGAAGATGCGCTGAAGGCCATCGACAAGGAGGTCAAGGACATCGTGCAGCAGGCTGCCGATTTCTCGCAGGAAAGCCCCGAGCCCGATCCGTCGGAGCTCTGGACCGACGTTTATGTCGAAGCGTGAAGCGGGCGAGAGGATTTAAAAGATGGCTATCGAGATTCTGATGCCCGCGCTGTCGCCCACGATGACTGAGGGCAAGCTGGCGAAATGGCATAAAAAAGAAGGCGACGAGGTCAAGGCCGGCGACATCATCGCCGAGATCGAGACCGACAAGGCGACGATGGAGTTCGAGGCCGTCGATGAAGGCGTGCTGGAGAAGATCCTGGTCGCCGAAGGCACCGAAGGCGTCGCCGTGAACACGCCGATCGCAAGCCTGCGTGGCGAGGACGAGAAGCCGGGCGCTGCGGCGCCGGCCAAGAAGGCGGAAGCGCCTAAGCCGGAAACTCCGAAGGCCGAAGCCAAGAAGCCGGTTGACGAGGGCAAGGGTGTCGAGTCCGCCGTGACACAGGCCAAGACGCCGGCGCCGGACCTGAAAGACCCGAGCATCCCCGAGGGCACGCAGTTCGTCAGCATGACCGTGCGCGAGGCGATCCGCGAAGGCATGTCGGAAGAGATGCGCCGCGACCCCAAGGTCTTCCTGATGGGCGAGGAAGTCGCGCAGTATCAGGGCGCCTACAAGATCAGCCAGGGCATGCTGGACGAGTTCGGCCCTGAGCGCGTGATCGATACGCCGATCACCGAGCAGGGCTTTGCCGGCTTGGCCGTCGGTGCGTCCTTCTATGGCCTGAAGCCGATCGTCGAATTCATGACGTTTAACTTCTCGATGCAGGCCATCGACCAGATCGTCAATTCGGCGGCCAAGACGCTGTACATGTCGGGCGGCCAGATGGGCAGCTCCATCGTGTTCCGCGGCCCGAACGGCGCCGCGGCGCGCGTCGCGGCCCAGCACAGCCAGGACTATGCCGCCTGGTATTCGCATATCCCGGGCCTGAAGGTGGTCGCGCCCTATTCGGCGGCCGACTACAAGGGCCTGATCAAGGCGGCGATCCGCGATCCCAATCCGGTGATCTTCCTCGAAAACGAAATCCTCTACGGCCGCAGCTTCGACGTGCCGAAGCTGGACGATTACGTCGTGCCGATCGGCAAGGCGCGTATCGCCCGCGAAGGCAAGGACGTGACTTTGGTCGGTTACTCGATCTGTGTCGGCCATGCGCTGGCCGCTGCCGAGAAGCTGGCGGAAGAGGGCATCGAGGCGGAAGTCATCGACTTGCGCACCATCCGTCCGATGGATCACGACACCATCATCAGGTCGGTGCAGAAGACCAACCGCATCGTCACCATTGAAGAAGGCTTCCCGCAGTCGGGCATCGGCGCCGAAATCTCCGCCGTCGTGATGGAAAAAGCCTTCGATTATCTCGATGCCCCGGTGGTGCGGGTCAGCGGCAAGGATGTGCCGATGCCCTATGCCGCCAATCTGGAAAAGCTGGCGCTGGTCACCGTCCCTGAAATCGTCGCGGCGGCGAAAGCCGTCTGCTACCGCCGTTAAGGAGGGCCAAAGGATGCCGATCGATATCCTGATGCCGGCCCTCTCGCCCACGATGACCGAGGGCAAGCTGGCAAAGTGGCACAAGAAGGAAGGCGACGCGGTCAAGGCCGGCGACATCATCGCCGAGATCGAGACCGACAAGGCGACGATGGAATTCGAAGCCGTCGATGAAGGCAAGATCGGCAAGATCCTGGTGGCCGAGGGCACCGAAGGTGTCGCCGTGAACACGCCGATTGCCGTGCTGCTGGAAGAGGGTGAGAGCGCATCCGATGTGAAGGCCGCGCCTGCCGCCAAGAAGCCGGAAGAGAAGAAGGCTGAGGCTCCCAAGCAAGACGAGAAGAAGGCCGAAGCGCCGAAAGCTGTTCCGGCTGTCGCTGCGCCTGCCGCTGCTGCGGTTCCGGCGAAGTCTGGTGACCGCGTCTTCGCCTCGCCGCTGGCCCGCCGCATGGCGGAGCAGGGTGGCATCGACCTCAAGGCGGTGACCGGCAGCGGTCCGCATGGCCGTATCGTCAAGGCCGATGTCGAGAAGGCCCCAAAGGGCGCTGCCGCGCCGGCGGCTGCCGGCAAGGCTGCAGCGCCGGTCGCATCGGGTCCGGGCGCGCGTCAGCTCGCCGACCTGCTCAAGATGCCCTACAAGCTCGAGCCTCTGTCGGGCATGCGCAAGACCATCGCGCGCCGCCTGACCGAGTCCAAGCAGACGGTGCCGCATTTCTATCTCACCATCGACACCGAGATCGACGAGCTGCTGTCTTTGCGCAAGCGGCTCAACGACAAGACCGAGGCCAAGATCAGCGTGAACGATTTCGTCATCCGTGCGGTGGCGCTGGCGCTGAAGAAGGTCCCGACCGCCAATGCCAGCTTCGATGACAGCGGCATGATGTATTACGAGCATGCCGATATCTCGGTCGCCGTGGCCACGCCGAATGGCCTGATCACGCCGATCATCAAGCAGGCGGAAGGCAAGGGCCTGACGCAGATTGCCACCGAGATGAAGGACCTGGCCGCGCGCGCCCGCGACGGCAAGCTGAAGCCCGAGGAATTCCAGGGCGGTACCTTCTCGATCTCAAACCTGGGCATGTTCGGCGTGAAGCAGTTCGAGGCGGTGATCAATCCGCCGCAGGGCTGCATCCTCGCCATCGGCGCCGGCGAGCAGCGTCCGATCGTGAAGAACGGCCAGATCGTGCCGGCCACCATCATGACCTGCACGCTGTCGGTCGATCACCGTGCGGTGGACGGCGCCGTCGGCGCGCAGTTCCTGCAGGCCTTCAAGGGCTTCATCGACGATCCGCTGACCATGCTGCTGTGAGGCATTGACGATGGCTGAAGCGAAAGTTGCCATCGTCACCGGTGCCGGCAAGGGCATGGGGGCGGGGATTCTGAAAAAACTGGCGGCTGACGGCTACAAGGTGGCCGCCATGTCGCCGTCGGGCGCGGCCAAGACACTGGCCGAGAGTCTCGGCGGCGTCGGCACGGCGGGATCGAATGCCAAGGCTGAAGACGTCAAGGCGCTGGTCGATCTGACGCTCGACAAATACGGCCGCATCGATGCGGTGGTGAACAACACCGGCCATCCGCCCAAGGGCAAGCTGCTCGATCTGGATGACGCGGCCTGGACCACGGGCTTCGAGCTGGTGCATCTGGCTGTCATCCGCATGGTGCGGCTGGTGACGCCGGTGATGCTGAAGCAGAAGACAGGCGGCGCCTTCGTGAACCTTCTCACTTACGCCACCTTCGAGCCCGAGGCCGATTTCCCGATCTCGGGCCCGGTGCGCGCGGCGGTGGCCGCTTTCTCCAAGGTCTATGCCGACCAGTATGCGGCGCAGGGCATCCGCATGAACAACGTGCTGCCGGGCTTCATCGACAGCCTGCCGGCGAAGGACGAGCGCATCGCGCGTATTCCGATGAAGCGCTACGGCACGGTGCGTGAGATCAGCGATACGGTGGCTTTCCTGCTGTCGGAGCAGGCCAGCTATATCACCGGCCAGAATATCCGCGTTGACGGCGGCATTACCCGCTCTGTCTAAGAGAGGCATTCCATGTCTGATACCAGTTTCGATCTGATCGTGGTGGGCAGCGGCCCGGGTGGTTACACCACCGCCATCCGCGGTGCCCAGCTTGGCATGAAGACAGCGATCATCGAGCGCGAGCATCTGGGCGGCATCTGCCTGAACTGGGGCTGTATTCCCACCAAGGCCTTGCTGCGCTCGGCCGAGATCTACACCAACATCAAGCATGCCGAAGCCTATGGTTTCAAAGTCGAGGGCAAGGTCACCATCGACACCGCCAAGGTGGTGGAGCGGTCGCGCAAGGTCGCGGCGCAGCTTTCCAATGGCGTGAAATTCCTGATGAAGAAGCACAAGATCACGGTCTTCGACGGTGTCGGCGTGCTCAATGGCGCTGGTAAGGTGAAGGTCAGCAAGGACGGCAAGGCCATTGCCGACCTGACCGCCAAGCACATCATTCTCGCTACCGGCGCACGCGCGCGTTCGCTGCCCGGCCTGGAGCCCGATGGCAAGCTGGTCTGGACCTACAAGGAAGCCATGGTGCCGCCGACTCTCCCTAAGTCGCTGCTGGTCATCGGTTCGGGCGCCATTGGCATCGAATTCGCCAGCTTCTATCGCCAGCTCGGCAGTGAAGTTACCGTGGTCGAAGTGATGGACCGCGTGCTGCCGGTCGAGGACGAGGAAATCTCCGGCCTGGCCAAGAAGGCCTTCGAGAAGCAGGGCATGAAGATTCACCTGGGTACGACGGTGACCGCGCTCAAGAAGGGCGCTGACAGCGTCACCGCCGTGCTGAAGGACAAGGCTGGCAAGGAATCCGAGATCACCGTCGAGCGCGTGATCCTCGCCGTCGGCATCGTCGGCAATGTCGAGAATATCGGGCTTGAGACCACCAAGGTGAAAGTCGAGAAGACCCATGTGGTCACCGACGAATACAGCCGGACGAATGAGCCGGGCATCTATGCCATCGGCGACCTGACCGGTCCGCCCTGGCTGGCGCATAAGGCCGGCCATGAAGGCGTGATCTGTGTCGAAAAGATCGCTGGCGAGAAGGACGTGCATCCGCTCAACGTCAGCAACATCCCGGGCTGCACCTACTGCACGCCGCAGATCGCCAGCGTCGGCCTGACTGAGGCAGCAGCGAAGGCAAAGGGCCATACGGTGAAGGTCGGCCGCTATCCCTTCCTGGCCAACGGCAAGGCGATCGCGCTGGGCGAGCCGGAAGGCCTGGTCAAGACGGTGTTCGACGCCAAGACCGGCGAGCTGCTCGGCGCCCATATGATCGGTGCGGAAGTGACCGAGCTGATCCAGGGCTTCGGCATCGCCAAGACGCTGGAGACCACCGAAGTCGAGCTGATGCATGCCATCTTCCCGCACCCGACCCTGTCGGAAATGATGCATGAGTCGGTGCTGGACGCGTATGGCAAGGCGCTGAATTACTAAGCATTTGCCGGCTGGTGTCAGAGCAGGGGCTTTCCTATATACTGTCCGGGCACTACCTCAGCTCCAGTGGTAGGCAACAGGATTTAAGGCCGTCGTGACCATCAACGTTCATCCCATCCCGATCCGTCACCCGGAAAAGGCGCACAAGCCCGACACGCCGATGCTGCGCAAGCCGGACTGGATCCGCGTGAAGGCGCCAACCTCGCCGGAAGTGGCCGAGACGCGCCGGCTGATGCGCGAGCTGAACCTGAACACCGTCTGCGAGGAAGCGGCCTGCCCGAACCTGGGCGAATGCTGGAAGCAGAAGCACGCCACCGTGATGATCCTGGGCGCGGTCTGTACGCGCGCCTGCGCCTTCTGCAATGTTGCCACCGGCAAGCCGGACGGCGTCGACCATCATGAGCCGGCCCATGTGGCCGAGGCCGTGGGTAAGCTCGGGCTTCATCATGTGGTGATCACTTCGGTGGATCGGGACGACCTGCCCGATGGCGGCGCCTCGCAGTTCGTTCGCACGATCGAGGAAATCCGCAAATCCTCGCCGACCACGACGATCGAAATTCTCACGCCCGATTTCATCCGCAAGCCCGGCGCCATCGAGGCGGTCGTGGCCGCCCGGCCCGATGTCTACAATCACAATCTGGAAACCGTGCCGCGCCTGTATCCGACCATCCGTCCCGGCGCGCGCTACTTCGCCTCGCTGCAGTTGCTGGCGAAGGTGAAGGAACTCGATCCGAAAATGTTCACCAAGTCCGGGCTTATGGTGGGCCTGGGCGAGGAGAAGATCGAGATCATGCAGGTGATGGACGACATGCGCGCCGCCGATGTCGACTTCATCACCATCGGTCAGTATCTGCAGCCGACCCGCAAGCATGCCGAGGTGAAGCACTTCGTCACGCCCGACGAGTTCGCTGCCTATGCCACGATTGCCAATTCCAAGGGCTTCCTCACCGTGTCGGCCTCGCCGTTGACGCGCTCCTCGCATCATGCCGGTGACGACTTCGCCCGCCTGCGCGCCGCGCGTGAAGCCAAGTTCGCCGCCCAGTAAGCGCCGACGTGCCGACCCACGCGGAAAAACGAATCCTGCCATACCGGCCCGACCAGCTATACGCCCTGGTCGCCGGCATCGAGCATTACCCGAAGTTCCTGCCCTGGTGCATCGGCGCGCGCATCCGCGAACGCAGCGAGCAGGTCGTGGTGGCCGACCTGATCATCGGCTTCAAGATGTTCCGCGAGCGCTTTACCAGCCGGGTGACGCTCAGCCCCGAAGCCCGGCGGATCGATGTCGAATACACTGACGGCCCGTTCAAATATCTGAAGAACCACTGGATCTTTCTGCCGCACCCGACCGGTTGCGAGATCGACTTTTATGTCGATTTCGAGTTCCGTTCGCGCCTGCTGCAAAAGACCATCGAGCTGCTGTTTAACGAAGCTGTCAAACGGATGGTGGGGGCCTTCGAAAGTCGGGCCCGCCAGCTTTACGGCGAGAATGGATTATCCCTGCCGCCTGGTGTTACGATTACGGCACTCTGAACCGGCTCGGCCGTTAGGGTCGGGTCTTTCGCCGAAGAGAGTGTCTGCCCGATGGTTGCCCTGCCCAATCTGAATCTCTCGATTTCCGGAACCCTGCTGGAGCGCGGCCTGCGCAGCCTGGTCGGCGCCTGGCGCGGCATCGCCGGTGGCGACGAGGTTGCCCAGCTCGCCCGCGAGGGCAAGCTCGAGGCCAAGGACATCGATCGTCTGCGCGGCCTGTTCGCCGAATGCCTGGATGCCAAGGGCGGCGAGGTGGCGGCGCGCGCCCGGGCGGCAGCCCTGGGCCGGCTCTATCTGGGGCTGGACGATGACGGCAAGCGCGCCTTCCTGCAGGCGCTGGCCAACGACTTCGCCGCCGATGACGCGGCACTGGAAACCGCGATCCGCGAATTGCAAAAGGCTGACACGCCGGTGACGCGGCACAAGGCCGAGCGCAAGCTGCGCTTCGCGTTGACGCCGCCGCGGCAAAGATTGCTGACCCAGTTCACGGCGCTGCCGCAGGGCGTGAAGTTCCTGGTCGACATGCGCGCCGATGCGCTGCGTTTCCGAAAGGAGGCGCCCGAGCTGTCGATCCTGGATGCCGATCTGGAAGACCTGTTCGTGGCCTGGTTCGATGTCGGCTTCCTTGAGCTGCAGCGCATCTCCTGGAACAGCCCGGCGGCGCTGCTGGAAAAGCTGATCGCCTATGAGGCCGTGCATGCCATCGAAAGCTGGGACGACCTGCGCAACCGGCTGGATGCCGACCGGCGCTGCTATGCCTTTTTCCATCCGCGCATGCCGCTGGAGCCGCTGATCTTCGTCGAGGTCGCGCTGGTCAAGGGCATCGCCGGCAATGTGCAGGCGTTGCTGGATCAGGCGACGCCGGTGCTCGATCCGCGCGAGGCCGATACGGCGATTTTCTATTCGATCTCCAACACCCAGGTAGGCCTGCGCGGCATTTCGTTCGGCAACTTCCTGATCAAGCGCGTGGTCGACGATCTCACGCGCGACCTGCCGAACCTGAAGCAATTCTCGACGCTGTCGCCCATCCCGGGTTTTCGCGCCTGGCTGGACGAGACGGTGGCCGAGGGCACGCCCGACCTGGTGGAGAACAAGGCGCGCGAGGAGCTGTCATCGGCGCTGGGCCAGCGCTTCTCCAAGGGCATGCTGCCCGGCCTGCTGAAGGATCATGCCTGGGCCGACAATGCCGCGCTGACCGAGGCGCTCAAGCCGGTGCTGATGCGGCTGTCGGCGCGCTATCTGCTCAGCACCGACAAGAACAACAAGCCGCGTGATCCGGTCGCGCGCTTCCACCTGAGCAACGGCGCGCAGGTCTATCGCCTGAACTGGATGGGCGACCGCTCGCGCAACGGCATGAAGCAATCGGCCGGTCTGATGGTGAACTATCTCTATCGCCTGGATGATATCGACCAGAACCACGAGCGCTTCGTGCGCGATGGCACGATTGCAGCATCCGGTGACGTGAAGCGGCTGGCTGGTCTCTAGGCGCTTTTATGCGCCGCGATCATCTGTTCCAGCATTTCGCCGGCTAAGGTCAGCGCGTCTTCCACGGTGGCCATGCGCACGGCCGAGCGGCCGATATTCCCGTAGGTCATGCGCTGATGCATGGTTGGTTGGCCTTCGCCGGCGACCGCGATATGCACCAGGCCGACCGGCTTCTCGGCCGAGCCGCCGCCGGGGCCGGCGATGCCGGTGCAGGCAATCGCGATATGGGCGTTGCTCTTGCGCAGGCAGCCTTCCGCCATGGCGCGTGCCACCGGCTCCGAGACCGCGCCATGGCCGGCGATGATCTCGGCCGGCACGCCGATGGAATAGATCTTGGCTTCGTTGGAGTAGGTGACAAAGCCGCGCTCGACGACGTCGGACGAGCCGGCGATCTCGGTGAGTGTCGCCGCGATCAATCCACCGGTGCAGGATTCCGCGGTCGCCAGCATGGCATTCTGCGCGCGGCAGCGGGCGAGCAGGTCTTCGGCAAGGCGTAGCAGCGTATCGTCCATGAGATCACCAGAAGTGGCAGATCACGAGCATGACCAGCATGCCGTAGATACCGGCGAAGAGATCGTCGACCAGCACGCCCGGCGCACCGCCGAGTGTGCGATCGGCCCAGGAGGCGGGCCAGATCTTGGTAACGTCGAAAAAGCGGAAGACCAGGAAGCCAACAATGTAATGCCACAGTTCGGTCGGCACGAAGGCGAGCGTCAGCCACTGGCCGGCGACCTCGTCGATCACGATCTCGCCCGGATCGTCGCCGGGCCAGCGCACCAGGAACAGCCTGATCGCCCAGAGCGCGACGATGGCGACAGCGATGGCGGCGGCGATCACCAGCCATGGCCCGCCCAGCATCTGCAAGCCCCAGGCAAAGGGCAGTGCGGCAGCCGAGCCCCAGGTGCCGGCGGCAGGGCGCAGCTTGCCGACGCCGAAGAAAGTGGAAATCATGAAGGGCAGGAAATACAGCATCGCGTCTAGGCCGGCAGACGGATGGTGGCCACGGCCTGCGCCGCGATGCCTTCGCGCCGGCCGGTGAAGCCGAGCTTCTCGGTCGTCGTCGCCTTCACGCTCACACGATCCAGCGCGATGCCCATGATGGCGGCGATGCGCGCGCGCATCGCCTCGCGATGCGGCCCGATCTTCGGTGCCTCGCAGATGATGGTGATGTCGCAATGGCCGATGATCCCGTCACGCTTGGTCACCAGATCGACGGCGTGCTTGAGGAAGGCGGCAGAGTCGGCATTCTTCCAGCGCGCGTCAGAGGGCGGGAAGTGCTGGCCGATATCGCCATCGCCCAGCGCACCGAGGATCGCGTCGGTCAGCGCATGCAGCGCCACATCGGCATCGGAATGGCCGGCGAGGCCGCGGTCATGCGGGATCACCATGCCGCCGATGGTCAGCTTGCGGCCGGGCTCGTCGCTGAAGGCATGCACGTCGAAGCCCTGGCCGGTGCGGATGTCGGCACGCTGCATCATCAGCTGCCGTTCGGCGCGGGCGAAATCCTCGGGCTCTGTCACTTTGAAATTCTCCTCGGTGCCGGCCACCAGCTGCACAGCGAGGCCGGCCTGTTCGGCCACGGCGGCATCGTCGGTCAGCGCCAGGCCGGTGGCCTGGCGGTGGGCGGACAGGATATCGGGAAAGCGGAAGGCTTGCGGGGTCTGGGCCCGCCACAGGCCCTGGCGCTCGACGCCGCTGCGCGCCTTGCCCTGGTCGTCGCGCTTCAGGGTATCGACCACCGGGATGGCCAGAATGGCGCCCGGCGCTTGTTTAAGCATCTCCAGCAGGGCGGAGATGCTTTTATGCCTAATAAATGGGCGGGCAGCGTCATGGATCAGGACGGTGGCCGGCTGGGAAATGGCCAAAGCCTCGAGCCCCAGGCGCACGCTGTCCTGTCTGGCGGCACCGCCGAGGCAGGGCGGGGCAAGGCGGCGCTCGGTTTCCAGTCCGCGGATGGCCTCGCCATAGGCCTCGGAATCATCGGGGTGGATCACGACCGCCACCCGTGCTATTGCCGCGTGGCTCAGGAAAACCTCGATGCTGTGCCGCAGCAGGGATTTTCCGCCAAGCATCTGGTATTGTTTGGGTTTTTCTCCGCCGGCGCGGCTGCCGCGACCGGCCGCGACGATCAGCGCGGCGTTTTCCATGGCGGCCAACCTACCTGACCGGATCGGATCAGGCAAAGGCCCCTGATAGCCACGTATGATCAGGCGACGGAAGGATGTTGCGGCGCAGTAAAAAAGCCATTATCGTGATCAACAACTGGGCACCCCAGGGAATTGTGTAAAAAATGAGCATAAACGTCGGTCCCGTCTCCATCGCAGATCCGGTCATCCTGGCCCCCATGTCGGGTGTCACGGACCTGCCGTTCCGTCGCCTCGTCAAGCGAAGCGGCGCAGGCTTGGTCGTGTCTGAGATGATTGCCTCCGAGGCCATGGTGCGCGCCTCGCGCCAGTCGCTGAAGATGGCGCAGAACCTGCCCGAAGAGTTTCCGATGTCGGTGCAACTGGCCGGCTGCGAAGGCCATGTGATGGCCGAGGCCGCCAAGCTGAACGAAGACGGCGGCGCTGCCCTGATCGACATCAACATGGGTTGCCCGGTGAAGAAGGTCGTGAACGGCCATGCCGGCTCCGCGCTGATGCGCGACCTGGATCATGCCAAGACGCTGCTGACCGCCACCGTGAAGGCCGTGAAATTGCCCGTCACCCTCAAGATGCGCACCGGCTGGGATGACGCCAACCGCAACGCGCCGGAGCTGGCCCGCATTGCCGAAGGCGAGGGCATCCAGATGCTCACCGTCCATGGCCGCACGCGCTGCCAGCTCTATAACGGCCGAGCCGACTGGAGCTTCGTGCGCAAGGTGAAAGACGCCGTGAAGCTGCCGGTGATCGTCAACGGCGATATCACCACGCTGGATGAAGCCAAGGATGCGCTCGAGCAGTCGGGTGCCGATGGTGTGATGATCGGCCGCGGCGCTTATGGCCGTCCGTGGTTCCTGCGCCAGGTGATCGAATTCCTCAAGACCGGCACGCGCCTGCCCGATCCGGCGCTGAATGAGCAGGAAGCCACCGTGCTGGAACATTACGATGCGATGCTGGAGCATTACGGCGTGCAGACCGGCCTGAAGATCGGCCGCAAGCATGTGGCCTGGTATTCGAAGGGCCTGCCGGGCTCGGCCGAGTTCCGCACCCGCATCATGCAGATCGACGAACCCGAACAGGTGCGTCAGACGATCCGCGATTTCTACGCGCCGCAGCTGGACCGGATGGCTGCCTGATGCAGTCGGTCGAAATCAACGATATCGATCCGGCCCAGGTTCTGGGCGCCATTCCCAATCCCATTCTTGTCGTCGGCCGCCAGGGCGATATCGCTTATGTGAATCCGGCTGCCGAGCAGTTCTTCGATAGTGGCGCGGCCGTGCTGTGCCGTCAGAATCTCCGCGATCTCGTGCCCTTCGGCAGCCCGGTGCTGCAGCTGTTTGCGCAGGTCTTCCGCGAACGCTACAGCGTGTCGGAATACGACGTCGATCTGGGTACGCCGCGTCTGGGCGAGCGGCTTGTCGATGTGCAGATTTCACCAGTGCCCGAGGCCGAGGACCATGTCATCGTGCGCTTCGACGAACGCACCATGGCAGCCAAGATCGACCGTGCGTTGACCCATCGGGGCGCGGCGCGTTCCGTCACCGGCATGGCCGCCGTGCTTGCGCATGAAGTGAAGAATCCGCTCAGCGGCATTCGTGGTGCGGCGCAGCTGCTGGAAGCCAACTGCAGTCCGGCCGACCGCGAACTGACGCGCCTGATCTGCGACGAGACTGATCGCATCTGCGCGCTGGTCGATAGCATGGAAGTGTTTTCCGATAAGCGCATCGAGCGCGGCCCAGTCAACATTCACCAGGTGCTGGAGCATGTGCGCAAAGTGGCGCAGGCCGGCTTCGGCAAGCATCTACGGTTCATCGAGCGTTACGATCCATCGCTGCCGCCGGTGAATGGCAGCCGGGACCAGTTGGTCCAGGTCTTCCTGAATCTGGTGAAGAATGCGGCAGAAGCTGTCGGCGACGATCCCGGCGGCGAAATCATCCTGACCACGGCTTACCGCCATGGCGTGCGACTCGCGGTGCGCGGTTCGCGCGAGCGGTTGCATCTGCCGCTGGAAGTGACGATTCAGGACAATGGCCCCGGCGTGCCCGAGGATATTCGTCCCCATCTGTTCGATCCCTTCGTGACAACCAAGGTCAGCGGTTCTGGCCTCGGTCTTGCATTAGTTGCCAAGATCATTGGCGACCATGGCGGCGTCATCGAGTGCGACAGCCGCCCCCGCCGTACAGTTTTCAGTGCGCGTCTGCCCGTCCACAATACGGCGGCGGAAGAATCCGGAGAGTATGAATGAGTAATAAGGGCACCATTCTCGTCGCCGACGACGACCGCTCGATCCGCACGGTGCTGGATCAGGCGCTTGGCCGGGTCGGCTACCAGGTGCGCTCCACCGGCAATGCCGCCACCCTGTGGCGCTGGGCTTCCGAAGGCGAGGGCGAACTGATCATCACCGATGTGGTGATGCCCGACGAGAACGGCCTCGACCTGCTGCCGCGCATCAAGCGTATCCGTCCTGAAATCCCGATCATCGTGATGAGCGCGCAGAAGACGCTGCTCACCGCCGTAAAGGCCGCCGAGCGCGGCGCCTATGACTATCTGCCCAAGCCCTTCGACCTGAAGGAGCTGCTGCGCGTCGTCGAACGCGCCATGAGCCAGCCCAAGGCGATGCCGTCGGAAGCTGAGGAGCAGGCGGCTGACGAAGAGAAGCTGCCGCTGATCGGCCGTTCGCCGGCCATGCAGGAAATCTATCGCGTGATGGCGCGCCTGATGGGCACCGACCTCACGGTGCTGATCTATGGCGAGAGCGGCACCGGCAAGGAGCTGGTGGCGCGCGCGCTGCATGATTACGGCAAGCGCCGCAACGGGCCCTTCGTGGCGCTGAACATGGCCGCCATTCCGCGCGAGCTGATCGAGAGCGAACTCTTCGGCCACGAGAAGGGCGCCTTCACCGGCGCCGCCAATCGTTACGCCGGCCGCTTCGAGCAGGCCGAGGGCGGCACGCTGTTCCTCGACGAGATCGGCGACATGCCGATCGAGGCGCAGACGCGTCTGCTGCGCGTGCTGCAGCAGGGCGAATACACCACCGTCGGCGGCCGCACGCCGATCCGCACCGATGTGCGCATCGTTGCTGCCACCAACCGCGATCTGCGGCAGGCCGTGAACCAGGGCCTGTTCCGCGAAGACCTTTATTACCGCCTCAACGTCGTGCCGCTGCGCCTGCCGCCGCTGCGCGAGCGTAGTGATGATATCTCCGACCTGGTGCGCCACTTCCTCAACCAGTCGGCTACCCAGGGCCTGCCGCTGAAGACAGTGTCGAGCGAGGCGATGGACCGCCTGCGCCGCTATCGCTGGCCCGGCAACGTGCGCGAGCTGGAAAATCTGGTCCGCCGCCTGGCGGCGCTCTATGCCGAGGACGTCATCGGCATCGAAGTAATCGACAACGAGCTGGCCGAGCCGCCGCAGGCAGCACGCAGCGCCGAGCCGAGCGACGAGGAGACCCTGACCGGGGCCATCGAGCGCCATCTGACCAAGTATTTCTCTGCTCAGGGCGACGACCTGCCGCCGCCGGGCCTGTATGACCGCATGCTGCGCGAGCTGGAAATCCCCCTGATCTCGCTCAGCCTGGCGGCCACCCGGGGCAACCAGATCAAGGCGGCCCATATGCTGGGCCTGAACCGCAACACGCTGCGTAAGAAGATTCGCGACCATAACATCCAGGTCATCCGGGGTCTGAAGTAGGCCTCGGCCTGAATTAGCCCCGAATCCGGGGCCGCAGGGACCCGGCCAAGGGGTGCTGGACGGCCTCGGCTGGGCTATGATCCGCCGATGGCGGGCACAGCACCGATTCACGCATCATGAGCGACGAAAGCATTCCGATGGAGACTGGCGCTCCCGGCGTGCGGCTGTGGCGTCGCGCGCAGGACTGGTTCCGCCGCCATAACCTGATCCGGCATCTGGAAATCGGCCTGGCGGTCGCCGCCCTGGTCGCCGGCACGCTCACCTATCTGGCCATGACGCCCGGCGCCAACCGCGAGCTGACCTCGCGCGAGGTGCAGTTCCTGCTGCTGACCGACCTGGTCGTGCTGCTCAGCCTGACCAGTCTGGTTGCCCGCCGCCTGGTGGTGCTGTGGATGCAGCGTCGGCGCGGTGCCGCCGGCTCGCGGCTGCATGCCCGCATGGTGATGATGTTCGCCGCCGTCACGGCACTGCCCACCGTGATGATGACGCTGTTCGCCGTGCTGTTCTTCAATCTCGGCCTGCAGACCTGGTTCAGCGACCGCGTGAATACCGCAGTGAAAGCCTCGGTTGCCGTGGCCGAGGCCTATATCCAGGAGCACCGCAAGACCATCCGCGCCGACGTGCTGGCCATGGCCGTCGATCTCAACCGCTCGGCGCCGAGCCTGACCCGCAATCCCTATGCCTTCCAGCAGGCGGTGCGACAGCTCTCGCGCCTGCGCGGTCTGGGCGAGGCGATCGTCTTTACGTCCACGGGCGAAATCCTCGCCCGCAATGAACTCAGCCTGCTGATGGAATTCGACCGCGTGCCGCCGCGCGCCATCGAGGATGCCAATGCCGGCCAGGTGGTGATCATCACCGCCGAGACTGACGACCGCGTGCGCGCGCTGGTGCGGCTTGATGGCTATCTCGACGCCTATCTCTTCGTCGGTCGTTATCTGGATGCCAAGGTGCTGGCCGAGCTGGAGCGCACGCGCTCCGCGGCGACGCAGTATACGCGGCTGGAACAGGCGCGCTCGGCGCTGGAGATCAATTTCGCCATCCTGTTCATCCTGGTGTCGCTGCTGCTGCTGCTGGCGGCGATCTGGTTCGGCCTGCTGGTCGCCAACCGGTTGGTCATGCCGATCGGCGAGGTGGTCTCGGCGGCCGAGCGGATCCGCGCTGGCGACCTGACCGCGCGTGTTACCGAACGCGCCGATGACGACGAGATCGCCACGCTGGGCCGCACCTTCAACCGCATGACAGGCCAGCTCGCCGCCCAGCAGGCGGAACTCATTGCCGCAAACCGCCAGTTGGATGAGCGCCGCCGGTTCACCGAAACCGTGCTGGCCGGCGTGTCGGCCGGCGTGATCGGCGTCGATCCGCAGGGGCAGGTGACGCTGCCCAATCCGTCGGCGCTGGCGATGCTGCAGATCACCTTCGATGATATCGTCGGCCGTCCGTTCACCCAGGTGGTGCCGGAAATGGCCGAGCTGTTCGGGGAACTGAACGAGCGCCCGGCCGAAGCGGTGCAGCGCGGGCAGGTGGTGCTGCAGCGGCCCGATGCCACGCGCACGCTGCTGGTACGTATCGCGCGCGAGGTCACCGGCAACGAACTGCTGGGCTATGTCGTCACCTTCGACGACGTCAGTGAGCTGGTGGCGGCGCAGCGCAATGCCGCCTGGGCCGATATCGCGCGGCGCATCGCCCACGAGATCAAGAACCCGCTGACGCCGATCCAGCTCTCGGCCGAGCGGCTCAAGCGCAAATACATGAAGGAAGTGCAGACCGATCCGCAGATTTTCGCCGAGTGCACGGATACGATCATCCGGCAGGTGGGCGATATCGGCCGCATGGTGGATGAATTCTCCACCTTCGCCCGCATGCCGCGTCCGGTCTACCGCGAGGAAGACCTGGGCCAGCTCGTGCGCCAGGGCGTGTTCCTGCAGCAGGTGGCGCGCCCCGAGATCCGTTTCGAGACCGACCTGCCGACCGTGCCGGTGCGACTCAATTGCGATGCTCGCCAGTTGGCGCAGGTCTTCACCAACATCCTGCAGAATGCCATCGATGCCATCGATGGCCGCGAGCGGCCGGCCGGTGTGACGCTGCCGCCGGGCCGTGTTTCGGTCGGCCTGCGCGTCAACGATGGCGCTGCCGACATCACGGTGCTGGACAATGGCCGAGGCCTGCCGCTGGAGAATCGCGACCGCCTGTTCGAGCCCTATGTGACGACGCGCACCAAGGGCACAGGGCTCGGCCTCGCCATCGTCAAGAAGATCATCGAGGAGCATGGCGGCATCATCAGCTTGAGTGATGCCCACCTGCTTGATCCCGCCGCGAAAAATGGTAGCTTGGCGCGCATCCGGCTGCCGGGAATCATTCCGGGCGATCAGGCCGGAGCGGAGCATGCCGTCGGCGACGCACGGCTGCAAAGCCAGGAAGCCCAGAAAAGCCAAGAGACATTGCGCAGGTTGTTAGGTTCGGATCGCCATGGCGCGTGACATTCTGATTGTTGATGACGAAGCGGATATCCGCAATCTGGTGGGCGGCATCCTGCAGGATGAAGGCTATGAGATTCGCATGGCCGGCGATTCCGATGGCGCGTTGCGCGAGATGGAAGCCCGCCGCCCCAATGCGGTAATCCTGGATATCTGGCTGCAGGGCAGCAAGCTCGATGGCCTGGAAATCCTCGATCGCATCATCCGCGACCACAGCAGCGTGCCGGTGATCATGATTTCCGGCCATGGCAATATCGAGACCGCGGTCTCGGCCATCAAGCGCGGCGCCTATGACTATATCGAGAAGCCGTTCAAGAGTGACCGCCTGCTGCTGCTGGTCGAGCGCGCGCTGGAACAGGCGCGGCTGAAGCGCGAGAACGAAGACCTGCGCCAGCGCTCGGGCACTGCCGTCGATCTGGTCGGCACCTCGGCCGCCATCACCGCCCTGCGTCAGGCCATCGAGCGCGTCGCGCCGACCAACAGCCGCGTGCTGATCTCGGGCCCGCCCGGCGCCGGCAAAGAAATGATCGCGCGCCAGATTCACCAGCGCTCGCGCCGCGCCGGCGGTGCCTTCGTGGTGTTCAATATCGCCACCGTGACGCCGGACCGTCTGGAACAGGACCTGTTCGGTATCGAGGAATCCGTGAACGGCCAGCGTCAGCACAAGATCGGCGTGCTGGAAAGCGCTCATGGCGGCACGCTGTTCCTGGATGAAGTGGCCGAGATGTCGGCGGAGTCGCAGGCCAAGCTGCTCCGCGTGCTGACCGAGCAGAGCTTCGAGCGCGTCGGTGGCCGCACGCGTGTGCAGGTCGATGTGCGCATCATTTCGGGCACCGCCCATGACCTCACCGTGCGGGTGGGGCAGGGGCAGTTCCGTCAGGACCTGTTCCATCGCCTGAATGTCGTGCCTTTGAAGGTGCCGGCGCTGCGCGACCGCCGCGAGGATATCCCGCTGCTGGTGAAGCATTTCGCCACCGCCGAGGCGCAGCGCCAGGGCGTGCCGGCGCGCGATCTGGCTGAGGATGCGCTGCTCGCCCTGCAATCCGCCGAATGGCCTGGAAATGTCCGCGAGCTGCGCAATGCCATCGCGCGGCTGCTGATCATGCAGCCGGCCGAGCAGAAGGGCATGATCCATGCCGACATGCTGCCGGCCGATCTGGGCGCGACGCCGCCGGTGGCGCTGCGGCCCGAGACCACCACGGAAGTGATGGCGCTGCCGCTGCGCGAGGCGCGCGAGATGTTCGAGCGCGAATACCTGCTGGCGCAGATCACCCGTTTTGGCGGCAATGTCTCGCGCACCGCCAGTTTCATCGGCATGGAGCGCTCGGCGCTGCATCGTAAGCTCAAAGCGCTCGGCGTGGTCAACCTCGACCGCCCAGGAAACTGATTCCGGGAAACTAATCTTCTGAAAGGCGAAGATCCATGTCGCGTGTCGTCTATGTCAACGGCCAGTATGTTCCCTATGGCCAGGCCGCCGTGCATGTCGAGGATCGCGGCTTCCAGTTCGCCGACGGCGTCTATGAAGTGATCGCGGTGATCAACGGCCGGCTGGTGGATCTGGCCGGCCATCTCGACCGCCTCGACCGCAGCCTCGACGAATTGCAGATCGACCGCCCGATGGCGCGCGGTTCGCTGATGGTGGTGCTGAACGAAACCGTGCGGCGCAACCGCGTGACCGAAGGCAGCGTCTACCTGCAGGTCACCCGCGGTACGGCGCGCCGCGAATTCTCCTTCCCCGTCGACACGCCGCCCAGCCTGATCGTCATCGGTCGTCACGCCAACATGGCTGCTGC
Organism: Ferrovibrio sp. GW821-FHT12B10; assembly: GCF_058807515.1. Taxonomy (NCBI): domain Bacteria; kingdom Pseudomonadati; phylum Pseudomonadota; class Alphaproteobacteria; order Rhodospirillales; family Rhodospirillaceae; genus Ferrovibrio; species Ferrovibrio sp. GW821-FHT12B10. The sequence continues at coordinate 105,228 of NZ_JBXAQT010000001.1, read as the reverse complement.
CAATGACAAGGCGGCCAAGGGCGTCGCCGCCATCACGCGGCCCGACATCCGCTGGGGCCGTTGCGACATCAAGACCGTCGGCCTGCTGCCGGCGGCGCTGGCCAAGCAGGCCGCGAAGGAAGCCGGTGCCTATGAGGCCCTGCTGGTCGATCGTGACGGCTTCATCACCGAGGGCAGTTCGTCCAATGCCTGGATCGTCACCAAGGACAACGTGCTGGTGACGCGCAGGCTGGGCAACGACATCCTGGGCGGCATCACCCGCAACGCGGTGATCGAGCTGGCGAAGCGCGAGGGCCTCAAGTTCGAGGAACGCGCCTTCACGGTCGCCGAGGCGCAGGGCGCCAAGGAAGCCTTCGTGTCATCCACCACGTCTTACGTGATGCCGATCGTCACCATCGACGGCAAGCCGGTCGGCAATGGCGGTCCGGGCGTGGTGGCCGCGAAGCTGCGCAGCCTCTATGAGGCGCATGCGGAAGCCCATGGCAGCGGCAAGGCGGACTGGGACGCGCCCTTTATCGCGCCCTAATATTGCGCTGGATGCAGTGATCCTGAATGGTCCGTACACGAGACCGTGCGCATGGCGTGACGGGATGCCGCACTGCACGCCATTGTTTTGCCACTTTCCAAAATTAATGGTTTAATCGTGGAGCGTGGGGCAGCGGCCGCCGCCTCCGCAGGACCCATCCGGTGCGTACAGGCCGGGCCTGGGAAAAAATAAAATAAATACAACAACATAAGAAAAGAAAGGTCCATAACAATGGCCGCCGACAAGCCTCAGAACGTCCAGGACGTTTTCCTCAACCACATCCGCAAGACCAAGACCCCGGTGACCGTCTTCCTGGTCAACGGCGTGAAGCTGCAGGGCATCATCAGCTGGTTCGATAACTTCTCGGTGCTGCTGCGCCGCGATGGCCACATGCAGCTGGTCTACAAGCATGCCATTTCGACGGTCATGCCGTCCGGCCCGATCCAGCTCTTTGACCCGGCCGCCCAGGGTGGCGCTGCCGCCGGTGCGGGGGAACAGGGCTGAGCCAGAGGGTTTGTTCTCTCTGGAGCGATGCCTCATCCCCAGTGCATTGGGCGTTACGCATCGTGTAAGTTTGGCTCATGTCTGAATACGATTATTCGGAAGACGAGCGCGCCCGGCGCGCGCTCGTTCTTCATCCATTTCTGAAGGCCGCCAATGCCAAGGCGGTGGCGACCGCACAGCGCCGCCGCCCCGAGGCGCGCCTGGAAGAGGCCGTGGGCCTCGCCGCAGCGATCAACCTGGATGTGGTGCGCGGCGACGCCATCCCGCTGTCCAACTGGCGCCCTGGGACCCTGATCGGGCCTGGCAAGGCCGACGAGCTCGCCGCCTGGATCGACGAGAATCCGGTCGATGTGGTGATCGTCGATGCCGCCGTCACCCCGGTGCAGCAGCGCAATCTGGAAAAGGCGCTGAAGGCCAAGGTGATCGACCGCACCGGCCTCATCCTAGAAATCTTCGGTGCCCGCGCCCGCACCAAGGAAGGCCGCCTGCAGGTCGAACTGGCGCATCTGAATTACCAGCGCTCGCGCCTGGTGCGGTCCTGGACCCACTTGGAACGCCAGCGTGGCGGCTTCGGCTTCCTCGGCGGCCCCGGCGAAAGCCAGCTCGAAATCGACCGTCGCCTGATCGGCGACCGCATCATCCGCATCAAGGAAGAACTGGCGCAGGTGGTGAACACGCGCTCGCTGCATCGTCGGGCGCGCCAGAAGGTGCCTTATCCGGTGGTGGCGTTGGTCGGCTACACCAATGCCGGCAAGTCGACGCTGTTCAACCGGCTGACCAATGCCGATGTCTTCGCGAAAGACCTGCTGTTCGCCACGCTTGATCCCACCATGCGCACCGTGCGCCTGCCGTCGGGCCGCAACATCATCCTGAGCGACACGGTCGGTTTCATCTCCGAACTGCCGACGCATCTCGTGGCCGCTTTCCGCGCCACGCTGGAAGAGGTGATCTCGGCCAACCTGATCCTGCATGTGCGCGACCTGTCGCACCCAGACACCGAAGCCCAGGCCGCCGATGTGCAGGACGTACTTGCGTCGCTGGGCATCGGCGACAGCAGCAGCCATGCGCGGCTCGATGCCTGGAACAAGGCCGACCTGCTGCCGGCGCCCGAGCGCGAGGTGCTGCAGAACCAGGCCGACCGCCAGGACGACGTGGTGCTGATCTCGGCACTCGATGGCTACGGCATCGACACGTTGCTGCAACGCATCGATGCGAGACTGGATCACGACCGCGTGGAAATGGATGTCACGCTGGATGCCGGCGACGGCGCGGCCATCGCCTGGCTGCACCGCCACGGCGAGGTGCTGGAGATGCAGGAAACCGACGGCCATCTGAAGCTGTCGGTCGCCTTCAGCCAGGCCGAGGCGGGCAAGTGGCTCAAGCGTCAGGAAGGGAAGGCTGTGTAATGACCGGTTCGGTTCAGATCGACATGGATGCCGTGCGGCTGCTGATGGAAGAGGCGGCGCGCACCACCATCCTGCCGCACTTCCGCAAGCTGGAGGCCAAACAGATCGACCAGAAGGCTGGTCCGCATGACGTGGTCACCGTGGCCGACAAGGCCTCGGAAGAGTTTCTCACGCCGCGCCTGCAGGCGCTGGTGCCCGGCTCCACCGTGGTGGGCGAGGAGGCCAGCAGTGCTGACGAGGGCATCATGGATGCTCTGCGGCGCCCCGGGTATGCCTGGCTGATCGATCCGATCGACGGCACCGCCAATTTCGCCGTCGGCAGCGCGATTTTCGCTGTGATGGTGGCGCTGGTGAAGGATGGCGATGCGGTCGCCGCCTGGATCTACGATCCGATCCGCAACATCTGCGCCATGGCGCAGAAGGGCAAGGGCACCGTGATTCGGGAGGCAGACGGCACCCTGCGCAAGGTGCAGATGCCAAAGCCGCCGTCGCTGGCCCATATCTCGGGCGCGCCCAACCTGCGCTATGGCGACCGCGACTTCGCCGCCCGCATCGCCCATCGCATGGACAAGACCGCTGGCGTGATGATCCTGCGCTGCGCCGGCCAGGAATATCTCGCCATGCTGGACGGCCACTTCCATTACGCGGTCTACAACCGCGCCATGCCTTGGGATCACACGGCCGGCTGCCTGCTGATCACCGAGGCCGGCGGCATCGCCAAACGGCTCGATGGCAGCCTTTATCGCGCGGCCGACAAGCCCTTCATAAGCCCCCTGGTGGTGGCCTGTGGCGAGGATCAGTGGAACTGGCTGAAGGTCGGCATCTTCGACGCCTGAGCCGTTTTCATGACCGCCATCGACATGCAGGCTGTGGGTGACCTGCTGCTGCAGGCCGGACGCGACATCATCATGCCGCGGTTCCGCCGCCTGCGGGCAGAGGATGTCACCGAGAAAAACGGCCATCGCGACCTGGTCACCATCGCCGACGAAGAGGCGGAAGCGTTCCTTACGCCACGTTTGGAGGCTCTGGTGCCCGGTTCGCGCACGGTGGGCGAGGAAGCGGTCGGCCGCAACCCGGCGCTGGCAGACCTGCTGCGCGAGCCCGGCCTGAGCTGGCTGATCGACCCTATTGACGGCACGGCCAGCTTTGCCGTCGGCTGCGCCTTCTTTGCCTGCATGGTTGCGCTGGTCAAAGACGGCGATGCAATTGCGAGCTGGATTCTCGATCCGCCCAGCGGCCGCCTGTTTATGGCCGAAAAGGGCGCCGGGGCCTGGCTGCGCGAACCCACCTCAGCAGAGAATGGCGGCAGCCTGCAGCGCCTGCGCACGGCCGATCCGCCATCGCTGGCGCATATCTCTGGCGTGGCGAATTACGGCATCAGCGATCGTGAATTGGGTGTGCGTCTGGCGCGCCGGATCGATCGCACCGCCGGCGTGCTGAACATGCGCTGTTCGGGCCAGGAATATCCCGCCATCGCACTGGGGCAGATCCATTACGCGCTGTACGGCCGCGGAATCCCCTGGGATCACGCCCCAGGTACGCTGCTGGTTTCTGAGGCCGGCGGAGTCGTCCGCAGGCTCAACGGCGCGCTCTATCGGGCGTCCGATCCGCCAGGCGGAAGCCCCATGCTGGCAGCCTGTGGCGAAGACCAGTGGAACTGGCTGAAAACCGGTCTTTTTGACCCCTGATTTCAGGGGGTAAAACACCCCCCGGAACGTTGCTGCGACGACCCCCGACATGGTAGTTTTCCCGACCTGATTCCAGGGCCGATTCCGGTCCGTTTCGGGCATGCGATTCCGCTCAAAAAACGCCCTTTAAAACCCTAGTTCCGGATGCCCCTTACGTGACCGATCAGACCAAGTCTCCGCAGGACATTCAGCCGATCTCCATCGAAGAGGAGATGCAGCGTTCCTACCTGGGTTACGCCATGAGCGTGATCGTGTCGCGTGCGCTGCCCGATGCGCGCGACGGTCTGAAACCCGTGCATCGCCGCATTCTCTACTCGATGCACGAGAACGGTTATCTGTCCGACAAGCCCTATCGCAAGTCTGCCCGCGTCGTCGGCGACGTGATGGGTAAGTATCACCCGCATGGCGACCAGTCGATCTACGACGCCATGGTGCGCATGGCGCAGCCCTTCTCGATGAGCCAGCTGCTGCTGGATGGCCAGGGCAATTTCGGCTCGATGGACGGCGATAAGGCCGCAGCGATGCGTTACACCGAAATCCGCTTGGAAAAGGCGGCGGAAGCGCTGCTGACGGATATCGACAAGGACACCATCGATTTCCAGGCCAACTACGACGACAGCACCCGTGAACCCACGGTGCTGCCCGCCCAGTATCCCAACCTGCTCGTCAACGGCGCCAATGGCATCGCCGTCGGCATGGCCACCAACATCCCGCCCCATAACATGGGCGAGGTGATCGATGCCTGCTGCGCCTATGTCGACAACACCGAGGTGACGCTGGAGCAACTGCTCGAAATCCTGCCGGCGCCCGACTTCCCCACCGGCGGCATCATCCTGGGACGCGCCGGCGCCAAGTCGGCCATGTGGACGGGCCGCGGCTCGGTGATCGTGCGCGGCAAGGTGCATTTCGAGGAAATCCGCAAGGATCGCGAAGCCATCATCATCACCGAGATCCCGTATCAGGTGAACAAGGCCTCGATGATCGAAAAGATGGCCGAGTTGGTGCGCGCCAAGAAGATCGAGGGCATTTCCGATCTGCGCGATGAGTCCGACCGCGACGGCGTGCGCGTGGTGGTCGAGATCAAGCGCGACGCCATGGCCGACGTGGTGCTGAACCAGCTCTACCGCTTCACGCCGCTGCAGAGCAGTTTCGGCGTCAACATGCTGGCGCTGAACGCCGGCAAGCCCGAACTGCTGAACATCAAGCAACTGATTGGCGCCTTCGTGAACTTCCGCGAGGAAGTGATCCTGCGCCGCACCCGCTTCCTGCTGGGCAAGGCGCGCGACCGCGCCCATGTCTTGGTCGGTCTGGCCATCGCTGTGGCCAATATCGACGAGGTGATCAAGACCATCCGCGCCGCACCCGACCCGCAGACCGCCCGCGACCAGCTGATGACCCGCGAGTGGCCGGCCCATGACGTGGCCGACATGATCGGGCTGATCGATGACCTGAGCCACAAGGTGATCGACGGCAAGTACAAGCTGTCGGAGACCCAGGCCCGCGCCATCCTCGACCTGCGCCTGCAGCGCCTGACTGCGCTGGGCCGCGACGAGATCGGCGACGAGATGAAGACTCTGGCCGAGGAGATCAACGAATATCTCTCGATCCTGGGCAGCCGCGACAAGCTGATGGGCATCCTGCGCGCCGAACTGGTCTCGATGCGCGAGCGCTTCGCCGTGCCGCGTCGGACCCAGATCGCCGAGATGGAGTTCGAGCAGGACGACGAGGACCTGATCCAGCGCGAGGACATGGTGCTGACGGTCAGCTTCGGCGGTTACGTCAAGCGCACGCCGCTGTCGACCTATCGCCTGCAGAAGCGCGGCGGCAAGGGCCGCACCGGCATGAGCACCAAGGACGAGGACTTTGTCACCCGCGTGCTGGTCGCCAGCACGCATACGCCGGTGCTGTTCTTCTCCAATATCGGTCGCGTCTACAAGATGAAGGTCTATCGCCTGCCGGAAGGCACGCCGCAGTCGCGCGGCAAGGCCTTCGTCAACCTGCTGCCACTGGCGGAAGGCGAGAAGATTACCCAGGTGCTGCCGCTGCCCGAGGATGAGGCCAAGTGGGGCGAGCTGCATGTCATGTTCGCCACCGCCAAGGGCTATGTCCGCCGCAACGATCTCAGCGACTTCGTCTCGATCAACGCCAACGGCAAGATCGCCATGAAGTTCGAGGGCGAGGATGCCGACGACCGTCTGGTCGGCGTTCTGCCCTGCACCGAGCAGGACGACATTCTGCTGGCGTCTTACGCCGGCAAGTGCGTGCGCTTCCCGGTGGCCGATGTCCGCACCTTCCAGAGCCGCGCCTCCACCGGCGTGCGCGGCATGAAGCTGGCCGACGGGGATCATGTCATCTCGATGTCGGTGCTGCGCCATATCGAGACCGCACCGGAAGAGCGCGAGGCCTACCTCAAGTATGCCACGGCTCAGCGCCGCATCCGCGAGGGCGAAACCGGCGTCGAGTTGGCGTCCGACCTGCCGATGCAGCGCATCACCGAGCTGCAGGCCGCCGAGCAGTTCATCCTTACCGCTACGGAAAAGGGCTACGGCAAACGCAGCTCGGCCTATGAATACCGCATCACCAGCCGCGGCGGTTCGGGCATCATCAATATCGAGACGACCGCGAAGAACGGCAACGTCACGGCGGCCTTCCCGGTCGAGCATGACGACCAGCTCATGCTGGTCACCGATGGCGGCCAGGTTATCCGCTGCCCGGTCGACGATATCCGCATCGCCGGCCGCAGCACCCAGGGCGTCATCATCTTCAAGCTGGGTGACGGCGAGAAGGTTGCGTCGGTCGCGCATTTGCCGGAAAGTGGCCCCAATGAAGCGGGGCAGGATGAAGGCTCCGCCGACGATGCCGGTGATGTGGAGAGCGATCCGGCGTAAATCTGGGGAGGCGTAATGACCAGGCAGCGGATCGGATTGTACCCGGGCACTTTCGATCCGGTTACCAAGGGGCATTACGACATCATCAAGCGCGCGGCCAAGCTGGTCGACAAGCTGGTGGTCGGCGTCGCCGTCAATGTCGGCAAGGGTCCGCTGTTCTCGCTGGAAGAGCGCGTCGAGATGGTGCGCGAGGAGATCGGTCCGCTGATGCCCGGCGCCACCGAGTTCGAGGTGAAGCCCTTCTCCAACCTGCTGATGCATTTCGCCATGGACCTGGGCGCGGTCATGATCATCCGTGGCCTGCGCGCGGTGTCGGACTTTGAATACGAGTTCCAGATGGTGGGCATGAATGCCCGCCTGAACTCCGAGATCGAGACCGTATTCCTGATGGCATCCGACAACCACCAGTTCATCGCCTCCCGCCTGGTCAAGGAAATCGCCATGCTGGGCGGCGACATCAATCCGTTCGTCTCGCCGCGCGTGGCCGAGCGCATGCGTGTCAGCATCGCCGCCCGCAAGGAAAAGGGTGAAGAATGATCCGTCGCAGTTTCCTCGGTCTCGGCCTGGCCGCTCTACTGGCGCCAGCCGCGGTTCAGGCGCAGTCCAGCGATCCCGAGAACACGCTGTTCATGGACCTGGAATTCGGCCGCGTGGTGATCGTGATGCGCCCCGACCTGGCGCCGAACCATGTGAAGCGCATCAAGGAACTGGTGCGCAAGAATTTCTATGATGGCGTGGTGTTCCATCGCGTCATCCGCGGCTTCATGGCGCAGACCGGCGATCCGACCGGCACCGGCGCCGGCGGCTCGGGCCAGAAGCTGAATGCCGAGTTCAGCGCCGAGCAGCATCGCCGGGGCACGGTCTCGATGGCCCGCACCAACAATCCCAACAGCGCCGACAGCCAGTTCTTCATCTGCCTCGACGATGCGCCGCACCTGAACAACCAGTATACCGTCTGGGGCCGGGTGGTGAGCGGCATGGAGCTGGTCGACCGCATCAAGAAGGGCGCGCCCGGCTCGGGCGCCGTGGACGGCCCCGACAAGATCATCAAGCTGCGCGTGGCAGCTGACGTTAAGTAAGAAGGATTTCCTCTCATGAGCGACGACCTGGACAATACCCTCTATCTCGAACTGAAAGATGGTCGCGTCACCATCAAGCTGCGCCCCGACCTCGCGCCGAACCATGTCGCGCGCATCAAGGAACTGGCTGGCCAGCATTTCTACGATGGCCTGAAGTTCCACCGCGTCATCGAGGGCTTCATGGCCCAGACCGGCGACCCGCGCGGCGACGGCACCGGCGGTTCGGGCCAGAACCTGAAGGCGGAATTCTCCAAGGAGCCGCATGTGCGCGGCACCTGCTCGATGGCGCGCGCCCAGAACCCGAACAGCGCCGACAGCCAGTTCTTCATCTGCTTCGCCGATGCCCGCTTCCTCGACGGCCAGTACACCGTCTGGGGCGAGGTGACCGAGGGCATGGAGCATGTCGACGCCATCAAGCGCGGCAGCCAGGCCAAGAATGGCAGCGTGACCGATCCGGACAAGATCATCTCGCTGCGTCTCGCCGGCGACGACGCCTGATCGCGGCCCTCCGTAGAGGGGGCGTGAACGGATGCTGGTCTCTGATTTCGATTTCGACCTGCCGGCGGGCCTGATCGCCGAGCGGCCCGTCGTGCCGCGTGAAGCGGCGCGCCTGCTGCATGTGCCCCTGAATGAGAATGGGGATGGAGAAATCGATCCGGCGGCGCATACGGTGGCCGATCTGCCCCGGCTGCTGCGCGCCGGCGATCTGCTGGTATTCAACGACACCAAGGTGATTCCCGCCCGGCTCTATGGTCGGCGCGAGCGCGATCCCGAGGTCCGCCTCGAAGCCCTGCTGCTGAAGTCGCTGGGCGACCGCTGCTGGAGCGTGATGGCGCGGCCGGCCAAGCGCCTGAAGGAGGGCGACCGCGCGCTGTTCGATGGCGGCATCACGGCCGAGATGATCGAGCGCCGCGACGACCAGCTCATCCTGCGCTTCGACCGCGACGATACGGCGCTGCTGCTGGCGCTGAATGAGTCCGGTGCCATGCCGCTGCCGCCCTATATCGTGGCCCAGCGCAAGGCCGATGCGCGGGACAAGACCGATTATCAGACCGTGTTTGCCGAGAAGACCGGCGCGATTGCTGCACCGACGGCGGGGTTGCATTTCACCCCGGCACTGATCGACAGCCTCAAGGCTGCCGGGTTGCAGTTTGCCCGCGTCACGCTGCATGTCGGCGCCGGCACCTTCCTGCCGGTCAAGGTTGACCGCGTGGAAGACCACAAAATGCATGCCGAATGGGGTGAGGTGACCGCCGAGACGGTCGCAGCCATCGAACAGACCCGGGCGCGCGGCGGGCGGGTCATCGCCATCGGCACGACCTCGCTGCGGTTGCTGGAAAGCGCGGCCAGGGACGGCGGGCTGAAGCCCGTCGCCGGCGAGACCGATATCTTCATCACACCCGGCTTCCCGTTTCAGGTCGCCGACGGCCTGATCACCAACTTCCACCTGCCCAAATCCACCCTGTTGATGCTGGTGGCCGCCTTTGTCGGGCGGGGGCTGCAGCGGGCGATCTACGCCCATGCGGTCGAGAAGGGCTTCCGTTTCTACTCCTACGGCGATACAAGCCTGCTGTTCAGACAGGCCGCAGCCCACCAATGACCCTCCGTTTCACCGTATCCGCCCGCGACGGCGCCGCCCGCAAGGCCCGGCTCGAGACCGCCCATGGCGCGATCGACACGCCGACCTTCATGCCGGTGGGCACGGCGGCGACGGTGAAGGCGATGACGCCGGAGGCCGTGATCGAGACCGGCGCGCAGATCATCCTGGGCAACACCTATCACCTGATGCTGCGGCCGACCGCCGAGCGCGTCGCCAAGATGGGCGGCCTGCATAAATTCATGAACTGGCCCGGCCCGATCCTGACCGATTCCGGCGGCTTCCAGGTGATGTCGCTGTCGCAGTTGAACAAGGTCACGGAAGCCGGCGTCGCCTTCCAGTCGCATATCGATGGCGCGCGCTACGAGTTGACGCCCGAACGTTCCGTTGAGATCCAGCATCTGCTCGACGCCACCATCACCATGCAGCTCGACGAATGCGTCAAGCTGCCGGCCGACGACAAGCGCGTGGCGGACGCGATGCAGCTCAGCCTTCGTTGGGCCGAGCGCTGCAAGACCGCCTTCAAGCTGCGCGACGGCTACGGCCTGTTCGGCATCGTTCAGGGCGGCACCAATGCATCGCTCCGCGAGCAGTCGGCCAAGGGGCTGATCAAGACCGGCTTCGACGGCTATGCCGTCGGCGGCCTGGCGGTGGGCGAGACGCAGGCCGAGATGTTCGGCACGCTCGATGTCACCGTGCCGCATCTGCCTCAGGATCGTCCACGCTACCTGATGGGCGTGGGCAAGCCGTCCGATCTTGTGGGGGCCGTGCAGCGCGGCATCGACATGTTCGACTGCGTGATGCCGACGCGCTCGGGCCGCAACGGCCAGGCTTTCACGCGGCGCGGCACGCTGAACATCCGCAATGCCCGGCACGCCGAGGACCCACGGCCGCTGGACGACCATTGCCGCTGCCCGGCCTGTCGCAGCTACAGCCGCGCCTATCTGCATCATCTGGTGCGGTCGGACGAGATTCTCGGCTCGATGCTGATGACGGCGCATAACCTGACCTATTACCAGGACCTGATGATCGGCATGCGCGCCGCCATTGGGGAGGGCAAGCTCGAGGCTTTCGCTGCGGACTTCCATGCCGGGCAGGCGCTCGGTGATGTGGAGCCGCTATCGGGGGCAGGGGCATAAGCATGCTGCTGCGGCATCTGAAGGTCTTCGGGATCGCCGCCTGTTTCGCCGCCGTGGCTTACGGCTTGGCGCATCTGCTCTTCCGCATCGTCCATCATTGGTGATAGCGTTTCCCGATAGGGAGAAACGCATGGCCAAAAAGCCCAAGCCGCAGTCATTCCAGCTCAGCCGCGCCAAGGGCGCCAAGTTCAAGCGTGACGGCCTGCGCGCCTTCTTCGCCTATCGCGATCTCGGCATCAAGGACGCGACCCATGGCCGCTTCAACGCCGAGGTGATCCGCGCAGCCACCGTGGCCAAGACCGGCGCCGGCCGGCATTATCACATGCTGGATTTCCAGCTCGTCTATGTGCTGAAGGGCTGGGTGACTTTCGACTACGAAGGCGAGGGCACGTTCACGCTCAAGGCCGGCGACTGTGTGCTGCAGCCGCCGGAAATCCGCCACGAGCTGACGGCCTATTCCAGGGACATGGAACTGCTGGAGATCACCAGCCCGGCCGACTTCAAAACGCAGTCGGCCTAGACCTAGATCGAATAAGCCGCGTCATCCTTGTGCAGATGCAGGAAGCGGCCGATCTGCGTCTTCAGCATTTCCGGGTCGTAAGAGTCGTTGACCTCCAGCGCATGCAGGAACAGCGACCGCTGGATCGCCTGCGGCAAGTCGTTCCAGCTCATCACCACGGCGGCACCCAGGCATTTCAGGATATTGCTTTCCGATACCGCGAGATGATGGTCCTCGACGGCGCCGCCTTCACCCTCCCAGCGGCGCAGCGCGCGGGTCAGCTGGGCATCGGCGGCGGCGCGGGCTTTGTCATCGGTCATGGCGTGGCCTCGTCTGCGTAATAGGTGATGTTGAGGACCTGTTCGATGCGGTCGCCCACGGTGAGCGGCAGGCAGATCGATTCAAACTGGATGAACTGGCGGTCGAGATAGCTCAGCGATCCGTTGATCCGCAGCGGACGCTGTTCGGTCAGCAGGCGCTCGAGCGTGGCGCGGAAATCCTCATAGGTCTCGGGCGGCATCACATCGTCAAGGAACCGCCCGGTCATGTCGCGGCCGGTGTAATGGCTGATCATCGTCCCATAGAGGCGGAAGCGGAACCGGCGTTGTGGCCTTGCCTCGACGGCTTCATAGATGATGACGCGCGGCAGATAGGGCTTCAGCACGAAGGGCGAGAAATCGGCGCGGTCGGGCAGGGCGCGCCCGTCGCGTTTTTCGTTCCATAGCGCCAGCACTCCGGTCAGCTCGGGCCGGATAAAGCGCAGATCAGGGTCGATGCGTAACCTGCTGTCGACAGCCTGCCGGATCACGGCGTTTCCTCCGTTTTGAGCCAGCATATAATGCTGGCCGGCGGGGAAGGAATGTTCTTAGCGGCCGGAAAGTGGTGAGCCCGCCGGGATTATATGGTTGAAGGGATTTCAAGCGGTTAGGGGAGAGAGGTTAGCCACAAGTTCCCCATAGCGTCCAAATCGGGTGGCTAACCGTTACGCAGCTTATGCAAGCGGATGACTTTGTCCATACCCTCTGTCGCCAGGATGGCCTGCTCGGCCTCGCGGCTGTACAGCTCGGCCTCGGCGATATCGTCGTGCCCCAGCACTTCCATGATCTGCCGGGTGCTGGCGCCGCCCTCGGCCAGCATCTTGCCCAGCGTCTTGCGGAGGCCGTGCAGGGTGTATCCTGGCGGCAGTCCGGCTTCGCGGGTCCAGTCGGCCATGTTGTTGGTCATCGAGTTGGCCGAGTAGGGCCGGCCATAGCGGGTCTGCAGCACGTAGTCGCCGGCGCGCGGGGTGGCGGCCAGGATGGTGGCGAGCATGGGCGGGATCGGCACGAATATGCGCTTGCCGGTCTTTTCCTGGGTGATCTCGAAACCGTCGACCATGCGGATCTGGCCATTGAGCAGCACGGGCCGGGCCTCGGTGCGGTCGGCCCAGCGCACATTCACCACGTCGCTGCGCCGGTTGCCCAGCCAGAGCGCCAGGGCATAGGCCAGACGCGCGTTGGTGTTTGGCGCCCAGTAGGCCTCATACTGCCGCAGCGCCTCGATCGGCCAGGCCTTCCAGCCCTTATAGGCCGGCCGCCATTTCAGCTTGTAGGACGGATCGCTCTCAATCCATTCCTCATCCAGCGCGGCGAGGATCATCTTGCGGATGGTGGTCAGCAGATGCTTGGCCTTGTGCGGTGTCTCGGCACGCGCGGCGAGGATGTCTTTCAGGTGGCGGCGTTTGAGATCGCGAATCGGGATGTCGCGCCAGATGGTAGGGTGGTTCGGCACCACGCGCGCCGCCAGAAATTCCTCGGCCAGGCGGATGTTGTTGGTCTTGGTGGCCGGATCGAGGCTCGACCATTCTGGCGATTGGAGCACGCGGCGCCAGGCGGCGCCCATGGTGCGGGGCAGGGCGGCGTTGGGATGCGGCAGGATCTCGGCCTTGGGCCGCGGCTGGCCGGTGATGGCAGCCTGATAGGCGGCCTCGAAAGCCGGGGTGCCAGGTGCGCCGGGCATCGGCACGGTCTTGCCCTTGCGGCGATAGCGCCAGCGTTCACGGCCGTGCCGATCGCGGTAGGAGCTGACGCCGGGGTATTTGTCCATCCAGCGACCTTAAGCCGCCCGACCGCGTTCCGACAAGGCGTCAATCGCGTTGCGGCCATCCTCGGGCAGTTCGGAATAGGCGGCATCGAGGGCGATGCGGTCCCATGATAGCCGGCCGTCGACCCGCTTGGGCTTGGGCATCAGGTCGCGCGCCACCAATTCGTCAAACTTGGTCGGGCTGAAGCCGACATAACGCGCGGCTTCGTCGTGGCACATGCCGCGCGGCGGATAGGCGTAAGGGTCTGGGCGGCGCGTCATGACCATAACCCTTCCGATTTGCCGCAGCCGCTGCCAGTCGACTTGCACATTGTCTCCGCTTCGATCTGGCCCAAGGCGCGACAGGTCAAGCATTGCATGGTGACACGGAGGCTGCGTCGCGCAAGTTCGCTCTCGATGGCTTTGAGGGCCAGCGCAGCATTTTCGATTGTCGGGTGCCCCATGGGAAGATTGTCAATACATCTATCATGGTGGCGGCACTGACGGTTCCACTCTATCTGCAGCTCGCGATCTGACATGTCTTTCGGCCGTGCGATAGTCATGCTGGCATCCCATCGTGATGCATGCCGTCGAGCGCACGGCCAGCGATTTTCTTGCCGACTTTGCGCAAAGCTGTGGATGATCCTAACGCCCGGCCGCCATGGCTGCAGGTTTCGCTCGGAACGCAGGTGCATGGTCCGCATGCCGCCGGCGCGTATTCGCCCCATTGCTTGAAGAAGAATGGAACGGCCGCATCCCAGCACTGATCACGCAGGCTGCGCGCCCAGTCTGGCTGCATCGGCCTGGCGCCGACTCCGCTCTCACCGCCGCAGATCACCCAGTCCAGGCGCGGGGTGGAAATCTCTGCGGCAGGTGTTGTTGCAGGATCATTGAACGGAAGGGTGGGCGGTTCGCCATCGGCCTTAGCCAGCACTGCATCGTCGGCGTGGGTATAAATGAACAGGAACGGGACGATATCGATCTGGCCGAGCATCGGTTCAATCGAGACGAACCGTTTTGCCGCTGGGGTATCCAGCAATAGCGGAATCCGTTCGTCGGCGCGCTGCTGGTCTTCTGCGGAAACGCCGATCCAGACATTTGGCAAAGGCCAGACCGTCCCGGCTTGAACTGCGCGGCCGCGCCAGCCTTTTGTAGGATTTGGCTCAGACTTCCATTCAATGCCGGCATCGAACAGAACCCGGGGAACGACATCCCATGCAATACGGTTCTGTCGGCGCTGGCATAGCAAGTAGTCGCGCAGACGATCCGGCCGCTTGGTCAGCACCTGGAATGTGTGCTGCGGCGAAAGGGCCATCACGGCGAACACCTGATCTATCCAATCTTCGGGCACTGCCTCGTGGAAGAGATCACCGTGTGCGCATACAAATATGCGACGCGGCTTGCGGTTCCAAATCAGCAGGGGCTGCTGCAAGAAGCCCTGGTTAAACCTGACACTGCCATTCCAGACTGGGCCTGCCTTACTTGGACTGGTGAGTCCAGTCCGCGACGGATGGTGCTTCATGCGGCTGCCGGATAGTTTCATGGCATAGCAGTTGGCGCATCCGGGCGAGATGACAGAGCAGCCCGTGATCGGGTTCCAGGTGGCGTCCGTCCATTCGATTTTGGTTCCGTCGGCCATGGGTTCTCCTATTCGCCGTCGTGGCCGATGAAGCCGGAGGTCTTGTCCTCGCCGGCCCAGCCTTCGATGTACATCCAGTAATGATCCTCGACCGCTTCGACCACGCGGTTCGGATCGACGTTGAATGCCAGCGCCGCTTCGTAGATGCTGACCTTTTCCCGGTTCTGGAGTGCTGCCCAGGCCTGGATGGCGTTACCGAACATGGAAATGCCTGGCGCGCCGGTTTCCTGATCCCAGCCAGTGGGGTCATCTGCCCAGGCTGCAATCCGATACACCCTTGCCGGATCGCGGATGGACAGCATTGCGGCGGCTACGCTGGCGGGCGATTGGGCGGTGAAGCTTTCGCGCATAACCTGATCCTGTCCGGCGGCGCCAACCGCGAGGCCGTCCTTGTACCCGCGAGAATAGCCTGCCGACTCAGCCGTTGTGGCAGGATCACCATGACCCATGCCGTAGGGATTGGGATTCGGTTGTGTGTGGTCCATGGTGTCACTCCTAAAGCGTCCAGGTGCAGGGATCGTCGAGGCTGCCGCCGGCGGCGAGATACCGGGCGATCTTGTTCTGCGCGCGGACCTGGTCGTCTTCGTCTTCCCATGCATCGGCATCGTTGGCGGTGTCGCGATACTCGGCATAGGTCGGCGCATGGTCGGCACAGAAGCCGGGGCCATCGTCGTAGATGTAGCCCTGATCGCCGATCAGCAGCGGTCTGTTGCAGATTTCACAACAGAACCCGAGATACAGCGCCGACGCCTCCAGCATGGCTTCGCGCCGTTCCTGCAGGGCGGCCGCCTTGTTCGCACGCCAGCGTTTGATGAAGCGCGGCCACCAGGCCGGCGGCAGCAAGGCGTCAGACCGGCGGTCGAGATCGGCGGCGGCCGCGTGCAGTTCTTCGCGGGTCAGTCCTGCCATGGTCATTCCTCCCAGTAAGACATATCGGTATCGGCAGCATCTTCAGGGCTGTCGTACTGGTCTCGGTCAGGCAGATAGGATGCGGCTGCCTGCATCGCGTAGGCCCGCGCTTCGGCGTCATCCACTTCAGTTGATTCGCGATTAGGTTCAGGTGCCGTGCGCAGCATGCGATCCATGAAACGCTGCTTCCACGCATCATCCGACAGTGGCGGTTCGGGAGGGGATAAGATCAGGTCGGCCATGGTCAGGCTGCCTTCTTGGTGGCGGCCGCTTCCTTGCGGTCGAGGCGCTCGATCTCGGCGATGATCAGCGCGCCGGCGCGCACAAGGTCGCGGCGGGGGTTCTTGGGCTTAAACCAGCCGGACCAGCTTCGCGGCCAGATGCGCTTCGCGATCGTCAGCCAGGTCTTGCGGGTGGGCGCATTGCCGGCGCCGGTCGCGGCGGCCGACATGCAATAGGCAGCGGCAGCGCGGGCCATGTCCGGCGAGCGATATTGATCGTCATGAAAGGTGCTGCGGTGCTCCTGCCCAATCTGGCGTTGACGTTCCGCCAGCAGCTCGGTGGCGACAGCCGCGCCAGGCCCGCCCGTGAGGGAAACTGATACCTCAACCTCCATCTTGGTTTTGTCTGGCGCCGGCGCTCGCGGCGCCTCGCTACGGTATTGCCGCATGGCGGCGGAGATGATCAGCAGGGCTTCAGCCGGTCCGCGTACGGCAAGGCCTTCATGGCCCCGGAGGAAATAGGTCCCCATCTTTTCGCTGTCCCAGCCAGCACCCGAACCGCTGCCGACAGTCTGGCCGACGGCGGGATTGCATGTTTCCCAACGCAGAAACTTGGGGTCGGCTTGCGTTGCGAGCTTGCTGGCATCGTCTACGGTCTTGCGCGCCAGCGCCTCGGCCACCTCGGCGGCATCGAAGTCTTTGCCGCGCAGCCAGCTTATGAATTTCACGATGGGGTTACGCATGATCTGGCTCCTGCGGCTGTTCGGGTTTGACGGGTGAGGGCGGATTGACCAGCGCCATCAATTCGGCATGGCCTGTGGCGCGGATCGCGACGGCGAGGTTTTCGACCAACGCTTCGCGCAGCGCCTTGTCGATCGGCACGTTGCGTTCGGCGCGGGCCACGGCGCGGCGCGCGAAGATGTCGGCCCAGTCCATCAGCCATTCCCCCTTGTTTCATCCGCATGCAGTTGCATGGCGACTGCGGCGACGGATCGAGGCAGACCCTCGGCGTAGATGGTGGTCAGCGCCGTGCGGTGCGGCTCTCGGTATGTGGCGATGAAGAGAGCGGCCGCGCCGATCAGGGCGGCGGTGGCTTCCAGCACGTCGATCTCGCCGGCCTGGACCGCCGCAAGGGCCTGCGCGGCGACATGCTCGCGCAGGGCATGCTGGTTCTCGGTGCTCATGCGGCTTTCAGGATGTGCCGATAGGTGAGCTGCCGCACCGGCTGGCCGCCGTCGCCGGCCATGGTGCTGCGGCCTTTCACCTGGAGGCGGGTGCAGTATTGCAGCACAACCGCATCCAGCGCCTTGTCGGCCTCGGCCAGATCGCCGGCATCGAGCACGACATGGCTTTGCGTGGTGTGGCCCGGCCGATCGTGCAGGTCGACGGTCCAGCCCAGACCGCGCAGGGTAGCGGCGATCTCGTCGGTCAACGGTATATGCAGGCAGCCATGGACGATGGCGCAGCGCTTGGCGGGTTCAGACATAGAGGCCTCCGGAGTTGGCGGGGTTTTGGAGTTGACCGCCGGCGGCCGCCACGGCAGGCTGGCGTCGCGGGCGACTGATACGGGGATATGCGGCATGGCGGTGTTCGAGCATCCACTGAACGGCTACAGGGAGCGCGTCGGGATCGTGCAGCTTCTGGCAGCGATGGTTTTCGGCGCCTTCTATCTGATGTTCCGGGGCCTGTGGGGCTACCTGGTGCTGTGGCTGATCCTGGTGCCGGTGGGCGTGATCGGCCTGGCCTGGATGGTGGGCGCGATGCGTCCGCCCAATGCCGGCGCGCTGCACTGGGGCGAAGTTGTGCTGGTGTTCTTTGGCCCCAGCACGGTGATGGCGCTGGGCGTGCCCGACGTGCTGAAACGCCGCTACCTGCGGCAGGGCTGGCGCCAGGTCGACTGACCGGCGGCCGATCACCGGCGCGCGCTTATGCTGCTGGGTCTCCCTCATTGCGCGGCATCCTCGCCGGCCAGCATCATCGTGCTGGGTCCGAGCCGCACCTGCAGTTCTTCCAGCCGCTTGCGGAATCGTTCGGCGGCCAGCGGCCAGGGTTCGGGCTTGATGGTGCTGACGTAGGTCGGCGGCTGCGGTAGGCGACGCAGGGCCTCGCGGCGCGTCGGCGTGGCGGGGAAGAGATCGGTGATCTCGGCCGCCAGCATGACCAGATCGGCCTCGCGCACGGCCTCGGCAATGGCGGGCGGCATCTCGGGATCCAGGCCTGCGCGGGCGAAGATGGCCTGATCGAAGGGGCCAACCAGGCCGCGCCAGATGACCGGGAATTCAGCCAGCCGCACCGACAGCATGGTTTTGAGCTGGCTGTTCATGTCGCCCAGATAGGCCTCGTGGCCATCGTGCAGCAGGCCGTAGAGCTGGGCCTGCGGCTGTGGCAGATCGGTGCGGCGGGCCAGCAGGTCGGCCACCAGCCGGCTATGCTGCGCCACTGAATAGAAGGCGGCGGCGTGGCCAGTGAAGCGGCAAAGCTTGGCCAGCGCGTCGGCCACCTCGACAAAGCTGATATCGGCCGGGCGTGGATCGGCCAGCGGCGCGCGGTTGCCGCGCAGGGTCAGCAGCCAGGTCATTCGGGCCTCCCGGCCAGGCCGCAATAGCCGCGGCGGCCGCCGGGGTGGATGATGGGGCCTGGGCCAGACTCCGCTGTCGGCAGCTCGAAATGATCGTCAGCGGTGAGGCGGCTGCGATCCTTGTAATCCCACCAGCGCCAGGCCATGCATTTTGATGCGCAGCAGCGCCAGCCGGTGTCCGAGACTGCATCGGTCTGCAAACAGGCTTTGGCCTTCGCTTCAGCTTCGGTGGTGAGCATCAGGCGGGCACTCCCTGGGTGACAAGTTGCGCGGCTTGCGCGGCCAGTTCATCGGCGTCCCTGGTGTCGCCGGCGATGCGGGCGGCGGCGGCGGCCTGCTGCAGGCGATCGATCTCGGCCTGGTGATCGGCGGCGCGGCGCTGCATGAACGACATCTGCAGGCGGTCGTAATCGGGCGCGCCGTGGCGGCGAGAGTGCTGGCTGCGGGGCATCACAATCCTCCGAAGATGAAGCTGTTGCCGATCTGCTGCGGGTGCAGAGCCATGCCGGCGACATACGGCGCGATGATCAGCACCAGCAGGCCGGCGGCGCAGAGCGCGACCTGGCCACCGAAGGCCAGCCAGCCGAGCGGCGTGCGCGGCAGATAGGCCCGCAGGTCAGCCATGGGCAGCCTCCAGCGCGTAGGTGGACGGCGCGGTGCGCTTTGCCACCTGGTTGACGGTCTGGCGAATCTTGGGGCGCCAGTTGGGATTGGCCTTGGCCTTGGGGTGGCGCTCCAGATGGGCATAGAGCGCGGACAGATCGGCGCTGCCGCCGAAATGGCGCAGGGCCTCGGTCAGCAGTTCGCGCCAGGTGCGGTCCTCGCTGGCTTTGCGCGCCAGCAGGAAGATGCCGGCAATGGGGGTCAGCGGCACCAGCGCGCCATGCAGGTCGGCGATGCGCAGCCGTTCCAGATCGTCGCGGCCATAGGCGACCAGCATGCTGGGCGCGCCTGCATTGCGCGGCGCGCGGATGCCATCGGGTGTGTGGAAGTTCAGCCGGCCATGCAGGAAGAGGATGCCACTGGCGGCGCGCCAGACCGACTCTTCGGCCCAGCGGGTTTCGGTGCGCGCGAAGACCAGCGCCGTGCCGCGCCCATGATCGGCCATGCGGCGCATGAAGATGGGGATGATGGCGGGTGCGTAAGGCGGATTGAGCCAGACGCGGCCATACCACGCCAGCGCCAGGCCATCCTGGGCCTCGTTGACCATGCGGCGCGCTGTGGGCCAGGGCATGACGGGTGCGGCGGCGGGATCGAGATCAAAGCTATCGGCGCCGCCGAGCGCGGCGATGATCGCCGGCGGTGTCAGCCAGGTGTTGCTGCCTGACCTGGCCGACTGGTGGCTGCCCATGGCGCGACGCGATTCAGGCATTGGCCACCTTCAGCAACAGATCGGCGTGGCATGGACTGCCGATGGGGCACCAGCAGGCCAGATTTTTGCCTCGCAACTCACGCTGCGCATCGGCGGTGAGGCGCGGTAGATCGTGCTTCTTGAAAAGGTCGACGGCTTCTTTCGGTGTCGCGCAGACCGTCGAGAATCGTTCAGGCTTCCAGTGGTTTCCGTACTTTCCCGGTCGCGTCACGCTTACGGTGTTCGGTGGCATCTTCCAGCCTTTGATGCGCTGACGCTGGATGCGCTTGGGCTTGCGTGCCATCTCAGTTGCCCTCCGCCGCGATGCTCGCGAGATCGGGGTGAGCGTTGGCGAACAGCGCCTTGGCTTTTTCGCCGTGGGTGGTGATCTCGGCCGGGGTGAAGCCGCGACTGGCCAGCGCGGTCCAATCGCATCGGCCGGCAGCGCGGACTTCGATGGCCATGGCCTCGGCCATCTGCGCGGCGATGCCGAGCGGCTTGAGCAGAACAGTGCTGCTGGTTGCGGCGGCGAGTAGATCAGGGGGCAGGGCGGTGGTCTTGATCATGGATGCCTTACCTCCGGGTGAGATGTTCGCCGCACCAGTCAGCGGCGGCGGTGAAGGGCCAAGCGCCGTGCAGCTTCACGCTGACGGCCTTGCCGTCCCTGACCTGCTCTTCCACGCCCTGCGGCGGGAAGCGACGGCAGGCGCCGGGGCCGCCGTTATCGGTGGACCAGAAGGCGCAGGTGGCGCATTCACGGTCTTTCGTCACAGTCGGTTCGGATACGTTGGGCATGGTGTTCGCTGGCCTGGTGGCGGTGTGAGGCCATCATTATGCACCAATGCATATGCAGTCAAGCATATTTTAGACGGAATATGCATAAGAGCCGCCAGATGATCCGGCCTACAACCTGTTTTTATCCCCAATGCAACTTAGCGGTTGCCTGCCTACCACCTTCGTGCATAGTTGCACTGTTGTGCATTGATGCACGCCGGAGGTTGAGGCCGGCGGGCGGGCGCGGGGCCTGGGATGCATGGCGAAGGGCAGGGGATACCGGAATGCAGTCGCAGCAGGATGGCTTGCAACTTGCGCTGGCGCGGCGGTTTGCAGAGGCGCTGGAGCGGTTCACCAAGGGATTGGACCCGGCACAGCGCGAGGCGCTGTATGCCGCGGCGGGGAAGAACCGCAGCACGCTGTCGCGCTGGAAAAACAACGGCGAGATCGACACCGCGACGCTGCTGCATCTTGATGCCTGGCTGGCCGCCGAAGGCCGCAAGGGCTTTCTGGAGGCGGTGCTGGGCCAGCCGGCGCTGACGGTGGCGACCTGGAAGGCCGAGGCCTGCGCGATCGACCAGGTGCGGCTGAAGGCGCATCGCGCGCTGATCGCGGCGGCCAGGACCGCCGGCGCCAATCCGATGGAAGCCCTGCAGGCGACCGGCCTGCTGGCGCAAAGCCATGTGATCCTGCTGCGCGACACCGATGCGATATCCACGCATATCGGCAGCGCCACGGTGGTGTCGCCCGACCTGCTGGGCCGCGACATCCGCGACCGCGCCAACCGCAGCTATGCCGGCCTGATCCATGCGCAGGTGGAGAATGCGCGGCTGGCGCCGACGCTGCATCGCCTGGCCGACAGCCAGGGCAACAGCTATCAGTCGCTGCGCGTGCCGTTCCAGCCGCGCGGTCCAGCCGGCGGCGGGCCGGTGCAGATCGTGGCTGTGCCCTTCGATATCCAGTCGGCGGCCGGATACCTGGTGCGCTGATGGCGATTCCCGTGCGTGACATGGCCGAGGGCCGCGCCTTGCCGCTGGAGGCGGCGCAGCGCACCGCCAGCGCGATCTGGCAACTGGATGCCGATATGGCGGCCGAGGGGATCGAGGCGCTGGTGACGCATGACCTGCACTGGCTGGCGGATATCTTCGCCGGCTGGTCGGCGCGGTTGCCGGCGACGGCGGATCCGCGCTACTGGCCGATGGACAGCCGGCCGGATTGCACCATCGCGGTGCTGCTGCGGCGCGACGGCCGCGTGTTCGGCGCCAGCGCCATGCGGCTGATCTGGCTGAACGGCACGCTGGCGCGCGGTTTCGAGAGCGGCGAATTCTTTTACAACGAACATGCCGCCGACCGGCGCGCCGAGGGCTGGCGCGCGAGCTGCGACGTGCACCAGGCGCAGATGATCACGGATTGCCCGGTGATCTATAACTGCGCCTTCCGCATGCAGGGGCAGGGTGAGGATGCGCAGCCGAGCAAGCAGGATGCGCGCCTGAGCTGGCGCTGCCTGCGCGTGGCGCAGGCGCTGGCGCTGGCGCATTGGCGCTTCAGTTGGATGGTGGCGCGCGGCAAGGAAGCGATGGGCATGCGCTATGCAGCCTCGGCCAGCGGCATGACCGGTTTTCATCGCGGGCTGTATGTCTATCCGCCGGGCGCGCGCGAACCGGAGCAGTGGCAACATCTGATGTTCGCGCGACGTAGCGACATGTTGCGGCAGGTGACCGAGGATCCGCATTACCGCGCCGGCGACAGCCTGCTTGCGCCGTTGCCCATGCAGGTGATGGACGAACCGCCCGAACGCCACGCCGCGCGGCTGACCGATACGATGACACAAGCGGGCGACTGGAACGCGCCGGTGAAGCCATGACGGAAGACGATGCCGGCATGATGGCGGCGTATCTGATCGGGCTGGAGTTGGCACGCCGGGTTGCGGATCGTACGGCCGGCGAGATGGATCATCCGCCCGCGCGCACGGCGGACAGGTCAGGCCGACGACTTGCTGCTGCTGCGGGCGCGGGTACGGTCGTTCGGCTCGCTGATCTCAGACAGCACCTCGGTCAGCGGGCGACCAGCGGCAATCTGGTCCCGGTACTCCAGCGCGCTGGCAACGGCACGGTGCTCCTGGGCGCGGGTGAGGGCGCCACCGGAGGCGCGGATACCGGCGAGGACCATGGCCTCGAAAGTCTCGTCGCTCAGGGCGGCGACGGCTGAGCCGTCGCGCAGACCAGGATGCTGCAGACGCATCAGGATCGCGGCGCGCTCGCTTGGCTTGGCCGCCCCGAAGAGACGCAACAGCTTCAGGGTTTCATCGGCGAGATCACCGGGCGGGATGGTGATGGTCTTGCCGCCGCGCGGGCCAGGCTCGACCGTGAAGGTGACGGCATGGCTGGCGGCATCGTCGTCGCTGGATTCGGTCATCAGGTCGCGCAGCCGGCTGGCGATGGCATTGCCGACATCCACGATCTTGTCGCGTTCGAGCCTGGAAATCATCGACTGGTCGCAACCGAGTGCTGCTGCCAGGTCGCTCTGGTACCAGTTCCTCTGTTTGCGCATGGCCTTGATCTGCTCGCCCGTAGGCAAGCCGCTGACCGGAATGGAAGGGCGCTTTTTCGGCATCTGGATGATCGCGGCGTCATCTGAATTTATGCAAGACTGCATAATCATATAGCCTTTTCTAAGTCAGACCAATGACATAGCTGGGTTGCAGGGCCTTATGCGGATATATGCTTGACTGCATATGCATCAATGCATAATCTCCCCGCCATGGGTGCACCGCTAGACATCACAAATCCAATCCGCGAGGCGCGGCTGGCGCTGGATATGAGCCAGGCCGATTTCGGCGCCGAACTGGGCTTGCAGCAATGGGAAGTGTCTCGCCTGGAAGCCGGCGGGAAGGTCCTCGACCTTCGCGTGGCAGACCGGCTGGTCAAGCTTTGCTGCCGTCATGGGGTCGACCGCCGGCTGGAGGATTTCGTGCCGGCTGAACCGACTGCAGGCGAGGCGGCGGCATGACCAGTTTTGGCACAGAGGTCCAGGAGCGCGAGTTGACGCCGGAGCATCTGCGCCGCGGGGCTGCCGGGGTCATCCGCCTCAAGCCGGGATGCCGTCTCCGCGCCGCGTGCGTAAGCGATGGCAAGGTCCACCGTCGCGGCCCGGCCTGGCTGGTCAACTGCACCACTGACGCGCTGATCTGTTTTCCGTTCGATGCTCATGGCGTCATCCAAACGCATCGGCTGGCCTTTGTCTTCTCCAATCGCGGTGACCGTTGTGAGTCCATGCGCCAGCTGCTCGCCTTGAAGGGTGGCTTGCCGATCCGGCGCGCCGATGCCGAGTGGCAGGGCGGTGTGGCATGACCAAGCTGCGCAAGCCGGTCACCTTCGAGGATGCCATTACGCGCATCATGGGCGTGCTGACGCCGCAGGCTGCGGCCGAGGCGGTGGCCAAGTCGTCCGACCTGCTGCGGCGCTGGAGCAATCCCGACCTGCCGGAGAAGCCGTCGCTGGAACAGGCGCTGACGCTGGACACCGCCTACATGCAGGCGATCGGCGCGGGCGGCGGCAAGGCCGGCGATGCGGCGGTGGCGCCGATCTTCGAGGTCTATGCCCAGCGGCTGGAGACGGCCGGCATGGATATCAGCATCGCGCCGCTGGACCCGCGCAGCCGCGCCATGCGCGTGATGGCCGAGGTGGGCGACCTGTGCCGCGTGGCCAGCGATGCGCTGGCCGATGGCGCTGTGACGGTGGCCGAGCGCGACCAGATGCTGCGCGAGGCCGCACAGGCGCAGGCCGAGATTTCCCGCTACATCGCCGAGGTGCAGTCGCTGCCTCTTGGTAAGCAGGTGGGCGGCAAGCAGGCGGGCGGCAAGCAGACCGGAGGGCAGCCGTCATGACCAAGGCGATCACGCTGGGCGCGAGCCAGCCGGTCTATGCGCCGGTGACGCTGAAGCTGCTGGCCATCCTGGCCGATGGCGACAGCTACGGGATGATGGACCTGGTCAGCCAGGTTTATGGCGGCAAGGCCAAGTCGACATCGCGCGGCAGCTTGGGCGTGCTGATCCGCGTTTTGCGGAAAAGCGGCATCGTCATCGAGACGCCCAGCCGTGGGCATTACCGGCTGGGCCGGGTTTCACGTGAAACAGTTTTTTCCATTCTGGAGACGCAGCAGGCGGTGCGCTGCCTGGCCGGCGACCTGGCCGACCCGGAGCGCGTGCGCGCCATCGCCGGGCTGCTGGGCGCGATGCGGGATGACTTCACGAGCGAGCAACAGGGAGCGGCGGCATGAATTGGGCAATGCTCTACGTCTACGTCGCCGGCATCGGCACCGGGCTGATCCTGTGCGGCGTGATCGGCATCTGCAGGAAGCTTTGGCGCTACTGGCGCGGGGCCGAGGTCGAATTGCTGGGCCTCAGCGATCGCCCCTGGGGGCCAGGAAACTGATCCATGGCCACCAGGGGGAAAGAGATGCGCTTAGTAGAACGGCTCGATCCGGGCAATGCCGGATTCATCGCTGGCGAAGCCGATGGCTGTGATCTGCTCGACATCGAGCCGGTCATCGAAATTCATCACTTCGCGCACCGCGTCGTGCAGGGCAGCCGTCGTGAGGCCGCTGACCACAAACATGGACGAGTAGGTATGCTTGAACATGTCCGTGGTGACCGCGCGGATGCGGGTCATGACAGCAGCATGGTGCCGGTTGTAGTTCTGCCGCTCTTTGACCAAGTCGAAGCTGATCTTGTGCGTCGCCCTGTAGATGCCGACCACCTGGGTAGGCGTGGCGTTGCCGTAGGCCGCGCGATACAGGTCATTGGGGATGTGGGGAACCGCCGGCGGCGGGAACATCGGGCGCGGGGCCGGGAGACCGGACAAAGCGCCCTTCGGTTTACCAAACGTCATTGCGAAACTCCTTGTGTCAGAGCCCCGCAAAGCGGG
Organism: Ferrovibrio sp. GW821-FHT12B10; assembly: GCF_058807515.1. Taxonomy (NCBI): domain Bacteria; kingdom Pseudomonadati; phylum Pseudomonadota; class Alphaproteobacteria; order Rhodospirillales; family Rhodospirillaceae; genus Ferrovibrio; species Ferrovibrio sp. GW821-FHT12B10. The sequence goes on along the minus strand of NZ_JBXAQT010000001.1, from coordinate 79,444 downwards.
GCGGTTATGTTCGACTCAACATGCGCCCTGGTCCCCTTATTGGTTAACCGAAACTTAACCATAAGCTTTACGTTACGTCAAACAAAATACGCGAGCAAATTCGCGAGCGACCACAATAGGTTGCGGTGTCGGGGGGGATTCTGATGCATCTCTGCCCGACCTGTGGCGGCGCCGGCAGCGTGGCCAACCATCCCGAACCGATCCGCATGGTGGCCGGCGTGCGCATCCAGCGGCAGGAAGGCCTGATCCTGGCGACGCTGCTGGCCAAGGCCGGCAAGACCGTGCCCAACACCGCGCTGATGGCCGTGCTGTGGAATGGCGATGAGCCAGGCAACGCGGCGAATAACATCAAGGTGCGGATCAGCCGGCTGCGGCAACTGGTGCAGCGTGGTGGCGCGGCCATCCTGTGCACCCACGGTGTCGGATACCTGCTGTCGCTGCCCGAGGGTGTCAGCGCCGATGACTGGCTGCGCGCGCATGTGGTCAGCACGGAGATCGCGGCATGACGGCAAAGGGCGATCAGCAGAATTTCTGGACCAGTGCCGAAATCCAGCGGCTGCGGCAATGGGCCAAGGCCGGCAAGCGTGCGTTCTGGATCGCCGAACAGCTCGGGCGCAGCCTGCCATCGGTGCTGAAGAAGGCCGGCAGCATCGACCCGCGAGTGACCTTCGGGCGCGTCGAGGGGAAGGCATACACCGATCACCACGATCACCGTGACGGCCGGCCGAAAAGCAACGAGCGTGCCTTCCGCGCGGCCGTCAATCGATACCTTGAACACCAGCAAGCCCTGCGCCGGCGCGCGCAGATGGCGATCGTGCAGAACCAGGGTGGCGCAGAATGATCACGGCTGCCGACATGTTTTCCGGCTTTGGCGGTTTCTCTGAAGGCGCTGCGATGACAGGTATCCGCGTGGTCTGGGCTGCCAACCATTGGCACGAGGCTGTGGATACGCACCGGCTCAACCACCCTTACGCGCAACACGAAGTGCAGGATCTGCAGCAGGCCAACTTCCATCTGATGCCACAATTCGACTGGTTGCTGGCAGCGCCGGCCTGCCAGGGGTTCACGCCGGCGCGAGGCAAGGACCGGCCGCATCACGATGCGACGCGGTCCACGGCCTGGGCCGTGATCGCTTGCGCGGATGCGCGGCGGCCGCAAGTTATCGTGGTGGAGAATGTTCCTGCCTTCCTTAAGTGGGTGCTATTCCCATCCTGGCGCGACGCATTGGAACGGCTGGGATACAGCCTCTCTGTTGTAATCCGCAACGCGGCGGACCATGGCGTGCCGCAGGAACGCTTGCGACTCTTTATCGTCGCCACGCGGAGTCGCAGTCCTATTGTCCTTTCTTTCGAGGACAAGCCCCACGTCGCCGCCGACTCCATCATTGACTGGGGATACGACCGGTGGTCGATGATAAACAGGCCTGGTCGCGCTGCTGCGACCTTGGATCGGATAGCAAACGGTCGCCGCCGGTTCGGTGACCGCTTCATCATGCCGTATTACGGCAACGGTTCGGGCCTGACGGGTCGGGACCTTTCGCGGCCGATCGGAACCATCACTTGCAAGGAACGCTGGGCGCTGGTTGACGGCGATCGGATGCGCATGATCCATGCCGGCGAATGTCGCGGTGCGATGGGGTTCCGTGCCGACTATGTAATGCCGGCCAACGAAAACCTGACGCACAGTCAGCTAAACAAGCTGGCGATCAAGATGCTGGGAAATGCAGTCTGCCCTCCGCAGGCCGCTGATATTCTTGCGGCTGTGGCGAGGGCTGCATGACCTCGCCAACTCGCCCGGTCCTGCGCTGGCACGGTGGCAAGTGGATGCTGGCGCCGCGCATCCTGCCGTATTTCCCGCCGCATCGTGTCTATGACGAACCGTACGGCGGGGCGGGCAGCATGCTAATCCGCAAGGCGCGATCCTATGCCGAGGTCTACAACGATCTCGATGGCGACGTGGTGAATCTGTTCCGCGTGCTGCGCGAGCCGGTGCTGGCTGCTCAACTGATCGACTTGCTGCGCCTCACTCCGTTTGCGCGCGAGGAATTCGAGGGCGCATATGAGCGGACCGGAGATGCCGTGGAGGATGCGCGGCGGCAGGTGATCCGCAGCTATATGGGCCACGGATCTGATGCGCCGAATATAGACTTGAAGACCGGGTTCCGGGCCAACAGCAACCGATCCGGCACCACGCCGGCGCACGACTGGGTCAATTATCCGTCGGCGTTGTCTGCTGTCGTCACGCGCCTGCAGGGCGTCATCGTGGAATGCCGCGATGCCATTGACGTGATGCTGCAGCATGATGGTGCCGACACGCTGCACTATGTCGATCCGCCCTATATGCCGGAAACCCGCTCGGCGCGCGCCAAGGTCGGTGCGACCAAGTTCAAGTCGTATCGCCATGAATTGGACCGGGGGGGGCATGCCGATCTGCTGACCGCCCTGCGCAGCCTGACGGGCATGGTGATTCTCTCCGGGTATCCGACCGCGTTGTACGACGAAATGCTGACCGACTGGCGGCGCGTCGAGTTGTCGGCCATCGCGGATGGCGGGGTGCGCCGTACAGAGGTGCTGTGGATCAATCCTGCGGCCGTGGCACGGCTAGGGCAATCCGATCTGCTGCAATCGCTGGAAAGGGCCGCTGAATGACTTTGGCACCCGACAAGCTGGAACACTGGTGCGCGCATCCGGGCTGCAAGGCCTGGGGTTCGCTGCAGCGCGGCTATGGCGCGCCCTGGTTCTGCGGCGCGCATGATCCTGGATCAGCTGTGGCAAAGCCCGCGCAGGCGCCGCGCGACTTCATCGGAACCGAACTGCCAAAGCAGGGGGCGCTGCTGTGAGCCTGTCTCAGGATATGGCCCGCGAGATGCTGGCCTATATGAAGCCGCTGGCCAACCCGATCAAGGCACCGGCGATCTATGAGTGGCTGCGCATCAAGATCGGCGCCGAGCAGACGCAGGCGCTGCAGGCCATGCAAATCGGGGTCGGGCGCATCATCATCGACAAGGTGACCATGCTGTGGCATCCGCATCCGGGCGAGGATCTGCGCGACGGCAGCGCAGCGATCATCATCCCCGTGCATGATGCGGATGGCACGCTGGTCGATCTGCTGGCGCTGTGGCCGGATGATTCACGGCATTTCTATCTGCGCCATGGTGCCGGCGACCTGCTGGGCGGCGCATCGCTGGAGCGGGCCCGACATTACCGCATGCCGATTCATGTGCATGACAGCCCGCTGGCGATGCTGCGGGCCTATTGCGCGCGCTGGACGCGGCATGGCCAGACGCTGGCCGAAGCGACGCGCGAGCTGATGGCGCTGAAAGCGGAAGCCGACACGGAAGCCGAACGCTATCCGCTGACGCAGGGCGTGTTGCCGATCACGATGGCGGTGGCCGAGGCCAAGCGCAACCTGATCTTGCGCACCGCCAAGCTGGAGGCGCCGGACTGGACCGATAGCGGCTGCTGCCTGCTGTCGGGCGATGTCGATCACGAGGCGCTGTTCATGGGCGTGGCCTCGGTGCTGGTCGACAATCCGGTGTTCGGCGACCGGCTGGTGAAGGATATCAAGGCGGCGCGCAACCGCCGGCGCGCCAGGGAGCCGGCCATTCCGGCCGTGCTGCCGGCCGACCAGGCCTATGCCGAGGATGACGCCGACGACGCCGAGGAACCGGCCAGCCGGCCCGAGGATGCGCCGGTGCGGCCGCCACCAGACAGCAGTAGCGACGACGCTCTGTATGACCAGGCGGTGGCGCTGGTGCTGCGCGAGGGCAAGGCCAGCACCAGCTTTGTGCAGCGGCATCTGCAGATCGGCTACAACGCCGCCGCACGGATCATGGAACGCATGGAAGGCGAGGGCATCGTGAGCGCGGCCAATGAAGTGGGCAAGCGGGCGGTGATCGGCCACGGGAATACTGGCGTGCCGGATGACGGCGCCCAGCATGACGATGCAGCGTAACCAGTAGAGTCAGGACAGCGGTATGGGCGGGAAGAGGCGAGGCGGCAAGACCGGTTCGGGTGCCGGCGCGGGCGCGGGCATTCCTGTGGGCATGGCGGTGGAGGGCGGCAGCCATATCGAGCAGCGCATGCTGCCGGGCTTTGGCCTGCAGAAAGGCGGTACCGACTGGGCAGGCATCAACAAGGCGATCGCGCGCCTGAACAAGATGCATGCCGTGGTGCGCGTGGGCGGCAAGACGGTGGTGCTGACCGAGGCTATGGATGATGAAGGCCGGCTGCAGATCACGTTCATGTCTGACCGGGATTTCACGCTGTGGCATGCCCATGACAGCTACATCTATGACGGCGAATTGACGCCGATCGGGCCGATCTGGCTGCGCAGCAAGGAGCGGCGGCAGTATAGCGGCGTGGTGTTCGCGCCGGTGAACAGCGACGGCAGCGGCGGCGCGCCGGAGGATTTCTATAACCTGTGGCGCGGCTATAGCGTGGTGCCGGCGCGCAGCGTGGCCAAGACAGGTCCTGGCAGCATCGCGCTGTTTCTCGACCATCTGCTGGTCAACATCGCCGGCGGCGACCGGGACCTGGCGCGCTGGATCCTTGGCTGGTTCGCGCACATGATCCAGCGACCGACCGAGCGGATCGGCACCGCGCTGGTGCTGCGCGGCAAGATGGGCACCGGCAAGAGCAAGATCGCCGAGATCGTCGGGTCGCTGATCAGCTTCTATTACATGATGGTGGACAACGCGCAGCATATCGTGGGCAAGCACAATGCTCATATGAAGGCGCTGCTGTTGTTGCAGGCGGATGAGGGTTTCTGGGCCGGCGACAAGCAGGCGGAAGGCCGGCTGAAAAGCCTGGTGACATCCGAGCGGCAGCTGATCGAGCCCAAGGGCGTCGACGCCATATTCATGCGCAACTACGTGCGGCTGTTCATTTCGTCCAATGAGCGCTGGGTGGTGCCGGCCGGCTTCGAGGAACGGCGCTTTGCCATCTTCACCGTGGGCGACAAGGCGAAACAGAACCACGAGTATTTCGCCGCCATCGATGCCGAGATGGATAACGGCGGGCGCGAGGCGCTGCTGCGGTATCTGCTCGACTTCGATCTGGACAGCGTGAACCTGCGGCAGATTCCCAAGACCGAGGCGCTGCTGGAGCAAAAGCTGGTGAGCATGCGCATCGAGGATGCGTTCTGGTTCGAGTGTCTGCGGCGCGGCACGCTGATCGCCGATGACGAGGATTGGCGCACCGAAGTGCCGCGCGAAAAGCTGTTCAAGGCCTATGTCGCCTTTGCCGAAGCGCTGGGCCAGCGCCACAAGGCAACGCCGGTGGGATTCGGGATGCGGCTGCATGCCCTGGTGCCGGACCTGCGCGAGTTCCGGCCGACCAAGTGGAGCAACATCGATCCGCGCGATGACGGCGACGGCAACACCATCGCCGCGCCGCGCCCGCGCATGTATCGGCTGCCGAGCCTGGAGCGCTGCCGCGATCTGTTCCTGGACGCCATCGGCCAGGCGGTGGATTGGGGTGATGGCGAGGGCGATTAGGCCTATGTCCAGCCTTTAGGCTGGACGGCGGGAAAAGGTTGGACCGCGTTTAGGCCGCGCAGCATGCGATGCGGTCCATGCTGTCCAACCTGTCCAACCTTTTCGGCGCATCCATCATGGGCGTGCGCGTGTGTAGTTATCATTTTACCCAGAAAAGGGTGGACAGAGTGGACAGAGTGAAGCGGCGCAAGGGTTTTCGAGGCGTCCAGCCTTTCAGTCAGGGTTGGACAGCATGGACCGGGGGAGTGTGATGGCAGGCAAGACGGATATCGACATTGAGAAGCTGTTGACCTGGGCGTATCGCGACCAGCTCGTGGATCAGATCGTGCAGCAGACGGCCGCCGCATCGCGGCCGGGCTCGGCGCGCGCTGCGAGCTGGAACGAGGCGGGTGGTGGTGGCGGCATGGTTGACGTGCATCCCGATGCGCTGACGCTGCACAACCTGGTGTGCCAGCAGCCTGCCATGGAACGCGGCCTGCTGATGCATTTCGCGCGGGTGGCAGGGCGACCGGACTGGATGCGCGATGCGCTGCCCAAGCTCGGGCCAGTGCCGGATGCGCGTGGCGAACCGGACAAGCATATGTTCCCGCCGGCGCGGCGTTACGGATATTGCATGGTGCGCGTGCTGCTGTCGCAGGAGAATATCCTGCTGGCGCGCACCACCTATCAGCTCTGGCATCGGGCGCTTGGTGTGGTGGCGCTGAAGCTGCTGGACACGCCGACGCTGCTGAGCGCGTATCGCATCACGTCGTTCGATGTCGATGTTGCGCCGTGGGAAGGGCGTACGGATCAGCGTGTGCTGAAATCTCTTCTTGACACTGCGCAGAAAACTTGACTTAATGCCCTAACAATACGGCAAAGCCGCGCCCGCTGGATCATCCCAGCGGGCGTTTTCGTTTCAGCAATACCCCGCAGCGCAACAGGTATGGCATCCGCAGCAATCCGGCTGCGGATGCTATGCCGGATCGAGGGACGCGCATGCCATGGGCTCCGAAGAAGCCATGCGCGCATCCGAGCTGCGGTGCATTAACCCATACGCGCTACTGCGAGCCGCACCAGCAGCAGCGTGATGCTGCGCGCAAGGCGCAGGATCAGCAGCGAGGTTCGGCGTCACGTCGTCTGTATGATCGGGAATGGCAGCGGGCGAGGCTGGCCTTTCTGATCGAGCATCCGCTGTGTGAGTGTGACGACTGCAGGCGCACGGGCGAGTTGCACGTGGCCAACGTGGTTGACCATGACGAACCACATGGTGGTGATTATGCGAAGTTCTGGGATCGGTCGAAGTGGCGCGCATACTACAAGCCGCATCATGATCGCAAGACAGCGCGACACGATGGCGGTTTCGGAAACCGGAAAAAGGGCAAGCAAGGTCAATGACATAGGGGGGTGGGGTCAAATCTCTACGCCCTTCCGCTTGTAGACCGCGCCCCTAACACTGCTCGCGCGGCCGCGAAATTTTTTGGAAATCTTTTTTTCGGCACAGAGGGATTACCGGCATGGGCCGCAAACCGCTGTCCGACCAAGAGCACGCACTGCGCGGTGATGCCGGCAAGCGTCGCCCAAAGGGCAAGCGCACCGCTGACACCGCCGAGCAACAGGAAACGCCGGCAGCAGCACCCCTCGCGCCGACTCCGCTTGGTCTCGCGCCGCCGACCTGGCTGGGCGACGTGGCACTGGTGGAATGGAAGCGGCTGGCACCCGAGCTGTCGCGCATGCGGGTGCTGACCGAGATGGATGCGCTGGCGCTGGGCCAGTATTGCCAGGCCTGCCAGGCCTATGTCACGGCCCAGCAGGCGATCGCCGACAAGGGCGCGGTCTACGAAACCAAGTCAAAGCACGGCAACCTGCGCCGCATCGATCCGAATGTGCGGCTGGCGCAGGACGCGGAGAAGTCGATGGCGCGCCTGGCGGCGCAGCTCGGCCTGTCGCCGCTGGCGCGATTCAGGCTCGGCGCCGCCGCCCAGCTCACGGGCAACCAGTTGACGCTGCCGCTGACGCAGGGCGCGCCGCCGCCGAAAGCGAGTGCCGATGCCGGCCAGTCAGACGCAACGAAGCCCGAAAGCGCAGGTCCGGCAGCGCTCCCGGCAAAGGACGAAGCGGGCGAGTTCTTCAAGTACCATTAAGAGCCGCGTCGAGCGCTATGCCCGCGACATCCTGGCCGGCGTCTATCCGGCCTGCATCTGGGTCCGGCTGGCCTGCAAGCGGCATCTCGATGACCTGGAGAACGGTCACAAGCGCGGGATCCACTTCGACCTGGCAGCCGAACAGCGCGCCATCGTCTTCTATGAACGCTACCTGCGTCATTCCAAAGGGGAGTGGGCGGGGCAATCGTTTCGGCTTGATGACTGGCAGGCCTTTGTCATCGGCAGCCTGTTCGGCTGGAAGCGTACCGATGGACTGCGGCGCTTCCGCACCGCCTACGAGGAAGTCCCGCGCAAAAACGGCAAGTCGACCAAGGCCGCCGGCGTAGCGCTTTACCTGACAACGGCAGACGGCGAGGCCGGAGCCGAGGTCTACGCGGCCGCGACCAAGAAGGACCAGGCCAAGATCGTGTGGTCGGAAGCCAAGCGCATGGCGCTGGCCTCGCCCGCTCTACGCGATCGTATGAAGTTCTTTTCCAGCAACATGAACGTGCCGGCGATCGGCGCGAAATTCGAGCCGCTGGGCGCGGACAGCGACAGCCTCGACGGCCTGAATATCTCGGGCGGCATCGTTGACGAATTCCACGCGCACAAGTCGCGTGACCTGTGGGACGTGATGGAGACGGCGACCGGCGCGCGACGCCAGCCGCTGATGTTCGCCATCACCACCGCCGGCAAGAACAAGCTCTCGGCCTGCGGCCAGATGCGTGACTATGTGTGCAAGGTGCTGCAGGGCATCATCCGCGACGACAGCCTGTTCGGCATCATCTTCACGATTGACGAGGGCGACGACTGGGCCGATCCGGTCTGCTGGGGCAAGGCGAATCCTGGACTGGGCGTCTCTGTTAAGGTCGATGACCTGCAGAGCAAGGTCGAGAAGGCGCGCAACATGCCCGCTGCGCTCTCGGCCTTCAAGCGGCTGCATCTCAACGTCTGGTCCGAGGGCTTCGACAACTGGATCGATGTCGAGGCCTGGGATGCCTGCGGCAATCCGGTCGATCCGCAGAGCCTGCGCGGCCGCAAATGCTACGGCGGCCTCGATCTCGCCAGCACCATCGACATGACGGCTTTCGTTCTGCTGTTCCCGCCGGTGGACGAGGGCGAAGAGTGGAAAGTTCTGATCTGGTACTGGCTGCCGCGGGAGAATGTCGAAAAGCGCGTCAAGCGCGACCGTGTTCCCTATGACCAGTGGTCGACGCAGAACCTGATCACGCTGACCGACGGCAATATCATCGACTATCGCGCGGTGCGCGCGACGGTGAATGAAGCGGCGGTGCAATACCAGATCGAGGAAATCGCCTACGACCGGTTCGCGGCGACGCAGATTTACACCGAGTTGGCCGAGGATGGCCTGACCATGGTGCCGTTCGGCCAGGGTCCGGTGTCGATGGCATCCCCCATGCGCGAGCTGGAGGCCCTGATCACCGGCCGCATCCTGGCCCATGGCGGCCATGCGGTGCTGCGGTGGAACGCATCGAATCTGGTGGCCGAGCAGGATCACGCCGGCAACCTGAAGCCGTCGCGCAGCAAGTCGATCGAGAAGATCGACGGCATGGTGGCGCTGATCATGGCGCTGGGCCGTGCCATCGCAGTGCGCGAGCCGGCCAACGACGTAATGCACTACAAGCGCGGCCAGATGTTCGGCGAGTCGGCCTGAAGGCGTGAGGACACGGCATGGCCCTGATGGATCGCATGATGGCTGGCCTGGGCTATACACCCTCGGCGGCCGCGCCCAATGTGTTGGCCCGCAAGGACCCGGTCTTTGATGCGCGCAATGAGATCACCACCGGTCTGACCATCGACCAGCTGGTAGAGCGCATGGGCGCCGCCATGATGTCTGGCGCCGGCGTGATGGTCAGCGAGGAATCGGTATCACGGCTGTCGGTGGTGGCGGCCTGCGAGCGCGTCATCTGCACCGCCATCGCGCAGGTGCCGCTGATCCTGTATCGCAAGCTGGATGAGGATGACCGCGAGCGCGACACCAAGAACGCGCTTTATGCCCTGCTGCGTGGTTCTCCAATGGAAGGCATCACCGCCTTCCAATGGAAAATGCTGTTGGGCCGCGACCTGTTCTATCGCGGCCGCTTTTATGCCCAGATCGTGCGTGGCTTCGGTGGGAAACCGATCGCGCTGAACCGCCTGCATCCGGATCGCACGCGTCGGGTGCAGGATCCGCAGACCCTGAAATTCCATTTCGAGTATCGCCGCCCGGACGGCCAGACAATCCGCTACGAGCCTGCTGAAATCCTGCATCTGTGGATGTTCAGCAACGATGGCATCGACGGCATCTCGCCGGTGCAGCGCCACCGCGAAACCTATGGCGACGCGCAGGCGATGCGCGACCATAACTCCAAGTTCTTCGCCAATGGCGCGCGCCCGATGGGCGTGCTGAAGACTGATCAGATCATTCCTTCGGAAGACAAAAAGGAAGCCCGCGAGGACTGGAAGCGCGTCACGGGCGGCGATCAGATGTATTCGACTCCGGTTCTGGACCGTGGCCTGGCCTATGAGCCGGTCAGCATGTCCAACCAAGAGGCGCAATATATCGAGGGCCGCAAGCTGTCGCGCACCGAAATCTGCGGCATCTGGGGCGTGCCGCCTCATATGGTCGCCGATCTCGAACGCGCGACCTTCTCCAACATCGAGCATCAGGGAATCAGCTTCGTCACCTACACGATGATGCCGTTCTATGTCTGCATCTGCGAGGGAATCAATCTGCACCTGTTGCAGTCGGATCCCATCCGCTACGTGGAATTCCTGGTCGAGGCGCTGACGCGTGGCGACTTCAAGACCCAGCAGGAAGGCCTGCAGATCCAGCGTCAGAACGGCGCTATCAACGCCAATGAGTGGCGCCGCATGAGCAACATGAACAAGCGCAAGGATCCTGGCGGCGAGGAATTCATCGTGGCCAGCAACATGTCGGCCCAGAACGCCCCCAAGCCTGCCGCCAACCCCGGAGACCCGGCATGACCCGCCATCGCATTCCCCTGGTGGTCGCTGACCGCCCCGTCTTCAACGGCATCGCGCTGCCGGCCGATCTGCTGGCCGAGATGGAGCGCCGCCCGGTCTTCGCGCGCGCCAGTGGCCTGCGTCCGCTGGCGATCAGCAACGCCACCGAAGAGTCGGTCGATATCGACCTGTACGATGAAATCGGCCCCTGGGGCGTCGACGCCAAGGCCTTCAAGGAAAAGCTCGATACCATCAAGGCCAAGCGCATCAACCTGCGCATCAACTCGCCCGGCGGCCTGGTGACCCATGGTATCGCCATCTATAACGACCTGATCGACCATCCGGCGGAAATCCATGTCCATGTCTCGGGCATCGCCGCCTCGATCGCCTCGATCATCGCCATGGCCGGCGACACGATCACCATGGCGAAAAATTCCTTCCTGATGATCCACGATGCGTGGACCTGCGCCTGCGGCAACCGGCATGATTTCACCAAGCTGGCGGACCAACTTGGCATCATCGACCATGGCCTGGCGCTGACCTACGAGGACCGTAGCGGTCTGGCCCTGGCCGAGATCAAGATGCTGATGGATGCCGAGACCTGGCTGACGGCTGAAGATGCCGTTGCCAAGGGCTTTGCCGATGTCGCCGAAGGCGAGGCCGATACCGAGGCGCGGTTCGACCTTTCCAGCTTCCGTCAGCAGCAGATGCCGGCCGCCGTGGCTGCCCTGCACAAGGCCGCCGAGATCGGCCCGAAAACCAAGTTCGATTTCGAGAATGCCCTGCGCAAGGCCGGGTGTTCCCGTAACGCTGCCAAGGCCTTCGTGGCCGGCGGCTTCAAGGCGCTGGGTCTGCGCGATGCCGACCCCGCCCAGTCCAAGGATCAGCGCGACGCTGATTTCAATCCGGCGACGAACCCGGCGCTTGCCGATGCTCTCGCCCGGCTGAGCGCGACCGCGCACAGCTAGACCAATTCAACCATCCATTCCTGAAACCACTGGAGGCCAATCATGGCTCGTTCCCGTCATCTCCTGTCGGCCGCTCTGGTCGCGACCAGCGCCCTGACCAAGCCGGTCTATGCCGGTCCGGCGCCGATTCTCAAGCCCGATGAAACCAACCCCGTCGCCATGGTCGAGGCCATCAACAAGGCCTGGCTCGACTTCCAGGCCGCGAACGACAAGGGCAACAAGGAAACCGCTGACAACATCAACGCCGTGATCACCGATCTGACGGTGAAGCTGGAAAAGGCGGTCAATGAGCAATCTGCGCAGCTCGCCCGTCTGACCGCCGGTGGCATCGGCAGCCCTGCCAACGAGAATACCGAGAAGAACATCAAGGCGTTCTATCGTGACGTGATGGCGGCGCGCGGCGCCAGCGGTCGCGATATCGCAGCGGCGCTGCGCAAGGGTGTCGACAAGGAAGCCTATAACGGCTACGCCGAAGCCTTTGTCGAGCTGATTTCCTGCAACCTCAATGTCAACATGCTGTCGCAGGACATGCGTAACGCGCTGCAGGTCGGCACCGATCCGTCTGGCGGCTATGCCGTGCCGCCGGAAATGTCGACCACCTTCCTCAAGCGCATCTATGAAACGTCGCAGATGCGCCAGATTTGCTCGGTCCAGGGCATCTCGCGCGATGCCTGGGAGCAGCCGCTGGATGTCGATGACGCCACCAGTGGCGGTTGGGTCGGTGAACGCGCCGCGCGCCCTGCGACCGGCACCCCGACCATCGGCACGCAGAAGATCGAGACCCATGAGCAGTATGCCTTCCCGCAGATCACGCAGAAGATGCTGGAGGATGCCGTTCTGGTCGATGCTGCCGGTTGGCTGACCGGCAAGACCGCCGACAAGATGGTGCGTACCGAGAACACCGCCTTCGTCGGTGGTGACGGCTTCAACAAGCCCAAGGGCTTCCTGGCTTATGGTGCCGCGGCCACGACCAGCGCCGATAAGAACCGTGTCTGGGGCAAGCTGCAGTATGTGCCTGTTGGCGCTGCCGGCGCTTTCCCGGTCATCTCGGGCGGTCAGGCCGATGGTGCGCATGATCCCAATGCCCTGATCGACCTGATCTACTCCCTGAAGCCGGAATTCCGCGGTAACGCGCGCTGGGCGATGAACCGCCTGACGGTGTCTACCATCCGCAAGCTGAAGGATGCGCGCGGCGACTATATCTGGCAGCCCGGCATTGTCGCCGGCCAGCCGTCGCAACTGCTGAACTATCCCGTGGCTGAGCTGGAGGATATGCCCGACATCGCCGCCAACTCGCTGTCGATCGCATTCGGCGATTTCAAGGCGGGTTATATGATCCTGGATCGCCTCGGTCTGTCGGTCCTGGTCGATCCCCTCACCAACAAGCCCTATGTCGGCTTCTACATGCGCAAGCGTGTGGGCGGCGACGTGACCAACTTCGATGCGATCAAGCTGCTGAAGTTCTCCGCGACCTAACCCCGCGCGGCGAACCGCTCATAGCGGTGTGAACCGGAGGCCGGCAGCAATGCCGGCCTTTTCTTTTCCACGCGCAGCCTGAAGGAGACACCTATGCAGCGCGATCTCATTTCCAACGTCAAGACGGTTCTGCATTACGCGGAAACCCGCACCACCACCAAGACCCCGGCGGGCGGCGTCGATCTGTCGGGCTTCCGCTCGGCGCTGATCGTCGCCGCCATCGGTGCGCTCACCAATGTGGCCAATTCGCCGTCGCCGAGCTGGAGCTTTGCCCTGCTCGAATCCGACAGCGAAACCACCGGCTTCACCGCCGTGGCCGAGGCCGACATGATCCTGGCCAATGGCCGCAATGTCGGCGCCGGTGCCGTGAGCAACGGCATCTTCGCGGTGATCAATACCGATGCCAAGGATAACCTGGCTTACACCGTCGGCTATGCCGGCTCGAAGCGGTACATCATGGTCACCGCCACGGCGGCCAACACGCCCGGCGCCACGCCGATCGCCGTGCTGATCGAGCTGGGCGACCCGCTGTTGGCGCCTGTTGCCGACGCCTGATCGCGGCCATCTCTGAGGTTCCCGCGCCGGGTCCCCGTAAGGGGATGCCTGGTTCTGCCAGGTCCCGCTACCCGGCGCGGGACGCTTCACCGCCCATTCAATGCACCGCCCATTCAATCCGAGATCATGGAGAGCGTGATGCGCCAGATTCATGTCAGCCGCCCTTTCAAGTTTTCGCCTGACGGCATCGAGGTCAAGGAATACGAGCTGAAGGCCGGTCTCGATGGCAAGCCGCTGCCACAGGACATCACGCAGCGCGGCCTGGATATTGCCGTCGCCGAAGGCTGGGGCACCGCGGTCCCTTTGGCCGCTGCGCCGGCGGATGCCGCTGCGCCCAAGGCGAAGACGCCGCCGCGGGCGCCGCGCCAGCCACGCAGCCCGAGTTCGCGCCCCAAGCGCTGACCAGCCAAAGCCTGATCCATGCGGCCGCTGCGGGGCAACCGGGCCAACTTCCAGGAGTTTGGCCACCCGTCCCCTCACTGTTTCGGGGAAGCGCTATCGCCATTGTCGCCGGCGGACCAAGTCTTGCCACTGAGTCAGGCCGGCGGGGACTTGCCCGTCTTGCCCTGGCCCGGTTTCAGGGCCAGTGCAGGATCATCGCGGTCAATCGCGCCTTCGAGCTGATCCCATCCGCCGATTTGCTCTACGCCGCCGACGGCGTGTTCTGGCGGCGCTATGACACGTCGCGCTTTGGCGGCCTCAAGGTCAGCCAGGATGCGGCGATCTGTGCGGCGCGGCCCGACATCCTGCGCGTACCGGGCGAGGACAAGCCCGGCCTGTCGCTGGATCCGCATCGCATCCATCTCGGCAACAACTCGGGCTATCAGGCGCTGAACCTGGCTGTGCTGCTCGGCGCCAGCCGCATCCTGCTGCTCGGCTTCGACATGAAACACGGCCCGGCCGGCGAGAAGCACTGGCATCCCGACCATGGCGCCGGCCTGCAGAATCCGCTGCAGCCCGACCTTGACCGCTGGCGCGACCTGTTTGCCGCCACCGTGCCCGACCTGCAACGCGCCGGCGTCGCCGTCGTCAACTGCACGCCGGACTCGGCTATCGACTGCTACCCGCGAAGCGAGATCGCCCATGAGTTTCGAGCGGACGGCCTATCTGCATATCCAGTCAAACCTGCACTATCGGCGTGATGCCTTCGAGGCCGGCCTGCGGGCGCGCGGCTTTCGGATCAGCTCCGAGTATTGCATCCATCCCAAGCGCACCGATCTGCTGGTGATCTGGAACCGCTACTCGGAAAAGCACCGCATGGCGCTCGCCTTCGAGGCGATCGGCGCGCCGGTGCTGGTGGCCGAGAACGGCTATCACGGCAGCGACAGCCTGGGCCGGCAGTACTACGCGATCAGTCGTAACGAGCATCATCATGGCGGCGCGCCGGCCGATGCAGCCCGCGCCGCGTCCTTCTCGCGTCGGCCCTGGCGGCGCCATGGCGACCATATCCTGGTGCTGGCGCAGCGCGGCATCGGCTCGGACAAGATGGCGTCGCCGCCAGACTGGGCCGAGCGCATGGCGCGTGACCTGCGCAACCAAACCACCCGGCCGGTGCGGGTGCGCCCGCATCCCTGCGGCCGACCGACCGCTGTGACGCTGGCCGCCGATCTTGCCGGCGCGCATGCCTGCGTGATCTGGCATTCCGCCGGCGGCATCGCGGCGCTGCTGGCCGGTATTCCTGTCTTCTATGCCGCGCCCGCCTGGATCGGCGCTGCCGCCGCCCATCGCATCACCCATGATCTGGAGGTGCCGTTCCTTGGCGATCGCCAGCCGGCGCTGAATATGGTGGCGGGCAACCAATGGTCGGTCGATGAGATCGCCACCGGCCGCCCGTTCGAGCTGCTGGTGGCCTGACCGATGCGCATCACGGTCACCGGCAATGGCCGTCCGGAGTCATGGCAGATCAGGGGTGTGCAGCTTGGCGCCGCGATCGGTGCGGCTGTTGTGCCTTCAACGCAGTTCATCGGTTCTTCTTCCGAGATGCCGCCTGCCGATATCGTGGTTGCCGTCAAGCGGCTCGATGACGAGGTGCTGTATCATCTGCGCGGCCGCCGCTGGGTCTGGGATATTGTCGATGCCTGGCCGCAGCCGGTGGGCAACCACTGGAGCAAGGCGCAGGCGCTGCGCTGGCTGGCCGACGAGATCGCCCGCCTGCGGCCGACTGGCATTGTCTTCCCGACCCGGCAGATGATGGACGATGCCCGGTTTCACGGACCGTCTTATGTGCTGCCGCATCATGCCTGGGATAAATACACGCCGCAGCCGCTGCGCGAGCGGGTGCAGATCGTCGGCTATGAAGGCGCGCCGCGCTATCTCGACGCCTGGCGCGGGCTGGTCGCCGAGGAATGCGCCGCGCGCGGCTGGGAATTGCGCGAGGGCGACCTGGCCGGCGCCGATATCGGCCTTGCCTTGCGCGGCGCCAGTCTGGCGACGGGAGATGGGGCTTGGCCGGCGCGTAACTGGAAAAGCAACGTCAAGCTGGCCAACATCCAGGCGCTGGGCATTCCAGCGATCTGCTCGCCCGAGGCGGGCTATCGCGAGACCGCCAACGGTACCGAGCGCTTTGTGACCAGCCGCGCCGACCTGCAGCGGGCCTTCGACCATTTCGCCAGCCTGGCCGTGCGCCAGGCCATCCGGCTGTCAACGCCGTCGCTGCATCTGCCGCCCCGCCTCGATGACCTGGCGTGCCGCTATCGCGCCTGGCTGTCCGGTATCCGCAATTACTGATCAGCCTGGAATTCTGGGGGAGGGGTCGATATGTCGCTTGTGCTGGTGACCCCGCCCGCGACCGAACCGCTGACGCTGGCGCAGGCGCGCCTGCATCTGAAACTGGACGCCACCGGTTCGCCACCCAGCCATCCCGATGACAGCCTGGTCACGGGTCTGATCACCGCGATGCGCGAACATCTCGATGGCCGTGATGGCATCCTGGGCCGCGCCCTGGTGGCGCAGGAATGGGAGTTGTATCTCGACCGCTTCCCGGCTGGCAGCGGCGAGATCCGCATTCCGCTGCCGCCGCTGCAGAGCGTCGATGCCGTCACCTATATCGACACGGCTGGCGTGACCCAGACCCTGGTGGCGAATACCGACTACACCCTGCGCAAGGGCGCGCGCGGCCGGCTGGTGCCGGCCTATGGCAAGTCCTGGCCGTCGACGCGCTGCCAGCCCGACGCGGTCTGCATCGCCTTCACCTGCGGCTATGCCGAGGTGCCGCGTCCGCTGCAGGTCGCCATGCTGCTGCACCTGGCGCATCTGTATCAGAACCGCGAGGCGGTCAATGTCGGCAATATCGTCAGCGAGCTGCCGCTGGGGGTCAGCACGCTGATCGCGCCGTATCGCACCGACCTGTTCGGTTGATGCCATGAATATCGGCCAGCTCGATCGCCGCGTGATGATCCGCCGCCCGGTGAAATCCTACGATTTCGCCAACCAGGAAATCGTCACATATGCCGATGATGGTGAAGTCTGGGCGCAGCGTCTCGACATGACATCGAAGGAAGTCTTCGCCGCCCAGCAGGTCAACAGCGAGGCGACCGCCAAATTCCATATCCGCTGGCGCAGCGATGTCACCGAACAGCACCGGCTGGCCTGCGAGGGCGTGGAATACGAGATCACCGGCAAGCCGGCCGAGCTGGGCCGCCGTGAATGGCTGCAGATCATGGCCAAGGCCATCGTGGTGCGGAACGCCGCGGCATGATGTCGGTCAAGACCAACCTGTCCGGGTTCGAGGAACTGATAGCGGTGGCCAAGGAACTGCCAACCGCGATGGAAAGCCGCGTCTATGATTCAGCCGTGCGCGCCAGTGCGCAGCCCACCTTGCGCGCGGTGAAGGCGAATGCCCCGCGCGGCGCGGCGCCCTCTGCCGCCAGCCAGAAATATGGCCGGCTGTTCAGGAACCTGAAATTGCGGCGCTGGAAAAAACGCAGCAAAGGGGTGTTCGGCTGGACCGTCAGCACCGGCCGAGGATTCTGGGGCTGGTTCCTGGAATACGGCACCAGCCGCATGGCGGCCAAGCCGTGGTTTCGTCCGGGTTTTGACCAGACCGCGCCGGAAGCCTTCAATGTCATGCGCGATGGCCTGCTGAAGGGTCTGGAGCGCGAGACCAAGCGGCTGGCCGGTCGCTACCAGACTGTCCGACGCGCGTTGCTGCGAGGCTGAGATGATCGCTCTGGCCATCCTGCGCCTGCTGCTGGCGGCGCCTGCCGTCACCGCCCTGGCGGGCCGACGCGGCTATCCCTCGGCGGCCGGGCAGGATACCGCCGGGCCATACTTTGTGGTGCTGGGTGTCGACAAGCCCGATATCGCCCGCGATCTCGATGGCGAAAGCGGCCTGCTGCAGCCGCGCATCCAGATCGATGCCTATGCCGAGACTTATCTGGCGGCGCAGAAACTGGCGCGCGCCATTCATGCCGCTATCGCGGATTTCGTCGGCGCCGTCGCAGTCAGCGCCGACAGCCCGACGCCATATGTCAGCATCAAGGCCGTCGCCCGGCTGTCCTCGTCCGATCTCTATGAAGACGCGGTCGAGCCCAGGCTGCATCGCGTGTTGATGGAATATTTTGTCACCGCCACCGAACCGGTTTAACCGAAACCGCTTAACCGAAACCGCTTAACCGAAACCGTCTGCAGAAAGGACACTCATCATGGCTGCTCAGAACGGCGCCCTTGAAACCCAGGGCTCCAAACTCTTCATCAGCACCGGCTCGCCCACGACCTGGATTCAGATCAAGGGCATGCAAAGCTTCACCGGTTTCGACGGCCAGGCGGCCGAGATCGACGTGACCGATCTCGATTCCGTCGGCAAGGAATTCCTGATGGGCCTGCAGGATTTCGGCAATTTCAGCGCGCAGGGCAATTACCTGCCGACCGACCCCGGCCAGGTGATGGCGCGTGCCGCCAAGGCCGACCGCGCGCTGCGCGAGTTCAAGTTCACCATGTCCGATGGCAAGAACTTCCTGTTCAGCGGCTACGTGCTGTCCAACCCGGTGTCGGGCGGCGTCGATGCCAAGATGGACGGTTCGTTCAACATCCGCATCTCGGGCAATGTCACGGGTCCGACCGCGTGATCCAGCCGAACCGGCGCCGCGGTGAAGTGGCCGTCCTGCTGGACGGTCAACCCCGCATCATCGTATTCGACTGGGATGCACAGGCCCGTATCCAGGACGAACTGGGCCGCGACGCCATCGGTCTGATCCTCAGCGGCATGGATCAGAAGCGGCTGGCCGTGCTGGTGTCGATCGGTCTGCAGCGCCATCACCCGGAGATCACTCCTGAGATAGTGCGGGAAATGTCGCCGCCGCTGATGCCGGTCCTCGATCGCCTCAAAGAGGCGATGACGCTGGCCTGGTGGGGTGTCGACGGTGTGCCGGAAGAGGCTGAGGCGACATCCTCAAACCCTCTGACGCGGATGGCGATGTGGTTCAGACGGCGCTGGAACAGGCCGTTACCGCAGGGGTCGCGCCATCCGAGTTCTGGCGGCTGACCCCGGACGCATCCCTGCGTATCACCCGAGCTGCTGCCAATCGGGCGATTCGCCAGGATCACCTGCTGGCCAGTCTGATGCGGGCCAAGCGATTGCCTGATCTGTCTGCCCTGACCATCGGTCGGGCTAGGCGGCAGAAGGGCATGGACGATCATCAACTGGCGGCCTGGTTCGCCGGGTATCAGGCGCGACATAAAGCGCAATCTGGTTCCTGACCGCGCTGGTTGGATTGAAGGTTAGGGGGGCAGAGATGACAAAAGCCGGTGTTGTCTCTGCCGATTTCGTCGCCAATACCGGGCAGTTTGATTCCGGCTTGGCGCGGGTGCGGCAGAATCTGGCCAGCACCTCGGTCCAGATGAATCGCAATCTGGCCAGCATTGAAAAGGGTTTCCGCACCGCGACCAGTGCGGTGGCGCTGTTCACCGGCGGTCTTGGCGGTGCGGCGCTACTGGCCTTTGCCAAGCGCTCGCTGGACGCGGTCGGCAGCATCGGCGAGCTGGCCGAACAGCTCGGCGTCAGCACCGATGCGCTGCAGGCCTACCAGTATGCCGCCAGCCAGGCCGGCGTCAGCAACGAGGAATTGGAACGCAGCCTGGCCAAGCTGTCGCGCAGCATCGGCGCGGCGGCCGAGGGTGACAAGGCGGCGATCGACGGATTCAAGGCGCTGGGCGTCGGCGTCCTGGATGCCGAGAACAAGCTCCGCACCACCGAGGCCGTGCTGCTGGATGTGGCCGATGCGCTGGCCAAGATCGAAAATCCGAACCAGCGCGCAGCGGCTGCCGTCGGCGTGTTCGGCGAGAAGATCGGGCAGAAGCTGCTGCCGCTGCTGTCGTCTGGCGCCGATGGCATCCGCCGATTCACGCAGGAAGCCAAGGCTGTCGGCGCGGTGATCAGCGGCGACCTGATCCGCCAGGCGGATGAGGGCTCTGACAAGATCGCGGCAATCAATATCCAGTTCCAGAAACTGGCGCAGACCGGTGCAGCTCTGGGCGGCGGGCCGCTGATCGGCTTCCTCCACAACCTCAACATGTTCCTGGAGGACCTGCGGCCAAGCGATGCCAAATCGCTGGCGGCGCTGAACGAGGAGATCGACCAGACGGTGCGGCTGCTGAACGAGGCGGAGGCCAAGCAGGGCAACCGGTTGTTCGGCGACATCTTCGGCGCGGAGACGGCGGGCGAAAAGCGCATTGCCGATCTGCGCTACCAGTTGCAGGAGCTTTACAATCTGCGCGACAGCCGCGCCGGCACCGGCCTGTTCGCGCCGGGTCCGACGGTGGCGACTCCTAGCCAGACCAGCAATCCGCGCAGCAAGGAACAGATCGACGCGGAAAAGCAGGTCACCGACCAGTTGACCAAGAAGGTTGCGGCGCTGAAGGCCGAGGCCGATACCATGAACGCCTCGGAAGAGGTCAAGGTCCGGGCCAAGGCCACCGAAGAAGCTCTGGCCACATTGCGGGCCAAGGGCATCGACGCACTGAATGCCGAACAGGTCGCACTGATCAACAGTCTCGGTGTGCAGACCCGTCGCATCGAGCAGCAGAAAACCGAAACCGAGAATGTGAAGGCCTGGGCGGCCGGTCTTGCTGAATCAGTGGACGTGATGATCGAGGCGACCAATGCCTCGGCGGCGCTCGGCGGCCAAGTGATCAAGACCAGCCAGGCCCATGAACAAGATATCCGCCTGCTGAACGAGCAGGCCGAAGCGGCGGCCAAGTCCAAGGTTGTCTATGACGCGCTGACCGGCAGCTTCATTCTCTATGACCGCGAGCTGCAGGTTGTGTTGCGGACGCAATCGCTGCTCCGCGAAAACACCGAGATGACGACGGAAGAAGCCCGTCGCCAGGCAGAAGAGTATGTTGACGCGCAGGACCGCATCAAGCGGGCGACCGAGGGCACCTCCGAGCAGGTGCGGCGCGCCAACGAGAATGCGCGCGAGCTGAGCAATGTCGTCGGCAGCAACCTGCGCCGCGGCCTTCGCGAAAGCGCCGATGCCGCCGATATCGCACGCAATGCCATCCTCGACCTGACCGACGCCATCTTCGACATGCTGGTGTTGCAGCCGGCATTGCTGCAGTTGCAGAAGACCCTGGCCTCCGTGTTTCAAACCGGCAAGGACGGTGGCGGTGGTGGCGGCGGCGACGCCGGCGGCATCTTCGGCGTACTGGCCGGTGTCTTCGGGGGCGTCTTTGGCGGCGGCGGCAGCGCTGGCAGCTCGGCCGGCCTTGATTATGGCAGTTTTGGCCAGCAGGGCATCGGCTATGTCGGTCCGAATGCCTATGCGACCGGGACTGACTCGGCGGAGAGAGGCTGGGCCTGGGTCGGCGAGCGCGGTCGCGAGCTCGTGAATTTTGGTGGCGGCGACAAGGTCTTTCGCGGCGACCAGGTCGGCGGCCTGACCGCCGGCGGCCCGCAGGTCTTCATCGATGCCCGCGGCGCCGATGCCGAGGGTATGCGCCGGCTGGAATCCACCGTGCGCGACATGGATGGTTCGATCGAGCGGCGCTCGGTCGATGCGGCGCGTCGTGATTATAAGCGCAACCGGCAGGCCTGGGCATGATCACCTATCCGCTGACCATGCCGTCGTCGCCGACGTTCAAGCGTCTGACGCCGCGCCCGATCGAGGCGGTGGGTATGAGCCTGTCCGTCTTCACGTTTCAGCAGCAGGTGCAGCGCCACCAGGGCCAGCAATGGGTCTTCGATTGCGAGTTGCCGCCGTTGACCGAGGACCAGGCCGATGAATGGATCGCCTTCCGTCTGAGCCTGAAGGGCTCCGCCGGGACGTTCTATTTCGGCGATGTCTCCAAGCGGCTGCCGCGCGGCACGGCGGCCGGCTTTCCGGTGGCGGCCACCGGCGGCAGTCCGCTGGTCAATCGCGCGGGCGATGAACTGCTGTATACCGGCGGCTGGACGCCCGGCCAGACTGGCGTGCTGCGCTACCGCGACTATTTGCAGATCGGCACCGGCGCGCAGTCCAGCCTGCATGTCAACCTGACGCCGGTGAATGCCGATGGCAGCGGCCAGGCCGTGCTGGATATCTGGCCGCGCCTGCGCCGCGACATCGCCAACCTGACGCCGATCGCCACTTCCAACCCGGTCGGCGTGTTCCGCATGCTGCCGGGCGAGATGCCCTGGGATGTCGGCGAGGCCAAAATCTATGGCCTGAATTTCCAGGTCATGGAAGCGCTGGGTGACGAATAATGGCGCGCGATATTGATTTCAATATCGATGCGCCGGTGGTCGAGCCGGTGGTGCTGGTGGAGATCGGCACATCCGATCCGCTCAATCCGATCCGCGCCTGGAATGGTACCAGCGACCTGATCTGGATCGGCCGCACCTTCAAGGGGACCGGCATATACGGCAAGATTTCACCGGTTGAGGAAACCGGCGACCTGAAGGCCAGCGGCGTCACCTTCGAGCTGTCCGGCATCAAGCCCGAACTGCTGGCGATCTCGCTGGCCGAAATGCGCTGGGGTCGCCCGGCGATGGTCTGGTTGGGGCTGCGTGCCGGCAACAGCTTCGATGGCACGCCGACACAGATTTTCTCAGGCCTCACCGATGTTCCGGAAATCAGCGCTGATGGCCAGTCGGTCACCATCCGCATCACGGTTGAAAACCGCCTGATCGACCTGGAGCGGCCGCGCGAGCGGCGCTTCACCCCGGAAGACCAGAAGTTGACCGATCCCGATGATCTGGGTTTCGAGTTTGTCGCCGGCATGCAGGACTGGAATGGCGTATGGGGGAAGGCATGAGCATGCAGCCCTGGCCGCGCCGCCTGTCCGACTGGCCGCAGCGCCTCGATCGCTATCTCGCCGCAGCGGCCACACTGCAATTCTGCTGGGGACGCCATGACTGCATCCTGTTCAGCCTCGACGCGGCCGGCGTGCAACTCGGCATCGATCCGGCCGCTGATATCCGTGGGCATTATGCCAGTGCCGCCGGCGCGCAGCGGCGCATGCGGGTGTTGTATCGGGCGCGCGGTCTGGAGCAGGCTGTCGATGCCTTTGCCAGTCGTCATGCCGTGATGGAAATCCATGCGTTGAAGGCGCAGCGCGGCGACCTGGTGCTGGCGGATGTCCCGGATGCTGCCTTGGGTGTCGTCGGGCTTGACGGGTTGACGGCGCTGTTCCTGCAGGATCATGGCCTGTTGCGGCTGCCGCTGCGCCGCTGCCGGCGTGGCTGGAGGGTGGGCTGATGCCGCCGGCAATAGCCGCCGTCGCCATCTCGGCCGCCGCCTATGGCGCCGGCTATATCACGCTGGCCGCTTTTGTCACCAGCGTGGCGACCACCGTGATCGGCGGCCTGGTCACGGCGGCAACGGCGAAGAAGCCCAAGGGCAGCGAGGGCAGCGCCTTCGCCGCGGTCGCGCAGGACCGCACGCTCTCGGTGCGTCAGGCGATCATCGTGCGGTCCCGCGCCTATGGCACCATGCGCCTCTCGGGCGGCCAGACCTTCATGCATACCACCGGCGCGAGCCGGGAATACCTGCATATGGTGGTCACGCTGCTGGGGCATCCGTCGCGGCGCGTCACCGCCCTGTTGCTGGATGACGAGGTTGTGCCGCTGGATGAAGACGGCAACGCCACCGGCAAATATGCCGGCTTCGTGTCCTGCTGGTTCGGCCTGGGCACGGCAGACACCGACGCGACCTGGAAAGCCAAGCTGATCGAGAACTGCCCGGACAAGTGGACCGTGAACCACCGGCAGACCGGCTGCACCAAGATGTACCTGCGGCTGAAATACGACAGCAACAAGTTTCCCGGTTCGCTGCCCAATCCCTCTGTACTGCTGGAAACCGCCTGCGACATCCGGGATCCGCGCGATGTCAGCTCGCCGACGCGCGGGCATTTCACCGACAATGCGGCGCTGTGCACCGCCGACTACCTGCGCACCCTGGCCTCGCAGGGCGGTGTCGGCGTGCTGGATGCCGAGATCAACGAGGATGTGCTGATCGCGGCCGCCAATGCCTGCGACGAAATGGTGCCGCGCAAGCCCGCGGTGGTGGCCTATACCGCCAATCCGGCCACCGGGCTGATCACGTTGGCCAGCAAAGATGCGGCGCTGCGGCTGGGCACGCGCGTGACCGTGCAGGCCAACAGCGGCGGGTCCCTGCAGTCGGGCCTGGTGGCCGACACGCATTATTTCTGGATACCGGTCGATTTCCTGACCGGCCGCCTGGCCGCCAGCCTGGAGGATGCGCGCGCCGGCAATCCGGTATCGTTCAGCACGGCGGGCACCGCGACCGAGATCCGCGCCAACGCCGAACCGCGCTACACCATGAACGGCAGCTTCAAGACCAGCCAGGCGCCGCGCGAGGTGCTGGAAGACATGATGTCGGCGATGGCTGGCCGCATGGTGTGGAGCGGCGGCCGCTGGCATCTCTATGCCGGCGTCTGGCGCATGGCCAGCGTCAGCTTTTCCGAATCCGATTGCGACGGCCCGGTCACCGTGCAGACCCGCCGCAGCCGGCGCGAGCTGGGCAACGGCATCAAGGGTGTGTTCTGCAATCCCGATGATTCCTTTCAGGCCACCGACTATCCGGCGTTTCTGTCGGACACCTATGTCGCAGAGGATAACGGTGAGGATATCTGGATCGACCTGCCGCTGCCCTGGACCAATTCGTCCTCGATGGCGCAGCGTATCGCCCGCATCAACCTGGAGCGCGTGCGCCGCCAGATCAGCGTCCGGCTGCTGCTGAGCCTGCGCGGCCTGAAGGCGCAGGCGCTGGACACCACCGCGATCAGCAGCCGCCTGTTCGGCTGGTCGGACAAGACTTTCGAGATCGGCAACCTGGAGATCGTCAGTCGCGAGGGTCGCGGCAAGGGCGAGGCCTCGCGCTATGGTGTCGACCTGTCGGCCGGCGAGATCGATGCGGCGGTGTTCGCCTGGGATGAGACGGTGGACGAGGGCACGCTGGTGCCGGCGCCGACCACGGACCTGCCGAATTCCTTCACCGTGGCCAACCCGACCGGGCTGTCGCTGGAAAGCGGCACGGCGCAGCTTTACACCCGGCAGGACGGCACGGTGTTCACGCGCCTGCGCATCGGCTGGGCGCCGCCGGCGGATATTTTCGTGGTGTCGGGCGGCAGCATCGACATCCGCTGGCGCAAGCTGGGCGACAGCCCGCTGCCGGATTACCAGTACAAGCGGGTCAGCGGCGACAGCAGCAGCGATTTTGTCCTGGATGTCGAGGACGGCCGCAGCGTCGAGGTCGGTATCCGCTCGGTCAACGGCGCCGGCGTGGTGCCGCGTGACGGCAATGGCGATGAAATCTGGCTGACCGGCAGCCATACCGTGATCGGCAAGACCGAACCGGCCAGCGACATGGTTGGCCTGACCGCGCAGCAGAATGACAATGCGGTCAACTTCAACTGGCCGCAGGCGCCCGATGCCGACCTTGGCGGCTACGAACTGCGCTACATGGCGCCGCCGTTCTCCTGGGATTCGGCGCAGGTGCTGACATCGACCACCAAGGGCACGCGCGTGACATCCTGCGCGGTGCCGCCGGGCGAGTGGGTGTTCGGCATCAAGGCGCGCGATACCTCGGGCAACTACTCGGTCAACGCCTTCACTTGCGCCCTGACCGTGCGCAGCGACTTCAATGTGGTATTCGACGCCGAGCAATATCCGCGCTGGCGCGGCGTGCTTGACGGCTTCGTGCTGCATGGCCCGACGCGCAAGCTGATCCCGCGCACCACCGGCACCACGCTGGGCAAGGGCTGGCGGGTGTTTCAGGAATTCTGCCCCGATCCGGTGGCGGAATGCTGCTACACCGCGCCCGAGATCGACCTGGGTTTCGACGCCGACCAGGTGCGCATCTATGCCGAGATGCAGGCCACCCTCGGGCCGGGCCGCAGCGGCACGGCCGATCCGCGCCTGGAGATCGACCATCGCACCCTGGCCGGCAGTTATGACGGCTTCGAGGACTGGTCGGTGGGCTTTGTCGATGCCGCCGCGGTGAAGGCGCTGGCCTGCATCCAGACCGCCAGCGGCAATGCCTATCTGTCGCGCTTCAAGCCGGTGCTGGATGTCGATGACCGCGTGCTGAATCTCGGCATCCTCGATATCCCGCCTGGCGGCCTGGTCATTCCGTTCACGCCGCCATTCTTCGTGATGCCGACGCCCGATCTGACGCCCGAACTGGGACCGGGTTCGCCGCCGTCGCCGCGGTTCGCCTACTGGTCCGGCCTCAGCCTGTCGGGCGTGACGGTGCATATCCTCAATGCCAGCGGCTCCAGCGTCGGCGGCCGCTGCGGCGTCAAGTTCACGGGCGCTTGATGAAAGTCCCGGACGCCGCCTGACGCCAAGCGGCGCTCTCTCTCTCTCTTTCAACCCTCAAAGCCTGCAAGACCCGACGCCAGCCCTGGCGACCGGCGGCTTGCGCCTGTCTCCCGGAGATCATCATGACCGCCGTACAACCCGCGTTGCCAAATGTCACGGTCGACACCGATTCCAGTGACTATGTGAATCATATCGACGGCACCGCGCAGATTCATGACCGCATCGCCGGCGGCTTCTACTGCCACCAGTCGATGACCGGCAGCCCGCCGGCGCCGAACCTGACGCTGACGGTTGCGCCGGGCGCGATCTTCTCGGCGGCCGGCCGCGCCGAGATCGCCGAACAGGTGGTCGGGCCGGTGGTGGCGGCGGTCTCCAACCCGCGCCGCGATATCGTCTATCTCGACCGCATGACCGGCGCGGCGGCGATCGCCACCGGCGCCGAGAATGTCAGCCCGGTGGACCCGGCCATCCCGGCCGACGCCGTGCCGATCGCGCGGGTGGCGGTGGGCGTCGGTGTCACGGCGCTGGACAACACCGACATCACCGACCTGCGCGTGCTGTCGGCGCTCGGCCTCTCCGACCTGGCGCTGAACGACATCCTCGGCTTCGGCATCCTGTCGCCTGACGCCGACGATTACGTGCTGCTGCAGCGGCCCGGCTCGCCCGGCGGCCTGTATCGCACCGCGCTGGCCAACCTGATGGCGGTCGGCGGCGCCGCCAACTATTTCGGCACCGGCGCGGATGGCGCGCTGAACACCAGCGGCAATGTCACGCTCGCCTCGGATACCGGCGTCAACGATACCGGCATCGTGGTGAAGCAATATACCGGGCTGACCATCAACAGCGGTCATGCCGTCACCGCGGCGCAGCGCGCCAAGTGCATGCTGATCCTGGTCGATGGCAACGCGACCATCGAAGGCAGCCTGCATATGAACGCCAAGGGCGCGGCGGCGGCGGCGTCTGCCGATACCTTTGTCGAGCGCCTGGTGGCGGGTTCAGTGGCCACGCTGCTGTCATCCTATGACATCGCGCCCAACAAGGTGCAGCGCTTCACCGTGCCGCAGGCCGGCGCTGCCGGCGGCGCCACCCGTGTCGCCGGTGCCGTCGGCAATCCTGGCAGCGCCGGCACTGGCGGCCAGACTGGCGGCGGTGGATCCGGCGGCGGCTGGAGCGGCGCCACCACCGGCGGCGCCGGCACGGCCGGCACGGCACTGTGCGGCGGCTCGGGCGGCGGCGGCGCGGTCAACAACGGCGGCCCCGGCTCGGGCACGGCGGCGGCGACTAATGGCGGCGCGGGCGGCAATGGCTCGCCGCTGACCATCACCAGCGGCGGCGGCGGCGGCGGCGGCGCGGGCAATCCGCCCGGCACCGGCGGCGCGGGCAATGGCGGCGCGGCCGGCGGCACGCCGAGCGGCGGTGGCGGCGGCACGCTGATCCTGCTGGTGCGCGGCAACCTGACGATCGGCGCCAGCGGCGTGATCTCGGCCAATGGCGCGGCCGGTGGCGCGGGCGGCGGCGGCAGCACCAACGGCGGCTGCGGCGGCGGCGGCGCCGGCGGCGGCAGCGTGATCATCCTCTACACCGGCACCCTGACCAACAGCGGCACTATCCAGGCCAACGGCGGCGCCGGCGGCGCCGGCGGCGTCAGCACCAACACCGGCTTTGCCGGCGGCGATGGCGGCGCGGGATCGGTGCAGGGGCCGACCAAGATCGCGGCCTGATCGACAAACCCACTGCGGAGGCAACCATGATCATCCTGCATAACGGCATGGATCAAACCAGCCGCGATTTTGTCGCGGCGCATGGCGGTGGCCATACGGTGATCGACTGGTATGGCGATCCGGCCGCCGCGATGGATTACGTGCAGGCCGGCGGGCTGGGGCCGAGCGCCTTTCCCTCGGTGGCCAAACTGGATGCCTGGGGCGGCCCGGCGATCAGCCGCATGCCGGCCGACATGGCCGCGGCCCTTGCCGATATCGCGGCGCAGGAAGTGCTGCGCCAGACCGCCGCGCAAGACTGAAACCGCAACTCATAACCTGGAGAACTGCCATGCTGCGTATCATCGCCGCATCCATCGGGCTGGCCGTGTTCGTGGCGGCCTGCCTGTCTGCCGTGCCATCGCGCGCCCAGGTGCCGGGCCTGGCTAACCGCCTCTGCCTGCCGCGCACCGAGATGGTGGCGATGCTGGAGGCCAGGTTCGGCGAAGTGCCACAGGCCGCCGGCATGATCGAAAGCGCGTCCGGTACGCTGGCGATCGAGCTGCTGCTGTCGCCCGAGGGAAGCTGGACCATCCTGTCCACCGATGCGCGCGGGATGAGCTGCGTGCAGACCGGCGGCGGCGACTGGGTGGTGGCGCCGAAACCGAAATCCGCGCCGGCGCCGCCGGCGAAGGGCGGTCTGTGATGGAGAAGACCCTGCTGGCAATCTGGGCGGCGCTGCCGGGCTGGGTGCACTGGCTGGCCGCGCTGGCCGTGGCGGCGGCATTGACACGCCTGGTCTGGCATGGCGAGCAGGTGCGTCGGCGCAAGCGTGACTGCCTGAGCTGGCTGCTGCTGTATGAAATCCTGTCCGGCGTGCTGCTGGCCGTCGTCGGCGCCGGTGTCTCGGATTACTTCGAGCTGCGGCCGCTGCCCTCTGCGGGCCTCACGGTTGTCCTCACTTGGTTCGGCTTCACCGGCGTGCAGGTGCTGTTCGTTCGCGCGCTGCAGAAACGCGGCATCATTCCGGCCGACCCGCCGGTCAATCCGGCGGCCTGATCATGACCCTGACCCGCGACCATCTGGCCGCGATCATGCCGCTGGCCAGCGCTGTGCGCCTCGATCGCTTCACCGCGCCGCTGCAGCAGGCCTGCGCCGAATTCGGCATCGACACGCCGGTGCGCCTGGCGGCCTTCCTGGCGCAGATCGCGCATGAAAGCGGCGGCCTGCGCTATGTGCGCGAGCTGGCGAGCGGCGAGGCTTACGAGGGCCGCAAGGATCTTGGCAACACCGAGGCGGGCGACGGCGTGCGCTTCAAGGGGCGCGGCCTGATCCAGATCACCGGCCGCGCCAACTATCGCCGGTGTGGCCTGGCGCTCGGCCTCGACCTGCTCGCCGATCCTGTCCTGTTGGAAGACCCGATGGCGGCCGCGCGCTCGGCGGCGTGGTTCTGGCAGGTCAAGACGTTGAACGCGCTGGCCGATGCCGGCGATTTCCTGGCCATCACCCGGCGCATCAACGGCGGCCTCAATGGCCTCGATGATCGGCTGGCCTATTACGCGCGGGCGAAAACCGCATTGGGGGTCTGAGATGGTCTTGCCAATCTTGGGTGCTGTGTTCGCCGCGATCGAGGCGGCTCCGAAACTGTTCAATGCCGCGCAGGGCATATACGAGACTATTGCCGGCAAGCCGTCATCCGCAGGTACCGCGGCCGAGCTGCGGGAGGAAGTCGCGGCGCTGCCGCCGGAACAGCAGGGCCGGTTCGTTGACCTGGTCGATGCCCAGCGTAGGCAGTATGAGGCCGAGACCGACCGGCTGCGCAATGAGCAGGGCGATCTGACGCCCGAGATGCTCGCGCTGCTGCCGCCGCATGTGGCAGCCAAGATCGCGTGGCTGCGGATGGGCACGCGCCCGCGCATCGCTCTGATGGCAGCCTATACGCTGATGTTGCCGGTGTTCATCACGGCTTTCGACATGATCATCACGGTGATCAACGGCGTGGCTTCAGTCTTCGGCAAGGATCTGCATCTGCCGCTGATCGCCGGTGTCTTCACCAGCAAGGACACGCCCTATGCCGGTCTTTACGGCGAGGCGGCGGCCTGGGCGGCCCTGGTGGTGATCACCTACATGACGCTGCGCGCCGTCGAGAAGTCGGGCGCCAATGGCGGCGGCCTCGCCGACCGGATCAGTGCGGGGATTTCCGCCCTCGGCGATCTGCGGTCGAGCCTGAAGCGCAAATAGGTTTGCCGCCATGCCCATCAAGAAGCTGACGGCCGAACAGCGCAAGGCCATCTGGTCAGCGCCGTCGAGCAATGCCGGTGTGGGCTGGTGGCCGCAAGGCCGCGGCGATCACGGCGCGATCGAGGAAGACGATTCAGACCCGGTGCCCGTCGATGTGATGGTTGCCGAGAATGGAACCGGCCGGCGGCGGATCCGCCGGTAACATAACGGAGAGTGAATCATGCATGATGCCAAGGGGCGCCAACTGAAGATCGGCGATACCGTCCTGATTCCGGCGACGATCAAGTCGCTGTCGCCCGACGACAACTACTGCAACGTCCAGGCCGAGAGCGTATTCGGCCGGCGGCCGGACGGCGCCAAGGAAAGCTTCGGCGCGATCAACACCGGCGTGATGCTGCGTGCGAACGACGGCGACGAGAACGATCTGGGCTATGCCGCCCTGCATCCGGAGCCGATGCCGGCAGCGTAACGCGGCTGAAGGATAGCCTGGCCGGCTTAACCGGCCCTTCCTGGAGAGGCGACTTGCCCCGCCCTGCACGGCCTTCACCGGCCGCTGCAGGGCGGGGCCTTTTTTATGCGCGTGTCTAGCGCGAGCGGCGCGGCTTCTCAGTGGCAAAGGTCTCGCTGGTTTCCAGGTGCTTGTCGAACAGGCCGCCGAACCAGACCGGCCGCTGCAGGGGCTTGTCGTTGATCACCACATAGGTGACGGCCGCAGTGCCGCCGCTGCAATGCGGGCAGTTCGCGGTGCCTTTCAGCATCTCGGGCGTGGCGCTGTCGCCGAGTTCCTGCACGGCGAGATCCAGCGCGATGCTCCAGCGGCCCTCACAGGTGCCGCAGACCAGAATCTGCTCGGCGCCGAGCTTGCCGCCGGTGGCGCGGCGGAAGTGAAGGACCTGGCTGAGGGTGCGGAGCGGGTGGCGCATGCCGGTGAGACATAAACCGGAACATCAGCCGCCGACTACAGGATTAAATTCGTGGCCGATCTTGTGGCCGGCGCCGGCGCGACTACTCGGCTTTGGGGCAGGCGGCCGGCCCCGGTGCTTTCCAGCATAGCCGCCGCCAGGCCCAAGGGCTGATTCTGTCGGCCTCGGCCCAGAGGCCGCGGCGGGCGGCCTGGGCTTCCTCCAGCCGCGCCGGCGTGGCCGGATCGCGGATCCAGGCCGGGCGTTCGCTGGGCCAGGCCAGGCCGCGCAGAATCATGGCACCGTTGACCTGGTCGCCGTCGACATAGACCAGGCAAACATGGCGGCCGTAACTGTCGGCCTCGAAACACTCGGCCTGCGCCTGGCGGCCGAGCGCCATGGCGCGCAGGGCGCTGGCCGCCTGCTGGCCCAGCGGCTGGCCCGGCCGCTCGCGATGGCGCGTCTCGGGCGCGTCGATATCCGACAGCCGCAGGCGATGGCGCTTGCCGTGGCGATCGCCGCGGATGGTCAGCGTGTCGCCATCCTCCACCTGCACCACGATGCCGGTCAGGCGATACTCGCCGGCCGGCGCGGCGACGGCCGTGCCGGAGATCGCCGCGATGGCAGCGAGGGTGGCGATGATGGTGACGCGGATCATGCATCTACATACGCCATGCTGCGTCGGCGGGCCAAGGTCAGCAGTCGCGCCGGAAGACATCGGCCCAGCCCTGGCACGGCTCGCGCCATGACGGTTTCGCTCCCTCGATCTCGGGCCACAGCATGATGGTGGCGAGGGTGAAACCGAGGGTGAGGGCGATGGCGATCAGGATGGCGATCAGATCGCAGAGGGGTCTGGATTTGCCACCGTTTCGGCAGTGGCTAACCACCTGGCTAACCCAGTTGGCTAACCGTTTTGTAAGTGATTGATCTGGTTGCAAGTTGGTGAGCCCGCCGGGATTCGAACCCGGGACCTCTCGATTAAAAGTCGCTTGCTCTACCAGCTGAGCTACGGGCTCACAGAGGTCATTTCCGGGCCCGGCAGGCCCGAAAAGCGCGGCGACCATAGGTCGCGCTGGCCCCCCCGTCAACCTACTCGATCTTGCGAAAAGCCAGGGTCACGCTCCCCACCGGCAGCCCCCATTTCGTGACCGTGGCGCGGTTCAGCACCATTTCGTCATCGAAGCGGTACAGCCAGTCATCGAAGGCCACGTCGATGCCCCCGGAGTCGGTTTTCAGCCGGATATCGTAGGTCCAGTGCAGGCTGTTGCCGGCCGCCCGGCCGCGGGCGACGCCATGGATGTCCTCGGCCTCGCCGGCATAGTCCGCCCCGTCGGGCCGGATGCGCCAGACCCGCCGCTGCCGCTCGCCGTCGCTGTAAAGGAAGTCCTCGTCCAGCACCAGGACATCGCCCTCGTGCCGGCCGGACAGCTCGACCGTGAACTGACGCAGCTTGCCGCCGAAGCGCGGTTCGAACAGGCCCCAGGCCTTCACCCGGCCGGTGAAATAGGTCTCCAGCCGGAACGGACCGTAGGCTGCCGCACCATTGGGATCGGGGCGTTGCGTGCTACAGGCCGACAGCAGGCCGACGCACAGAATGGCGATGAGGGCGAGGATTGGGCGGCGAGGCATGACGATCCCGGGCTGATGCACAGGACGTCAACTAGACTGCGCGCCTGTGCCGGCAAGGGTGTCTAGGGATCGCGCCGGCTATCCTGACGATCGGGCGGCAGGCCGCGTTGGTGCAGCCGCAGCGCCAGGCTGCCCATCTCGATATAGGCCGTGGCGGCGGGATGTTGCGCCAGCCAGCCATAGTCGAACCTGTGACTGCCGTCCGTCATGCGCTGCTCCTGCGCCGTCGCCACGATCACCGTTTCAGCCGGCAGGCTGCGGCGGAACAGCGGCGTCAGGCGCTTGGCGCATTCGACGATCAGGCGGCCGCAGAAAGGCTGCAGTGCGAGGATGTCGCGCAAAAACCGCATCTGGTCGCCGACGCCCTGTTCGGCGATCACCAGCAGCGTGCCATCGCGCAGATCCTGGCGGTCCCAGCGCGGCAGCGACAAACCGTTGCGCGTCACGCGCTCGGGTCCGCCGGGCTGCAGGCGGTATTCGTAATCCTCCAGGCCCGGCATCCATACCCCCAAGCTGAGCAGGATGGTGGCGCGCGCCATGCGCAGGCTGCGGTTCTCAGGCTCGAGTGTCACGGCATGATCGAGCCAGCCGCGCGTCGCCGTCATCTCGCCGCAACGGAAAGCGGCTTCGGCGCTTATCAGCAGGGCTTCGGTGTGATCGCGGTTGAGCGCCAGCGCCCGCCGCCCGGCCTGCAGCGCGGCTTTCGCATCGCCGGATTTCAGCAACAGATCGCCAAGGCGCGCTTGCGCCTGCGCATCCTGCGGGTGGGCTGTGGCATGCGGGCGCGCCAGCGTCAGCGCGGCGTCATGGAATCCGCAGGCAGCCAGCGCGGCCAGCCGTGCATCGGTGAAGGCGGGATCGTCGGGCGCAAGCGCCAGCCCGGTCTCGGCGGCGGACCAGGCCTGCGGCGCGCGGCCGCTGCGCTGGTACAGCGCGACGACGGCGCGCAGCAATCCGATATTGGCCGGATCGTTGCGCCGCGCCGCACTGAAGCCCGCCAGCGCGCCATCCATGTCGCCGGCCTGCAGCGCGGCGAGGCCGCCCTGAACGGGATCAGCCTGAATCGGGTCATCGGGCATCATGCTGGCGTCATCCTGAGCCGGGCCGTAGTCTGTCGCAATGCTTTCGGGTTTTCTGCAGGCCGATCCGGCCGCCACCGCCGCCTATCGCAGCCGCCTGGCCGCGCAGGCCGCCGGCCGTCCCTGCATCGGCCTGTCCTGGCGCAGCGGCAACCAGAACTACGGCACGCTGAAGTCGCTGACGCTGCCCGACCTGACGCCGCTGCTGCGCCGGCAGGACCTGTGCTGGGTCGATCTGCAATATGGCGATACCGATACCGAGCGCGCTGGCATGGCAGCACAGGGCATCACCTTGTGGCGCGATCCCGCCGTCGATCCGCTGGGCGACCTGGAGGCGGCGGCCGCGCAATATGCCGCGCTCGATCTGGTGATCACCATCAGCAATACGGCTGCCCATCTGGCCGGGGCGCTCGGCTGCGCCACCTGGCTGCTGCTGCCGGCGCCGGGCCATGGCCTGCTGTGGTACTGGGGCCTGGAGCGGGCCGACAGCCCGGTCTATCCCGGCCTGCGCTGCTTCCGGCAGGCAGCCGAGACGCCCGGCTGGGGCGCTGTGGTCGCGGCTGTCGAATCGGCACTGGCGGCCCGTTACCCTCTGAATCCGTGAGGGTAGTTACTAGGTTTCAACCTTTTATGGGCTACACAATCCTTCGCAGGTGCGGGATAATGCCATACCTGATCCGGATCGGACCGGAGGATGAGGACCATGACCCAGTTTTACGTTGAAGGCGGCATTTTCAAGGACTTGGCTGACCCGGCGCCGATCTCCGGAACCGAGGAGCGCTACGGCCCGTTCCAGACTGAGCGGGAAGCCGACCAGATTTGGCGCGCCCGCATGGCGGACAAGATCGACATCTGCAATCACCGCCTGCGGGTCATCAAGCGCGACGCCTGATCGGTCGCGCTGCAGCCGGACGAGGCTGCGCTTTCCCTGTTGCTAACTGCTTCCACTGCCACGATCATTTCGTGGCAGGCAGTCCGATTCGCGTCTGATGGCGCGAAACGGGCTGGCTGCGAGCGAGGGCTGCGATGTTCGATCCGTACGCCGCCGGACGGCTGATCGCCAACCGGGGCGACCTGAAACGTAAGGCGGTGAACTACAAGCGCGGTCATGATGTGCGCTTGAGTGCCGAACTGCGCGGCCAGATCGAGAAGGTCATCGTGAAGAACCAGGCCGAATTCGAAGCGACTGCCATCGAGACGCTGCAGACCCTGAAGGAAGCCTGGGGCTCGGCCAAGTTCAACTCGATCAGCCGCGCCCGCTATTACGAATGGATTCACGATCTGGCGCTGGAGCTGAAGGGGCAGGGCAGCCTGTTCGGCTATCCGCTGATCACGCTCTATGCCGACAGCTTGAAGAATCTCTGCGCCGGGCTGTCACAGCCCTCGACGCGCCTGCATGCGATCATCGGCCTGAATATCGACGCGCTGGGCATCATCATCCGCCGCCGCATCAGCGGTCCGGGCAGTGTGCTGGAGCGCCGCGTGGCCGAAGCTTTCCGCGAGGCCCATGTGAAGATGCGTCTGCGTCAGCCCTCGGAAGTCGCGATGGAGCACAAGGTGGCGCATGCGGTGCGCCAACTCGATGCCAAGCGGCCTGCTGTCAAAAATCCGGACCTCAGGGAAACCGGCCGCCAGTGGCCGAACGGCGTTCGCCTGCCGGCCAACTGAGGTCGCGCCCCTATGGCTTCCGATGACAGCAAGGATAAAGGCCCGCCGCCCAACGGTCCGCCGGAGGGTTACAACTGGCGGCCGCAGGCGATCAAGCCGATCGCCGCGGTGGAAGTGATCTCGGAAGCGATCAAGGACGCCGACAAGAGCTATTTCTTCGAGAATTACACCAAGCAGGCCAATGCCGTGGTTCTGGCGCTGCGCAAGCATGGCTATGTCATCG
This sequence comes from Ferrovibrio sp. GW821-FHT12B10, assembly GCF_058807515.1. NCBI lineage: Bacteria > Pseudomonadati > Pseudomonadota > Alphaproteobacteria > Rhodospirillales > Rhodospirillaceae > Ferrovibrio > Ferrovibrio sp. GW821-FHT12B10. Next base: position 43,659 of record NZ_JBXAQT010000001.1, on the reverse strand, counting down.
TGCCCTATTACCCCACCGTGCAGATGGTGAAGGCGGCGATGGACGAGCTGCAATACGGGCAGAACAAGTTCACCAACATCGTCATGCCGATCTATCTGGCGATGATGAAGGCCGCCCCCAAGCCCAAGGGCTAGGGCGGGAAGGTCGGCCGGAAAGCCCGGCCGTAACCGCGTTTTAACCGCGATATGCGACAAAGGCCAAACTGGGGTAGAATGCACCCGGACGGGCCTTGGGAGTTCAGTGACAATGAGCAGGGACAAGCTGGTGGCTTTCCTGCGCGTGGCGGGAGATGAGCGCACCGCCGAGATTCTGAAGCGCCTGCCGCCGCAGGAGGCGCTGGCCGTGCGCCAGGCGCTTGACCAGTCGCCGCCCGTCGCCTCGTCGCAGGTCGACATGGCCGCCGATGCCGCCGCCACCTTTGTTGCCGCGATTTCGCATAAGCGCTAAGGCGGCGCTTGTCGCGTTGATCGGCGCCGCGCTGCTGGCGCTGGTGGTTCCTGTGCCTGCCATGGCGCAGGAGGATTCCGGCTTCACTACGCTTGGCCCCGGCCGCCGGCCCAAGACCCCCAACATCTGCATGACCGACCCCGAGCTCGAGGCCGAGGCCATCGTGCGCGGCGGCATGGTGATCCGCGATCAGGCGCGCGCCTGTGCGCGGCGCGGGCTCGATGGCACCATCCTGCCGCTCTGGGGCGCTTTTGATGAGGCCAATGCACAGCAGTTCCGCGACGCCGTGCAGGTGCGGGCGGAAGCGTATAAGCGCAACTGGCCCGACGACCCTTACGCCTTGCAGCGCGCCAACAACGCGACCGTGGCCTCGCGGCAGATTTCCGATTTCGCGCCGCAGGAATGCGTGGCGCTGGGCGATCTGGTCGAAGGCTTCAAGACCTGGACCGACTACATGCGCCACATCCGCAGCACCGAACTCGGTCAGGTGAAGACCAAATACAAGCGCTGCCCGGGGAAGGCGCGGCGCTAGGCATGTTTAAGTTTGAATATTAACGTATTCACGTTGAGGGCTTATAAAACTGCATTTTGTCGCTAAAGTTAGCTCCGCCAAACAGGGGGCTGACATGGACGCGTGGTGTGAGACCGTACTTTGGAAGTTTGTCGCTGAAGCAGGAAGTGACTCTATAAAGAGAACGTTGCAAAACGCATTCCCAAAGATTGAGAAAATACTGGCTAGTGCAAGCACAGAAACTCCCGATTTTACATTGCATGATCATCAGCATGGGTTTCGTGTCGCAGAAAAAGCGGCAAATCTTATTCTTAATAAAATTGAAGATCATTTGAATCCTTTGGAGGCATCTCTTCTCCTTCTTGCCTCGTATCTGCATGACATTGGCATGACGCCGCAAAGAGCGGTGGTGCAGCAGCATTTCCAATATGTTTTGACTGGGGATTCCACCGGATTAACTGGGGATGATATTGCGGAATTTCATAAATGGATTGACGCAGAGCGTGGGGGGATGCGGCTGCCGGTGAATGGCTCTCTTATTACAGCGGATGGTTTGCGGTTGGCGGAAGATATTGTTTCATATTATTGCCGATATCGGCACAATGATTGGAGCGAAGATTGGATTCGTGATGAACTTACAGATGTCGAACCTGGATTGTACCCAGGATGGATTGCGGATTTAATCGCGTTATGTCGCAGTCATCATGACGGCATTTCTGATCTCCGGAGGGATCGGTTTGATGCGCGTATGGTTGGTAGTAGCGGCACAGTTTTAAATTTAAGATACCTTGCGGCTTTATTGCGAGTTGCGGACGTTCTGGAATTTGATGCAGAGCGCACGCCTGAAATAATACTGAAGCATCGCAATATCGCGGTAAAAAGTAGAATATACTGGCATAAAGACCATGAGATTGGCTTTAGCTTAGAGCACGATGGCTCTCGAATGTTGTTTTCGGCTAGGACGCCAAACGCAACAATACATAGGGCTGTTTTAGAGACTGCTGCTGGGGTGGATGCGGAACTTGCTATATGTAGCTCATTGAACCATGAGGGCGCTTATCTACGTGGCGCAATATCCGACAAAGAGCGTGCAAGATATTCATGGCTTTGGCCTGCCCGGCTCACTCTCGATGTACGGGAAAAAGATGATAGATTCGTATATATCGATGGCGCATTCAGGCCTGATTCTCGTCGGATATTAGCGCTCCTTTCTGGTGTGGCTCTTTATCGGCACACAATGGCCTCTATCCGCGAGGTTCTTCAAAACGCAGTTGATGCCATTAGTGAGCAAATTGCTTACGAGCGTCTCATGTATAATGATGACGTAAATTCTGCCGCGGATTTAGCTCGTAGAAGCACTCATAAGATTCGTTTCTCAACTGAAGTGGATAGCGAGGGGCATTGGCTTATATGTGCTGATGATGGCGTCGGTATGACGAAGGATATTATTGAAAATCACTTATTAGTAAGTGGGTCAAACATAAGGCCAGAAGTATACAGGCTTGAGCGTGCCGCAAATGAGCGTGGATTTTCTATCGGACGCACGGGGCAATTTGGTATCGGCGTCCTTAGTTATTTTATGATTGCAGAAAAAATATCGTTAACCACGAAGCGGAGCAATGAAGCGGGGCGCGACGCAGATGTAACTGGCTGGAGTTTTTCTATAAGCCAGTTAGGTGGATTTGGAGAGCTGAGGAAAGAGAATATTGGTGCCAGAGGAACGGAAGTTCGTCTCAAATTGAAAAATGATTTCATTGAGACGACTCCCCAATATGGCGAGAGAATTTTGGAGTACATTCGAGGCTGTTGTGTTTGGTCACCTTGTACTATTGAATTCAAAGATAAGGCAGATGGCGGTGTTTCTCATGTTTGCTCTCCTGGCTGGACTGCAAGCCCTGCTGACCTATGTGAAAGGTATGTTGAGGATATTTGCGATTTAAGCGGATTGTTAGCCTCTGACAGATTGATGACTGCAAAGGAACAAGAAGAGCAGGATCGGTTAAACATTTACCGCACAGAAATTATAAGCTCTGCGCTAGATGCCATTAAAGTATATGCCTCTGAAGAGGTTTCTCTGGGGAAATACGGCAAGGCTCGTGTGACTTTGCCCTATTTTGTCGTTGACGATAATGCTTGTTTGGCATTTTTGGATTTAGAAGGCGGGAAAATTATACCTGGTCCAGAGGGCAGCTATTTTATTGCCCCTGGATTTTCAAGAGTTTCTTGGCGAGGGTTTTCTGTTTCAGATCATAAGCGACAGTCTTACCAAAAACCGTACGGTTGTATGGTGGAAATAAACTTTGTGGATGGAGGTCATGTAACGGTCGATCGGAGTAATGTGATTACGGATACTGAGGTTGAATCTGAAGCGGCTGAAATAATATTTTCGACAATCAAGAAGCTGTATTTGAGGTTTTTTGAGGATTTTAAAGAATCTAAATTCAAGTTGCTGAACGAGTATATTGCAACAAATCGAGGGGTGCGACCGCGAGGGCTTGTGGATAGTAAAGTGCCGCTCCACTGGCAGGTTAGCGCAAAGGGCGGAATGTCGTGGAAGACCATAAGTAAGTGGCCTTTCGCAGTGGCATTCACCTCACGATATGATGATGAATATTATTTTGACAACGTAACGTATATGGATAAACCGTGTGTTTTTTTAGACAGGCTCCGTATCAGTCGGCACGAATTTGCGTCGGCGGGCGAGATACTTCGTGGCGGTCAATTGTTGTTGGCGCGTCAAAAGAAAGTAAGGGTTGTTCATACTGGGCTGGTGTGGGTTAAAGGTGGGCCGGCAATTCCTCATGGTAAGGACTGGCGAGCGGCATACTTCCCGAAAGAATTTTATAAAATTGCTGCTGTTGTTAATTGGGCGAGGACAATCGTAAATGTTGATCATCAGATAGCTGATTTCGATGCGGAAGGATTCGGAAGAGGCCTTCCTATGCCAACGCAAATTGAGCTTCAGTTGGCGGCTGAATCAAAATCAACAGCTTGGAAATTCTTTTCTAAGTATTTAACTCTTAGCGAGAATTCTTGGAGAGCTATCTCAGATAATTTTCATCAAGATTTTATGAAGCTATTCTCGGCAACTGGGAGTGCTGAGCCAATATATATTATTCGTCAAGTTGAACCGTATGAGAGTTATCTTTTATCCATTTCTCCAAAAGGAGTCTCTTATTCACCGATTGATTGGTTTGCAGATAAGCTTTGCACAGAAGAATTGGATATTGTCGTTCCAAAAGATTCGAGGTGGTATGTAGAATTACCGATGCCTCGATATTTTGAAAAATATAACTTATAGATTGCGCTGACACTCTAGCTGCTCGGCACGATCACGATGCGGTTGTTCTCCAGCATCAGGCTGCCGGCGCGGAAGACCGGCGCGCCGTAGGGGTCCATCTGGCCGATGACGCGGATGCGGTCGCCGGCCTTGGCCTTGGTCAGGTCGCGCCAGCTCGGGCCGATATTCACCACCTGGCTGGAATTGCCGTCATTGATCACGAAGGTGGTGGCCTGCGGCGAATACAGGATGCCCTGCAGCATCACCGCCTTGCCGCGCGGGATCTCCGCGATCGGCACCAGGTCGGGCAGGGTGAAAGCCATGGTCTGGTTGCGCGGCGGCGCGGTGGTGCTCTTGCTCGTCGACTTGGGCGCGCTCTGCGGCTTGATCGGCTTGCTCTCGGGCTCGGCAGCGGCGCGCGGATCGGTCATCTGCGGCGTGGGCGGCGTGGTCTGAGCGCCGGACTGGGCGGGTGTCGGCTGAGCGGGTGCCTGCTGGGCCTGTGCTGCGAGCGGCAGCAGCAGGGCGGTGCTGATGAGCAGTGCTTTCATTAAATGCCTGGGGATCATATGCATCGTCCGCCATCGACCTCCATGCAGACGCCGGTGATGAAGTTGGCCTCATCCGAGGCAAGATAGAGCGCGGCGTTGGCGATATCCTGCGGCGTCGAGAAACGCCCGATCGGAATGGTGCTGACGAACTTCGCCTTCATCTCGGGCGTCTCTTCGCCGCCCATGAACTCTTTCAGCATCGGCGTCAGGCCGGCCACCGGGTTGATCGCATTGACGCGGATCTGTTCCGGCGCCAGCTCCACCGCCATGGCGCGGGTCAGCGTGATCACCGCGCCCTTGGAGCCGTTATACCAGACCAGGCCGGGGCGGGGGCGCACGCCGGCGGTCGAGGCGATGTTGATGAAGGCGCCGCCGCCGCGCTTGCGCATCGCGGGGATGGCATGCTGGGCCGAGAGGTAGATGCTCTTCACATTGACGGCGAAGATCTTGTCGAAGGTGGCCTCGTCGGTGTCCAGCAGGGATGCGTTGCGCTGCGGCATGCCGGCATTGTTGACCATGATGTCGAGGCCGCCGAAGGCGTCGACGGCGGCCTTCACCAGCGCCTTCATCTGCACGCCCTGGCTGACATCGGCGGCGACCGGCAGCGCCTTGTGGCCGGCCTTGTTGATCTCGGCCGCGACCTTCTCGGCGCCGGCGAGATTGAGGTCGCCGATCACCACGGCGGCACCCTCGGCGGCAAAGCGTTTGGCGATGCCCTCGCCGAAGCCCGACCCGCCACCCGTCACAATCGCCACCTTGCCCGACAAACGCATCTGCACGCCTCCCTACAAAAAAACTTTCCACCACTCTAGCCGCCCGGCTGGGGCATGCAAGCACCTGATTTCCCTGCTAGACTGCGCCCCGGTCAGCAGTCTGGACGGAGGATGGAGTCGTGTTGTTCCCCGGATTTGAGCAAAAGCGTGTCGCCGGCGCCGGCGCCGAGATCAACCTGCGCATCGGCGGCAAGGGGCCGGCCCTGCTGCTGCTGCACGGCTATCCCCAGACGCATGCGATGTGGCACAAGGTCGCGCCGAAGCTGGCCAAGAACTTCACCGTGGTCTGCCCCGACCTGCGCGGCTATGGCGACAGCGACAAGCCCGCCACTGTTCAGGACCATTCCAGCTATTCCTTCCGCGCCATGGCCGCCGACATGGCCGCCGTGATGACCAATCTCGGCCATGACAGCTTTTTCCTCGCCGGTCATGATCGCGGCGGCCGCGTCTCGCATCGCCTGACGCTGGATCACCAGCCGCGCGTGAAAAAGGTCGCCACGCTCGATATCGTGCCGACGCTGTATCTGTACGAGAACGTCAACCAGCAGATCGCCACCGGCTATTACCACTGGTTCTGGCTGATCCAGCCCGAGCCGTTCCCCGAGCGCATGATCGGCGCTGATCCGGAATTCTATTTGCGCAAGAAGACTGGCCAGTGGTCGGGTTCGGGCCATGCCTTTGACGACGAGGCGATGCAGGAATACCTGCGCTGCTTCAGCAAACCCGAAACCATCCATGCCTCCTGCGAGGATTACCGCGCCGCCGCCACCATCGACCTGGTGCATGACCGCGCCGATCGCGAGGCCGGCAAGCGCGTCACCTGCCCGATGCTGATCCTGTGGGGCAGCAAGGGCCTCATGGGCAAGGCCTATGACGTGCTGGAGAGTTGGCGCGACCGGGTCAGCGGCCCGCTTTCGGGTCATGCCGTCAACAGCGGGCATTTCCTGCCCGAGGAAGCGCCCGAGGAAACCTACGCGGCGCTGCGCACGTTCTTCACATCGTGAGTTGAGATGACCACCACACCGCCGCCATCGCCTGAAGACCTGCCGCCGATCATCCCGGCCGTCACGCCGGTGACGCCGCCAAAGATCAGCCTGCTGACCCGGCTGCGCAATTACTTCCTCGCCGGCATCATCGTCACCGCGCCGATCGGCCTGACCATCTATCTGGTCTTCATCACCATCGATGCCATCGACCGCAACGTCCGTAGCCTGGTGCCGCAGGGCTTCGAGCCCGAGCGTTTCATCCCGTCCTACAATCTGCCGTTCGGCATTCCCGGGCTGGGCCTGATCGCCGCCTTGGTGCTGCTGACGCTGATCGGCTTCCTCGCCACCAACCTGATGGGCAGGACTCTGCTCAGGCTGGGCGAGCGGCTGGTCGGCCGCATGCCGATCGTGCGCGGTGTCTATTCGGCGCTGAAGCAGATTTTCGAAACCATGTTCAGCCAGTCGGGCAATTCCTTCCGGCAGGTGGCGCTGGTGCCCTGGCCCTCGACCGGCTCGTGGACCATCGCCTTTGTCACCAACTATGTGCAGGGGCCGGAAGTCAGCGGCAAGCTGGGCGAGGACCTTGTCACCGTCTATGTGCCGACCACGCCGAACCCGACGGGCGGCTACATGACCTATTACCGCCGCCGCGACATCCATGTGCTGTCGATGACGGTGGACGAAGCGATGAAGCTGATCATTTCCTGCGGCGTGATCGTGCCGCAGGGCATTGCGCAGGATCTGAAGGCCGCGAAGACGGCCGGTGGAGGAACCAGTGTCAAAACCGATAATGGCAGCAGGAGCGGCGACGGGAATGGCGACGGGGGCTTCACGCCCTGATGCCGTCACCCAGTTCGACCTGCGGGCGCTGGACCGGGACTTCCTCGACAATCCCTATCCGCTCTATCATCTGCTGCGCGCGCATGAGCCGGTGCGGCGGATGCCCGACGGCAGCTGGTTCCTGACGCGCTACGACGACCTGCAGGCGGTCTATCGGGATAACGCCTCATTCTCATCCGACAAGAAGATCGAGTTCGGGCCGAAATTCGGCGACACGCCGCTGTATCGCCATCACACCACCAGCCTCGTCTTCAACGATCCGCCGCTGCACACCCGCGTGCGCCGGCTGCTGGCGCCGGCGTTTACGCCACGCGCGCTGAAGCTGCTGGAGGCGCGGTTTGTTGCCCTGGTCGACCGGCTGCTGGATCGCGCCGTGAAGAATGGCGGTATGGATGTGGTGACGGATTTCGCCGCCGCATTACCGGTGGAAATTATCGGCGACATGCTCGCCGTGCCCAATGAAGACCGCCATCTGCTGCGCGACTGGTCGCTCGCCATCCTCGGTGCGCTCGAACCGGTGCTGACGCCCGAGCGCGCAGCGGCCGGCAACCGCGCCGTATCCGAATTCGAAGACTATCTCGACCGCCATATCGCCGCGTGGACGCCCGATGCCAGCATGGCCGACGGCTATGGCGACGTGCTGTCGGGTCTGCTGAAAGGCGACGAGAATGGCGACCGTCTCACGGCGGCCGAGCTGGTGCAGAACTGCATCTTCCTGCTCAATGCCGGTCATGAGACCACCACCAACCTGATCGGCAACGGCATCGCCGCGCTGCTGGGCTGGCCCGAGGAACTGGCGCGGCTGCGCGCCGATCCCGGCCTGATCCGCACCGCCGTTGAAGAATTCCTGCGCTTTGAATCCTCCAACCAGCTCGGCAATCGCCGCGTGGTCGAGCGCGTGACAATCGGCGGCGTGACGTTTGAGCCGGGCGACCTGATCACGCTCTGTATCGGTGCGGCCAACCGCGATCCGGCGCAATTCCCCGATCCCGATCGCCTCGATGTCGGCCGCACGCCCAATCGGCATCTGGCTTTCGGCGCTGGCATTCACGCCTGCGCCGGCATGTCGCTGGCGCGCATCGAGGGCCAGATCGCCATTCAACGGCTGCTGGCCCGCGTGCCGGCCTTCCGTGCGACGGGGCAGGCCGTGCGCGGCGGCCGTGCGCGCTTCCGGGGCTTTCTGAGTTACCCGGTAAGCTTCTAAGCCGCCTTGAAGAAGCCGACCAGCTGCGACAGGTCATGGGCCTGCTGCGCCAGTTGCTGCGCCGACGCAGACGTTTCCTCGACCAGCGCGCCGTTGCGCTGGGTCATCTCGTCCATCGAGACGACCGCCGTATTGACCTGATCGAGTCCGGTGGCCTGCTCTTTGCTGGCTGCCGCGATCTCGGCCACGATGTCGCTGACTTTCTTCACGGCGGCGACGATCTCGGTGAGCGATTGCCCGGTGCGGTTGACCAGCGCCGCACCGGTCTTCACCTGCGCATTTGATTCGCTGATCAGCGCCTTGATGTCTTTGCTGGCATTGGCCGAGCGCTGGGCCAGCGCCCGCACTTCCTGGGCGACGACGGCGAAACCCTTGCCGGCTTCACCGGCGCGGGCCGCTTCAACGCTTGCGTTGAGGGCGAGCAGGTTGGTCTGGAAGGCGATCTCGTCGATCAGCGACACGATGTCGGCGATCTTCTGGGCGCTGCCTTCGATCTGCGTCACGGCGGTGACGGCCTCGGCCACCACGCTGCCGCCTCTTTCCGCCGTGTCGCGTGCCGCCGTCGCCAGTTGCGTGGCAGCCTGGGCGTTGTCGGCATTCTGCTTCACCGTCTCGGTGATCTCATGCATCGAGGCCGCGGTTTCCTCGATCGAGGCGGCCTGCGATTCCGTGCGGCTGGCCAGATCCAGGCTGCCCGTCGAGATTTCGGCCGAGGCCGTCTTAACCGTCTCGGCGCTTTCCGCCAGCCGCTGCGCGAACTGCCGCAAGGTGGCGATCACCTGGTTGGAACTCTGCTTCAGGTCGCCGAACACGCCGTCATAGTTTCCGTTGACGGTGACAGTCAGGTCGCCCTGCGCCATCGCCCCCATGGTGCCGGCCATTTCGCCCACCATGCCCTGCAAGGTGGTGGCCAGGCCGTTCATCTGGTCGCCCAGGTCGCGGAACACGCCCTGCAGGTCGGCGGTTTCGACACGGCGGTCAAGCGCGCCGCTGCCGATGGCGGTGCAGAACTCGGCGATACGGCGGCTGATGCGCTGGTCGCGTTCGCGCGCTTCGGCCAACTCGCGCTGTTCGCGGTCCAGCCGCTCGCGTTCAGCGGCATCAAGCCGGGCCTTGTCCTCGGCATTGGTCTTGAACACGCCGAGCGCCTTGGCCATGTCGGCCACTTCATCGGAGCGGTTCACGGTCGGCACCTGATGGCTCAGATCACCGGCAGCCAGCGCCGTCATCAGGCTGGTCATCTTGGCCAGCGGGCCGCCGATGCCGCGTCCGATCATAAAGGCAACGCCCAGGCTGAGCAGCGCCACCGCCAGCATGCCGCCGATGGTGCCGGTGTTGGAGCGGCTGCGCATCGCATCCGCCGCTGCGCGGATATCGTTCATCTCCTGCAGGTTCTGTGCGAACAGCGCATCCACCTGCTGCAGCACCGTGGCGCCGCCGGTATCCAGCGCCTGGTTGGCGCTGCCCACCTGCAGGGTGCTGTCGGCGAAGGCGGCGAAATCCTTGCGATAGGTATCCAGCAGCGGCAACTGCGCGGCATGGCCGTTGCGCTCCAGGCTGGAGCGGAAGTCGTCGGCGCTCTTGTTGAAGCGCTCGATGTAACTGCGGTCGCGGCGCAGGATGAAATCCTTTTCATGTCGGCGAAGCGTCAGCATCTGCGCGATCAGGCGATCCTCGGTGCCGGCGCCCAGGCTCCCCTCGATCTCGCGCACCGCCTTGCGCAGCGTGCCCTGCAGGCCGCTGTTTTCGTCGAAACCCAGCTTCTCCCATAATGCCTGGAAGCTGTCGAAACGCTGGGCATAGACGCCGAGTGCGGCCAGTGCGGCCTCGGTTTCCTGGCGGTCCTGTCCGTCGCTGGCCTGCACCATCAGGTCGAGGTTGCGGCGCGCCTCGGCGATATTCTGCTTCACGGCTTCGGCTGCCTTGGCATTGGGGCGGTCATTGAAGACGCGCTCGCCGATCCGGGCCTTCAGGAAGCTGTCGCGCGCCTTGGACGACAGTTCGACCATCGTGGTGGCTGCCTGATCGGCGGTCATCAGCCGATCGACACTCGTATTCATGATGACAATGAAGATCGTAATGACGGCAAAGGCGGCCAGTACGATGCCGCCGATGCTGATGATCTTCGCCCCCACACGCCAGCGAATCATACTGCCCCCAATGTTTCTGTTCGTATTCCCCCGCACATATTGTGATTGTGTTTCAGTTACATGAAATAACCTTTGGGGCTTAAATCACCCCAACGTGTCCGTCTAAGTTGCGAGCAGAATGGACATTTTTCAGGCTGCGCGAGCGGTGAAGGGGTATAACTGAAGGTTGTAAAAAATGGGCGACTTCCGTCTGGCTGCCAACCGTGGCAGCGGGCAAAATGCCGCTATGAGCAAGATGGCGCGACGATATTTCATCTCCGGCCAGGTGCAGGGCGTGGGCTTCCGCTACTGGACCACGGGCCGGGCCAAGCAGCATGGCCTGGTCGGCTGGGTGCGCAACCGCCGCGACGGCAAGGTGGAAGTGCTGGCCTATGGCGAGAAGAGTGCACTCGACAGCCTGGCGCAGGACCTGCACCACGGACCGGCAGCCGCGCGGGTCGAGGCGGTGCAGGACGCGCCGGTGACGCCGGAAGAAGCCGAGCTTGCCGCCGGCGCGACCGGGTTCTCGCAGGGCAAGACGTTGTAGGGCTGGACGCTGTCGTTACAGAGCGTTGATGTCCACGATCTCCAGCACGCGCTTGTCCGGCTGCCGGCGCACCACGGCGATCATGGCCTTGCCGACCTGTTCGGTGGTGGTGAGCGATTGCGGCCACAGTTTTTTCACCAGCGGCAGAACCGGCATCAGCAGGATATAGGCGGCACGGTAGACGCGGCTCTTGGGCACGATGCCGTGCAGCGGCTCGATCATGCCCGGGCGGAACATGTAGGCCGCCTTGAAGGGCAGGCGCAGCAGCGCATTCTCGGTGCGGCCCTTCACGCGCGCCCACATGACCGGGCCGCGCTCGCTGCTGTCGGTGCCGCGGCCGGTGATATAGGTGAAGGTCATTTGCGGGTTGAGCCGGGCCAGCACCGTGGCAGCAGTCAGGGTCAGGTCCTGGGTCACCCGGGTGTAGTCGGCCTCGCTCATCCCGGCCGAGGAGACGCCCAGGCAGAAGAAGCAGGCATCGAAGCCGGTCAGCCTGTCCTCGATCCCCGAATAGTCGAACAGGTCGGCATGGATCAGGTCCTGCAGCTTGGCATGATTGCGGCCCATCGGGGTGTCGCGCGCGGGGCTGCGGCCGATGGCGACCACGCGGGTCACGCCCGGATCAAGCAGGCATTCGCGCAGCACGCCCTGGCCGACCATGCCGGTGGCGCCGAAGATCAGGACGTTCATGCGGGGGCCTGTTCAGAGGGAGGATGGGGCGGCCATCATAACCGGCGGCTGGCCCGGTGACAGGCCGGGCGACAGGGCAGGCAACAGGGCAGCGTCACATCTTGATCCGTCGCCTATGCCCCCTATATGTTCTCATGGTTGTAAGGCGGCCGACCTGATATCCGTCTAACCAGAAACGAACGCAAACGAAGCCGCGCGAAGGCCAGCGAGCGCCAGTGAAGCCCAGCGAACGCCCGCGAAGGCTGGCGAAGCCAACCGAACGGCCACGAAGGGCAAGGAAGCCAAAGGAAGTGAAGTGAGCCATTCCCGTTTCGTCATGCCCGCGAAAGCGGGCATCCAGGGTAAAATGCTCTGTCTTATGCTTCTGGATACCCGCTTGCGCGAAGATGACAATAGAGTTTAAGAGGATTCATTAAGTGTTTGGCAAAAAACGAAAACTCGTTATGTCTTTGAAGGAATGGGCGATCTGCTATGCGGGATCGCTCGGCTTCGGCGGCCTGGCCTGGTGGGCGACGGGCAACCAGTGGGTCGGCTTCGGGGTAATCGTTATCTTTACCGCCGTCTATGTCCTGTTCGTGAAGTCAAAGGCCGCTTCAGAAGAGGCCGCCGTGGTCTCGACCGAAGGCATGACCCGACAGCAGCGCCGGGCACACGAACGCAAGAATAAGTGATTAAAATTCATAATCTTAAAGTCTGTTTTTAATCAGACTTCACAAGTCTGGCCGAGGCGGTCCAGCAGGGCCGGCTCGATGGTATCGCGCAGCGCCATGTCGACATCGGTCATGGCCGCCGTCAGCCCCAGGTCGACCAGCGAGGTGACGCCGAAAGGCTCAGCCTCGGTCTTGGTGATGCCGCAGGAAACGATGCCGCCGTAATGCCCAAGGTCAGGCTCCACATTCAGGCTCAGGCCATGGAAGGTGACCCAGTGCCGGACCCGCACCCCGATGGCGGCGATCTTGTCCTCGCGACCCGGCCCCTGGTCCGGGCGCTCGACCCAGACGCCGACCCGGCCGGTCCTGATCTCGCCCGTCACGTTGAAGCGGGCCAGCGTGGCGATCACCCAGTCCTCCATGCGGCAGACGAAGGCCCGGACGTCCTTGCCGCGCCGGCCGAGGTCCAGCATCAGGTAGGCCACCCGCTGGCCGGGGCCGTGATAGGTGTATTGGCCGCCGCGCCCGGTCGCATGGACGGGGAAACGCGGGTCGAGCAGGTCGCCCGGCTTGGCCGAGGTGCCGGCGGTGTAGAGCGGCGGGTGCTCCACCAGCCAGACCAGTTCCGGCGCGGTTCCGGCCCGGATGGCGGCAACGCGCTCCTCCATGGCGGCCACGGCGGCCAGGTAATCGACCCGGCCATCGCTGATCGCCCAGTCCACCGGACCGGCGGGGGTGTCGATGACGCTCTGGGGGGCGGGGATGACGGACATGGGAGGGGACCGGGCTTTAACGCTGTGCTAACCTGCGGTGAGTTACTTAGCGGCTGCAGTGGCCGGAAGGAAGGTGTCGCATGGTCAGCAATACGGCCGTCAATGACGTTTCCGTCGAGATCTCCGTGGTTCTCGGCAAGGCGACCATGCCCATTCACCAGGTTCTGAAGGTCGGCCGCGGCGCCGTGATCGAGCTGGATGCCAGCGTCGACGACCATGCCTGGATCTTCGCCAACAACAAGCTGATCGCCCGCGGCGAGATCGTGATTTCCGGCGAGAAGGTGGCGGTTTCCATCACCGACACCATGTCGGACGACTAAAGCCCGGATTTCTCCGGGGAATACTCCGCCTCGCGGCCTTGAATACCCCGACAGGATTTGCTATTCCCCCGCGTCGCCCGAAAATGCGGTCGTGGCGGAATTGGTAGACGCGCAGCCTTGAGGTGGCTGTGGCCGAAAGGCCGTGAAAGTTCGAGTCTTTTCGACCGCACCATTCGATATGACACAGGGACATGCCGGTTCTGCGCCATTTCCCGCAGCGGCAATGCCCATCTCCCTTTCCTCGGATACCCGGCTGTTGTAAGCCTGATTGCCCTGGCGGCAAGGCCGCCGTTTATCGTTGATCCGACGAGAGTTTTAGATGAAATCCGACCTTGACCGCGCGGCGCTGGAATACCATCGGCTGCCCAAGCCCGGTAAGCTGGAAATTACCCCGACCAAGCCGCTCGGCACCCAGCGCGACCTAGCGCTTGCCTACAGCCCCGGCGTGGCGGCGGCCTGCAATGCCATCGTGGAAGATCCCGGCCAGGCGGCCGAGCTGACCGCGCGCGGCAACCTGATCGGCGTCATCTCCAACGGCACCGCCGTGCTCGGCCTGGGGAATATCGGGCCTCTCGCCTCCAAGCCGGTCATGGAAGGCAAGGCGGTTCTGTTCAAGAAGTTCGCCGGCATCGACGTCTTCGACATCGAGATCAACGAGACCGATCCGGAAAAGCTGATCCAGATCATCGCCTCGCTGGAGCCGACCTTCGGCGGCATCAACCTGGAAGACATCAAGTCGCCGGAATGCTTCGTGGTCGAGCGTGCGCTGCGCCAGAAGATGAAGATTCCGGTCTTCCACGACGACCAGCACGGCACCGCCATCACCGTGGCCGCCGCCGTGCTGAACGGCCTGCGCGTGGTGGGCAAGAAGATCGAGGATGTGCGCCTGGTGGCAAGCGGCGCAGGCGCCGCCGCGCTGGCCTGCCTCGACCTGCTCGTCGCGCTCGGCGTGAAGAAGGAAAACATCGTCGTCAGCGACATTGCCGGTGTGGTGTTTGAGGGCCGTACCGAGCAGATGGACGAGTTCAAGGCGCGCTATGCCCGCCCGACCAACCATCGCACGCTGGGCGACGCGATCGCCGGCGCCGATGTCTTCCTCGGTCTCTCGGCCGCCAATGTGCTGAAGCCGGAGATGGTCGAGAAGATGGGGCCGAAGCCGCTGATTCTCGCGCTGGCCAACCCGACGCCGGAAATCCTGCCCGAAGAGGCCAAGAAGGTGCGCCCCGACGCGATCCTGGCCACCGGGCGTTCGGATTATCCGAACCAGGTGAACAACGTTCTCTGCTTCCCGTTCCTGTTCCGCGGCGCACTGGATGTCGGCGCCACCACGATCAACACCGAGATGGAGCTGGCTGCTGTGCGCGCCATCGCCGACCTGGCGCTGGCCGAAATCTCCGATGTCGTGGCCCGCGCCTATGGCAATGACGAGGACCTGAGCTTCGGCCCGGAATACTTCATCCCCAAGCCCTTCGACCCGCGCCTGATCCTGCAGATCGCGCCGGCCGTGGCCCAGGCCGCGATGGACAGCGGCGTGGCGACGCGGCCGATCACCGACATGAAGGCCTATCGCGAAAGCCTGGAGCGCTTCGTCTACCGCACCGGCTTCGTCATGCGCCCGACATTTGAGCGCGCCAAGCGCCGCCCGATGCGCATCATCTACGCCGAGGGCGAGGACGAGCGCGTGCTGCGCGCCGCCCAGATCGTGCTGGACGACAAAGTGGGCCAGCCGATCCTGATCGGCCGTCGCGCCGTGGTCGAGCGCCGCATCGAAAAACTCGGCCTGCGCCTGAAGATCGGCGAGAATGTCGAACTGATCGATCCCGATCGCGACGACCGCTACCATGAATACTGGTCCGGCTATCTGGCGCTGATGAAGCGCAAGGGCGTGGCGCCCGATGATGCCCGCACCATCATCCGCACCAACACCACGGTGATCGCGGCCATGGCCGTGCAGCGCGGCGAGGCCGATGCGATGATCTGCGGCGCCGTGGGCCAGTATGACCAGCATCTGCCGCATATTGTCGATGTGATCGGCCTGCGCCCCGGTGTGCAGGTGGCTGCGGCGATGCAGCTGCTGGTGCTGCCGCATGGCATGTTGTTCATCACCGATACCAATGTCAGCCTCGATCCCACGGCCGACGAGGTCGTGGCCATCACCCAGCTGGCGGCCGATGAAGTCCGCCGCTTTGGCGTGGTGCCGAAGATCGCACTGCTGTCGCATTCCAATTTCGGTACGTCGTCATCGCCCACGGCGCTGAAGATGCGCGAGGCGACCCGTCGCCTGCATCAGTTGATGCCCGATGTGGAAGTGGAAGGCGAGATGAAGGCCGATGCCGCCGTCTCGGAAGCCATCCGCGAAAAGCTGATGCCCGACAACGGCCTGAAGGGCAGCGCAAATCTGCTGGTGATGCCCAATCTCGATGCCGCCAATATCTCGTCCAACCTGGTGCGCCAGATGGAGCAGGGCTTCTATGTCGGCCCGATCCTGATGGGGGCGGCGAAGTCGGCTCATATCGTGTCGCGCAATGTCACCGTGCGCGGCCTGGTCAACATGAGCGCCGTCGCCGTCGTCGACGCGCAGGATCACGCCGACGCGACAAAGGCCTGAGCGGCGGCTCAGTTCAGCTTGAACTGACTGCGCAGGATCGTCTTCACGGCGTCGGTCACCTGCCGCGTGGCGTCGGGGTCGGCGCCAACATTGGGGTCGAGTTCGACGCAAGCGTCGGTGTAGCGGAATTCGGTGCCGGTCTTGGCATTCATCAGCATGCCCACCGGACCTTCCTTGATCGTGCAGTTGCGCACCGTCTGCGCACCCTTCGAGGGTACGGCCGGGTTTGCCGCGATCGGGCTGTCGAAGCCATGCGGCCCGTTGGCATATTCAGTGATTTGGATGGTGCGACCCGCCGCCTTCAACCGGTCGCCATACCCCTTGCAGGCGGCGACCGGATTATAGTTGTCGGCCTTGCCGGCGAAGATATGCACCGGCCTGTCGACCAGCTTGGTGTCGTCTTGATAGCTGGTCATGCAGTCCGGGTAGAAGGCGATGTAGGACGCGAAGAAGGCGCCCGAGGTGTTCCACTGGCTGTGGAAGCGCTGCAGGCTGGCATACAGCGCTGCCTGGCCGCCACGCGAGAAACCCATCAGCACGATGCGTTCGGGGTCGACGCGGGGATGCTTGGCCAGGATGCCGAGGGCGCCATAGATATCGAGAATGAAGTTGAGGCGACCGAGCAGGGCCTGATTGGTGCTGACGCTGGTGATGCCGCGCCCGGTGAAGCCGTCGATGGCGAAGGTTGAAATGCCCATCGCGTTGAACTCGCGGCTCCAGTAATCGACATTGGCGCCGATGCCGCCCGAGCCATGCATCAGCACGACGACCGGCAGGCGCCCGCTGCCCTGGGCGATGCGCAGCTCGCCGGTCACCGTGGCCGGCTGTCCGTCTTTTTCACCCTTGAGGAACTTGCTGTCCGACAGAGTCAGCGTCGGGATCGTGTGCAGCTCGACGCGCGCGGCGATGCTGCGGGTGGAAGAGTCCTGCGCCGTGGCTGCCATGGGCAAGGCGAGAGCGAAGAGGCAAAGCAGTGCGGACCGCGTGATCAGGCGCATTGTGTTTCCATCCCGTTTTTTGTTCTGCGGCCAGCCTAGCCGGCCCGGGATGGAATGCCAAATTCTAATGTCCGATTTAGCCTAGTGACCGATCACCGTGCGGCTGGCGGTGGCGTCCCAGTTATGGCCGCTGGCGAACTCACGCAGATGCTGCAGCGCGGGATTGCTCTCCTCGCGCCAGAGCAGGCCTATGCGATGCGCATCGCGTAGCTCGGGCAGGGTGAGCGTGGCGATCTCGGCACTCTCCATCCAGTGCGGCAGGATCGCTAGGCCGATGCCGGCCTCCACCAGCGAGAGCAATCCTGCATCGCTCTCGGCGCGCGCGATGATGCGCGGCCGCACGTTCATCCCGTCGAACAGCCGTTCCGCTGCTGGCATGATCTCGGCCTGCGGCCGGATTGCAAACGGCTGATCCTGCAGATCGGCGATGCGCGCACTGGAGCGGTGCGCCAGCGCATGGGTCTGCGGCACGGCCAGCAGATAGCGCTGGCGGAACAGCGGCAGCGTCCGCTCTTCCGTGTCTAGCGGCAGGATAGCGGCATCGATGCGCCCCATATCGAGGCGCTTGCTTAGCGTCGCCGCCGGGGCTTCCAGCGTTTCCAGCGCAATATCGGGATTGGCGGCGGCAAAGCTACCGAGCAGGGCGGTCAGCCGTTTTGGCGGCAGGCCGATCATGTAGCCAAGCCGCAGGCGTAGCTGAGCCGGGCGGCTTTCCTGCCGCAACTCGCGGCGGGCGGCGGTCCATTCCTGCAGCAGCAGCCGGGCCCGGGGCAGGAAGCGTGCGCCGGCCGGGGTGAGCTGGGCCGAGCGGCCGCGCTCGAACAGCAGGGCGTCGAGGGATTCCTCCAGCCGTTTGATCCCGGCCGACAGGGTGGGCTGGGTCACGTTGGCGCGTTCGGCGCCCCGGGTGAAACTGGCGGTTTCAGCCACGGCCATGAAATAGCGGATCAGGGTCAGGTTCATGAGACATAGGAAAACCCTATCCGGATCATAAAAACAATCGATTTTCTCTATTTCATGATCCGGGCTATCCCGGCAGCCAAGGAAAACCGGAAGGGAGACCTCCAAATGGCCGAACGATATGTCGAAACCCTGCGTCTGATGCCGCAGGCCTGGGAGTGCGATCATCTGGGGCATGTGAACGTGCGCTCCTATATGGGCTGGATCGGCGATGCCGCTTTTTCGCTCTGGGCCATGCACGGGCTGGGGCGCGATGAATCCGAGGCCGAGCAGGTCGGCGTCGCTGCCGTGCGGTCGGAAGTCGACTATCAGGCCGAGTTGCGCGGCGGCGATGTCGTGAAGATGGAGACCACCGTGGAAAGCCTGGGCGAGCGTAAGATCGTGTTCCGCCATCGCCTGATCCGGGTGACAGATGGTAAGCAGATCATGGGGGCGAAATTGACTGGCGTGTGCCTCGACCTGATCAAGCGCAAGTCGCGGCCGTTTCCCGAAGCCTTTGCAGCGCGCATCGCCAGCGCCTTCGGTTTGCCGCCGATCACGCCCAGGGAGGCCGCCGCATGAGTGATTTCAAGCCGCAGAATCCAGGCTTCGAAGCCTTCGTGCGCGACAGCTTCAGCCGCCAGCCGGCGATGCATCTGATCGGTGCTGAGATGACCGTGCTGCGGCCCGGCTTTTGCGAACTCATGCTGTTGCGCCGGCCCGACCTCACGCAGCAGCATGGCTTCGTGCATGGCGGCATTGTCGGCATGATCGCTGATTCCGCCGCGGGCTACGCTGCCTTCAGCCTGTTCCCCGCCGATGCCTCGGGGCTGACGGTGGAGTACAAGATGAACCTGATGGCGCCGGCCGATGGCGACCGCCTGATCGCGCGCGGGCAGGTGACGCGCGCCGGCCGCACCCTCACGGTGGTCGGCTTTGATGTCTTCGCCGAGAAATCGGGGAAGATGCTGCACTGCGCCACGGGATTATCGACGCTGATGTGCATTCCGGGGCGTTCTGACGCACCCCCGCCGGCTGCATCCTGAGCCGCGATCCGCTACACTCTCGCCACCCCGATTCAGGCTTCGGCCAGCAGTCTCGTCCGAGAAGGGTAAAACAATGATCTCCAACAGCTATCCGACGCTCGATTTCGGGCTCGGCGAAACCGCCGATATGCTGCGCCAGTCCATACGCGGCTTTGTCGACAGCGAACTGGCGCCGCGCGCCGACGCCATCGACAAGACCAACGAATTCCCCCGGGATCTGTGGACCAAGCTGGGCGATCTGGGCCTGCATGGCATCACTGTCGAGGAAGAATACGGCGGCTCGGGCCTGGGTTATCTGGAGCATTGCATCGCCGTCGAGGAAGTCAGCCGCGGCTCGGCCTCGGTCGGGCTTTCATACGGCGCCCATTCCAATCTCTGCGTCAACCAGATCCGCCGCAACGGCAATGCCGAGCAGAAGAAGAAGTATCTGCCCAAGCTGATCACCGGTGAGCATCTGGGCGCGCTGGCGATGAGCGAACCCAATGCCGGTTCCGACGTGGTGTCGATGAAGCTGCGCGCCGAAAAGAAGGGCGACCGCTACATCTTGAATGGCAACAAGATGTGGATCACCAATGGCCCGACCGCCGACGTGCTGGTGGTCTATGCCAAGACCGATCCCGCTGCGGGTGCACGCGGCATCACCGCTTTCTTGGTCGAGAAAGGTTTCAAGGGTTTCTCGACGGCGCAGAAGCTCGATAAGTTGGGCATGCGCGGTTCGGATACCGGCGAGCTGGTGTTCCAGGATTGCGAAGTGCCGGAAGAGAACGTGCTCAACCAGGTGGGCAAGGGCGTGAACGTCCTGATGAGTGGCCTGGATTACGAGCGTGCCGTGCTGGCCGCCGGCCCGCTGGGCATCATGCAGGCCGCGATGGACGTGGTGCTGCCTTATATTCATGAGCGCAAGCAGTTCGGCCAGCCGATCGGCAGCTTCCAGCTGATCCAGGGCAAGGTCGCCGACATGTACACCGAGATGAATGCGGCGCGCGCCTATGTCTACACGGTCGCCAAGGCCTGCGACCGTGGCCAGACCACGCGCAAGGATGCTGCCGGTGCGATCCTGTTCGCGGCCGAGAAGGCGACCAAGCTGGCCCTCGATGCGATCCAGATTCTGGGCGGCAACGGCTATATCAATGATTACCCGACCGGCCGCCTGCTGCGCGATGCCAAGCTGTATGAAATCGGCGCCGGCACCTCGGAAATCCGGCGCATGCTGATCGGCCGGGAAATCTTCGAGGAGACCACGTGAGGCTGCGCTTCCGCCATGTGCTCGCTGCCCTTGCTCTTGCCTTGTCCGCTGCCGCGCCGGCCATGGCGGGCAATGGCAATACCGCTGGCACGCGCTGGGAACATGTGAAAGCCGCCGACCAGCGGGTGCGCTGGGAGGCCGAGGGTCTCGCACCCTCGCCGCAGATGTCCGAGGCTTTTTCCTCGCCGCTGGGCTATCGCATCGACCGCTACCTGTGGAAGGCGCAGAAACCGGCAGGCAGTTTCGCCATCGCCGTGCTGCGCGATCTCAGCGAGGAAGATCATTATCTCAGCGGCCCGGTCGACCTGATCAAGTTCGCTACCACCGTGCTGAAAGGCCTGGAGGCGCCGACGCCCAAGGCTGCCGAGCCGAAGGACGTGAAAGTGATGACCGCTCAAGGTCCGCTGCTGACCCGGCGTTTCGATCTTGGCACCCGGCAGTGCGTGGCGCTCGGCTTCTATGCCCAGCCGCAGGCGCAGACTTCGGGCCATACCGGCAAGCCGGCGGCGGCGCGCGACGAGCCGCTGACCGAGGGCAGCCTGCGGCTCGACGGCGTTTATTGCGCCACCGCGGGCCGGCCGCTGACGCCCGAACAGGTCCTGGCCTATGCCGCCGGGATCAAGCTGACGGAACGCAAGAACTGAGCAAAGGAATCCCATGAGCCAGCGCCGCCTGATTTCCTCCGGATCGACCTTCGAGAAGACGATGGGGTATTCGCGGGCGGTGGTGGATGGTGAATGGGTCCATGTCTCGGGCACCACCGGCTACGATTACAGCACGATGACCATCGTTGATGATGTCGTCGCCCAGACGGAACAGATTTTTCAGAATATCATCGCCGCCCTGAAACAGGCCGATGCCAGTCTGGATGATGTGGTGCGGGTTCATTACTACATCACCGATGCGAGCTACTTTCCGCTGATCGCGCCGATCTGTGGCAAGTATTTCGCCACTGCCCGGCCGGCGGCCACCGCATTGGTTATCCAGCTGATCGACCCGAAGATGAAGGTCGAGATCGAAGTCACCGCGAGAAAGCGTTAGGAGAGCGTCATGCTGACCGAAGACCAGCAGATGATCCGCAACATGGCGCAGGACTTCGCCCGCGACCGGCTGCTGCCGGGCGCCGCCGCGCGCGACCGCAGCAGCGAGCCGCCGGTTGATCTGCTGCGCGAGATGGGCGCGCTGGGCCTGATGGGCATGGGCGTGCCGGAGCAGTGGGACGGCGCGGGGGCCGATTTCGTCTCCTATGTGCTGGCGCTGGAGGAGATCGCCGCTGCAGACGGCGCGATCAGCACCATCATGTCTGTCAACAATTCACCTGTATGTGCAGCGCTGCTACGCTATGGCAATGCCGAGCAGAAGGAGCGTTACCTGAAGCCGCTGGCGCGCGGCGAATGGATCGGCGCTTTCTGCCTGACCGAGCCGCAGGCCGGCTCGGATGCCTCGAACCTGCAGACCCGGGCCAGGCGCGACGGCAACGGGTGGGTGATCAACGGGGTGAAGCAGTTCATCACCTCGGGCTCGATCGCCAAGGTGGCGCTGGTCTTCGCGGTCAGCGATCCCGGGCAGGGCAAGCGTGGTATCTCCTGCTTTGTCGTTCCCACCGACACACCTGGTTACAGGGTGGCCAGTGTCGAGCAGAAGCTGGGGCAGAAATGCTCGGATACCTGCCAGATTGTCTTTGAGGACCTGAAAGTGGGTGCGGATGCCCTGCTGGGCGCTGAAGGCGAGGGCTACCGGATCGCGCTCGCCAACCTTGAATCAGGCCGGATCGGCATCGCTGCCCAGGCCACCGGGATGGCGCGGGCGGCCTTCGAGGCGGCCCGGGACTATGCCGGCCAGCGCCAGGCATTCGGCACGGCGATCATCAACCACCAGGCGGTGGCCTTCCGGCTGGCCGACATGGCGACCCGCATCGAGGCGGCGCGGCAGCTGATCCTGAATGCCGCGCGGCTGAAGGATGCCGGCGCGCCCTGCCTGAAAGAGGCCAGCATGGCCAAATTGTTTGCGTCTGAAATGGCCGAACGCGTATGCTCGGATGCCATCCAGATTCACGGCGGCTACGGCTATCTCGCCGACTTCCCGGTGGAGCGCATCTACCGGGACGTGCGCGTCTGCCAGATCTACGAAGGCACCAGCGATGTGCAGCGGCTGGTGATCAGCCGCGCTCTGACCGGAAGCTAGACCAGAACGCCCCGAAAAGGGGTCTTTAAGGAGCAGTATTGAACCAGGCCAACGAGATCCTTTTCATCGCATCTCTGTTGGTCCTGGTCAGCATCTTTGCCGGCTCGGCCTCCAGCCGGTTCGGCGTGCCCTTCCTGCTGGTCTTCCTCGGTCTCGGCCTGTTTGCCGGCGAAAGCGGCCCGGGCGGCATCGTCTTCCGCGATTACCAGCTCACTTATGCCGTCGGGTCGGCGGCGCTCGGCATCATCCTGTTCGATGGCGGCCTGCGCACGCATCTCTCCACCGTGCGCCTGGTGGTGGCGCCGGCCTTCGTGCTGGCCACCATCGGCGTGGTGGTGACGGCCGGCGTGGTGGCGCTGGCGGCTCATTACGCTTTCGGCGTGACGCCGCTTGAAGCCTTCCTGATCGGTGCCATTGTCGGCTCGACCGATGCGGCGGCCGTGTTCTTCCTGCTCAACATGAAGGGGCTGGCGCTGCAGAAGCGCGTCAGCGGCACGCTGGAAGTCGAGTCCGGCATCAATGACCCGATGGCGATCTTCCTCACGCTGGTGGTCGTCGAGCTGCTGCGCCTGGGCAAGGCGCCCGATCCGGTGCTGCTGGCCGGGCTGTTCACCGCGCAGATGGCGGGTGGCCTGATCATCGGCATCCTGGGCGGCTTCATGCTGGTCGGTCTGTTCAACCGCGTGGCGGTGGCCGGTGGGCTCTATCCCATCGTCGCCATGGCCGGCGCGCTGCTGATCTTCTCGGGTGCGCATTACGTGCAGGCCTCGGGCTACGTCGCCGTCTATGTCGCGGGCCTGGTCCTGGGCAACCGGCGCCATCGCGGCGCCCAGGTGATCCTGCGCTTCTACGACGGGCTGAGCTGGCTCGGCCAGATCGTCATGTTCCTGCTGCTTGGCCTGCTGATGACGCCCGAGGAGATGACGCCCTATGCCATCGGCGGCGGCATCGTCGCCGGCGTGCTGATGCTGGTGGCGCGGCCGGTGGCGGTGATCATGTGCCTGCTGCCCTTCCGCTACACCATGCGCGAGATCGGCTTCGTTTCCTGGGTCGGCCTGCGCGGTGCGGTGCCGATCTTCCTGGCCACCATCCCGGTGCTGGCCAAGCTGCCTCATTCCGAACTCTATGTGACGGCGGCCTTCGTCTGCGTCGTCGCCTCGTTGACCCTGCAGGGCTGGACCATCGGCCCGGTGGCACGTTTCTTCGGCCTCGAACTGCCGCCGAAACCTGAAGCCGTGGCACGCACCGCCGATATCGACCTGGGTTCGATGCAGGATCGCGATATCGCCAGTTACCGCATCGAGGCCGATGCGCCTGTACTCGGCTACCGCTTCGCCGAACTGCCACTGCCGCGACGCTGCCGCATTATCTCGGTGATCCGCGACGGCACGGTGATGGACCGCACCAAGCTGGAGAATGTCGAGCCCGGCGACTACCTGCTGGTGCTGGCGCCGCCCGAACAGTTCTTTGCACTCGACCGCCTGTTCACCGCGCGCAAGCAGGTGAAGGCGCGTCGCCTGCGCGAACGCGGCGAGGAAGTGTTCGGCGAATTCGTGCTGACCGGCGACACGCTGATGGGCGAGCTTTCGGTTATCTACGGCATCCCCGTGGACGAGAAGGACAGCAAAGAGCCGGTCGGCGCGCATCTGCGCCGGCGTCTACGCCATCGTGCGGTCGTCGGCGACCGTGTGCGGCTGGGGCCGGTGGAACTGGTGGTGCGCGAGATCCGCAACGACCGCATCACCTCTGTCGGTATCGAGCTGGAACCGGAGGAGCATCCGATCCTGCGCGGCTTCCGCCGCGCCTTCGGGTTCGATTGAGTTAAAAATAAAAAAAGAGGAGGAGCGGAGATGGCAGCCGCACTGGACTTCTATTTCGATTTTGGTTCGCCCTATGGCTATATCGGCGCGCAGCGTATCGAGGAGATTGCGCGCAAGCATGGCCGCAGTGTGAACTGGCACCCCATGCTGCTGGGCGCCGTGTTCAAGAACGAGGGCACGCAGCCGCTGACTCAGTATCCGATGAAGGGCAAATATTCGACGCATGACTTCAAGCGCAGTGCGCGCGAGCATGGCATCCAGTTCAACATGCCGGCAAAATTCCCGGTGCCGACCCAGGCGGCTGGCCGCGGCGTCTACTGGCTGCAGCAGGACCATGCCGACAAGGTCGTCGCCTTCATCAAAAAGGTCTACAGCAGCTATTTCGTCGATGGCATAGACATCTCCGCCCCTGAGACGGTCGGCGATATCGCGGCCTCGCTCGGTATCGACCGCAAGGCCTTCATGGCCGGCATCGAAAGCCAGCCGATCAAGGACAAGCTGCGCGCTGTAACCGAAGACGCGATCCAGCATCGCGGCGTCTTCGGCTCGCCCTTCACCATTGTCGACGGCGAACCCTTCTGGGGCGCCGACCGTCTCGACCAGATCGACCGCTGGCTGCAGCGCGGCGGCTGGTAACATCAAAAAATAGAGAGGATATCGCCGTGGCCAATCCGATCCGCTTCTACTGGGACTTCACCTCGCCTTATGCCTATATCGGCGCGAACCTGATCGAGGCGGTGGCGCAGAAGCATGGCCGCAGCGTCGACTGGCGGCCGATCTCTCTGGGGCATCTGTGGAAGGCGATCCCGGATCGCACGCCGTTTTCCAAAGTGAAGATGGATCACATGATGCACGACTGGACGCGCTCGGCGAAACTGTTCGGTCTGCCGATCGTCACCACGCCCGATCCGTTTCCCACGGATGTGAAGCTGCCGCGCCTGCTGTTCTACCGGCTGAAAGAAAACAATCCGGCCAAGGCGGTGGTTTTCGCCAAGGCGGCCTTCAAGCAATACTGGGGCGAGGGCAAGGATATCGCCAAGCCCGAGCACCTGAAGGCCGTGGTCCATACCGCCGGCGTTCCCGAAGCCGAGATCGCCAAGGCGGCGGAAGATCAGGTGGCGCGCCAGCATGTGCTGGACGCCACCGCCGAAGCGATTGAGCTTCAGGCCTTCGGCACACCGACCTTCATCGTCGACGATGAAATGTTCTGGGGCAGCGACCGCATTGACCATATCGACCGCTGGCTCGGCAAGAAGCGATGAGCGACAAGCCGACGGGTGGATTGCTGGCGGGAACCGGCCTGATCGTCACCGCCCTGATGTGGGGTGCGATGATCCCGATGACGCATGCCCTGGCGACGCGCTATCTCGACCCGTTCTTCATCTCGGCCATCCGCTATCTGATTCCTGCGCCGCTGCTGATCGCCATGGCGTTTGTCTTCGACCGCGCCTCGCCGTTCCGCGCGCCGGTGCCCTGGACGCAGGTGATCCGGCTTGGCATCGCCATGGGCCTGTTCTCGATCTGCTACACCATCGGGGTGATGATGTCGGAGCCGGTGCGCGCCGCCATCGCCATGAGCTGCAGCCCGCTGGTGGCTGCCGCGATGACGCGCGCCATGCTGCGGGTGCCGCTGGCGCGCGGCTTCTGGCCAGCCGCCATCGCGGCCATCATCGGGGCGGCGCTGGTGGCGCTGGATGCGGCTCGGCCGAAAGCCGGCAGCATGGGCAGCGATTATCCCTATGTGGGCGAAGTGCTGCTGGTCTTCGCCATGATCCTGTGGAGCTGGTATTCGCTGCGTGTGCAGAGCTGGCTGGCGCCGCGCGGCTTCAGCAACATGCGCGCCACCTGCCTGACCACGCTGGTCGGCGGCACGCTCATTTGCGGCCTGTTCATCGTGCTGGCCTCGATCAGTCCCGGCCGCGTGCCGACCGACGTGCCGCCGCTGCCGGCCATCGGCATGCTGCTCTGGCTCGGTCTGGGCGGAGCGGGACTGGCGATCCTGTTCTGGAATTACGGCGTCAGCCATGTCGGTGTGCCGGTGGCGACACTCTACAGCAGCCTGGCGCCGGTCTTTGCCGTGGTGGTCTCGGCGCTGTTCTTCGGCAGCAGCTTCACCTTGCAGCAGATCGCCGGGGGGATTCTCATCCTCGCCGGCGTGGTCCGCATGCAATGGCTGGGCATGAAGGCGGCCACGGAAGCAGCAGCCCGTCAGAAGATGGTGTAGGCGCCGTCGATCACGAAGCTGTCGCCGGTGTGATAGCTGCTGCTGTCGCTCATCAGGTAGACGGCGATGCCGGCAAAGTCCTGACCCTGGCCCCAGCGCCGCATCGGAATGCGCGGCAGCACGTTGCCGCTGAATTTCGGATCGGCGATGCCGTTGGCGGTCATCTCGGTCTCGATCCAGCCAGGCAGGATCGAATTGGCGGTGACGCCGTAGCGCGCCATCTCGGTGGCGAGCGCGCGGATCACCGACAGCATTGCGCCCTTGCTGGCCGCATAGGACTGGGCCCGTGCCGCGCCATGCACGCCGGCCGTGCTGGCCATGCCGACGAGACGCCCTCCGGCCGTATCGCCTTTTTTGCTGCGCTCGACCATATGGCGGGCGGCGGCGCGCATGGTGAAGAAGGCGCCGTCGAGGTTGACCGACAGCACCCGTCGCCATTCCGCCGTGGTGAGTTCATGGAAATTGGCCCGTGCCTGACTGACGCCGGCATTGGCGAAGCAGCCGTCGATGCGGCCCATCGTCTTGAGTGCTTCGGCGAAGGCGGATTCGACCTGCGCTTCGTCGGCGACATCGACCTTCTGGACCAGCACCCGGGTACCATGTGCCTTCAGTTTGGTTTCGGCGGCGGCGTTCTTGGACGGGTTGCCGCCCCAGATCACCAGATCGCAGCCGGCCTGCGCCAGACCCTCCGCCATGCCCAGTCCGATGCCGCCATTGCCGCCCGTGACCAGTGCCACTTTGCCGCTGAGATCGAAGCCTTTGCCGGCCATGTTTCCTCCCATAGTTTTTGTCGATGGCGCCGATAGATAGGCCAAATTAGCACCTGCCGGGAAAGCCTGCATCCATTATCCCGGCCCGGCCTCTTGCAGCCCTGCCGGGGCGCTGGCATGGTCGATGAAACAACAGCCCCGAGAACGAGAAGCAGACCCTCTGCCATGAGCGCTCTTACCAGCCAACTCGATACCCGTTCGGCGGCCTTCCGCGACAACGCGGCGCAGATGCAGGCGCTGGTCGACGATCTGAAAGCCAAGGTCCGCCTGATCAAGCAGGGCGGCGGCGACAAGGCCCGTGAAAAGCATCTGTCGCGCGGGAAGTTGCTGCCGCGTGACCGCGTCCGCACCTTGCTCGATCCCGGCACGCCCTTCCTCGAGCTCAGTCAATTCGCGGCTTACGACATGTATGGCGGCGATATTCATGCCGCCGGCGTGATTACCGGCATCGGCCGCGTGGCGGGGCGCGAATGCGTCATCGTCTGCAACGACGCGACGGTGAAGGGCGGCACCTATTTCCCGATGACGGTGAAGAAGCATCTGCGGGCGCAGGAAATCGCCATGCAGAACCGCATGCCCTGCATCTACATGGTCGATTCCGGCGGCGCCAATCTGCCGACCTGGGACGAGGTGTTCCCCGACAAGGAGCATTTCGGCCGCATCTTCTACAATCAGGCCAACATGTCGGCGGCCGGCATCCCGCAGATCGCGGTGGTGATGGGCAGCTGCACGGCCGGCGGTGCCTATGTGCCGGCGATGTCGGATGAGTCGATCATCGTGAAGAACCAGGGCACCATCTTCCTGGCTGGCCCGCCGCTGGTGAAGGCGGCGATCGGCGAGGTGGTGTCAGCCGAGGAACTCGGCGGCGCCGACGTGCATGCGCGCACGTCCGGCGTCAGCGACCATTACGCCATGAACGACGCCCACGCCCTGGGCCTGGCCCGCAAGATTGTCGGCAACCTCAACACGGTGAAGCAGGTCTCGGGCGATGTGCGCGAGCCGCGTCCGCCGCGTTACGACATGGCTGAGCTCTACGGCGTGATCCCCAAGGACAGCCGCATTCCCTTCGACGTGCGCGAGATCATCGCGCGCCTGGTTGATGATTCCGAATTCGACGAGTTCAAGAAGCTGTACGGCGCGACCCTGGTCTGCGGCTTTGCCCGCATCCACGGCTATCCGGTCGGGATCATCGCCAACAATGGCATCCTGTTCTCGGAAAGCTCGCTCAAGGGCGCGCACTTCATCGAACTCTGCTGTCAGCGCAATATCCCACTGCTGTTCCTGCAGAACATCACCGGCTTCATGGTCGGCAAGAAATACGAGGCCGGCGGCATCGCCAAGGACGGCGCCAAGCTGGTCACGGCGGTGTCGACCGCGAAGGTGCCGAAGTTCACCGTGATCATCGGCGGCTCCTATGGCGCCGGCAATTACGGTATGTGCGGCCGTGCCTACTCGCCGCGTTTGCTGTTCATGTGGCCCAATGCGCGTATTTCCGTGATGGGCGGCGAGCAGGCGGCTAGCGTGCTGGCGACCGTGAAGCGCGACGGCATCGAGGCTGGCGGCGGCAAGTGGTCGAAGGACGAGGAAGAGGCTTTCAAGGACCCGATCCGCGCGCAGTATGACCGCCAGGGACATCCTTACTATGCCTCGGCCCGCCTGTGGGATGATGGCATCATCGATCCGATGGATACCCGCACCGTGCTGGCGCTGGGTCTGAGCGCTGCGCATAACGCCCCGTTCGAGCCGACGAAGTTCGGCGTCTTCCGGATGTGAGGGACAGTATGTCAGACGAGCTTGTCCTCCTCGATATCGACCAGCGTGGCGTTGCCACGGTGACGTTGAACCGGCCGCAGATTCACAACGCCTTCAACGACGACGTGGTGCAACGCCTGACGGCGATCTGGGACCAGATTGCCGGTCATACCGATGCGCGCGTGGTGGTGCTGAAAGGCAATGGTAAGAGCTTCTCGGCGGGCGGCGATCTCGACTGGATGCGCAAGTCCGGTCAGGCGACGCCCGAGCAGAACCGCGCCAGCACCATGAACATGGCGCGCATGCTGAAAAAGCTGAACGATCTGCCGCAAGCGACCATCGCGCTCGTACACGGAAACTGCGTGGCCGGCGGCACCGGTCTGGCCTCCTGCGCCGATATGGTGGTTTCGACCGCGGATGCGAAATTCGCGCTCACCGAAGTGCGGCTGGGCCTCACGCCGGCGACCATTTCACCCTATGTGGTGGCTGCCATTGGCCCGCGTCAGGCGCGCCGCTATTTCCTCACCGCCGAACGCTTCAATGCTGATGACGCCTGCCGCATCGGCCTGGTGCATGAGGTGGTGGTCGATGAGGCGGCGCTGGCGGCGCGCGGTGAAGAGTATGTTGCCGCCCTGCTGCTGGGGGCGCCGGGTGCGATCCGCGATTCAAAACTGCTTATCTTCCGCGTGGCCCATGCCCGTGTGGATGACGAGCTGATGCAGTTCACGGCCCAGAATATCGCCGATCGGCGCGCCAGCCCGGAAGGGCAGGAGGGCCTCGCGGCCTTCTTTGACAAGCGCAAGCCGAACTGGGCGCGCTGAGAGTGGAGTAGACAGTGTTCCGCAAGATCCTGATCGCCAATCGCGGTGAGATCGCCTGCCGTGTCATCCGGACGGCGAAGCGTATGGGTGTCGCCACCGTCGCCGTCTATTCCGATGCCGATGCCAGGGCGCTTCACGTTGCCATGGCCGACGAGGCCATCCACATCGGCGGCGCGGCGGTGCGCGAAAGCTACCTGCTGCCTGAGCGCATCATTGCCGCCGCCAAGCTGACCGGCGCCGAGGCCATCCATCCGGGCTACGGTTTCCTCTCTGAAAACGCCGGCTTCGCCAAGGCCTGCAAGGAGGCCGGCATCGTTTTCATCGGGCCGCCGGCTTCGGCTATCGAGGCGATGGGCCTGAAGGGCGCGGCGAAAGCGCTGATGGAAAAAGCCAAGGTCCCCGTCGTGCCGGGCTATCACGGTGACGACCAATCGCCGGACCTGCTCGCGAAAGAAGCCGAGCGCATCGGCTATCCCGTGCTGATCAAGGCGGTGGCGGGCGGCGGCGGCAAGGGCATGCGCCGCGTGGATTCCGCCAAGGAGTTTGCCGCGGCATTGGCCGGCGCGCAGCGCGAGGGTGCCAATGCCTTTGGCGACGACAAGGTGTTGCTCGAGAAATATCTCGTGAAGCCGCGCCATATCGAAATCCAGGTCTTCGCCGACAGCCATGGCAATGCGGTACATCTGTTCGAGCGCGACTGCTCGGTGCAGCGCCGGCATCAAAAGGTACTGGAAGAGGCGCCAGCGCCCGACATGCCGCCGGCCATGCGCAAGGCCATGGGCGATGCGGCGGTCGCGGCGGCGAAGGCAATCGGGTATGTCGGCGCCGGCACGGTGGAGTTCATCGCCGATGTCTCGGATGGACTTCGGCATGACCGCTTCTATTTCATGGAAATGAACACGCGCCTGCAGGTCGAGCATCCCGTCACTGAAATGATCACCGGGCAGGACCTGGTGGCCTGGCAGCTCGATGTGGCCGCCGGCGGCAAGCTGCCGCTGGCACAGGACCAGCTCAAGATCGGCGGCCATGCGGTGGAAGCCCGCATCTATGCCGAGGATCCGCAGAAGAATTTCCTGCCCTCCGTCGGCACGCTGCATCGCTTGCGCGCCCCGGCGGTGGATGGCCATGTGCGGATCGATACCGGCGTGCGGGAAGGGGACTCCGTCACGCCTTACTATGATCCGATGATCGCCAAGCTGATCGTCTGGGATACCGATCGCCGCTCGGCGCTGCGTCGTCTGAAGCAGGCCTTGAGCGAATACCAGATTGCCGGCGTGACAACGAACACGGCCTTCCTAATGGCGCTGGCCGGCCATGAGGCCTTTGTCGGTGGCGATCTCGATACCGGCTTCATCGAACGCTTCCGTGCCGACCTGCTGCCCGCGTTGCAGCCGGCCTCGACCGCTGTGCTGGCAGTGGCGGCGCTGGCCGTCACGCTGGAACGCCGCGCGGCGATGGCGCGCCAACTGGCCCACAGTAGCGACCGCTGGTCGCCCTGGGCACAGGTCAACGGCTGGCGCATGAATGACCAGGGCTGGGACGAACTGGTGATCCGCGAGCGCGACGCAGATGTCACCTGCCGGATTGAATATCTGGACGGCGATGTGCTGCGCGTGCATGGCCCCGCCGGCGAGGCGACCGTGGAGGGGAGCCACGATGGTGACGGCAATCTCAATGCTGTGATCGATGGCCGCCGCCTGCGCGCCGGCATCGTGCATGCAGGCGAGGAACTCGTTGTGATGCTGCCGGGTGAAACGCACCGGCTGACAGTGATCGATCCGCGCGCGGCCGGCGACCTGGACGAGGGTGGCAGCGGCCATCTGACCGCGCCGATGCCGGGCAAGATCGTGCAGGCGCTGGTGGAAGAAGGCGCGAAGGTCGAGAAGGGCCAGCCGCTGATGATCCTCGAGGCCATGAAGATGGAACACACGATCAGCGCGCCGGCCAAGGGCGTTGTCGCCAAGGTGAATTTCCGCGCCGGCGATCAGGTGCCCGAGGGTGCCGTGCTGCTCAATCTGGAAACGGAGGCCTGAGCATGGCGCTGCCGTCCAAGATCACATTGTGGGAAGCTGGGCCGCGCGATGGGCTGCAGAACGAGCCGGGCGTGGTGCCGACCGATGTGAAGGTCGAGCTGATCGACCGTTTGGTCGATTGCGGCGTGAAGCATATCGAGGCGACCAGCTTCGTATCACCGAAATGGGTGCCGCAGATGGGTGACCATGAAGCGGTGATGGCGCAGATGAAGCGCCGGCCCGGCGTGGTCTATCAGGTGTTGACGCCCAACATGAAGGGCTATGAGGGCGCGCTCGCCGCAGGTGCCGAAGCGGTGGGGGTCTTCGCCGCCGCCAGCGAAAGCTTTTCCAAGAAGAACATCAACTGCAGCATCGACGAGAGCATCGAGCGATTCCGCCCGGTGGTGGATGCCGCCAAGCGCGACGGCGTGAAGGTGCGCGGCTTTGTCTCGGTCGTGGTCGGCTGTCCCTTCGAGGGCGCCATCGCCCCGGAACAGACCGCCAAGGTGGCCAGGCAGTTGCATGATATCGGCTGCGATGACGTGGCGCTGGGCGACACCATCGGCGTCGGCACGCCCGGCAAGGTCAAGGCGATGATCGAGGCCTGCGCGAAGGTGATGCCGCTGGCCAATCTCGGCGTGCATTTCCACGACACCTACGGTCAGGCGCTGGCCAATACGCTGGCGGCGCTGGAATGCGGCATCACGCGACATGATGCCTCCGTCGCCGGCCTCGGCGGCTGCCCCTATGCGCCGGGCGCGACGGGCAATGTCGCCACCGAGGATGTGGTCTATATGCTGGACGGCATGGGCATCGAGACCGGCGTCGATCTGAAGAAGCTGGTGCAGACCGCCTGGTGGATCTCCGACCGGCTCGGCCGGCCGCCGGCCTCCAGCGTGGCGCGGGCGTTGAAGTCCAAATGCCTGTGAAGAAGCCTTCCCCCAAGAATTCCATTGTGCCGGTCCATCTTCTGAAGATCGCCGTCGGCATCGACAGCATCGAACATTTCCAGGAGCGCATGAAGGTGCGCCGCAAGGCCGGCAAAACCTTCACGCATTACACGCGACACATGCCCAAGCGCGCCGAGGAAGTGCTGGCCGGCGGTTCACTCTACTGGATCGTCAAAGGCTACATCGCTGTGCGCTGCCCCATCGTGCGCCTGGAAGAGGCGGTGCTGGAGAACAAGGGGCCGCATTGCGGCATCGTGATGAAGACCGAACTGATTCCGGTGCTGCCGCAGCCGCGCCGGCCGCATCAGGGCTGGCGCTATCTGGAAGATGAAGATGCCCCGGGCGACGTGGCCAAGGCTGGCAAGGGTGCGGCCGAGCTGCCGCCGGAGCTTCTGTCCGAGCTGCGCTCTCTCGGCCTGCTATAATTTTATTGTACCTGTATTTGGAGTTCGCCCATGACCGCTCAGCAGCGGCCACGCATCATTGTCGTCGGCAACGAGAAGGGCGGCTCGGGCAAGTCGACTACCTCGATGCATATCCTGATCGCGCTGCTCACCGAGGGTGGCCGCGTCGCCGCTATCGACCTGGACGGCAAGCAGCGCACGCTGACGCGCTATCTGGAGAACCGGCAGGCCTTCATCACCAAGCACGGCCTGCGGCTCGCCATGCCCGAGCATCTGGTAATCACGGAAAGCGAACTCCCGAACCGACCTGAGGCGGAAGCCGAGGAAGCGGCGCGCTTCACATCGGCCATCGCCGAGCTGGCCCCGCGCTATGATTTCATCCTGGTCGATTGCCCGGGCAGCGATACCAATCTGGCGCGCATCGGCCATTCTCATGCCGATTTGTTGATCACGCCGGTGAATGACAGCTTTATTGATGTCGATCTGCTGGCCACCATCGAGCCAGACACGTTGAAGGTGATAAAGCCGAGCCGCTACGCGGTGATGGTGTGGGAACAGCGCAAGCAAAGGTTGGCCCGCGACCGCCAGAGCGTCGACTGGGTGGTGATCCGCAACCGGCTGTCGCATCTGGATGCCCGCAACAAGCGCAATGTCGGCCATGTTCTTGAGGCGTTAGAAAAGCGCATCGGGTTTCGTTTCCTGTCCGGCCTCTCTGAACGCGTGATTTTCCGCGAACTTTTCCTCACTGGACTGACTCTGATGGACCTTGATCGCACCAGCCTGTCGGGGGGTGCCGCAGGATTGAGCATGGCGCAGACTGCGGCACGTCAGGAGGTGCGGGCGCTGCTGGTCGGACTCAATCTGATTACTGACGAGTGATCTGCCTTAAACGGCGTCATTGCTGCACCGCACAAGGAAAAATCCTTCTTGGGTTTTACTTGGAGGCGGCCGGCAATCTGTGCTTTATACAACGGAAATTAGGGTCGGAGCCGTAGGGGCGCCGGGGGTTTAACGACAGGGAGATACTATGAAAAAAACACTTTCGCTGCTCGCTGGCAGCCTGCTGCTTCTGGGCACCGCCGCTCAGGCGCAGGACTATCCCAACAAGCCGATCACTGTCGTCGTGCCTTTTGCTGCCGGTGGTCCGACCGATACGGTCGCCCGTCTGGTTGCCCAGTCGATGGGTACGACGCTGAAGCAGCAGGTCATCATCGAGAACGTCGGCGGCGCCGGCGGCACGCTGGGCGCCGGTCGCGTGGCGCGCGCCGCTCCCGATGGCTACACACTGTTGCTGCATCATATCGGCCATGCCACCAGCGCCACGCTGTATCGCAAGCTGCCCTATGACACCATCAATGACTTCGAGCCGATCGGCCTGATCACCGACGTGCCGATGACCATGGTGGCGAAGAAGGATCTGCCGCCGAAGGACTTCAAGGAACTCGTCGCTTACGTGCAGCAGAACAAGGACAAGGTGTCCTATGGCAATGCCGGTGTCGGCGCAGCCTCGCATCTGTGCGGCCTGATGTTCATGAGCGCGCTCAAGGCGCAGATGACCACTGTCGCCTATAAGGGCACCGGCCCGGCGATGAATGACCTGCTGGGCGGCCAGATCGACCTGATGTGCGACCAGACCACCAACACCACCGGCCAGATCAAGGGCGGCAAGATCAAGGCCTATGCCGTCACTACCAAGACGCGTGTGCCGTCGCTGCCTGACCTGCCGACCATGGACGAAGCCGGGATTAAGGGCTTTGAAGTGGCGATTTGGCATGGCCTCTATGCCCCGAAGGGCACGCCGAAGGCTGCCATCGACAAGCTGGTGCCGGCCCTGCAGGCCGCGCTGAAGGATCCGAACGTCGTCCAACGCTTCCAGGAGCTTGGCACCGAACCGGTCGCGCAGAACCGCGCCACCCCGGCGGCGCTGGGTCCGTTCCTGAAGGCTGAGATCGAGAAGTGGGCGCCGGTGATCAAGGCCGCTGGCGAATACGCTGACTGAATCGTTATATATCTTTGACGTAAAAGATGGGGCGTCCGGCCTTTTGTAGGCCGGGCGCCCCTTGTACAAAGTCTGCCCCGGTCAAAACCGGCTGGGGCAGCCGATGACACGGCTCAGGGGGAGACATGTCCTTTATTCGCAGTCCAAAAGATTTCTATGCCGGATTGCTGTTCATCCTGATTGGCATTGCCTTTATCTGGCTGGCCCGGGATTACGGCTTCGGTACCGCGCGCCGCATGGGGCCCGGATATTTTCCCATTGTGCTGGCAGGCATCCTGATCTGCATCGGCCTCGTCATCGGCGTGCGTGGCATTGCCGTCACTGAAGAGCCGCCGAAGGGCTTTACGCTCAAGGGGCTGGTTCTGGTCACCATCTCCACCATGCTGTTCGGCCTGCTGGTGCGCACCGCCGGCGTGCCGGTTGCGACGGCCGTGCTGGTCTGTGTCAGCGCGGTCGCCAGCCAGCGGTTCAACTGGAAGCCGACGATTGTGCTGGCCCTCGGGCTGGCCGTGTTCTGCGTTGTAGTCTTTGTCTACGCCCTGGGCCTGCCGATGCCGGTTCGCGGGCCGTGGCTCGGCGGCTGAGGAGTAACGAGCCATGGAACTGCTTTCTAATCTCTATATCGGCCTCGAAGTCGCGATGACGCCGATGAACCTGCTGTACTGCCTCGGCGGCGTGTTTGTCGGCACCCTGATCGGTGTGTTGCCGGGCCTCGGCCCGACGGCCACGATCGCCATGCTGCTGCCGGTCACCTTCGGCCTGCCGCCGGTCTCGGCGCTGATCATGCTCGCCGGTATCTACTACGGCGCGCAGTACGGCGGTTCGACCACCGCGATCCTGATCAACCTGCCTGGTGAGTCATCCTCGGTGGTGACGGCGCTGGACGGCTATCAGATGGCAAGGCAGGGCAGGGCGGGTCTTGCGCTCTCGACCTCGGCGCTTGGCTCCTTCTTCGCCGGCACCGTAGCCACCATGCTGCTGGCGCTGTTCGCGCCGCCGCTGGCCGAGATCGCGCTCAAGTTCGGCCCCGCCGAATACTTCTCGCTGATGGTGATGGGACTGGTCGCCTCGGTCGTGCTGGCGCATGGTTCGCTGCTCAAGGCAGTTGCCATGATCCTGGTCGGCCTGCTGCTTGGTCTGGTCGGCACTGACGTGACCTCGGGCACGCCGCGCTTCACCTTCGACGTACCGGAACTGGCCGATGGCATCAACTTCGTCATCGTCGCCATGGGCATGTTCGGCCTGGGCGAAATCATCCGCAACCTGGAAAACGAAGAGACCCGCGACGTCTTCAGCCGCAAGATCACCAACCTGTGGCCGAAGTGGCAGGACTTCAAGGACATGACGCCGTCGGTCCTGCGCGGCACCGCGCTGGGTTCGGCGCTTGGCATCCTGCCGGGCGGCGGCGCCATGCTGGCCTCGTTTGCGGCCTATTCGCTGGAGAAGAAGGTATCGAAGAACTCGAAGAACTTCGGCAAGGGCGCCATCCAGGGCGTGGCCGCGCCTGAATCCGCCAACAACGCCGGCGCGCAGACCTCGTTCATTCCGATGCTGACGCTGGGCATTCCGTCCAACCCGGTGATGGCGCTGATGATCGGCGCGATGATCATCCAGGGCATCCAGCCGGGCCCGCAGGTGATGACCGAACAGCCGGTGCTGTTCTGGGGCATCATTGTCTCGATGTGGGTCGGCAACCTGTTCCTGGTCGTGCTGAACCTGCCGATGATTGGACTGTGGGTGCGTATGCTCACGGCGCCGTATCATCTGCTGTATCCGGCCATCCTGGTCTTCTGCGCCATCGGCGTGTTCTCGCTGAACAACTCCGATTTCGACGTCTACCTGATGGCCCTGTTCGGCGTGATCGGCTACGTGCTGTCCAAGCTGGACTGCGAACCGGCGCCGCTGCTGCTCGGCTTCATCCTCGGTCCGATGATGGAAGAGTATCTGCGTCGCGCCATGGTGCTGTCCCGTGGCGACGCCATGGTCTTCATCGAACGGCCGATCAGCGCCACCATGCTGGGTATGGCGGTGCTTGGCCTGGTCGTGGTGCTGCTGCCGACCATCCGGAAGAAGCGCGAGGAAGCCTTCACCGAAGAGTGAGCCGTCCTTACGGACTGTTTTCCGCAGCGCCGCCGGGTCAACCGGCGGCGTTTTGCGTTTTCAGGCCATTTTGCTTTAGGGCGGCCATCCCTATATCCTGTGGGCATGAGCACGGATAACCGGACCCCGGTCAAAGCCTCGAGCCAGCAGGTGGATGCCTTCCTGCGGCAGGTGGCCCTGAGCCCCAAGCCCGCCCCGCAGGGCGGCCAGCCCGGGCGTCTGGTCTTTGCCATGGATGCCACCGCCAGCCGGCGCGCCACTTGGCAGGAGGCGCAGAGCATCCAGGCCGACATGTTCCGTACCGCCGCCGCTCTGGGCGGCCTCGAAATCCAGCTTGTGTTCTTTCGCGGCCATGGCGAATGCAAGGCTTCGCCCTGGGTGGCGGAAGCCAATGCCATGCTGCGCCTGATGCGCCAGGTCGAATGCGTCGGCGGCCATACCCAGATCGAGCGCGTGCTGAAGCACACCATGGGCGAGGCGCGCGAGCGCAAGGTCAATGCGCTGGTCTATGTCGGTGACTGTCTGGAAGAAGCCCATGACGATGTGGCGCAGCGCGCTGGCGAACTCGCCCTGCTGGGCGTGCCGATCTTCGCTTTCCAGGAAGGCGAGGAGCCGCTGGCCAAGGCCTGCTTCCAGGACATGGCGCGGCTGACCCGCGGCGCCTATTGCGCCTTCGATGCCTCCAGCGCCGCGACGCTGCGCGCGCTGCTGTCGGCCGTGGCGGCCTATGCCGCCGGCGGCTTCCGGGCGCTGGAAAATTATGGTCGCACATCCGGACAGGATGTGCGCGCCTTGATCGGACAGATGCGCTGATGGCCGCCTGGTTCGCCATCGGCGTGGTGTTTGTCGTGCTGCTGATGCTCGGCGCCCGCGGCTTCGTCAATGCCGATCCGAAATTTCTGGCGCGCGCCCTCAAGATCATCGGCGCCGTGGTCTGCGGCGGGCTGGCGCTGTTCTTCCTGCTGCGCGGCCGTATTGACGCGGCCATGCTGATGGCGGCCGGTGCGGCTGCCTCGCTGGGGTATCTGCCGCGCGGCCTGATCCCCTTTAGCGGACTGTTCCATGGTCGCGGCCTCGGTTCGGGCTGGCAGCGCGCCCGCACCGGCAACGAGGCGCCGGCTGACGCAGGCATGACTGGCGGCAGCGGGCAGCAGTCCAGCGTGGAGACGCATTGGCTGCGCATGCATCTGGATCACGGCACCGGCCGCATGGATGGCGAGGTGCTGCAGGGGCGGTATGCGACGAGACGTTTATCCTCGCTCGGCTTTGAGGATCTGATCCTGCTGCTGCGCGATTGCCGCGCCGCCGACAACCAGGGCGCCGCGCTGCTGGAATCCTATCTCGACCGCACCGTGGGGGAGGATTGGCGTGAGCGCGCCGCCAGCGGCGATGCGGGCGAGGCGGCGGATTCCATGTCTGGGGCCGCGAGTGGCGGCAGCATGACGCGCGACCAGGCCTGGGATGTGCTGGGACTGAAGCCGGGTGCATCCGATGCCGATATCCGCGCGGCGCATCGCCGACTGATGAAGAAATTCCATCCCGACCAGGGCGGATCGACCTATCTGGCGGCGCAGATCAACCGCGCCAAGGACCTGCTGCTGGACGCGTGATCACTCCGCCAGCATCAACTGCCGCGGCCAGTCGGTTGGCACTTCGATGATCTGCACCATCCCGGTTGTCTTGCTGTAGCGGCACAGCATCTGCGCCGATGTCTGCTTCATGTGCGGCTGCGGCCACATGCCGGTGACCAGGATCAGGATCTCGTCGTTGAAATCGGCGGGCTGGGCACTGGCCTTGGCTTCCAGCAGGCCGCTGGCGGCGGTGCAGCGCTGGCCCGCATTGATCAGCAGGCTGTGCCAGGATTCCGGCGTCGAGGCCTGCGCTATAGGCATCAGGAGCAGAAGACAGGCAGGAAGAATCAGGTGGCGCAGCATGGCGGGACTAGAGCCGCGCTTTATGGCTTTTTCAAGCCACGACTCCCGCGCGCTTCAGATTGCAGCGCTACAATTCCGCGATACCAATTCCTGTCATGATGGCTAGGGTTCGACTCGATGAAGGAGCCCGCAACGATGATCACCGATACCGCCGCCAACGAAGCCGTCATTCAGGGCCAGCTCGACGCCTATAACGCGAAGGACATCGACGCCTTCATGCTTTTCTGGGCCGAGGACGCGCAGGTTTTCGCGCATCCCGATACGCTGCTGGCCAGCGGTGCGGCTGCCATCCGTGCGCGCCATGTCATGCGCTTTGAGGAACCCAACCTGTTCGGCAAGCTGA
The DNA here is from genome assembly GCF_058807515.1 of Ferrovibrio sp. GW821-FHT12B10. Lineage (NCBI taxonomy): Bacteria > Pseudomonadati > Pseudomonadota > Alphaproteobacteria > Rhodospirillales > Rhodospirillaceae > Ferrovibrio > Ferrovibrio sp. GW821-FHT12B10. Next base: position 3,808 of record NZ_JBXAQT010000001.1, on the reverse strand, counting down.
TCCAGCGCATGAGTACTGGCAATACGGTGGTCGACCGCGAAGTCGTGACGCGGACATTTCCCGAAGGGCCGGGCAGGGTGGATGTGATTGCGATCTACGAACTGGCCAGCGGCAAAATCACCCGGGCCTGGTTTGTGATGGGAGCGCCCCAGCTGGATTGAGGTGCTGGACTGAGGAAATGGTGCCGGATGAGGGGATTGAACCCCCGACCTTCGGTTTACAAAACCGCTGCTCTACCGCTGAGCTAATCCGGCCCGGATCGTGGATATGGGCGCCCGGGCGCCTGTTTACGCGAGGCATTCCGGCCGGGCAAGCCAAGTCCCGGGATAAGATCACCAAAAAGGCACTTGATAATCACTCGCAAGATCGCTAAAACCGTATCTGAGAATGATTTGCAGAGCGGGTTTGCGCGTGGCAATGGGCGAGTATGCCGGTGTTCTTGCCGGTCCGGATCAGACTGAAAGCCGAGGGCAGGGTGCCTGGCCGACCAGCGTGCAGGAGCTGACCGAAGGCGAACGCCTGGTGGTCTGGGCGTTCCGTCGCTGGGTCTCCGGGCCCGAGCATCTGCCGATGCTGGCCCGCGAATTTGACCGCCAGTTCCGCCGCTCCGAATCCCGGCCGGCGCTGATCGCGCTGGATGCGGCGCTCACCGCGCTCAGCCGCCATGCCCGCCGCACCATCGTGCATCATCAGGCCTGCTGCCCCTGCCTGGCCGCCGACGAGGTCTGCGTGATCTCGATCGTGGCCGCGCTGCAGAACGGCGCGCCGGCCGCCGCGCGCGCCATGGCGCCCTGGCTGGTGCGTCAGAACGGCGTCGCCGCTTTCCTCAGCCCGTTGGAAGAACTGGCCGAATGCCTCGCCGGTAGCGGTCATGACCTGCCTTATCGCACGCGCCCGCGCGCGGCCCGGACGGAGTCCGCGCTGCAGCCGGTGCGGCAGCTGCATTAAGAGGCCGCGATGTATATTTGCCTCTGCCACGGTTTCACGGATGGCGATGTGCGCAGCGCCATTGCCGGCGGCTGCAAGTCGGTGGCGTCGGTCTATCGCCAGCTGGCCGACCGTCCGCAATGCGGCAAATGCGTGCCGGAGGTGCGCGGCATGATCAACGAACACAAGAGCGGACATCAGCATGGCGCTGCCTGCATGATGCCGCAGGTCGCCGTCGCCAGCATGGAGGGCGCCGATTGAGCCAGGCCAGCGAAACCGAACTGCTGCTGTTCGCGCTCGCGAGTCTGGGCGTGGTGCTGTCGAGCCTGACGGTCCTGCGCATGATGCGCAGTCGCGCGGTTATCGCGAACAAGTCGCACCGGAATTGAGCCAAGTCGCGGAATCTTTGCGACTAACTCGTAATTTCACGCATTTTTCTTGAGCCTTCGAGAGGGCGGGCGTAAGCCTCGTGCCAACCAGCGACAGTATTGAGTCGCGACTCTGGCGCAAGGAGCTCCCATGAAGGGCGACAAGAAGGTCATCCAGCATCTCAACGGCGTTCTGAAGAACGAGTTGACCGCGATCAATCAGTATTTCCTGCATGCGCGCATGTGGAAGAGCTGGGGCTTCGAGCGGCTGGGCCAGCATGAATACAAAGAGTCGATCGAGGAGATGAAGCACGCCGACAAGATCATCGAGCGCGTGCTGCTGCTCGAAGGCGTGCCGAACCTGCAGGACCTGGGCAAGCTGAAGATCGGCGAGACCGTGCCGGAAGGCCTGAGCGCCAATCTCGATCTTGAGCGCAAGGGCCGCGTCGACCTGGTCGCTGCCATCGCCCATTGCGAAAGCGTGCAGGATTACGTCAGCCGCACGATCCTCACCGAAATCCTCGACGATACCGAGGAGCATATCGATCATCTGGAAACCCAGCTCGACCTGATCGACAAGGTCGGTCTGCACAATTACCTGCAGTCCCAGATGGGCGACGGCTCGCCGTCGTAATCACGGTTGCAAGGGCAATGAAAAAAGGCCGGAGAGATCTCCGGCCTTTTTTATGGGATGCGATGATGGGCGGCGGTCAGCCGCGTGCGCATTCGTAGAGCGCGATCGCGGCGGCAGCCGACACGTTCAGGCTTTCCACCGCGCCGGTCATCGGCAGCTTGGCCAGGAAATCGCACTTCTCGCGCGTCAGGCGGCGCAGGCCTTCATCTTCCGAGCCCAGCACCAGCGCCACGCGGCGGATGTCGCTCACGGCATCGGCCAGCGTCTTGTCGGTTTCCATTTCCAGGCCGACGCGCCAGAAGCCGTATTCGGCCAGCAGGTCGAGAGCGCGCGACATGTTGGTGACGCGGATCAGCGGCACCATCTCCAGGCCGCCCGAAGCAGCCTTGGCCAGCGCGCCGGTGGCTTCGGGCGCATGACGGTCGGTGACGATCACGGCGCGTGCGCCGAAGGCAGCGGCAGACCGCAGGATGGCGCCGACATTGCGCGGGTCGGTGACATGGTCGAGCAGCAGCACGACCTCGCGGCCACTCTCCAGTTCCAGCGGTTCCTTCAGGCCTTCGACGCCACCGTCATCCAGCGGATCGACCAGGGCCGCGATACCCTGATGCACCGCGCCGGGCGGCAGCAGGCTGTCGATCTTCAGCTTGTCGAGAATCTCGGGTTGCACGGCCGGGATCGGCATGTCGCTGCCCAGCGCGTCGCGGGTCTCGCGCGTCAGCACCAGTCGGCGGACATAACGGTCGTCGTTGTTCAGGGCGGCGAGGACGGCATGGGTGCCGTAGAGCCAGACCGGCAGGTCGCCGCGATGATGCGAGCTGCGGCGATCGAAGCTGCGCTGGTCGGGCCGCGGGCCAGTGCCGCGCTGGTCGGCCCCGCGATCAGGGCGGCGCTCGCCGGTATCGGTGACATGGCGTTCGGCGCGCGGGCCGGGACGGCCGCCACCCATCGGACGGCTGTCCTGGGGCCGGTTGCCCTGGGGGCGGGGGCCACGATCCGGACGGGCATCCCGCTCGGGACGGCCTTCGCCACCACTGCGGGCATCGTCGCGCCGGCCGCTGTTGATCTCCCAGGGGCGCGGCGCGCCCGTGCGATTCGCGCCGGCACCCTTCGCGGGCGGCTTGGTTCCGGGCTTGCCGCTGGGCTTGCCGGGACGCTTATCCGAGCGCTCGCGACCCTCCGGGCTACGGTTTTTGGGACCCGAACCGCCTTTGGAAGCGGGGCGTTGCGGGTTGCGGGCATCTGGCTTGCGTCTGGTCATGGCGCCCCTTATAGTGCGCGCCGTCAGAAGCAACAACATTGCCGCCGAACCTCATTTCAGTTCGAGGGAAGGGGGCGATGACGGGGCTTTTGTCGCGTTTTTCCATTGACGGGCAGATATCCCTTCGTTAATCGAGGGGCCCGGTTGGAGGGGTGCCCGAGTGGCTAAAGGGGACGGACTGTAAATCCGTTGGCGTACGCCTACGCTGGTTCGAATCCAGCCCCCTCCACCATCTCCACGCCATCCGAAAGATGCATTGGCATCAATAGGTTGGTGGAAGTTATTGGAGTAAAACGCAAAGCGGCGGGTGTAGCTCAGTGGTAGAGCCCCAGCCTTCCAAGCTGGTTGCGAGGGTTCGATTCCCTTCACCCGCTCCAGCTTAACAGGGCGGACGTGCCTTCAGGCACCTCGTCCACGGTACGCGATGATGCGAACGGCGCTGCAATGGCGCGGCGCGGATTTGGGTTCCGGACCGTCTAACTCAACCGGCGGGCCCGCAAGGGGCTGCTGAAAACACTGGTCGGATAACAGGAATAGAGCGATGGCCAAGGCAAAGTTTGAGCGTACCAAGCCGCACTGCAACATTGGGACCATTGGTCACGTTGACCATGGCAAGAC